>JAVJSM010000002.1:0-1152605 GCA_040219445.1 Filomicrobium sp. | reverse complement strand
AGCGTCTGCGGTCCAAGCGTAGAGAGAAACATGGCTGGTCCACGACCGATGGAACTGTGGAAGGTAATTGCCGCAGCTTACATTGAAGGACTGCACCACGGGGCCTCGTTGGCCCGAGATGAAACAACGTCATAAAAGGCCGGTCACATGGGAGTTGATCTAACGCTAATGCCGCTATTGCAGCGCGGCGGTAACGTATCTCATGAACTGTTGCTTCTAGAGCGTCGCTCCGAACTATGGTCAGAAATCGAAGCTATTCAGAGACCTTTTGGTCGAGACGTTACGTGCTTTCTAAGTCGCGGTGAGGATGGCGAGCCGAGATACGGTGACCTTGGTGAAACGCCGTACGGTGACCCGCTCACCTTCGTTACGGCGGGGGAACTGTTGACATTGCAAGGGCATGAGGCGGTTAAAGACAACTGGCGCAATCGTGGCATCTGGATGCTTTTAAGCGAGATGCCTGCTGACTGGCCAATCGTTCTTTATTGGCACTAACCAGCAACGACCCCAAAAACAAAAAAAGCGCCCCCGCCTGCGGCCGGGGGAGGGCACTGCTGCAGGCGGGGGTTGCCGGTGGTGCGGGCCACCCGGCTATCAGCGCCGCCGGGGGAATGCGAGCCGGCAACGGGCGTGGGGCTTGGCCCAGCGCTGATCTCAAATGATCGAAGTCTCAGGGTCCGAACAACATCGATTCCGCGATCCTGTAGCCAAAGCCAACAGCGGCGAGCAATGCAATTGCCACTGTTACGGGGTCTCCTATGACCCTATCGACCGTCATGGTCGGACGATTTTTGAAATTGTTTCCACCTGTTCGGGGTCGATCCGATAAAGGATGACGAAGATTAGCGCGACCGCTGCCGCCAGGCGCGCCACCCAGACCTCCAGCCGCGTCACCCTCAGGTGGAGATTCTGGTCGCGCTCCAGGCATTTCTGCGCGACGGACTCCAGCGGGCTTCTCGGAGGCCTCCAGTCGTCTCGAAATGTCATCGAGCGCCTTCACAATCTCTTTGTAAGCTTCATTATCATCCATGGCTGGCCCGCACTAAGTCCGGGACATGGTAAGCGCCCAAGTAAAAGGTTGATGTAATAGCCAACGACCAGGCTGGCCATTGCGACCCAAAAATCCTTCGAGAAACCGGTGAAACAATCAGGATCGCACCGAGTGCGATAAGGGCGAAGGAGCAGACCGTCCAAAGAGCTGTGGTATCCTCGAGCTTGGCGGCAACATCATCCAAGCCTAGTTCCCGCATGAGTCGCCAAAGTGACCAATACATGCGGTGTGTCGCCCACCCGATCGCCTCCACGATGACGCCGAATAAAGATAGGTGTAGAGGGTGCTCCCAGACACGAAATCGGCATTCCGACCAGAGGAAATTTCCGATCATCGTGGCAATGCATAGCTGACAGAACGCCATCGTCAGGTTGTCTGCGAGGATGATGCGGTCCACAGAAGCGGACACCGCCTTCTGCTCGGTCACCATCCAAGCGAACACTACGAATGCAACTAGGTATGCCGATATCGTCCAGCGGTTGTTGCGAATCATCGTGCTCATGATGTCGCTGCCTTTTTCGGCTTACGCTTACCGCACACACGGGCATGTTTTGCGTTGTGTTTTGTAATCTGCTGGACGGTCGGTTTGGTGTCGTTCTTCGACCAACTGATTGGTTTGGCAATGCGGCAGTAGGTGTCGCCCTTGACGATCACCTTCTGCGGCGGTGGCAAGCCGCCAAGACCACACCCAGACGGCTGCGCGGCTGCAAGGACGGCGGCAAAGATCATCAACATCTTCATTGCTTTTTCACCTCGCGGTCGCGGCAGAGCGGATCGTTGGCGCAGGCGGACGCAACGTCGGAATCTGTCTCAATCACGTTCGCTGCGTCCTCGGCTTCCTGCGCGTCTGAAATGCGTTGGTCGGCCGCCTCGTTGATCTTGGCTGTGATCTCAGAAACGCGGATTTCACAGGCGGCAGCCGCATCGCCGCGGATCTTTCCGATCTCTTCAGCATGAGAGATCTTCAGCTTGATCCAGGTAAGCCCGGCCGGCACGACAGCCAGCGCCAAACCAAGCAGCAACAGCCGCATTTTGCCAGCCAGCCCAAGCCATGACAGAGCCGCGCCGGAGAGCCAGGCAGCCTTTGAAAGCAGGGTCATTCTGTGCCCCCATTGTCGGGCCGCGACTGACGCGACCATTTCCAAAGTGTGTAGATCAACAACGCAGACAAACAGCTGACGATCACATCGGGCGGAACCTTCAAGCCAAGACCAGCAAGCTTACTGACGAGCGTGGACATGCGGTCGAGCCCGGACAGGAGGCCTGACCACACACCGCCCAGCGCGTTCTCGGCGATTACTCCAACGCCCAGAAGGAACGACGACGTTACGGTCGCCACGTCGACCTTGCGGCCAGCGGATTGCTTGGCTTCCATGCTTGCCGTTGCGGCAGGCGTTTCTGGCATCGACTTGGCGTCTTCCGCCGTCAGACTCGTGAAGTCTTCCTGGTCGATTTCGCCATCAGTGACGCGACCTTGTTCGGCTTCCCAGGTAAGGACAGCAGCGCGCGTGCGAGAGCCGAAGATGCCGTCGGCAACGCCGGGTTTGTAGCCCAGCGCCGTCAGCCTGGTTTGCAGTGTTTCAACCTCAGACCCACGCGACCCGAACGCAAGCAGGAATCGGGTCTTTGCCGGCTCCGGCCAATCCTCAAACACAGCCTTGCGCACGCGCTCCAGCGGAAACAGCGGGTTCGTGTCGACTTTGCGCCCCGGACTGACCTCGTAGTGTGTCGTGATGGCCTTGATCGTCGGGTAACGACGCACAAGCGCGCGGCAGCATTCGATAACGGCTTCGATCTGCGCCTCCGTGTAAGGCATCCAGACGTGATTGCCGTGATAAGGCGTCGAGACACGCTTCACGCCTTCAGCCGGGCCGTAGAAGCCTTTGTTCCCCTTGCTGAACCAAGCACTCGCGCGCTTCTCTGTGCCCTGCAGTGCGCCAGGGTTGTCGATCTCTATGCCGATCGAGAAGTTGTTAACGTGGGATCTTCCGGCGTAGCTGGATCTGCCTGCGTGATTGGTGCGACGATCAAAGTCGGCCATCTGCATCATGTCCGCATCGCGACCAATCACAAGGTGCGCCGACACTTTGGACTTGCGGTTCAAAAACCAGTTGACGGTATCCCGGATGACCTCTGGCCAGTCGGCTGTGTCGTGAAGGCAAATGACCTCTGGTGTAATTCTCCCGCCGGTGTTCGGTGACTGCTTAAATGGAACCGGCTCCCCATTGCGGTAAAGCCGGTCGCCCATGACCTCCATACCCATCACTCACCTCCAAACGCAGCGTTGATTTGGGCCTCGGTGGTGATGGTGCCGCTCGCGATGTCTGAAAGTACGCTGGCATGAGTTGAGTAGAGAGCTTGAACCCGCTTACCGGACTCTTTCAGAAGCGCCGTTGCTTGCGCTTCGTTCAGGACAGCGGCGAACGTCCCAATCACGACAGCCATATCCGTCAAAACATCGTCGTTCTCATCAAGAAGCTCGCCGTCTCGCAGCATGTCGCGAGCTTGTTTCAGAGCCGCGCGACCTTCACGATCAGTAGGCACTGTAACGAACGACCCGCCGCCTAAATCGACGACAACACCAGCCTGCTCGTATTCCCAGCGAGTGGCCCCTGCGTAGTTGATCAGCGGTGCCGTCGTATCCGCCGCAAAGCCAGTGACAGCCGTCACGATGTCGGCTGGAACGTCTTCGACGAACGCGTCTTTGTCGACATCGGCTGAATAGAGCGCCTGCGTCTGTCCGTCCGGTTTGCCGTCTGCACCGATATGGGTAGTCCATCGCAGGTTATCCCAGGCAACGAAATCGGCAGCTTTCGCGGCAACCGCTGCAGCGATCCACTGCGCTTCCGTTAAAATCAATTCTGGCATTGTGTCCCCCTAATCGCCGATGCGCCATCCGGCAAATTGCGACAACTCATTGGTGTTGTGATTGGTCGCTGACGTGTGATAGACGCCCATTCGCAGGGTCTCGCCGTCGCCCATCGGGCGCTGGCCCGGAATAGACAGAACGGCGGGAATTCCTGCGGCGGCCGAATAGGTCGAAGCCCAGGCAATGCGGTTGACCTTGCGCATCTCAACGACCGCATGAGCCGCCCCAGGTCCCGAAAACGTCGCGATAAAGATCCAGTCCCCGGCGTCCGCACCAACCGTCGTCAGCACGCCATTAACAAACGACGAGCCGGGATCGCGGAATCGTGTCGATACATTGAAGTTACTTAGGTCGGCCCAGGTGTTTGGCGGGATCGTTTGACCGGAGGAGGTCCCGATAAACCGGGGTGGTGTTTTTAAGTTAGCCACCTCCTCTGGAAGGCTTGATATGTCGCCGATAGCCCAGGGCATGACGAGCCATGCACCTGCCGAAGAGTCTGCGGTGGCGTCATACACCCAAACCGTTGGGGTGTTTGCGAGAAGGTCTCCAGAGGATAGCTCAGAACCATCGACGCGAAGCACCTTCTTTGATCCGATGCCGAACACATTTGCTGTGGTAGCCCCTGTGTTGGATACGTTGATCGTCGTGCGGATCATCATGCCTGTGAACAACGCTGTGGGTAGCGTGTAGTCAGCCAGGCCCGCAATGACGTAGGTGTTGGCCGATCCTGAGCATGCGCCGTAGGTGGCCGCTGAAGACATGCGAGACACCGCACGCGACATCATGTAGAGGTCTGTGTCGGGCCCTGCTTGCGGATCCAGAGATATCCCGCCCTGGCCAGCAAGGTTCTCCATTTCCTTAAAGCGGACATTGTCTTCGTCTGCACTCAGCCGCCCCGCAGCTGTGGCACCGCTATTCTCGACGCGGTCGTCAAAGTTTCTCATTGGTCCCTCGTTAGCAGGCGATCGGCGGCGTGTTATTCCAAACCACAACCACGTTCGCCGGCTTAACTCGCTCAATTAGACAGATGAAATCGTCACACCTCTGTGTGAACCCGTAGGTGTGTGGGTAGTCGTAGATGTACCCTCCGTCGCCACAGCCATCAGCGACGTCGATATAGACGTGAAACCGGCCTAAACGCGGAAGATTGATGTAGGTTTTCGGGTAGCAGAACTGGTAAAGCGCTGGGCGCTGCACATGCCATCCAGGCGTTATGGTGACCGTCAGTCCAAACAGTGCGGCTAAGTCGTGCCAGTCTTGCGCTGTCGACCAACGACGTTTGTCTAGCCTGAAGATAACGTTGCGCCGGCGGGCCTCGAGAGTATCGGCTGATGGCAGGCAGGCGTCTGGTAGGCCGACAGCCGTTTCCCACTCGGTAATGAGCTCTTCTGTGGAGTAAGGGTTGAGCTCGATTGGAAGCTTGCACATCCACTCGACGACATCCTCAAATCCCTGCGCAAAGGCCGCGAAAAGCTTGTATGCGTTCTTTCCTGGCGTTCTAAACGCATACCAGGCCACGCCGCGCGGCAGGAGCCACTGCAGCATCGGTAAGGACTGATCTTTGGGCGCAAATTGAAAGCAGCTCATTTATGTCGGCCAGGTGATGGTTCCCAGGACCGGCAACGCGCCACTTGATACCGAGATTGTGCCCGTCGGCGATGAAAGCGTGAAAGACGTCAGAGCCTGCTGACGCTCCGTGTCGTAGGCGTCCTTGATCGCGCAGCGATAGTCGTCCTGTGTGATATCAACGCCCAGATCGACCGCCTCCTCGAAGAACTGCTCAAGCGAGGCTGAGATCGCAAGCCGCATTGAAGCTGTATCCGGTGACAGTGCCGTGAAAGTAAAATCAACCGTCTGTTTGGTGGGGGCGGACACCATCACGTCATCAGGTGACGTCTGGGCAGGCATAATGCTGTCAACGATGTGATCTTTAACGGTCGTCACTTCCAAGCCGGATGGGAAGATGTTCGCATCTCCATCGCGCACAAAATAGATCTGCACCTGACCAGGAAGAACACCGTTCGAGCCATCTGTTGTGGCCTCAATAACCCAAACGCGTGTCACTCCTGCGATCTGCTTTGCGACGATCTTGATTTCATCGGACGAGAACATCCCGAAATCCGTCCCCAGGGCCTCTAGAACACGTTCCCGGTAGGATTCTTGGTCCTCTATCTCCGTGCCGCCCGAGACCGTCTCAAACGTCACTATCGCTGTGCTGTCGATGCCAGATGGTGCAGATGAGATCTCCAGAGTGCCTCCGGCGTCAATGTTTCCATCAGGGCCTGTGTCTTCGGCTGTAATGGTGGCGTTGCCCCAAGAGCCTGACACAGCAATGGTTCCTGTTGCTGGCGTTGTGGGGCTGCCTGACACCTCGAATGTGAACTCGTTGCTGGCCGTTACGGTGATCGTGATTGATCCGTTGTACTCAGTCTGATCAGCACCTGCGATTGTCACCGTCATGCCGGTCGCGAGGTAGTGCGCCGTCGCCGTCTCAGCGATCGCGGTCGTACCGTTACGTGTCAATGAGCTGATGTTAATGCTCTGAGACACCACGCCGACTGTACCGTCCGTCGTGTAGGACACATTCCCGGAACTCAATACGGATCCGGCGTTAAGCGTCGTGCCTGCGGTTCCGGTTAGGACCACGCGCCCCGTTGCTTCTGTGGCTGGCGTCCTGGTCAGCTCGGTTATGTCCGCCCACCAGCCCTGATACAAAAAATCCCCCGTTGCGGTCTGGGGGAAGGGCTCACGGTCGGCGTAACGCTTGAAGCGGACGAGAAGCATGTGAAGGCCCAAAGCCAGGGCCTTGGTGATGCCGCCTATGTATCCGCGTCGGCGCGTAACAGTTGGATCTAGTTGAGGCAGTTCGGATCGCACGTAGGATTGCTGTGCGCCCGTCACCTCACTTTGGGTTTTGATCGAGACTGGCATCTAGTTTGAGCGTCCTGAACCGTAGAGAATGCCGGTGCGCGTAGCGTCAGCCAATGCGTAGGCGCGCTGAACAACGCCACCGTCGAGAAGCTGGAGCGTGATCCTCAGATCAACACGGCGGTGTTCTGGGTAGGAAAGGACGTCAGCCTCAACCTGTGTTACCAGAGCTTCGTCCTGCATCCATTCGAGAGATTGAACAGCCTCGTTTCGGACACCGATCGCTGTGTCCTGCGTCAAGCGCCGCTGTTCGTAGAGCCACAGACCGGAGCCATGGCGGTCATTAGGTTCTTCAGAAACAAGGTCCCCAATCCATCCGCGGCGCTTCCAAGGGTCTTGAACCTCATCCGCATAGGCCCGGCGGTCTGAAAAGAGCGACACGATGATCGCGCTGTCGAGGCCGTCGGTTAGCTCGAAGTCTCGCTCGTCCTCATCGATGACGAGATCGAAGATGCCTTCGCTGTCTTGTTCGACGTATAGGTCTGTGAAGCGGGTCATGCTGTGTGTGGCCCGTTGTTGTCGACGTGCTCACCGGTCTGCGAATAATCACCCGTTTGGGTGATGTTGCCGGTGATCTCGATGTCTGCGTTGATCTTCAGCGTGGTGGCGTTGATGACCACGTTGCCGTCCTTGTCGATCACGATGGACTTACCCGTCTTGTGATTGATAAGTGTCAGCTCGCCCTCGGACTGCCCGTCGACACGTTTCTTAGGTGGCGGAAGTATCTGCGCAGTTGCTTTTCCAAGGTCGTTATCAACGATAGTAACTAAGGCCTGACCGCCAACAACCGGAGATGCCTGGACGCCGTATGGCTCCATCACGACGGCATCGAAGGGATGGTCGTGCGATTTCACCTTGATGAGCTTGTAGGGGCCTTTGTCGTTCGAGACCTCGGTGATCTCACCCCAGAAAACCTGCGCCATATGCCTACGGCGACCCCGTGCCGTGCGAACCAGTGCGCGACTTCGGAGCACCGCCCTCTTGATTAGAGTAGCCGTCCTTATACGTGCACGAGATCTCCGTTATTGAACCGCCGCCCCAATCCTTTCGGAAGGTAACCGACTTGATGAACAACAGCTCGGAGATTTCCCACGCGTAGTCGTAAACAGGGATCACAACGCCAGGCCACCAAAGCTCCCCAGGGGCGGCCTCAAAACCTTGCACGGTGGCAGCGTAGCTATATCCGCGTGCGCGCGCCACATTGGATCTCCACACCGCTGCTTTTTTTGGACTGTCGTCATTCAAGCCGCGTTCGGCGCGGTAATAGAGCTTCCGTTCCGGCCTGACGTCTTCGTCAATTGCCTCGCCCCACTTTGTTGAAAGTGGACCAGATTGCGCCGGCGGATCACCCTTTGGACGATCTTCCCAATAGGGCTTGTCATTGGGTGAGTGTTGAGCTGCGGCGTTCGCTGAATTGTGTCGGCCTTCGTCCGTGATCTGGTAACTCGATCTCAGGACGTTGTTTTGCGGACTGTCCTCGCGTCCTCGATAAAGCGTACCTGGACCCGTGCGCTGCTGGTTGCGATCTAGGACAACGTTGCCTTTACCGTCTGGGTGCATGACCAGCTGACGTTTATTCAACCACTTGTCGAGGAATTCGTGTCCGCCCTCATCGATCGCGCCGGTGATTTGCTCGCCGGGGCCGAAGTCTGGGGCGCCGATTTTGTCGACAACGCCGATCTTCGAAAGACCCATCTTTGAAAGGGTGTCTTCGACCAACTTTTTCGGGCTGATCGGAGATTGGTGGTTCACACCAGGACCGAGCTTGGAGTCGATCATGAACCGCGTGTTGTCCATGACCGTGATGTTGATGTCGTGGCTGCCCCAGTCGTTTGAGCCGTCGATGCCTTTTACATAACCCGTGATAACGGGAGTTGAGCCGTAGATGATGACAACATCGTCCCCCAGCTTCATAGGAAGCGGATTACCCGGCTGCTCTGAAATCACAAGCTTCGCTTCTCCGGCAGCTTCCTCAAAGCTGTGTGTGCTCTCAACAGATTTCCACCCCCCATAGGGCGACCCGTTATGGAGGACGATAACCGTATCTCTGGCCATGTTACGCCTCCGTTAGAACAGTGACGTCGCCAACGAGTGCGGCCGGGTCTTGGGAGAGGTTCAGATCAACGAGTTGCTGAATCCGCGCTTCGGTATCAGCAGGCAGGCTCATGTCGCCATGATAAAGCTGGTAAGAAAGAGCATTAGCAGGAATGCCATCAAGATTGAGGGCAGCAGTTCGCGGAAGCCGAACGGCTGCATTCTGCAGGACTTCACTGGTTGAGGTGAGGACCGAGACCATGTCGGACATAATGTCCGCGTCAAGTGATCGTTGCTGTATAGCCTCAAATCGTTCGACAAGGTCGGTCTCATCGGCCTCGACCTGATCGGCGGTTTCGTATGCTCTCGCGGCCATCGCCTCGGCAATCGAGACATAAGCAGCCGCTTCGATGGATGTGGCGAATGCCATAAGATCCGCCTGTCTCTGCGCACGATCCGCCGTTGTGATCTCAATTAATCCAGCCTCCGATAGAATAGATTGCGACTCCGCTGAAACATCGCGGAAGCCTCGAAGAAGCGTCGAAACTGAAATCGTGGTGTCGTCGATCGGCGCACGAAAGGCGTCCACCAGAACGTCGGACATCTCCGACGGTGTCCTGGCATAGCGTCCTGATCGATCGATTAGGCGTCCTGCTGAATTGGACGCGGATCCAAAGTAACGGTCGAGAGATAGGCCAACGGAAGCAATCGCCGTGGACATTGCCACGTGAGAGGCATTCGTCCCAGGGACACCCAGCAGCGACCCATAGTTGGCGAAAAGCTTGGTGACGGCACCAGATGCAAGACCCGTAACAACAGCGGCAATGCCGGACAGAAGCCCCGGAAACACCGGCGGGCCAGTGACCATCAGCTTGACGTCGAATTCAACAACACCAGAGTTTCGGTCTGACCGGCTGAATCTGATCTTTCCGTCTACAGCACAGAACTGCGTTCCATACCAAGGGTGGCGAAGCACCCCCGGACCAGGAGATGAAAAGGCGCGACGTAGTGTGTTGACCTTACCTGGAAGCCCCTCCCCATGAACGATACCGCTGATGTCAAAGCAGGGTGCGTGACCCCCGTTGTCCTCAGCATACCGAATTGGAGAATCTGGATACTGGTGAGGAATGGTGTTGCGGCCTTCCTCGGCCTCGTCTTCAGGCACAAGGAAGCGGGCACCCTTGAAGGACGCCGACTGCAGATCTCTGAGCAGCATGTGATGTCCTTACTGGCTTGTGCCGGCCTCAGCTGAAGCAACTCCGCGATTGGCTTGGAGCTGGCCAGATCCATTGATTTTTGCGGCTATCCCAGCAAGTCCTTCGAGTCGGCCTTGAACGTGCACTGTTGCTGGCTGGAACGTGTTTTCAACGTGGACCCTGCTTTCAACCTGCATTTGGGGAATGCGGTTCGGGTTTGGGGTTGGGCCGGGGACTGCTGTGCCGTCTGGAAAGCGGCCGACTGTTGGGGGCGGAGTAAGCCTCGGAACGTTCAGGCCATTTACAAGTGATTGCATCTTGTTGAACCACTCTTTGGTTGGCCGGTTGTTGGTGTCCGAGTTATCCCCACCTGAGCCCCATGCCTGCCACCAATCGCTCCAGTTAGCTGTCTGAGCTGCCCTTGCAGCTGCTCTGGCTCGGTCTTCACGTCTGGCTCGGCCGATGTCTCTTGACTCGCTCATGTAGTCAACAAAACGCTTCAGGCCCTCTGGCATTTCAGGCCAATGCAGTTTTAGGGTGTGTGGTTTATCAAAGAAGTCCTTGATCGCCTGCCAGTTGTGGATGAGCCAAGTCGCACCAGTGACAGCAATGACGAATGTAATTGCAGTTCCTGCGATGGCAGCTAGCGCAGCCATCCCGCTTGCAGCACCGGTTGCCCATGCTGCCACCTTTAGGAGCATAGCACCCATACCCACCAAACCGGTGATCATTGCACCGTCTAGAATGCTGGTGGCCAGAGCCTCATTATTGGCTATCCAATCGCCCAGCCCTACTGAGATATCGGTCAATGAATTGATAAAGTTGCGTAGCGGCTCCAGGTAAGGGAGGCCAATAAGCTTCACTATGCGGGCTAGAGAAACGCCGAGCTGATCGGCGGCGAACCGAACTGTCTCTGTGCGCTTTCCGAATTCCCTGTTCACAGATCCTACGCGGCTGGATATTCTGGCGTAACGCTCCAGCTGATCGGCGATCTCTCTGTGGCCCTTGCTGCCGTTACGCAGCCACTCCATAAACTTCGTGTCTCTCGACAGCATTCCGGCCATACGATCGTCCGCGATGACGAGTTGCCGTTTGAATTCGTTGACATTTTCAGCAATCGACGAGAACTGAGCGGCCGCACGCTCTGTCATGAGGCCCTTGGTGACCATCTGACGCTGGAACTTGTCAAGCGGCTGCATTCGCTCCATCAGGTCGAGAACGGCGACGATGGGGTCTGACGCGATGTTTCCTCTGAACTGATCCTGCGTCATGCCGAGCAAATCAAACGCTTTTCCGGTTGCGTTCAAGCGGCCTTTTCGATCTCTCGTGCGCTTTGTTGTTGACTCGAAGAGACGTCGTAGCGTCATGCGCATACGCGTGCCCTGAAGGAAACCCTGTGGCTCTCCGAGAACGAGCGCAGAGCCAAGATACGCTGCTGTCTGCTCTGGCGTGAGGCCGAATTGGAATGCGGCGGCACCACCACGATCAAAGCCTGACAACAGCTCTGGCGCTTTAAAGGCCGATCTGTTTGCGAGCTCGTTAATTGCGTCGGCCGTCTCGCGAATTCGTTGGGTCGCCTTTTCGGGGGCTAGGCTTGAGAAGAACTTTGCCTGAATTCTGGCAAGCTGACTAGCTGCGGTTGTTTCCGATATATCGTCCCATGCCACCGAGACTTTCGCTACGGTGTCAGCAAAGCTCTTAAGGGTATCCTTGCCGCGGATACCCATCAAAGCGCCTTGGGTGTAGATGTTGGCTATTGCTTCGCCGCTCTTTGCGACTCCAACACCGACCTTCAGCGCATCCTTCCCGTAGTCCAGCATCTCTTGGCGTGTGATGTCGGTCACGCGCCTGACATTCGCCATCGCATCTTCAAACTTTGCCGCTGCGGGTATGGCGCTTACAACGAGCGCAGCAGCCAGAACACCCACGGCGGCGGCAGCGGCAGCCAGGCGTGTTGTAAGGCCGCCGAGCGCTGCGCCGGCTGCAGCGACGGCTGCATGCATCTTCTTCGCGTTCATAGCGAGGATGCGTGCAATCGCCGAGAAGCGATCCCTCAGCAGAAAGATGTATTCGATCGAGTAGGAAGCAGCCATAAGGCCCTCAAAAAAGAAAAGGCCCCCAAATGGGAGCCTATGAAGAAGCGCGCTTTACTTCTCTGTTGTATGCGGCCAAGTCAGCCGATAGTCGCTGGATCTCTAGCCAGGGGTAGTCTCTGGCCTCTTCGAGTTGGATCGCGCCCTCGTAGGCTTTGCAGATGAACGAGACTTGCCTTTCCCAACTTTTCTTTTCGACACGAGGGCAGCGAAGAAAAAACCGACAAAGGCCGATTCAATGCGGCGAACCGCATCCATACCACCTTGCTCGAATATTGCCTCCCATGCCTCATCAGTGAGCCTCGCATCACCGTCACCAACATTTGCCAGCTTAGAGTTTGTGAGTACGCTTCTGACGTAGGAAGCAAAGCTGGTGAACTGATCAACATCAAGCCCCATCGAGACCATCGTCATCCAGTCCTCATCCTTCGACTCGATATCCTCGATGTCTTCATCGTCCGTGACGGTCTTCGTCTGAGGGATATCAGCTCTGAACTTTTCAAAGCTCATAGCCGCTTTGCCGACCCACACAGTCATTTGGTCGTGAATATCAGCTCGACGAAAACCCGGAGCCCGCACGGTCACCGAGTTTGCATCAACATATTGCCCCCCCTGGCTCACCTGAATGGTAAAGCCAAGGTCAATCGTCTTCTCTCCGCGCATGTGTCCCCCTTAGCGCTGAATTAGACCGCCAGATAACGGCCGGAGAATTCAAGGCTGATCACCCCTTCAGCCTCAAATGCGAGTTCTGGCTTGTTATCGAGCGTAACCCGGTCATAGCTGAGCTGGGTTGGATCCTCGATAAGCTTCAGTGTGGATGTGGTAACTGTATTCGCGCGGGCCTTGTAGTCCTCGGCCAGCTCTTTCATCTCAGCTGTGTTGGCAACGTCCATCTTGATGATGCAGACGAACTGCTCAACGTCGACGCCCTTGACGAGATCGTAGGCACCACCGCCAGCAGAGACCGCCCGTGACTTGGTTTCACCCGGCAGCTCCGCCGTGACAGAGTTTGGAATTACCTTCAGGCGAATGCCGTCAAGGAAGACGGCAGGCGCTGAAAGCGTTTTGAGTTCGCGACTTGTGGCCATTTATCCGTCTCCCGGTTAGGCGTCGAACGTGAATTTGATGGAACCGGCAATCTCACCGAGCTGTGAGACGAAGGGCGTGATCATGTTCAGCGTCACCTTCCGCTGCTCTGCCGTGATCAAAACCGTGAGGTTGTCGTCGTAGTACTTGCGAGCGCGTGTGCCGTTAGACATCTCACCTTGAACCGTGATCGCTTGGTCCGACAGGTTATCGTACATCTCGAGGCAGAAGCCGCGGATGGTTGGTTCATCCGCAATGGCGTAGCCCGCAACAGCTCGGCCGGAGGTCAAGCGGTGCTGCGCGAATTCTTCACGCAGGTTGTTGACGTAGTATTCACGAACGACCGAGTGTGTGTCCCGCCAGTTGAGGTAGTGCCAGGTGTCGTCTTCATTTCCTGCGTCGTCGTTCAGGAACGTCGTCACCATGACCGATGAGATCACCGAATTGTTCGGGAGGTTTTGGCCAACCACAGAGACACCTGCTTGTTCAAGCTCAAGCTGTTCTGGGTAGGTGTAACCAGCACCGCGCTCTGGCTGACCAACGTTTTTGATCGGCGTGTTGAAGTAAGGCAAAGTGCAGGTGTGGATGCCGCCGAACTGGTCGTTGAATTCGTTGGTCGTCACGTATTCAGAGATCGAGATGCCTTCTTCGAAGCGAAGGGCACGGGCTGCCATGAACCGAACTGCCAGAACATCGGGGGCCTCTGGGATGTGTGGGCCCTTCCAGTGGCTCGTGTTCATCGTTTCGTTGGTCATCATGACGAACGATGGCGAATTCATCGCATTGGCGGCCGTCTTAATGTTTGAGAAGGTGTCCTCGACCCACTGGAACACAACACCGTCCTTGATGTCGTTATCCAGGTTAAAGCGTGCGTTAATCCAGGATTTGACAACGCTGGTTGAGTACGCCGAAGGCCAAAGAACACCGTGATAGCGGATGTTTTCCAGGTCATCCAGGATGGTTGTCAGCGTTGGGTCTGTTGCACCGCCCGTCCAGCCTGTGATGGTGAACGTTAGGCCAGCCACGCTCGCAGGCTGACCGTAAGCATCTCGAACCCGGATGAGCCAGGAGTTGCAGATCGTGCCGCCGTTGGCCGCTGTAAAGGTGTGAGTGTCGTCGGTGTTGGTCGCCGTAGACTTTGCTGCGGTAACGGGTACGTTGGTGTCGAGGGCAATCTTAGCCAACAGCTTGGTCGAGAAGTCAGCCTCGGTATCACCAACCTCCACGTCGATCTCGTAGCTGTGGTTCTTTGAGGAAACCACGTCGACGAAGATGGTCTTAGCTTCCGTCGCCGTGCCGGCCGTCAGAAGAACCGCGGTGCCTTTCGTTGCGCCGCCAGCATCCGCCAGTGGTTTGACGTCCACTGCGGTATAGGGGTTCACATCACGATAGGCTCGGCCGATCATTGCGATGTGTGAGCGTGCACCAAATGCAGCATTGATCTCAGCGGCTGTTCGCGGCAGCTCAATCTTCTGACCTGCGGTTGCGGTACCGGTGAGCATTTGGCCAACAAGCAGGTTGCGGTGATCGTCAAGCCCGACCGTCTGGTCGCGCTCGATCATGTTCAGCGTTACTTTTGGATTTCGAACGGCTGTGACGGCCATTGTTATTTACCTTTCTTCGCAGGTTTCTGGTCAGCAACGCCGTCACTCTTCTTCTGACCTTCAGTTACGATGATGACTGCCCCTTCCTTCAGGCGCTTGCGCCAGATGAGGGGTGCTGGCTGGCCGTCCTCGAGAGCAGGAACGGGGAATACTTCAGTGGGCTGCCTGCCGTGGATTGGCACTTCAGCCGTGTTTTTTAGTAAGACTTTGCTCATTCTGCTGGCTCATCCAGTTTAATGGTGGTGGTTAGCGGGGAAGGCTTGCCAAACAGGAATAAGCCCTCGTCTTTGATCTCGATCTGACCGCCGCTGACGCTGCCGTATGGCGCCAGGGTTGGGCCTGTCAGTGTACCGGCCTCAATGTCTCCAACCGGGATGTCGGACCAGTCGTATGGTGCGATCGCATCCGGGTTTGTGATGTAGACAGGAACCTGGAATTTGTAGCGGTGATAGTAGTTTGCGTTGTCTGAACGGGCTGTGCCGTGGGACTCCATCGTCGCCACATACGAGCCCTTCTCGCAGAACTCAGGCTGTGGAAGGCGCAGGCCCTGGAACGTCCGCATAACGGCCTTCCAGATCTCGCCGTGGCATTTATCGACGGCAGCCACCTTGCCGCGTGAATGCTCGACCGGGATCACGACCAGGACTTCAAAGCCATCTATTAGAAGCTGGCGATAGTCGTCGCCCGGACCGATTTCCTGCAGCATGTCGGTCTTGGCCGCGCGGGAGCGGTTGGAGCGAACATCGACGGGGACAATGAACATCGTCACGGCATCGGCGGGTGTGGATTCCGTGTCGCTTCGCACGAACAGCCGGACAGCGTCTTCAAGGCTTGCCGCACCAAGTATGCGGAAATTTTGCACGACGCTCGGTGACGTGACCGTGTAGGAGCGCGCTACGCTTGCAGGCGTGGCAAACGTCAGCGTGGTCGCCGTAGCTGCTGTGACCTTTTTCCAGCCCACCAATTCGCGCTCTAGGCGCTCCAGTAGAACCTCACCCCCTTCCAGCGTGATTGATCCAACCTCTGCTGAGGGGACAATCGCAAACTGAGTGTCAGAGTGAACGGATAGGAGCTGCTTGCTGCCGTCGAGCAGCGGTGACCCAAATCCGTCAAGCTTGGCGTTGGTGTGCCAGGCTTTGAATCGGGTGGCGTCGGGGGTTGTAGATAGGTCGTGCGGGTGTTGTGTTGTGAGCTTGATTTCAGTCGACGATACGACTTCGGCAGCCGTAATCGGATTAGGTGTCTCGGCATCGGTGATCGTGATGCCGATTTCAGAGTTGAGCGTGAAGCCGTGCGGGCTCGATGTCGTGATCGTGGTGGTGCCGCCGGAGACAACGTCAATTGAACTAACGCCAAGACTATCGGCAAACAGGTCCGTCTGCGTCGGCAGGTAGAGGCGGGCGTGTTGGACGAGCGGAGTGATGCGCACAGCTACCTGCCCCCAACCATGAATTTGAACGTCACCTGCCCCAGGATACGCTCGATGTCGTCCCTCTTGGCTTCGACTGCGATCTTCACACCTGGACGTGGAGCCATCTTCGATGTGCCTTCGTGCGTTAATTTGGCATAATCCCAAATGACCGCGTTCTTTGTGCCGGTTAGGACTGGACCCTGTCCAAAGCGCAGGAAACGGTGTCCTGATACTTCGTAGCCAACTGAGCTGATTAGCCTTCCGGACCTAACGCCTGGATACCCGCCTGGATTTGACGGCACGTTGGCAGCCTTCATGCCCTGCTCGAGCTCTTGCTTGAGAGACGCCCCTGCAATGTTTGCTGCGCGGGAAAGACCATCCCTGAAGCGTGCGTCCACTGTCGCAAGTGCTGCAACGTGATGACCACCGCGAACTGAAAAGCTCATAGCGCTGCCCTCCGTGTTTCAGCGCCCTGATTGGCGCAATAGAGGACAAGCTGATCGTCGTATTCGTCTGAGTTCTCGATCGACAGAATTGTGTAAAGATTGCCGCTGGCGTCACGCAGGCGGTCGCGGGTGTCGAAGACTGTTTTCGTGTGCCGGATGGTCACCACATGGCTGACCTTGGTGCCATCGACTTCGATCTTGTTGAATTCCGATACGCCGCCCTTGGTTTTGATGTTGGCGCGGCATGTGTGGAACGTGGTGTAGGTATATTCCGCCTCGGCCGATCCCGGCGAAGACGCAGTCAGGCTTCTACGCTCCAGGGTGATCCTGTGGCGCAGTGAGCCCGAACACATCTTTTTTCGGCGGCATTTCATTAGATTGTTCGAAGCTCCATCAGTTTGTAAGGCTGAAGCAGTGCGGCTGCAGCGCTTGGAAACGGTGAGTGTCCAGCATTCTTCATGGCGTAGACGGAAGCCTGAGCACCACTGTCCTCGCAGTCCCCGCGGTCAGCGTGGAACTTCGCGACAATCATTAGGAGGGCTTGCTTGATGTCCTCTGGCAGCGTTTCCACTGTCCAGCCCGCGACGTAATTGATGCGATACGCGTCCTGCCGGTAGGACACCGATGGCCACTCCAAGTCCTGACCCAGAAAGACGTCCGCTCGGAGCTGGTTGGAGATCAGGACATGATATGTATTGGCGTCCACGGTGAGCTCATTGCCGTCCTCATCGACATAGCCGATGGACGTGAATGAGGCGTAGGGGCGAATGCGGAGCGTGACTTGATCACCAAGCTCAGGAAGGTTAGAGACCACACTGGAGGTGAGTAGTCTCAAATCCTGGCAGTAGTGCTCCACAGCCCGCTGCGCGGCTTTAATGAACGCTGTCAGCTCAGCATCCAGTGCAACATCGGTCTCAGTCCCGTAGCCGAGGTGTTCGCGGACTTCGCTGACGGATACCGGTAGGGCGTCAAGCGTCTGAGTGGTGGAGATGACGGGATGGTGGACCTTCCTCTCCGAGAAGCCGACGCCCCCGCGTCCGTAGCTGTAGTGTGTCAGGGTCATGAGCGGCGCAGCTCCCTATTGGACTGGCGGCGCTTATCAACACGTACTGTTTTTCCGTCGACGCGTTTCGTATGGGCCGCGACCCAACCGTCAGGCTTTTCTGCCGCAGCAGGCGTGCGTTTTGCCGCTGGAGCCGCGGGCTTTCTCTTCGCCATCTTCTGGCGGGCGTAGCGTTCTTTCTGCTTGCGTGACGCAGCGCGAGTGTTTGGCATCTTTGCAGTGCGTGGAAACGCAGCCTTAACACCCATGTCGACCAGATCACCAAGTCCAGCAGACACTAGAGTTGCAGCGCCTCTGAAGGCTGCCCCGATCATGGATGATGATGTCGAGATACCCTTACCTTTGGCTTCGCGGTAATGGGACAGTGCAAATCCAGTTGCAACATCGGCGCCGGTCTGAACGACAGCTTTGCCAGTAGCGACAGACTTGCTATCTCCCGCAGCACGATTGCGTTTGAAGTTGGAAACGCCGCCGAATGTACCAGCGTCTGCGGTGACTTCAGCAGCCTCAGCAACGGACGCACCTTGGGTTAGGGCATAAACACCCGTGCCTGCTGCAATGAGACCCATGATTGCAGCGTTGCCACTGCGAAGTCTGCCTTTCGCTTTCGGAGTCTTAGCTTTTCCTGGCTGGGCGACATTGCGGCTCTTTGCTGAAGCTTTGCGCGCCGCGTCGGACCAGCCCGATTGCTTAGACTGCCCCTTACCCTCAACCTTCGCTAGGATATTTCGTCGCTCAGCAGAAGCGGCCGACTTTGCCTTCTCAATCTCGAAGGCATGCTCTGTTTTCGTCTTACCACCGTGGAAGGATGACCCCATCGACGCAGCAGACCCAGCCAAATCTTCCCCACTACGAACCAAATTCGTGATTTTTCGAATGAGTTCAGACTTTGTTTCCCGGGCCTTCGGAGCGCGGTTATATAGGTCTTTGAAAGCCCTTTGCACGTCGGATTTTTTGGCCTTGGTCAGCCGCTCAGAAAACTCCGAACTCGTAATGTATTGACCACCGGCGGGAGCCTTGATTGCTTTCACGAGATCTGCCTTTTTGAGTTTGGAATAACCCTTAAGGCCAGCCTCTTTGGCTTGAGCGCGAAGCTGCTTCAGGGTGGGGCTTCTCTTGGATGGCTGAGTTGGGTTCGCCGCCTTCACCACACCAGAAATCCTTGCGTCTGCTGATGCCGCTTTGTCCACGCCACGCTTACGCGCTACTGCTTCCTTGGCCTGACGTGTCACATCATCGAGTGAGCTGGGCCCTTTGCCTTTGCCGCCTGTGCGCTGGCCTTTGCCGCGTTTCGTTTGATCCCTGAGCGCACCTTCGCCACCGCCGCGCTTTGGTGGCTCTTCGAACACCGTGCGGGGCTTTGGTGGCTCTCGGTTGATGCGTAGGTTGCCGCCCGTCTCCGACTTTGCCTTCTTCATCGCTTCAGCTACCCGCCGGTCACGATCCGCGGCACGCAATGTAGCGGTACTGCCGAATTCCTTCGGAGCTTGGCGTTCAGAGATCACAGATTCAACGTTGCGAGACTTCAACTCGCGGTACTGAATAACACCTTGGCGCTCAAGCTCTCTGTTCGTGAGAGAGATAATCTTGTGTGCTGCTTCAGGTGTAGCTGTGGCTTTGCCAGACACGACCAAGTCAGCAAGTACATCCGCCTTCACACGCTCTCTAATCTTGCTCGCCAGCTGTTTCGTTGCGTGCCCAGATCTGAAGTTTTTGCCCGGCTTTGCAACGTAAACGTTTCCCGTATCGCTGATCGCAACAACACTGCGCGCGTCCGCGGGACCTCGCCCGAGTTTCTCAAGATCATTGAGTGACAGGCTACCGCCGCCGGGGTGGTTGTGAACAAGGCGTGCGCCGCGAGAGCCAGCTTTTCTCAGTGCACTACGATCAAGAGTAACTTGATTGCTTGTGCCACCAACATCTCCGAGGATCTTCCCGGAGCTGATGTCCTGAATGAGCAGGCGCTCATTGCCAGTGTTGCGGCCATGAGTGAGTGCGGTTCGCAGAGCCTCGTTCTTTTTCGGCTTCTTTGCCACGTCACTTGCCCTTCTTCACCGGCTTAGACTTTGCCTTGATCTTCGGCTTTGTGGCCGTGGTGGGCAGGCCTGAAGTCTTCACGTCTGTGCGCATGACGCCCTTGTTACTCAGTGGCTTCTTGAGCATCGTCTGACCCCTTGGCTTTGGCCTTGGATTTCTTGGGCTTTGGAGCTGGCTTCGGTTCTGGTTCGGGCCGATCCGTGTACCATTCACCAACAACGCCATCGGCGAAGAAGGCTGCGTCCTGCGCTTCCTGGAATGGGACAACGTCACCTGGTTTGACGTCATGCTCGACGCCCAGCGCGCCATCGCGCCAACGACCCTCTTTGAGAGCCTTGATCTTGTATGCCATTAGAATTTAGGGCGGCCCGAAGACCGCCCTTCCCCCGTTAGAAGCTTTCAGAGTGGCTGTCGTCGTAGTTGCCCTGGTCGCCCGGTGCGTGGAGCGGGTGACCTAGAACAATGTTCGCAGCTATGGGCGTGCCCGCTCCGTGCGTCCCGCTGAAATCAGCGAGAAGCTGCAGGTAGCGCTTTTTGCCGACGTAACCGACTTGAACCGCCGCGGTGTCCGCAGCCGCCTTCTCGGCAACGAGAGAGCGGATGATGCCACCCGTCCCCAACGTTTCGCCGAACGGCAAGATGACGTCGTCAGCCTCAACAGCCGTGTAGGTCGTATCGTCATCGGAGTGTGTCAGCTTGAATTCGACCTTGTTGGTCGCATCAAACGTAATGCCGCCGATGCCAACGATCATCTCAACCATTGCAGAGCGCCAGTTGAGGGTGTCGACGGTGATTTCGGTGTTGTCTGCAGCCAGGACAGCTGGAAGAATTGAGACAACCGATTTGCATGTAGATACGCTGTCGTAATCAGCCATTGTCTGATCCTCCCTTATGCCTTGGTTTTCAGGATTTTCATGGCTTCAGGCAGGATCACCTGGCCACTGTGGTACCGATCGAAGGTGAATTCGACCTGGGCTTTTTTCTTGCCCGTGTAGTCGTCGCGGATTACGTGAACGCCCGCCAGATCGAAGATCTCGTAACAGCGGCTCATATCGCCAAACATGATTGGCTTCTGGTTTGCCGCCGACGCTGTGTACTCATCCATGTGGATCATTTCAGATGAATACTGATACCCAAGAAGCGTTGGTGGCAGCGAGCCGCCAGCTGGGATTGGCATCCAGATCGGGTGACCGTCAGATCCCTTGAACTTGATCAGCTCGGCAAACGTCTTGCGGTTGAAGAACCACATTGGGTTGTAGCCGTGCTTAAGCTGGCCCGTGATCTCCGCAAGGTCCGTGAAGTCAATCAGGTTGGTCGTATTGGAGGTGACAACCTCAACTCGAGTATCGGAGACGATCCCCTTGGGGCCTTTGAGGCCGTTGCCGGAAATGTTTCGCCGACCTTCACCAACCGCGAACATCTCCATGACGTCGGTCATGATTTCGGACTCGACGTCCTGGCCGGACATCATGAGCTGGTCGCGGGATACCGGCACAGTCCAGGACTGTCGGTAAAGAGTGACCGTCTCTTCGACGTACTTGCTGTGACCTTCTTCGCCCTCTTCCAGTTCACCCTCGTATGGCGCACCAGTTGTATTGGCGAGCGAGCCGCGACGTGTGACTTTGATCGACTTGCCTGCGGCTGGTCGGACCCGCGCATAAAGACGGACAGGCGAGGTCTCGGTGATGTTCTTGCGGATTTCCGCGTCCATTACCTCAGGAAGTAGGAAGCCACCGTCGGTGTTGACGTCGGTGCGCAGCGTCTTAGCTGATAGGCTCGCGGAGTCATTGATTGACTTGGCGTCCAGTCCCTCAGCGGCGTCGCCAAACTGACACCATTTGATGAAGTTCTTGTAGCCTGGACCTTCGCGCCCAAGTTCACCGTCGCCGCCTTTGCTGCTTCCTTTCGCGGCCTGCAACTCAAGCAGTTTGATGCGCTCTTCTTGCTCTTGCGCAAGCTTCTCAGCTGCTTTCCGGGCGGTCTGTTCAGCGGAGATCTTCTCTTGGATTTCGAGGGCCTTTGCCTCGATATTCTTGACGGTGTCTGCGCTCTCGCTTTTGATGGCGTCCTGGAGATCGGCAAACATGCCTTTCTTCCATTCTTCCATGAATCCTTTTACTTCTGCCGACGGCTCATAGCCGGCACCATTTCCATCTGACATGGGGATGCTGGTCCTTATTTGGCGTTGGATCGCTCCTGAAGCGCCGCTTTGAGCAGCATCTTCAGCTCTTCATCAGACCCACCGTCACGGTGGGGGCGATCCACGTCGCGCGGACCATTGGAAGACAGCATCTTAGCAAGGCCGCCCGTGAAGGTTGCCCCGGCACGCAGTCGAGCTTCACGCTCGCTAGGCTCCAAGTGCTCCCACTCACCTTTAGAGAGCGACTTGGTCGAAGAAGCCGGATCGAGTCGAGCGTAATAGCGGTCCAGGGTATCCTGGAGGGCT
This sequence comes from Filomicrobium sp., assembly GCA_040219445.1. Classification (GTDB taxonomy): domain Bacteria; phylum Pseudomonadota; class Alphaproteobacteria; order Rhizobiales; family Hyphomicrobiaceae; genus Filomicrobium. The sequence goes on along the minus strand of JAVJSM010000002.1, from coordinate 1,130,341 downwards.
TGCTTGACTTCGGAATTAAGCTCCGAGTCCGACGTCCCCATCAATGCTGCACATGACTTATAGATAGCCGCTGGAACGGCTGTAAGTCGACCATCAATCACATCGCAGATGAGGAATTTGCAGCTTGACGGATCGTTCGAATAATGGGGGTCGGAAAAAAGGAATGCTTGGCGGTAGTCGTCTGTTGCGTATTCGCCAATTTCAAGGTGCCGCTTGACCCTTTCAAGCGCGTCCGACTCGCACCATTTTCGTGCTCTGGCCGCCAGAGGCAGCTCATCATTGAATTCTGTGACGCCGATGCTCTTGAAATCTGTAGAGCCCGCTTCTGGGTTGGCGCCGATGTTGACCATGCTGATTTCAAACAGGTCAACCTCATGCAGCTGGTTGACGTTGCCTTTGCGCTCGCGTCGCTTGGTGCGGAAGCCAATGGACTCGTCCTTAAGCGCCCCAATGCGCATCTGGGGTGCAATACGGCCGCGAACGAAGTCATCGTCCTTCGGCAGGATCGCTCGATGCCATAGACCCTTTTTCTCTTCCCTGATCTCGTCGATCAGGCCAATGCACACTTCGTGTTGCGCATGGCCCCAAAGGAAGCGCGGCGTCCGCTTCTGGAGGGACTTCGTGAAAGCCCCCGGCATCATCACGTCACCGTCGAGGTCGACGTTGTTAAAAATGGACGCGTATCCTTCCATGACATACACGTCCCCATTCTCGGAGAACGATTTTGTCTCCAGAGCGCATCCGATCCGTCGCATTTCTGTGTTCCTATCTCGGTAAGGCGTTGGACGCCTCTACGGACTGCCGAAGCATGTCCTCGATGCCTGCTTGTTCGTATCCAGGTTTGAGATTGACTTTCCCAAGCCGCCAATTGCCGAAGGTGTCTCGGCTTAGCGGGGCAGACGCGACGGGCTTGCCGCCAACTCTGATCGTGACGCCACCATTGCCAACGGTGACGTTTGCGCGCTCCATGTTTCCGAGCATGACGGGTCTGCGCCATGGGCCGTTGCCGACGCCAAACGTGAAGGCCCGCGTGGGCTTCTGAAATCTCGGCTTGTTGACGTTCTCACCAGGCTTGCGCGATGCCCTGGTGGGACTGGAAGGATTTAACTCGCCGTCCTCGATAATCTCTTCGGTGCCATCAGGCTTGACCCAGATGGTTCGCAGATAACATCTACAGTTGTGGACAAGTACGCCATTGGCGTAGAACAAACCGTGAACTGTGTCTAGATTGTAGACATGGCACGCAACCGAAGACCTGACATTGATGTCGACGATCTCATCCGTCGTTACCAGGCTGGGGAGTCGGAGCTCGCTCTTTCCAAATCCTTCAACGCCAACCGGCGCACCATTCGTAAGCGCTTGGTCGCCGCCGGTGTGACTATCAGATCTAGCAGTGAGGCTAACTACATTCGAATGGGCCGAATGACTCCTGATGAGAGATGCCGGCTCGCTGCTTCCGCCAACGCGGCCCGTCGTGGCCAAATTGCGAGCGCCCTCGAGCTGCACCGCAAGGCTTTGGTCAAGGCTGAGACCTGCAGTAAGAAGGGCGCTGGCGAAGCCGAGCTTATCACCATGCTTGAGGGTCTCGGCATCCCTTGTGAACACCAGGCTCCTGTTGGTCGATACAATATCGACATCCTTTGTGGGAAGGTCGCCGTGGAAGTCCACATCAAATCGACCCACCCTCATACAAGCCCCGAGTACAGAAACCGCATCAAAGACCTCTGCGATCTCGGGCTCAATGTCGTCTATGTCAAATGCAGGAGGGGTGGCGCCACGTCCTCCATCGAGGCCGCTAAGGAGCTCGCCACTGCAGCGGCGAAAGACGTGGCCGCCTTTTACAACCTGACCAATAGCAACCCATCCTTCCGGCGTCAGTACCGGGTGATTCGGGGTTCCGGTGAGCTTATTGCCGCTGGCGAATGTGACTTCGACTAGACTTCCCTCGTACCAGTGTCGGGTCGCGCCATGCACATTTCCGATTACTCTTGTGTCGGCGGGAAAACAGTTCACAGTCTCGCTTAATGGCGCACCGTGGCTGCCGTCTCCAGGATGGCGAAGCTTGTGTCCGCCGACGTCAAACAGACCACCCGGGATCTTGATGCGTTGGCCGTGGGCTGCGTTGTGCGAGTCCCGCTCGCGCCCGTCCAGCAACGATCTCCATTCTTGATAAAGCTCACCTTCAGTCAGGTACTTTGGCAGGTGCTCGACGAGGGCGGCCTGGGCTTCCTCAGCCACGTCCTGCGTGTTCATGTTGCTGATGATACCAAGTTTCCGAGCGAAGGACCGCCATGCTTTTTTTAGTGTCCCGGTGACCTGGACACTGAATGTGCGTTTCTGTTTCGTATTGATTTCAAAGGATTTATTGGTGTCCTGATGGTAGGACACCGATTGAGCTCTGGCTTTAGCGATGTCCTTCTCTAAGGAGGACATGATGCGCATGGCCTGGTCACTGGCCTTGGACATCAATGCCGTGGCGCGAGGTAAATCAATGACGTCCTGGAGCCGTTCCGTCGTCTCCATCATGCGTCCCGACTGCACCGATCTGATGACGCGGGCATAGTGGTGGACGAGAATTTGGGCGAGTGATCGCGTCCAAGTTCCGGGTGCAACCTGACCGTTATGCAGCGCCTCCAGGTAGGACGCTGAGAAGCTTGCGAGCTCCTTCGCCAGTTTCTTTTCCAGTCTGATCTTCAAGCTTAGAAGGGGTGCGTGGTTTGGCTGACTCATGGTCAATGACGTCCTCGTAGCCCGTCCACATGTCTTCGAATTGAGGGATCATACCTGGAAGATCCCAGATCGCATCGCCGCCGGCCATTGGCTCGAAACCAATCTCCTCGCGGGCTTCGTTTGGTGTGACGAGGCGTGCGCCCGACAGCTTAATCGCCTTATCCACTGCGGCGTCTGCCAGGACTGAGTTGGAAAGCTTGTCGTGTTCGAATTCGATGTATTCATCGAAGCGCTGAGAGAATGCGCGGGCAAGCCCAGAGTAGATGACGGTAAAGAGCGGCAGCGCAGCGTTCTCGTATAGCGCGCGCCAGCTTTCTTTGTAGTTGTCCAGGGTCTGGGTGTCTGAGTTGTACAGCGGTCCAGGGATGCTGTAGCGGGTGATGATCGCGTCATCGACCATCTTGATCAGTTCTGAATAATCCATGTCGACGTTGGACATGGTGGTTGGCTTGAAGTCCAAGCCATCGCCGCTGGCGAACATGATGCGGCCGGCGTTGTCGTGACCAGATAGCTGCTCTTGCGCCTGCTCACGCACCGAAGCGAACTGTTCAGGCGTAATGCTGCCCTTGATGCTCATCACGCCAGACGTCTTGGCCCCGTTCGTTAGAAGCGAACGGTTGTGCCGCATGCCGGTCAGCTTGAGGTTGATTTCCTCCACAACGGCCTGCAGGGGTGAGAGGCCAACGCCGCGGACATCGCCTTCGATGTCGTAGATCGGGATGATCTCAGAGAACGGCCCGTCAAACCACCTGAAGTCGATGATGGATTCAGGATCTCGGCGGAAGTTCTGGTGCTGGTATTGGTCGTTAAGCTGGTAGGTACCGGGCCAGCCGTCTGGTCCCTCGATAATGGTGATGTTCTGTGCCCGCAGTACGTCGAGCGCAGAGGGTGGGACTTTGACGTTACCGAGCAGGCTCAGGTAGCAGTTGCCGGTGACGAGCTGCTGGACAGCGAGTTGCTTGATCAGGCGGCGGCGGGTGCGGTTGAAGCCTGGAACGGCAAGGACATCGAGTGCAGGGTGGTCCTCAACGATCTCACCGTTGATCTTCACGACGGGCTTTAGCGATGCCACGCATTCAGCGATCAGATCAACAGACTTTGCGAGCGTGCCGACCGAATTGTAGAGCTGCCAGCATTCACGAGGGCGGAGTGTGCCCTGGCTTCCGAGGAACAGGCGATAAGCCCTGACGTGCTCAGCGTTCTTCGGCGCGCTCACGGCCTTGAAGCCCAGCGCGGACAGCAGTTTCTGATAAATGTTCATGCTTTTCGTGGCGTCCTAAACGCCTGAACGTTTGTAATCTTGCCTGACTTGCTCCTGCGACGATGCGCGTCGGTCATGCCATCGGATTGCTTTTCGTTCTGCGCGATGCGTTGCTCGCTGCGCTTATCTTCGACAGCTCTTTTTGCTTTGGCGATCTGTGTTCTTGACGGCTTCGGCCTTGATTTATTCTTTTGCTGCTGCTTCGCAACGTTACGACGCCAATCTGCAAGCTCCTTTTGACGGTTACGGCTCGCCAAGCGTCCCGATGCAGCACCGCCGCCCGCCTCGCCCGATGTCAGGTAGGAAGCTGCGCCAAACGAAACAGCATCTAGGCCAGCCTTGACCACTTCGCCCGCGCTGCCACCTTCCGCATATTTCTTACCAGCTTTGTAGGCTCCGTATGCAGCTGTTAGTGGCAGGGCAACTTTAGACGTAACGCCTGCAACTGCGTTGACTATCTTGCCTGTGCTGCCCAGTGTTGCCACTGCGAACTTAGAGCTATGTTGCGCAGCGCCAAGGCCTTGCTTTGCTGCATCGATCGCGTGAGATGTTGGGTGTCCAAGGACTTCCGCGGCGACCAAGCCAGCTTTTGCCTGTGAAAGCCGCTTATCGACCTTCGATTTTCGAGGTTTTCTTGCCATGTCAGGCCCAGAAGAATTGGAACGTCGCGCCTTGGGTCAGTTCGGTGAGTGCCCAGACCATGGCGTCAAGGCGGTCGGGAGACTTCTCACCCATAAATCCGGCTGTGGTCATCTCAGTCATCTGATCTTCGAGGTCTTGCATCTCGTTACCGACCATGCCTGCCTTGTTTTCTTTCCAGAGCGATGCAATCGGCTCCGCACGGACGACCTTGCCGCGAGATCCAGCGTTGACTGACTTGACGTTGACGTTCTTGTCGATGCTCTTGATGGTTTGAACCACCATCTCACCGCCGAAGTTATTCTCTGCAATGATCAGGTCAGCTCGATGCTTGTGGTAGGCGTGCGCTGCTACGGCACCCCATTTGCTCGGGTGCGCCCTCAGTGACAGGTCTTCCAGAACATAGACGCGGTTATCGACACCTAAGCCGCAGACAACGATTCCAATCTCGTCAGAACGCTCGTCTTCCTCGCCCTTCGCTCCAGAAGGATCAACGCCAACTGCGATGCGCTGCATATCTGGTAAGTCAGCAGGTTGGACCCTGGTGCTGTCTAGATCGTCCTCAACCCAAAGGGCGTTGTCATAGTCAGCAAGGAAGCAACCAAGCTCGAACCGCTTGCGCTTTTTTTCGCTCATCTCCGCGAACGAGGCGAGGTATTCAGAGTCCAAGTTCTCGGCGTTGTCCGCCGGGTTCATGATCATCGACTGGAAATTGTCTGGCTTCGGCAGCGCATCCTTTTTCGATGCTGGCTTTACCTTGTCGATGAATAGTTTGTGCGTCCAATGACCCGTTCCGGGAGGGTTGCAGTCGTAGTAGGCCCGGTTTTTAAGGTCTGTCTTTTGCGCCAATCGAGACATTATCGTCTCAACGGCATCGTATTTCTTGATTTGCGAGCACTCGTTCAAGTAGATCGTCGCGTATTCTTGACCGAGGATCTTTTCAACTCGCTCTTTTTCGTCGAGGCCCAATAGCCAGATCTGAGACCCGGCGATCTCGAAATACCAGTCTGTTCGGTCCAGCCTGTAGGGTACGCCTGGGTACGCCAAGCTCATCATCTTCGGGAACGTGTCGAAGCCGATGGACGTTTTGCAATGGTTGAACCTAAAGCGGCCTATTGCATGTCGTGAGCCTGGAGCGCGAATGGCGCGAGTCGCGATGGCTCGGCACAGGACGAACGTCTTGCCTGAGCGACTGCCGCCGTAAAGCATGGTGTGACGCTGTTGACCACCAAGGAGGCGGTTGGCCTCTACTTGCTTCGGTGTGAGCCTAAAGGTTGGCGTCGTCGCTAGAGATGTTGACGGTGATGTTTCCTGCTGACTGGGCATTGTCCACTTCGAAGAATCCAAGGCGCTTCGCTAGTGCATCGAGAGCCTTCATGCGGTCGTTCAATCGGAACTCAACTGTCACAGATTTTCCGTTGGTCTTCTGAAGATGGCCGATCAGCCTACGTTGTCGCGGCGTAAGTTCTTCCGGTCTCTTGAGAACCATTTCACCGGTTTCGTCCCAAGTAAAAAGCTCGGACGGATCAGCGAAAGCAATATCCATGTACGCTTCAGTTAGGCGCTCAACAGTAAGCTCAAACTTCTCTTCTGCGTCTTTTCTTACTTGCTGTTGCAGCTCAGCAATCCTTGCAGATACCTTGTCATGCTTAGTCAGGCGGCATGCTGCTTCGTTTATAGTTTTTGGCCCGCTACGCGTTGAGTAGCCAGCAGCCTTGTAGGCGTCCGTTGCGACACCGTGAATGGCGTAGTGCTGAGCGAATGCCTCTTGTTTAGGGGTTAGGTTCTGTGACATTTGGGTTGGTCTTTTTGGTTAGGTAATTCCTCGCTTTTGCGATCATGGCGAGAAGGGGATATCGAGCTGAGATCTTTAGATCGATATCTACGAGGTAAGCGCCGACGAGAATGCCAGCGAGAAAAACGATTGCTGTGGTCATTAACTAGCTCGCGTAGATCGTTGACGTTGCGTGCAGGTAGCCCCGCGCCATCGTGTGGGATGATGCGTCTGAGAGAACTACCTCTAGTTCGTACCAATGGTGACCGGCTGGGATTTCTCCAGCGTCAATAGATACTGTCAACGCGCCTGAAGCAGCATCGGTAATAGAGATGCCGTCTCCAACGGTCTTGGTGAGCGTTGCTGAACTGGCCGTCCCGTCTGGCGAAATGCCCCACTTCGCGCTCGCTCCTGTGAGATCCATGGATGATCCGTCAGAGTTTGTTAGAGCGTAGTCGATATCGACAGAGTCCCCGGCGTTGATTGCAATGTTAAGCATGTCGGGTAACCGCATATTGGATGCTTCTAGATCCTGCCCTTAGCGTCGACGTTCCGATCTCCACCTGCTGTCGCGCGTATTGGGCTGCTTGCTGAGGGGCCGCAACGGTTGCTGTATGGCGACCTGGTGCTGACACGGTGAACGCCAAGCGCTTGCGCACAACCTGCGTAGCAGTAGTTGGGCTGACGACTATTGTTGACGCAATGCTGTTGGCAGACAGATTAAGCTGGCCGTTGATACTTAGATTGGTGCCAACTAGAGTCGCTTCCGACCTCAGGTCTTGTGAGGTCAGGTTGTGTGTCTGAGTTAAACCCGCACGCTCTAGCGAGGCGGTTGACGTTGCGTCTTGGCCGGAAAATGAATGTTCCTGACCGACCTCTGAAGCATGGGTTACGGGTGAGGCGGTAATGCCTTCTGCGGTTAGTTCGCTTGTGCCACCAAGTTGCGCGTCGCTTACGTCCGCTCCTGCAGCTAGGCTCATAGAGCCCAGCGCGTGAGATTGAGCAAAGCTAGTCTGACTGACATGTGGTCGAGCGATAACTCGCTCAGCAACAAGGTTCGAACGTACGCCTAGCGCTGGATCACCTAACGCGGTTGACGTCGACAGATTAGCTGCACCAACGGCGTGACCTTGGCTTAGCGTAGCACTTTCTGAAGAAGCTGACGTCTCTAGGTCAACCGGCGTTAGGTTGTGGGCCTGGGCAACCACTGCCGGGCTTGCCGATGTTTCCGATCCGAGGTGCAACGGATGCAGGGTATGTCTTTGAGACAAACTTGCATCATCGACGGAGCACTCGATCGCGGTGCTGGATAAATCTAGAGCATGGGACTGTCCCAACCCAACTGCTTCCGCGGATGCGGATACGGCTAGTTCGACAGCCTCCAGATCATCCGATGCGGAACCGCCCACTTCTTTGATTTCGATTGACGCTCCACCAATGGACGTCGAGCGAGACAGGGTGGTTGTTTTACCTGACCAGCTGGCCTCGCCTCCATCTGTGTCGTGAGCGCCAAGGAATTTGTGATTTCCCGCGTCTATTCGTTCGACGCTGCCTGATGGTGGGGTTTCCGCTCCAGCATCATGACTGGTGGACGCTGCAGTTAAGACCCACGATGATCCATCCGTTTTGTCCAGAGACAGCGCTGGCCAATCAATCGTTGAGCTTGATGCTGACACTATGTCTGACGCACCTATCTCTGCGCCGGAATAGACCAGAACCCCATATGCTAGCTGATGGCTACCCCAGCTTGGTGAGGCTTCCGATGATGATGCGGCTACTTTGTAGCCGACAACCAGCTGGTTAAAATTGCCTTGGTTTGACCGAAGAAGCTCCGTCCATCCCGATGGTGCTGCGATGTCCGAAGGTTGCGTAGAGTGGCTGTCGCTACGCTTCGATGAGATGCAGACGACAATCAAATCGCCAGCGCTATGGGTTGGTATTGAGAGCGCACCATTTATGCCAGATGCGACGCCAACAAGTGTGACGGGCATTAGGTTGCGTCCGCAATTTCGATGTCGAAGGCAGCAAGCGTGAACGTGTTGCCGCTGGTGACGACCTGCGATGCCGTCAAGGCACCCGAAGCGAGTAGGGTGCTGGAGTTGTCATGGATGGCGTAATGCGTGGCTGTGCCATTTGCTGTTACGTTTCCGTCGGTAATGGCGTCAATAGTGATCTTCCGGCCGGAGGTGTCTCCGTTGGCTGGACCCGTGTAGGAAATGGACGCCTTCTCGCCCAGCTCTGCGGCCGCGATGGCCCCGTAGTTTGCGGGCTCAGATGAGCAGATCGACAAGTGAGTTCCGTTTGTCTCAATGTGGCTTAGTGCAGCATCGAATGCAGCATCGTTGATGTATGCCATTTCTGCCCTCAACGGCGTCGTATGACGCTTGGCTTTCTAGAACGTTTGATATTGGACGCGATCTTTTGGCATCCAATTGCTGCAGTGCGGGCTGCAGAGCGAAACCGTCGCGCGCCGAGTTCCGCTTTGAGCCTGCGTTGGATCTGTGTACATCCGCAGGACATTGGGGGTGTCCCTTCTAATCTGCGTCCGGCAATAGCTTATTGGTGTCCTTCCGGGCTTTGAAGCGAGGGAGGACATGGAAGTGGTGTTGCAGGACAGTGTCCTGGCCGGGGCGCTTGGCGTCGCCGAGGGCAGGGTTTTGGTGTCCTGTGCCGGGTTGCGCTGTTAGTGGAGTGTTACGAGATCCAGCTTGTCGATATCCAGGATGAAGTGTTGGCCCGCATCAGCGCCTTCCATGCAGAACCAATAAGCGGCTTCTGCTTCTTCGAGATTTTCGTCTTCCAGGATATCGTTTCCGTCTTCGTCGAAAAGGTCTGTGATGTAGCCTAGTGCGTTACCCCAAAAAGCAAGAATATGGATATCGCTGGTGGGCCGCATGGATGCATCTCCATTCCAAAACGACAAACGCCCGCAGCGGCGTAACCGTGCGGGCGCACCTCGGATCGAGGATAACACTATCGGTACCCCCTTATGGTCGAAATGTCAAGTGTTAGAAAATAAAAAATCGCGACATTCTGTCGCATCAACCGCATTTTTTGCGCCTGTTGTCGGGTGGTGGTCCTTCTCGGTTCCAGAAGTGTTCGATGCAAGACCTGTAATGCGGCCTGGGTCTGTCGTCTCTTCCATCGCGACGCTTCTTCGACCCAGGCGCTGATCTTCGCTGGACCGGCGTGGTTAGTGCACGCTCCAAATCCCATCCCAACGTTACGATGCGCTGCTTCACCGTTTGATAGTTGAGCCCATGCTCTTTGCACAAGTCGGAGAGGAGGCGCTCTTCTCCTTTCCATTGCACGAACTTCGTTGAGGGTCGTGCCTCTTTCCTTCTGTTGTTGAGCTGCTCAGGCCGAGTCGCCCAGCGGCAATTCCCCGGCTCATAGTGTCCGTCATTGTCAATTCTGTCGATGGAATGACTTGGGCTTGGCCTAAACCCCATGTCTGCAAGGAAATTGAGGAAGTCACCCCAGTCATCGCACACCGTCACGCGCCCTTTGTAGTATGGGCTAGTTCGGCAGCGTCGGTGCATGCCTGTCCATACTTTGTATTCCGGCAAGTGGCTGAAACGTTTTCTAGGAAATAGGGTAACCAACTGCTCTCGGCGCTCTAGATTAGGTTTTGGCATCTCGGAATAACCCCCGTTTATGCCATCGCAGGTGTATCCGAGCGTTATTTCAAGCGGTCGGTATCTATTTTTGTGGGGTTATTCCAAACGGGGGTAATTATTGGGTTTTGCCCCGCTGCGGCCGTCCAATCTGACAAAGTGGAACGCTGCAGACCACAATTTAGGATTGGGCGGCCGCAGCGAATACACCTATCCATATTGTCATCCGATAAGGTTGGAGAGGAACTAGGGATGGCCGCGGCTCAAAATCTCAGACAAATCGTAGATCAGAAGAACGCCGAAGAGGAATTGGCGTCGCAGGCAAGCGATGTGTCGTTTGGCACGACGGATCACGCTGCATCAGATCCGCCCAATTCCAACATGAGGCCTCGGGCCGCCGCTGCGTATCTTAATACAACCGAAAGCACCCTCGCGGATTGGCGGCTCAAAGGCTTTGGGCCCAAGTTTGCTAAAGTCGGGCGGGCGGTGATCTATCGTCAGTGCTGGTTAGACGAGTTCATTGAGTCGCGTGCGGTCACAAGCACAGCTGAAGCCAGGCGACTGGGTATGATCTTGTGAGAATTGCTGTTGCGGTTATTTGACCTCTTTATTTGCGGCCATGCTGCAAAAAACAACAAAATGTTTGAAAGAGACACCGGCATCGGGACCGTACGTGCGGGCGCATCCCTGTATATGCGAGATAAGGCGTTGCTGCCGGTCTGCTGTGTCGTCGGCATAAGCGCGCGCCACGAAATCTTTGACCAACTCCATTCTCTCTTCCTGCGCTTCTCTTTCTAAACGCTGGAGGATGCTTTCTGCGAATGATGGTGATGTGAAAACAAATAGGGTCAGTATCAGTGTGAGTATGCGGGTCATTTCTGCAACCTCTTTAGCTCCCGATCAATTGCGTCCTCTACAATCTCTTGAACTGATTTGCCGGTCTGGGCAGCTGCTACCTTGAGAGCTTGACGTCGCTCCGGGTCGGTCCAGACCGCGAGGTTGACCTTACCTTTTCTCGACGGTGCTGTGTACTTATCGTCAGCCATGACCTGCGCCTTTCACTCCATAATGATGTTTTCTGACATCGCATGACGTGAACATGTTGACAACAGAGCTTCGGCCATCCTTCTGTTCACGAAAATGTGAACATGTTTACTCGATATTGCCCCCTACTAGATTGACATGTGAACATGTTTACACTATATTATGAGTATCAGGCAATGAGGACGGCAGCGACCCAAGCGGTGAGCCACGGACTAGCAACCCGGTAGCCTCCTGGCCTCGGCCCCGAAGAATGGACCGACTAGCCAGCCACCTGACCGACGCCAACGGTGAACATCTTCTCAGGTCTTCACCGGTGGCGTTGTCACCCCGGCATTCGCAGTGCCGGTTTTGAAATGGCGCTTCAGATGCCCACCAGCATCCGCGCCAAGCCAAGGAGTAACCAAATGACACAGCTTAAGGGACCAGATGGCTTCGGCTTCTACTACGGCGAGTTCGTGAACTCACAGGACAGTTCTTGCCAAATAAACCTTCTTCCACCGCGTGGCGGTCGGCTTGGTCAGATAGACGATCCTGACCGTTGGATAGCCTTCGCAGCTGGTGAGGAAGTTGGTCGATACGAGACCAAGGAAGAAGCTTTGAAGCAGGCTGAAATCTTCGCTGTTCAATTCCTTAGCAACTAAGGCCCTAGCGGTGTCCCCATCAGAGAAATCTGGTGGGGCATCCGGTGGGGCTTCTCTCACCCGGACGTTCGCAGCGTCCGCAACTTTGCCAAGGAGCATGAAAATGCAAACTTTACTTGTTGGTCTCTGTCTAGCCAGCGCTATAGCGATAGCGATTGGCGTTGGAACCGGTTTCGTCTTTTTGATGGAACACGGGCCGCTCGGTGTAATAGCCGGGGTCGCGCTCGGTGCGGTCGGAGTTGAACTCTGGTGGCGTATTTGGATGCCATTCCTGATGGATCGTAAGATTCGGAAAATAAAAGACAGAAACTGGAAGTAATGGCGAAACGCGAGGGGCGGCCGCAAGGTCGCCCTGAGCGTCTGGCAGGATTGGTCACCTGCTACTGATGAGCCAGGCCGAAAAAGGAGTTAGTCAATGGGGTATGAGGTGTTCTTTGATCACATGTGGGTCGGCTTTTGGGCTGGCGCTATCGGCTGGATGATCATCAGAATCAGTATGTGGATGGTGGAGGACCACCACGATTGAAGTTATCCAGAGTTTGCTAAGATGTAGCAAGCTCCGCATTCAAAGCTGACGAGGTGACTATGCCTATCATTAACGACTACACAAAAGGAAAGCGTTTTGAGACGCTAGAGATGTCAGGGCTTGAGCCAAGGCAGAGCGTATCATTCGCAGATAGCGTTCCTTGCGGGGACGAGATCGGGTCCATCGGATTGTTCATGATTATTTCACGGCTTGCTCCGCTTTGGGATCACGCCATCTTCTACTGGTTCCTAACCACCGACAAAGGCGACGCTCCGACGATTAAGCAGGTTGCTGCATGGGCTGCAAAGAATCACTGCTCAATGGGTGACGACCTTGTTGTTATCGATACTGGAGAGCGCGTGGTCTCTGCAGAAAACGTGCATTCAAGAGCAATACAATTGAAGCAATCACTGCAGAACGCGAATGTACACGCCCCTCACTTAGTCCTCTCAACTGACTGATTTCCAAGGGTTTAGCGGGCGCGCTCCTTGGCAAACAGTTTCAGCGCCTGCCGAGCCCCGGGGTGCCCAGCGCATCGCCGGGGCTTTCTACGTGAAAGCGCCCGTTACCCCAGTGTTCGCAGCACTGGGCGGGCGCTTTCGGTTTCAACAACCTTTTGCCAAGGAGTCGAATATGAAGATTCTTAGCATGTTGGGCTGTGTTGCTGCAATATTAATCGGAGTTGCAGCAATGTCAGTCGACACCTGGTCCAATATAGAGTTTCAGGTCGGCAGACCGCTTGTTTTAAGCGATCTCCTGTCACCCGGTATCTGGACTAGCTTAACGGCAGCCGTTGTGGTTGTCGCAATCTCAACCGCCGCTGCGTTGACGGTCGCAGGGATCGCGTGGCGGGGGCGCAAGTGGGGATTAGCTGCCGGGCTGTTCCTCGCATTTCTCTGCGGCGCTGCCTACTCACTATCAGCCACCTTGGATCGCGTGAGCACGGCCAAAGACGGGCGTGTTCATGAGAAGCAGTCCCATAATCTCGCAATCGCTGAGGCGAAAGCCGCCGTTGAAGCTGCGCGGGATCAGTTGGGAGCTGCCAAAGCAGGAATGCTGGCCGAATGCAAAGGCCGGAACCCTGCCAATCTAAGCGATGACGGTTGGCCAAAATGCCGACGCCATTGGAGGGCTGCCGAGTCCGCACAGGCGAAGCTGGCTTCTGCTGAAGCCCAGCGCTCGTCACTCGGCGCGATAGTCGTGGAAGACAGTGGAGCGGAACGGGTCGCGGCTTTGATACCCTTCGGACTCGTTTCCCCCAAGCAGGTGACGCTCTATCAGCCGGTGCTGCTGCCGGTGGCGTTGTTCCTGTTCGGAAACCTCTTGGTGGCGTTTGGCTTTGCGGGCCTTTCGTCAACCAGGATCAAGCGTCCGCAACCTGTTGCCGTCCCAATGAAGGACATCACACCGGTTGACCCTGTTGTCGTGGCTCTAAAGCAGATAGGCCGCCCGGTGAACAATGGGGAGCTTGCCCGCCTAGCGGACATGTCGGACGCTACAGTGCACCGCCGCGTTTCGGAATTGATCTCGCAAGGGGTCGTCTCGAAGGCGCGTAACGGTCGTGAGGTTGCTATATCGCTACGCTGAAGTTGGAGGGGTCGGAGCCTAGTGCTTCGGCCCCTTTTTTATGCGCGAAACGCTGAACCAAGATCATTTGCGCAACTATTTCTTCATACGCGCAAGAATTTCAGCGCTTGCCTATTTGTTTCAATCACCCTTGAACTTGGTCAAGAATTTTCGCATCGCATTAGCGACTTCAGCGTTGTGTGCAATGTCCGTATCGTCATCCCACAGCCATACTTGGTTCACGAACGGCACCCTTTCGCTGCGGTTGGCAGGCTTGGCCACAGCCGCCCCTGGGGCACGGTACCAAATCGGCTGATATTTCCTGTTGAACAAATACAGCGTCCCATCGGCGCAAACCCAAATGCCATACGGCAGCTCCATTTTTTCAGCTTTGTTCATTTTCTCAACCTTTTCGTGCCAATGAAAATGTGAAAAACTAAGCATTCAAGCGGCTTAGGCGCTGAAACGTCAGACGGAACGTTAACGCGTTTCACAGCCAACCGTTTCATGTGAAAACTCTATTGTTTCACGAGTTTTCCAACTTCTGGAGTGCCCGATCGGCGACGCGAACAATCTTGTTGAAGTGTCGGTCGGTTGTTCGAATGGCGACGACGAAGCCGATACAGACCAAAACGATGAGAAACGTCGGGAGCTCTGTCGTGTGGGTGAATGCAGTCACTGTCATTTCAAGCATCTTTAGCCCCCGGTATTTCGATGATGCGAACACCAGCCGCCCGCGCGCGCCTCATCATATCTGCTGTGCCTCGCCCGCCAGGAAAAGCAATAACGACATCTGGTCGAAACGAATCCAACATGCGTTGGTTCCTGATGGGGCCAGCTGCCCTGCCGTCTTTGCGCCAGTCGGCAGCGAATAATCTCACCTGTATTTGCTCAGTTTCACCCCACGCTGCAGCTATTTGATCGACGCCGCGGCACCCGCCGTGCGCTAGCTCTGTAATGCGACCTTCGGAATCGTTCACGCTGTCGAGACCGCGCCAAATTGCTTCGCGATCGTTGAAGTCTCGCCCACCGCAAACCGCGACTCTCATCGACCCGCCACCCTTTCTGCTCTCTCTTTCATCTTTGCATGAACGATTTCACCCAAGTGCAAGGTCAATTCCTGATCGCTCCAGCATTGTATTTCCAGGGTTTCCGCCGCACCTCTGATCTCTAATTCGCAGAGCGTTTCATCGAAGTCTGGCCCCATATCAATCCAGGATTTCCTGAGCTTCGATATTGCTGAAAAGCCTTCCCACCGTCCCCGGAGGTGACCTTCGAGCGTCTTGGCGTTTTCTTTTCCAGAGACCCAGACCCTCAAGAACATTCGTTGTTCCCAAAAGGGGGAAGCGCCGTCCAGGACATCAGAAATGGAGTCCTTGTAGGACGATGTGTGTCCTATTTTAACGGGACGCGCGCCGTAGTTATCACCCATCTTGCGGGGAACAAGATCAGCAGGCCCAGCAAGATAGATCGCGACAAACTTGCCTTTACGGAAGGCTGTCTTGATGGCCTCGTCTATTAGCTTTTGGCGGTTCATTTAACCTTTAGCTCGCGAACAGCTTTTGTGATGTCCTGTGCCTCGTGAGCACGAGATGAAATCCCGTGAGCCTCCACGATGAGCTTGTTGGAATTTCTCACGTCGTCTTGCAGTGTTCCGGGTGTTGTTTGCTGCATTAGGATGCGGTCAGATAAGAGATTCCCGTGCAACATCAGCCAGTGCTCATCTGCCCTGAGTTGGCAAAGCTTGGCGGCGTGCTCTAAACCTCGATTGTAGGCGCGACGCTCGCGTTCGGTCATATCGGGCCGGTCAAACACTTGGCTTCGCCTCCGCTATTTCATGACCAGGCTTGTGACAAGCATCTCGTCGCAAGCCTGCGCTTGAATGCCGCCGATCACGCGAGTCATCTGACGAAGATTTGGCCTCATCGACCTCTTGATGAGAAATGTCTTCATTGACTTGCGCTGGGCGCGGACGCCTGTGTGTTTCGCAGCTGCGCTTTCGTTCGGAGTTGGCACCATCACCTCTACCACTCCAATTGCTACGAACTGCCACCCATCCTGATCCGCCATGTTGCCTATCCCCTAGCTATCTCAAAAGCCTTCTGACAAACGTCTTCGTATTCTTCGCGAATAACGTCCTCTGGTGCATTCAGGTACTCGCCGATTTGCCTGAATGAATAAGGCGGACGTGCCGATCTCCAGTAAAACCATCGCTCTGCGTCACTGGGTATCCAGCTCAATATGTGTCCATGCTCTACGTCACTGATGTCCCGCGGAGTAGGACGCCAACGTTGCGGCAAAGGACGCAGATCTGAGTAATCAATATGGAAGTCCTGATAGTCGTCCTGCTTGAGACATCCGAGCTTTCCTGTCCTGGACGCCGATAGAAGTTTGTGAAGGACTTGGGCGGACACCAACAATTCAGGTGGCCATGCCTTCTCTGTTTTGATTGGCTCCCATTCCAAGGCGTCTATGGTTCGAAGGCATCTCAGTATTCTTGCCTCACATTCCAAAACGCTCTCAGGAGGCTCACCAGGGCGACCAAGGCGGATGTTGGGGTAAGGCCATCCATAATCTGGTTCTTGAGGCTCAGGCGGGCTGTGTGGAGGTTCTGGTGGTGATTTCCAGTCGACTTCTGGTTGAAGTTTCATAGGTTCCGGCAGATCGTCGGGGAATGTCTCCGGGTTGACTGGACGCCAGGCGTCGACTTTCGCGTGCTTCGGAAGGTCTTCCGATTGCAGCGGCGTACCAATACGGAATTTGATCTCGCTCGAAGGGGTAAATTTAACGAAGCCTAGCCAGTCCTCGCAGGATATCCTCAGCCAAAGGCGAACACCTTCAACGTCGAGATATTTGAGATCGTGCACTTCGTAGTAATGGGTCACGCGACCTCCGCTTTGCGCTGGGCGCTTAACGCCTCTTCGCGTTTCTTCCGGCTCATGGGCTTGCCCCCGCACTGACGATTTCAACATCGTCACCCGTTTCAATTTTCCGATACGAATAAGCCCGATGCACAAGCTGGCATTCCAGATCGTCGTATTCGGCTATCTGTTTGCCCTCGATGATGATCGGAAACCTTCCGACTTCGATTATTTCTTCTGCTGGCGGTGGCCTTGGGCCAAGAGGCCCGATGGCATCTTGTTCGTCAGGCTGCATCCTTGAGATCCCATGTTTGATCATCGTCGATCTCAACGCCAAGCTGGCGCAACTCACCCTCGATCGCCTCAATGGCCTTGACGCAATGGACAATCAGAGCCCTGCAGGCGGCGTCCTCATGGGCGATAATCACGCTGCCAAGGTTCACCACCGATAGGTTCTTGTCCTTCGTGAGCAAGCCTCCAAGGCGTGTTGCTTCTGCTGGACCAAGCCGCCCAAGGCTTAGGCCGAGCTGTATTACTTCAAGACGCTCGTCGACCAGTCTGTTGATCTTTTCTAGGTCCGTCAGTTTCATGCTGTCCCCGTTTCTTGAGCCGTTCCCGGCGGTCGCGAGAGCGCTTTCTTACCCTCTCGCGATCTGCTGCCTCCCTGCATTCCATGCAGCGGTTTTTAGGACGACCCCTTCCCTGGGGACCGTCGATCACAATGCCGCAGTCAATGCAGGTGTTTTTCCTCACTCAGCGGCCTCTTTGACTTCCTCTTCGTCATCGTCCTCATCGTCGTCGAGACCGTCGGGAATGACAGGCAGATCAGGATTGACGTCGATGCCGCGAAGCGTGTCGTCGATCTCTTCGGAGAGCTTGCCCAGCATGTTGCGGAACTCTCCAGGTAGCTTGTCAGGGAGGATGACAAGTCCGTCTGAAGCATCGTGCAGAGACCCAACGATGATTGGTTCACCCTCATCGAGAGCCTTGATGATCATCCCCAACTCAAAGCGCTGTTGGTGAAGTTGATTGACGGTTAGTAGATCGGAAAGGTTCATGGTGTCCCCCTAAATGAAATGCCCCGAATGGCATTGGTCTCAATAGGCTACGTCTTTGTAGGTGCGTGATTTCTGGTCAAACTTTACGCAAACAGATCCGGTTCGCCCCCAGCGATCGAAGTCGCGTGACTTGCAAGAAATGAAAAAACGCTCAGCCTCGTTGTCGGGATTCTTAATGACGACCATTCCCTGGTCCGCCTTGTTGTTCCAGGCAGCACCGCCGTCCAGACAGTAGAGATCCCAATCAGCAACAGCCTTCAGGCGACCAGATGCTTTGTCGGGATGGGCAACGATAATGAGCATGATGTCGAGACGACGCGCGAGGCGCTTCAGGTCTCTAAGCTTGTCGTTGAGGTATGCCGCAACACCTTTCCTGCTGTCGTACAGGTGTTCGATTTCGTTCCATGGGTCGAGCACAACGATCTTGCAGCCCTCCCTTAAGGCCGCCTGCTCTATCGTGGACTTCACCCAGTCAATCGAGAAGTCTACTTCCTCAGCAACTTCTGGGGAGATGAACAGGTAATGCCTGGATATCCAATCACTTGCTTCATCGAGACAGTCTCCCTTCGACTGTCGTATTTTCTCGAGATCGCGGATTAGTCGGCCTGGGTGATCTTCAAACTGAAGGATTGCAATTCTCAGATTTAAGGTGTCTGCGGCCGTTGCCGTAAAAAACAGTGAGCTCTGTGATTTTCCAGCGTTTGGAGGCCCAGTGAAAACGCACAGGGACGGCGGCGAATACTTGAAGTGCTGATCAATTTTCCCAGCGCCGAATTCTCGCGTTAACGGTATTGGCTGACCATCGAACGCATCAGCCGGCGCTAAGCGCCCCGGAATTATGGGTTGAGCATTCTCAAGCATTTGTCGAAGAGCATCAGGCCCGAACTCGACAAGAACTTCGTTGGGGTCTTTGGTCTTTCCTGGGTAGTTGACAAACCAGCAACGGTTGCGACCGATACGAACAGCAAGCTCGTTTCGCATAGCTTTGCCGGCATGGTCGTTATCGGTTGCAAGGATGATTTTTGTTGCCGCACGCAGCGGTTTGATTAGCAGTTCGCCGTCCCACAAGAAGCTGAACTTCTTGTCGTCTAGCGGGTCAATCATGCCGGTTCCTTCGTCTGCTACAGCGCCATCTGGAACGCTGACGCATGGGCCGAAACCGGCCGCCAAAACTGAAAGACGGTCGATCTCACCTTCGGTTATCACGATTGCTTCCTCTGATGACACGTCGCTCAGCGTGTCGACGCCCCACAGGCAGGACTCCGCGCCCTTCCGATCCCTGCCGAACGACTTTTCGCTCCCCTTCGCGTACCGCTCCTTCCGATACAGCAGTGCGCCGTTCTTGCGGTACTCGAATGCTAGGTTCCCGCGACTCGTTACAACGTCGTTCGCCACCGCGACCTCTACTGGAATCTTCCGCTTTTCCTCCAGCCATTCGGCGTGCTGTGGATACAGATCGACCTCTTGCCGCATCGCTTCTACCTACCCTCAGTGATTTCGCTTCATGCCATTCGGAGGTGCCTGCCTTGGACCCGCACCTTGCGCAGTTAACGCCGATACGATCCTCCTCAACGAAGACACGAAGCACTTTGCGCCGCTGGTTCAATTTCGATTTGCAGAGTGGACCGCATCTGGGGCACTGCACGTCATGAATCCCAATCGCCTCGCAGCGCGACGGGAGTTCCCATTCTGCGAGAATTTCTCGCAGCCTATCGATCCTATCCATCGCGGTAATCCTCCGCGTATGGGTCGTGGTTTTTTGATTTCTTGCTGGGACCGTCGATCAGATCGGGAGCGATATCGCTATCAACGCGCCGGCGTTTCCAGCTTCGCTTGTCGTTTCGGCACCAGTTGCGCCAGGTAGCCTGCCAATCAACCTTGGTCGCTTTGATGCCGGTTATCGACGTCCAGTAATCCTTGAACCGGGCAGCGGTCTCCCGGATCTCGTCGGCGCTAACGTCAAACTCTTCAAGCGCCCACTGCCCCCAAGCCCGTGGGAGCTTCCAGTTGTCCGGTAGACGTGTTCCGCGACGTTTGCCCTGTGGGGGGACTATAGGGGGGTTATTATTATTATCTTCGTAAGAAGGAGAGGCGTCTTCGCAGTCCCTGTTTTGGGTACGGTCAATCCCAGTTTTGGGTACGGTCTGTCCCGGTTCTGGGTATGGTTTGTCCCCGCCCTGGGTATGGCTTGTCCCAGAATTGGGTACGGTTTCACAGGGCGTTTCTGGAGCCCTTTTTGCTCTCTCAGCGTCACAAAATTTTGCGATCGCGGTCGCGTAGTCAGTCATGATTCGCGCGTGGTCAATAGCGTTGTCACCAAGAACAAATTCTGACCGAGACTTTCCGTTAGAAACGATATCTCCCTTGATGTATCCCATGCTGCGCAGTTCGTAGATACGCTTGCGAAGGGTATCGCGAGAGATGCCAAGCTCAGCGCAGACCTCGTCACGATTCAGAGTGACTGTGCCCCCTTCAGCCGCCCCAAGTGAGCGCGCGAAGCACCTCAATAACCAAGCGTGCGCCTTCCTGATCTTTCCATTGACGAGCTGCTCAAGGGCGCGCTCTAGCACATGGGTACGGCTGAGCAGTTGAAACGACAGGTCATTTTTTATCTTCTGCTCTTCGTATTCCGAGATCTTTGCGTCCGACATTTCACGCACTCCTCAATTTGAGTGCGTCAATCAATGATTGCGCGAACTTTGCTGAGATAAATCCGTCGCAGTAAGCAGCAATTATCTCGCGCTTGTCTGCTGACGAAGCTGTGCGTAACCTGTTGACACTCTGATCGAATATGCTATCTCTAAGCACGTTGCTAGCCTTTGCTGCTCTGTTTTGATCAAGGCCGCCAAGCTCAATGATCGAAACAAAAAAGTTTCCAGATGCCCCGGTTCGCCAAAACCGGGGCGTTTCATTTTTAAGCCGCTAACTGGACCACGTTTTCGGCCATGTCCTTCTTGAAAAGTCGCAACGGATCGACGTGATAAACCGTCGGCCGCTTTTCCTTTTCTCCGGCTTTTTGAACGCGCAACGAATTAGGCCGGGACGAAACAAGTCCAGCCTTTGCGAGCTGCCGATTAAACCTGCCTTTACTCAGGGGCTTAAGCTCAGAAAACTCGCAATATTCGCCATAGAGTCCGATGAGCCTTCGGCGTGAAATACCGACGTGCTCACCTTCGTCCCCGTGTTCGACAAGCCAATCGACAAAACCGCTGACGTCGGCAGTCCCCAAACTGCCGCTCCAGTCGGTAATTCGACCAAGCCATTTCTCCAAAACCGTTGACATAGCGTCCCCAATCGCTAATCCTCGTATTCGAACTCCTTTTCCGAAAGGGATGTTTCATTTTCCGAGTTTTCGCCCGCCGCAGCTGCAACCTGTTGGCGGGCTTGTTGTTTTGGTAGCGGCATTTGATAGGCCAGCATCATATGCTCCACGCAATACGGCTTGCCCGGGACTGCTGGCATCGAACAAAAGCCAAATCCTTTTTCCTTCGGATCTCCAACAGGCCACCTGCATTCGCAGGATTGATTTAGCCAATCCGCTTCTGGCCGCTGCATATCGACGAGCGGCTTGCGGGCAACGCCTGTTGTTTCTGGAATAGGGCTGGTTGGTAGGCGCGCAGTGGAATCTCCCTTGCGCGCCTTACGCGCTCCGTTGCGCTTTTCCAACGCTACGCGCGGATCATTCGGGCGACCGAGACCCATGCGGTTCCATTTCGCAATGATCGCTTGGCGCGAGAATGTCGTTTTAAATTTCGAGTTGATATACGCAGCAGCGTCATTGCCGGACACGCCGTCGGTGCGAAGATTCCGCAGGCAGTCTTCTACTTCATCTGTCCAGTCGCTTTGCGTCACATCGATCACCGAAAAGGTGACTGCCGTTTTACCGACAGTCACAGTGCAGACTTACCCGGCAGGGCTAGAAGATAACGACGCGACTAATTCAGTTGGCCCGAAAGGTGCCCGCACCCCGTGAGAGGCGCGGGCAAGGCAGGGATGGGTGCCTATCGTTCGGGCGATAGGGCAGGAAGGGCAGGAAGGGCAGGATTGGGCGCGGCCAACTACGCTCACTCCACACAAGTCTCCTTGCGCCCCTCCGGCGCTATCGCCTTGAATTCGTACTCTGGTGGATACAGGTCTGGACGCAGATCACTCGGCCGCAAATCAAGGATCGTGGCCAGTTTCAGGACGCGCTTTGGCGGAACTCCGTGCTTGCACCATCCGTCTACAGCCTGCTTCGACACGCCGAAGACGGCACCGATCGCAGATGGGCCCCCAGAACGCTCAACAGCATTTCGAATGAGTACGTTGTCCATGACGAAAGACGATGGCGGGTTTTGCTTGACGCGTCAAGTTTTATTTAGTCCACTTATGGTCAAGACGGGATAATCTTGCGTTTTGCGACTCCTCATACTGCGTCACGTTCCGGCTAAAGCACTCTGTAATCGGGATATGACGCAATGGACCTCGCCGAACTCATCAAGAAGAGTAGGGAGAATGCTGGGTTTTCGCAGGAATACCTTGCCGAGAAAATGGGGGTCACGCGCCAAACCGTTAGTGACTGGGAAAATCGCCGCGGCGCACCAAGAAGGAGGCGCCTCGCCGAGCTGGAAGAAATATTGCGCTTGCAACCAGGGGCTCTTGACGTGTTTTCTTACCCTGGAGTTGCGATAGAACAACGCGGAACTGGGTACTTTAGTGCAGATGTCAGAACCATTCCAATTTTCCAGTTATCAGATTTTTCAGAGGGTGAGCCTATGCGAGATGAGGAGCACGGAAGGGCTGCTGTAGGCGAAGAAATACCAAAAGACAGTTATGGGATTGTAATTGCTGACAAATCTATGGAGCCTGAATATGTGGCTGGCGATATCGTAATCGCCGCTCCATCGATTACGCCTCGCGATGGCGATGACGTCCTCGCCATTTACGACGGATGCCCAGTCCTTAGACGTTACCGACCAAGGGGAGGGGCCTTTGATCTGGTCCCTCTCTCAGACGACCACGCGACTGTTACAATTAATGCAGCGCAACCGGGGATGGTTCTCGCGGTGGTGCTGGAACATCGGCGCAAGCGCCGGCCTGCAGTGACATAGGAAAATTTATTCCTGTGGTTTTGTTAGTAAGTTTTTCTTGACGATAAGTTTAAACCCGTCATATGATGCTTGAACACTAAGTTCTGGCACATGCAAGTCGGGTTGAGCTATGACGAAGGTCAGCAATCAGTTTCTTGAAAACGTCCAACGGCGTCGTGCTGGGACGATTGCTGGCCTTCTGGCAAGTCTCCGGACATCTCGTGATAAGTTTGAACGCGTCATGCTTCAGGCTCAGATCGACGACCTGGAGGCCGCCTACCACAGTACCGCTTGCAAAATGATGATGCAGGCGGAGATCAGGCCGGTGGGATACTCATTCGATTTTGAATTCAATGACCTCGACTATGAGATCGGGGAAGAACAGTGGCTTCTTCAGGCCCTAAGCGGCGAAGCCTCCATCTATGTCAACTTCCATAAAGACGACCAGTGGCACGTCCACTCGGTGACGATAAAGCTCACCGATGGGGAATCTACGTTTGCCACTCCCGACAAGTGCCGGATGCTTGAGCGCGCAATTAACCGCTGCGCCTTCACGCACGACAAACTCCTTTCAAAAATCGAAACGATCAGCCGCCTTCAGAAAGTGGGAGCGTAAAAATGATCACGCTTGGGCACCATGACGTAGTGCAATACAACAATAGAAACGTTGGCATGATGTATCGCCACAAAGGGAACACGCTTCTTTTTGTTCCGGCGCTTGAATACCGCGATTTCGTCCCGGACATCTCAAAAGAAAACTGGGATGAATTGAGAGATGAAATCGGTCAGCACTTCCCAGTTAAACGGAAAGAGCGCCCCAACTCTGTTGATGCGAAAATCTCGAAGGAGACTGAGGCTGCAAAGCTAATACTTGATGCCATTGCTGACATTGTCGAAGACGATGAGCAGGCCCGCGAGGACGCCATTGAAGGCGAAACAGACCTTAAGGAAGTAATTCAAAAAGCCCTGCGGGACATCAGCGAATGCGAGTCCATGGCAGTTGCAATCAAGGACCGCGAAGACGCGCTTAAGGCAAGGCGTGACCGTTTCAAAAATCGCGCATCTATTCTCCGCTCCGTAGTCGCCAAAGCTATGGAAGATGTTGAAGTCAAGAAGATGACGTTTCCAGAGGGGACGGTGTCACTCAGAAGCGTCCCGCCTTCCTTAGCTACGCAGAACGAAGCCGATATTCCTTCGACCTACTGGGAGCCACAGCCCCCCAAGCTCGATAGGCGTCGTCTGCTCGCTGATCTCAAGAATGGATCAGACATTCCTGGTGTATCACTGACCAATGGTGGCTCAACCCTCAGCATTAAGGTGGCGTGATGGGCGAGCTGGCTGTTCAGAACTTCTCCGACAAAGACCTCAAGCTCATCCGGCAAACTGTTGCTCGTGAGTTGGAGTCAGCTGAGTTCGATCTGTTCGTGCATATGTGCAAGCGTTGGCGTCTTGATCCATGCCGCCGGCAAATCTACGCGAACGTTTACAAGCGCAACAAGAAGAACCAGGACGGCAGTAAGGAGACGGTTAGAAACGTCGTCTACGTCACTGGGATTGATGGTTACCGAACGATAGCTGATCGGACGGGTTGCTACCGGCCTGGACAACGCTCAACGGAGGTCGATAAGGACATCATCGATAAGGCGTCCAACCCGCAAGGCATCGTGTCCGCAACGGCGTCCGTGTGGAAGTTCACCCATGGTGAATGGCACGAATTCTCTGAGAGAGTCTATTGGGAAGAGTTCGCACCTCTCAAAGAGATTTGGGAGTTCTGTAAAACAAAAAACAAGAAAGCGCCGTCTGGAAAGTTCGAGCTCGACCGATCTGGTAACTGGGCAAAGATGGGTCGCGTTATGCTTCAGAAATGTGCTGAGGCGCAGGCGCTGCGCCGGGGGTGGCCAGATGAATATGGCGACCTCTACACCCACGAAGAAATGGACCACCAGAAGGTCATCGACGTGACGCCAACCGAGCAGGTTGAGCAAGCGATGGAGGCTGAGCGCACCGCGCGCATGGGCGGTCCTGCAATTCTCATCGACTGGATGGACTCAAGTCCGTTGCAGTCAGTGCCCGCAACCGAGCTGCACGGAAGAGTTCGCGATTTCATCCAAGCCAACGTTGAGGAGCCCATGACGATCCTTTCCTGGAGGGATCGCAATCGCGAGGCATTGCGTCAGTTCTGGGCAGTCAAGCCAGATGAAACACTTGACCTGAAAAAGCTATTCGAGCGCTACGAGCTAACCGCTCGCAACCAAGGTTTGATCACAGATGCCCAAACGCAAAAACCCGACCAAGGACGAGAAGATAGCAGCAGCGATAGTGCAGCTCGGCCTAGTGGATCGGGAGAAGGCGAAGAAGATGACGGCGGACGAGATCATCGACCTGATCGAAGTCGATCATTGGCCAAAGCCGGTGGCGCTGGGCGGCAACAATCATCCGACCAACCTGCTCTTTCGCTTAACTCCTGATCATCGGGAAAAGACAGCGAAATACGACATTCCAACCATCGCCAAATGCAAGAGGGTTGAGAAGGACATGATTGCACATCGTCAGAAGATGGCAGCGAAGGTCACGGGCGAAGAGCCTCCGAAGGATGTCCTTAAATCAAGGCTTCGAAGTCGGCCTATGCCTGGCAGTCGCGCCAGTCCTTACAAGAAAAAGTTTGGCGGCAAGACCGTGTTGCGTTGAGTTCGTGACCCTGCCACTTCAAGGGTGGGCTGGAGCGTCCTAGAGCTGATGATGAAGTGCCGGCGGGGGAGCCCAATCGCGTCTGCCAACGCGGGGCTTGTTTTGGGGTGAATCTCAGCATCTCCAGCATTCAGTTTCCGCGAAAGCGGGATAGTAGTGGCTTGGCCTGGATCGGCGCGGCAGGGCTTGGCAGGGCAAGACAGGACT
Organism: Filomicrobium sp.; assembly: GCA_040219445.1. Lineage (GTDB taxonomy): Bacteria > Pseudomonadota > Alphaproteobacteria > Rhizobiales > Hyphomicrobiaceae > Filomicrobium. The sequence goes on along the minus strand of JAVJSM010000002.1, from coordinate 1,104,660 downwards.
AGGCAAGGGCACCTGTGGTGCAGACAAATGGAAGGTTGTTGGTATGGCAGTGAAGAAAAGTACGAAAACACAAGAAACGATCGTTAAGGAAATTGCCTATTCAAGAGGTACGTTTTGCCTCCTTGGCACGTCGCCCCTGATCTTCAACAGGTTCGGGCCGACACAGATGCGGGCCCTACTCTATCCATCCGGCTCATCAAGAAAGTCAAAGCAGCTGAAGCATAGTCCGATGTTTGAGTATCGCGATAGCTTCAACACGACAGATGATTTTCCGGCCGACTTCTGCGACCAAAAAGAAAGCTACGTCATCATCCCAGGAGCCGCGATTAAGTCTGCCATGCGAGAGGCTGCGCTTGAGCAGGAAGCTCTAACAAAGGCTGGGATTGGAAGACTTACACGCGTGCTGCCAGAGGCCATCCCTGTTTACGGAATACCGCACGTTTTCTGCAGAATGGTACGCGCCTCCGACTCTAAGAAGACGCCTGACGTTCGCACACGTGCGATCATGCCGAAGTGGGCAAGCATTGTAACTGTGGAATGGGCAGAGCCTCAGCTCTCGACCAGCAAAGTCACGACGCTTCTGCAGACCGCTGGTGACGTAATTGGAATAGGCGATTGGCGCGCGGAGAAGGGCAAGGGCAACTACGGAAGCTTCCGCGTTGTGAGCATCGATAACCCTGATTTTCAATCACTCCTGAAGAATTGCGGCGCGAAGCAGCAGCTCGCGGCGGCAGACAAGCCGGACTTCTTTGATAACCATTCTGCACGACTAGTTCGCTGGTTTGACGAAGAGGTCGTCGATCGAGGTGATTCCAACAAGGTAAAGAGATGGGAGGTCGAGAATGCCGCGCAATAATAAGCAGAACATCGAGAAGCGACTTGCATTTCTCCACGAACGTGATGGTGGACTTTCGCCCGCTGCCGTGATTGAGGACGCAAAGAATCCAGCGTCTCCGCTGCATGGGGAATTCGAGTGGGATTTAAAGAAGGCCGCATATGCACACTGGGTTGAGACCGCTCGAAGTATCATCCGATCTGTGAAGGTGCGCGTCAATCACAAGGATGACACCTCAACGATCTGTCCCGCCTACGTAAGAAATCCTAAGCTGCAGAACAAAGAGTCTGGCTACATCAAGGTCGAGGATGCAAGGAGCGAGTTGGACGTCGCACGCGAAGTCCTTTGTGACGAAGTGAGGAGAGCTTCTGCAGCGGTAGCAAGGGCTCGATCTGTAGCGCAGGCACTCGGGCTAGACGCCGAGATTGATGATTTGATTTTTAGACTCGATCAACTGCTTGTGCAGGCTGCTCCGTCCCATTCGGAAGCAGCAGCCTGAAGCGTTTTGTTATTCCGCCGAATGGTGGAGTGCTGAGCCAGGCAGGGCGAGGCTCGGCCTGGCAGGGCGGGGCTTGGCCGGGCAAGGCAAGACAAGGGCACCTGTGGTGCAAAGAATTTAAAGACAAACAAGTTACCCGCCCAGCGGGGAAAAGCCGGGGCCTTACGCCTACCAGACTTTACTAGAGGGCGTGTCTGGTCATTCGCGGGGAAAGCTGGAGCTAGGGGGCACCAGCGGCGTTAGTTGCCCCGGCTTTTTATTCAGATGGAGGCAGTGAAATGGAACACAAAACAATTGACCAAGTTAAGGCGATCTCGAAACGGCAGCCTTACGTGATGAACGCTGCGGATCGACTCCTATTGGAGGATGCTGAGCGAAAGGTCTCGAACGCCAAACAGCTTCAAGCCGAGCAAACAGCAGCTGAGCTTCACCAGGAAAAGGAGATGAGCGGGCAGCGAGTTGCGTCATGAGTGAGATCGACGACCTAGAGCGGGGACACCCCACCCCAGACCCGAACAGGTCGCTTGGCAACCTGACTAAATGTCACCAGCGCCAGCGCAAGCGTCGAAAGACGGACGCTGAAAAGGCGGCCGAACTCTACGACATTGCGAGGGAAGTTTTTGACAACCCGCCAGAGTGAGGAAGAGGTGAGGCCGCCCTTGAAGCAGAAACCGGCCTCAAAGCTGATGAGGTCATGAAAGAAACGGAGAATGCGGCATGACAGAAGCTGAATTGAAAGAGTTCCTTGAGGAGTCAAAGAACGACATTCAGGCTGCCGTAAAGCAAGCCGCGATTGAGCGCCTTCTTGAGCAGCATCGATGGGACATTACAGACCAGATCAGCAAGGCGGTGTCCGAGTTCGTTGCTGCAGACATAATACCCGAAGTCCAGAAAGAGCTGGCGTCACAAAAAGGCGTAATCGTCGACACCTTGATCGCATCCTTCGCGACACTATCCGATGACTTGGCGAAGGGACTAACCAAGGATACGGCAAAGTGCGTGTCCGACGACTGGCAGAGAAAGAAAATAATCAAAGCGTTGTTTGACATTCACTAGGTGACACATGCCCCGCTCTGAATTCAGCAAGAGAACAAAACTGGCAGCGCGGGAGAGAGCGTGATGATTGCGCGTAGCTCAATTGGAGAGAGCGCCGGGCTTCTATCCTGAAGGTTGCAGGCTCGAGTCCTGCCGCGCAAGCCAGTCAATGGAACAGTGGAGAAGTGGTGATGAAGCTACACAGCAAATTTGCAATTCTGGATGTCCAACACGGACGCAAAGCTCTGGCAAAACGAATGCCGCGCGGGTCTCAGCATCTGGCGATGGATGACCGTATACCCGTTACTATCACGGGCTTCATCTCCCATCGTCACGGCGCAGACGACGGCGTCTCTATCGAGTTCGGTGTCGATGTCGAAAAGGTCGAGGTTCACGATAAGTAATGACACGCAAACCCCTCTCTCTTCTCTGCCTGCTTGGACTCCACGACTGGTTCTTAAGCTCGCATGTCAGTCGTGAGAGGTGTTTGAGGTGCGGAAAAAGCCGAAAGTTATTGGGAGCAGTTCTTTGGAAAGCGAATTCATGAGCTCGTCAGAGCTGGCCGCAGCAACAGGCCTTACTGCCCGCTACTGGCAGAGAGCGGCGGCCGACGGCACGATATCATGGGCGCAAAGAAGCCCGACCGGCGGCCAATGGTTGTTTGAGCGCTCCGGTTATCAAGCCTGGAAGGAAGGTAGGCCATGGCAAGCATCTACAGGCACAAGCGCACATCGAAGGACGGATCGCCAGACAAGACGTGGTACGGGCGCGTCACGATCGACGGGCGCAAAAGGACAAAGTCCCTTGGCACAGAGTCTCGATCGCTGGCGCAAAAACGTCTCGAAGAGTGGGTCGAAGAGCTAAAGTCGACAAACTGGAAAGACGGCAAGTCCTATACATTCCAGGAAACAGCGGCTCGATTTGTCGACGAGCATTTTTCTCGCATCAAAGAAAGTTCGGCGACGCGCTATGCCGTCAGCCTAAAGTCGCTCGAAAAGCATTTAGGCAACCCGCCGTTGAGCAAAATCACAAAATCGGTTCTATCGGAATTCGAAACGGCAAGAAGAAAAGAAGGCGTCACCAATTCTACAATAAGGCGCGACCTGGCGTGCCTTGCTGCAATGTTTCGTTGCGCAGAGGAATGGGAATGGTTTTCAGGAAACCCCGCAACGCTTTACCTTAAAACCGCAAGCCGCCGCGGTCTGACGGAATCCGAACCGCGAAGTCGATACCTTTCTCACGAGGAAGAAGAATTAATTATCGGAGCCATTGACCGAAAGCTGGCCGCGGCGAAATCCAAGCGCGATATTCATGGGGCGCGAATGCTTCGAGCGGCGGTCATTTTGGCAATCGATACAGGGCTGCGGCGAGAAGAGTTGATGGGGCTTCCTAAAAAGGACGTCGACATGCTGGGCGCCAACATCACGGTGAGGGCCGTCAGGGCCAAATCAAACAAAATGCGAAAGGTTCCAATCCATGATCGATCGCTTGACCTGCTTGATCAGATGATGGGCAACCGGAGCCAATTCGTTCTGCATACCTTGACCGGCCAACGCTACAGCGACTTGGTGCAGAGGTTCGACGACATCGCCGACGACCTCGGGCTGGAGGATCTGCGATGGCACGATCTCAGGCGCACATGCGGCTGCCGTCTTTTGCAGGACTACAATATGTCGATTGAGCTGGTCAGCAACTGGCTTGGACACTCGTCGATAGCGCAAACGGAGCGTGCATATGCATTCCTAGACGTGCGTCATTTGCAGGCCCATCTTAAATCGGTTCAACGTCCGCAAATCAGCTATAAGAACGAAGATGGAACGACTTAGGGGCTCGACTAGCAAAATGGACAGCAAGGCACACCTATACGGCATTCCAAATCTTCGCAAACCTGAATGAATATTTGGCTGGGGAACCTGGATTCGAACCAGGACTAACGGAGTCAGAGTCCGTGGGTCTACCGTTAACCTATTCCCCAACAGAAATCTTGCTCGCGCGCCGCCATGGCTAATGCGAGCCGATTTGAAGGGCCTCTGTCTATCAAGAAGCCCTTTGCGAAGCAAGATGCTTACTTTCCCGTATGTGGATGGCTTTGCCGGTCCATAGGCCGGTCGAAGCATCAGTATCTGCAACGAGCGAAAGAACCTTATGTTTTCGTTCGGTACGGTTGATACCGTTCGCGCGGCACCCAACCTATTGCTGTGAAGCACTTTTTTCTCGAATTCGGTCCGCGGCCCAAGTTCCAAAGCCCTGCATGGCGCTTTACCCCGGCCGCCGAACTGTTAGAGTGTAACGAAAGTGATTCCAGACACGAGCCTGATGAGGCGGTTGTTTTCATGTGTTTAAGGCACCTGACACAACATGCGCCAGGCCCTGGAGAGGTTGAAAGTGGAAGATTCGCAGGAGCTATCAGACGTAGGTAAGGCCCCCGGTTCCGGTGCTTCGGGTGATACGTCGGCTTCTTCCTTCCCTCAATCTGATCGCTCCGCTGTGCCCTCTAAGACCCCGCAACAGCGTAAGAACACTCCCCGAGATCAAGATCAACAGACCGACACTGCGGTGTACGGAGCTTTGGACCTGGGCACGAACAACTGCCGGTTGTTGCTGGCACGTCCGACCCGTCGTGGGTTTCGCGTTATCGATGCATTTTCGCGGATCATCAGACTTGGAGAGGGCGTCTCGCAGTCCGGTCGGTTGTCTGATGCTGCGATGAAGCGGACCATTGACGCACTACGCGTTTGCGCGGGCAAGCTGGACCGCAATCGGGTGCAGCGGTCACGTTTGGTTGCTACGGAAGCTTGCCGGATTGCCGAGAACGGCGAGGACTTTCTTGACCGGGTTTATGATCGGCTTGGGCTTGATATCGAAGTCCTGACGACTGAGACGGAAGCGCGGCTTGCTGTATCGGGCTGTGCGTCGCTGATAGATAACCGCTGCGACTATGTTTTGGTCTTCGATATCGGAGGCGGGTCGTCTGAGTTGATCTGGCTTGATCTCAACAAGCTTTCCAATGGATCGAGCCGGACACTGGATCGTCTTGAAGCGCAAAACTGCATGGCAGCGTGGACTTCTCTACCGGTTGGGGTCGTCACACTGGCTGAACATTTCGGCGGCGAATTCGTAACCGAGACGTTGTTTGAAGCCATGGTCGATCATGTTGTGGGCTTGCTGCAGCCGTTCGAACAACAACACAAGTTCCGGGATCGTATTGCGGAACGTGCAACGCACTTCCTTGGCACGTCCGGCACTGTGACGACGGTTGCAGGAATTCAGCTCGGCCTGCAGCGTTATGACCGCAACAAAGTGGATGGCTGTTGGCTATCGGTCGCTGAGGCACGGTCGGTCACTTACAACCTGGTCGGACAGACCTATGAGGAACGCGTTGCGGAACCCTGTATCGGTCGCGATCGTGCCGATTTGGTGCTGGCGGGCTGCGCTATTTTGGAAGCGCTTATTCGTATGTGGCCATGCGAACGGATGCGCGTCGCCGATAGAGGTTTGCGCGAAGGTATCCTCGCGACCTTGATGATTGAAGACGGTGTCTACCGCTCTCGCCGCCGTGGCAACCGCAGACGGCGCGGCTGACGTTAGCCGATTGGCGGCCAAATTTGCCTTATCTTGTTGCGCCCCTAAAAGCGTCTCTTCCTAGTTGCCTGTTTTAGCCGGATCACCCGCTGATGCCGTTTGAGCAAATTGGGCTTCAACTGATTTTATGGTCCGTTGCTTGGCCTTACCGGACGGTGGGTTTCGGGCCGACTTCCAATACTTACGGACCCTGCTGCGCAATTCAGCCGGCTTCTCTGCATAGAGCAAAGCCCCATCGGCCAGAGCCATTTCCCGCAATGCAGCTTGGCGCGCATCGATGAGTTCGCACAAGAGCTTCACGTCGTCGGCACCGATCTTCTTGTTGTCTGCCTTACGGACATAATCGCGGAGAACCGCTAAATCATGATCCTGGCCAAGTTCTTCTGACAGTTTTCGGGCGAGCGCGACGCGGGCTGCGAACAGTTCCGGCCAAGCATTGGAAAGCAGTGCAGTTTGCCGCCAATGCGCTTGAACCTGCTTGCGCCATTCGTGCGAAGCCTCTTCACCGCCTCGTCCGGCGATGACATCGGCCATGGCTTTGCGGCCCAGTTTGTAGGATAGCTCCAAGCCCGGTCCGACGGCCGCGAAACCTTTGCTGGAGATGGCAACAGACTGGAGGCTCTTGTTTGCTGCCTCCAGAGCTTTGGCGATCCGTTGCCTTGGTGGGGCTGCCGTAGATCCGGCTGACCCTTCAATCTTTGACGCCAAATCTTCGTGCAGAGCTTTCAGAGCTCGATCAAGATTCGCGGCTTGCTTGGGCTTTTTCGTGGTGGCTTTCGGCTGGTGGCGAAGCAGCAGCGTCAATTCCAGCTTCACTTGCAAATCGCGACAAGTCGAAAGTTCGCGGCCGATATCGCGGAGGCGTGCGTTTTCACGTCTAAACTGATCGGGGGCAATGACAGGACGGAACAGGCGCAACAAAGAGCGTATGCGTTTAAGACACTTGCGCGTTTCGTGAACCGCGATGGGTCGATTATCGTTATCCCATTCCTTTAAGGCGCGCGAAATCTGCTCCTGCGCAATGCGGTAAAAGCCCGACTTGAAACTTTCTTTTCTTGTAAATCGAAATGCCATGTGCTCATTCGCGGATCAGACCAGAACGGCAACATTGCCGAAGCTGCCAAACACTACTTTGCTAGTACGGTTGAAGGGCGATCTTGGCAATGTGCCGTGTGCCAGCCGGTTCTTACTCTTCTTTAAAGTCAGATTGGTATTGCGATTGTCGAATGCAACGGTGCAGCGTCACGACACACGATTGCCCTGAGTAATTTCGACCCAAGTGCGCACCCTAGTCTCGGGTTCAGCATGGGTCACAAAATCGGTGATCACCGACAAGCTGTCAGCCCCTGCGCTAAGTACGCCTTCAGCACGCTCCGGTGTCAGCCCACCGATGGCAACCAAGGGCAGCTTTCCGATCTTGGCTTTCCAGTCCTTGATGCGTTCAAGTCCCTGGGGTGCCCATTTCATTTGCTTGAGCTTTGTCTCATAGATCGGCCCCAGCGCGATGTAATCGGGTTCGGCTTCAAGCGCTGTTTCGAGTTCTGCTTCATCGTGGGTTGAGATGCCGAGACGCAGCCCAGCACGCTTAATGGTTTTCAAGTCAGCGGCGGCGAGGTCTTCCTGGCCAAGGTGAATGTAGTTTGCGCCAAGGTCGATTGCCACTTCCCAATAGTCATTGACGATGAGCTGGCATTTGTACTCGTCACACAGTTCGATAGCCGTAGCGATCTGACGCCGGATATCGCGCGGTGTTGCATCCTTGAGGCGCAATTGGACGGTCTTGATGCCGATAGGCAGCAACCGGCCAATCCAATCGATGTCAGGCACGATGGGGTAGAAGACATCAAGGGCAGCGTCGCGCGTCATTTGTTTGGTGCTGCTCCAAGATCGAAAAACGGTGTGCCCGCGACTGGGGTCGAAGGTGCTGCCATATCGCGCTCTGGCATGAGCCCGGAGCGGTAAGCCAAACGGCCGGCATCGATTGCGGCAGCAAAAGCTTTTGCCATAGCGATTGGATCTGCAGCCTTGGCGACGGCGGTATTCAGCAGGACGGCGTCGTAGCCCATCTCCATGGCGCGGGCTGCGTGCGAAGGTGCTCCAATCCCCGCATCAACGACGAGCGGAATACCAGGGAAATAGTTACGCATAGTTTTCAGCGCGTAAGGGTTCGCCAAACCGCGCCCGGTCCCAATCGGCGCACCCCATGGCATCAAGACATCGCACCCGGAAGCAACCAGACGTTCGGCAGCGCCAAGGTCTTCAGTCGTGTAGGGGAAGACCTGGAATCCGTCTTTGTTCAGCGCCTCTGCAGCTTCAACCAAGCCAAAAAGATCGGGCTGCAACGTGTCATCGTTTGCGATGACTTCCAATTTGATCCATGGCGTTTCAAATAGCTCGCGGGCCATCTGTGCCGTGGCAATGGCTTCTTTGGCAGTCCGGCAGCCCGCCGTATTCGGCAGAACGTGCACGCCCAGCGCCGTGATCAACTCCAGGAAGCGCTCTCCAACTTTGCCGCGAGCGGATTCACGACGCAGGGAAACCGTAACGATCCCGCACCCTGAGGCTTTAACCGCGTCGGTCATGACCTGAGGGCTGGGATAAAGCGCTGTTCCGAGCAGCATGCGGGAAGCGATGGCCTGACCGTAGAAGGTTAAGTCATCGTCTGTTGCGGCGGGCTGTGTGTTGTCGATCAGATTCATGGGCGTGCCTGCAGGCCATCGAAAGAGGGTGAGACCTTATACAAGCTCGGCTGGTTCATCCACCTTGTCGTGCCGAAACGATCTCGATTTTGTCGCCTTGTGAGAGACGCTGTTCCGCGCGCTTGGTTGCAGCAACGAACTCGTCGTTGATGGCTGTCGCTACTCGCTGATCGCTAAGACCTAACTCAACGATCAGCTGCTCTAGGGTTTCTGCCGTCGTTTTTGCCGGATCCCCATTCAGAGTAATTTCAAGCATCACGATATCTTCTTTAGCGGTCGTCACTTGCGCGGCAAGCTACATCTGCTGTGACCGTCTGTTGTTGTCTGTCTCGAACACCGCCTGATCTTACGGCCTGCCTATACATAATCGCGGAACACCTGCTGGCAAAGCGAACTCGCGTCGCCTCGCTCGTTTGCCGTACATACCGCCCACCAAGACCTCCCGCCAATACTCACGCCGCATCCAACAGTCCGCGCAGCCATGGGACGCAAATTTCTTTACCATTTTCCACGCCACCCCTTGAACCTTGTTCACATCAAGCTTAGATTGGCACTGTGAACCTTGTTCACATTGGTCGTTGGAAGGGAGATCGGAATGCAGGAGAGATGGTTGGATTCGCAGGAGGCTACAGAAGATTTCTGGGACGACAATTGCGGGCTTAAGTCTGCAAGCGCCCGCGTCGTGCGCGGTCGAAGTGTGTTTCACCCACCGTCAAGAGTTGCAGCAGCATTGAAGTTTGAACCCGAAACTGCGAGGTTTTGGCACGGTCTAAACCGGCCAAACGTCGATTTTCGAAACGAAATGTACCGCGTCTTTAACCAAAAGCGGTCATCAATCATCCCCAAAACCGCTTGATATTCGCGCACTTAATGGCGCGCGTTTCGCACAGGACCAGAATTCGATGTTTAAAGACCTAATGACGTCCCGCCGGTTTGCACCGATGTTTTGGTGCCAGTTCTTGTCGGCGCTGAATGACAACTTCATCAAAAATGCGCTCGTATTTCTGGTGCTGTTTCGTATCGGAGCTGAAGGCAGCGGCTCGCTTGTGACGCTCGCTGCGGCGACGCTTGTCGTTCCATTCTTTTTCCTGTCGGCCCTTGGCGGTGAGTTGGCGGACAAATACGACAAGGCAAAAGTCGTCATCAGGATCAAGCTTGCGGAGATCCCGATCGCGGGCCTGGCTGCTGTCGGGTTCTTGATGAGCGCTTCCAGTGATCCAGTGATCGCGGGCTACTCGGTTCCTGTGCTGTTTGCAGCGCTTTTCGGCTTCGGCTGTATGGCGGCGATTTTTGGTCCTGTGAAATATGGTATCCTGCCCGATCACCTTGAAGTTCGCGAGCTTTCGGCCGCCAACGCCCTTGTGGAAGGGGCGACGTTCCTTGCGATCCTGCTTGGGACAATTGCAGGTGGTCTTGCCATGACTGGTGATGGGTCGTCGGCCCTCATTCCGCCGTGGGCTGTTGCAGTCACCATGGTTGCCTTTGCCAGCCTCGGGCTACTCTCGGCAAAACTCATCAAGCCGACGGGTGAAGCGGTTCCGGATCTGAAAATCACGGCCAACCCGCTTGTCTCGACATTCAGGCTGCTCGGCGAATTGCGCCAGGATCGCCGCTTGTGGATCGCAGGTCTGATTACGTCGTGGTTCTGGGTGATTGGTATTGTCGCGCTGTCGTTGCTGCCAACACTCATCAAGCAGAACCTGGGTGGCACCGAAGAGGTGGTGACGCTGGCGCTTGTCATGTTCACCGTCGGCATCGCGCTTGGCTCATGGCTTGCGGCGAAGGCCAGCCATCATCGTCCGAACCTGGCGCTCGTTCCTGTTGGTGCGCTGCTCATGGGGGTTGCCGCGCTCGATATCGCGCGCGTTCTTTGGGGCCTGCCAGATGGCCTCCCGACTGCGGTTGGTGCTTATGAGTTCCTTCAATCGGGAACTGGTGCCTGGTTGATGGTGGACTTGCTCGTGCTGTCAGCAGCCGGCGGTTTGTTTATCGTGCCCTCGTTTGCCTCCATTCAGGCCTGGGCCAAACCCGATCACCGCGCGCGTGTGATTGCGGCCGTCAACATTCTGCACGCAGCCTTTATGTCGGTGTCGACGCTTGGCGTGTCCGTGCTGCAATCGAACGGCATCGTTGACATGCCGCAGCTGTTCTTTGTTCTCGGCCTGGGCAACTTTATCGTCATCGTGCTGGTGCTGCGTGCCTGGGGCCGCGAAGGCCTGCAGGATCTCGGCCGGTTCTTGTTCAAGATGTTGCTTGGTCTTGAAGTCCGCGGTTTGGAGAACCTTCCGAAAGAAGGCGAGAGGGCCGTCATCGCGCCGAACCATTTGTCGTTCCTCGATGCGCCCATCCTCTATTCGGTACTGCCAACGCATGCAGGCTATGCCATTGACACGATGCAGGCTGAAAAGTGGTGGACCAAACCGTTCCTGCGATTTGCTAAAGCCTGGCCGATTGATCCGACGCGCCCGCTTGCAATGCGCGGGCTGATCAATCACGTCAAAGAAGGCCAGTCGGTCGTTATCTTTCCAGAAGGCCGCCTGACGGTTACGGGCGGGTTGATGAAAGTCTACGACGGTACGGCCATGGTTGCCGACAAAGCCGATGCGGTCGTTGTGCCTGTGCGCATCGAAGGGCCTGAGCGGTCGCCGTTTGGTTACATGAATTCGATGGAAACCAAGAAGGTTTGGTTCCCGAAAACGACGGTGACCATTCTGCCGCCAGAGAAGCTTGAGATTCCCGATGAGCTCTTCGGACGCAAGCGTCGTCAGGCCGCTGGGGCCAAGCTGCAAGACGTGATGGTTGATGCTGCTGTTGAAACGGCCAATATTGATCAGACGCTTTTCGAAGCGATGGTCGATGCCCGCGATACGCGTGATACCGGCAAGCCGATTGTGGAAGATCCGCTTGGCACCAAGTTGAGCTACGGCCGGCTGATTACCGGTGCGCAGGTTCTGGGGCGCAAGCTGAAATCCAAAACAACTGTTGGTGAGAACGTCGGCGTTCTTTTGCCGAACTCAGCAGGCGTTGCGGTGACCTTCTTCGCGTTGCAGACCATCGGGCGTGTACCGGCCATGCTGAACTTCACGGCAGGTGCCCGCAACGTCTTGGCAGCGTGTCAGGCGGCGCAGGTCAAAACAGTTCTGACGTCGCGCGCCTTTGTTGAGAAGGCGCACCTTGAAGCTCTCGTTGAAGCGCTCGCGGAGCAAGTTCAGATCGTCTATCTGGAGGACGTCAAAGCCTCAATCAGCATGACCGATAAGCTCGTCGGCTTGATGATGTCACCGCGTCCGCAGGTGGTGCGCAAACCAACCGATCCGGCAGCTATCCTGTTCACGTCTGGCAGTGAAGGTACACCCAAAGGCGTTGTTCTCTCGCACCGAAACATGCTGGCAAACGCGTTCCAGTGTCTGACGCGCGTTGCGTGCAATGGTCAGGACAAGGTGTTCAACGTTTTGCCGGTGTTCCACTCGTTCGGCCTCACCGGCGGGTTGATTATGCCTGTCGTTGGTGGCGTACCGGTTCACCTTTACCCTTCACCGCTGCATTACCGCATTGTGCCGGAACTCGTCTATCAGACCAACGCGACGATCATGTTTGGTACCGATACCTTCCTCAACGGCTACGCACGCTCAGCGCACCCTTATGACTTTGCGCGGGTTCGACTGATCGTCGCCGGTGCTGAAGCCGTCAAAGATCGCACGCGGTCGCTTTACATGGACAAGTTTGGCGTTCGTATTCTGGAAGGCTATGGCGTTACAGAAACCGCGCCGGTGCTCGCGATCAATACCCCGCTTGCCAACAAGGCAGGCACGGTCGGGCGCCTCTCGCCGTTGATGGAAGCGCGCCTGGAACCGGTTCCGGGCATTGAGGAAGGTGGGCGATTGTTCGTGCGTGGTCCGAACGTGATGCTCGGTTATCTGCGTGCAGAGAACCCGGGTGTCATCGAGCCACCGGAAGATGGCTGGCATGATACGGGCGACATTGTCACCATCGATAATGAGGGTTTCATCACCATTCGTGGCCGGGCCAAGCGGTTTGCCAAGATTGCCGGTGAGATGGTTTCTTTGTCAGCCGTGGAAGCAATCGCTGCGGAAATCTGGCCGGCTGCGATCAGCGTTGTTGTCGCCCTGCCTGATAAGCGCAAAGGCGAAAAGCTGGTGCTTATGACGGCTGAAGAAAAAGTCTCGCGGGCCGAGTTTATCGCACATGCCAAGACGCGCGGGGCTTCCGACTTGATGTCTCCGGCGGAAGTTCTGGTGGTTCCCGCTGTTCCGCTGTTGGGGTCGGGTAAGCCTGACTATGTCGCCGCGCTTAAGCTTGCAAAAGAGCGCCTCGGTGTCTCCGACGCCCAGGCCGCCTAAGCCTCTAGACAAACGCATGCCAAGCACCCATTTCCGATGTGAGCAAAAAGGTGCTTGGCGCAGTTCCTTTAGTAAGTTTATGCCGCAACGGGGTCCTAGTGGCAGTGCTGGGACTTCTCTCGCACGATACGGCACATCCTCGAAGGGCTCGCGTTCATGGAGCCAATCGCTTATTGTCCGCGCGATAAGGTCGTCAGCGTGCGGCTTGCACAAAAAACCAGAAATCTAAGGGGCCGGGACATGGATCATTGGGACGTTTATCTTTCAGGGGAAATTCATACCGATTGGCGCGACCAGATTGAACGCCAATGCGAGGCTGCCGGCCTACCGGTCTCGTTTACCTCGCCGGTGACCAACCATGAAGCCTCCGATGATTGCGGTGTCGAGATCATGGGCGCTGAGCCAAATAAGTTTTGGCACGATCATAAAGGCGCCAAGCTGAACGCGATCCGTACGCGCAATCTGATCGAGGCCGCAGACATCGTGATCGTCCGCTTTGGCGACAAATACAAGCAGTGGAATGCCGCTTTTGATGCGGGCTATGCGGCAGCTTTAAATACGCCAACGATCATCATGCACGGCCCAGATCATGCCCACGCGCTGAAAGAGGTCGACGCGGCCGCGCTTGCTGTCGCTGAAACAGTCGAAGAGATCGTCGCCATTCTTCGCTACGTGACGCTCGGCGAACTGGACGTCACAAAGGCTGCTGCCGAATAACCGATTACTAAAGCAAACCGGCCTGTTGCTACGGTCGCGTGTTGCGTCAATTAGGAGATCAAAGACCCATGCCGATGGAGCAGAACGTCCTTGAGGGATTGATTGCTGAAGCGTTTCCCGACGCCAAGATTGAAATCCAGGATCTGGCTGGCGATGGTGACCACTACGCCGCCCACGTGGTTTCTAGTGCGTTTAAGGGCAAGAGCCGCGTCCAGCAGCACCAGATGGTCTATGACGCTCTCAAAGGCCAGATGGGCGACGTGCTTCATGCTTTGGCACTTACGACCGGTGTGCCGCAGGATTAAGCATAGGGATCAAGCTTACAATTGACAGCGGTCGCCCTGTCGCCACATGTTGAAAGACAGGATTGGCGCGAAGCTAATAAAGTCGCGCAAACAAGATACGCAACCGTGGCTGGATCAGGCCCACGCCCACATCCAGGTCCACCTGAAAATCTGAAGGACACCGGGAAATGAGCAGCCAGGAAGTTAACGACTGGATCCGCAAGCAGATTGCAAACAATGATGTCGTTGTATTCATGAAGGGAACCAAGCAGTTCCCGCAGTGTGGCTTCTCGGGCCAAGTCGCCCAGATCCTGGGCTACATCGGCGTCGATTATGCCGACGTGAATGTGCTGGACGATATGTCTGTGCGCGAAGGCATCAAGGAATTCTCCAACTGGCCGACAATTCCCCAGCTCTACGTGAAGGGCGAATTCCAGGGCGGCTGTGACATCGTTAAGGAGATGTTCCAGGACGGCTCGCTGATGCAGCTGTTGGAAGAAAAAGGCGTGCCTTACGACAAGTCCAAGGTGATGTCTGCCTAAGGCACTGTCGCCAATCTCCGGCACAAGCTGAAGAAATCCGGGGCCAGTTCGCATTGAATTGCGGACTGGTCCTTTTTTCATCGCGAAGGCGCTGTAATGTCGACAAGGAGCAATTGTCGATGATCTTGGCCGCACCTTATCGGCCGACGTTTTTTGGAGAGAATAGGCCAGCGGATGCGGATTGGCGGGCGGCGCTTTTTACTCAGCCTAGCGATCTTGGGAGCGAGTATCTGTCTGGCTCTGGGGATCACCATGCCGGTGATCAAGCTGACGAGTTATGTCTTCTGGTCGACGCAGCACTCGTTGTTATCGACAGTGGAAGAGCTTCTGGGTGACGGTCAGTGGTTTCTTGGTCTGACGGTCCTCATCTTCTCCATAATTTTTCCGATCCTGAAGCTCTTGTACCTGCTTCTCATCTCAACGCTGCCCAACGAAGAAATCGTGCGGCAGCATTGGCGGCTTCGCGCGCTGGAGTGGCTGGGCAAGTGGTCGATGCACGACGTGCTGGTTCTGGCGTTGATGATCTTCTTCATCAAGAGCCAGGGGGTTTATGACGCGACCAGTCTGAATGGGGTTTATTTCTTCACAGCAGCGATTGTGATGATGATCCTCGCTTATGCGTGGCTTCCGGCGGTGGCTTCTGCTGATGAGCGGCGCAAAAAGCTGGCGGCACAGGGTGTCGAAGATCTCGGGGCTTATCAATCGGCTGATCCGCCGCCTGCCGAAATCGACGCGCGGTCCACAGATCAGAACCCGACAACGCCACCGAAAAGGCGTCCGTTCCGCAACTTCGTCTTGAGCTTCTTCATTATCCTGGCAACCGTTTTTTTTGTGCTCGGCGTGATCCTTCCCGTGATCCGCTTCACGACCGTTTATGTGTGGTCGGCGGAGCATTCGATCGCGACGATCATTTGGGCGCTTTATGAGAACGGCGAATTTTTCCTGTGTGCCGTCCTCTTCATTTTTTCGATCCTGTTCCCGTTCCTGAAACTCTTCTACCTGCTGACGCTCCTCACCTCACCAGACCTGAGTCCGGAATTCCGGCGCAAATCCATATCAACGATGGAATGGCTCGGGCGTTACTCGATGACGGACGTTATGGTGCTGGCGCTGATGATCTTTTACATCAACTCGTCTGGCTATACCGAAGCCGTCGTGCAGCCAGGCGTCTACTTCTTCGCTGCGTCTGCCTTGATGACGATGCTGGCTTACGGCTGGGCCAATACAACAGCGCCGCGAGAAGTGCGTGTAACAGCGCAGAAAGCCGCACATTCTGGAGGACTTGGCGAGCAGGCGGGCTGAGGCGCCGCTAGATTTGGGTGGACTCCGCTTTCACCTGCCAGCTTCTACCGAGCTAGAGTTGTTGCACCGGCCAGTGAAATCGACTTCACGATGGCGAACACTTCTGCACCCGCCTTGAGTTTCAGGTCAGCCGCCGACCGTCGGGTGATCCTGGCACGCAAGCGGCCTCCGGGAATCTCGACGAGCGTTTCGGCAAATGGGGTTTCTGCCTCTTCAATGATCTCGACGATTTGGCCTTGAAAGATGTTGCGAGAGCTCATCGCGTCGGGTCGTTGCGTTGACAAGATCACGTCGCGGGCCCGGACGCGCAGGCGGATAGCGGCTCCGAGTTCTGCGTCTACAAGCGGGACCTGGACGGTCTGGCCGGAGATATCGAGGGTCGTCAGCCGGTATTCGGGATCGTGGGCTGCGACTTTGGCATCCAGCACGACTCCGGCTTCAAAGCGGCCAGTTGCCGGACCCAGGTCGAGCCGTGCCAAAGTATCCGCTACCGGCCCGTCGGCGACTTTGCGGCCCTTGGAGAGCACGATCATGGTGTCGGCGAGATAAGCAACCTCGTCGACGGAATGGGTGACGTAGATCACCGGCACCTGGAAGTCTTGCGGAAGCTTAGCGATGTAAGGCAGGATCTCGGCCTTGCGGCGCGGGTCGAGCGCCGACATCGGTTCGTCCATCAGCATCAGTCGTGGTTTGGTGAGAAGCGCGCGGGCCAACGCGACGCGTTGTCGTTCACCTCCTGAGAGTGCTTCGGTGCGCCGCTCCAGCAGTGGCTCAAGGTCGAGCCTTCCGATAACAGTTTCGAAATCGGTGCCCGTCGTGCGGTCCGCGGCGCGTTTGGCGGCAAAGTCCAGATTGCCTTTGACGTCCAGATGCGGGAACAGGCGCGCCTCCTGGAACACATAACCCACCGCGCGCGCATGGGGTGGTACAAACACGCTTTCGGGTGCGGGCGTCTGCCATGGCTCTCCGTCATAGGAGACGTAGGCGTCGGCTTCTTCTTCGAGCCCCGCCAAGACGCGCAACACCGTCGTCTTGCCGCTGCCGCTATGGCCAAACAGAGCGGTGATCCCGGCAAGCGCCATGTCGTGGGCGAGCGCCAATTTGTATTCGGCGAGCTGTAGGCGGAACTTGAAGCTGAGAACCGGCTTATCCGACATTGAGCGGTGCCTTCCGGTTCAAAGCGTAAACCGCCACCAAGACGACAAACGAAAACACCAATAACCCCGCCGAGAGGACGTGTGCCTCAGCGTAGTTCAACGTTTCGACATGCTCATAGATGGCGATGGAAATGACTTTGGTTTGTCCGGGGATGTTTCCGCCAACCATGAGAACGACACCGAATTCGCCGATGGTGTGCGCGAATGTGAGAACGCTGGCTGTTAGAAATCCGCGAACCGACATCGGGATAACGACGGAATAGAACGTATCGCGCGGCGTTGCGCCAAGGGTTGCTGCGACTTCAAGCGGCTCCCGGCCAATTGCTTCGAAGCTCGTCTGTAGCGGCTGCACCATGAAGGGAAGAGAGTAGATCATCGAAGCGATGACGAGGCCGGTGAAAGAAAACGCGAGCGTCGATCCGGTCATCGTCACCCAGAGGCTGCCGAACGATGAGTTGGGGCTGAATAGCACCAAAAGATAAAAGCCAAGCACCGTCGGCGGCAAGACGAGCGGCAGCGCGGTCACTGCTTCGACGAGCGGCTTAAACCGCGATTTTGTGTGGGCCAACCACCAGGCCAGCGGCGTCCCTACAAAAAGGAGCAACACGGTTGTTACCGCGGCCAAAACGAGCGTGAGAAGGACCGGGCCGAGTTCAGGCATCAGGATGCAGGCTCTCCGTGCAGGTATCCGAATGCCTCTATTTTCCGGCGGGCTTCAACGCTTTGCAAGAATGTCAGGAACTGTTTGGCAGCCGCGTTGCCCTTTGCGCGGGTTAACAGCACCGCATCCTGCTGGATCGGACCGTGCAAGCTTGGATCGATTTTTGTGGCACGTCCTTTTGGGGATTTGAGACGAGCCAATTGGGCATAAGCGATGAGGCCCGCATCGGCATTGCCGGTTGAGACCATCGCGAAGGTCTGGGCGATGTTCTGGCCGTAGACGAGTTTGAGTTTGACTTCGCTCCAATCCGGACGTGCCTTGAGAACCTGCTGGGCCGCAAGGCCGTAGGGGGCAAGCTTTGGGTTGGCGATGGCCAGCCGGCGGTCGTTGGGTTGCAGGCAGGGACTGGCGGTTTGGCAGGACGCGTCGTTACCGCTTGCCTTGGGTGCCCACCAGACGAGTTGCCCCGTGGCATAGGTAAAACGGCTGTCGGCGACGGCTAATCCGGCTTCGACCAACAGGCGTGGACGCTCAGCGTCGGCGGACAAAAAGAGATCAAACGGTGCGCCGTGTTTGATCTGCGCGAAGAGGTGCCCCGTTGCTCCGGCGCTGATCTTCAGGTTGTGGCCTGTTTCGGTTTCGAAGTCTTTCGCCAGCTCTTTTAGTGGCTCAACAAAGTTTGCCGCAACCGCGACGAGTACTGTGTCCGCGCGGGCGTTCGATGGTTGGATGAGCCATACGGCAAGGGCAAGCGAGATCGGCGCAAGAGCCCGTAGCAGTTTTAAACCGATTGACTGGTGTGCTCTGTTGAAAACCATCAACTCACTGAGCCCTTAAACACCAAAAAGACCTTAGCATCATTGTATTAATGCTAAGATCTCGGCAAAGGGCGAGAGCTTCTTATGTCGCAGTTGGATGGTGATTACCAGGGTGTCACCTTCTTAATATCTTCCAGGACGGCATCCTGATAACGGCTTCCAAAGAACCATTTTTCGATGGCCTTGAGCGCGGCTTTTTTTGTTGGCCAAGCTTCGCGCCCACCAATATACGAATGCTGGATCGCATTGGCTTCCGCTTTGCGAACTTGCGGATCGGTCGTTAGGACTTGAAAAATTCGTTCAAACGCCTGCCGGTCTGTACCCACCTCTTTTAGCCGGGCAACATAACCTTCGACGACAGAAACATCAGCGTCGTTGGTTTTCGACGAGGCCTGTCCAGCGTCCACAGGTGCATAGAGCGACCGAAGATGAGCTAAGAATTCTGACACTGACTGGTCTTCGTGTCCGTCGAATATTTGTGTTAACTCGTCGAGATCAGCCGCAGCTTTTGCGGCACCTGCAGCCTCGCAGATGTCCTGAATTTCGCCGATAGCTTCCCTAAGCTCCTTGACATTCATGGAGCGAATCCTCTGTTTGCTCCTCCATCTTGCACGCGATGGGACAGGACCGCGCAAGTGCGGTGCAAGCTTTGTGGCCTATTTAGCGCGATTCTCACGTGCTTTGTGAGATTTCACGAACGTGGCTACCGTCTTCGAATCATAATCGCGCAGAAATTCGACAAGCTTAAGGATGGCATCGGCCTTTTCTTGAAGGCCGTTGCGTGCGTAAAGATCCGATGCTTTCTGTAAGATCAAGCGTGATTTTTCTATTTTCATCCCGGCACCCTGAAGCCGATACGCTCGGCGATTTCATCACCCAGCTTATTCATTATACCTTCACGGAACATCTTATCATTTAAGTAAGCAACATCTTCTCCGGCAACACCAGCGAGAGCTGCAAGCCTTGGAATGTTCCGTTCAAGTATTGGCGCATTGATCTGCATGTTCTCAAAGTCTTTGCGAATGCGCAGAAGCGCATCTTTTTCTCTGTCTTGCAGTACGTTTACGAACGAGAAATTGACGACTACGCCTGCCAGATTAAGTGCCGGATTTAAGGCACCTTGAAGACCCTTAATCTGCTTTGCAAAGCGTCCGACCGATTCTGATGACAGTGGGTCAGGTATCGTTGGGATGATTACATGGTGGCTTGCGCAGAATGCATTTATCGCAGCAGTCGTGAGGCGAGGCGGGGTATCGATTAGAACGACATCAAAGCGCTCTTGGATTTCCGGAGAAAGAAGGACCTCGCCGAGATTGAAACGGACATCATGCTCGACCTCATCAAGCAGCCATTTCAACATCAATCTATTTTCAAATTTGTACAGTTCGTAGTTAGCAGTAATGACGCTAGTCTTTGGCAGGCGAGGCTGCAGCGTTCTTGCAACCTGGCAAGCTTGTGCGCCGGAAAAATCTCCGCCGATGAGGTCTTCTGCGACCGATCCCACGTAGTCGAGATTCACCATACGCAGTAAAGTCGCGGAGAGCGATCCCTGATAGTCCAGATCTATTGCCAAGACACGCTTATCTAGCCGCTTCTCGAGGTAGGCTGCTAGGTTGGCAGTTACCGTTGTCTTGCCGACACCACCCTTGTGATTAGCGATCGATATTATCTTGGTTTTGCTATCTCCCAGCTTTGCAAAATATCCTTTGGGCGGCAACGCTGGATGCAGCTGCCAGAGTTCTTCTTCATCGGCAAGAAGAGCTTCCCGGATTGCCTCATGTTTAGTTAGGCGGACCATTAGCTCTTTGCGATGCGCCGAGCAGTCGTTTAGAGCGGTAGATTTTTCACCTACTTCGATACTGAGTTGCGCATTCTTGTTTTCTAGCTTCTCGACCTCATGTTTCAGCTTGTCAAAGTTCTCTCCGTACAGCAGCCGGACTAGCAGCCAATGGGCGAATGTACCTACTCCAAAACCGCTCCCTAACAATCCTAATACAGCTTGCCAACTTTGAATTCCGTCAAATAATTTCTCGACCGCCATAACGCCCCCTTACGCAAACACATAAAAAAAACTCCCGTTACTAGTCATACACGAAGCATGCGTCGTAACGGAAGTCTTTTACGCTTGAAGCACTTGGGGCGATCAGGACCTACCGCTCGAAGCGCTTGTACTTGATGCGGTGGGGTTCGGTCGCGTCGGCACCGAGGCGGCGTTTTTTGTCTTCTTCGTAAGCTTCGAAGTTGCCTTCAAACCACTCGACGTGGCTGTCGCCTTCGAAGGCCAGGATGTGGGTCGCGAGACGGTCCAGGAAGAAGCGGTCGTGGCTGATGACCACGGCGCAACCAGGGAAGTCTTCGAGGGCTGCTTCAAGGGCGGACAGCGTTTCGGTATCGAGGTCGTTGGTCGGTTCGTCGAGGAGTAAGAGGTTGCCGCCTTCTTTGAGTAGCTTCGCCAAGTGAACGCGGTTGCGCTCACCGCCTGAAAGCATGTTGACCTTCTTTTGCTGGTCGGTGCCTTTGAAGTTGAACCAGCCGCAATAAGCGCGCGAGGGGACTTCCTTCTTGCCGCCAAGCGAGATGATGTCGAGGCCGTCGGAGATAACTTCCCAAACCGTTTTTGTGGGGTCGAGGTCGTCGCGGCCCTGGTCGACGTAGGAGACTTTGACCGTGTCGCCAACGCGGATCGAACCGCCATCGGGCTCTTCCTGGCCGACCAGCATTTTAAAGAGCGTCGTTTTACCAGCGCCGTTCGGGCCGATGACCCCAACGATGCCGCCAGGTGGCAGCTTGAAGGAAAGATCGTCGATCAGCAGGCGATCGCCAAAGCCTTTGCTGAGAGCGTCGGCTTCGATGACAACATCGCCGAGACGCGGACCGGTTGCGATATTGATCGACGCACGACCAACGTCCTCACGACCCGCTTCCTCGGCGAGCTTTTCATAAGCGGTGATACGGGCCTTGGATTTTGCCTGGCGGGCTTTTGGTGACGATCGGATCCATTCGAGCTCGCGTTTGAGGGCGCGCTGTTTGGATTCTTCCTGGCCTTTTTCAACGTCCAAACGCTTGGCTTTTTGTTCTAGCCAACCGGAGTAGTTGCCATGGTAAGGCACGCCCTGGCCGCGATCGAGTTCCAGCGTCCACTCGGTGATGTTGTCGAGGAAGTAGCGATCGTGGGTGACGAGGATGACGCAACCTGCGTACTCGCGAAGGAAGCGTTCCAGCCACGCCACGGACTCCGCGTCGAGGTGGTTGGTGGGCTCGTCGAGGAGCAGTATGTCAGGCTTGGATAGCAGCAGGCGCGTTAAGGCGACGCGGCGTTTTTCACCGCCCGATAGATTGGTGACATCCGCATCGGCGGGTGGGCAGCGCAGAGCATCGAGGGCCTGCTCCACCTGGGTGTCGAGATCCCAGAGGTTTTGAGCATCGATCTGGTCCTGGAGCTTGGCCATTTCATCAGCCGTCTCCTCGGAGTAGTTCATCGCCAATTCGTTATAGCGATCCATCAGCTCCTTTTTCTCGGCGACGCCTTCCATGGCGTTTTCGAGAACCGACTTGTCGGAGTCGAGTTCGGGTTCCTGTGGCAGGTAACCGACCTTGATACCGTCGGCGGCCCAAGCCTCGCCGACAAAGTCTCCCATCTCGCCGGCCATGACTTTGAGCAGCGTCGATTTACCGGCCCCGTTTAAGCCGACAACGCCGATTTTGGCACCGGGCAAAAACGACAAGGAGATGTCCTTCAAGACCGTCTTCCCACCGGGGTAGGTCTTGGAGAGTTTGTGCATGTGATAGACGTATTGCGGGTTCGCCATGAAGGGGCGCTCCTCTCGCTTTCTGGTGCCTTGGAAATTCGCTGGAAGCGCCTTGTAGCCGATCAGCGCGAGAGGAACAATGGCTGGTGTTGTCGGTAGCGCCTTAGTCTGTGGCCAAGTCCTGTTTTTTGGAGTTCCGGCCTGTGCTTTCAGGGGTTTTTGGCGCTGCGTTGGGCTTGATTTCTCGGATCAGTCGATCGCTGCGATAGGTCCAGGCACGCCAATCTGATTTGCGCCTCAAGAGCTGCTTTTCAAGCTGTTCGATTTTGCGGTTCGTTCGTTTCCACTTAGCTGAGCCTACTGGCAAGGTGGCGTGGTACTTATACAATGCCGGAAGCGAAGACGTACCGATCCGGCCGAGGTATTTGACATCGAGGGCGACAGCGCGGCCGCCTAGTTCGCGGCTGTTGGCGACGTTGTAGTCGGCGATGTAGCGAGCGAAGTCGACGAAGCAACTGACATAGGCGACAACGATAAGCGCCAGGATGTTTGCGTTGACGAGCCAGCGGCTCGATTTTGAGAGCATGATCCGCAGCACGATCAAAACCAAACCTGATGCCACAAGCCCCATCCAGACCACAGCCGCGATACGCAGGTAGGTCAGCGAATAGGCGTCGACGTATAACGCCATCCTTTGCATCGCCGACAGGATCAGGAACACGTTCTGGGCGATCCACACGTACATAAGCAGGTACGCCCAGCGTGATGGCTTTTCAGTCGCGTTGGACGGAAAGGCGAGCAGGACAACGGCACCTGCCAACAATGCCGAAGCAATCAGCGGATGCGTGCCGGAGTGGACGTAAGACGCGTAAGTGACACCCTCCGGGAGCTTCCCACCGCCCCACATGTAGTGCAGGTCCAGGCCGTTCTGGATGGCAAAGACGGCATTAAACAAAACCATCGCACGGATGATTGTTTCCGGCGTCAAGGCCGGGAGCACTCGCACCTCATCAGGCGTTCTTGCTGTTGATTTTGTTGCCCGCTCTGGAGGAACAAAAAAAGGAGCAGCGCGCAAAAAGATCCAGCATGCAAAACCCAAAACAAGCCAAAGCGCAATGCGCGCTTCTTCCGGCAGTTGGAAGTTGATTTGCTCGAACCACTGCAACGGCTCCAACCACTTG
Source organism: Filomicrobium sp. (assembly GCA_040219445.1). Taxonomy (GTDB): domain Bacteria; phylum Pseudomonadota; class Alphaproteobacteria; order Rhizobiales; family Hyphomicrobiaceae; genus Filomicrobium. The sequence continues at coordinate 1,081,238 of JAVJSM010000002.1, read as the reverse complement.
GCGATGATTGGGTTGCCGGCTGCAAACATCAGCAAGAACACCAGCGACAAGCCGACCGGAAAAAACCAGGTTGAGACAATCTCCCGGCCTCTTGAGGGGAGCTTGATGGTTTTGATTGACCCAAGCGCAATGCCGGCGTCGATGAGTGGACGTAAGAAGCCCTGGACGAGCATCATCAAACTGGCCTCCGCCCAGGTCCAGAAACGCGCCGAGATGTGCGGCCGGTCGGCAAGCGCTAAGGCGGCGAGCCCGAACATCAGCAAGGTTGTCGCAAGCGTTGTGGGGCTTTCCACGAATGACAGACATAAGCCAAGGAGCAGCACTGTTAGAACGATGCCTGCTTTGCTGTGGACCAAACGCGGGTTAAGCAGAACGGTCGCTATGAGAAGCAGTGCGGCGAAAGCTCCGGCAGTCCAGCCAAGGTCGACTGACGTGTAGAAGATAGCGTCGCCGATCACGATCAAGGCCACCACGGCCACCACATGCCAGATCGTCGGGCGGTGGGTGCCCTGCCAGATGACGTCCCCGGCAGCTCCTGGTGTTTTCGCTTCCGCCGCGCTGCCTAGGGTTGGAGTTTCCGTGGGCGATGAGGTTGGCGGCGTCGTTGTTGTCATGACTGGCAGTTCCCCCGATGGCAGGCTTTGATAATCTGCCGGGAAACGTGACGCGCGCGCGCGTTATGGGCGAGCGGATTTGTCGGGGAATGACGGTCAGCGGCCGCCGTGGGCCGCACGTTTGCGGACAAATCCGCAGGGCTGTGATGACATCTAGAGCCCGAGCGAACGCGAAACCGATTCAATCCACTCGTTCAAGCGATGCCAGGCGGGCATGTTGGAAATGCCGGTGAAGAAGAATTTGTTGAGGCCGACGGTGAAGACGAGCCAGCCCCATAAGGTGTGCTCAATAAAGACGGCCCAGAAGGATCGCGTTGTGGCGTATCGATAGGCGAGCAGGATACCGATTATCGCGGTGCCAAAGATCGCGACGTTGTTGTCGAAGACGATGTGGGCAAAGCCGAATAGCGCGCCGTTTAAGACAACCATCGCCCAGCGCCAATCTCCGAACAGCACGCCGTAGCGATGAAAGAAAAACGTGCGGTAGACGAGTTCCTGAGTGATGACCGAGACCAGCGGATAAAGGATCATCACCCGCTCGTAAGTCTCGTAGCGGTATGTGGGGAATGCCAAGAAACGGTCGGGCATGGCTTGTTGGACGTAAGCTGCAACCATGCCACCAGCGATTAAGAAAACCGCTAGGATCGACAACAGATCGATCAGTTTGAAGCCCTTCGTAAGCTCGCGCCGCAACAGGAACCAGCGGTCCCAGAGCAGGAATATAACGAAGGCGAGTAGGACGGGCTGCAACACCATAAAGAGCGGCATGCGCTCAATGTGCACAGCGTGTTTTAAGGCCAGCGGCAGACCGATGAAGAGGAGCAAAAGCTCGACAATAAGCCAGCCTCTGCGCAGCCAACCGGGCCTATAGGCTTCTTGAGCAACTGAACCGCCAGCAGATAACCAGGGCGGGGGGCGTAGATCTCCAGCCATGTCCTGGCCTCTAATCTTTCCTGCGGAGCATTGTGTGTCGCGGATGGGTGCTTTCGGCTAACCAGCGGTGGTGAGTTTTTTGACAGCAGCCGAAATCTTGTGGCGAAGGCGGTGCCAGCCTTTGGTGCTTTCCGAGGTCATCCAGTTCATTTGCAAGGAGCGGCGCTGGCCATCGAACGGATGGTGGCCATGCCATGAGTTGTCCGCACGCTTAAAGACAAGCAACGTACCGTTGTCTGGAGCGACTTCGTCGGCATAGTCATCGATGTCGTGGTCGTTGTTGAGAATGCGAAGGCGGCCGCCCTCCTGCTGCCAGTTTTCGTTGAGGTAAAGCAGAACGGTGATGATCTTGTCTTTGGAGTCGGTGTGGATAGTGCCGTCTCTGGGGCGGCAGTAGCCGCGCAGCGAGTACATTTTCGGACGGCCTGCAAGATCGACGTTGAACTTGTCTTCGATGGCGTGTTGGAAATCTGGTCCGTCGAGCTCGTCGATGACTTCCTTGATGATCATATGCTCATTGAGGCTATCGAGCGGATAGGAGCCGCCTTTTCCGATGTTGGGATAGGTCTCGTTGATGGCGCGCAGACTTTCGGACGAGAGGAACCCGGAGACAACCGTGTAGCTATAAGGCTCGTTGTTCATTTGAGCTTTGCGCAGCGCATCCAGGTTGAGATGTGTCATCTTGGAAGGTCCTCACGGGCCCATGGGGCCGGATTCGGCATCGGCCTTTTGACGGTTGACACAGATTGTCAGCGGCATAGCCCCGATAACATGTGCTTTCTTCGCGCGTAACGCCGTTCGATCTCTGCTGCAATGGCTTTTGCACCATCGAGCGGTTGATAAGCCCACGTCTCAAGCTCTGTAAAGCGTTCTGGTAACGGGCGCGGCGCACCAGTTGCTGCCAACGCATCGTGAAAACGTTGAAACTTAGGTGCGTCACCTGACGGCATGAAGATGTAAACCGGCCGGCCGGTGGCACAGGCCTCACCGCACATGTTGACGCTGTCCGCGGTGACAATCAGGGCATCGGCATGCGCTAAGAAATTGCCGTAGGGGTTCTCGCCTTCGCCTCTCCAAAGGATGCGGGGTGCGCCCTTTGTTGCCCGGTCGGCTGCCTCGACTAAGCTCTCATGGGAGCGGCGCGACGGCGTAATCATGAAACTTGCACCCAGTTCCGCCAATGAGGACAGACTCGCGGAAAGCCGATCTTCGTCAGCATCGGTGAATTTGTAGAGGCCGTTTCTTCCGCCCAGGGAAACTGCAATGCGCGGACTAGGTAAGGCGGCGATGTCCGGTGGCACCGTTTTGCGCAGCTCGGCCAGGCGTTCTTGAGAAAAACTGTGGGGTGACGTCGGCGTTGTGATCACGTTCGGGCCACGGCGGCGATCATGCTCTGGCACCCAGATCACGTCGGCGGTGTTTTCGCCAGACCGGGGGTCCTGAAGCACGATGGTGTAAGTCCGTGGACCTGCTTTGCGGCCGATTGCCCGGATATAGGGAATACTCGCACGACCGCTCGCGATCACAACATCTGGCCACGGTTCCGGGAAGTTACTGTCAGGCTGGCCGAGACGCTCATTCGGGTTCACGGGGCCCCAGGGGGCCATGAGCTTCCAAATGCCTTTGGGGGCAACGATCTTTTCTTCGTAGTCGAGCTTCAGCGCATCGGCGACACCGCGGGCCTGGACCACCATACCGGCTCGGCCATCGGTGATGATCCAGGCGCTTGCACCTTCCAGGAGCGGGCCATCGGGTTCGTTTGCCGGTTCGGTTGCGTCAGTGTTCATGGGTTCCGTTCTGGCGTGTCGGAGCTGCATTGTCGAGGGGGCTGTTGGGGTTGTCGACTGGTTCTAATGCCGACGTAATCTCGTGTTGCAGCAAAGCAGCTTTGTTGCGTCTACCCCGGCGATCCTAAGGGCAGCGCGTGTGGGCAACTTGTTGGCGCAAGCCTATTGGACTGGTCTTTCTGGCGGTAGCTAGGTGACTTTTTTTATTGCACAATCGGCATCCATTCTTTCCGATTATTGCGCCAATTGGAGCAGCAGGTCTCGAATGCGTGCCACTCTCGACGTCACTGACTGGCGGATCATCAAGGAATTACAGTCTGATGGCGGTTTGACGAATGTTCATTTGTCCAAGCGGGTGGGCTTATCCCCGCCTGCCTGCCTACGGCGGGTTCGCAATCTTGAGGATGCTGGGCTGATCGAAGGCTACACGGCTCTGCTCGATGAACCGGGACTGGGTTACACACTCACCGCTTACGCAATGGTCAGGTTGCATCATCAGTCCGAAGTCGATTTGCGCGGATTTGAAGATTTGGTGCTTAGCTGGCCGGTTGTCCGGGAAGCCTACATGTTGTCGGGCGAGAGCGACTACATCCTGAAATGCGTGGCACCGGACATGGCGAGCTTCCAAGACTTTATCCTTGGCACGCTGACGGCTGCCCCCAATGTGGCGAGTGTCAAAACCTATCTGACAATCCGGCGCGCCAAGCGTGAGCCCGGCGTGCCGATAGGTCTTGAGGGGAAGTAATGCTTTGCGAGCGAGTTCAGGAACAAGCCACAAACTCGCTTGGTCGTTTGTACAGGAATATGCGAGCGGGTTCCGAATAGCCCGATAGGTATCGCAAATCGAGCACATTGGTCTCATGTAGCTTGACTGCAATCTCCCGCATCAGTGCCTCTCGCCGGGTTTCATACATTCTTCGGAAAGCGGCAGGCCCAAGGGGGCCGGTGAACTGGTGCGCATATTTGTAGTTCAAGGAGCGATTTCGCATGTAGCTGGTAAAGACCTTGTGGAATCTCTTACGATCTGCCGATGAACATTTGCCTGCCTGACATAGCGTTCCGAGCTCCATGAGTTCGTCGAGTTGCTTTGCAATACGTCGCTCCATTTTGCGCTTCTGTCTTGCGCGATAATAGTCCGGAGTGTTCGGACTAACGCTCAGTTTTTGCGGAACCCGGTAACACTCCGGCGCCCATTCCAGCGGCGTCGCCGCATGCTGAACGCCCCGTGCAAATGCAAAAAATTGAGCCACAACGACAGAGAGAACCAGACCTGTTAGCAGGGCACCTGGCATCGTCATCATCCAGCTGGGAAGCAGACTCTTAGAAGCACTCCTTCTCATTTGCATGGGTTCCTTCCTGGAATTGGATCAATCAGTTTGCCGCGGAATTGCTTCGGCACGCCTGGCCCAAAAAAACCAGTAAAATCTCGTGATGGGATCACGTATCCAGCTAGGATAAGATCGTTTAATCCTTTGAGGATCTCACGATCCATGTTTTCAAAACCTCTCTTCCTGCTTTCTTTTTGTTTCTTTGAGCTTCTGAGCTTTTCGAGCACATTATCAAAATGACTTTGTGGGACATTTTTCCTCCAAACAACAATTGATCTTTGAAGGTTTGAGTATCCCTGCAACAGCTCTATCAACTCAGAGCGCGCAGCTGCATTGCACAGACGTGGGCGTTCCTCGCGCATGACGCAATCCAAGTACTTGGCGTGCATTACGAGGTCGTATTCCAGATCATCGATGACCTTCTGCCGGAAGCTTCCCGGCCTTCCGATTCTCGCTCCCGTTTGGGGGATTGGGCACTTGTTTCGCAATCGCTCCGAGGCCGCCGATGTGTTCCTACTCGCCTGCCTCAATGCAGCCTGATGGGGCGCATCGCCAAATGTCTCATCAAGATGGCTCTCGTACTGCCGTAGTCCTGCAATTGCCAAAAAGAAAAGGCCGACAGCGCCGACTATACCGATAACCAGCTTTAGGGCCTCACCTGAATAAGTTGATTGTTCGGCAATGTTCGGTGGAATTGGGGTGCTCACATGCTCAGAGCGCGAGCTCCTTTTGCCAAACGTCATAATTTTCCTCGCAACAACAAAATACACGCAATGCGAGAATATGCTGAACCTTTGACAACCTAGTGAATATTGCTTCACGCAATTGAAAACCCAATAAATTAGATAAGCAGCTCGGAATCATCGTTTCAAATTGGGTCGGCCATAAACTTTAGCTCAGCGGCGGGCTGACCAACTAAGTGCAGTTTAAAACTTTTCTGATTTGCGCCGAGTTTTCTTTGCGGCGTTTTTGTCGAACTCCAGCATTTTGCGTACCAGGCCTTCGTAATTGAAGTAGACGCCCCGGTCGAAGCGTTCGGGATTGTAATCTGCAAGCCGTGCATTGCCGAGGTTGGCGTGGGGGCTCTTGAGTGCGCTGATGATCTGATTATCGAAGGTGCAAGCGTCTTCCTTCCTTCGCTCCAACAGCGCTGTCAATGCGCCGATATCCTCGATACCATTGTTGCGAAGGACTTCCAGGATCTTGGCGTACCGCTCATCGGCATCGCGGTGTTCCGCTGGAAGGCGATCGCACAACAGTTTGCGCAAGATATCGATGTCGAGGCTCAGTTGATCGATGTTGGTTTCGATTTCGGCGACGTAGTCTTCGCGCTCTTCCAAAACTCGCTCAAGTTCGAGATCGATCGTTTCTAGCAGCGCTGAGACCCGCTGAATGGTACGGCGCAACGGCTTGGGGACAGCGCGCTCTTTCTTGTATTGGAGGTCATGGGAGGCCGCTGCCCAGATGTGCTGCGCGAGCGTTCGGATCTGGACTTCAACCCGCTGGTCCTCGGACTCCCATATCGCTAGGTCTGCCATATGGCGCGGCGGCTGTCGCAAAATCACATGCACGGATTGATAGCCGAAGCCGTCTGCCTCCGCATCCATGCCTTTCTTTTCTTCGAGCTCAATTTCGAACTCGCCGCGCAAGATTTCCAGCGTGCGTTCAATGTCGGGGCGGTAAAGCAAGATGACGCGCACCCCGACCAGGTCTTTGATTTCTTGCAGACCTGTTGCTGGCTTTTTCGCACGATCGAACTTATCGCAGAGGGAGGACCAGGATTTTACGCGAGCTTCCAGCGGGGCGCCCAACGTGATGTCCTCGGCCCGCAACAGCATGCCGATCTCGGTCCGAATGCGGTCGCAACCTTCCTGCAAAGACGGCAGAACGGCTTTGTAGTCGTCTTCGCAGATCGGGTTCTGGCGGCGAGCTGGCCGCTTCACGGAATGTCCTCCTGGAAGGAATGGTTGAAGCTTCGCAACCACCATCTGCCAAGGACTTTAGAAAACTGCAAGACCAGAAACGTTGGAGTTGTTTGCAATCGAGCGTCGTCAATCCCGAAGCTGGGCCAGCACATAGATGGAGTCGTCTTGCTTGAGTTCTTTGTATGTAGCCAACTCAAGAACTGCGAACTGCGCGCCAAACGCGGCGCGTAGGGACGCCTCAGTATGATAGTGAAATTTGAGGCCTTGCATCTCATCCACGCCACTGCCGCTCCAGAACGAGTGCATTACGAAGCCGCCCGAGTTGAGCAATTGCTTTTGACGTTGCAATGAGCTGGCAAGATCATTGTCATCGAGATGGTGCAAGACCTTGTTTGAGTAGATGCAGTCAAACTTGCGGTCGGTTTCCAGTGTAACCGCATCGAGTTTCATCAAGTCTGCTGTGGGATTTAGCTGCTGGTATCGTGTAAGGAAAAACGAAGACGTATCCGAACCGGTGGTTTGATAACGCGCACCGAGAAGATCAAGGTCTGTGCCGGGGCCCATGCCGATCTCAAGTACGGAAGCTTGTTCAGGCACGTGCTTGGACATGACGTCAATCAGGAACGATCCGTCATATCCTTCCGCCATCGCGATGTACTCGCGTGCGGTTTTTTCTTCGTCGTAGAAGCCCATGGTGGCAGCCCTGCATCAGGCACTTCGCGTTTGATGACGTGACGCTGCAGCGCCCAGTTCCCGCGAAAAGAAAACTAGGGCTGAACGCGGCTTCGCCTGCCGCTTTACTTCCAGGTGACGTCCAGAACCTCAAAAGAGCGTGCGCCCTTCGGGGTCGTCACCTCGACACTGTCTCCGACGGTTTTACCGATCAAAGCACGGGCGATTGGCGATGAGATGGAGATCTTTCCGTCTTTGAGGTTCGCTTCCAGATCCCCAACGATCTTGTAGGCGGTCTCCTCATCGGTATCTTCGTCGACCACCTTCACAGTGGCACCGAACTTAACGGTCTCGCCTGACATTGTGCTGATATCAATCACGTCCGCGCGCGACAGCTTATCCTCAAGTTCAGCAATGGTTGCCTCGTTGAGACCTTGCGCTTCTTTGGCGGAGTGGTACTCGGCGTTCTCGGACAGGTCGCCATGTGCACGGGCTTCAGCAATCGCCTGGATGATGCGCGGGCGCTCGACAGATTTCAAACGCTGGAGCTCAGCTTCGAGCTGCGTGAAACCTTCCGTCGTCATTGGTACCCGTTCCGTGGACATTCCTAAAACCTCCCACGAGGCCCGACCGGCTGCGGCGGGGCCAATTGCATATGGCGTCAAATACGGTCTTGGGGTGAACGGCCCAGCTTAACGCTCAGACCGTCATTGGATCAAGATGAGCGGGTCGTATAGCTCTGCAATGGCGCAACTTCGAGGCTATCGCTCTTCAATGCGCGGATTGCACGAATCACAGCTCTCGCGCCCGCTAATGTTGTATAATACGGAATGTGGTGCATCAAGGCCGTTCGGCGGATATCCTTAGAATCCGCAAGGGCTTTGGCACCCTCGGTTGTATTGAACACCAACTGCACTTCGCCGTTTTTCATCGCATCGACGATGTGTGGTCGGCCTTCAAGAACCTTGTTGATCGCCTCACACTCAACGCCATGGCTTTCGAGGAACCGCTTGGTGCCGCGGGTGGCCAGAACGCTGAAACCGGACTCGACCAATTCCTTGAGCGGTTCAACAATACGCGTCTTGTCAGAATCTTTGACCGAGACAAAGACTTTACCTTCCAGAGGCAGTTTCTGTCCGGCGCCCAACTGGCTTTTGCCAAATGCCATCGCAAAGTCGCGATCGATACCCATGACCTCGCCGGTCGAACGCATCTCAGGGCCGAGGATCGGGTCGACACCAGAGAAGCGCGCAAATGGGAATACGGCTTCCTTGACGGCAACGTGGTCGAGCTTCTGGGGTTGAAGCCCGAATTCGGCGAGCGGTTTCCCAGCCATAACTTGAGACGCGATGGAGGCGATGGGAATCCCGATGACCTTGGCGACGAATGGCACTGTGCGGGAGGCACGCGGGTTCACTTCGAGGATGTAGACTTTGCTATCCTTGATTGCGAACTGCACGTTCATCAAGCCGACAACGTTGAGCGCACGTGCCAATTCGCGAGCCTGACGCTCCATCTCGGCAATCGTTTCTTCGCTCAGCGAGTGCGGCGGCAAAGAGCAAGCCGAGTCGCCAGAGTGGATACCGGCTTCCTCGATGTGCTCCATGACACCGGCGATGAAGGTGTCCTTGCCGTCAGACAAACAGTCCACGTCAACTTCGACGGCATCTGTCAGATAGCTATCGATCAGCAGCGGGCGCTCAGCCGAGACGATCAATTCATTCGGACCAAGCAAAGTCTCAGACAGCCGCTTGATGTAGCGGTCGATGTCGGTGCCATCGTGGACGATCTCCATCGCACGGCCACCAAGGACGTGGGAGGGGCGAATGACGACGGGGTAACCGGTTTCATCGGCGACGGCACGAGCTTCTTCGGGCGAACGGGCGATGCCGGCAGGTGGCTGCAGCAGACCCAACTCGTTGATCAACGCCTGGAAGCGGTCGCGCTGTTCTGCCAAATCGATAGCATCCGGTGAGGTGCCAAGGATCGGCACACCGGCAGCTTCGAGAGCAGAGGCAAGTTTCAGTGGGGTCTGCCCACCGAACTGGACAATAACACCCTTGACCCGACCCTTCGCATTTTCAGCGTCGATAATGGCAATCACATCTTCGGCTGTGAGCGGTTCGAAGTAGAGACGGTCGGAGGTGTCGTAGTCGGTCGAAACGGTCTCAGGGTTGCAGTTGATCATGACCGTTTCATAGCCCGCATCGGTGAGTGCGAAGCAGGCGTGACAGCAGCAATAATCGAATTCGATACCCTGGCCGATGCGGTTCGGGCCGCCACCAAGGATGACGACTTTTTCACGCTCGGACGGCTCAGCTTCACAGACCGGCTCACCGACAAGTGGGCCTTCATAGGTGGAATAGAGATAGGCGGTTGGCGACGCGAATTCTGCCGCGCACGTGTCGATCCGCTTGTAGACGGGAGCCACATCAAGACTTTTGCGATGCTTTGTGACTTCCGCAACCGGCTTGCCCGAAAGCTGGGCGAGGCGCGCATCAGAGAAGCCCAGCGCTTTGACCTGACGCATCGCAGACGTATTGGTTGGCAAGCCGTGCTCGCGGACTTTGTTCTCGATATCGACGATCTCCTGCATGCGCTGCAGGAACCATGGATCGATTTTGGAATACGCGTGCACCTGCTCGACATCGACACCATGGCGAAGGGCTTGTGCGACTTTGAGAAGGCGGTCTGGTGTCGGGCTTGATACCGCGGCCCGGATGACATTCTTGTCGTCGCCGACACCGAGGCCATCAAGCTGGATATCGTCGAGACCGGTGAGGCCGATCTCGAGCGAACGCAGAGCCTTCTGCAAGCTCTCAGCGAAGGTCCGGCCGATGGCCATCGCCTCGCCGACCGATTTCATAGAGGTTGTAAGCGTCGCATCAGCGCCGTCGAATTTCTCGAAGGCGAAACGCGGGATCTTAGTGACGACGTAGTCAATCGTTGGCTCAAAGGATGCTGGTGTGGCACCGCCGGTGATGTCGTTTTCAAGTTCATCAAGAGTGTAACCAACAGCCAATTTGGCTGCGACCTTGGCAATCGGGAAACCCGTTGCTTTGGATGCCAACGCTGAAGACCGCGATACGCGTGGGTTCATCTCGATGACGACCAGGCGGCCCGTCGCTGGGTCGACGGCAAACTGCACGTTCGATCCGCCTGTTTCGACGCCGATCTCGCGCAACACCGCAATCGAGGCGTTGCGCATGATCTGGTATTCTCTGTCGGTCAGAGTCAGCGCCGGTGCAACAGTGATGGAGTCACCGGTGTGGACACCCATCGGGTCGACGTTCTCGATGGAGCAGACGATGATGCAGTTGTCCGCTTTATCGCGAACGACTTCCATCTCGTACTCTTTCCAGCCGAGCACGCTTTCTTCGATCAGCACCTGGGTGGTGGGGGAGGCGTCGAGCCCGCGCTCGATGATCTCGAAAAACTCTTCCCGGTTATAAGCGATGCCGCCACCGGTGCCGCCCAATGTAAACGATGGCCTGATGATCGTGGGCAGGCCGATGAAGTCGAGCGCTTCTGCTGCTTCTTCGCGATTGTGGGCGAGTCTTGAGCGTGGTGTTTCGAGGCCGATTTTATGCATCGCCTCACGGAACAAGAGCCGGTCTTCGGCCTTGTCGATGGCTTCGCCCTTTGCGCCAATCAGTTCGACACCATGCTCTTTCAAGATGCCCTGCTTATCGAGCGCCAAAGCCGTGTTGAGCGCGGTCTGTCCGCCCATCGTTGGGAGAATGGCGTCGGGCTTTTCAGCGGCGATGATCTTGGTGACAACTTCGGGTGTGATCGGCTCGACGTAGGTCGCGTCGGCGAGTTCCGGATCGGTCATGATCGTGGCCGGGTTCGAGTTGACCAGGATGATCCGGTAACCTTCCGCCTTCAACGCCTTGCACGCCTGGGTGCCTGAGTAATCGAACTCGCAGGCCTGGCCGATAACAATTGGTCCGGCACCGATGATGAGGATGGATTTTATGTCTGTTCTTTTTGGCATAGCGGGCCACTTCTATTGCAAGGCTTGGATGCTGGCGTGATTTGTTTTCGATTGCGGTTTCAGTCGCGGCGTTCGGCCAGGTTTTTCATTCTGCTTCTTTTTTGGCATTGGCCGGTTTTGCGTTCTTCGAACCGGATTGTTTCTTTTTCATGTGTTGTCGCATTCTCTCGCAGGGGTCTTCGCGCTTCGCTCGCGGCGTGAACACGAGATAATCGGCACCGGCCGCAGCTTCCGCATAGTCTTCGGGTTTGAGCTTGTCCGGGATCACTTCGACGTGCTTGACGGCCATGATCTGCTTTGAGGGGACACCGCGGCGTATGAGATAAAGCGGCACACCGCGATCGCGACGCACGTGTCCATTGCCGGCAATCAGAATGCCACCCTTGCCGCTTGCCACCGCCAGAAGTGAATCGGCCATGGTTGCGTCCCTGAACCGCTGGATCAAACTCATCCGAGGCACAGCGGATACTGGCAGCAGATTGCAGTGGGCGTCTTCGATCTCTTTGTCGAGGGCTTTCGATGCGGGACCGCTTAATCCCTCGGCGAGCGCGAGGCGTTCAAGTTCGCCTTGGCCCAGCGCTTCTTCGCCTTCCTTTGAGAGCTGCCTGGTGAATTCGCGCGAGGCGCTCGCTGGCACGATAACGAGTTGCTCGTGCAGGGCTTGTGCGATGATCGGTTCATAGATTTTGAAATCCGGCCAGCCAGTTTTGGACCATTTCAGCATGCGTGCGAAGTCGCGTGGCTTACGCGGACGCGGCACCACAACATCGCGGCCATAAAACTTGTCGAGGGCTGCGTTCTGGGCGGTTGTCACCATCTCCATAGCGATGATGTCAATCTGCGGTGCGCCTTCGACAATGCGCGCGCCGCGCAGTTTGGATATCGTGCGGATTGCCCAGGCCTGCCAGAGGTGATGATCAGCGTTGTCATGGACCTCACCAAGCAGCGCATACCGGGTCAGTGCGAGGTCGTGCCCAAAAGTGCGCAGATCCGCAAACGCTTGTTTTTTCGGGGACCAGATCTTGCCCACGAGTGGATGGTCGCGGAGTTCTTCGGAGACCCAATCAGTTGGGGGGGCAGGTGGGTCACGGTTGTCGGCAACGGCGTAAGAAACAGCTCCGGCGAGCATCGTAATGCTCAAAGCCAGAACCCAAAAACGTTTGGCGAATCTTACGTTCATCCTAGGCAACTCCTGCCCCACATTCCCGCACCGTGGCCTGCCGTGATCCGGCGCGCGTTTACAGCTGCGGCTTACTGCCAACGCTCTGACCTGATTGGAAAAAGGCCCGACCATTGGGCCGGGCGCTTAATCTGTCATGTTGTCGCTGACGCCGATCGCTCTTTGATCGCGTCCACGAACCTTTCAAAGAGATAGTGGCTGTCTTGCGGACCGGGAGAGGCTTCCGGATGATATTGTACGGAAAAAACCGGGCGGCCGCGCAGCGCGATCCCACAGTTCGTTCCATCGAAAAGGGAAACGTGCGTCTCCTCGACTTCCTCAGGTAAGCTCTCACGATCAACCGTGAAGCCATGGTTCATTGAGGTGATTTCGACCTTGCCGGTGGTGAAGTCTTTCACCGGGTGGTTGGCGCCGTGATGCCCCTGGTGCATTTTTTTGGTCGTAGCTCCAAGCGCTCTCGCGAGCATCTGGTGACCTAAGCAGATGCCAAACATCGGGACACCTGTTTCCAGGAGCTTCTTGATTTGTGGCACGGCATACTCACCGGTTGCCGCCGGATCGCCAGGACCATTTGACAGAAATACGCCGTCCGGTTTGCGTTCGATAACGTCCTCAGCCGTCGCGGTTGCTGGCAGCACGGTGATTTTACAACCGGCGCTCGCAAGGCAGCGAAGAATGTTGCGCTTCAGACCGAAATCAATCGCAACGATATGAAGCTCTGGATTGTCCTGGCGCGTGAAGCCTTCTGGCCAGGCCCAGCGATTTTCGTCCCACGTGTATGATTGGCCCGTGGTGACGTCTGGCACGAGGTCCATGCCTTCCAACCCAGGGAATTCTGCGGCTTCCGCTTTCAGCTTTGCGATATCGAATTCGCCCGACGGGTCGTGCGCGATAACGCAGTTCGGCATGCCTTCGCTGCGGATCCGCGCGGTAAGTGCGCGTGTGTCAACGCCGCAGATGGCGATGATGCCGCGGTCTTTCAGCCAAGCATCAAGATTGCGAGCGGCCCGATAGTTCGATGGGTCGGTAATCGACGCTCGCAGCACGCAACCTTTTACGCCGGACGTTGCAGCAAGGTTTGAGGTCTCGATATCCTCGTCATTAACGCCAACGTTTCCTATATGGGGGAAAGTGAAGGTTATGACTTGGCCGGCGTAAGAGGGATCGGTGAGGATCTCCTGGTATCCCGTCATCGCCGTATTGAAACAAAGTTCTCCGACCGAACTACCGATCGCTCCCAGTCCCTGACCTGCGATGATAGTGCCGTCGGCGAGAATAAGGCGGGCAGTCGTAGGGGGCTGCGTCCAACCGTCTGACGTCGTCGTGCTCAAGGGGCGTACCCTGTTTTTTGTGCGTGGTGAACGGAGCGCACTGGCAAAGCGCTTCGCGTCGATATAGTCGAGACAGGCGGCGGAGGGAACCCGATTGGTGCTGCGGCATTCCGTATTACCCGTCGCGAGGGTTGCGGCGAACCTACGGAGAAGCCACTTTCAGGTCAATCTTCTAAGTTTGTCTCGACCGTTGGTTTGCTGGATCGGTTGATTGCGTCGGCGCGAGCTGTATACGTTGGCCCGCACGCATACATCTAGTGACCGGATTCAGGATTACTACTGGTCATTCCAGGCTATCGGAGGCTTTCATGCGCGAACTCATTAACCAGTCCATGAAAGAGGCAATGAAGTCGGGAGACAAGAAGCGCTTATCGACGCTGCGCCTTGTGAACGCTGCGATTAAGGACCGGGATATTGCCGCCCGCGCTGACGATAAAGGTCAGGCTACGGGCGAAGAAAAAGTCAGTGATTCCGATATTTTGGCGCTCCTGCAGAAGATGATTAAGCAGCGTCGCGATTCAGCTGAAACATATCGCCAAGGCGGCCGTCCGGAGCTTGCTGAGGGTGAAGAAGCGGAAATCACGATCATCGAAGAGTTTTTGCCGCAGCAGATGAGCGAAGACGAGGTTCGTAAGGCAGTTACAGACGCGATCGATGAAACCGGCTGCGGTGGCCTGAAAGACATGGGCAAGATCATGGGTGTCCTGAAGCAGCGCTACACGGGCTCGATGGATTTCGGAAAGGCCAGCGCGATCGTGAAGGAAGCTTTGAAAGACGCTTGAGGTCACGGGTTCAGAGGGCGTGGAACCGTCTGAACGTCCACCAATTGGCGGCTCAACACCTTGCTGGGTCACCTGTAACGCGCTGGTTTTGGGTTTCCAGGCAAAAAATTCACGGCAGCTCGGTCTCAGAACCCTGTGGATAGTGGGTAAAGGGTCTTACGGCAAAGAGCGTGACGCTCCGCTGCACTATCCGAATCGGGCCACCTGCCCCACCATCACCTGTCTTTTTGGTGTTGTTCCTGCTTTTCGTCGCATCCGTCGTTGAGCAGGTTGCTGCAATAGGAACCGATGCGCTTTTCGCCTCACTTGCTAGATGAAATCAGGGCTCGATTGCCCGTTAGCCAGGTCGTGGCGCGCAAGGTCAACCTTAAACGCCAAGGTCGGGAGCTCGTCGGTCTGTCGCCATTCAAGACGGAGAAGACCCCGTCTTTCACAGTGAACGACCAGAAGGGCTTCTACCATTGCTTCGCGACGAGCGAGCATGGCGACATCTTTACATTTCTGATGAAGACAGAGGGGCTGGCATTTCCCGAAGCCGTCGAACGGCTTGCCGAAGAGGCTGGTGTCGACCTGCCGAAGCCCGAACCCATGACGCCGGCCGCGAAGGAGCAAGTTGATGCGAGGCAGCGGCTCTATGACCTTGTTGAGGCATCAGCGCGGTACTTCAGCGCCAACCTGAACTCCTCAGACGGTGCCATTGCCCGTGATTACCTTGAGCGGCGCGGACTCTCGCCTGAAACGATTGCGGATTTCCGGCTTGGCTTTGCGCTCGATGGCCGCACGCACTTGAAGGCTCATCTTGCCAAGGCCGGCTTCTCAGAGCGTGAAATGATTGCTTCGGGGATGCTGATTGGCGGCGAAGATATCCGCGAGCCCTACGATCGGTTCCGCTATCGCGTGATGTTTCCGATCATGGATATGAAAGGCCGCGTTATCGCCTTTGGAGGCCGGGCTTTGTCAGCCGACCAACCGGCCAAATACCTGAACTCAAACGACACTCCTTTGTTTCATAAAGGAAAAGTTCTTTTCAACGCCCACAACGCGCGGACTGCGGCGTACGAGAAAAACAACGTCATCGCTGTCGAAGGGTACATGGACGTTATCGCACTGGCTCAGGCTGGCTTTCGGGAGGCCGTGGCACCGCTTGGCACGGCGCTGACCGAAGATCAGCTGGGTTTGCTATGGCGGATGGCACCAGAGCCCGTTTTGTGTTTCGACGGGGATGCAGCCGGTCGCAAAGCCGCTTTCCGGGCAATTGACGTGGCTTTGAAACAGCTGAAGCCTGCGCGGTCTCTGCGATTTGCGTTTCTTCCTGACGGGGTCGACCCTGACGACCTTGTGCGGGAACGCGGTTCAGAAGGCATGGAGAGCACGCTTGCAAAGGCTCGCCCGCTGGTTGACGTCCTTTTTGAACGGGAATGGGGCGATGGCGAATGGTCGACGCCAGAGCGGCGCGCAGGCCTAGAAGCAAGACTAAAAAAGGTCATTTCCGAGATTTCAGATGACGCCATCCGCAACCACTATGAGCGCGATGTTCGCAACCGCCTGTTTGCAGCATGGCGTTCAATGTCGTCTGCATCGCGTTTTGACGGCACGCCCAAGGGCGAGGCCCTAGCCAGCATTTCACAACCCGCTTTAAAGCGACCGCACAGGGGCTCCCGGCCGGGCGCTGGACCGGGCCGGACCTCTGGCTTCAAATCAGCGGGAATCGCCCATGCCAGCGAAAGTCTAAAGCGCAGCGCCCGGGCGGGTGGTCACGGTGCCTCAATGCCTCCGCGCGAGGCGTTAATCCTTCAATGCCTGATCAACCACCCGTTCCTGATCGACGAAAATGCGGAGGAAATCGCAGAATTGAAATTTGCTTCTCAGCAGGCGGGAAAGCTTCGGGATGCCATACTTTCTGCACAAGCGATGGAAAAAACACTTGACAGTACGGCCCTACGTTCACATTTGGACCGTCTGGGGACTGGGGACACGTTGCGCCGAATCGGCCAACTCGTGCTATTAAATAGGTCTGATCGTTTCGCCGAGCCTGACGCAGAAGCCCAATCCGTGCGGGATGGCTTTGAGCATATTATTGCACTGCAGCAAGGGCGAACCGGACTAACAAGACCTCTTGGCTCCGGCTCGTTACGCCGGTGGCGAGATTAGGTTCCCAACTCTGATTGGGCAGCGTACAGCGCTGGTCGACACAGAGAACACTATTGAGCCCGGTCGGCGTTGCTCCTGCCTCTATCAGGTGGGTCTCAACAGCCAGTGCAAAATGCGAAACATGGGGTAGCACCAATTGACCCGATTGCGATTGCAGATTTCGCTTACTGCCAACACGCCGCGCTCACCCTCGCCGAAGGCTCCTTTTGTTAGGAGCTTTTGAGCCACCCAGATGTGTTTCAGCAGCCGGAGTGCTGCTTGCTTATCAAATTCTTACCGAACAGGTGTCAGCGCAATGGCGAACGTGAACGTGAAAGAAGAGGAACAGGCCAACGCGACTTCGGCAGATACCGAACGCGACAGCCCGCTCCTCGACATGTCGGATTCTGTCGTCAAGAAGTTCATCAAATCTGCGAAAGCGCGCGGCTACGTTACCTACGAAGACCTCAACAAGGTCCTGCCTTCCGAAGAAGTCACCTCAGATCAAATCGAAGATCTTTATGCGACACTGTCGGACATGGGGATCAATGTTGTTGAGTCGGAAGAGGAAGAGGCCGAAGAAAGCGACGGCGATGGTGGCAGCCGTGAGCTGACAACCCAGTCGGCAGTTCCAGCCAAAAGCGAGACCCGCTCAGAGCCGACGGAACGTACAGACGACCCTGTACGCATGTATCTGCGCGAGATGGGTTCAGTTGAACTGTTGTCGCGCGAAGGCGAAATCGCGATTGCCAAGCGTATTGAAGCTGGCCGCGAAGCTATGATCGCCGGGCTCTGCGAAAGCCCACTGACGTTCCAGGCCATCATCATCTGGCATGATGAACTCAACGACGGCCGTATTCTGCTCCGCGATATTATCGACCTTGAAGCGACCTACGAAGGTCCTGAAGCCAAAGCGCCAGCCCAGCCTGCGCCTGCTGAAGGAGCCCCGGATGTGGAGGAAGCCTCCGCAGATGGTGAAGGGCAGGAAGAAGGTGAAGGCGGCGAAGGCGAGGAAGAGGACGACGACGATTTCGAAAACGCTCTGTCGCTTGCTGCGATGGAAGCGGAGCTCAAGCCGAAAGTTCTTGAGACCTTCGAAAAGATCGCTGGCAACTACAAGAAGTTGCGCAAGCAGCAGGACAAGATGATCGAACAGCAGGTGGCGGGCGATCAGGCCTCGCGCCAGCAGCAGACTGCTTACGACAAGTTGCGTGACGAGATCATCAACGACGTTAAGAGCCTCTCACTTAACAACAATCGTATCGAAAGCCTGGTCGAGCAGCTTTACGCGATCAACAAGCGCTTGGTCAGCTACGAAGGCCGGTTGATGCGCTTGGCCGATGCGCATGGCATCCCGCGTCAGGCGTATCTTGATGAGTACTTTGGCAATGAGCTCGACCAGACCTGGCTCGACCGTATGTCGGCCAAGGGTAAGAAGTGGGCGAAGTTCATCGATGGCAGCCGGGCCAACATCGAAGACATCCGCGCTGAGATCCACGAGCTGGCTAGCGAAACCGGTCTGGAGATCCCTGAGTTCCGGCGCATTGTTCGTGCTGTGCAGAAGGGTGAGCGCGAAGCCCGCCAGGCGAAGAAGGAGATGGTTGAAGCCAACCTTCGCCTCGTGATCTCGATTGCCAAGAAATACACTAACCGTGGCCTGCAGTTCCTCGACCTGATCCAGGAAGGCAACATTGGTTTGATGAAGGCGGTCGATAAGTTCGAGTACCGCCGCGGTTACAAGTTCTCGACGTACGCAACGTGGTGGATCCGTCAGGCCATCACGCGTTCGATTGCAGACCAGGCGCGCACGATCCGTATTCCGGTGCACATGATCGAGACGATCAACAAAATCGTTCGGACGTCACGCCAGATGCTGCATGAGATCGGGCGCGAACCGACGCCAGAAGAGCTGGCCGAAAAGCTCGCTATGCCGTTGGAGAAAGTTCGCAAGGTTCTAAAGATTGCCAAGGAGCCAATCTCGCTGGAGACGCCTATCGGCGACGAGGAAGATTCGCACCTGGGTGATTTCATCGAGGACAAGAACGCGCTTCTGCCGATCGATGCTGCAATCCAGTCAAACCTCCGCGAAACAACGACGCGCGTTTTGGCGTCTCTGACGCCGCGTGAAGAGCGCGTCCTGCGTATGCGTTTTGGCATCGGCATGAACACCGACCATACGCTGGAAGAAGTTGGTCAGCAGTTCTCGGTCACGCGTGAGCGCATCCGTCAGATTGAAGCCAAGGCGTTGCGCAAGCTGAAGCACCCGAGCCGTTCGCGCAAGCTGCGTTCGTTCCTCGATAACTAAGTGCCATTGTGCCGGTCGTTGATCGGGCGCTAGTGTGGAAAATTAAGAAGGTCGCCCCTAGATGGGCGGCCTTTTTTCATTATCGGGCTTGGGCTACCCCTGGGACTAGCCGGATAATCTCTCGAGCTTCTTGCAACGAAACAAACGTGAACCTGAAATTTTGGAATTCGAATAAGACGTCGCCAAGAATTCAGCTCAAATCGCGACTAAGTAGCCTGACGGTGGTGCTGGTATCGTCGCTGTGCTCATCCAATTACAGCACCCTTCATTGGCATCAAATCCGCTTTTTTGTCAAAGCACGCCAAGCCCGAAACCTTGGATGTGTCTGGCCAGCCAACATCCCTCAAGAACCTTTCAGGAGAATCAGCAGTGGCTCCAATTCATATTCAACGACTCTTGGCGTTCGTTTTTCTTGGGCTTGGCGGCTGGGCGCTTTGTTTCCCTTCGCAGGTGCTGAGTATTGGCATCAGACCGGAGTTCAATACCGGTGCAGCGGTCACGACGGTGTTGATGAGTTGTTTCGGAGCGCAGGCCGTCCTCTGCGGACTAGTCATGGCCTTGTCCCGCTTTACCGCTCAGACGTTCTTGGTCTTTGGCATCGTCGGATCGCTACCGTTCTTTGTATTTAACTACTATTTCGTCTTTGTGGTCGAGATGTTCACGAGCTGGATGCTTCTCGATTTTGCGGGGAACATTGCAATTCTTGTGCTGTGTTTGCTGGGGTATTTTGGTGTGAAGAACAGTGGGCAGGAGACGACCTGAGCCAGCAATTATTCTGGTCGGCGATTCTTGAGCTTCTGGTATCCCAACTGGTTGTGATCTCGACCTCGAGGGGATTTTTCCAAGAAGAACACAGCTAAAAGGAACACGGGAGCCAAGCTCTAAGGCAACTGGTGCTCCAGAATGGACGTGCGTCCCGGAATCGAACCGGGTCATGGCCGGTTTGCAGCCGGCAGTGTTCCCATCTCACCCACGCACGATGGCGACCCATGCCGGATTTGAACCGGCGATCTCCCACTAGACAGGCGGGCGTCCACTCCAGACTGGACCGATGGGCCATGTATTGGTGCCGAGTGATGGTTTCGAGCCACCGACCTCCGGGGTTTCAATCCGGCGCTCTCCAGCTGAGCTACCTCGGCATCGTTTGCGCAAGCGGAACAGACCAAGACGTGCAAGGCTTTGGATCGCCTGTCGTCAACACAGGTGTCAACGCCACGTCTTAGCGCGCGCATTCGTTTTGGGTCGCACGGAGGGATGCTGGCTCGCAGCGTCGCAATTTGGGATTTTTATCTCGTATTAGTCAGCACCCTCCGCGCATCAACAATCGCTCGCACACCAGCAATCGCTGATGGCGGTGATATCTTTTGATACTGCGGAACGGAACAACATTGTTCTCTCTCGGGGTTTTTGACTTTTGCAGTTAGTACTGCGTCGGGAGCAGAAATAGGACCTGTTCTTCGAAAATTCAAGAGTAGTTTTGGGGAGCCCAATTTCTAATGTCGGAGTTTTGGATTTTACGGTCTCGCTTGCCGTGTGAGCGATATGTCCTGCTTACTTTGCGACAATCATAAACGCGGACCAAATCCACTTTGCTTCGAGATCGGTTGAAATTTGTTTGCCACCTGTATCGTGCATCAACCATGCCGGTCCCCGGCCACCAATACCGAGCGGCCTGCCATCAACATCAACAGCTAGAATCCAATCTTCTCCCGCGATCTCCTTCGGGCTTAGCTCGGCTGCGTAACCATCCAACGAGATGACCGTCAGCGTCGCGCTTTGAGGTACCTTCGCGGCCTTGAGCAGATCCCGAAGGCGAGGGCCGGTTCCGCGCAGGGCCGCAGGCCACCCTTTAACATTTGCCTGGACTGTATGTTGAGGCAGTTGGCGCAGAGCATCTTCGGTGAAGGCGTATGCACTTTCGAAGCCACGGTCGTGGTACTTGAAGAAGGCGTCACGAAAGGGTTCGAACGCAGGCCGGTTCGTCGCTCCGACGTTGCCTGCTATTGTGAGTACATCGCCGGCCAGCACCGTGCTGCTCACAAGTGGGAGCAGGGCAACAGCACAAGCTATGATCGTACGGTTGAACCTCATAAATCTTCCCTCACTTTAACGGTGCCTGCCCCGTCGGCGCATCTCAATTCAAGTCGCCGTTTCAAGTCGCCGTTCAGACCTAGCAGGTCATATGGTTGAATTCAGCATTACTCTTGATAGGATCGTGGCCTCGCCAGGCCGAGCCGTCTTCTCTCCTCGGGCCTCTTCTTTTCTCGTCTTGCCGTCTTTCTTGCCATGTTTCATCGCGCATTTTCGTTGTTTCTTCTCGCAGTTTTTTGCCTGGCTCCACCGAGCCTTGTTTTGGCTCAGGATCAGCGATGTGGACCCAACGAACGCTGGCATTACCAGGGATTTTGTATTCCAAAATCTATTGATGAACAGGCGCGCAAAGATGCCGGAATTTCTTCAGGTGGTCTGAAAGCCTGTCCGCCCGGTGCCCTGGGTGGCGGAGGGTCTTATGATCCTGCGAAATACAAGTGTATCGCGGGCGTACAGATGCCCAAGGAAGCATGTACGTGTCCTGCTGGGCCCGATGGTGTGCAAAAAACGGATTGGTATCGCCCGACAGGTGGCGCGCGTTGCTTTGCCGGGCAGGTCTGCTTGGCTGGCTCTGTCGGCTGCCTCAAGGGAACGACTGTTACGTGCCGCAAGTATTGCAAACCTGACGAAGGGTCGGTTGTCGCGATGAGAAACTGTCACGCGACGGTTTCCAACGTCACCAAACCCTACTCTGGCAGTTCGTTCTCTAATAGCGCTGGTCAGGGCAGGACGGCTGGAGGGGCAGGTGGCAAGCTCAAGAAATGCCCTCCCGGTAAGCTCGGCCCAGGTGGGTCTTATGACCCCGCGAAATCCAAATGCGTTGCGGGCGTCCCGATGCCGAAAGATGCCTGTACTTGCCCGGCCGGGCCTGATGGTGTGCAACGCACCGATTGGTTCCGTCCGGCGGGCGGTTCGCGCTGTTATGCCGGCCAGGTTTGCAGCGGTGGCTCCGTTGGCTGCCTGAAGGGCAACAAGGTGACTTGCCGCAAGTACTGCAAGTCGGGCGAACGGACTGTGACAGCTCTTCGAAACTGTCATGCAACCGGCTTTGCCAAAAAGCCCACCGCGTCCGGATCCGGCAGTACGCTGTCCAAAAACAGGAAGGCGCTCAACGGGCGTTGGGTATTAAAGACTGCGTCAAAAAAGAA
This sequence comes from Filomicrobium sp., assembly GCA_040219445.1. GTDB lineage: Bacteria > Pseudomonadota > Alphaproteobacteria > Rhizobiales > Hyphomicrobiaceae > Filomicrobium. The sequence goes on along the minus strand of JAVJSM010000002.1, from coordinate 1,059,015 downwards.
GATCTGCGCCGATCCGGACCGGACCATTGTGATCAGCGGGGGCGGTGTCAGCTCGCCAAACTACAAAGGCACGTGGACGCCACTCGTTAAAGCCAAAGGCGGCGGGTTCATTACCACCTTGACGATCCAAGGTGCGAAGCGTCCGCTTTATACCTTCCGGTTTCGGCTCAAAACACGCACCCAAGGTAACGCGACCCGTTTGACGAAGCTGTCGTCGCGGAAAATCCTCTGTCAGTACGTGATGCGGCGCAAGTAGGCGTTTTTATTTTTCTCTGAAGTTGTGGTGCGCTCGCTTCTGATCGAGACGTGCGTTTGCGAATTGCAAACCAAAGACGCAGACAGGCAACCCGTAAGGACCTCGAGTAACGCTCGCGATAGTGCTCGCACCCTACAATCCCGAGCTCTGAGTTTTGTCGTGGACGGGGACGCTTCGTGTATATCCTTTTGCTGCCGGTTATCCTGTTGAACCTGGTGATCTGGGCCTTCTTCCTGTTTGCGTTGTACCGGCTCTATCGCACTTGGATGGATGACCGGAAAGGTGCCATGGGTGTCTGGCTGGCAATCGTTGCAGCGCCCTTCATTGCGTTCGTCGTAGAACGGGCAATGGCTGACCGAAAGGAAGAGGCACGGCTAGCTGAGGTTGCAGCCTTCGAGCGGACGTCAATTCCAAAAACTTACCCGCGCACCCTAGAAGTCCACGGTTTCATGAACGACCAGAGCCAACTGATGTTTCTGGCCAACATGGACATCGACCGGATTTACCAATTCCAATCAAGGGCGCACCGGGGAACTCTAAACGCCGAAATCATCACCCTGGACCCCGCTTGCCAAACACTAGGCCGACAGCTGCTGGAACGCGTAAAATCCAAGCGTCGGATTAAACGTCTGCCGAGGGCTCAACTCAGCAGCTGTTTAAAGCTCGAACGCCGCAAGATTGCTTCCGAAAGAGAGAATATTCCTGCAATTGTGTTTTTGTCCGGAAAGCGCACCACGCTCAAAATGGACGGCAACGTGTCGTGGGCGACGGGCAATTATGAGGCTCGCCTCAGGACACCTCAACGTGATGTTCTCTTGGACTACGCCGAGCGCCCTTACATCCCGCGGCCGGAATACCCGTTGTTGTTTGGTTTGAACGGGCTCATGAAAACCGGTAACACAGACCGGCTGAAGTATCGGATTGACCGAACCCTGTTTTATTTGAGAGCCGTGGGTTTGTTAGAATGAGCCAACCATTCACGTGTCGTCTCGCGTATCATATCGGCAGACAAGAATTTGACGCTGCAATTGATCATCTGCGTTCGAATCTCAATGACGATGGTTCGGACGCGGCTGCGCTTGAAATGATCGCCCAATGCCATTTTTGGGCCGGTCGCTCTGCTAAAGCAGTTGCTGTTGCACACGAAGCATTGGACCACGATCCAGATTTGTTCGCCGTTCATGCGCTTCTAGCAAATCTGTATGCCGAGAACGGCGAACACTCCAATGCAGCAACCCATGCCCGTCGCGGACTTGAATGCTATCCAGAACCTCTGCCAGAAGTACCAGCGTTTTTAATTTGGACGTACAGGGTGTTGAGCTCTCTGCTTCCCCGATTTCGAGATGCTGATCCGCGTGCTGTCTTGAAGCAGCAGGAGCTGGAACATTCAGAGTGGTACCGTTGGGCAAACGCTTACCTCGATTGGTATGACTCGACGTATGACGAGTCTCTCAAGCCAAGTGATCACTAGCGCCTAGGGCATTCATTGCTACCGGTATCCGCTACTTGTGGTATTTGCCTTCACTCGCCCAACTTCTCATCCAGGAAACGCAACACTCCGGGGTGAATGCGGTCGCGCTCGGCAGCGGCCCGTGTGTTGGCCGGTGTTGTTTCTTTTGCCTGGGGGAGTTTAGCGGCAAGCTTTTCCTGACCATCACTCAGGGCCTTGGCGATCTTATAGGCGACATCGTCAGGCAGGTCCGGCCCGGCGAGCAAGAAGCTCCAGACACCGACGGCCTGCACATCTTTTTCCTGGCCTTTGTAGGAGCCGGCGGGGACAACCATCGGCTTGAGGAAGGTGTGTTTAGAGGTGACTTTCTCCACCTCATCCTTGCTAAAACCAATAAAGCGTCCGCCACCGGCCATGACGCGCTTAAACCCCGGCCAGCCAATGCCGGCACCCCAGAAAGCGTCGACCTCACCGCTCAGCACCAAGGGTGGGCCGTCGCCGGCGCGTTTCAAAAAGCGTGGCTGGAAGTCTTTATCGCGGTCGTGCCCGAGGCCATCCATGATGTAACGCGCCATCAGCGTGAGGCCGGAAGTTGTGGTGCCCCATGCGATGGGCTTGCCGAGAAGGTCTGACACGGAACGGGCTGGGTGGTCGGCTTTGACCACGAACATGCCGGGGCTCGAATAGATCGCGGCGATGACTTTGAGATCGACGGGCTCCTGCCCGATGCCTGCGAAGGCCTCATAGGCAGCTACGCCTTGGACCAGCCCGAGATCAAACTTGCCGTCAGCAAGCAGGCCGATGTTTTCCAGGCTGCCCTTGGTGTTTTTGGCAACCACGTTGAGCGACGGATCGACCTCGTTGATCACGGCGGCGGCGTTGCTGCCGTAGAGTTCAAATCCTCCGCCTTTAGTTGCTGTGGCGAGGCTGAGTTCGACCGGGTCAGCCTGCGCAGGTATCGCTGCAAACAACAATCCGAACAGAGCACCGCTCAATGCGGTTACGTAGTGTTTCATGACAACCTCGCGCGCAATCTCCATTCAAGTTGAGTTAAGTAGAGCAATCGAATGTGACAAGGTTCCTGGGCCGGGCTTAGAGGACAGACGCGCGGATTATGCAGCGTGCCTCGTCGCAGGCTCGTGCGCTCCGGGCGGTTCATCAAGCAGCGAGACAATGACGAAAGCTGCCGCAGATAGTCCGATGGTGGCGAAGCCAATGACGGGGGCTGAGAGGCTACCGAGACCGACGGCTTCCTTGACAGGGGCGAGACCGAGGATGGCCGAGAACCCTGCAATCAAGGCTGCAATGGCGCCGCGACGTGTGGCTCGGGGCCAGTAGAGCCCTCCAGCCAGCAGGACGATGCCGGAACAGAAATAGATCGATCCAGAGACAGCGATGTAGTCCCAGATGTCTTCGCGGCCCTGGTAGATGAGGCCCCAATAGAGTTCGTATAGCGCGATCAAGCCGATGCCGATGCGGGTTGCGCGGATCTGGAAGACGGCATCGTCGGTACGGCCTGTCGCGGGGCCGAGCACATCGCGGGCGATGATCGACGACCAGCAAAAGAGGTAGCCGTCCTGGGTCGACATGAAGGATGCGAACATGACGATTGCCAAGAGGCCGACGAGCCAGACGGGAAGGGCTTCGCCCAGCATGTAAGCGGTGGCGACCAGATCAGCATCACTGCCGAATTCTTGTAACGCAGGCGGCAGCTCAAGGTGGCCGTTGCCGGGTGCTGCCAGGTAGGCGAAGGCCAGCACTCCGAGGAATGCGGGTAAGACCATGCGGCCCATAAACACGACGGAGGCGATGAGATAGGCGCGCCGGACGGTCGCTTCGTCTTTGATGCACAGTGCCCGCGACAAGGCGGTTGGCCAGATCGCTGATGACACGACGCCAGCGACCAGCACCATCCATAGAATGTAAGTCAGGCCGAAGCTTTCAGATTGCAGCGGATCGAATCCGCCCAGGCCTTTGGCAGCGCTGACTGTTTCAACCGCACGATCAATTGGAACGGCCTGCAACAGAAATACGAGCGCGACCAGCAGGCCGGTAAGGATCATGACGAACTGCAAAACGTCTGTGGCGATGACCGAGCGAATGCCGCCATACGCCGTATAGGCGACGGCGATAACGAGCAGCGCCACCATCAATGCGTTGACGCTTGCTGATCCGCCTTCGAGGCCCAATAGCGCGACGATGAAGAGGGCGGCGACTTTGAGGAACAGCCCCATGTTGAGGATGCCGCCCAGCGCCATGACGATCGCTCCGAAAACGCGGACATCCTGACCGTAACGTTGGCCATAGTATTCCGGGATGGTGAGGACGCCGGTGCGCCGCAGGGGAGCAACGACGAAGCCTGTCAGTCCGACAATGGCGCACCCCACCAACGCCGCAGCGCCTATGTGGAATGCCGCGAAGCCATCGTTGAAACCCTTCTGGGCGTTATAGGCGATTGTGATGAGGCCGATCTCGGTCGCGCCGATTGTGGCGATGGCCGTCCAGAGACCGACGTTGCGACCGGAGACGAAGAAGTCCTTGAGATCACCGTCCTTGGCTTGTCGGCTGGTTCGGCGAAGGATGAAAAAGAGTGCTGCTCCGTACAAAAGCGCACCGATCGCCAAGCTCACCATCATTGTCGTCATCGCTACCGATCACCCGTTGTTTTTGTTGCTCCCGTCGCATTTGCGGAAGGTGCGTTTGGCCATTGTCACGTTAGCGGTAGAGATCGGCACGGGTTGGCGGGAGTGGTGAAGCCCCTTTGGCACTGCGCGAGGCGAGTGTTTGGAACAAGCGGGCAGAACCGCGTTGGAAGGCTAGCGAGCAACCGGCAAGATAGGCGATCCAGATGCGGTAGGTCTCTTCGCCGACGAGTTCGATGGCTTCTTCGCGGCGCGCGGTGAGGCGTTCGCACCAGGCTTTGGTGGTGAGCTGGTAATGCTCGCGCCAGCCTTCGACATCGTGGATCTCGAAGCCGGCTTGTTCCATCGCCATGATGGTGTGGCCGATGTCGTCCAACTCTCCGCCGGGGAAGATGTACTTTTGCAAGGCGCGTTGCTCGGCGCGCGAAGAAAAGCGGCGGTTCTTGCGTTTGGCGCGGCGCGAAATCGCGTGGTTGAGAAATAGGCCATCGTCTGCGAGTACACGGCGGACAGTTTTGAAATAGAGATCGATGTTGGAGATACCGATGGCTTCGTACATGCCGATCGACGTGATCTTGTCGAACTTGCCATCGAGGTCGGCGTAGTCGCGGATCTCAAACTTCACCTTGTCGGATAGCCCGCGCTTTTCGGCCCAGGCTTTTGCGTAGGCGATCTGCGCTTCAGACAACGTGATGCCGTAGCCTTCGACGCCGTAGTTTTCGACCGCATAACACAGGAGCCCGCCCCAACCGCAGCCAATGTCGAGAAGCTTATCGCCTGGCTTGAGGCGCAGCTTGCGGCAGATCATTTCGATCTTGTCGTGTTGCGCCTGATCGACGGTGTTGGTCCAATCGGTGAAGTAGGCGCAGGTGTACTGCATGTTCGGATCGAGGAAGAGTTCGTAGAACTCGTTGCCGACATCGTAGTGGAACTTGATGAAGTCCTTGTTCTCGGATTTGTCGCGACGCTCGCCGCCAACGTTGCCGGTGAAGTCTCGGCTGCGCTCGGGCTTCTCGGCTGGTGACAACAGAAACGGCCAGAGCTGCTTTAACAGCTTACCTTTGCTGATGCCCTTCAGGCGCTTGCGGCTGCCGCCATCTGCAAGCTGTGAGCCCAGTTCGATGAGGTTGCCGCCCTCCAAGCCAATTTGGCCGTGCGCATAATGCCGGATCAAGCGGTCGAGCGTCGGGCGACGGACCAGTGAAGAAATGACACCCGGCGAGGAGATCGTCAGTTGCAGCGCGCTTTTAACATCGCTGCCGAGAGGTACGACGCTGCCGTCCCAAAGGCGCACCGAGGCATCGAGATCGAGCGCGCGGGAAAGTTCTGCGACGAGCTCTTTTGCGGCAGAAAGATGCTTGTCGCTAGCTTTCGTTTCTTGGGATGTCATTGCGCTTCCTTGTTGCTAACCGACCCAAACAAAGTCAGACGGGCCCTGCACCTCAACCCTTGGGGCGGCGAAAACGAGGACCGCGAATACTAAGTGGCGACGTGCTTAACACAGGCGAGGATTTCGCCAAACCTCAGGCGCGAGCGAAACTCTCATTCGTCTGCGAGTTCGCGTTTTGTCGTCATCCGCGAGGGTGCATGTACTCCCATGTGGGCTTCACCGCGGGCGCGGGCCAATTCGATCTGACGCTGGCGGTCGGCTGCGGCACGCTTTTTCTTTTCGTCGGCGTTGGCTTCGCAATCCGGGCAGGGATGATCCGAAAATCCGCCCCGGCCATCGCCTGACAGGAACGGCTGGCGGCAGAGCGCGCAAAGCTGATAAGGGCCAGGTTCGAGGCCATGGCCGACCGAAACACGCTCATCAAAAACGAAGCACTCACCCTGCCATAGGCTTTCTTCAGCCGGGACTTCTTCGAGGTATTTCAGAATGCCGCCTTGCAGGTGGTAGACGTTGTCGAACCCCATCTCCTTCAATAGGGCAGTCGACTTTTCGCAGCGAATTCCACCCGTGCAGAACATGGCGACCTTCGGGCGATTGTCCTGGCGCAGCTCTTTGGAGACCCAGCCAGGAAACTCGCGAAACGTCTCTGTGTGTGGATTGATGGCACCTTTGAAGGTGCCAATCGCCACTTCATATTCATTGCGGGTGTCAACAAGAACAACATCCGGCTGAGAGATGAGGTCATTCCAATCTTCAGGCGCGACGTAGGTTCCGACCGTTTTGTTCGGATCGATGCCGTCGACGCCCATCGTCACGATCTCCCGTTTCAGGCGAACTTTCATGCGCTTGAACGGCATTTTGACCGCGCCGGATTCTTTCCAATCGAGGTCAGCGAACCCCGGCATGCCCTTGATATACGCAAGCACGGCGTCGATTCCGGCTCGTGATCCGGCAATCGTTCCGTTTATCCCCTCAGGAGCAAGAAGCAGCGTGCCCATAACGCCCATTTCATCGCACAGGGCCTGGAGCGGTGCCTGACGCGCCTCAAACCCTTCAAAAGGTGTGAATTTGTAGAGTGCTGCGACAACAACTGCGGGCGAATTCATCTGGTCAAAATCGGTCATTTGGGTCATGGACAGTGATCGTACGGGGACTGCCGCCATGCGGACGCCGTGGAACTGTCCGCTTGGCCACGGGCGATGCGCTTGCTATCAATGCGGTCCGCTGGTTCGGACCAACAGATTATTGACATACGAGGAGACCGCAGTTGAGCGATACTTCTGGTGAATCCACCGCTCGGCAAGCAACAGCTGCCCTGATACGCCGATATTACGATGCCTTCAATAGCGGCAATCAGGACGCCATGCTGGAGTGCCTCAGCGATGACGTTGTGCACGACGTGAACCAAGGTGAACGGCGCCAAGGCAAAGATAAGTTCAAAGCTTTTCTTGCCCGTATGGACCACCACTACGAAGAAAAGCTCGATGGCATTGTCGTTCTGGTTAATAAAGACGGTACGCGAGCTGCCGCCGAGTTCAACGTTTCGGGCAAGTACCTTCAAACCGAAAACGGTCTGCCGGAAGCCAACGGTCAAACCTACAGTCTCCCCGCTGGAAGCTACTTTGCCATCCGTGATGGTCAGATTTCCCGGGTGACCACCTATTACAACCTCACCGACTGGATTGCGCAGGTGGCCGGCTGATACAGTTGGTGCATCTTTCCGGCCATTTCCTGTGAAGCCTATTCGACAAATCTTTGGGAGGCCTTGCCGCCGTGCTGCTCACACTTTTGAAATGTAAACTGCACCGGGCAACCGTGACCGAATGCGAGCTCAATTATGAGGGCTCGATTTCGATCGACCGGAACCTGATCGATGCAGCGGGCCTTCTCGTCAACGAGCGCGTCGAGATTTACAACATCGATACCGGCAACCGCTTCGCGACTTACGTCATTGAGGGGGCTGCGGGCAGCGGTGTGATCGGGCTTAACGGAGCGGCAGCGCGGCTTGCCTGTGTGGGCGATAAACTCATCATCTGTGCCTATGCGCAAATGGAAGAGGATGAAGCACGCTCTTATCAACCGACCGTCATTATCCTGGGCGAGGAGAATAAACAGGAGAAACCTCGGCAATGAGCCTGAGCGTCGAATCGGTCACGGGGGAAGCGCTGAAAACGGTTCTGCCGGATTTGGCGCGGCTGCGGATCCGGGTTTTCCGGGATTGGCCCTACCTTTACGAAGGCAGCGAAGATTACGAACGGGAATATCTGCAGAAGTTCATAGAAGCTCAGGGAGCTGTGTGCATCGTTGCGCGTGATGGCGGCCAAATCGTTGGTGCGTCGACGGCTTCGCCAATGGCTGAGACGGACAGGGAATTCATCGAGCCGTTTGAAAAAGCGGGCTACGACATTTCCAAAGTCTTCTATTGCGGGGAGTCCGTTCTTGTCGGCGACTATCGTGGGCAGGGTGTCGGGCACAAATTCTTCGACGGCCGCGAAGCGCATGCCCGTCAGCTCGGCGGGTTTGAAATCTCAACTTTCTGCCGCGTTGTTCGGCCTGATGATCATCCCTTAAAGCCAGCCGATTATCGGCCGCTCGATGGCTTTTGGAGTAAGCGCGGCTATGCTCCGCAAGAGGGGCTGGTCGCGCATTACCCTTGGAAGGACTTAGGCGAGAGCGATGAAACCGTAAAGCCGCTCCAGTTCTGGACGAGGGCGCTTTGATGGCTGGGCGGGATGAGGTCACGATTGCGACGGCTCAGTATCAGCTCGATGCCGTCGAGACGTTACTCGATTGGCAAGATAAGATTTCCGACTGGGTGGCAAAGGGCGCGGCGACGGGTGCTGACCTTTTGATCTTTCCGGAATACGCGGCACTTGAGCAGGCGGCCACGCTTGGTCTAGAAGCTGCCGGTGATTTGCAGGCCACCTTGACGGGCGTCGCTAAGCTCGCAGGTGAACGCATTGCCTATCATGTGGAGCTCGCCCGCGAGCATCGCGTCTACATTCTTACCGGTAGTGGTCCGGTCCTTCATGACGATGGCCGCTTTTACAACGCCGCACAGCTGATAACGCCGACGGGTGCGGTTGGCGAACAGTCCAAAGTTATTATGACGCCGTTCGAGCGCGACTGGGGCGTTCATGGTGGGGGGCAGCTCAAGGTGTTTGAGACCGAACTGGGGCGCATCGGAATTGCGATTTGTTATGATAGCGAGTTTCCGGTCCAAGTGCGGTCGCTCGCGACAGCGGGTGTGGAGATTTTGTTGGTCCCCTCCTGCACGGAATTCGTCTCCGGGTATCATCGCATTCGAACCGGCGCACGGGCGCGGGCGCTCGAAAATCAGTTCGTGGTGGTGACGAGCCCAACGGTAGGGGACGCGCTCTGGTCCCCGGCGGTTGATCACAACACAGGTTCGGCGGGGATTTTCGTTCCTTCCGAGATCAACCTTTCAGAAGACGGAATACTGGCAGAAGGAACGCTCAACGAGCCTGGCTGGGTGACAGCGCGCGTGGACCTCAACGCGCTACGCTCGCTACGTTCTGGCGGCGAGATGCGAAACTTTTCTGACTGGTCTTTGCAAGCTGGCGCTGACGCCCTGGCGGATGCGGTTCCCTCACCTGAGATCATCGACCTGACGGGCCACTGACAACGTGCCGTGTTGGTATTGCCCTCACTGCCTCGCCTCAACCCGTGACCAGTCCAAGCACCGGCCATCGTCACTGAAGTATACGTTGATGCGGCGCGGTGCACGGTGCCGGTCGTAGGGCGGGTAATGCTGTGGATATGGGCTATCGCACTCAAAGCAGATTAAGTGGCTTGCGAAATGCTGCCAGCTTTGCGCGTCGGCCCCTCGTTGATCGAGCAAGCGGATTACGCGGCGTGTGCTTGGCTTGGTGTACAGCCAGTCGTAATGGCAGAACTGCAACGCATCGCGCACGTCATCGCGATCGGCCCCAAGCTCTATCAGACGGGCCAGAACTTCTTCTATGCTGGTCCAGAACAACGCGCCTCGGTCGGTAGCTTCTTCAGTGACGGCAATGACAGCTGATGGACTGCGGCACAAAGCAAGATTGGAGCGCGTTGCTGCAATCGCGGCAACTTTGTCGTCTTCCGATCGCGTGTCGCGATTTAAAGCTAGCGTCGTCCTGCCGACGGTTGAGCGGAGCTGTGCTGATTGGACCAGACGTCTTGATCCCGATCCAATAACATTTTCTAGAACGATGACTTTGCGTTGGCGGTGGCGGCTCTGCACATGTTCAGCTTGGCGATGCAGTGCCTGACCCTGGTTGCACCGCCAACCGAAGATCCGCCGATACAAGCGCTGGAAGACCCATTCCAACGCAGACAAGAGACAGAAAACCAGAAGCAAGAGACCGAACGCTAGCGCGGAAATCGTCCGCACAATATTTTGGTGCAGCCGCTTGAAAAGCAGCCGCCAGTTCCATTGGGTTTGATGCAGCGAGGTCAAACGTTTCATGCCGCCTCATCAAGTAGAACGGCAGGGTAAGACGGCGATCCTGAAATCTGTGCGAATCCCTGTTACCCCGTCGGTCACGCTATTCTACCGTGGAATAGAATGTCCTTCAGTTCTTTTTTGGGCTTGGCACAAAAAAAGCCAGCGAGGGAACCATCCCGCGCCGGCCAGCTGATCAAACTTCGGCGACCCTATTAGGCGCCGCAGGATGCGATGATGAGCGCCTGCATGTTCGACATGCGCAGTGCAAAATCTTCTTGCCATTTCGGGTCGGCTTTGATCCGCGATGTGAACTCTTTCAGATAGCGATCTTTATCGGTGAAGTAATAGAACGCCATTTCACGTTCTTCAGTGCCGAAGCGTTTGGGGTCGGAGAGAAGCTTTTGCTCGCATTCGCAGGACTTCGCCGAGCGGTTTTGCACAGACGCGCAAAAGTCGAATGCTGCGTCTAACAGCCCCTGGTTTGTGTAGTCTTTGGATTCCGTTTTTGCGGTGTGTTTGGCTGCGGTTTCTGCATTCGCTGGGCCGACCTGTTGTGCAGCAGGGTTCGCTGGTTGTTCGGCCATTGCTGGTGCTGTAGCCACAAATGCCACAAACATTAAGCCAGCCAGTAAACTGGCCGTTGTTTTTAGTTTCTCAAGCACGGGAGTCTCCCTAAGGGCCGGGTAGATCCCGGCACGATTTCGTTGGTTTCGCGTTTTCTTCTCGTCGCTTATGTCGTCATTGGCGTCGCTGCCGTCCAGTATTTTTTCCCGACTGGATTAGCGAAAATACGACACGCGAGGCGGCTTGGACCACCGTGGGGTTTGCGCGAACCTCAAACTTCACTGTTTTACCAATCACTTAGGCCATTTCTTTCTGCTTTGGGAAATATCGCCTATAGAGCGCTATGGTCGCTGGCAAGACGACAAGCTGGGCGATCAAGGACGCGAAAAGACAGGCTGCTGTTAACTGTCCGAACAACCGCAATGACGGCAGATTTGAGAGCATTGTGACGCCAAGGCCGAGGGCCAGAATGATTGTCGTCATGACGACGGCGGGCCCGATGTGGTGGGCCGTTTGGCGCAAGACTTCCAACTCTTTGCCGCGTGGATCTTCGAACCGATCTTCCTCCAGGTGGTAGCGGTTGAGAAAGTGAATGGTGGAGTCGATGGCGAGCGAGAAGGCGACTGTGATTGCAACGATTGAAGCGAACTGCATTCCCTCACCGAACAGCCATAACAAGGTGCCGGTTGCAAAAATCGGGAACAGCGAGGGTAGGATGCTTGCAAACCCAGCCAGTGCCGAGCGCAGCGCCAACCCCAAGAAGATGAAGATGACAAACATGTCACCAACGAGCCCCCAGTTTAGCTCGCTGATCAATGTGTTTGAGTTGCGCGCGGCAATCGCAGGTAACCCTGTGACAGACACTTTGAACTCGGGGTGTGCTTTACGAACCGGCTCGAGCGCCTGATCGATTTTTTCGACAACCGGTAGGATCTCGCTGGCATCAATGTCCGGAAGGCGCGCCGTCACGAGGACTGCTTTCTCATCGGCAGAAATGAAGCGGCGAACGAGGTGTTCCGGCAGGATGTCGACGTACGTCTTGATAGTCTCGACGCTATCGTCGCCAGCTTCTGCGAGCCAGCGCCTCAAGCTATCGAGCGACCACACGTTCCCGAGCCCTGCACGATCCTCAAGAATGCGATGGGCTTCCGCGATGGTGTTGAGCGTTTCTGCGTCATAGAGCGACGCATCCGTGCTCGCGCCCTTTGCCTTCTGCGGCAACTCGATCATAACGTGTACGGGGTTTGCGCCCGTCAGCTTCTTATCGAGGCTTGCGGAACCAGCAAGCGCCTGCTCCTGGTCGGGCACTTGGTCGGCTAGGCGATAGCGAGGTTCGAGCTGTGCGTAGATCAGTCCGGTCAGGAGCACGGCTGCAATACCTGCAAGGCTCAGAGGCACCGGGTTACGCGCGCTGAAGCCGACCACTGCATCGGTGACTTTCTGCAACACGCCGACGCCACCCTTTTCATCTTCGGGACGGGCGATGGGGTGATCTTCTTTTCGGACCAGCAGAACCGCGAGCGTCGGAACCACAACGGCGACGGCAATGTAGGAAATGCCGACTGCCAAAAGCGCGGCTTTGCCGAAGGTCTGGATCAACGCCGATTGCGCCAATGACAACGACAGGATCGCGATGGCTGCGTTCATCGCGGTCAGCAAACAGGCGGGTGCAACATCAAGGACCGCGGCACGCGCAGCTGCAAAGCGATCTTCGCCGGCCATCACGGCACGCCTGACAGCCAGCACCAAGTGCATCGAATCTGAAAACCCCTGCACAAGGATCAGCGGCGTGATGACGTTGATGAACAGGTTGAGACGGAAATCGAGCGCGCCGACAACGCCCAACGTCCATAGAATGGCGATCGCTGGACCCGCGACTGCGATCAGCGTCAGCGACAACCGCCGGAAGAATAGGTAGGCGACGATGAGGCCTACCAAGAAGCCGAGCCCGTTATAGACGAGCCGGTCCCGCTCCACGGCGTTGCGGATCTCAAGCTGCATGACCGGCGCACCGGTAAACTTGACCCTTAGGTCGGATCCCTCAAGCGCAAACTGCGTTGCTTCTTGTAGACCAGTGATCACCGTCCGCAGGCTTTGTTCCGCCACGACATCGCGGTCGAGCGAAATCACGATCAGCGCCAGCTTGCCATCGTCGGACAGAAACTTGCCTTTGACGACATCGTTTTCACGGAGCGTCTGCAGCACGTCTTGATATGCCGCGTCGTCTTCGGGCAGTTCGTCCGGGACAATGGGCGCGGCGTAACCGGTCTCATCAGGCTTGCCACGCGCCGAGAGCATTGACACCAAACCGCCAACCCCATCGGCAAGTTGTAGCTCAATGGTTGCTTCTGCGAACTTCTGCAGGCCATCGCGACTTAAGAGCTTGTCGCCCTCAACGACGATCAGGACGTCGTATTCGCTTGAAGGAAAGAGCCGATCGATAGCCTCGTACTGGCGAAATTCTTCAGTGTCGGTGCGGAACAGCTCTGACAGGGAATCATCGACTTTGAGGATCGACACGCCATACATGGCCAGCAGCGACAGGACCAAAATCACCGCCGCCGAGACCCAGGGCTGGGCGAGCGCAACCAGTCCGAGCTTGTCGAGGCCAAAGGAAAATCTGAACGAGCGGCGCTGTTCAGTTGGATCCGCGCTCGTCATGTTGTTCGATATCCCCCAATACGCCCGGTTCGCCACCGGCGTCTCGTTGCTGTCGGGCGCTACGTTACACGCGAATACTGCGCACAGCGCCGCAGACCTGCCAAATCAGTAAAACTGTTTATCCGGAGAGCGTTTTTGGCAAGAGTTCAGGGGACTTGTCCAGAGTTTGAGAACTTTTGGCGGTGCACACATTGGTGATTTTGCAACTTCCGTCGGGGGGCTGTGGCAGGGAAACTGCAACATTCCGCCGATGCTTGAGCGGCACCTGGCGATCGCCTAGACTGCGCGCTGCAGGCCCAGCGGCGTTCTCTGGGCCCAATTTTTGGAGCACGACATGGCCGAGGCCGACAAGTCTCTCGATGTGAAGGGGCTGACCTGTCCGATTCCCGTTCTCAAGGCGAAAAAGGCCATGAAAGACGTACCGAAGGGTGGGACCCTAGAGGTTGTGGCGACAGATCCAGGCTCGGTCGAGGACTTTGACGTTTTCTGCAAAACAACGGGGGCCACGCTGGTTGAGCAGTCGAATGACGCTGGCGTCTACCGGTTTGTGATCAGGAATAGCGGTTAGGCGGCGTCTGGTTCAGCAACTGAAATGCCCACTGGTAAATTAATTCTCGAAAGTTCTCCATCGTGTCGCTCACAGCTTGAATAAGGCTAGGCAATCACTTCAACTGTCTTGGCCTCATCGGTGTCTGTGTCTGGAACCTTTGGAATGTACTGCTGCGAAACGTTCCAGCTAAGGATCGCGTCTTCCCAACTGCCGCGGATGACATACTGAATCTGAATGTCGTCGTGTTTGACCGGATCCCATTGAATTCGCATAACGTATCGAGTGCCATGACGAACATCGATGGCATAAGGCAGTTCGTCGTCTGACTGAGGTGGAAGGGCAAACGGTGTTCGGACATTGATCGTGATCCATTTCCGGTCAGCGTCTTCGAATGTTGCCCGGAATTCGTGGCGGCGCCTGCGGCTCTCATCGAAATAGTTTCCGGCCCATAAATTTGAGAGGACCGTCTCGCGCACAAGGCGGATCATTTGCCGACGTGGCATGCGGCCGTTTCTGTCAAGCTTTTGCTCGGGTGTTTCTTCCTCGGCGGACGCAGTGATTAGATCTTCCGCACTGTTGAGTTTGTCTTGCAACATCTTGAAGACCGGCGAAAGTTTCTTGTCGGTGTTTTTTTCCACGGCCTTATGCAGATCACCATTCAGCTTTTCCAGCTCAACTCTTACGTTTTCGTACAATGCCTTGCTATCAGCATCCATTGCATTCGTCTCTCCGCGCCAACGGCGCAAAATCACCTTGGCTTTTCGAACCCCCAAATAAGCTGTCAGCAGCACGAATGGAGCGAGGATCACCAACGCTAAAGGTCTGGCAGCATCTGGCGGGATATCGAATCCAAGTCGGGAATTAACGAGCGATATGGCATCCTGCAAAAATGGCTCAATCTGAGATAAATCTAACAAAACAACCCCCGCAATACGCAATAATCGCAATAGGCACTACGCTAGGAAAGCTGAGGCGCGAGATCAAGCCAGATCCGCTAGCCGTAACTGTTTTTTAAGAATTTGTTGGAGCACAAGTTCAGCAAGACTGTCTGCGATGCGTTGCAGCCGGATTGGAAGATGCCCACGCCACCGTCATATGCAGCTACTGCATATAGTTGCGGATCGCGCGGAAACTCCTGTTTCGCGTCTGCTGCTCCATCTGGACGATGTCGTCGGGAGCGTGGTCGGCCAGGATCTCATCGATTGCGGGTTCCGAAAAACCGCCTGCTTTGAGGTGAAGGGCCAAGTATGCCTCCGTTGCGGGATCGTAGCGCAGTGCTTTTCCCTCGCGCGATAACTGCAGCAATGTCAGCGCTGTTTCTAAGTGGTCGATCCGCTCCACCCGCAACTCCCAGGCGTAGATCAACATGTGGCGTTGCATCACCAGCTCAGGCAGCTTGGCTACGATCTGAGGTGCGAGGCTTGTCGTGAGTCCTAGGTAGCGCGCCGCCGTCAGCTTCTCGCTTTCAATTTCGTTCTCCAAATCTGAAAACCGCCTGCGTTCGAGGCAGATTGCGACGTCTGGATACTTCGTGCCAACGGTATGGTCGCGCCAGCTTTCGTACGCCACTTCATCTGCCAGAATTGAAGGTGCAGATGGGTAAGTTCGGGCGAAGGCTGCTTTGATAAGCTTGAGGGGGCTATCACAATCTGCGCTCTTGAGTGCTGATCTGTAATCAGCAAGTTGAGACACCGGCAGGAGTTGTTCTGCTGGGGCAGCTTTGAATTCGGTCCAATAGTACGAACGGCAAATCTCTTCGCGCGTCAGGGCACCAAGTCGTGGGTCTTTGTCCGGGTCCGCATTGCTGACTTGCGGCAGTAGCTTGCAATAATCCGGCGATGTAGCTTGTGCTTGTCCGATGTGCACGAGGCAAACCAGCGCTAGTGCAATGATCGGCAAACCCAGCAATCGCTGCATAAGAGTTTTCTTTCTCATTGGAATTTGTCTGCTTGTCCGTCGGATTAGTCTAGCGAGACACCCGAGCTACGGGCTACAACAAAGCAATCGTTGCTCATAAACATTCTATCAGCTCGGTGCGTGGTACCAAACGGTAGGTTTACATGTGGGGTTATCAGCAAGGGGCGGTGTTTCGATCTCTGGATCAGATCTTTCGCAGCACCTCTACGAGGTTTCGACGCTCCGCTGAGGACGTGGGGGCTAGGATTTCGTCGATGACTTGCGACAGGACCTTCTTGATCTCTATCACGAACGTGCGTCCCTTCTTGGTCAGCTGAAGCAAACTGACACGTCCATCTTCAGGACATCCATGACGCTCGATCATGCCTTTGTCTTCAAGCGACCTCACCGCTCGAGTCATTTGCGACTTATCTCTCCCCATCTGCTCGACCAGTTTATGCATCGGCGCAGGCTCAATATCTGACAGGGTCAGCAAGATCATGCCGCCGAATGGTCCGATGCGGTCGGTGTCAATCGCCAAAGCTTTCTCATGCAAATTGGCTGAAATCCGCCGCATAAAACGGTCGACGAGATAAACGACTTCGTAAGGGTCCCGCATCGATCACCAAGATTAGTTGACTATGTCCACCAAGTATAATAGTGGACTATGTCAACTTAGTTCTTGTCGGGACGTTAGGCAAACATGGTTCGGTCTCAAGGCCGACCTAAGACACCTGGAGACCGTGATGAGTTCGTTGCAAGTGACTGCCTTGAAAGCTGCTGCAGTGTTGTGGGTGGTTTGGGGGTTGGTTCATATGTTTGCCGGCTTCATCGTCTTGACGGAAGATGCTAGCGGAGGTTTCCAAGCCATCGCTGATGCTGTTGCTCCCGAAACGTTGCGCTTCGATTACGCGCCGGCCGTCGGCGGCGTACTCAATCAACATGGCTGGAACTTGGGGTGGTTTGGTCTCGCAACGGTGATTGGGGCTGTCTTTATCTGGCGCGCGAACCTAACCGCAATTTGGGTCACCGGAATGGTCGGTGGCTTGGCAGACCTTGGCTATTTGCTGTTCGTGGATGTGCCGGGGTACGTCAATTTCATTCCGGGCACCGTAATGACCTTCATCTCAGGTACGGCGATTGTGCTGAGTTTTTGGGTGTGGCTTTCAAACCGCGGCAAGGCTTAAGTCACGAGGCAAGGCCGGAATTTTGGGTTGAGGCTCCCTTTGCGCAAAATCGTATGATCGCCCGTCTTGTCGGCAGGCGAATTTGTTGTCGCGACGCGAATAAGGACGTGTTTCGCGAAAGGTTTTGGAAATCATTTATTGGCGAGCACACACTGTTGTTAGTTTTCGACAGCCGCTTCCAAATTCTCGTTGGCACTTTGCTGCGCCTTGACGATCAGCAGCACTGACAGAAAAACCACTACCGGCGACATGTCCGTCGTCGTTGTAGTATACCGAAATACATTGGTAGTTTCCGCCGTATCCAGTCATAGCGAACATGGAGATGCAGCGCTTGCCGGTCGCATTCTGACATCCCTTTTCGGCGTCTCTTCGAGCCTGGAACTCGTCGGTGTAATTCCAAACTCGATAATAATAATTGGATGCTTGCTCGATACCAACAGCTCCAAAATACTGCTGGTCATTTCGTTGCTCGCTACCATGATCGTTGCGGAATCGCTGGTCCAACTCACGCAGTGTGCGAGGATCAACTGCAAATGCCTCAGCCGTGAATACCAATGTGATCACAGTGAATATAATCTTCCACATCAAATAGGCTCCAACAATCAGCACTGTGTCCTATCAATTGAAATTCGAAATATACCTTTCGGGCTGCCAAGGTATCGAACCACTAGAAAATAGGTTTCAGCCAACATCTCAACGGTGCGCCCTGGACTCGTACCGGCCGACGGATCATAAGCCAGAAAACGTTGCTCAGTTTCGAAGTTGCGGTCGCGTAGTTCCAACTGCAGACTCGGCCCGCCAGAACGGCCTGAATTCTCTATCCGATAGCAACCGGGTCGTGTGACTTTGAATTTAAAAACGGCGGGTGAAGAGCCCGAGACACGCCCAGATATGGTCTTCGACCCGGACACTAAGCCTTCATCGATGGCCGCGTTACGAGACAGGGCTTGCGCAGCTCCGCTTCCCGACATTACCGCGGCTAGAAAACTAACAATCACGAATGCTTTGTACACGGCCATGGGTAATCACCTGTTTCCCATTAATGCATGCTCCAACTGGATCAGGAGGTCGCTTGGACGGTACGTCGCCAACCGGTTTCGATTTTGGCGAGGTTGGAGCATCCACGATCGGCGGATTAGGTTCTTCTGGCGGGGGAGTGGATAGCATACCGACCGTAAGAAACCAGACGATCACTCCGGCGATTACCATACCAACGATGGCAATCGGTAGTTTTATGATCTCGATCCATAGTACCCGCCCAGACATGTCTCCTCCTGAAAGGCAGTAAACCAACCAAGTTTGTCAGCCTGACGACGAAATAGGAAAGGTCAGTCGGGTTTGCTCGGTGAGAAACTAGAGATGAATGCCGGACGGCAGATACCCTCAAGCCTGCTTCGCTGCTTCTCCGGTCTCTGCGTCAGCTTCAACCGGGTACATCGTGAGCTGGGGTTCGTCGAGCAGGATGACTTCCTCGTAGGTGCCGTAGCCATTGAAGTGACCCGCGAGCGCGCGGCCATAGGCGCCGACGTTGCCGATCTCGATGTAATCACCTTCTTCGATGCAATCGGGCAAAAGGAACGGGCCGGGCATGTGGTCGATGGAATCGCAGGTTGGACCCCACAATTCGAACGCCGTCATCGATGCGTCCTCCGGCAGTTTGCGCGAGACCAACCGGGAGGGAAACACGAAGCCCAAGTGCGCCGCGTCAAACAACACGCCATAGCCACCGTCGTTGATGTAGAGGTGGTTGCCGCGCCGTGCATCGACGCGCACGATAACGCTTTCAGCTTCTGAAACGAGAGAGCGACCAGGCTCGCACATGAGGCGCACGTTTTCGCGCACAGGCAGGGTTTCGATACCCTCGTCGATGGCCTTCATAAAGTCTTCCATCGGAGCTGGTTCGCTGTTCGAATATCGAGACGGGAATCCGCCGCCGACGTCCACGTGATCGATGACGACGCCGGCATGGAAGATCAAATCGCGGACGGCCTTGAGCGCCATGACATAAGCGTCCGGAGTGGTGGTTTGTGAGCCCACGTGGAAGGTAAGCCCAAGCTTGGCAGCGACTTGTCGCGCCTGCACCAGTAGCTTTGTTGCGGGCTCGCCGGAGATGCCGAATTTATGCTCTAGCGGGATGAGGCTGTTGATGGCGGGCACGGCGACACGTACGAAGAGCTGAAGGTCTTTTGCCGGGCCATACGCGCCCGTTGTTTCTTCGACGATCTTTTGCAGTTCATCTTCGCCGTCGAGCGAAAAGCTCCTCACGCCCAATTCATAGGCGCGGCGGATGGCAGAACGGGACTTTACCGGGTGCATGAAGTGCAACGTAGCGTCGGGGATCGTGGCGGCGTCTTCGATCTCGGGCAAGGAGGCGACGTCGAAGTGGCGTATGCCTGCGCCGTAGAGCGCGCCGATGAGAAAGACTGAGCTATTCGCCTTGTAGGCATAGGCGATATCGCCGTCGAAGTTCTGGGCAAACCAGCGGGCCGCGCGTCCGGCTGCGTGCGGGCGCAGCGCCAGCACGGGCTTTTCGGGGCGGCGCGCTTCGATCAGCGCTGCAGCACTTCTGTATCTTTCCATCGCATAGGACCTCCGCCAATCTCTTCACGCGACAAGCAATTTTCGGGAGCGTTTAAATAATCGCGATTGGGGTTGGGGTAAAGGGTTATTGGTGCGAATGGGCGCCGGGTGTCAGGGAGTCGCGGTTGGTTTGCTGCTCGGCGGTTGGGATGGTTCCATGCCGTGCAGAGTGATCTGCGCCCATGCCTGAGGCAGCGGTTTGGCGTCTGCCCGATATGGCAACATCGGTTTGCGGCGGCGTCCACGGCGTCGGCGCTGTTTCTTGACCGGTTTGCCGGCCTGCTTGCGTTCGGCGGTATCTGCGTCAAGCGCGCGGATTAGGTGGTCGCGCCAGCGGCCGAGCAAGGTAAAGCGTTGCAATTCAAAATCGTGGTAGATGCCGGGCGGAGATTTCCGCTCTCCGGCCATGCAGATCGCGACGACGTGCTCAGGCTGTCGCGAGTCTTTGCGCAAAACGAAGCCGTGATCTTTCGCCGGGATTGAAACGATGCGGCCTTGTTCCAGCTTATTGTCTTCGGCGAACTCGCTGGGATAGAGCACGGTGGCATTCCCGCGGTATCCGATTGAGATCACTGTGAGGTGGCATTGTGCTGTGGTGGCGGCTTTTATGACGACCGGCTCGCCATCCGCATAAGCAGTCTTGTCAGACCATAACGAGATGCGGATTGGGGTTTCGGAGTTGTTGCTCAGATCAGTTTGGAGGGCACTGGAGGCTAGGTGATCGTGCTCGGCTTCGGCGTGGCTCCGTGATTTAAGGTCACGCCGCAACGCTTCGAACTCTCGCCGACTAACGAGACCGTTGCTCAGTCGCTGGGCGAGCGGTTGCATCGTGCTAGAGATGGTTTGGAGTTGGGCGCGCAGTGTCTCAACTGCGATGCCCATTTCTGCTGCAGCGGCTGCCATATCCAAATCGCGGGTGTAAAGTTGGGCCAACGCTAAAACTGGATCTTTGCCTTCGATCTTCAGGCTCGGCTCAATGCCAGCAATGCGTAAGGCTTGGAGGTAAGCTTGCGTTTCTTTGTCTAACTTCGTGTCGGAGGTGAGCGGGCTTGTAGTTCCATCTTCGTTGCCTGGCGGTTTCGGCATTTGTGGGCGAGGTCCCGAACCATGGCAAGATAAACAATAAAGACCGGAGCGTGCCCCATCGGTTTTCGGCAACCCGTGCGGCAGTAGCTCCCTGTGAACGGTTTGACGCCTGGAACCGGACCCAGCGTAGGTCGCAAACCCAGGGAAGCCGTTCGACAGCGGAAAAATGACCCGTGTTTGTAGCGGCTTTGCGGTGTCGTCTGTTTCGGCTTCAGGTGCATCGGTGTCGGTTGTTTCGAAATCAGAAACCAGACGAAAACGTTGTGCGCCAACTACGTCATAACGCTCTATCCGCCGGTGATGCCCCGTCACCTTGCTCTTGACGATGATGGTCCCAGTTGTTCCTTCAGATGCTCTTTGATCGATACCAAACGCCGACAGCATCGCTGATTGGTTTTGCGGAATGCCGAGCAGGTTTTCATAGATGCCGGGTTCAAGAAGCTTGGCAGCCAACCAATGCGCCGGGAGCATAATGTTTGCTATTTCGCCAGACAGCGCGCTGCCTGTTGCGGCAACTTTGGGCTGTCGGTGATGCGCGCTAAGCCACTGCCATTGTTCCTTGCTCCAGCCAATGGCGTTGAGGTCGAAGGCCAACAGCAAGCCGTCTTTTCCGACCGGTTCCGGGCGCATTGGACCGCCAGCTAGTGACAGCTGATTGAGGAGTTTCGTTGTGGCCTGTTGAAGTTGATCAATGCGCCGCTGTTTGTCCGCCATTTGGCATGTCGGCGCGATTTCGGCGATGGACAGATAACGCCTCCGACTTGCCAGCGGGGCTGCAAACCTTGCCAGGTCTTCTTCAATCTCTGCTTCCAGCTCATCAGATGAGCGTACGCTAGCTTGACAAAGTTCCGTCGAAGGCAAGCCAGCAATCCAATTCCGCAGGGCGAGAATTTCGGAAGCGGATGGCTCGCTGAACGCGCTTTTTGATGATTCTTCTTGGATGACGTCATACGGCATATGCCGCGTGATCATGGACACGTAGAGTGGCGACGCTTCCGGTTGGCCCGGCCGGATGAGGTCCCTGCGGCGGGCTAAGTCATCAAGGTTTAGAATGTTGGCGACTGGTGGTGCAGACAGCAATCGGTCGGACGCCAGCCGTCGATTATCATGGCAACGCGCGCAATTTCGTTTGAGCACGTCAAATGCTTTGACGGCCAAAGGATCGTTCGGGGCTAATGGATCGACCGGCAACGCGGCTTCTTCGGGCGCGCGTTCCGGCAATGGCGGGCTAGTAGTTGCCGCAGCAGGGAACAAACCGCAAAGCAGTATCACGACGAGTGTCGTAAACCACTTTAACGCCCGCACCGAAAATTTCATTGTTGTCAAACCCGCGCTCGCGTTCAGCACATCAAAATCCAAACGCATGGCGCGTTCCCTGCCCGGCCAAGTCCTGAGCCGTCGTTCTCGCGCACGAATGTATCAGTTTGACGTCGGCTTCGCGATCCCAAAACGGGGATTGACGCGCAGACAGTTAGCGCCAAGTTAACGTGTCGTTTACAGGTCCTAACAAGACGTAAATTTTAACGATTCAGCGTTACCTATATTTCGACCGCTTGCTCGACGAGGCGATCGCAATCGGTTACAAATTTGTAAATCGAAACGACGCCGACCTCACAGGTGCTTTGAATGGATCTACAGACTGCAGCGCATAAATATAGCCGGCTATTGACGGTTACGAGCGTTGCAACAGTGATCTGTCTGATTGTTGCCGGCGTCATGCTCATAGCCTCGCTTTCGGTGGGCCACTCTCATACGACGGGTGAGCAAGCCAAAAGCGTGTCAACGAAATTCAACAAAGCGTCGCTGACGCTCTGACGAACGACTTTCTCTCTGCCTACACTCCCCACCCCACCAAGTTGACTTCAGCCCCATCCTCTCGGATGGGGCTTTTTTCTTGTTCAGCCGAGTTCAATGACGCGCGTTGGTTATCCAGGCATTGGGATTTTGTCTTTGTCGCTCGGAATGCCATATCCGCGGACGACGGCTGGGCGCGCGGCAATCGCGAGATACCATCGCTTGACGTTGGGGTAATCGTCGAGATTGACCTTTTGCCATTCAAACCGCGCCGCCCAAGGGAACGTCGCAATGTCTGCGATTGAGTAGTCGCCGGCAAGGTATTCAGCTTCGGCGAGCCGACGTTCCAGGACACCATAGAGGCGTTGTGCTTCCTTGCCGTAGCGTTCTTCAGCGTATGGGGCTTTGCCAACGTTGTATTTCAAGAAGTGATGAGCCTGGCCGAGCATCGGACCGAAGCCGCCCATCTGCCACATCAACCATTCGACGGCACGCCAGTGTGCTTCGCCTTCTGCGGCCCAGAGCTTCCCGGATTTTTGGGCGAGGTACATGAGGATCGCACCAGACTCAAAAAGAGTTTGGCCTGTGTCGGTATCGACGATGGCCGGGATGCGATTGTTCGGGCTGATCTTCAGAAACTCGGGCGCGAACTGTTCGTCTTTGGTGATGTCGATCGGAAAGACTTTGTACTCCAGACCGATCTCTTCCAGCATGATGGAGGCCTTGCGGCCATTCGGCGTGGACCAGGTGTAAAGCTCAATCATCATTTGCCCCTGTTTTCATTTGGTTTGTCTCGTTACCGGCCGCCTAGTAGAGCCGCGTAAGCATCACCCATGCGGTTACTGTAAAAGGCGATAGAACCGTTGAGATCAAGATGGCGCTGTTCACGAATTTTGGTTCGCGGCCGTATTCAGAACAAAAGAGCGCTAGTAGCACGCCCACAGGTGTCGCTGCTGCGACAACGACAAGGTCTGTCAGATCATCCGGCAATTCCATAAAAACGGCCAGCGCCCACGTCACGGCCGGCGCAATTGCTAGTTTCAAGGCGAGCACGATGCTCAGGCGACCCATGTTCACTTCGCCCGCCGCCTGTCCGGCAAGTTGAGCGCCAAGGGTAAACAGCGCTAATGGCGCGAACGTTGTGCCGATAAGCTCAATGGGCTTCGCGACTGCATGCGGTAGATCGATTTCAAAACCGCGCAATGTCAAGCCGATGATGACCGACGGAATGACCGGCGTCTCAAACGCCATCTTGATGCGGGAAAGAATCCCGCTGCGGTTATCGTCAGGGGCTAACAGCCAAGCGCCGACGGACACCATCAGGATCGTCATCAGCGCCGTGATAACCGACTGGTGCAAGATGAACTGAGGCGGAAAGGCAAGTTGTACAAGCGGGATGCCGTAGTTGCCAACATTGGCGTAAACCGTTGCCATGGCCATCAGCGGCCCAAAAATCCGCGGCAACCCAAATGCCATTGCAACCAGCCATCCGACCGGAATGAGCACGAGGAACTGTACGACTGTGAAATATGCGACCGGCCAGATTTCACTTACCGGCTGACGAGCCGATGAGAGAAAGTGGATCAAGAAGCAGGGCATGATGACGAACATCAACAGTCGATTGATACTCGCGACATCGAGGTTGATACGCGCCTGCATGAGATAGCCAAGTGCCGCAATCGCAACGATCGGCACGGTCACGTTGATGGCAATGTCAATAAACAGATCCACGTCGTCAGGCCGTTTTGCCGTGACGTGGGTCCGAGCGTCTAGAACTTATCATTTGCTCCCCCGGGGCTTCCCTCTTGGCTGCCTCTCATCCTTAGACGCTTTCACGCAGGGACAGCAATAGAGTGCTCCAGGCGAAAGGGGGCTATTCGCCTGGAGCGCTGGCAACCGTGAGACACGCGCGGCAAGGGCCGGGGATCAACCGCGTGCCTGCTTCGCTTCAGCGGCGGTCGCCAGATTTACTGCAAAACGTAAGAGGTGGGTGCCCAGGAATGCTGCGATGAGAAACGCGGCAATGCCTAACCAGGTTATGGCATAGGCGTAGATCGTCCATTCCAAGGCGCGGAACGCATGATCGATCAGGCTGCGGGTGGCCCTTACGATCACAAAAGCCTCTGCAAGGTAGAGTTTGACGGTGATGAACTCGTTCTCGGCATCGAAATCGCCCAGGCTGACCCCCAAGGCCTGCACTTGTTGTTCAAGCGACAGGATTTGCTTTTCGAGCTCGACGTGATCTTTGATTTGTCCTTCCCGCTGTTTCAGGGCGCTTAAAGCTTCACGTGTTTTTTCCAACGCGAGGCGTTTGGCTTGTAAATCGCGATACTCGTTGGTTTTGTCGGACTTATCGATGGTCAGGCGTCGAAGTTCCCCATAGGTCTGGAACTTCTCGACCATGGTGTCGAAGTCGTTGGGATTGACACCAATCGCCAGCTGCAACGTTCGACGACCTTTCAACCCTTGGCGTCGTTCGAATTGTATCAGCGCATCTTGCTCGGCGATGAGTTTTCGGACTTTCGTTTCGTCAGATTCAAATTCTTCGCTGACAAGACCGATGTTGGCGATTTTCTCGTACTTTTGCTCAGCCCCTGTCGGTACGCTGGCGCTTGCATCTGGTGTGGCCCGTGCGCTCTTGCCGCCGCCTGAGGAGAAGGTCGACAGAATGCCGCCGCCACCTTTGCGCGTTTTGTAGGACGCGAAGTTGCGGACGTCCTTGGCGAAATTCCAAGAACCGGAGTTGAGAACCTGACTGCGTGAGGACGACGGTGCGCGGTTTGACTCATTCCAATACTGGTAACCGAGCCGCAACATAAAGAGCGCCAGAAAACCGGTCGCAAAAATCAGCAATGGCGTACGTAGACGGGCAAGCATTAATAGGCCTCATAGGATAGCAACTTGTGCTGCTTGATAGGCCGTTGAAAAAAGTCTGATTTTGGACATGCCCGAGGTTGGATTGCCGTAAAAACCCGGCAATTTCCGCAACGCGGGAGCACAAACCGCAATTGGACCGCTCACACGTGCGCATGAGGCCGTATCGCAACCTATCGGTATCTAATTCTGACCTGGGTGCCGACCGCAACTCGATCGTAGTCTTCTTTGGTTACCTGTTTGCGGAAGGTGCGTGTGCTTGCGTGTTTCGTATTGCGCTTAAGCTCTAACGTGTAAGTCAGTGCAGGACTGCCATTGATCTTGCGGAGCTTCCTTGATTTGGCGGAGACAATGGCGGTTTTCGTCACCGGCCAAGATGAGGCAACGACGTCCCCGCTCACGGTCAGAAGCTCGCGCGTTACACCGCAAATCAGCATGACAACCGTTGCCAGGAGACCTGCGTAAAGCAGGAATGCTCTAACTTTTTCGTTTAGTTCGATCACGCTCGCCCCCTTCGCGCATAACGCATTCGGCACCTGAGAGGACTTTAGCGTGACGAAACTAAAAACCGGTTGCGAGAAGCGTCAACAAGCGGTTAGCAGCTGTTTCAAATTTACGGGTTGGCTCACGCCCTCTTATGCTGCGCTTGGCAATTCTTCTGCCCTTGACCTTACATAACGGCATGCAAAAAAGTAACGCATAGCTCCTGCTCAATTGATCATGTACGGCGGCGTATCGCGCTCGAGAACATTAATTGGAATGAACATCAACGCCTACAACGCGTTCTGCAAGACCCTTTCCCATGCGACCCACGTCGTGCAATGGGGTGGCACGGATGTGTGGAAAATCGGCGGCAAAGTCTTTGCCATGGCTCGCTGGAACGATGAGGCCGACGAGCTCTTCGCCACGTTCAAATGTTCACCGATGAGCTACGACATGCTGAAAGAGATGCCAGGATGCCGTCCGGCTCCCTATCTCGCTTCGCGTGGCATGAAATGGATCCAGCGCACGGGTCCAGAAACGCTCAATGATGGTGCCTTACAGGATTACATCCGCGAGAGCTACCGGCTCGTGGCGCTCGGGCTGCCGAAGAAGGTGCAGAAGGAATTGGGTCTCCTTTAGGAAGTAGGCGTCACGGTGCACTCGGTGGCTTCGACGGACTTGTGCTCACTCGCTTCTGACGTACTCAAAGACAAGCTTGTCGTTTCGATAGCCCCGGATGCTGCAGTCGTCGCGGCGGCGGGGGGCTTTGCCGTACAGCGTTACCTTAGATCCGCTACCGGAAACCGGACCGGAAACGGGATAGCCGATCGGCCCGCAATCGCGTGAGAACACGTAAGCGGTGCCGAAGTATTCGTTGCCCTGCTTCTCGCCTTCGAAAACGACATCGCATTGACTTACGCCTGCACGCTCCAGGCCGCTGCGCGGCCGCTCATAGGCGAAGCTACGGGTCGCGCCATCGGCCAACAACCGCATGTCCGAACCGTTGTGGTTCCAGATCGTGCCGGGACCACAGGAGGCTGCCAAACCGCTTCCGCCTCCATCTCCGCCCGAACCACTTTCAAAGGTGACGACTTCCCGCTCACAGTTGTAGGCCGCCGGCAAGCCGCTGGAGGCAAACTCGCACGTTGTGGTCGTTTCTAATGTCGAACCTTGATACTGGAACCTGATCCGCATAGTCGAGTTGCGCCCCTCGAAGGGATAGCGCTTGCCTCTTGAGACACAGTAGCCACGGCGCTCGGACGTCGTTGTCTTGTCGATGATGTCATACGGGATTGAATTCTGGTTGCCCGAGGTCGGGAAGAGCTCGTCATCATGGATTTCAAAGCGCGGATCAGCTGTTGTACAGGAGTTAACGTAATCGCCGGCAGCGGCTGGTCCAGCTATTAACAGCAGAGCAAATCCAGCGGCCACTGCTGCGAATGCTCCTACGCCGTTCCGTTCCATTGCGATATCCCTCTCCCTGACAAGCCACAGATGCAATCTTAACGCTGACATAGAAGCAGGGACATACCCCACGCGAGATGAACGAAATTGCAACGCGGTCCGATTTATAAATGAATTTATCCGCCTTTGCCTTGGAGAGCCCAACGTTCGATGGGTTTCAGCTTCGCGGCGGGGCGCGACGCAGCAGGGACCCGCGTGATGTTTGTTAATGTAAAGGCCGAGGACGTTATCGCGAAGCTAGAGCCCGGCGAAGAAATCGTGTGGGCTCAGCGAGGTCCGGTACTCCGGCTTAGCGCCGAGTGGTTCATCATGTCGTTCGTGCTGCTCATTTTTCTCGTCGCCTGGTTGGGTCTTCTTTTTGTGGGGATTCACGATGACCGAACAGACACTTGGACGGTTGTTCTTGTTCTTGGAGGCATCTGCGCTCTGATCACTCTCGCACTCTCGCAAACAATCAATCGGTTTTCAGCGGGGCTTAGAACAGTATATGTAATCACAGATAGAGCTGCGCTGATTATTGAAGCTGTTAAACCAGTCTGCATCCGCCGCTTCAATCAAGAGTCGGTTGCGAGGCGATGGACGTTTGGAAGCCGGATTTTCTTCCCTCCCACAACTTTGCGCGAACGCTTTGTGCTGTATTATAGGTCGTTTTACGGTGTCCGCGACATGGCGGCAGCGGAGGCGGCGCTAGAGCAGATCGTTCGACATGGCAAGGGCTAAGCTTCGCCTGTGACCGCCGACTTGGCTTTCGATTTGCGCTGAACCGGAAATGCTTGCAATTTCGCCGCCCAGATACCAAAATCCCGCCGACCGAGGGGCGCTGGCGCACCAGCTGAGATCTGTTTGAAAGCGAACAGAGCACCCTTTGAACCTGATCCGGGTCATGCCGGCGAAGGGACGGGAAACCGCAATACACTTTTATCCCGTCGTCGTCGCGCGGTCCCATTGCAAATGGGCCTGGATCGTAACGTGAGCCGAGCTATGTCGACGTCTCAGTTCATCGCAGGGTTGATCGGGCCTGTGTTCATGGCCGTTGCCGCGTTCATGGTGATCCGTCGCGACATGTTTGCGGACTTTGCCAAGGCTGCCGTTCAAGACAAGCCGCTGATTTTCGTGGCTGGCATCATGCTGTTGGCGGTTGGCCTCGCGATCGTTCAAACGCACAACCTTTGGACGGGTGACTGGCGTGTTGTCATCACCGTCTTGGGATGGCTCTGCGTCTTTGGCGGCCTGGTTCGCATTTTCGTTCCCGAGTATGCCCAATCGGTGGCCGATCGCGTCGATCCACACCACCCTGCCGTCACCGTTACAGCTGTGCTCTACTTCGCGCTTGGCGCGTTTTTAGCAGCCAAGGCTCACGCGATTTTCTAGCTTTCCCTCATCGTCCCCCGAAACCTGTCAGAAAGATCAAAACCAATGAACCTTCACGACAAGACGATCCTCACTCCTGAAGTCACGACAGGCCCGCTGGTGGCGTCTAAGAAGGTCTACTCCTCGCCAGAAGGTCACGAGGATGTTCGCGTGCCGCTGCGTGAAATTGCTTTGACCGACCCAGCAGAGCCAACGTTCCGGGTTTACGATACCTCGGGACCTTATACAGAAACGGACGCTCAGATTGACGTTGAGAAGGGGCTCCCACGTTTGCGTGAAGCCTGGATCAAGGAGCGCGGCGGCGTTGAAGCTTATGAAGGCCGGGAGGTTCGCCCTGAAGATAACGGCAACGTGTCGGGCAAGGCCTTGGCGCGCGACTTTCCAGCCAAGTCCCAGCCGCTGCGCAGTCTCGATGGTGCACCCGTCACACAGTATGAGTTTGCCAAGGCCGGCATTATCACCAAAGAGATGATTTACGTCGCGCATCGTGAGAATCTCGGTCGCCAGCAGATGCTGGACCGGGCTAACGAAGCGCTGGCTGATGGCGAGAGTTTTGGCGCTGCGATCCCACCGTTCATCACGCCGGAATTCGTTCGCGATGAAATCGCACGCGGGCGGGCCATCATTCCTGCCAACATCAACCATCCTGAACTTGAGCCGATGGCGATCGGGCGGAACTTCCTCGTCAAGATCAACGCCAACATTGGCAACTCCGCGGTTACGTCATCGGTCGAAGAGGAAGTCGACAAAATGGTTTGGGCGACCCGCTGGGGTGCCGATACCGTTATGGACTTGTCGACAGGGCGCAACATTCACAACACGCGTGAGTGGATCCTGCGCAACTCACCGGTTCCGATCGGCACCGTGCCGATCTATCAGGCGCTGGAAAAGTGCGATGGCGATCCGGTCAAGCTGACCTGGGACATCTATCGCGACACGCTGATCGAGCAGTGCGAACAAGGTGTCGATTACTTCACCATCCATGCTGGTGTGAGGCTGGCCTACATTCACCTGACGGCGAGCCGCGTCACGGGCATCGTTTCGCGCGGTGGGTCGATCATGGCCAAGTGGTGTCTCGCGCACCACAAGGAGAGCTTCCTTTACGAGCACTTCGATGAGATCTGCGACATCATGCGGGCCTATGATGTGTCGTTCTCGCTGGGTGACGGGCTGCGTCCAGGCGCGATTGCCGATGCCAATGATCGTGCGCAGTTCGCTGAGCTGGAGACGCTGGGCGAACTGACCAAGATTGCATGGGACAAGGGGTGTCAGGTGATGATCGAGGGCCCCGGCCACGTGCCCATGCACAAGATCAAGATCAACATGGACAAGCAGCTGGCTGAATGCGGGGAAGCGCCCTTCTATACGCTTGGGCCGCTGACCACCGATATTGCGCCGGGTTACGATCACATCACCTCAGGTATCGGCGCTGCGATGATCGGTTGGTTTGGCTGCGCGATGCTGTGCTACGTCACGCCGAAGGAGCACCTCGGGCTTCCCAACCGCGATGATGTAAAGGTCGGTGTCATCACCTACAAGATTGCCGCGCATGCCGCCGACTTGGCGAAAGGACATCCAGCAGCCCAGCTTCGTGACGATGCGCTGTCACGCGCGCGGTTTGATTTCCGCTGGGAGGATCAGTTCAACCTCGGTCTCGACCCGGATACGGCGATGACCTACCACGATGAAACTCTGCCGAAGGATGCGCACAAGGTGGCGCACTTCTGTTCGATGTGCGGGCCGAAGTTCTGCTCGATGAAGATCACGCAGGACGTTCGCGATTACGCCGCGACGCTTAACGAACAGCAGGCCGGTATGGCTGAGATGTCGGAGAAATTCCGCGAGATGGGCAACCAGGTTTACGTTGATGCCGACGCGGCTAAAGAGGGCGCGGTGAGCGAACCTGCGAGCCGTTTCCAATCAGGCGACGCCGCAGCGGTGAAGAAATCGAACGAGGCGTTGGGTTGAGCGGCTTCGCCTGACGAACAACGTGAAAAAAGAGCCGCTTCTCGCGAGGGAGGCGGCTCTTTTTCTTCAGCCTTTGCGCCTCCCATTTGTCGGAGAACGTTGGCCGTGAACTGACCGCAATCCCCTCAGAGTTTTTTGAAATACCTTGCGACGGGCCAGCGTTCGAACCCGACGCGTTCGTAGCAGGCCCGTGAGGTGGCGTGGCCTGGGTCACCGCCCGTCTCGACCATAACCATGGCCAGCCCTAGTTGGCGCATGTGACCGAAGGCAAATTCCATTAAGGCAGTCGCGACGCCGGCGCGCTGATGGTCTGGGTCAACGGCGAGGATGTAGATTTCGCCCATTTGATCTTCGGGATGAATGCGGATGCCGACGAACCCGGCAACCTCTCCGCTCGCGTCTGCGACAAATACACTTTGGCTTTCGTCATTCAGCAGTTGCTCGATATCGGCCAGTTGGCGGGTCTGCCAACCGTCCGGGTAGAACGCGTTGTAAACGTAGCCGGGGACAGCAGGCTGCATTTTCTCGAACACCGGCGTCCAGGCTCTAATGCTCAGCGCCAGGATCTTTTGCGTATCTGATGTCTGAAACGGTCTAATGTCCATTGGGCGACCTTCGCGTCGTCAACTCAGCACCGATCACACAGATCCTAAAGCGATGCGCGGCAATCGGCTTTCAATGCTTGTGCGTTGTCGTCGAAATCTTCGAGCGCCTGCAGCATTTCCAACTGGTTCATGTAACGGCCGGCTGGGATTTCCTCGGTGAGAAAATCA
This sequence comes from Filomicrobium sp., assembly GCA_040219445.1. Classification (GTDB taxonomy): domain Bacteria; phylum Pseudomonadota; class Alphaproteobacteria; order Rhizobiales; family Hyphomicrobiaceae; genus Filomicrobium. The sequence continues at coordinate 1,027,573 of JAVJSM010000002.1, read as the reverse complement.
TCGAAGTACTTGATCCGCTGCACCGTAGCTTTTGATGGACTAACTATGTCAAGCGCTGCCGCGCCCAACCGCCACTCGGCAACGCGCGGATCATGCTTGGCGTTAAACGCAGCGTTGCCCGAAGACATTCGATAGAGATAGCCGGGGAGCGAATATCTGCCATCGGCCTTCCCGTTGGCGACCACGGCCCGGGCCTCTTTGTCAGCCTTGGCGACAAACGGCTCCAGGGCCGCCATGACCCTCGAACACGCATCGATACGCTGTGCGAACACGATCGCGCGCGATACTTCCCCTCGCGTCTCCCAAGAGACGTAGGCCTGCACAGCCGAGGCGATCCCTGCCAGTCCGGCAAATAGGATCGCTACCATTTCGGTTACAGTGAAGTTCGTCATTTGCGCCCCCTGCCAGTGTGGGTGAGTGAGATCTGCAGCCGTCCCACACCACAGGTTTTGGTCCCCATTAGGGCAAGCACGCGAGGCCCCCAAAAGGGCCCCGCATTTGTTTGTTGCGTAACCAGCTACCGCTTTCGTGATGCCGGCAGTGTGTGTCTGGCCACTTCGCCAGGCTCAGCTATCAGCTTACCGATGCTGCATCAGGCCGCACGGACATGCTCGATAAACTGCTCGACTTCCTTTTTCAGCAATTGGGCTTCGGAGGAAACATCGGAGGCTGAAGTTGCGACTTGCGACGATGCCGTGTTCGAGTTTTCAGTTGCGCGGCTGACCGCTTCCATGCTCCGCGTAATGGACGAGGCACCTTCGGCTGCGCCCGACATGTTGGCGGCAATTTCACGGGCCGTTGCATCCTGCTCTTCAATGGCCGAGGCGATACCGGAGGAAATCTCTTCGATGCTGGACATGAGGCTCAGCATCTCACCCATGCCCTCGACCGAGTCCTTGGCCGTGGTTTGGATCTCTTCGATTTGCCTGCGAATACCTTCGGTTGCTTCGGTCGTTTTTGAAGCGAGGTTTTTGACTTCGGAAGCAACGACGGCGAAACCCTTGCCTTCTTCACCAGCCCGCGCGGATTCGATCGTGGCGTTGAGTGCAAGGAGGTTGGTCTGACCAGCGATCTCCGAGATCAGGTTCACAACGTCACCGATCTGCTCGATGCTTTGTTCCAGCTGTGCCATGCGAGCACTGGCGCTTTCGACACCCTGCGCGCCTTTTTTTGCGGCTTCAAAGGCAGTACGCGTCTGATGACTGATCTCACTGATCGATGCTGTAAGCTGTTCGGCTGCTGCTGCGACTGAGTGAACATTGGTACTTGCGTTGTCGGAGGCCTGAGCGACCGACGATACTTCTTGCCCAGTCTGAGTTGCCACTTCGATCAACCCTTCGGCCGTCGAGGACAATTCGGTCGATGCGTTGGCTACGCGAGAGATGATCTGGCCGACACGTGCGTCGAACTCATTAGCAAGTTCGCGCATCTCTTCTTTGCGTTGGCGTTCGGCTTCCCTCTTCAGTTGCTCCTGCTCAGCAACCAAACGGGCGTTCTCGGAAGCATTCGATTTGAATGCCACAAGCACGTCTGTCAGCGTTCCGATCTCATCGCGGCGATCAAGCTGCGGAATCTCGACATCCAGTTGGCCGGACGCCAACCTTTCGAGCAATTCCGTTGAACGGGTGAGCGGGCGCGAAATATGCGATTGGAACATCACGAAGAATGCTAACGCGCTGAAAGCTACGACGACCGCTGCTGCAATCGCCGCATAAAGCGTCCATTGTAATGCGTCGCGCACATGAGATTGATTTTGCGCATTAGTTGCTTGCAGGCTCATTCGAGCGTCAGCGACGGCTGCAAAAATCTCTCTTTGTTTTGCTTCCGCCTCGCCGGATACCGCGATCGCCTTTGCAAGATCGACCGTTTCAGGGTCATTCATCATTTCGATCTGCGGTGCAGCGAACTCATTTTTCCAGACAGCCCATTTGGCTTTGAAGCTCTCGACGAAACCGGGTTGGTAATGGGCCACGTATTCGTCAGCTTCAAGTTTACCAATAGCATCTGAGGCTGCTTGCTGATGCTTATCGTATGACTCGATCCAATCACGGTTGCCGCTGAGGAGAAAATTCTTCAATGCGAGCGTTTGATTATCGACAGCTTTGGACACAACGATGATCTTGCGCAGCGTTGCGTCGGAGTGTTTCATCTCCGTTTCTGCTGTTTGAGCACCAATTACAAAGTTGATTATGACCAAGCTGCTGGCGATACATATCAGCGCTAGGAAAAGAAATGCAGCGCCGCTTTTCTTTGCGATTGTCATGTTGTTCAACATGGTTCCCCCCATCATATAAGATCAGCTTGAAGCGCAAGTCTGCGTTCGAGCTCAGTCAAATTGAATTCCACTGTAAAAGCGCCGATCACCTCTTTTGAGTCGGCATCAAGCAGTGTCTGGCTAATCTGTGCTTTCCAAACTTTTCGGCTATCGTCCCACTCTGCTTCGTCAATAAATACGGCACCTTTGCCAACGTCATAGGTCTTTTGAAACTTGGCTTCGTCACCCTGCCAGTAGTCGCTCGTCATCGACGACTGACCGACGTTGAGACCTTTTGCATCCATAACGAAGCTCTCGAGAATGATCCCCGCCGAACGGGCCTGCATTCGCGTCAGATAAGACGACAATGGATTAGATAGTGTTGCAGCAATCAATGGCTTACGGCTTTCTTTCCGCTCGCTGCGCCATGTTTTATCGAGCGCGATAATCTGTTGCTGGGTAAGGTCTCTGTGGCGTGCCGACTGGGCTTTTACCATCACTGTGAGGACCTTATTGCTGAAGATCTCGTCGATCATTGTGCTCACTTGAGCCGAATTCAGAATTGCTTTGTCGGGCTTCACCGTCATTGCGTTTGCTGCAAATGACAAAGGCACAAGGCACGCAATCAAGGCCAGTCTTGACATTGTCTTTCTTCCTAATTTTGGAAACAGGCGGGATCTATGAGCGGGGCGCTCAGAATTACAATTAAATGAATACGACAAAAGTTCTTAATTTATTGCTTTCAAAACACCGAAACTAATTAACGCAATGCCCCTACATCGAAACACCAAGAAACGTACTACTCACTCTATAGAACCAATACGCCAAAACTCCCGAAAACAACAGCCGCAATACAACCTCAGACCCGCTTTAAGTTCAAATCAAACCCTGCTTCTCGCGCACTCCCAAATATTTAATATGTTAACTGAATAAATCGCAGGAAGGATTCAAACGTTAATTCTCATCACGAAAATTTTATTGGGACACAAGTTGGTTGAGCGCAATCTATCTTGAAACCAGCCACCTTGAATTAACAATTTTTATTCCCGTCGAAAACGGTCAAAACTCCGCAAAAATGGCGGAAAAGCTAGCAAGCAACAGCGCGCAATATATTTCTAAAGAAGTGAATCGTTGATCTATTCTATCTAGCTTTAGATGAATCCCCATTAATACTAGTCAGATAAATATCAGAACGAAAATTAATCGAGGATTCGCCATGTACGCTCTTTGCAGAAGATTCACGATCAGATCTCGCCTTCTCGCTCTCAGCCTTTTGCCGATGTTTGCGCTGTTCGTTGTAAGTGCGCTTTACTTCGGCATGCTGTATGGCAAATACGAAGAAGAGAAGTTCTCTCTTGACGTCGTTGAGATTGCGCCGCCGGTTTCTGATCTTATTCACGAACTTCAGCGGGAAAGAGGCCGATCCGCTGGATTCATCAGCTCGAAAGGTAAGGCATTCGAGGAAAAGCTCGCTGAAACTAGGAAGGTAACTGACTCGAAGGTCCAAGCACTTCTTGAACGCATGGCGTCCCTGCCACCCCGGCTTGATATTCCGAACATCAAAGACCCAATCAACGTATCCTTGAAGGATCTGAAGGGGCTGCAGGCCATGCGAGAGAAGATTGATTTGCAGGCAGTTCCGCTGAAGGAAATGGCGAAGTTCTACACGCATGTTATTCATGACTTGCTGGAAGTTGTTCATAAGGCGGAAGCCGACGTCAATGACGCTGAGGCATTCCGTTTGCTGCTGGCGTACGTTGACTTGCAGGAAGCAAAGGAAAAGGCTGGCCTCGAGCGCGCCATGGGAGCCGCCGGTTTTGGGGCTGGCCAGTTTCTTCCGTCCGTCTATCAGAAGTTTGTCCGTCTGGGCGCGCAACAAGAAACTTATTTGAAGCAATTCAAGGAATTTGCGACGCCAAGCATATTGGCGTTGGCAAAACAAAAACTCGCCGGTCCTGTTACAGAGGATCTACAGGCATTCCGCAAAGCGGCCTATCAAATGCCGTTCAAAACGGACAACACCGATGTTTACGCTTCTGATACAGGTGGCTTATCCGGAAAGCAGTGGTTCGAAGCGAGCACCCGGCGTATCGACGCTTTAAAAGAGATCGAAGACCAGGTCCTGGTTGACCTGCGAAAGCGCGTCGCAGCAAAAGCTGATGCTTTGCTGAACCAGCTCATTTTTCTAGGGATCGTGCTGACGATTGTTGGAGCGGCTGCAATTGCGGTGACAACGTTCGTTTATACTTCTATTGGCCCGGCAATTGTCGATCTCGCGACAAAGATGCGTGCGCTTTCGAAAGGCGACACCAACGTCGAAATTGATGGCGCTGAGTTTGAAGACGAAATCGGTCGTATGGCACAGTCGGTCGAAGTTTTCCGGCAGAACGCGGTTGAAAATGCCCGGCTCGTTGCTGAGCAGGATGAACTAAAAGCGCGGGCTGAAAAGGAAAAACGCGAAGCCATGGAAAAGATGGCGCACGAGTTTGACGCCCGCGTGGGTCGCGTTATTTCCGGACTTTCGGAATCCGTCGCGGAACTAGGCAAAACCGCTCAGTTCATGCAGAACTCCTCAGGCCAAACCAACAATGCCGTTATGGCTGTCGTCTCCTCCTCGGATATTGCGAGCCAGAACGTCAATACTGTCGCCGCGGCAGCCGAAGAACTCACCCATGCGATTAGCGAAATCAATGGTCAGATGCGCGAAGCATTTATGGCCGCACAGCAGGGTGTGACAGATGTCGATAAGGTCAACACACAGATCGCAGACCTTGTGAACAGCGCATCGGAGATTGGAGAGGTGGTAGACCTCATCGCGAACATCGCCGACCAGACCAACCTCTTGGCACTCAACGCGACAATCGAAGCTGCGCGCGCTGGCGATGACGGCAAAGGCTTCGCGGTTGTTGCAGCTGAAGTGAAGGAACTTGCCACCCGCACGGCGAAAGCCACCGAAAGCGTGCGCACTGAAATCGCGCGCATCCAGGCGGGCTCGACGTCGACTGCTGAATCGATGAATGGGCTTCGGGACGTAATTTCGAAGATCGACGAGGTTGCATCTTCGGTCGCAGCCGCAGTGGAGCAGCAAAACTCAACGACGCAGGAGATTGCCCGCAGCATGAGCGAAGCTGCCAAAGGCACCGATGAGGTTGCTTCCAGCATCGAAACGGTCAGCAACACGGCTGAGGCGACCGGCTCGGCATCGGAGAATGTTGCGAATTCCGCGACACAGCTCTCTCAGGAAACGAACACGCTGAAAGAGGAAGTTCGCCAGTTCGTGTCGCAAATCCGCGCTGCATAACGGATCGGGTGACGCTGGAAACGAGGCAGGCAGAAAGATGCCTCGCACGAACAAACGCTTAGGGTCGGCATTGACCCTAAGCCCTTCGCTCAAAACTGCCTAAACTGACTCCCATCGGATGAGCTTAGTCGCGGTAACAACGTGACTTGATACCCAACCGGCCCTTGTTTGCCGTCTCAACTCATCTAAGCCCGATGCGGCTCAATGAACTCGGGTCTCACCGGAAATGAAGTTTTCGAGTTCGGTGATGATGAAGTTCTGATCTTCAATGATGCTCTTCACCAAATCGCCGATAGAGATGACACCAATCACCTGGCCCTTCTCAAGCACCGGAAGATGCCTTACGCAGTTGCGCGTCATCAGGTCCATACAGCGATCGACTTTGTATTCGGGCCGAGCACAGACGACCTTGCGGGTCATGATTTCGTTGACCAACGTATCCGGCGAGGTTTTGCCGCGCAGGATGACGTTGCGGGCGTAATGGCGTTCCGTGACGATGCCGACGAGCTTGCGGCCATCCATGACGAGCAATGAGCCAACGTCCTTATTGGCCATTTTGCTTATGGCTTCGAAGACGGACTGGTATGGGCTGACCGACCAAACATCGTGGCCTTTGGCATCTATAACCTGTTTTGCTGTATACATGGGCCTGCTCCTTTCTCGTCCCCCTTGTTTCTCTTCAGCTTTTAACTTGTGCGCCTGATATGCACTTTAGTTCATATTGGAGCGACTGTCTCGCAAAGAGTTGCACAGCTGTGGACAAGGTTACGGTCGGGCTTAAGGGGTGGTGGAACGGTTGGAGCTGGATCGCCGCGCAACGCATAACTGACAACCTGCGTACCCGCTCAAACGGCGAGGCACGCAGGTCATTCTAAGCTCAAACTTTTCGCGATTAGGATTAAATCGGCGAGGCGAAATCGACCGCGTCCATTGCAATCCGGCAAGCTCTGCTATCGCGCCCGAACTGACGGCACTTGCGTTCGGCTTGGCGCTTTAGATGCTTCCAACCCTTGCCGACTTTTTTGACGCCCTTGGCCACCTTACGGCAGGAGCCGCGACAGACTTTGTTGAACGCTTTTCGCGTCCCCTTTTGGACTTTGCCGACACCTTTGCTGGCTTTGTTCGCACCTTTACGAATTCCACCGAAGCCCTTGCTGACGAACTTTCCGACCTTGCCTTTGCGGGCGAGTTTGCGTTCCACCCAGCCAGCCCCTTTACCGATTAGTTTGGAGCCCTTCTTGGCTTTCTTTAGAACTCCGGCTTCGGCCTGATTTGGCGCAAGCGTTGCGGTGAGCGTTGTCATGGCCATCGCCGAACCAACAGCGAGTAGGGCGATTGCGAGGTAGCTTTTTATTTTGGAAAAGACGTTTGACACTGGATTCTCCTGCATGCCTTGGCGTGATCCCAGCAAAAGCCTTCGCATTGCAAGTCAGGGATGACTGTTCCCTTGGGAACAACGGCGTGTTGGAGCAGATGTCTAGTAGGCTTGACCTGAAGGTGCCCTGAACAAAATAAAACGCCCATCAGCGTCAGCTGACGGGCGTTTTATTTGCGTTTTGAGCAGTACGACTGAACCCCTCGTGGGCTAGTCCTTCTTCTTGCGCGGGACGCCTGGAACGGTGCCTGCGCCACCTTTACCTGAAGACGGCTTGTCGGATTTGCCTTCCGGGCTCGGCAAGGCTTTCGGCGGTGATGCTTCCACGAGTGCGGTCTGTGGCTCTTCGCCATCTGCGCCGCTTTCATCCTCGTCATCACCGTCAACGGTTTCGCTCGGAGTCGCCGCAGGGTCGCCTGCAATGTAGTTGAAGCCGAGTTTCTCTCCGTCGTCGTCTTTCTCGACGATTACCGTCACCGTGCCACCATGCTTGAGCGCACCGAATAGCAGCTCTTCGGCGAGCGGCTTCTTGATGTGCTCCTGGATCACACGAGCCAGCGGCCGCGCGCCGAACTTCTCGTCGTAGCCTTTGTCGCCGAGCCATGCTGCGGCTTCCGGGCTTAGCTCGATTGTTACGCCACGGTCGGCGAGTTGAGCTTCGAGCTGGAAGACGAACTTCTCGACGACTTTCTCGATGACTTCCGTCGATAGTCCTGCGAACGGAATGATCGCATCGAGTCGGTTGCGGAATTCCGGCGTGAACAAGCGATTGACGGCTTCGGTGTCGTCGCCCTCGCGTTTGACGCGGTTGAAGCCCATCGGTGCCTTCGCCATGTCGGACGCGCCGGCGTTCGACGTCATGATGAGGATGACGTTGCGGAAGTCGACCGACTTACCGTTGTGGTCAGTCAACTTGCCGTGGTCCATCACCTGCAACAGGATGTTGAAGAGATCCGGATGCGCTTTTTCGATTTCATCCAGCAGCAACACGCTGTGCGGGTGCTGGTCGATGCCATCGGTCAGCAAGCCGCCCTGGTCGAAGCCGACATATCCTGGAGGCGCACCGATCAGACGCGAAACGGTGTGCTTTTCCATGTACTCGGACATATCAAAGCGCAATAGTTCCACGCCCATGAGGCTCGCAAGCTGCTTAGCCACTTCCGTTTTACCGACACCGGTCGGACCGGTGAACAGATAGCAGCCGATTGGCTTCTCAGGCTCGCGAAGCCCAGCGCGCGACAGCTTGATCGCTCCAGAAAGAGCGGTGATCGCGTTGTCCTGACCAAAGACCAAACGCTTCAAGTCTTTCTGCAGATTTGAAAGGACTTCAGCATCGGATTTGGTGACCGTCTTCGGCGGAATGCGCGCCATCGTCGCGACGGTCGCTTCGACCTCTTTGGTGGTGATGCGTTTCTTTCGGGTTTCCTCCGGGATCAGCATCTGCGAAGCGCCGGTTTCATCGATCACGTCAATGGCCTTATCAGGCAGTTTGCGATCGTTGATGTACTTGGCCGATAGCTCCACAGCCGAGCGGATTGCCTCGTTGGTGTACTTGATTTGGTGGAATTCCTCGAAATAAGGCTTCAGACCTTTGAGGATTTCGACGGTATCTTCGACAGTCGGCTCTTTGACGTCGATCTTCTGGAAGCGACGGACCAAAGCGCGATCTTTTTCGAAGTGCTGGCGGTACTCCTTATAGGTGGTCGACCCGATGCAACGCAGCGATCCAGCCTGAAGCGCCGGCTTCAGCAAGTTCGATGCATCCATTGCACCGCCTGAAGTCGCACCCGCGCCGATGACGGTGTGGATCTCGTCGATGAACAGGATTGCACCCGGGTAGTTCTCGACTTCCTTCATCACGGCCTTGAGGCGTTCTTCAAAGTCGCCGCGGTACCGCGTACCAGCTAGCAACGCACCCATATCGAGGGAGAAAATGGTGGCCGAGCGCAGAACTTCCGGGACTTCGGCGCTGATGATCTTGCGTGCCAGGCCCTCTGCGATCGCGGTCTTACCAACACCTGGGTCGCCGACAAGCAGCGGGTTGTTTTTCTGGCGGCGGCAAAGAACCTGGATTGTCCGCAGCACCTCTGGTTCGCGACCGATCAGCGGATCGATCTTACCGTCGCGGGCCTTCTTGTTGAGGTTGATGCAGTAGGAGTTCAGGGCATCCTGACCGCTCTTGCGGTCTTCGCCAGCTTCGGTCTCCTCCTCGACACCATGCGGTGGACGTGAGTCGGACATACCCGGACGCTTCGCGATACCGTGGCTGATATACTGAACCGCATCGAAGCGGGTCATTTCCTGCTCCTGCAGGAAGAAGGCAGCGTGGCTTTCTCTTTCAGCGAAGATGGCAACCAGTACGTTGGCACCTGTGACTTCTTCGCGGCCAGACGACTGCACGTGCACAACGGCGCGATGAATGACGCGCTGGAATCCGTTCGTCGGAGTAGCTTCGCCGGGGTTTTCTGCGACTAACCCTTCGAGCTCATTATCGAGGTACTCCACCACACGCTCACGAAGTGCATCGATATCGACATTGCATGCTCGCATGACGCCGACGGCATCTCGATCGTCGACAAGCGCAAGCAACAAGTGTTCAAGCGTCGCGTATTCGTGTTTTCGCTCATTGGCATATTCCAATGCGCGGTGAAGGGCTGCTTCGAGATTCTTTGAGAACGATGGCACGAGAACCTACTCTTTCTCCATAGTGCACTGCAATGGATGCTGATGCTGCCGCGAGAAATCCATGACCTGAGTCACTTTCGTTTCGGCGACCTCATACGTGTATACGCCGCAAATCCCCACTCCCTTCTGATGGACGTGCAGCATGATCCGAGTCGCTTCCTCACGACCCTTGTTGAAAAAACGTTCCAAAACATGAACAACAAACTCCATGGGAGTGTAGTCGTCATTCAATAATAGGACCTTGTACAAACTTGGTTTTTTCGTTTTTGGGCGCGTTTTTGTGACAATGCCCGTCTGACTGTCTTCATCGGCACCAGAATGATCTGAGTCGTCCGGGTCCGAATTGGCAACCGGCTGCCACAACAACTCATGCTCCACCAACCCCATTCTGGTTGGCGTCATGGCGTGTTCAACCTGTGTGCCGGCCTTCTGCACTTCTTTCACCCTCATTATCACCGTCGCTAAAAGTCCGCGTCGTGACAAAAACTATCCTTTGAAGCTTGCGATTGGCTGGTGCCCCTACCAGTCTGAAAACGCCCCAACGCAGCATTCTGCCAATGCTGCGGAGAATTGCGTTGCAAATTTGAAGCCACACCAAAACCGCGTCGTTGCACGCCTCAGTCAGATCACGGTCTTATCGCTATCTTCACCTAACTCGCGCCGACGGGCAACCGCTCGACAGCTCACTAAGATGGGGAATGAACAGGTCACAAAAAAGGCCCGGCGTTTGCCGGGCCCGATTTCGTTCTTGAATAGCGCCTGAGACATGCTCACCGTGTGCATAAACACTGGAGCCATGAGCGCTAAGACCAGCTTAGTTCTGGTACTGGAAAGCTTTTTCGAGAGGCTTTGCAGCGTCTTTTGCCATGTTTGCATACATGCCGCCGACCTTGGTCATCTGGTGCATGTACTCGTCGTAAGCGCGTTTTGCATAGCTCGACTGGATTTCAAATGCCTGGTCCAGCGATTTTACCGACATCATCTTCTCAAACGTTGCGGTAGAATCTTCGAAGGACCGGCGGGTGTAATCGGTCATTTCAGCGGCAATCGCCTGCCAGCCTTTGCTCCACTCACCAAAGAGCTGCATCGAAGCTTCCATGTTCTGTTGCGACAGCTTCTGGAACTCTTCCATGCCTTTGCTCTGGTCGAAGCCTTTCATTGCGTTAAAATCCATAACTTCTGTCTCCTACGGATGGCCTTGTTGGAATCTTGATTTCGGCGTCTGCACAATCGCTGTGCATTACGCTGCCTCCTTGGCTACCAACTCCGCGCCTCGTTTATGCTGTCCTGGGCGCTCTATGACCTTATCCAACCAGATTTTGCTGCATTGCACAATAGCTTCTTTTTTGGGCTTCAACAGAAGCTGTGGGCTATTTTGCCGCTTTAGGTTTTCATGCCCGATTTGACCCGAAATCGACCGGATATGGCGAAATTTTTAGGTTCTGCATCCCAACTCGGGCGACTTGCAAAGAATTTTAAAAGGAATTTTTCACCTGCGCGAAAGCTCGGCGAGTTAGTCTCTAACCTGCGGCGAAGAAACAAGGCCTTGCGCCGTAAAGACGACAAGAAGCGTAGCCAGAACAACGCTCAGCATAAAACGGGAAGGTGGCGGGCCAAAAAGTCCGTACCGGTTTAACTTTGGCAATGACCGACAGGAAAAGCGTCAAATCAGCATTATCTGATCGCCTACTGCGACGCGTTCGCGGCTTGGGCGCATTGGCTTTGGCCCTTTTGTTGTTCTTTGGCTCTTTCGGGATCTACGCGACCGACGCGCGTGCAGCAAAATATGCGTCAATCGCCTACGATGCCAACACCGGCGATGTCCTCTTTGAGACCTTTGCGCATCACCCGCGTTACCCTGCTTCGCTCACCAAGGTGATGACCCTCTATATCGTATTCGAACTGATCGAACAGGGTCGGCTCGACTATAATACGCTGGTTCCCATCAGCGCGCAGGCCGCTGCCCAGCCTCCCTCGAAGTTAGGTTTCAAGGTTGGTGAGAAGATCAAGCTGATTGATGCCATCAAGGCGCTGATTACCAAAAGCGCCAACGATGTTGCTGTTGCTGTGGCGGAGCGCGTCGCGGGCTCGGAAAGCCGGTTCGCGCGGCTGATGACCAAGAAAGCCCGCGCGCTCGGAATGAAGAACACCACGTTTAAAAACGCGTCCGGTCTTCCGCATGACGGCCAGATCACCACAGCGCGCGATATGGTGAAGCTCGGCCTACGCATCCAGGATGATTTCCCGAAGCACTACAAGCTCTTCAAGACGCGCTCGTTCCGTTATCGCGGCAAGCGCTACAAGAACCACAACACGCTGCTCGGTCGTGTTTCGGGCGTTGACGGCATTAAGACCGGCTACATTCGTAAGTCCGGCTTCAACCTCGTCACATCGGTGAAACACAAGGGCAAGCACGTGGTTGCCGTGGTGTTTGGTGGCAAGACTGCCAAGCGGCGCAATGCGCACATGCGCTCTATCATTGCCCGCGCGCTGAAGCAGGCCTCGACGCAGAAGAAGCGTAAACCCGTGCTGATTGCGAAACCGCGTCCGGTCATGCGTCCGATTCTGCCGGAACAAAAACCGATTATCGACCAGCGCATCCGCGTTGGCCGGGCTGATCCTGTCCCTGCACCGCGTGCGGTGATCAAGATCGCCAAAGTCCGCCGCCACCACATTGGCGATGAAATTGCCAAACCGAAGCAAGTCGCACCTCGCGAGGCACGCCGCCCTGGGACTTTGCAAGACCAACTGGCGATGTTGCTGGCAAGCAGCGGAGTTGTAGCGGCTGAGGAAGAACAAGGTTCGACCGACGACCTCGGTGTTGAACCGGTACCGGTTACACGATCCAGCATTCGGCGCGGCGACTACCATATTCAGGTTGGTGCGTTTGCTAGCGCGCAGGAAGCAGATGCGCAGCTCGAAGCCGTTTCCGAACGTGCGCAAACTTTGCTTGTCGGCTATGCAAAGCGAACCATTGAAGTCGCTTCGGGCCGAAAGAAGATTTACCGCGCGCGGTTCGCGGGTTTTGAGTCGGCAGAGGCTACCGCCACCTGCACCGAGTTGCGCCGGCGCGCGATCGATTGCTTCGTGACGAAGTGAGCTAGCCTGGCCTCCTGGCGGTGCCCATTGAGCATCTGGATTAGAAGCCTCAACACTGCTTTCCGCTACAGCCCCAACAACACATCCTTCGCTTCATTGATTTTGGATGCAAGGTAAGTCGAGCCGCCGCGATCGGGATGCATCTTGAGCATGAGTTGTTTATGCGCGCGGCGAATTTCGTCATCGCTGGCACCCTCTTGCAAGCCCAAGATTTCGTAGGCTTCTTCCTTTGTCATGCGGCCGTCTGGCCCTGACATCTCCTGTTCGCCGCGTGCCATGTCATCGCGCCAGGTCGGATGAATGCGATCGAGATAGGCTTCGATGAGTTGGGCAGATGCCGGGTCGTCGATACGCACGTCCTGCCAGAGGAGCGCCAATTCTGCGGGGCGTAGTTTCTCGATCCGGCGGCCTTCGAAAATTCCTTTGATGACACGTCCGCGGATTTCACCGCTGTCGTGATCGAGCTCCATTTCCAGATGCTCGGTCTTGACCTCAGACGTCTGCCCTGAGCTTCCACCAGTCAGCCGATTGCTCGACTTGCTAAACAGCCACAAAGCGAGCATCGCTGCAGGGATCGCAGCGACGACTGCTCCTCGGAACATCAAAGCTGCGGCGGCTACGAGAAGGATTGCGCCTGCGAATTTGCGGATGCGATTGGCCAGTTGACCGGGGTTCGCATTAACGAACCCATGCGTGGCCAGCAAAACAAGAGCGAGCAATACCAGGCCAATCAGTAACGAATGCATAGCTCGGGTATCAGCCTCTGTGTTCGTCGATCAAGCTGGCGGGGAACCGGCCAGGTGCAAAGCAGCCGACTTCGACTCGCTTATCATCGCGCGCACTCTATACGAGCGTTGCCAATTCTTGAAACCCGGTCAATGGGATCGCGCCAAGGGTCAATTATGGCCCAAGCGCAGGGCCTGGTACATCGGGGCAAGTTGCCGCCATGCGGCTTGCAAAATCGGGTCAGCGGTTAAGCTGCTCCAATAGCAACTGCGCGCCTTTTTTGTGTGCCAGCTGCTCAAGGGCCTTGCGCCCGCCAGCTGCAAAAACCGCGACAGCCGTCAGCAGCTCCCGCAGTTGCGCTGCTGAGCCTGAATCAAAACGGCACCAAGCACCTTTGGTCAGTCTGGCGATTTCCTTGAAGGCGCGCTCGACGTTGACGTCGTACCCTTCCTGGAAAACGAAAACGGGTACGCCTAACAGTCCTAATTCTCCTGCGCGCATGCACAAGTCATCGACACGCTCTTCCATCGCATCGCCGACAAACACAACCGCGTCGACGCGACCCTGTTCGGCCTGTTTTCGGGCATGGCTGAGCACTTTGCCGATCTGGGTATGGCCACCCTGGCAGGAAATCTGAGTCATCAATCGCTGCAGGGCCATTGGCTCGGAGACCCATTTTGATGCGCGGCATTCTCCAAATCCACGGAAGTACATGAGCTGAACGTGAAGCCCGCCGACATCCCGGACGGCAGCGAACATTTCCGACTGCAACGATAGGGCCATATCCCACGTCGGCTGGCGGCTCATGGTTGCGTCCATGGCGAAGATCAGGCGACCGTTGCCGGCTTTCGTTTTTGGTGAAAACGATTCCATCTTGCTCAGGAAGTCGGCGACCTCGCTTTCAGATGAGCGGGCCTCATCAGACGCGACCTGTTGGGACTTTGCGTTCGTCTCAGCTGGCGCCGGGTGGTCCTCCGGCGTGGCGTGCCGGTTTGTCGGCTGGTCGGTTTTGGTTGTTTTGTTGTTTGCCATCGCCTTGATCCGTCGTGGCTCACTGTTTGTGGTGAGGAAATCGCCTCAATGAGAGATGGCGTTTCTCAGCGCTGGCTGCAAGCGCATGGCCTTCTGGACCAAACGGATTTTGGACCTGCCGCCCTTCACTTGGATTGTGAAGGATCGCCAGGGTCGGGGCTTTCTTCCACGTAATGCAGCAACGCGAGGTTGCCACCGGAAGCCGTGATGTCGCTCGTGCGAACACGCTCGGTCGCAAAGCGCGTCAGGTAGTTGGGACCACCCGCTTTCGGACCTGTTCCCGACAACCCCTCGCCGCCAAAAGGCTGGACGCCGACAACGGCTCCAACTTGGTTGCGATTGACGTAGAAGTTTCCGACACGCGCATTCTGGGCCACGAAATCGGCGGCCGACTGCAAGCGGCTGTGTAGGCCAAGCGTCAGGCCATAGCCGGTGTCGTTGACCAAATCGACAACCCGATCGAGGAAGCCAGGCGCAAACCGAACGACGTGCAGGATCGGACCGAATGTCTCGCGCTTCAGCACATCGAGTGCTTCGATTTCATAAGCTGCCGGGGTCACATAGCTGCCATTGCGGCAAAACTCAGGTAATGGGCAATCGACGATTTCGCGGCTGGTGCGCGCCATTGCGAGTTTGTGCGCATCGAGCTGATCTTGTGCGACTTCGTCAATGACTGGACCGATATCGGTCGCAAAATCCATCGGATCGCCGATCTCCAAGGCCGTTACAGCACCTGCCAGCATCGAGATCGTTTGATCCGCGATCTCATTTTGCAAGAACAGAACGCGTGCCGCGGAACAACGTTGACCGGCACTGTCGTACGCAGATCTTACAACGTCGCGAACAACCTGCTCGGGGAGAGCCGTCGAGTCCGCGATCATGGCATTCAAGCCGGCGGTTTCTGCTATGAAAGGAACGATCGGTCCGCGCCGGTCGGCCAGGGTCCGTTGAATGGCCCAAGCGGTTTCTGTCGATCCGGTAAAGACCACCCCTTTGATGCGTGGGTCGCGGATCAGCGCTTCACCAACCGTACCGCCACCGGGCAAGAGTTGCAGCACGGGTGGCGGCAAACCAGCCTCGATGAAGAGTTCTGTCGCAACGTATGCGGTAAGCGGTGTTTGTTCAGCGGGCTTCGCAATAACTGGATTGCCCGATGCAATCGCAGCCGAGACCTGGCCAACAAAAATCGCTAGCGGGAAATTCCACGGGCAGATTGCGGCAAAGACCCCGCGCCCGCGCAGAGACAACGTGTTTGTCTCACCTGTGGGTCCGTTCAAAACAGTGGGTTCGGAAAACAGGCGGCGCGCTTCACTCGCGTAATAGCGCAGGAAGTCGACCGCCTCGCGAATCTCATCGTGTGCGGCGGGTAGCGTTTTGCCGCCTTCACGGATCATCAAGGCCATCAGCCGAGGGCGATTGCGCTCGATGAGGTCGGCTGTTTTTTCCAGTACTTTGGCGCGCTCATCGACGGGGGTCTTTTCCCACGTCTCCGCATAATCGGTGGCAACGGCGAGGGCCGCGTCCATATCGTAAGCGGTGGCGAGTGTGACGCGTCCGATGCGCTGGCGGCGGTCATGCGGGCAAAACGTAAATTCGCCGCCGTCTTCGCTCATGCGGCCCTGGCCCGCAATGATTGGGCCGGCAATGATATTGTCGGCGAGGGCCTCATCCATGGCTGGATAGAGCTGCGCTCGAACGTCAGGTTCGTTAAGGGCAAGACCGGCACTCGCTATGCGGTGCGGAAGGAAGATCTCGCGCGGACGCGGCAAGCCTTCGGGCATTTTGCCGGCGGCTTGTTCTTGCTCGACAGCCTCGATTGGATCCTGGGTCAACACCGAGACTGGCGTGTCATCGCTTGCCAAACGGTGAACGAAAGATGAATTGGCACCGTTTTCCAAAAGCCGCCGCACAAGATATGGCAGCAGGTCTTCATGTCCGCCAACTGGTGCATAAATCCGGCATGGCGCTCCGAACTTGTCGGGGCCAACGACTTCATCGTAAAGCGCTTCGCTCATCCCGTGCAGGCGCTGGAACTCATAAGCGCTGTTGCCTGCGACAATCGACGCGGCAGCAAGGGTATGTGCATTGTGTGTGCCGTACTGCGGGAAGAATGCTTTGCGGTCGGCTTGCAGGATGCGCATGCACGCGAGATACGAAACGTCGGTGTGCGCTTTGCGCGTAAATACTGGATAGTTCTCCAGGCCGCGCTCTTGAGCCCATTTGATTTCGCTATCCCAGTAAGCGCCTTTGACGAGGCGGACGGGAATGCGTTTGCCTTTCCGTTCCGACAGGTGGCGCAACCAGCGGATCATCGGGACAGCGCGTTTGGAATAGGCCTGTACTGCAATCCCAAGCCCGTGCCAGTTGTTCAAGGCCGGGTTCATGAAAGCATGAGCAAAAATGGCCGCCTGCAAATCCAGGCGATCCTGTTCCTCGGCGTCAATGGTGACGGGGATGCCCTGCGCCGCAGCTGCCGTCAGCAGCTTGGTCAGCGTCGGCATCAGTTCTTGAGCAAGGCGATACTCTTTGCCTGCTTCAACGCGTGGATGCAGTGCCGATAGCTTGATCGACAATCCCGGGCGGCGCATCAGCGCGTCGGGATGCTTCGTCATGAGTGGTCCGGCCGCCCGCCCTATTGCCAGAAGCGCATCCATGTAGTGGCTGGCATAACGATCGGCGTCAGCATGGGTGCGGGCGGATTCGCCCAGCATGTCGTATGAAAACAAGTAACCGCGGTCTTCGTAATCGGCGGCGCGCTTGATGGCATCGTGGATCGTGCGACCGAAGACGAACTGATCGCCAAGAATCTTGACGGCTTGGCGCATGGCCTGCCGGATAACCGGTTCGCCTGAGCGGACAATCAGGCGCTTCAGGGCTGTCATCGCGCCGGAGCTGCCGGGTTCGTTCAGATTGATAATGCGGCCGGTGAGTACCAAACCCCAGGTCGAAGCATTGACGAACAGATTGTCGGAATGACCCAGGTGGCGGTCCCACGAGCCCTGGCCAACCTTCTCCGCGATCAGCTTGTCTGCGGTTTCAGGATCCGGGATGCGCAGCAGCGACTCAGCGAGGCACATCAGGATGACGCCCTCTTCGCTGGAGAGGTCATACTCGCGCATGAACGCATCAACGCCAGCGAAGTCCTGGCGTTTGCCGCGTGCGGCGTGAATCAGTTGGCGGGCGATTTCAGCAGCTCTTCGGCGTTCAGCCGTCGTGAACACAGCACGCTCGATCAGGCCGGCAACCAGCCGACCTTCGTCCATCATGTAATGGGCAGCGAAATCGTCGCGCGCTGGACCGGCATCGAGGCCGCGCACAAACGGTTCGAAGTCATCAAAGTCAGAATCACTGACTGCTGCCATGTCGTCTCCTCAGCACCGGGAATCATACAGACGACTCAAAGACACATCCGTTCATAGCATATCACTTGACGTCGCAGGGCGTTTTGTTGCGTTGCAATATAAGGCCAGCTGTGGCTAACAAGCGGGGCGTGCCTAAAATATGTGCGTGTGGTTCTGAGCGGTTCGCCTGGGTGATATGATCTCCCAACGGTCTTGCAGCACAGAAAACGTGCAGATCGCGTGTCGAGCCGGTGCGCTTTGCTATATGCGCCAACGTGATCAGCCTGAGGCTGCCTCGGGTGGTGACGGCGGGTCAGACCCAAATGGCCCGAAAAAACAAAGAAACTGGAAGCCCAATGCCAGGACCGAAGTCACGACAGGATTTGACCACCGTTCGCACCGTCTCAGATTTACGTTCTGCCACGCAAAGCTGGCGACAGAACGGCGAAACACTTGCACTTGTCCCGACCATGGGGGCACTTCACGAAGGGCATATCACGCTTGTTGAAAGGGCTCTTGATGCCGCTCAGCATGTCGTCGTTTCAATCTTCGTGAACCCGACGCAGTTTGCTCCTAACGAAGACCTCGATCGTTATCCGCGCGATGAGGCTGGAGATTTGGATAAGCTTCGGAAGCTGGGAGTTGAGCTGGTTTGGGCACCTACCAAAGAGGCTATGTACCCGGAAGGCTTTTCCACAAGCATTAAGCCTGGAAGCGCTGCAGAAGGCCTTGAGACGGATCACCGGCCTCACTTTTTTGGCGGCGTCGCGACTGTTGTTGGCAAACTGTTCAATCAAGTGCGCCCGGACTTCGCGGTTTTCGGGGAGAAGGACTATCAACAGCTGATTGTTGTGACGCAACTCGCACGCGATCTCGATATGGGACTTGAGATCTTGCCCGTTGAAACGGTGCGGGAAGAAGACGGGCTGGCGCTCTCCTCACGCAACGCTTACCTCAGCGAACGCGAGCGGGCGGTGGCCCCTAACCTGAATCTTGTTTTGAACGAAATCGCCAATGCTGTCGCGGCTGGGGCGAGTGTGCCGCACCTAAAGACTGCCGCTGCTGTGCGGCTTACGACGCTTGGCTTCACCAAAGTGGATTATGTTGAAGTCCGTGATGCCAAAACGCTTGAACCGTTCGATCCGAAACTCACATCTACAGGACGAGTTTTAGGTGCAGCATGGCTTGGCAAAACAAGGCTCATCGACAATATCCCAGTGCCTGACTAAGTAGGATGGTGGTCAGCTCCGACCGGTGAATTGCGGACCTACGTAGATAATCCTGCCAAGCGTGAAGATAGTTCAGAGGACACATGAACTTCAGTCGCGAAAACATCATATACGGCAGCGTAGCCGGTGCGATTATCGGCCTGGGGTACGTTTTTGCACGCGCCTATTTCACTAACGATTATTCTGACCTGGTGCCACTCAACATTGTGTTCTTTGCCGGGTTCGGAGCGCTTGGTGGCGTTTTGGCGCTGGCTATCCGAGGCTCCTGAGCCTGGCATTCAAATGAATATGTGGCCGTGGCAGCGATGCCCTTGCCAACAACGCCTGAGCCGTGGCACCCAATTGGCAGATCACTTAATGATGGATTCGCCGTAGTTTCCTGCCGGTTGTCCCGCGTCGGCGCTCATGGGCGCTGCGACGTGTGAAGGCGGGACACAGAAGACATGGCCAAACCGCAACCCAAAGACCTTTTTGCGAGCCCAGTTAAAAGCTTGACCACGAAAACTTCTTCCCGCACCCGCAAACCCGTCGATAACGCCGAGGCCTACACGGCTGCCGATATCGAAGTTTTGGAAGGCTTGGAGCCTGTCCGTCGGCGTCCCGGCATGTACATTGGCGGCACCGATGAAAAAGCCCTGCACCACTTGTTCGCTGAAGTCATCGATAACTCGATGGACGAAGCCGTGGCCGGCCATGCGAGTTGGATTGAAGTGAACCTCGATGCGGATGGATATCTAACGGTTGCCGATAATGGCCGTGGTATTCCGGTTGACCCGCATCCGAAATTCAAATCCAAATCGGCGCTTGAAGTCATCATGACCACCTTGCACGCGGGCGGGAAGTTCGATGGTAAGGCCTATCAGACTTCCGGTGGTCTGCATGGTGTCGGCGTATCTGTCGTCAACGCGCTTTCTGATGACGTTGAAGTTGAAGTCGCGCGCGGTCAGCAGCTTTATCGCATGAACTTTCAACGCGGCATTGCGCAGGGCAAGCTGAAAAAGCTCGGTGCCATCAAGAACCGGCGTGGCACGAAGGTGCGCTTCCATCCCGATCCGGAGATCTTTGGCAAGACTGCTGCTTTCAAGCCAGCGCGGCTCTTCACCATGGCGCGCTCGAAAGCTTATCTGTTTGGCGGTGTCGAGATTCGTTGGTCGTGTGATCCATCATTGATCACAGGTGATACGCCGGCTGAAGCCGTCTTCCATTTCCCAGGCGGCCTGAAAGACTATCTCGGCGAAACCATCAATGGCTCGACGCATGTGACGTCAGATGTCTTTGCGGGCCGAGTCGACAAAGATGGCGGGCATGGTTCGGTTGAATGGGCGATTTCCTGGATCAGCAATGCCGACGGTTTTTCGAGGTCTTACTGTAACACGATCCCGACGGCCGAGGGTGGCACGCATGAAAACGGTTTGCGCCAAGCATTGACCAAGGGCCTACGCGCGTATGGCGATCTAGTCGGCAACAAAAAGGCTTCGCAGATCACGGCTGAAGACACGATGAGCACCGCTGCTGCGATGCTGTCGGTGTTTATCCGCGAGCCGGAATTCCAAGGTCAAACGAAAGATAAGCTTGCCACCGTTGAAGCCCAGCGCATTGTCGAAAACACCGTTCGGGATGCTTTCGACCACTGGCTTGCTGACCGTCCGCAGCAAGCGACCAAGCTACTTGAATGGACCATCGAGCAGGCCGAAGACCGGCTTCGCCGCCGCCGAGAGAAAGAAGTTAGCCGTCAGTCGGCAACCCGCAAACTTCGCCTTCCCGGCAAATTGGCCGACTGCACAATTCGCTCTGCTGAAGGCACTGAGATTTTCATCGTCGAGGGCGATTCAGCTGGCGGCTCGGCCAAAAGCGCGCGCAAGCGTGAGACACAAGCCGTGCTGCCGTTGCGTGGAAAAATTCTGAACGTTGCGAACGCGTCAGATTCAAAGCTGTCGCAAAACCAGTTGCTGTCAGATCTCGTGCAAGCGCTTGGGGCGGGCATCGGCAAGCACTACAATGATGCTGACCTTCGCTATGAACGGGTCATCATCATGACAGATGCTGACGTTGACGGTGCACATATCGCATCTCTGCTCATCACGTTCTTCTATCAGAAGATGCCAGCACTGATCGACAACGGACATCTCTATCTCGCGGTGCCGCCGCTGTACAAACTCACCCATGGCGCGAAGTCGGTTTACGCGCGCGATGAAGCCCATCGTGAGGAACTCACCAAGAGCGAATTCAAGGCCAATGCCAAGATCGAAGTCAGCCGCTTTAAGGGTCTTGGTGAGATGAGCGCTGCGCAACTCAAAGAGACGACAATGAACCCTGACACGCGTATTCTTTTGCGTGTCGAAATCGATGATGAGGATCGCACCGAGGTTACAAGCGCGGTGAATGCTCTGATGGGTTCAAAGCCCGAAGCACGCTTCCGTTTCATCCAGGAAAACGCCGCATTCGCGACGGATCTGGATGTTTGATACCGCTGCCCAATTTTGTGGATAGACCAACGCTCCTCGTGGCACCTGTGCATAAGGGTTGAGGCTTTATGCCTCATCACCTCAACTGATTGAAATCAGTGGGCCTGCATAAGGGTTTGAGCGGGAACGTCAAATCACCAAGCACTCGCACGAGACCACCGTTATTGCCTTCAGAGATCATGTGTCTTCGCGATTACGTCTCAGATCTCATTCCCTCACGCGCTCTAGACTCTGTTATTCGACTGCGCCCTAGTGCGTAGACGTTTGGGGCATATTTTCCGTGCGCGGAACATGGTCTAGTTTCAATCGTTTTGGGACGTTGGGCACTTTTGTTGTTGTGGCTAGGCCTGCTGTGTTTTGAGGGCAAAGGTTACTTCGGCAGTTGACGTAATCGGTATTTGAATTTTTTGCACAATGGGGAATGTCGTGGCGAAACCGACCTATTCGTTGGACCAAATCATCGACCAATTGGACAGCGGTATTAAGTGGTATGGGAATACCGTTACATACTCGATCGATCAGGTGGAGACGATCGACGCTCTATTTGACAGTAGCTTCACGTCGTTAAGCACAGCCGACCAAGCTACCGTGCGGCTTGCATTCGAACGTTGGGACGAGATTATCGCGATTGACCTCGTCGAGACAGCCGGCCCCAGTAACATATCTATGGATTTCTACGATCCCCATTGGTTGCAAAGTCCGACATTTGCTGGGCGTGCTTCCTACAGTTATCTCGATTTTGGGAATTCAACAGGCGCATTTCTTGAAGCTTCAATCACAATTGATCTAGATGGATCGGGCTATTCGTCCGCCGGTAGTTTCCAGACCGGCGACTATAGTTTCTTCACTCTCATCCATGAGATTGGACACACACTCGGGTTAGATCATCCCGGACCTTACAACGGCGCTGGTGTCACTTACGCGAATGACGCGGTCTATAGCCAAGACACAATTCGCTACACCGTTATGTCTTACTTCGCTGGTGAAGCAGACGGCAGTGATACGGACTTTTATCACGCCTCTCAGTATTGGCTGCCGCAGACCCCAATGATCCACGATATCGCGGCGATCCAAACTATCTATGGAGCGGACACGACGACCCGTACGGGCGACGACGTTTATGGTTTCGGCGGCTTGTTTGACCCTAGCTCTTCGTCGGTAGCACCAATCTTCACCATCTGGGACGCCGGCGGCGAGGATACGCTTGACTTCTCTGGGTACAACACTCCTGGGAACACTTACCAATCAACGATCTCCCTCAAAGAAGGGACTTATTCCAGCGTCGGTGGGCTCAAGAACAATATTGGGATCGCATTTGGCGTAGAGATAGAAAACGCGAAAGGCGGGGACGCTACTGACCGATTGACTGGCAATGAACTCGACAACCGCCTGGAAGGTAACGGTTCCACCGACTACCTGTACGGAGAGGGTGGAAACGATACGCTTGTCGGCGGACTTGGTGGCGACAGAATTCGTGGCGGCGATGGCGACGACATGATTTTCGGCAACCACGATGACGCCGCCTCGGTCATCAAAGACTACCAACGAAACTTGCTTTGGGGCGAGGATGGCAACGATACGATCGTCGCCGGCGATAGCAACGACTCGCTCTTCGGCGGCGATGGCAACGATCGGCTGCTTGGCGGTAGCGGAAAAAACTATCTCAGTGGCGGCAACGGTGACGACGAGATTATTGGCGACGGGGGTGATGACGCGTTGTTTGGCGGCGCAGGAGCCGACAAGTTCGATGGCGGCTCTGGAGTTGATACTCTGTACTACGCATCTTCGACGGTCGGCGTAACAGCAAACCTGCTAACGGGCTCATTTCACGGCGGTGACGCAGATGGTGACACGATCACTCTAAACTCTATTGAGAACCTCCATGGCTCCTACTTCCGAGACATTCTTACCGGAGATGCTCGGTCCAACGAGATCAATGGCAGGAGCGGTGCAGATCGGATCGACGGCGGAGCTGGTCATGATCGGCTGCTCGGTGGACACGACAACGATCTTCTCATCGGTCGCGATGGCAACGATACCATTTACGGCCAGAATGGGAACGACCGGTTGTTCGGGATAAATGGCCGCGATTTTATGTACGGTGGGAGGAACAACGACCTTCTCAAAGGAGGGGCTGGCAACGACCTCCTAAATGGCGAACGCGGTAATGACAAGCTGTTTGGAGAAGCTGGAAATGACTGGATCACCGGCGGTCTGGGCCGTGATTTCCTCATCGGCGGCGCGGGAAGAGACCGCTTTGAGTACAGCTCGGTGCGGGAATCGAACGGTGCTGTGCGGGACCGCATTTATGACTTCACATCCGGTGAAGATCGCATCAACGTATCGATGATCGATGCCAGCACGCGTATAGCCGGCGATCAGCGGTTTGCTTTCATAGGTAGCGATAGCTTCACTCGCACAGCCGGTGAGCTTCGCTTTGAGCAGTTTGCTCGCTTTGTGCGCGTTGAAGCCGACGTCAATGGTGATGGTCGCGCTGATATGCAAATTGACGTTTTCGGCGAGCGCAGCCTGTTGCACGATGACTTCATTCTGTGATCGCAAGCGCGCGCGGGCTGTTTTTGATCAGCCCGCCGGGCTCTCCGACTTTTCCAAATTTGGCTCTTCCGGTTTGGTCGCGCGACTTTAGGTTGCCGCGAAGAGTTCACTCGGTTTTGGTTTAGATGTTCATATCTTCAGGCCATAAACCGCTGAGATTGTTTCAATTTAGAAACCTCAGACACAATTCAAAAACCGCGACAAGTGATCCTTCGAGACCTCCCATTTCTGCCATGTTGTAATTGCTAGCGTCCCACTAGTTGCAGATGCCGCGACATTTGTGCGCTGCGTCATCTAACGACGTAGCAATCGGTTCAATCGGCATCCAAAAGGAGCGGCGGTTTGTGTTCGGGTAATACGGCCTGGACGTTCGGACCGATGATAAGGGGACGGTAGAAGGAACGAGTATGGCGACGAATTCAGCCTACGAGCAACTGATCCTTGAGCTCATCAACCGAGCTCGCCTTGATCCGTCCGCCGAGGCCGCACGTCTTGGCATTGGGCTCAACGACAACATCTCTGGCGGGTCGATTTCGACTTCAGCCAAGCAGGTCCTTGCTGGCAACGAGGATCTCGTTGATGCCGCGCGTGCGCACAGCCTGTGGATGCTCAACACCGACACGTTCTCGCATACCGGCTCAGGTGGCAGTTCGCCAACGGCGCGCATGCAGGCAGCGGGCTATAACCTATCAGGAAGCTGGTCCACAGGTGAGAACATCGCCTGGGCTGGCACCACCGGCTCGCTCAACGTGGCGGCTTATACGCAACGTCTCCACGACAATCTTTTCAAGAGCGCCGGCCACCGTCTCAACATCTTGAACGACGGCTTCCGCGAAGTCGGCATCGGCGAGTTAACCGGTAACTTCAGCGGTTACAACGCGGCCATTGTCACCGAGAACTTCGCGCGATCCGGCAGCAAGTTTTTTGTCACTGGCGTAGCCATTGTTGATCGTGACAACGATGAATTCTACGACATTGGCGAAGCCGTGTCAGGGATCCGCGTGCAGGTCGCTGGACAGGGCGCCGACGTGACTGAAACCGCAGGTGGCTACAAGGTCGCCGTTAATGCGGGGACGCATACCGTGACGTTCTCCGGTGGCACCCTTGCGACGCCTGTACGCGTCTTCGTCGAAGCTGGTGCAGCCAACGCAAAGGTCGACCTGGTCGGGCGCAACAAGATCCTGTCATCTGCGGATACGACGCTTGGCGACGGTGCGCGCGACCTCACGTTGTTAGGTGTTGCAGCACTTGATGGGACCGGCACGGCGACGGCCAATATCTTGAAAGGCAACCGCGGTAGCAACGAGTTGGATGGCGCGGGCGGTAATGACACCATTTATGGTTTTGCCGGGAACGACATTATTGAGGGTGGAACGGGCACCGACACGGTCGCGTATGCCGGACGCCAGAGCGACTTCACCGTCGTTGACAATGGCGATGGTTCCTACACCGTAACTGACCGCAATTCGTCCGATGGGCTCAACGAAGGCCGGGACACCGTGCGCGGCGCGGAGTTCCTGCGTTTTGACGGTAGCGGCGATACGATCGCCCTTGGTGGATCAACGCCTCCAGTCGACCCCGATCCGCCAGCTGATCCTGATCCCGTGGACCCAGACCCGCCGGCGGACCCGGTTGATCCGGCCCCGCCCGTCGATCCCAATATGCCAACAGCTGACGCTGACATTCTATTTGGCACGATTGGCGATGATGACATCGATCTGCTGGCCGGCAACGACACCTACCGCGCCGATCAGGGTAACGATGTCGTGCGAGGTAACTTTGGTGCAGATTCGATTTTTGGCGATGACGGCTTTGACTGGCTGTACGGGGGTGCCGACAATGACCGTCTCTTCGGCGGAGACGGGATCGACCGGCTTTTTGGCGAAGGCGGTAACGACTATCTGAGCGGTGGCAACGGTCGGGATCGTCTCGATGGCGGAACTGGGGCCGATAGGCTTCTTGGCGGCACCGATAAAGATGTTCTGGTCGGCGGCGATGGTAACGATCTCCTGTTTGGGCAAGACGGCAACGACGTTCTGGTCGGCCAGGCGGGCAACGACCGACTTTACGGAGGCGCGTCTAACGACAAGCTGGTTGGAGGAGCCGGCCATGACCTGCTTGTTGGTGAGTTAGGCAACGACCGCCTCTTCGGTGGGGCTGGCAACGACAAGCTCTATGGCAACCAGGGTAACGATCGCCTCGATGGAGACGCCGGTCGGGACATCGCTGTTTTCTCAGGAGCTTCGACGCAGTACGTCATCCGTGAAATTGCCGGCGGTGCCCACCGTGTGACCGATCGAACCGGGGAGAACGGCGTAGATATCCTGGTCGATATCGAACTGGTGCAGTTTTCTGACGGATTATTCTTGCTCTAGGCCCGGCGCGTCTGGGCCGAGTTATGCCACCTTGTTAGGTCCTGCTGATCGCAACAGCTTTGAATGTCACGCCCCGCTGCTGCAAAAGGCGGCGAGGCGCTTCTCGCTACGTACTATGCGAACGTCACAAGGCGCAGCACACGACCCGATATTCAGCTGGCTTTTGCCGCTTCGTTGCCTGGGTCCTCGGCGCGGGATGCTGCGTTATGTGCGGCGATCGCTGCTTCGTCGTTAACGTCGGCATAGGTGAGCGTTTCGTCATCGACGTGGACCTTGTTGCCGCTTGGCGTGTAGGTCGGCCCAAGAACGTCGACGATTCCGGGTACATCGTGCTTGTTGTTCTGTTTCCAGCCTTCGACGACGAGGGCCTGCGCCGCATACTTCTCGTCGCGCTGCATCAGGAAGCTGTGAAGGTCCTTAAGGCGGTAATGCGGAACCGAAGCGTTGATGTGGTGCGGCAGGTGATAGTCCATGCCGAACGGGAACACCGCGTAGCGCAGGAACGGGTTGACGATGAAGATCCGCGAGTTGGTGTAACGGCCACGGTCGGCGTTGCCGTGCTGGATCCATTCGCGCAGTACCATAAACAGCGGGAATGTTGAGAAGAGCGGCAGGATCCAAAGGAGGCCGAAGTACCCCCAGGTTGGGGCCTGGGTGTAATACTCGGTGACGGTCAATCCGCCATAGAGCAGCGCCATGAAGGTGATGCGGTTAATCGTGGTCGCTCTGTGCGAGATCACCGGATTAATACGGCTTTGTGCAAAAGCATCTTCGGGAATGGTGCGGTAGTAGACCACGAGTGCGCCGTACGACCCGATGAGAAACGCCATCGCAAGCCCTGAGGTGATCCAACGCTCGACGTAACCCAATGCGCCGATCGACAGCAGTGTCACGCTGACCGCTGGCACCATGGTCATAAACAACACACCCCAGCGCACGGCCCAGGGCCAGCCTTGCTTATCTGGGTTTGCATATGGGTTTGTGTTGACACCGATGGCCGAATACTTGGCGCGCGCTGCGATGTATTTCACCAAGCGGACAGGGTTAAGCTGTTTACCAATTTCGATCAGAAAATCGATATGAGCGATGGGGAAGTCGAGCCAGTGGCCGGACTCATGCGCTTGATCGAAGTTTGGATCGCGCTTGGGATCGTTGACGAACTGATGATGTGACAGGTGATGTAGGCGGAAGGCGTAGGTTGAGGTGTAGATTGGGAACGCGGCCAGCCAGTCTGATACAAGTTCATTGAGCTTTCGGTCACTGAACAGGATGTAGTGCGTGCCTTCGTGGATGATCCCGCCCAATTGGTGTTGGGAGGCGCCGATAATCAGGATCGCTGCGAACGTGGCTGGGATATTCCACCACCAACCATAACCAGCCGCCGCAACTGCAGAATAGCTCCACAGCGTCCCGACAATTGTCGCCAGCATGATCAAATAGACCTGCGCGATATAGACGATGTTGGTCGTATTATCGCGGGCCTTCAAAGCTTTTATCGTATCAGCTTTGGAGGTACCTGCTTCAGCATTCCGGATTGAAGCTTGGCGTTCCTGACTCGTTGGAGCAATTGCCTCAATGCTCATCTCGCAGCCTTCAGATCTCAAGTTCTTCGACAACAAAAGCTACAGGCCCTGTAGCCATCGCATGGTCCTGTTGGGCGCCCAACACAGCAAAACTTGTCTTTGGGTCCAGCCAACATCGCCTGGATGCGATCCAAATACTGTCTCCCAGCTATCTCAAAACCAGAAAACAGTTATTGTTCTTAATATAATATGCTGTCAGCCTTACAAAATGATTTAAGTGTGTTCGAAGGTGTTCGAGTTCGTGAGCGGATGCACTCGCCAAGCCCGGATTCTCGACGAAAATCAGACTTTCGTATTCGAATTCTATTCACGCGACATTTGATTATGCGACCGATGTCTAATGAGATCGCCTCGAATTAAGCAATTTCGATTCAGAAAAGCTGCCATTGTTGCAGTTTGGAAACGGGAGCGATCAAAATCTGTTATCGACCCGCTAGAATCGAGATGAAATCTCTGGTTTTGCAATCGGAGATCGCAAAACTTCTCGGCTCAAGTTGGTAAATACGCTCAATTTTGCAGGCAAATCTGTTGGTTGTTCATGTTTGTGCCGGTGTAGATGTCGGTTTTGCTACAAGAACCACAGGACATTTCGTCGTAAGCGCTCGGAATTACTTGCAGAACCACAGTTAGTGTGCGATGCGGAAATTGCTCATGCGCAGTGGTTGACGATTCTATCGTTTTCGCTTCGGACGCCGAACGTCCTTGTTAAAACGCGAGCACTCCGTCCCCGCGCATATGACCGACCGATCCGCGCAAGGAACCCGCGCGGGCTTCATCCTGTGACGGGAGTGGATAAATATTGACGACAAAGACATTTGCTGAGCTCGGGCTCAGTTCAAAAGTTGCGGCTGCTGTTGATACAGCCGGCTACACCCATCCGACACCAATTCAAGAGCAGGCTATTCCTGTTGCCATGACTGGGCGTGATGTGCTCGGCATTGCACAGACAGGTACTGGCAAGACGGCCTCTTTCACGCTTCCGATGATCTCGCGGCTTGAGACGGGGCGGGCCAGAGCGCGCATGCCGCGGAGCCTGATCCTAGCGCCGACCCGCGAGCTGGCAGCCCAAGTCGCTCAGAGTTTTGAAAAGTACGGCATCAATCACAA
The DNA here is from genome assembly GCA_040219445.1 of Filomicrobium sp. Classification (GTDB taxonomy): domain Bacteria; phylum Pseudomonadota; class Alphaproteobacteria; order Rhizobiales; family Hyphomicrobiaceae; genus Filomicrobium. Next base: position 998,445 of record JAVJSM010000002.1, on the reverse strand, counting down.
ACTGTCGCTGGCGCTCCTGATCGGTGGCGTCTCGATTGATGAGCAGACCAAGAAGCTTGATCGCGGTGTTGATGTACTTATCGCAACGCCAGGCCGGCTCATCGACCATTTCCAACGTGGCCGCGTCATGCTGATGGGTGTCGAAATCCTTGTGATCGACGAAGCTGACCGCATGCTCGACATGGGCTTCATCCCGGACATTGAGAAGATTTGCAAGTTACTGCCACCGCAGCGCCAGACGCTGTTCTTCTCGGCAACCATGCCTCCGGAAATCACGCGGCTGGTTGATCAATTCATGAGATCGCCGGAGCGTATTGAAGTCGCAAAACCAGCCTCTACCGCTCAGACGATTACGCAACGGTTCCATTATTGTGAGAGCGGCGAAGACTGGGCCAAACGCGAAGACCTGCGTACGTTGATGCGTGCCGAAGAAGTTCGCAACGCCATCGTTTTCTGCAACCGCAAGCGCGACGTCGCCATTCTTCTCAAATCGCTCACGAAGCATGGCTTCAACGCTGGTGCACTTCATGGAGATATGGATCAGAAAGCACGCATGGAGACGCTCGACCGGTTCCGTTCCGGTGAGATTACTTTCCTAGCTGCAAGTGACGTTGCGGCCCGGGGGCTCGATATTCCCGACGTGAGCCACGTCTTTAACTTCGACCTGCCATGGCAATCGGACGATTACGTCCACCGCATTGGGCGGACTGGCCGTGCCGGTCGTGAGGGTGCTGCGATTTCTCTCGTGACGTTTGAAGATCTGAAGCTCTTGAAGCAGATCGAGGACATCACGGGCGACGAAACGACGTGGATCGGTGAAGCGCCATCAGCTCAAGACATTGAGGATTCCAAATCCAAGAAGCGGCGGCGTTCTCGTTCGGACTCGCGGGGTGAGAGCAATTCAAGGAGATCTCGCAAGTCAGGTGATGAGACCCGGTCAGGCGAACGCAAGCGCCGCAGCCGCCGGTCGGAATCAGTAGATGGCCAGGGCGAGGAAATTGCGCCACGGCCAAGCCGGGCTCGCCGCATGCGGGAAGAAACTTCCGGTGGAGCCATGGACGTCGCGCAGCCTGGAGCACCGCAGCCAGTGATTGGCGGTGAGCCAGCAAGCAGTAGCGGCGAGCCAACCTCTGCGCCCAAGCAACGACGTCGTCGCGGGGAAAAGGCACAGACTTCGGAGTCGTCCGATGCTGGCAGTAAAGCCTTTGGCGGTGTTGACCAGATCCCCGAGTTCTTGAGACGGCCTGTGAAACGCAAGCCGGTAAAAAAGCCGGCAGCGGTCGACGGCTGAGTTTAAAGACGCTTTATATTTCGACACTCGGGCGGGGCGCTGCTGTGGCCTCCCCGGTGGGCTATCTTAAGGGTGAGTCTGCATTGCGTAGTTTCACTCAGCAGGCTCTGTCCAGTCTCCGAGGACTGCATTGACGAGCGCTAGAGCCGCCACAGCCGCGGTATCGGCGCGCATGATCCGTGGGCCGAGCGGGATGGGGACGGTAAAAGGTTGTACTAGTAGCCGTTCACGTTCCTCTGGGTCAAAGCCACCCTCCGGACCGATGAAGATAGCAAGCGGACCCTTACGGACCTTGGCTAACAACGAAATTGGATCGGTCTGACCTGCCGCCAATTCATCGCAAAAAATGATCGGTACGGCCCGATCCCAGTTGTCGATCAGCTTCTCGAACTGTATCGGCTCTGAGATCTCAGCCAGATGCAAAATTCCGCACTGCTCGGCAGCCTCGATGGCGTTGACCTGCATACGGTCCAGGTTAACGCGTGCAGCCTGGGTTCGGCGCGTAAAGACCGGCTGTAGCTTAGAGGCCCCCATCTCGACTGCCTTTTGCACCATGTAATCTAAGCGCGCCCGCTTTAGCGGCGCGAAAAGGTAGATCAGCTCTTGGCCCGCCTGCTGAGGGCGAGTTTGCCTGCGGGGTCTAAGGCTGCAACGGCGCTTACCGACATCCTCCAGGACGGCTACCCACTCGCCATCGCGACCGTTAAAAACGAGGATCTCGTCGCCTGCTTTGAGCCTTAAGACATTGAGAAGGTAGTTGGCTTGCTCGCTCGAACAGGCAACACATGCGTCCGCAGCAAGATCGGCGTCGACAAAAAGGCGCTCTGCGTTGAAATCATGAACCGGCATGTATCACGTGTTATCCCGGACAGAGCGTTTTGCAAACCGCTGGTGTTTGCTTTGTCGGCGAAGGTGAGATAACTGGCGAATGACCTCAACTTCTGCCCCTCCCAATCCAAGCGATCCTCAATCCCAGGACAACACCGTTGCTGATGCCGCGTCTGGCAACTGGGTTGATACCTATGCGCCCCGTCAATTGCGGCCCTACTTACGGCTCGCTCGGGCGGACCGACCGATTGGGGTGTGGCTTTTGCTGTTTCCGTGTTGGTGGTCGTTATGCCTCGCGTTGATTGCTCACGGCCACGCCCTTGAGACGGTTAACGCCCGCTTCAGCTTGAGCCAGGCGCTGTGGTTTGCCCTTCTGTTTGCTATCGGTTCGTTCGTCATGCGTGGGGCGGGCTGCGCGTTCAATGACTATGTCGACAGGGATTACGATGCCCAGGTGGCACGAACGAAATCACGGCCGATACCCTCGGGGCAGGTGAGCCCGAAATCGGCATTGGTATTCGTAGTGGCGCTGTCGCTCGTCGGGCTTGCGGTACTCGTGCAATTCAACCGGTTCACGATCTGGCTCGCCATTGCTTCGCTGGCACTTGTTGCCGTCTATCCGTTCATGAAACGCTACACCTACTGGCCTCAGGTTGTATTGGGGTTGACGTTCAACTGGGGCGCGCTGGTGGGATGGTCTGCCGTGCACGGAAGCTTATCGGTGGCGCCCATCCTGCTTTATCTGGGCTGCGTGGCCTGGACGGTTGCCTATGACACGATCTATGCGCACCAGGACAAGGAGGATGATCTCTCGCTTGGCCTGAAATCGACTGCGATCCGGTTCGGAGACGCGACCCAACAGTGGCTTGTCGGGCTTTACATGGCGAGCGTGATTTGCTTCGCGGGCGCGGCAATTCTCATACCGGCGCCGTTTTTCACCTACATTTCGGTGCTGGCGGTTGCCGGGCATTTCGTTTGGCAGGACCAGACGCTCGACATCAACGATGCGGACAACTGTTTGGCGAGATTCAAGTCGAACAGATTTGTGGGCTGGATATTGCTTGCCGGACTCGTTCTGGATGCTGTTTTTGTGCAGAGCCGGCTGCCAATTCTCTAATCGCCAACAAATTCAACCGACCAAATGGCATGCGGCACGGAAAGAGGGGCGCCCTTTCCATGCCGCCGCTAGCGCCAGCCTGTCGACTTGTTTGGACGGTCGTCTTCTGCGACCGATCCCCTAAGATAACAGATAATCGCTTGTCTGACGGTTAAGTAAACTTGCCCTAGTCCCCTTATCGCTGCTCCATTCTGGAGCGAAAGACACGTTTTTCAGGTTTTTCCAGGCGAAATTCGCAAGACGGTGGGTTATGGCTTGCATCGCGCCTGCTCAGCTTGCAGCTTCGGCAGTGCAAAAGACACATTCTTCGGACAACAGGAGAGGTCTACGGCATGAGCCACGAAGTCAAAACAACCGGCACTCAACTTCTTCATCTCGTCTTTGGTGGCGAGTTAGACGATCTCAAAGAGGTCCAGTTCAAGGACCCCAAAAACCTAGATATCATCGGAATCTATCCCAGTTACGCCGAAGCGCATGTCGCTTGGAAATCAGCTGCCCAGCGCACCGTCGACAACGCCCAAATGCGCTACTTCGTGGTCCACATGCATCGGCTGTTGGAGCCGGATGAGGACGACGAGTAAGGCCCACCGGCCGCTAGTGCCATCGGACTTGCGAGCGGCCCTGCATTGGGTCAGTGGTTTTTTGGACAAAAGTTGTGCAGATTCTGCGCTTTGATCGGTTGACTCCTTTATGGATGCGGCCCACGCAAAGCATTGGTCACGCCCATAATCCTCAATCAGAACAAAGACTGCCAACTTGAACAATCACCCAAAGCCCAGTGGCGGTAACGCGGACGCAGAGGAGCGTGCGGCCACACAGGCGGCTACGAACGGCCGTAAAAAGCGGGCTGCGAAAAAATCGGCATTTGATAAGGCTTCAAGGGAACTGCTGTGGCGGTTTCTTGGGGACTGGGTGTTTCCACGCTGGCAACAGTTGCTGACTGCGTTTGTGTTGATGGCGTGCCTTGCGGCCGTGACCGGCGGCTATCCGATGATCATCAAGGTGTCGTTCGATACGTTGATGCAGAACGATGGCGACTATCTCTTCATCGTTCTGGGCGCCATCGTCGGCATCACGATGCTGCGCAGCATCTTTCTCTACCTGCAGACGGTAGCAACACAGCGCATCGTCATGCGGATGAGCACGGATATGCAGAAGGTTGCATTTGCTCATCTCATCAACGCGGATTTTGCAAGGCTGACACGTGAAACGCCGGGCCGCTTGTTGTCGCGCCTGACCAACGACATCAACTTCGTTCAGCAGGCCGTTCAGGCCAGTCTCAATACCGCCGTACGCGATACCTTGATGGTGATCGCGCTTGTTGGGTCGATGATCTACCTAGACCCGGTGATGTCGCTTTTTGTTCTCGGAGTATACCCCATCGCCGCCTTGCCGATCGCGATGATCTCTGAGCGGTTGCGCAAGGTCGCAAAGCGAACGCAGAACCAACTTGGCGATATGACTTCGCTTTTGTCGGAGAATTTGAGCGGCACCCGCTTGATCAAGACATTCCGGCTTGAGAACTATGCGTCGCAACGGGTCCACGGCAGCTTTGAAGAAGTATTCCGCCTTAAAATGAAGGCCGTGCGGAGCCGGGCGAAACTCGACCCCATGCTTGAAGCGCTTGGTGGGTTAGCCGTTGCGGGTGTCATCGCGTTTGCCTATTGGCGGATCGCCAACGGCACCTCGACGGTGGGCGACTTTATGGGTTTCGTGACGGCGCTCTTGATGGCAGCCCAACCGATCCGGGCGCTTGGCAATCTGACGGGTAAGATCCAAGAGGGATTAGCGGCAGCCGAGAGCCTTTATGGCCTCCTGGATGAAGCACCGAAGGTTGTTGACCGGCCGGGTGCCAAACCGCTCGCCATTCAAAATGGAGCTATCCGTTTCGAAAATGTCTCGTTCGGCTATGAGCGATCAGCAGACAAAGAGGCCGTTCGCGATTTCACGCTCTCAGTAACGGGAGGTACTTCGGTCGCGCTTGTCGGGCGTTCAGGAGCGGGCAAATCGACGATCATCAACTTGGTTCCGCGTTTGTTTGACGTGACCGCAGGGGAAATCCTGATCGATGGACAGGACATCCGTGATGTGGAACTTGCGTCGCTGCGGAATTCCATAGCGCTGGTCAGCCAGGACGTCACGATGTTCGACGACACGATCCGGGCCAACATAGCGCTCGGGCGGCTCGATGCCAGCGAAGAGGAAATCCTGGCAGCTGCCAAAGCCGCGGCGGCGCATGACTTCATTCTTGAACAACCCGATGGCTATGACACGCAGATCGGAGCCAGCGGGCTACGTCTTTCTGGCGGGCAACGGCAGCGTCTGGCTTTGGCGCGGGCAATTTTGAAAGACGCCCCGATTCTGCTTTTGGATGAAGCAACCAGCGCGCTTGATACGCAGTCCGAGCAGCTCGTTCAGGAAGCTTTGGCCAAGTTCACAGTCAACCGCACGACCCTCGTGATCGCGCATCGCCTCTCGACCGTTCAAAACGCCGATCTTATTTGCGTTATGGAAGATGGACGGCTTGTCGAGACCGGAACGCATGCCCAGTTGATGGCGCGCGACGGTGCTTATGCGCAACTTGCGGGCGCGCAGTTGGTCGGGGACTTCGAAGCGCGGCCCCCATCAGAAGCAGACGCCTCTTAAAGTTGTGGGCTATTCCCTTTGCAGCACCAGATCAACGAAGCGGTTGGCCATACCGCTCGATTTAAATTCCTGGGTAATATCCTCAGGATCGTATCTCGTCTCGACCCATTCCATGAAGTCCATTGGAAACTCATGGGTTTCAGCCAAATAGCGCTCAAACACGGCGTCTAAGATACCGGTGTCCGCCTGGCGGATGTGCCCGTACTTGAATGAGAGCTCCTGCTTGGCCTTCGCAATCGGCCAACCTTGCTTGAAATGTCGGTAGAGTACGCTCATCAAGCCCGCACGATCGGCCCCCGACTTGCAGTGCATCAGCATGGGATATTCGAGACGCTCGAACAGCTCTTTCGTGCGGCGGAATTCTTCAACCGTTGGGGCAGCGCGGGATCTAATCTGAAAATCGATGAACTCGAGTCCCAGCTTTTCGCATTGGCGTTTTTCAAGCCAGTAGCTACCGCACGCACGCTCGCCGCGCAGGTTCACGATTGTCTTTACTCCCGCCCGTTTCACGGTGCGAAGCTGATGTGGAGCAGGCTGAGCGCTGCGCCAGGCATCGCTGTCGAGGCGATACTTATTGAGATAAAACACACGGAATATGCCGTGATCCATGAGCAGCATGTCGAGATAGGCAGCCGTAGGCCCGAACACGCGCCGCATCCACTGCGGGCTGTGCTCTATCAGGCCGGTGCGCCAAGCCATGCTGACGCGCTTGACTGCACGCTTATATCTCTTGGCTGTTCCCGCCATCACCCGCCAATCGAATTGGGCGCCACACAACCGAGCGGCTCGGTCAGAGTTCAATACTCATTCAACGCAATTACGCCATGATTCATACTATGCCTTCGTGCCGAATGCCGATGCTCATTCGTCACAGTCCGTACACCTTTCGTGCATGTGGGAAACGGCGGAGTTTTCGCCAGTATCCGCAAGGCACTTGGCACGAATTACTGTTGGCAAAGCGCGCGCACCCTACATGGTTGTGTCGCACATTGCTAATCGACCGGTATTATGCGGTATAAGCATAGGCGGCAAGGGGCTTGAAGTTTTTGCAACACTCAGATCAGGTCACGGCTGAAGGGTCTCTGGCGGCTGACTTGTTGTCGAATGGTCCTCGCCACAGGTTTAATCGTCGGTCTGTTGCGTTGGCGTCAATCTCGTTTTGTTCTTTTTTTGAGCTTTGCGGCGCCGCATCGTCCGCATTCGAGCAGTGCTTTTCATCGAGATGGGCCCGTTGATGGCGCTTTCACGCGACATGAAATCGAAATTGGCGCTGTTTGGCGGCGCTAACCTCGCGCGCCTGATCGGCTTCGTCGACCGGACCAGTTCACGCCAATTCGATCCGCCGGACATGCAGCAGCGCTTCATAGCGGAGCAGCCTGCAATCTGTGCGTGTTGGCACGGCCAGTTCATGATGCTGGCATGTTCGCGGCCAGAAGGGCTCAAGTTTTCAGCGATGGTTGCCCGTCATGGTGACGCGGAGCTGATCGGCGAGGCAATGCGGCGGATCGGCGTTGACTTGATCCGCGGTGCTGGTGCTGGTGATCGCAAGAAAGACCGCGGTGGCGCTTATGCTCTGAAAGCCTCAATGACAACGCTGAAAGCCGGTTCCAGCGTTGTTGTGACCGCCGATGTGCCCCCGGGGCCCGCTCGCAAAGCCGGTGAGGGTATTATTACGCTCGCTCGGTTATCCGGACGCCCGATATTACCGATTGCGGCAGCCACATCGCGCTATCATGCGTTCAAGACGTGGAGCCGGCTGACACTCAACCTGCCGTACTCAAAGCTCGTGTTCACGATGGGCGACGCTATCCACGTCCCCAGAGATGCCTCGCCCGAACAGTTGGAAGCTTTGCGGCAGCAGCTGGAAAACCAACTCAACAGCATCACGATGCGGGCCTACGAGCTGGCGGGTACGGATGCCACCGCAGCAACGCCGCCCGGCGCGCGTGCGGGCCATCTGCCTCCATTGCCTGTCGGTGCAGGCTTGAAGCTTTATCGGGGGGCTACAAGGTTGGTGCAGGCCGCCGCGCCGGCGGTTCTTGCGTACCGTGAACGGCAAGGGAAGGAAGTGCGCGAGCGACGTGGCGAGCGCTACGGACGATCGGAAATTGCCCGGCCGGAAGGTCAGCTTGTCTGGTTCCACGCGGCAAGTGTCGGTGAGACCAACGCCATTCTCCCTGTTATCGAGGGGATGAAGGCGCGACGCCCGGATCTTTCCTTCTTGTTGACAACCGGAACACGAACCTCCGCGCGGATGGCTCAAGAGCGCCTTGGCGACACGGCGATACATCAGTTTGTCCCGCTCGATGCTCCGGGGTTCGCCAAGCGGTTTGTCGGACACTGGCAACCTGATGCTGCGGTCTTCACGGAATCTGAAGTCTGGCCGAATCTTATTCTAGAGACGTCTGCTGCAAACATTCCGCTGGTACTTATCAATGCGCGAATGTCGAAACGCAGTTACCATCGTTGGCGGAAGCGGCCCGGACTATCGGCACCGCTGTTTAACCGGTTTGACCTTGTGCTGTCGCAGAACGCAAGGTTTGCCCGATGGTTCAAAGAATTAGGCGCACGTCATGTCGAGGTTGCCGGCAATCTGAAGATCGACGCTCCTCCACTGCCAATCGACATGCAGGCTTTCGATAAACTCGTGCAAGCCGTCGAAGGGCGGCGCGGCTATATCGCAGCGAGCACACACCCCGGTGAGGACGAGATTATTGCCGATGCCCACCGTCTGATTTCGAGCCGATTTGAGGGCTTTTTGACGATCATCGCGCCGCGGCATCCAGAACGCGGTACGGCGATTGCGGAGATGCTCAAATCCAAAGGTTTGCGAGTCACCCAGCGCTCCTTGAATGAGCTGCCGGATCGCGCGAGCGAGGTCTATGTGGCCGACACGATCGGTGAGATGGGAACATTCTATGCGCTTTGCCCGATTGCACTGTTGGGCGGCTCACTAGTCGACAAGGGTGGGCAGAATCCGATTGAAGCGATCCGTCACGGGTCAGTTGTGCTTACGGGGCCAAGCTGCACGAACTTTGTCGATGTCTATGAAGGGCTGAAGTCCAATGGTGCCATCGGTGTCGTGAAGTCGTCTGAAGAGCTTGCTCAAAACGTTATAGAACTGCTCGCCGACGAGGGGCGCTTGGAAGACCTTCGGGCGAAAGGTGTGCGGGCCGTAGATAAGATGGCTGGCGCGCTGGACCTGACCGTTACCGCTTTACTTAACCGTTTGCCACCGCGGGAAACCGCCGAAAAGGAACTCGATCGTGCCTCTTGAGGAACCTTCCTGGTGGTATGGGGCGCAGCAAGATGACCGAAGAATACGGATGCTGCGACCGGTTTCGCGTGTCTATGCGTGGGCGGTGCAACGGCGGTTTGCGAAATCAGATCCGCATATGAGTTCGCTGCCAGTGATCTGTGTCGGTAACTTCACTGCTGGCGGAACCGGCAAAACACCACTGTCTTTGCTCATCTCCAAGACGCTCGTCGCGCAAGGGGCGCGGCCGGTGTTTCTGACACGTGGCTATTCTGGCAACACCAACGGACCGCATTGGGTCAATCTGGAAACTGACAATTCCAAAGGTGTCGGTGACGAGCCGCTGCTCTTGGCTCAGACAGCCCCAACGCTTGTTGCGCGGAACCGGGCTGAGGGTGCTCGCGCTATAGAACGTACACTATCGGCGAGCCACATAATCATGGACGATGGGCTGCAAAACCCAAAGCTCGCGAAATCACTTACGATAGCCGTCGTCGACGGTATTCGGGGCCTTGGCAACGGAGAAGTCATTCCAGCCGGACCGCTTCGCGCTCCGCTTGAATTCCAATTCGAGTTAGCCGATGCGATCGTCGTCAACGGCCCGGCTGATAACCCCACTCTTAGGTGGTTGCGCCAGGTTTTTCACGGACCTGTGCTGGCTGCGTCGGTGAAGCCGGAAGAACAGTCAGCCGCTGCGATCTCCGGGCGGCGTCTCGTTGCTTATGCTGGGATTGGCAACCCGCAGCGTTTCACCGATCTCATAACAGGTCTGGGCGGCGAACTAGTCGAGCAAGTCTTTTTCAAAGACCACCACGGTTTTACTGAAGAAGATGCAGCATTTCTGCTGGCGCGGGCCGCAGAAACGCGGGCGACGCTTGTGACGACTGCTAAAGATTACGCCCGGATTGCCGGGGCGGCAGGTGAGATTGGGGCACTGGCCCGTCACAGCCTTGTGCTCGAGATCTCGTTGGACATGGATGCCCGAGACCTCGCGCGCCTCGAAACCCTGATTTCAGAGGTAAAGCCAGCTGCTTGGACGGTATCTGGTTAGTGCGGCCGAGTAGTTTCTAGAGGCGGTTACCGGGGTACGGGCCCGATTAGTGGCTCGCCGCGCGTTTTCTGCGCGCAAGCAAACGCTCGTAGGACGCCTCGACAGTTGCATAGGCTTCCTGGTGTTCGACGTTCCAATAGCGAAGATCTTCCAGCCGGATAGGCTTACCCGTCACCGCACAACGCACAAATTCGCCCGGGGAGATGACTTGATACTCACCATCCAGGTAACGAACCGTGGCTTCTCCGTTGAGACCAAATATTGCCTCGAAGCGGTTCATCCAGCACTCCTAACTCTACTCAACGCCATGCTAACGAAACTCCGCCGCACAGTCAGAACTATAATGTTACTTTCTTGATCGCGCATTTAGGCGCGTTCGGTCAACAATGAACGCCAGCGCCCAAATGTCCCGGGACTTTCGCAGCATCTGACACAATCGTTAACAACTACTTTCAATTTGGAATTTTCGATCAAACCAGCCGCTGCAAACCATTTGGGTATTCTATCAACGACATTCCATATGGCTGCTTCGCCAATTGGTCGACAGTTAAAACAATGACCCTTGATCTGGATCGCGTGGCTTGCGCGATGGGCGGCGGGACTCACCATCACCCGACAGCGCTATTTCCTTTTGTTTGTTCTGCTTTTGCGGTGTCGAGGTCGGTGGAGCACCGGACTTAGCTAATGGGCCGGGCGGCGGTATTGCCTCTCCAACCGGATGCGCCTTGATGCGACCGTCAGCGAATTCGATCTCAACGCTTTTCGCGCCCGCGGCGTCTTCTGCGCGGCGGATGGTTGCGCCTTGATCGTCGCGGACAAGCGCAAATCCACGTTGGAGCACGCCATGGTAGCTCAAGCTTCGCAACAGATGGGAAAGTCCATCAAGTTTCTGGCGATGCGACGCGAGACCGTTTGTGTGCGCCTTATGGAGACGGGCGTCCAAAACGGACAAGCGCTCACCAGCCCGGTCAACCCGGCTTTGCACGCTCGAAATGCGCAGCCGGCCGAGAATGCTCTCAAGGCGGACGCGGCGGCGGCTGGTGGACCTCATAAGTGCTTGGCGGGATTGATTATCGTAGCGGGTCAAGGCCTCGCGGCTCCGCGCAATCCGTGTAGACAACAGCCCCGGTGAAAGCCGGACACCAGCCTTCGTCAATCGCAAACGACTCTTGTTGGTGAAGGCCTGCAACGCTTGGGCGAGGCGATGCTCGCAGCGGTCCAGACGCTGTCTGGGCTCGGCGAGGAGGGCATCGCGCCGCGGTAGCCCGCGGGCGGCGGCTAACAGACGATCTTTCGAGCTTTCGAGTCGTCGCTTGATCGCAATGAACAAACGGCCCTGGCTCTGGGCGATGCGCTCCAAAAGCTCGGAATGTTTGGGTACCGCCCATTCAGCCGCTTTGGTCGGCGTCGGGGCTCGCGCATCGGCCGCCAGATCGATCAACGTCCAGTCGGTTTCGTGGCCGACTGCAGAGATGACGGGTAAGTAGCTTTCGGCAACGGCGCGGACCACGGCTTCCTCGTTGAAGCCCCAAAGGTCTTCGAGGCTGCCGCCGCCGCGGGCGACAATCAGCGTATCGGGGCGCGGGATAGGGCCGCCGGGCTTGATGGCGTTAAATCCACGGATAGCCGCTGCGACTTCGGCAGCGCACGTCTCGCCTTGAACGCGCACCGGCCAGACGTAGACTTCAGCTGGAAAACGCTCGTCGAACCCATGCAGCATGTCCCGGATCACGGCTCCGGTGGGGCTTGTGACGATACCGATGACGCGCGGCAGGAAGGGCAGTGCCTGCTTGCGCTCTTCGTCAAAGAGGCCTTCAGCACCCAGCTTCTTTTTGCGCTCTTCGAGGAGCGCCATGAGCGCGCCAACACCGGCAGGCTCCAGCGCTTCAATCACGATCTGGTATTTGCTTTGGCCGGGAAATGTCGTCAGGCGGCCGGTGGCAATGACCTCCATGCCCTGTTCGGGCTTAACGCGGAGACGGCCAGCGACGCCTTTCCAGATGACACCGGCAATAACGCTGCGGTCGTCTTTCAGGTCGAGGTAAACATGACCGGAGGCAGGCTTCGAAATGCGGCCAAGCTCACCACGCACGCGGACGTGGTCAAAACCCTGCTCCAGCGTTCGCTTAATTGCGCCGGAGAGTTCGCTGACAGAGTATTCGGGCGCGTTACCTGTCGCCTGGGACGTTGCGGTTTGAGGTGGAATAGGTAGGCCTCACTGTTCGCGAATCGTTGCGGTTTTGCTTCTTTAGCCGGCAATGATACACCATCGCGGCCCAGTGATTTAGGCGTCGCCGTGGCCTTGACCTGTTTCAGCCTTGGAAAACTGACGAATGAACGTACTTCTGATCGGCGGCGGCGGACGCGAACATGCCCTCGCGTGGGCTATTGCGGCAAGTCCGCAGCTCACCAAACTTTACTGCGCGCCTGGTAACCCCGGCATTGCCGATGTCGCAGATTGTGTTGCCATTGATGTTTCAGACCACCCAGCAGTCATTGGTTTCTGCAAGGACAATGCGATCGCGCTTGTCGTTGTCGGGCCGGAAGCGCCGCTGGTCGCCGGGCTCGGCGATGATCTGCGCGCAGAGGGGATTGCGTGCTTTGGGCCGGGGCGTGAAGCTGCACAGCTCGAGGGGTCGAAAGCCTTCACAAAAGAGCTCTGCGATGCCGCGAATATTCCGACGGCGCAATACAAGAGCTTTTCAAGTGCTGGAGACGCCAAGGCTTACGCTGCAGACCATAACCTTCCTATCGTGATCAAGGCGGATGGTTTGGCGGCGGGTAAAGGTGTTGCGATTGCACAGTCTCACGATGAAGCGGCTGACTTCATTGACGCCTGTTTTGCCGGCAAATTTGGAAGCGCTGGGGCGTCAGTTGTTATCGAAGAATTCCTCGATGGTGAGGAAGCCAGCTTTTTCATCGTGAGCGACGGCAAGTCGATTTTGCCTCTTGCTACGGCGCAAGACCACAAACGCGTCGGCGATGGCGATACCGGCCCAAACACAGGCGGCATGGGGGCCTACTCGCCAGCACCGGTGATGACCGACGAGATGGTGTCGCGTACGCTCGCGGAGATCGTCCAACCAACTGTCGATGAGTTGGCCCGGCGCGGCTCTCCCTACCAAGGCGTGCTTTATGCGGGCCTGATGATTACAGCGCACGGACCAAAGCTCATCGAGTACAACGTGCGCTTTGGCGATCCGGAAGCGCAGGTGCTGATGATGCGCGCCGAACAAAAGCAAATCCTCGACGTGCTCGATGCAGCCGCACGTGGATTGCTCGGCGGTGCGAATCTTAACTGGTCCGATGACGTCGCTCTGACGGTTGTGATGGCTGCGGAAGGTTATCCTGGAACGCCGAAAAAAGGTGGTGTGATTGGAGGACTTGAGCAGGCTGGAGAAGATCCCGACGTGATGGTCTTTCATGCCGGAACTTCGACGGGAGACGACAATCAGCTTGTGGCGAACGGCGGCCGCGTTCTCAATGTTACCGCGCGGGGGTCTAGTGTCGCAGAAGCCCGCGGGAAGGCTTACGCCGCAGTCTTAAAGATCGATTGGGCCGATGGGTTCTGCCGCAAAGATATCGGCTGGCGGGCGATCGCGCGGGAAAGCGGCAAGTGAGCACTTCGCGGATGTGATGGCATCAATAGCCATCGACTCTTGCAGATAATATGCTGAAGGCCACCATAACGCCATGAATGCCCGGCGCTATTGACGCATGAACGATACTTCGACATCCAGGCCTTCTGGCAGCAACCCCGCACAGGAGAGCGGCAGCAGTGCGTCCGGGCGTGCGGTTGCTCGGCAGCCGACAATCGGGCTGGCGCTCGGCGGAGGCGGTGCGCGCGGGCTGGCGCATATCTTGATGCTTGAAGTCCTCGATGAGATGGGCGTCAAGCCGAAGGTGATCGCCGGCACCTCGATTGGTGCAATTTTCGGGGCAGCTTATGCTTCCGGCTATACGGCGACGCAGATACGCGCCCACACCGAAGAGCTTCTGCGCAGCCGCTTTGAGATCCTGCGACAGTTCTTCAGCGCCCGGCAGGAACCGTTGGGTCGGGTGATGAGCGTGTTTCAGCTCAGATCAGCGCTCCTCAACGCCGAGGCACTCGTCAACATCATCATGCCACCACGGCTGGCGCGAGATTTTGAAGAACTCTCCATACCGTTCTCTGCGATTGCTGCCGATTTCTACACGCAAGATCAGGTTGTCCTCTCATGTGGCGACCTCAAGTCAGCCGTTGCCGCAAGCATGGCGTTGCCGGTTCTATTCTCACCGGTGTTGAGCGATGAACATGCGTTGATGGACGGCGGCTTGGTCAATCCACTCCCCTTCGACGTGATCACGGGCCAGTGCGATGTGATGGTGGCGATTAATGTTTCTGGTGCGGGGCGCTTAACGCAGGAGCGCACGCCGCCTAAAGCGACCGAGGCGGTGATTGGGTCGCTGCAAATCCTTCAAAACACGATCGTTCGCGAGAAGTTGGCATCACGACAGCCGGATGTGCTGATCGATGTCGATGTCGGGCATTTCCAGGTGCTTGATTTTCACAAGCTGGAACAGGTTCTGCACGCTGCCGAGCCGGCCAAAGATCTGCTGCGCCAGAAGCTTGAGCGTGTGCTCACCGCTGAAACTCTGGAAGCTGAAACAGTTGTTGAGCCTGCCAAACCGGACAATCTCGCTAAGAAAACTCCAGAATTGGAGGAACCGCCACCTGCGAAACGGGCACGGCTGGCGCAGCGCTTGCTCAGCAATCGACCCTAATAGTAGATGGGCTCTGATCAGTCCCTTCGTTTCGAGAAAAAGTCTCGCAACAGTTGGGCGGCCTCTTCCTCGGCAAAACCCGGATAAAGTTCGGGTGCGTGATGGCAAGTCGGTTGTGAGAAAATGCGCGGCCCATGTTCAACGCCACCGCTTTTTGGGTCGCTTGCGCCGAAGTACAGCCGACGGATACGCGCGAAGGAAATCGCAGTCGCGCACATCGGACAGGGCTCTAAGGTGACGTAGAGATCGCAGTCTCCGATTCTCTCGGACCCCCTGATTGCGCATGCCGCACGAAGCGCCAGGATTTCAGCGTGGGCGGTCGGGTCTTTGAGTTCTCGTGTTCGATTTCCAGCTTGAGCAATGATTTCCCCGTTGCGATCTGTAACGACAGCACCGACGGGAACTTCATCACGCATTGCAGCCTGCCGCGCCTCTTCAAGCGCAACCACCATGGGCTTTAGAATTTGCGGCTTTGATATTTGAGGTTTTAACACCTGAAGCTCTGTCACTCGCTCGACAAATGGGCGGTGTCATTGATCCGCCCATAGCGGTTTCAGCCGTCGGCGCGAGTTACGGGCTCAAGGCCCTGACGTCCGCAGGCAGCTTGATCTCTTCGTCATCAAGATCGCCGGCAAAGGCACGCGCGCCGTCACGGTTATAGATATCACGACGGAACTGGACCGTCCCGTTGGGTTCGCCCCAAGCTGTGATGTAGGTGAAGATTACCGGCACGGGCCGATTAAGTTCAACATCAAGCGGCTGGCCCGCGTCGATCACCGTTTGCGTCCGGCCCGGCTGTTCCCAACCCAGTTCATACTTGGCGATCCAATCGACTAGATCGAACACACCCTGAACCCGCACGCATCCTGCCGAATAGGCACGGCTTGCCTGATTGAAGAGTTTCTTCATCGGCGTATCGTGCATGTAGACGATTTCCGGGTTGGGCATGTTGATGCGCACCAAGCCCAGCGCGTTCCAATCACCAGGATCCTGGCGGAACTTGATCTTGTCGTGATCGACGTTGTGCCAATCTATCTGATTGAGAGGGATCTCCTCGCCATCGTAACTGCCACGCATCGCGCGAATACGCTCACGCCGGAGATAGTCAGGATCCTTGAGCGTGCGCGGAACGAGGTCATATCGCGCAACGCTGACGGGGACGCGCCAGTAGGGGAAGAAGTTCATGCCCTTGATGGTCGCGCGAATTTCGGGTGTCTGGCGCTCGGCACGGCCAGCAATGACACGGTGGCGGCGCTGGACCTCGTAGCGCTCAACTGCCTCGAGTTGGAACGCTGGGGCATTGACGAGGATGTACCGATCATCAATGCGGCCATTCAGCATGTGTTGAATGCGCCGGTAATTGAGTTCCAACTGTTGCAAGCGCATTTCAGCTGTCACGTTCAAAGCTGCGAACGTCGCACGGTCGACGCGCCGCGTGATGCGCAGGCCATTACGGCGCTGGAACCTCTCGACAGCCTGCTCCATGTAGCCGTCGAATTCGTAACTCTCAAAGTAACCACCGCTTGCGGGCAGGTCGCCGCTTGCGCGCAAACGTTTGCGCAGTAGTGGTACGCGCTCATCATAGTCCCCTGGCCGGATAGAGCGCGGTCCTGGAACGGTCGGCCAGCCGCCAGCGTTGACGACTTTTCGGTAGCGCTGGATTGCGTCACGGGTCGCCTGCAGCGTGACGTCGCTGAGCCAAGGTGTCGGGCCGGTGCGCAGATCGCCAAGTTCGTAGGTTCTGCGGCGACGGGCGGGTGCCGGACCATCATCGACACCTTTGCCAATGATGGATTCCCACCACGCATCACCTTGCGCATACGCACTGCCAAACGGAACCACGCCTGTTGCTGCCGCTAATCCAAGCGACTTACGAAGCAGGCTGCGCCGTGACTCC
Source organism: Filomicrobium sp. (assembly GCA_040219445.1). GTDB lineage: Bacteria > Pseudomonadota > Alphaproteobacteria > Rhizobiales > Hyphomicrobiaceae > Filomicrobium. The sequence goes on along the minus strand of JAVJSM010000002.1, from coordinate 981,595 downwards.
AAGTCCGCTTTTTTCGTGCGTCCGTTTGCCATTTCCCTACCTGAGAAAAGTTGTCGTTCCGGTTGTCGGGAGCGGTCCAAATCGGCTCCCCAAAGCCTCAGCGTCCTGATACCTAACTCAAACCGATATGGCTAAACAAAGACACGTCAACCATCTGTCATTAGGTCTCTATTTCTGGTCTTTGCGGGCGTTACGTTTACCAACGGCACTCGTCGCTCCGACGCTCGTCGCACTATATCCGACTACCACGCTGGATTACGGGGTGTCCAATCACGGCACCGTTGCCCTGAACTATGGTTTAGGCACCTGAGCCAAATGCGCCACGACGTGTTAGCCCAAATGCTCGAAACCCAGTTTTTTCAGGGTTATGCGACCCCCACCAGCATCATAAAGCACTAAGCCTTGTCGGGTCGTAAGCTCACCGATTCGGGTCACCTGGACCTGACTTTCTTCTGCTCTCGTTATAAAGGCGCTCGCATCCCCAGGCGCAACGGCTGCGAGGATTTCATAGTCGTCACCGCCGGTGACCAGCTCTTCCAGTGTCATCTTTGTGTTGTCGAGAAGCTTCAGTGCGGTCGACGAAAACGGCACACTCGCGCCCTTGATAGCAACACCAAGCCCGCTTGCCTGCGCCATGCGGGCTGCGTCGAGCGCGAGTCCGTCTGAAACGTCAAGCGAAGCAGTGGCGAATTGGCGGAGTGCAGGGACTAGCGCGACCCGCGGTTCCGGTGTCCTCGTTCGGCTTGCCAAACTGGCGAATTCTCCGGGGGACAATATCTTGCGCCACGTTTCCGTTCGCTCATCGAAACGTTCTGCATAAAGACCGGCAACGGCATCGCCTATGGTGCCGGTAACGAACAGCTGGTCACCTGCTCTGGCGGTTGAACGCCGTATCATTTGTCCTTCGGGAACTACTCCCATGACCGTGATCGTGATGCTCAGGGTCTGGTGGCTTCTGACCGTATCGCCGCCAGCCAAGTGTAACCCCCAGCGTTTCTGAACACGGCTTAGAGTGCCAACGAATTCATCCAACCATTCCGAAAAGCCGGACGGCAGGCTGAGGGAGAGGAAATAGGCGTAGGGTTTGGCGCCCTTTGCGGACAGGTCAGAGACATTTACGGCGAGGGCTTTGTGAGCGGCCATCGCTGCTGATTTTGGTGTTCCATCAAATAGAAAATGCAGACCGGCCGTGACAGTATCCATTGAGATTACGAATTCATGGCCCTCAGGTGGGGCCAATGCTGCAGCGTCATCTTTAAGGCCGAACGCGCCCTCCAGGCCCTGAGACAAGGGTGCAAGCAGACGCCCGATCATCTGTTGTTCGGTTTCGGCCATGGGTCCTCAATCTGATCGATTGGTGGGGAAAGACCGGACGGTTTTCTTCGTCACCAGACTTATGGTGGCTCTTATTGCTTTGCTGCCTTGGCGGGTTTTGCGTTTCCGTCAGAAAACTCAGCTGGACGTAAACGATGCGCCAAGCGATCAAGCACGCCGTTGACGACCTTTGGTTCTTCATCGTTGAAGAAGGCATGGGCGACATCGATGTACTCGTTGATGACCACGCGTGCGGGAACGTCGGGTCGCTCCATCAGCTCGAATGCGCCGGAGCGAAGGATGGCGCGAAGAATAGAATCGATGCGTACCAGCCGCCAACCGGTCGCCAGCTGCTGATCAATCATCGGATCGACATCGCGCTGGCGGCGTACCACACCGCGGAGGAGTTCGGCGAAAAATGCAGGATCTGCCCCAGCGATCGTCTCATCAGCTTCGGTATTCGGAAACCGCAGCGTCGTAAACTCGCGAATGACGTCCGTCACGTCAGCACCGCCCAAATCCATCTGATAGAGGGCTTGTACTGCGCCGATGCGAGCGGCACTGCGCGCTGCCTGTGCCGGCGGTTTTGCTTTGGGCTTGGTATCTTTGGCTTGTGCTGTCATTCGGTGGAGCTTTCGAGAAAGCTGCGTCGCAATTCGATCAAACCGAGACAAGCGCGCGCTGCGTCGGCCCCTTTGCCTTCACGGCCACCGCCAGCCCGTCGCATAGCCTGCTCCTTAGTATCGACAGTCAGGATCGCATTACCCACCGGAATGCCTTCATCCATCGCGACCTGCATCAGCCAGTGGTTCGCGTTATTGACAACAATATCATAATGAGAGGTCTCACCGCGAATGACACACCCCAAGACCACAACGCCATCGTAACGCCCCAAGGCCTGATCGCGCGGGATGACACCGGCATCTACAGCAGCTGCCAATGCCTGTGGAATCTCCAACGCGCCCTCAACAGCCACGCTAGAGTAAGTGGCACCATGGGCTTCCAGTTCCTCAGTCGCGCCGGCCATTAGCTCAGCGGCGACGTCAGCGTAGTAAGGCGCGGTAATAATCAAGATATTGGCATCGACAGTTGTCGTCGCTGCCAAACCACCTTCTCCGGACCTGGACGTCTCAAGGATCATAACTCGTGTCTCAAACGATTTTGCGGGTTTCGAGGATGTGCAATCCGAACGCTTCTAAGCCCACGTAGTTTTGTTGTGGCGAATTCGTCAGCAAGACCATGTCACGAACGCCCAGGTCCGCGAGGATTTGCGACCCTACCCCAATTTCGACCTGCCGGTTTCTGTTCTGCTCGTCTTTGGATGCGTTTGCGCCATCAGATGTTGCTGCGATCCAACTCGAAATGGCGCGCGGGACGACATCGCGAATGAAGACCAGGATGCCACGCCCTTCTGCTTCGATCATGCGCATCGAGGTCTCGACGAGATTACAATTGGAGCCGGACCCAATACCAATTCCGCAAAGGTCGGCCAAGGGGTTTGCAGCATGAACGCGAACTAAAATTGGGCCGGGTGCCGAAAGATCCCCTTTAACCAGCGCCATGTGTTCGGCCGGCTCGACGGTCGTTTCATAGACATGCAAACGAAACTGCCCGGCGAAACCGGTTTCGACCGTCTTTTCCGCGACCTGCCTGACAATTCGATCGTGCCGCAGCCGATAGGCGATCATGTCCTCAATGGTGCCGATCTTGAGCCCGTGCTGCTTTGCAAAGACCCGCAAATCGGGCAACCGTGCCATGGTGCCGTCGTCGTTCATGATCTCGCAGATCACGGCGGAAGGATTAAGCCCTGCAAGGCGCGCAAGATCGACGGACGCTTCTGTGTGCCCAGCGCGGATCAACACGCCGCCGTCGCGCGCGATCAGCGGAAATACGTGGCCCGGGGAGACAATGGCATCGGCGCTTTTCGTCGGATCAATCGCAGTGGCAATGGTCAAGGCGCGGTCATGAGCCGAAATACCAGTCGAGATGCCTTCACGTGCCTCGATCGACTGTGTGAACGCCGTTCTGTTGCGCGATTGGTTGGTGCGGACCATCTCGCTCAAGCTGAGCTCGGTGGCACGTTCCCGGGTCATGGCGAGACAAATCAAACCGCGTCCGAAGCGTGCCATGAAATTGACGGCATCGGGCGTCGCCATCTGCGCAGGGATGATGAGATCGCCTTCGTTTTCCCGATCTTCCGCGTCCACAAGCACGACCATGCGCCCGTTGCGCACCTCGTCAACGAGTTCAGCCGTGGTGGCGAGTGGTTCGCTATCCAGCGTATCGGGGTTGGTCTCAGTCACTCTCGAAACTCCATCAGACGAGCTACATAGCGGGCAAACAGATCGACTTCCAGGTTTACGTTGTCGCCGATTTGTTTTTCGCCCCAGGTCGTGACCTGCAACGAGTGGGGGATGAGGTTGACCCCGAAGCGGTTGGCGCTGACCTCATTGATCGTCAGCGACGTGCCATCGAGCGCGACTGAGCCCTTGGGTGCAATATAAAGCGCGAGGTGTTCTGGGACCTCGAAAGAAAACCGCTGACTTTCACCGTCGGGTTTAATGTCTACGATTTTCGCCATGCCATCGACATGGCCGGAGACAACGTGGCCGCCCATTTCACCGCCGAGTGTCAGAGATCGCTCAAGATTGATGCGACGCCCTGGTTGCCAGGTTTCCAAGGTGGTTTTGGAGCAGGTCTCGTTTGAAACATCGACGCTGAAGCATGCTCCTGCAGCGGCGGTTTCGACATTTGTCACGGTCAAGCAGACGCCGTCGCAGCAAATCGATGCGCCAATCTCTATGCTATTAGCGGCATAAACCGTCTCGATCTCGAAACGCCCGCCTGAGCGCGCTTTCAAAGTGCCTACGTCGGTGATGATGCCTGTGAACATGCTCTACCTCGTTCGATCTACGGCTGCTCAGGCAATGTGCTGAGACGTAATTTAATCATTTCATCGGAACCCGTTTGGCGACGCTCCCAAACCTGCAGTTCTAACCCCGGCAATAGGGCGCTTAGGTCTAACTGGGGTTCAGCTGACGTGCTGTCGATAGGGTCAGCAGATTCGGCTGCCCTATTGGCTCGTTGTTCGGCCTGACCAGCGTGAAATACGACGACCTCGTCAACAAGGCCGGCTTCCGCAAAGGCGTGCCAAATCTTCGGGCCGCCCTCAACCAGAAGTCTGGTAATGCCTTCTGCGACCAGCGCCTCGCATAGAGATGGAAGCCAAGGTTTGCCGCCGACACCGCCAATCACAATCAAACGACACCCGAGCTTTGTAAGTGCTTCTGCGCATGCTGGGTCGCTCGCTATACACTCGGCGGTCGCCATGATCCAAACCGGCACCTTTTCAGCCGATTGTGCAAGTTGGCATTGCGGGTCGGGTAACGACTTCCCGGCCAGAACAACACGCACTGGCGAGCGGTCTCCAAGTCCGGGCAGCCGACATGTGAGATCGGGATTATCGTCACGCAGGGTTCCTGCGCCGACCAATATCGCGTCGCTTCTTGCGCGCAGCATATGTCCGTGCGCCCGAGAGATTGTACCGGTGACAAATAACGGTCGACCGTCTACTGCGTGCGGCACTGCTCCATCTGCAGAAAGGGCCAGTTTTAGCTGAATAAACGGCCGTCGCTCCGTAACGCGCACGATGTGCCCGCGCGTGAGCCAGTGCGCCTGATCCCGAAGAAGACCTCTTTCGACCACAACGCCGGCATCTCTCAGCATGCGCACGCCGCGCCCAGATACGCGGGGGTCGGGGTCTTCCTGTGCGATGACAACGCGCGATAATCCAGCTTTGAGAATGGCTTCAACGCAGGGCCTCGTACGCCCGACGTGGGAACATGGCTCTAGTGTAACGTATAGTGTTTTGCCTTGAACTGCCGCGCCTGCCTGGGCAATCGCAACGGGCTCTGCGTGGGGGCGGCCGCCGGGTGCTGTCGTGCCCGTGGAGATGACCGTGCCTGTCGCTTCATCGGCAATCACCGCACCAACCGAAGGGTTGGGAGCCGTCGTGCCTAAGCCAAGGCGTGCCGCACGTAATGCGAGCGCCATCATTTGATGGTCGAAATCATTCCAGCTTTTTCTTTGGAAGCTCAATGGGTTTCGCCGGATCTCTTGGCGCTCGATGGTTTGGCGCGCCCACTACGCTTACGTGTTGGTGGTGCCGGCGGCGGAGAAGGCTCTTCGCCATTTAGCTGTTCGCCGTGCGGAATGGCATCGCGCGCGATCTCGCCAAGTACGCTTTCGAAGTCCGCGGCTTCGCGGAAATCCCGATAGACAGAGGCAAAGCGCACGTACGCTACAGGATCCAGGCCGCGTAACGCCTCGATGACCAACTCACCGATTTGCGATGATGGCACTTCGCTCTCGCCAGAGGCTTCGAGCTGGCGGACAATGCCCGAGACCATGCGCTCGATACGCTCCATTTCGATGGGGCGTTTGCGAAGTGCGACAACGACCGAGTTCATCAGCTTATCGCGGTCAAACGGTGCCTTCTTGCCCGAACGCTTGACGACGATCAGCTCACGCAACTGCACGCGCTCAAAAGTTGTGAAGCGGCCCCCGCAATCTGGACAGACGCGGCGGCGGCGGATCGCTTTGTTCTCTTCGGTCGGACGGCTGTCCTTGACCTGGGTTTCTTCACATCCGCAATAGGGGCACCGCATCCGGGGTCTCCGTGCTCCTCAGTGAAGAGCTGGGTTAAAACAGAAAAGCCCGCCAAGCGGTTCAGCTCAGCGGGCCCTGATACTAGCGTCTGATCGCGCCGCCGCCAGTGGGCGACTTGGACGCGGGCCAATTATTTTGGCGGCCCGCGACCTTATCAACGTTTGAGTTGCACAGATCAGGAGTAGATCGGGAAGCGCTTGCACAGCGCAATCGCGTCCTGCTTGACCTTTTCTTCAACCGCAGCATTGCCCTCTTCGCCGTTTGCTGCGAGGCCTTCAAGAACCTCGGAGATCATGCTGCCGATTTGCTGGAATTCCGCAACGCCGAAGCCCCGGGTTGTGCCTGCCGGTGCGCCAAGGCGGATACCGGAGGTCACCATCGGTTTTTCAGGGTCGAACGGGATGCCGTTCTTGTTGCAGGTGATGTGGGCGCGACCGAGAGCTTTCTCGGCAATGTTGCCTGTGATTTTCTTTGGACGCAGGTCAACGAGGATCAAGTGTGAGTCGGTGCCACCAGAGACTAGATCGAAGCCTTTGGAAACAAGCACTTCACCCATGGCCTTGGCGTTGTCGATGACGTTTTGCGTGTAGACTTTGAAGTCCGGACGCAGCGCCTCGCCGAAGGCAACGGCCTTGCCAGCAATCACGTGCATCAGTGGACCGCCTTGGATGCCTGGGAAGATCGCTGAGTTGAATTTCTTCGACAGATCAGCGTCGTTGGTCAGGATCATGCCACCGCGTGGGCCACGAAGCGTTTTGTGGGTTGTGGTGGTCACGACATGAGCGTGCGGGAATGGGCTTGGGTAAAGGCCCGCAGCCACGAGACCGGCGAAGTGGGCCATATCGACCAGAAAGTAAGCGCCGACTTCATCGGCAATCTGGCGGAAAGCGGCAAAGTCGATCTTGCGCGGATAAGCCGAACCGCCAGCGATCAGAAGTTTAACGTTGTTTTCTTTTGCGATACGGCGGACTTCGTCCATGTCGATCAGGTGAGTTTCGCGATCAACGCCGTAGTGGAAGGCCTGGAACCACTTACCTGACTGGTTCACCGGTGCGCCATGGGTCAAGTGACCGCCAGCTGCCAGCGAAAGGCCAAGGATCGCGTCGCCTGGCTTAAGAAGCGCATTGAAGACCCCCTGGTTGGCCTGGCTGCCTGAATTCGGCTGGACGTTGGCGTACTGGCAACCAAACAGCTTCTTGGCGCGGTCGCGGGCCAGGTCTTCTGCGATGTCAACGAACTGGCAGCCACCGTAGTAGCGACGACCAGGATAGCCTTCCGCGTATTTGTTGGTGAGCACGGAGCCGGCGGCTTCGAGTACGGCCTGCGAAACAATGTTTTCGGAGGCGATTAGCTCGATTTCGTGCTGCTGGCGGTCGAATTCCTTGGCGATAGCATCAGCGACTTCCGGATCGCTCTCAGCCAGCGTGGCGTGGAAAAAACTGTTCGTGGCAGAGCTCATATCGGAAGCTGTTGACATCGGGAGTTCCTCGTTTTTGTTCGAAACGTTGTTTGTTGGGGTGGTCTGGGCGCAGCTTTGCTGATCGCCCGACGCGCCAAAGACGGCCTGAGCCAGAGGCTCTCAATAATCTGTCGTTTCTATCATCGTCTTATCCTTTCGGACAAGGCGACGCGATGAAACTACGCAGGTGATCGGTGGGCATCCAGGGAAAAAACACCGCAGGATGCCAAAGGGTGGGTTATGGACTACCCAGCCCGGCAACGCGCGACTGTCCGGCCTGCCAGCAAAGAAAAACCGCACGCTCGAAAGCATGCGGTTTTTCCAACCCTGAATTGTTCAGGCAACGGCCTATTCAGCGGCAATCTTGACATACTGGCCCTGGGCAACCGGGCAACGCTCCCAGAGTTGCGTCAGTGCACTGACCAAGTGGTCCATCAGCGCATCGGTGTGGACTGGTCCTGGCGTGAGGCGGATACGCTCCGTGCCTCGCGGCACGGTTGGATAGTTGATCGGCTGGACGTAAATTCCGTGATGATCGAGCAGGGCGTCTGTCAGTGCCTTGCAGTGGACAGGGTCGCCTACCATCACCGGGACGATGTGGCTTGGGTTTTCCATCACCGGCAGCCCAACGTCGGTCAATCGGGCTTTGAGTGTCGCGGCGCGCTCCTGGTGAATCTCACGCTCGGCGTTCGACGACTTGAGGTGACGAATCGAGGCCAGGGCACCTGCGGCAATTGCCGGGGCAAGCGACGTGGTAAAGATGAAGCCAGCCGCGTAGCTGCGGATCGCGTCACAAATCGCCTTTGTGGAAGCGATGTAGCCGCCCATCACGCCGAAGCCCTTGGCAAGCGTGCCATTGATGATGTCGACGCGGTCCATGACGCCTTCGCGTTCAGCGATACCGCCGCCGCGCGGGCCGTAAAGGCCAACCGCGTGCACTTCATCGAGATAGGTCATGGCACCGTATTTGTCGGCAAGATCACAGATCGCAGCAATCGGTGCGATGTGACCATCCATCGAATAGACGCTCTCGAATGCAATAACTTTCGGAGTGTCTTTCGGATACTGGCGAAGCAACGATTCCAGGTCTTCCAGATCGTTATGGCGCCAGATGTGCTTCATGCCGCCGCCGTGGCGGATGCCTGCAATCATCGAAGCGTGGTTCTTCTCGTCTGAGAAGATCACGGTGCCAGGAATGAGTTTCTGGATCGTGTCGAGCGTGGCGTCGTTTGCGACGAAGGCCGAGGTGAACAGCAGCGCCGATTCCTTGGCGTGCAAATCGGCAATCTCATGCTCAAGCTCAACATGATAGTGGGTCGTGCCGGAAATGTTGCGCGTACCGCCGGAGCCTGCACCGACCGTATCGATGGCCTCGTGCATCGCGGCAAGAACTTTGGGGTTCTGGCTCATTCCAAGATAGTCGTTTGAGCACCAAACAGAGATTTCACGCGGGCCGTCTTCGGTTCCAAAATGAGCGGCATGCGGATACTCGCCACAGCGGCGCTTCAGATCGGCGAATACGCGATACCGGCCCTCGCGGTGGAGTGCTTCAATCGCATCGTCGAACTTCTTGGTGTAATCCATCTTGCGTTTCCGTCCCCTGGGCCTGTGCGCCTCTTAAAGAGCTCAAGTTGAACCGTTTTTCAATTTCCCGCCGGCTCGACGAGCTCTGTTAGCACTCGGATTAGTTTAACTCTAGTCAAGGCGATCTTGCGACACAATGCGACCGAAGTGTTGGTCGCTTTTTCGCTTAAGCCCATAATCTGCCGCGTTTTCTGGCAGGATTCTGCGTTTTTGCCTCGACTCGGTGCAGTCCCTCTTCTTCCTTACACTTGCACGTCGCTTCGCGCTTAAATTTGCGATTCATCAAATCTAATCCGATTTGGTAAATCAGGCAGCGGTCATGGCGTTGGAGGGGAGACCGGCATGCGGCATCGCGGTCTTTTGGATTGGCCACAGCTTAGGTGTAGCCGACCAGACAGCGCGTCACATCGGAGGTTGTTGCCTCTCGTTAACCAAACAGCTGGCAGGCGCGATGATAGGCGCGAATGTTCGCGCCTCCAACACCTGTTCGGTTATATTATGTGACTTGATATGATTTGATATTTCGCCCTGTAACGGGCGGGATCTGAGGCCGCCAACCGATTGCGCTGCACATAGAATTCAGTAACTCGCAGCCGCCTTGCTGACACGATCCTTGTTGTAGAGGTCACGGCGGAACTGCACCACACCATCTTCCGTCGCCCAGGCAGTTATGTAAGCCATGTAAAGACGGACCGGCTTTTTCAAGCGGACGTTCTTGGTTTTGCCCGTTTCCTTCATGGTCAGCACCTGTGACTTATCCCATCCTTTGTTTGAAGACAGCAGCCACGCCGCAAGGTCCTCGACGTTGTGAACGCGGACACATCCTGATGACGCTGCACGGAAGTTGCGCCCAAACAGAGAATCCGAGGGTGTGTCGTGCAGATAGACCGAGTGACCATTGTGGAAATTGATTTTGACAAAGCCGAGCGGGTTATCCTTGCCGGGCTGCTGACGGTAGGACAGCCGATGCGGCATGGAAGATCTCCATTTGATCTTCTCGGGCTTCAGCTTGCGGCCGCTGCCGTCGTAAGCATCGATGCCATACTTGACCAGAACATCCTTTCCGGCTCGTTCCATCTGACGGCCTTTTGGGATGAGGTCTTTGGAAATCACTGTGGGTGGCAAACGCCAGACCGGGTTGAAATTCAACTCGTGGATGCGCGACGTCAGGATCGGTGTGCGTCGGCTGATCTTACCAACAACGCCTGCATGCCGGCTAACGACCCGGTCACCATCGACCGCTTCGATTTGCGCGGCAGGGATGTTTACAACGACGTAGCGACCCTTCTTCGTTTTACCCACGTACGAGCGCAGGCGTTTCAAGCCGAGTTGCAGTTGCTTTAACCGATCCTTAGCGCTGACGTTCAATGCGGCGCGCGTACGGCGATCTACAATGCCGGTGGGAGCCAGTCCGTTTGTCGCCTGAAACCTTTTGACCGCCGTCTCGACGTAGTAGTCAAAATGCTGCGGAGACCAAGCCTCGCCTGCTTCTAACTCGCCAGTGGCTTGTAGGCGCGCGCGCAAAATCGCAACTGCCGGATCGTTGTAACCTCCGGCTAGCTTTTTCGGTTTACTTGGAACCTTCTTCCAGCCACCGTTCTTTACAATTTTCTTGAAGCGCTCGATCGCCTTCTTGGTGGCAGCGACATTCTTCGGCGACAACGTTGGATAGCCAGGCGGCGGGTTGGCCTGCCAGCGACGGGTAAAGCCGATGTCTGAGGACGAATTGGTCGAACCGATCGCTTCTGCAAACGGGTTCCATTCAGCAACCGCGGTACCAGCTGTGCCGAGAGCTGCAAACCCCATTGCCAAAAATGCAAGGCATGCGGGAATTAACTTCATCCGAGCGCCAGTCAACGTTGTCACCCCCTGATCAATCGATCCGCCACATGTGAGGCAATAGAGCACAGCTTGGGGCAACTTCATGGCACCGGGCAACGATACAGGTTTTGCCCACTGACAATTCGAGACCGACTGGCTGAAGCTCAGGACAATTCGTGAATGAGTAGAAACTGGTGTATTTGCCGCGCGATTTGAAGTCACAGTGGTGTCAGCATTCACAGCATTTTGCAGCTGTGATGCCGCGTCGCAACAGGCTTAGGCCGCGGCGTCTGGCCATAACGGGCTTGGGTGTGGAGACGAAAAGGGCCGCGACTTGTGTCGCGGCCAGTCCGTTCAGGAGGTAGAGGACGTAACGTATTCGGCTTTTACAGCCGATAACGAATCTGGTCGGTCCAGAAGCGCTCGAGGCGAGCCAGGGAACGATTGAGCGACTGCAGATCGCCTTCGCCAACCTCGCCAACAGCTTCGATCGAACCCATCTGGCGCTCATAAAGACCATTGAGGACTTCACAGGCATCATGGCCCTTATCCGTGAGGCTGACGCGTACCGAACGACGGTCAGTCTCTGAGCGTTTGTAGTGGATGTAGCCCATATCGACGAGCTTCTTCAGGTTGTAGGAGACATTCGAACCCAGGTAATAGCCACGGGTCTTTAGCTCACCAGCCGTCAGCTCGCTGTCGCCGATATTGTAGAGAAGCAGTGCCTGAACAGGGTTGATTTCGGAACCGCCGTTGCGGTCGAACTCATCCTTGATCACGTCCAGCAACAGGCGATGTAGACGCTCAACCAGACGCAGTGCCTGGAGGTATTCGCCTTGAAAGGTCTCTTCGGTATCGGGGGCCGCATGGCGCCCCATATCAAATGCAAAACTCATAAGACAGCCTCACCTTGTTTGTTAGGTTTGTTCGCCCCGTTTTCCGGGTTACCTATCAAATTGTAAGGACCAGTCTTAAAGGTTACCTAAATAGATATAGTAAAAGAATAGTAACGCCTGTTCGGCTCAACAATCTGTAAATCAAATCGCACCAGATTGGCACACATCGGCCCAGGAATGGAAGTTAGGCCGCAATTCTTGTGACAAAAATGTACTTCTATATTGGCTAACAAATACTTTCCAACACGTGTTCAATTGCTGTTTTTAACGCATTTGCCCCAGTAACCACTAGATTTTTGCGTACTATTCCTGGGCTATTCACGCGCTGGCAGCACTAGATCTCCACTTTGCGGCTCAGCAAAGTATGTCTCAAGCGCGGCTAGGTCTAATTCTGAGATTGCGCTGGGCTGCCAACGCGGAGACTTGTCTTTGTCTATCAGCAGCGCGCGTACACCTTCGAAAAAATCGTGCTCGTCAAGACAGCGGCTTGCAAGGCGGTAATCCCGAATGAGGACCTGACTGACGTCGTTCTGTTTCGCCTCGCGAATGTGCCGAAGCGTGATTGCCAACGATGTTGGCGAACGCAGCTTCAGATCTTGCAGAACAGCTGCCGCCCATTCCGCCTCGTCCCCGCTAACCGTTGAGAGCCGTTCGAAGATTTCCTCAAGGTTGGGCGCGGAGAAGCAATGTGAAGTTGTAAGGGCATGTCTGAGAAGCTCGCTTTCGCCTGGATCGACGTGGCGCTCATCAAGCAGCGCATCGACCGGCCAAGCCTCGCTGAGCTGTTCGATGATGTCGTCAAAGTGGTGTGCGTCGATGCAGTGTGAGACCAACCCCAGCGCGAAGGCATCGGCCCGGCCAATGGTGCGCCCCGTTAGGCCGAGATAAAGGCCCATTTCGTGGGGAAGCCTGGCCAGGACGTGGGCAACGCCGACATCTGGGAAGAGACCAATCAGGGTCTCCGGCATGGCGAAGCGGTATTTTTCGCCCGCCACCTGATGCGTATTGAAAGCTGACAATCCGACGCCTGACCCCATGACGGCACCATTGATCAGCGAGATGGTTGGCTTTGAGAAGCACTCAAGTGCCCAGTTGAGGGTGTACTCTTTTGCAAAGAGCGCCCGCGCGGCGCTCGGGTCGTCGCGGTAGGCGTCTACGATCTTGCGGACATCCCCGCCGGCGCAAAATGCGCGGTCGTTCGCCGAGCGGATGACCAGGGCGTAGATAATTGGGTCGCTTGCAAACCCCGGCAAAGCGTCAGCAATGGCCTCGCACATCTTTCCATCAAACGCGTTAAGCGCTTTCGGCCGGTCGAGTGAAATCAACCCAAGGGCGTTCTTCTGTTCGATGGAAACGCCCTGTTCCATCTCTGCGGCTTCAGAGTTGTTTTGCATTTTTTCTCTTGGATTCTGGGTTCCGCGCAAGGATCGCCGCGTTAACCTCTAAATTACTGATTCGCTAGCAGACTGTTTCCCAGTCAAGATTTTGTCGATGTGTGGCTTCGCGATATCACCGCTTTGCATCAGGTATCAACACCCGAGCAAATCGGGGTTTTAGTTGCCACAATTTCGAGCGAGTATGCAGCCTCGATTTCGCCGAGTCGATGTTTCGCCGCCCAATGTAGGTGGCCATTGTAAATCTCGGTCGAGGAGCACCTCGAAGCGGCTTCGGAGCTGATCGAGGCAACGTCATTCGTAACAGTTGCGTTGCGCGTTGTGGGTCTTCTGCCTCGAATGCTGGGTCAAGCGGTCCGGAGCGTGAAGCCATATCCACCAGTATTCGTCGTTCGAATTTCAGTCGTTCAGTTTGATGCGTGCAGCGTGAGCACCCGTTCTCAATGCGGGGTTTGCTGCGCCATTGCCGTTTTGCGCCTGAACTACCGCGCGGCGATGGGTTTTGAAAAGGGGAATGCCGTTGGCTTACAAGGTCGCCTTGATTGCCAGTGTTGTCAGCGCCGCTGTTGCGTTTACTGCTCCGTTGGCGCAGGCTCGGATGGGCTTGTCTGCGCTTAAGCCTGCCTCCGGCAATGATGCGGCATCGAGCTACAACGCTGAGATCCAGCTTATCGGCTGGCGCACCAAGACACAGACCGCTGAGCAGATTGCGCGTTCTGAAGCACGGATGCGGAATACGACCCCGAACAAGCCAGCTTCAAGAACGCGACGAGCAAAGTCCAAGGCGCAACGTGGAACCTCGCCAAATGTGCGCAAAAGCAGTGCCTACAAGTTCCAGCCTGCCGCGCCTGCCGATGCGCAAAACTGGCCTTACTCTGAAGTCCAGATCGCGCGGGCCCGCTGCACCCACATTCTGAATTCCATCAAAGCTGATGTCGAATATGTTGCGCCAATTAAGAAGGGGCCTTGCGGCGACCCCGCTCCGGTGAGGTTGCGCAGTCTTGGTAGCCATCCAAAGGTGGCTGTCGATCCGCCTGCGCTATTGAACTGCGACATGGTCGCCACCCTTTACGATTGGCTTCAGAAAGATCTGCAACCGGCCGCGCGCCGGCTCCTCAAATCGCCGATCACAAAGATCGAAACCATGAGTTCGTATTCCTGCCGGAATGCTTATGGTCGCAAAAATGCGCGCCTGTCGCAGCATGGACGCGCCAATGCCATGGACATTCGCGGGTTTGTGACGGCCAAAAACTCAAGGACGATACTTGCTGCTCACTGGGGCCCGACGAAGCGCTCCATTCGAGCGACACAGCTCGCTGCTCAGAAAAAGAAACAGCGCAGCAAGTCAAAGTCGCTTGCAAGCGTCGATCGTGTTGCCCGTCCAGCGGTTGACGCGCCAGCAAAGAAGATAGCCCGCCCAGCACTTCGCCGCGGCCTACCAGCTGAAGAGCGTCTCGCAGCCGTTGCTGGGACAAGCGCATCCACAGCGGGCGTGCTAACGACTCCTATGCGCCCATCTGTACTAGATGGCATGTCGGCCTTAATGGCACGCGGCCTCACCAATGCGTTTTCAGGCAACGCAACTTCAGGTGAATTGGCTATTGCGCCAAACAAACTCGGCGGGCCGGCCGTATCACAGCTTGCTCCCGCCGCAGCCGCCAAAGGCCCAGCCCAAGCGGATGGTAAGCCTAATGCCTCTTGGCCTGTGGTCCTTGCGTCGACCCGCGCCAAGATCTGGCGATCGAAGACACCGCAAGCACGCTTCTTGCGCCATGCACACAAAACTGGCTGCCGTCGATTTGGCACGGTTCTGGGTCCGGAAGCTGACTACGCGCATCACAACCACTTCCATGTGGACCTTGCACGGCGCAAAATGGGAAGCTACTGCAAGTAAGCTGGCAACCGCGACGCTTCGATTGCGACTGCTGGCTTCGGTTCGCTGCCCCTCCAGCTTCAAAAGGTTTCGATGTCGAAGAACTCCCGAGACGGTCGCCCGACGTCGTCTACTGTTCCAGCTTCTGGAGCTTTCCCTGCTGTTCGCATGCGACGCAATAGGCAGGCAGATTGGACCCGCCGGCTCGTTGCCGAACACACGCTCAGCGCCGACGATCTGATCTGGCCGTTGTTTGTTATCGAAGGCGATGATCAAAAGGTGCCAGTGCCATCGATGCCCGGGGTCGAGCGCCTGACGATCAACCATATTGTAAAAGCCGCGGAGCAAGCGATTGAACTGGGCATTCCTGCCGTGGCGCTCTTTCCCAATACCGAACCGGCGCTGCGCAGCGATGATGCCAATGAGGCATTCAACGCTGGCAACCTCGTCTGTCGTGCAACCCGCGCCATCCGCGATGCCGGACTAGATATCGGTGTTATACTCGATGTCGCGCTCGACCCCTACACGAGCCACGGACACGATGGCCTCGTTGTCGATGACCGCATTGATAACGACACGACATTAGACGCCCTCGTGCGCCAGTCCTTGGTGCAGGCTGAAGCGGGAGCCTCGATCCTCGCACCGTCGGACATGATGGATGGACGCATCGGTGCAATACGCTCAGCTCTGGAAGACGCCGGGCATGCCGACACGCTTCTAATGAGTTACGCGGCGAAGTACGCGAGTGCGTTTTATGGTCCATTCCGCGACGCTGTCGGCTCGTCGTCTACTCTGAAAGGCGACAAACGCACGTATCAGATGGATGCTGCCAATACCGATGAAGCCATTCGTGAGGTTGCGCTCGACATTTCCGAAGGTGCGGACATGGTGATGGTGAAACCCGGCATGCCTTACCTCGACATCGTCAGGCGGGTTTCGGACGAACTCAAGGTGCCAACGTTTGCCTATCAAGTGTCAGGAGAGTACGCGATGTTGATGGCTGCGGCCGAGCGCGGTTGGCTTGATCAGGACCGCGTTATGTTGGAGAGCCTGCTTGGCTTCAAACGCGCAGGCGCAGCAGGTGTTCTGACCTACTTTGCTCCTGCTGCCGCGCGAACGCTTCGAGCGAAGGGCTGACTGGCCGATCAAGTTGCCGAGCTAGCCGTAACTCTCGCAATCCATTCAGGTGAATGCGCACAGCAACAAGTCTCGAACGCTATGGTGTTCAGCCGTTGATTTCAGCGACGCGCTCCGGTGCAGCTGGCACGAGTTCGACGCTCTCACCGCAACCGCATGCACTCTGCTGGTTGGGGTTGTTGAACACGAACCCTGAAGACATTTTGCTTTCCTGGTAATCCATCTCGGTGCCCAGGAGATACATGATTGCCATCGGGTCGATGACCAGCTTGACGCCCTTTTCTTCGACGACTTCATCGAACTGACCGATCTCGTCCGCCCAGTCCATGGTGTATTCCATGCCGGCACAGCCGCCTTTTTTCACACCGAGTTTCAGTGCGACGACGTCAGGCTTGTTGGCCATGATTGATGCCACACGCGCCGCTGCGGAGTCGGTCAATGTCATAACCTTCGGGCGAAGACGGCTTGGAGCTGTCATGATGACTGTGTTCCTCGATTAGGTCGCTAGGCCAAGCGCGATTTGCGAGCCGGAAATAGCGGCCGGCGGCAATGTGGCTGATATCTGACTTTATAATATAGGTTTTCGGGTGTTGTCGGCAACCTGCCGTACTTTGCACTCAAGTCCGAGCTGGCGACAACGCGAGCGTTTCCGGCCTGGGTTGTCGAAGTAATTGGCTAAGGAGTTGTGATTACGCAGTTTTGTCGGCGCTAAAGTAAAGTGTTCAAGCGCCAAAACCAGATCGGTCTTGAATTGTAGTATTGAAAAATCAGCTTACTGCGTGATGCCGACAGGTCCGCAACAGCTCAAAACACATCAAAGCTTAAATACAATCGTGAGCCGAAAAGACGATCAATCGTCAGGTCGTCTTCTTGTTGAGCTGCGGGCACTCAGTTTCTTCAGAATCTACCGGGTCAATCGTTGGTGGTGGGACTTCGTGTCGTTCGTATTGGATCCCGGTAAACAGCACAATTTCGCCGGTTGTTTCATGTGGACCCGGGCCGGAGCGCACCGCTCTGGACCCTAAGGCTTCGCGCATATGCGCAAAGTCGATAATCTCCGCCATTTTTGCCCCCCTCGCGGACCAATGGATTGCTCGCTTGCTACGCACTTCGGGTGTCTGCATTTCAGCTACGCTACTGACGGACCATCACGCGGAATCGCAGCACAACGATTTGGCCACTGATTTCCTTGCCAATTGGTTAATACGCGATTGGCCGAGTCGTGGCTGTCTCCGCAAGGACTCAGTCAGCTGGAAATTAGTCCTTGGTCGAGAAAATGGCGGCGCTGGCGATCTTCCACTTCGATCAGCCAGATATCCGGATCATATTCAGCTTCGCGGGCGAGGATTTCATCGATGGTTTGATCATCGCCAGATTTGCGCAAGGTCCAGCATCGTTCGGTCGCAACTTGAGTAATGCCTGCTGCCGCCGGGCCATAAAGATCGGACGTGCCATCCAGCGCGTTAATGCGGATGAAGATGCTACCGCTATGTTCATCGCCGCGCTTCACAACGAACGCAGGTGCGCCGTCGCTATTGAGCCGACGCACATATGACATCACCCACAAATCGGCATTAATGCGCATTTTTAAGATCTTTGAGCCTGGTCCAACGTTGCAGAGCTTGCGAGTCTAACCATGCATGGCTTTGGATTGGCAATCCAAGGTCAGTATTTAGAACTGCGGCGGTAAGATTTGACGAGCTTCGCAACCGGCGAACTTCGCCAGGGCCGAGCGCACATCACCGGCGAGATAACTTTATCTGCTTCTGCTTGGCCATTTTCGCCATTGCGTCAATCAAGCGGCCAGACACACGACCGGTCTCAGGCAAATTGCGGTCGAGTTCGAAGTTACGGATTGCTCGCTTTGTTTCAACGCTGTAGCCGCCGTCGATCTGACCAGGATCGTAGTTCAGCTGGCTCAGGGTCTTTTGAATGGCCTGCATCGCGCGTCTTGCATCGTCTGTCGCAGGACGACGGGCGTGTTTAGCCTGTTTTGTGGCTTGATCGCCGAGTCCAAGGAGTAGACGACGTAATTGATTGGCATCAGCCTTCGCCGTCAGAGGAAGGCCGTTATCGTATTCGAAGGCCATGATTGCGGCGCGTGTCTTGAGGTCGATCGACCCGTTTGCATCGCCGACGATATAGCCAAGCGCTTTGAGTTCGCGCTGTACTTCAGCGGTCGTTTCGTCGCCCTCACTGCCGTTTAACAAAACCACTTGATTGAGCTGGCTGTCCGCTCCCGACGCGGTGGTGCCGTTAGGCGCTCTTGCATCTGCCAAGTCAAGCGGCATAGGCGCCGGAGCAAGCTTGCGTGCGCCCGACTGGATGACCGTCAAGTTGATGACCAGCGCCATCGTAAAGAGCCCGAATACCAATAGGCTGCCACCAATAATCCTCTCGGACATACCAACTCCTATATGCAGGCAAACTCCTACGTGCAGGTCCGTGAGGGATTATTTGGGGCAGGTGTTAACACCCGCTTAAGCATCGCGCGGAAGGCTGGGCAAGCGCTGTTCTCAGCTTGCTCGGTGCAGAGCCAATTCCTCGCTCCAACCGGTACAATGAAAGATAAACTCTAATGGAGCTGACAGCGGAACGGTAATTGAAACCTGCGAAACTCGACCTGTTTATTTTTGTGGCCGTTTAATGTGCCAACGTCGCAGGGCAATGCTGTGCGTGTAATTATTGTCATCATGGTCATTGTGCTCCTGACACCCAACAGGACACTGGAAAGCTTGCGCCTCAACTTGGCTCAGCAGGCTGATGACGTCGTGCGGACGTGTGAGCATCATCCAGAGACATGCGGCTCGTTCGCCAAAAACACTCAGGCTCTTGCTTCTCGAGTTTACTCCATTGGCGGATATGTGATCGGCGGGGCGCGAACGGGCGCGCAAGAGTTGGCTGCTTGGATTGGCAGTCAGACAGGCTACGAGCCCGCCGACCGTGGGACGCTGAAGTCGTCTGATCTCGAACCGGCTTGGCGTGGGACGTTACCACCCAACAGCTAATCCAACCGGCGCATTCAGAATTCCTGAAACTGCCAAGGCTTTTTCTTATCGAGGTTCCGCGCTACGTATCTAGCGTGGTCGACAACCAACCGTGAGAACATTGCCGCTTATGTCCCTTGCTGAAATCCGCGACGACTTTGAGTTTCTCGAAGACTGGGAAGACAAGTACCGCTACGTCATTGAACTCGGAAAGGCACTCCCGGACCTCCCGGAAGAGGCCAAGAGCGAGGCAAACAAGGTGCGCGGCTGCGTCAGTCAGGTGTGGCTGGAAACGCGTTTAGAAGACGGGAAGCTGAATTTCAAAGGCGATAGCGACGCGATGATTGTGCGCGGGCTCGTCGCAATCCTGCTGGCAATTTATCAGGACAAAACACCGGCAAACATCTTAGAGACGGACGCCCGCGAAGTGTTTCAAGAGCTCGGTCTGAAAGACCATCTCACTCCGCAGCGTTCAAACGGTTTTGCATCGATGGTGGAGCGCATCCAGGCAGACGCCAAAGCCGCATTGGCCGCTTAGCGCTATCTCGGTTCTATGTGGCCTGGTTCGCGGAGGTCGCGTCTCGGCGTTCCATGAAGCCGTAATGACGGGCCAACGCCGTCAAGGCCAGTAGCAGGACGATCTTGGCGGACCGCTGCGGCCAGCCTGATGCGCGCTCAACTTCTTCCAATCCTTTTAAGTGGCAACACACATCGACCAGGACATTCGCGAACTCTGGCCCAACACCGGCAAGCGCTGCGCGGAATCTATCTCGGGCCAGTAACTGTCCGTCGTGGAGTTCAAGTTCCTTATCTGAACCGCCATATCGAGTTGGACTTCCGGGCATCGGTGACCAGTTGGTGGTCATTGACGGCATCATCGATCCATATGTGAAATCCGCGCGGAGCCGTTCTCCTGCAGAATACTGTGTTTGTGAGATGAGCGGTTTCCCATTGCGATCGCGGCGTCGGCTGAGCCAGCCAAGAGGGCTTTCGCAATCGTTGTGGCCAGGCCGGTGATAATGGGGCTCTTGCCGCGGCGCGCGAACTTGTCGATTGCCGGTGATTGTATTGTTACACTTGCCTCCATCTCTGCTTGAGGAGGGTTCGCCACCGCGGCTGCGGTTGCGTTTCAGCGCGATAGCGCCCGCGTTGGATAACCGCCAACCGTCACGAGATTCGTGTTCGACAACCCATCCTCTGCGCATGAGTTCCTGCCAGTCGGGCAAGGCAATTTCGGAGGTTGGAGCAGGAGCTTGGCCATCGGACTTGCTCGTGCGTTCGGTTTCAATTTTGACTGTGCCCTCAATGAGCCTTGCGCGTGCGTTGGGGCGTGCGAGGGAGCGCAGTTTCTTCAATAGCAATCCGGGCCCGGTGGTCGCATCTGGCACATTGCAGGTTCCAGTTTGATCGGTCTCGGCGCATGCGTGTGCGTTCGGTTGTGCCAATGGCCACCTCCGATTGATTTGTTCGCGGAAATGAAATTGCGTTGAGGGTCGTGGGTTAGCTGCCCAGCTATCGCGTCATCGAGCTTGCGACCACCTGTCTGGACGCTCTGCAATCACGTCGTCTTCGCTGCCAAGCCGACGGCGGATTTCTTCGCGAGCGATCCGTTCCAGCATCTCAAGCAGCTGGTCAAAGATCGGCTCATCACGTCGATCCTCGATCAATGCGCAAGCGTGAGAGACGGTCGTGCGATCTCGCTCAAAGATGCGGCCAACTTCGGTCATGCTCAATCCGCAAACGATATGCGTGATTTACATTGCGGTTTGGCGCGCCAGAGCTACTTTGGCCCGGCCTCGAGACGCGGTCCTCAAGGCAGATAGCGGAACATCGAAGACGCGGGCAATCAAGCTTTCAACAGCGATGCGCCGCACGTCGTTTTCCAATCGCCAGTTTTGGAGCGCACGTGAGGTTACGTCTTGCTCCTGGGCGACTACGTATTGGCAACAACTGGTGCTCGTCTCAGTCAACTGCAGCATGCTTATGACCTTCGAATTTGCTGAGGCCGATCAATGTCGGATCAAAATAACCGACCAGGGAAATCTACAACCTTTAGTTTTGCCCTTTTATATATACAACCTTCTTATCAAGCAGAGCATAACTAAGCATAGCCGGAACTGAACGGCCTTCACTTGGAAGTTTATGAATAGGTGAAGCGGCGGGGATAAGTGCCGGTCACCGCAATCCGTGTTGAGGCTGACCATTAGCGGACTGATCTTGCGTTGAGACCGGAGGCCCGACCAGTTGTCCTCACCGCCAGCGTTTTGACCCATGATGGCAGCGATATCGGCAATTGCCTTGTCGCCAGCGCGCAAATGTAGGCCGGGAACTTACTCAACGCATGTGCTCCACCGCCGAGACTTCTCGTCCGATTTTGAGAGAGTGGGGGTTGTCGAACCCGCTCACCGCATTCGAACGGCCTGACGCAGCGCTTGGTGAACGCCTCGAAATGTTGGCTTTGTTCCGCCGCCATCTCCGCGCGGAACGATCGCGCGGGTTGCGAGACTGCTGGAGTTATGACTTGGCGCGCCACAGGCAACTTCTCAGCGCCTACCGCGAGTTGGTCCGCGAAATTCTTGCTGAAGGCGAAAGCCACGAAAAGTAAAAGCCGCCCTCGACGGGGCGGCTTTAAGAGAGGTTTAGCTGCCTCCAACAAAAGCTCGTCGGAACCTAGTCGCGTTTTGTGCCCAGTCCCATTTTCTTCGCCAGATCCGAGCGCGCCTTAGCATAGTTCGGAGCCACCATCGGGTAGTCGTGCGGCAGACCCCACTTCGCCCGGTATTCCTCAGGCGTCAAGTTGTAGTGGGTGCGCAGGTGTCGTTTGAGCGATTTGAACTTCTTACCGTCTTCGAGACAGATAATGTAGTCCGGCATCACCGAACGCTTGACTGGAACCTTTGGCTTCAGTTCTTCGCGCTTTACAGGTGCGGCATCGCCCGATGCTTGCGCGAGAGCCGTGTGCGTGTCGCTGATCAGTTGCGGCAGCTCGGTCGCTTCAACGCTGTTGTTGCTGACATATGCGGAGACGATCTGAGCCGTTAATCCAACTAAACCGGCCTGTGTCTCTTCATCCATTCGAACGTTTCCTGATGGCTGGTTCGCAGCCAAATTTTGTTCATTCATTCGCGCACTCGATTAGCGATTATTCAAAATGTTACTGCTCGACGACTTACGATTTCGCCGTTGTTGTCTCTCAAGTACCTAGCGTGTGTTGATCGGTATAACACCGTGACGCACAGCCGCTACTCGTCCAGTTGGCCAAGAAATCGGCAAGCCTATCTTGGGTATTCGTCCGGCACTTGAGGCAAAAACGGAAAATTGGGCACCCCAGTAACTTTGATGGCACAAGTTGCAATTCTGCTATTTACGGATGTCGCGCCTATTTCCACTTCCACCTAAAGGTCCAGACACATAAAGGTGCCGACAACCAAGGCTTCAATACTCTTGGAACGCAAAAGCAAGTGCGTGTCAACTCGCCTGAAGTAAAATCAACTTCCTGAAACGGCCATCTGCTGCTTGTTGCTTCACAATGTCTATATGCATTACAAGAATAAGTGTCGTCGCACTGTGGCTAATAAGGTAAATTTAGTCATCGCACCCTGGGCAATTGCGCCGATAGACCTGCCTGATCAAACCGTGCGGCTATTCTGATTACTCCCACCTTGACCTCTCATCAGGAAGATTGCGACATGCGCTGCGCACTGTCCTTGCTTTACTTGAAAGGCCGCCTTGATGACCGATGCCCAGAACACAAACGCTGAATTGTCACCACCGAAAGCGGCTACCAAAGCGTTCTCCCAAACATTTCACGGAATTGAGCTCCTAGACGATTACGCCTGGCTTCGTGACGCGCGTTGGCAAGATGTCATGCGGGACCCAGGCAAACTGACGCCTGAGATCAGAGCCTATCTTGAAGCAGAAAACGCTTACACCGCTGCAACGCTCGAAAGCACGGAGGGTCTTCAAGCTCAGCTCTTCGAAGAAATGAAGGGCCGGATCAAGCAGGACGATAGCACGGTGCCGATGCCTCATGGTCCGTGGGCATACTTTTCGCGATTTGTAACCGGCGGGCAGTACGCCCAACTTTGCCGGCAGCCCCGCGAGGGGGGCGACATGTCGGTCCTGCTTGACGGCAATACGGAGGCTGAAGGCAAGGGTTATTGGTCGCTAGGCGGCTACGCTCACAGCCCCGACCATAACCTTCTCGCCTATGGCGTCGACGATAATGGCTCGGAGTACTACACAGTCCGAATTCGTAATCTGGAGTCCGGTGAGCTCCTGGCCGATGAGATTACTCAAACAAGCGCTGACATCGCTTGGAGTTCGGATTCCAAAACCCTGTTCTACATCCGCCTCGACGACAACCATCGCCCGCTTCAGGTCTATAAGCACACGCTCGGCACCGCCATTGCGGACGATGTTCTCGTTTATGAGGAAACCGACCCAGCGTTTTATGTTGGGCTTGGTGAAACGCAATCATCGCGGTTCATCACCATTATCACCCAAGACCACGAGACAAGCGAAGTCTATCTCATCGATGCGGAAGCTCCTGATACACCGCCGCGTCTGATCGAAGCGCGCCAGACCGGCCATGAATACAGCGTTGATCATCGCGGCGATCAGCTCATCATCCAAACCAACTCCGGTGACGCTGAAGACTTTCGCATCGTGACGGCCCCGGTTGCTGAACCACAGATGTCGAATTGGGTCGATCTCGTCGCCCACAAAGAGGGGCGGTTAATCATCGATTTCGTCGCCTACGCCGATCATCTTGTCAGATTGGAACGTGAAAACGGGCTGCCGCGTATCGCCATCAAACGCTTCCTCGATGGTGCTGAGCATGACGTCTCTTTTGATGAAGAAGCTTATGGCCTCGGACTGTCGCACGGGTATGAATTTGAGACGACAACGATCCGCTTTACCTATTCCTCAATGACCACCCCTGCTTCTGTCTTCGACTACGATATCGAGACGCGGGACCGGTCTTTAAGAAAACAACAACAGGTTCCGAGCGGTCATGATGCCGATGATTACGTAACGCGTCGGCTTTACGCACCAGCACACGATGGCGAGACAGTTCCCGTATCGCTGCTCTATCACAAAGACACGCCTCTTGATGGCAGCGCGCCGGTCCTGCTTTACGGCTACGGGTCTTATGGCATTTCGATGCCAGCCTCGTTCTCGACGGCACGATTGTCGCTCGTTGATCGCGGCTTCATCTATGCCATCGCTCACATTCGCGGGGGCAAGGAAAAGGGATACCGCTGGTATCGAACGGGCAAGCGCCAAGACAAAACCAACACCTTCAAAGACTTCATCTCCGCTGGTGAGCACTTGGCCGCTGAGGGGTTCACGCAACGTGGGCGCATCGTTGGCCAGGGTGGGTCGGCTGGTGGAATGCTGATGGGCGCGGTTGCCAACATGTCACCCGATCTCTTCCTCGGCATCATTGCGAACGTGCCGTTTGTCGACGTGCTCAACACGATGCTCGATGCGGATCTGCCGCTAACACCACCGGAATGGAAAGAGTGGGGTAATCCAATTCAATCTCGCGAGGATTTTGAGACGATCCTCTCCTACAGCCCTTACGATAATGTCAGTGCGCAGGACTATCCCCATATACTGGCTGTGGCTGGCCTAACCGATCCGCGTGTGACGTATTGGGAGCCCGCGAAGTGGATTGCCAAGCTGCGTGAGCTCAACACCTCTGACCACATGGTCTTGCTCAAGACCAACATGGGGGCAGGTCACGGTGGAGCTTCTGGACGCTTCGACTCGCTGAAAGAAACAGCCCTCGAATACTCATTCGCTCTGCTGATCAGCGGGCTCGCGGACAAGCAGCCGGCGGGCGCCAGCTAATGGGCGAATGCGTCGGCTCTAGCCGCCACCGCGCTGAAACGCGATATCGAATTGGCGGAGGAACGCGTCTGAGTCAGCAGGAGATACCGCAGAAAGGTCAATCTCAACGCGCGCGCGCGGCATGTCGATGAGGCCGCTAAACGAAAAGCCTTGGATTTTCGTGAACGTAATGGTTGCGCTCGCGCTGCCGACGGGCACAACGACTGGCGCACCGGTGGCAGCCACTTTACCTGCCTCATCTCCTGCGAACGCGGAAATCGATTTTGCATATTCGGCCTGGGAGAGTGTCATGATTTTCTCGATGACACCGGCACCGTTTTGGTTTTGGGGCATTGCAGTCACCGGTTAACCTCCCGCGACCGGCGGCCATACAGCAACCGCGTCGCCGTCGCTCAGGATTGCCGCGTCACGTTTGTCGCGCGGTTGAAAAACACCGTTCAAGAGCACCAGGTGGCATGCTTCGCGTGGAACGTTGTGTGAATCCAGAAGCGC
Source organism: Filomicrobium sp. (assembly GCA_040219445.1). Classification (GTDB taxonomy): domain Bacteria; phylum Pseudomonadota; class Alphaproteobacteria; order Rhizobiales; family Hyphomicrobiaceae; genus Filomicrobium. The sequence goes on along the minus strand of JAVJSM010000002.1, from coordinate 956,111 downwards.
CTGGATACTCGTACCGCTATCGGCGGCCACGACTGCGCTGTTGCGTTCGGCAGCAGCCGGCAGATAGCTCCCAAGCGAAGCGTAGAGTTTCAAAGTCACCGATATGTTGCCGCTCATCGGCAGTAAACTCCTCGTTTGTCAGGCATCTTCCAGCGCCGTTTTCTCGTCTGTGTAACTTAGTTCGCCTAGGAAGCGCAAACAGATGACAACCGGTAACAATTTTGCGTTCGCCGGCAATCTCTCGGCACCGATTGCGATTGAGGTGTCTGCCCCCTAGAAGCGCTCAAAGGCAGTATCTGCTGCATTTCCCCGTATCGAACTGGGAATTCCTAACAAATCGAACAATCCGCTGAAGCTCAATTTTACTATGCGGCATACTGAACACTTCTCAAGCGCAACTCCATAAAACTCGACCGATTTTTGCAACCAGAGGCAAAGGGTGCTGGGCCCATGCTCAAAAAAAAAGATGTCCGTGTGCGTCAATTTTCTGGAAGCAAAAACAATGAAACCTACTGTCCAAACAAAGTTAGCCCGTTCGTTCGGGAGAGATATCCGGGGGAACATTGCACCGCTATTCGGCTTGATGGCCGTTCCCATGCTCGGCATGGTTGGAGCTGCAATCGACTTCGGCCAGGCGCAATCGAAAGCGTCTGTCCTGCAGCAGGCGCTCGATGCCGCCGCCGTCTCGGCGATCCGCGAGTATCGGGAGTCTGGCAATGCGGACGCAGCGGCGGATCGACTACGCAAACACTTTGAATCGGAGCTTTCAGGCTCCGGTCTGTCGCTTGCCGAAGCGCAAGAAGATGGCGTCCAGGGAGGTCAGCAACCCAACGAGGTTGTTCTTGAAAACGCGTCCATGAATACGGCATCTGGTTCGGTTTCGCCGACCGCCACAGGAAGCGTGCCGACCTCGATCCTGGGCCTTTTCGGCATCAACCAGATCAACATTGAGGCTGAAACCGCAGCGTCGATGGCGGGCAAGGCACTTGAGTTGACCATGGTTCTCGATGTCACCGGCTCGATGTGTCCGTACGGCAATTGCTCGAAACTCAACGACATGAAAACAGCCGCCAAAGACCTGCTCGACATCGTAATGCCCAATGGGGCCCAAGCAACGCGCGTCGGTCTGGTACCGTTTGCGCCTTATATCAACGTCGGCACGACCGATACCTCGAAACGGACGGGTCGTACGCAATACCCTAACCACACCTGTGTCCTAGAGCGGAAGAGCGGCACCCGGGTGTCGGAAGCGGCACCTGGCAGCGGTAGTGAATTCTGGATCCTCAACAACACGTCTGGGAACTGCCCACCATCGTCCCCAATCGTGCCACTCACAAACGATCGCACTGCTCTCGACACGGCCATCACAGGCTTATCAGCAAGCGGCGGCACCGCTGGTCACCTGGGCATCCAATGGGGTTGGTTCACGCTATCGCCGCTTTGGAGCAGCATCTGGCCTGCAGCGTCGATCCCCGCACCTTATGATGACCCGAGAACAATCAAGGCAATCGTGTTCTTCACGGACGGCAACTTCACAGAATTCCACAGGAACTCGAACGGAGGAGGCTCTTATTGCAATGGCTCTAGCGATTGTCCGGAGTCACGCAGCGAGGCCAAATCGTTCTGCGACGCGATCAAGACACGCGTGAACTTTGAAGGCGAAGAAGCCGTCACGATCTTTACGATCGGTTTTGGTCTCGACCCGGAAGGCACAACGTCGGGCGACAACGCGCGCAGCACTATGCGGTACTGCGCCAGCTATGACCCGGACGATCCAGAGACCGATCCTGAACTGCGCAAGAAACTCTACTTCTTCCCGTACGACAGCGACTCCATGCGGTCCGCCTTCCAAAACATCGGTCGCGTCTTGGCTGCCGCTCGCGATGGCATCGCCCTGCAAGACCCTCAGCAGGTCGCAGGGAACTAACCGAAAGACTTTAAAGGCAGGAAACTAAAAGGGCGAAGTTACTTCGCCCTTTTTTGTTTTGCGCGTTACCACAAAGCTGCTTGCGGAAGCACTATTCTTTTCCCCACTCTCTCTTTCAGCGTTTCAACTTAACCATTCACTTCAATACCTTTATTTCATGGCTCTGCAATTTCAATTTTTATATATTTTGAGAAGTCTTTCTTCACCCGTTTCAATTAAACGCGACCGCAAATCTATATTGCATAAAATTCTATCGATTTGTGAAATTAAGTAAAAATGCGCCTCGTGCAAACATCGCCTCGACTAAAAGAAAAAAATGTAGTCGTGGTGAGGTAAGAGAGATGTTCAAACTTAGAGATTTGGGTCGACGATACCTGAATGATAAGCAGGGCAACATTGCTCCGCTTTTTGGCCTTATGGCCGTACCTATGCTAGCCGTGACCGGCGGTGCTATTGATATTGGGCAGGCCATGTCGGCCCAGAAGAACCTGCAGAACGCACTCGACGCTGCAAGCGTTGCAGTTTGCGTCGGTGGTGCCGGATCTCAATCTTCGGATGAGATTTTGCGCGCCTATCTGAATGCAGAGCTGGAAAACTCCAAGATGAGCTTGCTTCCTCCTCCGGAGCCTGGAGCACCAGAGGTCGGCGCTAACCCGAATGAGGTGCAGCTCTCCAATACGCAGTTCGATCCGTCCAGCGGCACGTTGGAGCCGAGCGTTAAGACCACAACTCCAACAACGCTGCTTAAGCTTCTTGGTATCAATGATATCGACGTTGAAGCGAGTTCAAGCGTCAAATGCGGAGCCAAGCGCCTGGAGCTGTCGCTGGTTCTTGACGTTACGGGTTCGATGAACAGCAAGGTTGGTGGCAAGAAGAAGATCGACTCGATGAAAGATGCGGGGCTTGATGTCCTCAACATCTTTGATCGCAATCTTGCTGTCGGCGCGACGCGCATCGCATTGGTGCCGTTCTCCGAAGCCGTAAACGTTGGATCTCTTGCGAACAATGTCCGTGGAACCCTGAAAAACGGTACTAAGAAATACGTCGGCCATAAAAAGCTGAAGTTCAAGGACCGTTACAACAAGTGGAAGAAATGGAACGCGTCGACGTGCGTGTCGGAGCGTTTGGGCAGCCAAGCCTATACCGATGCCGCCCCGAACTGTTCGGGCAGCTCGTGTTCGGCTCCAGTCGGCCACGTTTACACCAGCAATGGCAGCTGCCGCCCGAGCAACCTGATCCAACCGCTTACGAGCGACAAGAATGCGCTGCGTTCACAGCTCCTGAGCTATCAGCCCAACGGCGGCACAGCCGGCCATATCGGTGCGACCTGGGGTTGGTATCTTGTATCTGACAAGTGGGCTTCTCTATTCCCTGCTGAATCTGCACCAGAGGTTCCAAATCCGGATGAGTTGATCAAGGCTACGATCATAATGACGGATGGCGAGTTCAACGAGCAATACCGGGATGGCGTTGACGACGACAACACCAAGTATGCTGCAAACAATGGGTCTTCGAGCAGTCAGTTTGAGAAGATCTGCGAAGCGATGAAGGACCCCAATGGAGATGGTGTCTACGATGAAGATGAATCTGTCGTCGTCTACACAATCGGTTTTGGTCTGAATCCAAACAGCAGCACGGCAAACCGTCTGAAGTCCTGTGCCAGCGATAATACCAAGTACTTCTTCCCGTACGATGGTGAGGAACTGCGTGCGGCGTTCAAGTCGATCGGCAAGCAGCTGTCGGGCGGCCAAGCGGGCCAAGCTATCGTCCAACGGTAATACCGAAACGATAGAAATAAAAAAGCCCGGCCGTGATGGTCGGGCTTTTTCGTGTTTCTGTTTCTATCTTTTCTAATATCGTCAATTCGTTTCGCGTTCGGATTTAAAAAAGGCGCCCCGAATTTCCTGGAGCGCCAATTCTATTTTCCGCACCACGCCCTAATAGCGTGTGGAAGACTTCTTTTTTTGACCAACACTTCCTAAAGTCGTGTTGGGCTGTTTTTTGCCAACACTTCCCAAGGTCGTGTTGGTCTGTTTTTTTGCCAACACGGCGCAAGCGCGTGTTGGTCTAAACAACAAAAGGCCCCGTGAGGGGCCTTTCGCGAAGCCTGCAATTATCAGGCTGCTTTTACGCTGAAGGCTGGCGCGTTCTTATCCTCCGTCAGTCCTACATCGGATTTTAGTGCGATACCAATGTACCGAACCCGTCCTGCAATTTTTGCTTTCTGAACTCCCAATTCACCAAAGTCACGACCAAATGTCGGAAGTGCTAGTGGTTCCTTGTTCTTCGTGTCACACCAATCACAATACTCTTCATACAGTGCAGTTGCAGTAAGACTCGATCCATCCTGTGTCTCTACCTTTTCCTTGTAGAACCGCTCCACGTCGTTTTCGGGAGCAACTAGTCGAGGTGGTGGCGCTTCGACAACTTCTGCGGCGGCTTCTTCCACCGGGTTGTCGTTGGCACCTGAACGCGGCTTTTCTATCGCAACAGGAACCTGAGGCTTGTCCTCGGTTACTGCCACCGCTGCCGCAGCGGTGCTGACTTCCGCCATCTTTGGCGCAGCCGGCGTGTGGCGCTCATAGATCCGCCACTGTGAGAAGGCGATGTACATGCCGAAAGCAGAGCCAACCTCAAGCAGCAGGGCAATAAACACCGTCATTGCAAGCTGGATGTTCTCAAGGTCATAGCCGGTCAACTTGGCAAGAACCGCTGCTTGCGGATCAGCTTCAGAGTTGACAGCGCCGCCGTCAAAACCGGCGAGCTTGGCTTGGGCTTTCAGGATCCGTGCGTCGAGCACGGCGGCCTTCTCAGCTGATGCTAGCTCAGCAACAAGAGCGCGATAGTCGTTACAGAATTTGATGCTTTTAGATTGAGTCGCATCTGTACACGCTTTTGTTCGACGCCAGCGTCGGTTGTCTTTCAGTCCTTCGATCTCCGCTTGAACGGCCATGATCGGACGGTGCTGAGGAATCCAGCCAAGCTGTTCCTTCGCACTTGCCAATTCAGCACGTGTCTCCTGGTAGACGTTAGACTGGTGAGCACGCTCGCCCGCAACATCGAAGCGGTTAAGCGCGGCGTGGCCGAAGGCTGAGGTCAGCGAATATGCCATGACCACACCCCAGACCAACATGGACGCGGCCGCTTGGCTCCACGCCCTGTTCTTTATTGCGGCAAAGAAGAAGAACGGCACTAGGGCCTTCATACAGTCGGCCGCCGCGCTGGCCACACCGTATATTTGTCCATCTAACTCGGTTTTCCCGAGACTCAACCCAAATCGGTAGTTCATGGCAGCAGAAACGACGAGCAATACGCCGGCCGCCAGAACCCCTAATACGCCTAGAGCATGTCTCATTGCCCTCTCCCTCAAAAGAGCTGGAGTGACGCTACTGGTCCAGCCTGTGCACTAGACCCGTAAGAGGAGAACGGGTGTTCCAACCGACGCAAAACAGCGCCTCAAGAAGATCGCGAACCTTGGCACCCCTGTGAGCGTCCGGAACCATCCCCAAATGGTGACCGGCAGTTGTGCGAAGTGTGACCTTTGCGACGCAGGAAGTTGGCTTGCCCGACAAACGAAAACATAATTCCACAAGAGCTAGTGCCGCTAAGACTTGGCGCTGTGGACAACACGTTAACTATTGCGGGCTGTCATATTTAAAGACGCGTACGAGTTCCTCTGTGCAACTGACGTTATGCGATTCGTCCTGAAACGTTAAGATTATCAGCCGTGTACCAAAGGCTGGCGGGCGCCTTTGCGAGCGAAAGAGTTGGTCATCTAGTGTCTACAGAACTCGCCAACTCATGACATCTCCACAGGCCTGGCTCTCGTTTTCCACAACAGCTAGTGGTGTTTTGCCAGACTTACCCCCACATCCCGCGTGTTGCTGGAATACCTCACGAGCGGAGTGAGGCTGCTTCTAATTCTGAGTTGTATGCGGCACCTGTGGAAGTCATGCCGAAAGGGTGGCCAATGTGCATCGCCAAGCATTAATCAAATGTCCTTTAGCTCTCTTCTTTTTGTCGTTAACAAAGCATTAATAGTTGTAGAAGCTGTTGCCGCCTCTCGTAAGCTGTATTAAGATAATCCGCATTCTGAAACCTTTGAGCATTTGGTTCGTTGATCTGATGCGGTTTCCTGCCACAAGTGTGTGGCAGACTTGCTGTGTTTGTATGTTTGGGATGTGTCGTTCGTCCTGAGTGGGAGGACGTAACGGACTGGAGAAACAACCTTTTTTGGGTGCTCCAGTAGTGAGGTGTGAGTGTTATGCGCAGTTTTGCTGGATTAGTTTTGTTGCTACTTGGCGTTGGCGTTGGAGCTCACGCTTACTACCCCGATACGTTCGACAAGCATGTTCATCTTGCAAAGCTTGGCGAGACCCCCACACCGAACTCTATTGCGATGTCGCGTTATGGTGGGTCTGAGGCCTCCGAGCGGACCTTTTCTCCAGGGGCGCGCCTTATTGGCGGCGAACCACCACTTGAAACGGGAAGCATCAAGACAATTGTGCAGCCCGCCAAACCTCTCCTGACTGCAGCCCCAAAAGTCGTTACCCGTGATGGGTGGAACGCCCGTGTGGTGCAGACGGCCACGGATGGTGCCGCATCTCAGCATGCTGTGCGGGGGGCAGGAAAAAGCCGTCCGGCCAACCGTTGGCAATTGGTTCGGCAGCTCCAGAAAGAACTCAGACGCGTTGGGTGCTATGACGGGCGCATTGATGGCTCATGGGGAGCAGGCTCAAAATATGCGATCCGCGCGTTCATGCAGTCGGTGAATTCCGGCCTGCCAACCGATGCGCCAGATCATTTCATGTTGTCGTTGTTGAAGGCTCAGCGCGGGCAGGTCTGTGGCGTCAACTGCAACCCGGGTTATCGGAAATCAGCAAACGGTCGGTGCCTGCCCAACGCCACACTGGCAAAAGGCCCAACCCCCGCATCGAAAAGGACATTGGCGGGCTTGAAGCATGGTCCGGTTCCTGCGGTGAAACTCGTCCGGCGGGATGGTTTTGTTGCTGAGCGGACTGCACAAGCACAGCCGCTGCCAGTTCCCGCTGCCAACGTCGTTAGGAAGACGCGCCGTCAGGTCCCGGACGGCATGATGGCTGTGGGCGCGCCGATGCCGAACGCTTATTCGCCTCGCGGGACAACACCGGGTGTTGCTGGCCTTCCACCAATTACGAATTCAGTGCCAACGCCTTTGGTCGCTCGCAATCCATCTATTGGGATTACGGTTGCACCTCCGCGTAAGGCCAAGACGAAACGGAACTACCGGAAGAAAAAGGCGAAGCGTTACCGCGCACGTGCCCGCAAAGTTGCACGCCGGCGCGCGCTAATGCGTCAGGCTTTCGGCGACGATTTTTAAGTTCACCGTCCCCTTACGATACATCACTACTTCCCCAGCCCCTCGCCCCCTAGATTTGGGATTGTTAGAGGGGCTCTTTTTGTTGGTGGCCTAACTGGGTTTACCGTTTGCGGTCATCTCGTGGATCCAATCGACGTAGCCATCCGAACCACCCGTTGCTGGCCAGGCCAAAACAGCTGGCGTGTCATAGGGATGGAGTTGCTCGACCGTTTTGATCACCTCGTCGGTGCATGATGATGATGTCTTGATAATCATGACGACTTCTTCGCTTGTCTCCAGCTTCCCTTCCCACCGATAAATAGAAGTCATGCCACCCTGAATGTTAACGCAAGCAGCAAGGCCGGCCTCAACCAATTGGCCGCCTACGCGCTTTGCTGATGCGATTTCCGGGAAGGTTGTGTAGACCAGTGTAGGGGCACCCTTGTTCACGACTTTGCGTCCTTATGGTTGGGGTTGTGTTTGTCGGCGCTATAGTTGACGTTGGTACCTCGCCCACCCGGATTGAGTGCCGCAAACAGCTATGTGCGCCACTCCTACATCGCGCCGGCCTGGGTTAGGCAGCAAACAACGCAAAACGATACCAGCCACCATGGCCCACCCATCTCCTAAGTTCGAGTCGATCGCCTTCGTCGCGTCATCAGTTCCAGAGGCGCGCGCTGGTTTGCGGCGGTTGGCGCATCGGTATGGCAATGCTTCACCGAAAGATGCTGACGCGATCGTCGCGCTTGGTGGCGATGGTTTGATGCTGCAGACGCTACACGAGCACATGCATGACCGGATCCCGATCTACGGTATGAACCGGGGGTCGGTTGGCTTTTTGATGAACGAGTATAGCGAGGAAGACCTGCTGGAGCGTTTGGAGCAGGCGCACGTTTCAAAAGTGCATCCGCTCGCCATGACGGCCAAAGATCGCAGTGGGGAATCCCATCGCCGGCTGGCGGTTAACGAGGTGTCGCTGTTTCGCGAGCGGTATCAAGCTGCAAAATTGGCGATCAGTGTGGACGGTCGTGTTCGCATGCCCGAGCTCGTTTGCGATGGTGCCCTGGTTTCGACACCAGCAGGTTCGACGGCCTACAACCTCTCGGCTCATGGGCCAATCCTGCCGATGAATGCTCCGCTGTTGACCCTCACTCCGATCAGCCCTTTTCGACCGCGGCGTTGGCGCGGGGCATTGCTCCCGAATAGCGCCAAGATCACGTTTGAAGTCCTGGAGCCTTTCAAACGGCCCGTGAGTGCCGCGGGCGATCACTACGAGATCCGCGACGTGATGCAGGTCGATATTGAGCAGGACAACGATGTCGAGCTCTTCATGATGTTTGATCCTGGCCACGATCTCGACGAGCGTATTTTGCTCGAGCAGTTTAGTTATTAGTGTTATTTCTGTTGGGCGCGCTTCGCATTTTGGCCCAACACGTCCTGAAGTCGTGTTGGAGTACGCGTGGCTTTTTGTTGGGACTTCGGCTGCCCATCTCTCCCGACGGTTGCGATAACCGGCGCTTTTGTCTGGCCCTTCGGACGCCCACACGGCATCCGGGCCGTGACAACAAGCCAGCGGGCATTGGTGGGGTTAGCCCTGCCAAAAGCTGACGACATCTTTTAGGTCGGGGCGAGCGCGGTCATCCTGACGCTCGGTAGCGGTGCCAATGTAGATAAAGCCTGCGATCTTTTCTTCTTGCGTCAGGCCCAATCCCGCCTTCACGGTTGGCGAATAGGCGAGCCACTCTGTGATCCAACACGTTCCGTAACCCATGGCGTTGGCTGCAAGGCACAGGTTAAACGCCGCCGCGCCCGTCGACAGCACCTGCTCGACTTCCGGCACACCCGGTTTTTCGACGACCCGATTGATAACGGCGATCACCAAAGGTGCCCGCAAAAACCGGTTTCGTTCAGTTTCCAAACGGACATCGGAGGGTTCCATCGCGTCCTCCTTGCGACATGAATCGGCAAAAAGCTCACCAGCTTTTGCACGAGCGTCGCCCTGAAAGACGAGAAATCGCCACGGATTGAGCTTCTTATGGTCGGGTACGCGAGCGGCAATGGTCAGAATTTCGCTCAGTTCGGTCTCGGTCGGCCCGGGAGACGTAAACATTGTCGGCTTTAGCGAGCGACGGGATTTCAAGAGGTCGAGCGTCGAGGGACTTGTCATTGGGCTCCAGATTTGTCGGGATAGCATTGAATCGAGGTTCAGTTTATTTGATTGGGGCCGATGCTGTCTTGAGAAGGGACTTTGGTCAAGGATGCTAGGTCGCGCGAGGTTGGGCGGACGACTGTTGGGGCGATTGCGGAAACAAGCGCAATTTTGATGACCGGGCTCGAAGGCTATGGGAGGATGTTGTTGAATTTGCACACGCCAATCAGGCAAAGAAGTTCGCTTCTGGCGGCGGCGGCCGGCCTTGCAATTGCGGTCTGGGCCGGACATGCGATCGCACCTGCGCATGCGCAAGACGCCCGTGGCACGGTTGCTGTTCTCTTTGATAGCTCAGGTTCGATGTGGGGTAACCTGCCTGGCGGCGGCGCAAAGTTTGAAGTCGCAAACGCGGCCTTACTCAAAGCACTTCCCTCTCCACAAGCGCGCATCAAAACTGGCCTTATGGTTTTCGGACCAGGCTGCACGCGTGTCACAACAAATGCAGCGCCTGCGGTTCGCCCGGCCTCTGAAACGCTCTCGGCGCTGACGTCACTCAATCCGCGCAGCAAGGGGCCGATCGCAGCCGCGCTTGAACAAAGCCTGGGATTGTTTGAGGAGGGCAAGCCTGCGAGCCTGGTGCTTGTTGCCGATGGTCCCGACAACTGCCGCCAGGATCCTTGCGCTGCAGCCGAGAAAATCGCGTCTGCGCGGCCTGACTTGAAGGTCCACATTATTGGGCTAGGCATGAGTCGGCCCGAACCGACGCTGGCATGCGTTTCCAAACTGACAAAAGGTCAGTTTGTAACCGTCGCGACCGCACAGGAGGCTGAACCGGCAGCCCAGAAGATCTTGAAACTGGCAATGCTGGATATGCAGGGCAAAGCGAAACAGCGCGTCTCTGAGAAGCCTAAGAAGGGAGTGCGGAAGAGACCCAAGTACGATCCCAATGGGCCACCACAACTCGTTCTCAGCGCGTCGTTAGGAGCCCCAAAGAAGGGTGAGGACTTGGGCAAACCGGTCCGTTGGCGCGTCTTCAAATCGGCGACTGCGCCATCGATCGAGGCCGTTCCAATGCTCGATGTGCTTGAGCCGCAATTTTCGGTGCCGATGGCAAGCGGTGACTACTGGGTGAAAGCCGCTTTGGGCCGTGCGCGCTTTGAAGGACCCGCGAAGATCGGAAAAAAGGGACCCGCATTTTTCAAAGTGAAATTTGATGCGGGACTCCTAAAGGTGACCATTGATGGGGACGAAGGTGGCGCGGGCGATGTTCCAGCTATGGTGACAATCCGTCGAGCTGCCGATACTCCGGAAGGTAAGACCGGCACTCCGGTCATCATCAACCCCTATCGCAGTGCTGAACTCATCCTGCCAGCCGGCCAGTATGACGTGCATGCTGAAAGTGGCCCGGTGACCGCTAAACAACTTGTGTCCGTCGAGACCGGAGCAACCAAGACTGTGAACCTCAACCTGCGCACCGGGCAACTTGCCCTTGCTGCAGACACAGGGCTTGGCAACGCCGTTGCTGGTCAATTTGAGTTCACCGTTGCCGTTGATGACCCAGATAGTCCCGGTGGACGACGGGTTGTGGCCCGCTCGGCGAGCCAACAGCCCGTCTTCCAACTTGTTGCTGGGACTTACTACACCGAAGCAACTCTTGGCCTTGCAAAAGCCAGTGGCCGCATTGCTCTTGGAGCGGGTAGATCCCTCAGTCAGGTTCTGAAACTCGATGCAGCGCGGATTAAGGTCCAAGCCAATATCCCACCTGATCAGCGCCGACGCCCACGGCCTGTCGTTTACAGGCTTTACTCGGTTTCGCCTTCGAAAGTCGTCGCGCGCAGTAGCAAGGCTGCGCCCGAATTTATCGTTTCGCCGGGGCGTTACCGCGTGGTCGCAGATATCGGATCGCGTAATGTGCAAAGCTCCCAAGAGCTGACACTGGGAGCACGAGAAGACGCCGAAGTGACGCTCAACGTTGAAGCTGGCGATATCAAGCTTCGTGTTGTCGATGTCGACGGGCGACCGCAGACGGCTCAGTTCTGGGAAGTCTTTAATGACAACGGTTTCATTTGGCGGACCCAGAAATTGACGCCGCGGGCTCTACTCGCGCCAGGCCGTTATCAGGTCAGGAGTGAGACCCGTAACGGATTGGTGGAAGGTCAGTTTGCCGTTGCGGCTGGTGAGACAAAGACCGTCGAGCTTCGAGTTCAACAACGGTGAGGCCAATCGGATTGGTGATGGTACAGCGCTTCACAAGACCGGATCTGCGCAACAAGGACGTGATGCGTTTCGCATCAGCTTGTTTTATCGCAGGTTTGTTGCTGGCGAGCGTCCCATTTGCGAAGGCACAGACGCCGAATGGAACACCGGACCCGCAAGGCTGGGCTCCGGGAGTGACCGTGTCGCCATCGGATGGATGGGCCACGCAGAGCCGACCGGCCGATGAACCCGCAGCTCCAACAGACGATGCTCAACCTTCAGAGGCTGCCAAGGAGGCTCGCAAGGCTTTACGGTCAACCCTGAGCGGCCCGGGCCTGCAGGTCACGGCCAAGCTGACCGATGATGCCCGAAACATCACCTCTGATTTGATCTGGCGGATCTACTCGAACCCACAGGATCGCGATACGCCACCGGAACTGCTTTCGCGACACACCGATAATGTTTTGCGCGCAGCGCTGGAGCCCGGCCTTTACATCGTCAATGTTTCGCTGGGACAGGCTCACCTTACGCGTCGCCTTGAAGTGAAACCGGGCCGGGTGACGCGTGACGTCTTTGTTCTCAATGCCGGTGGTTTGCGACTGACGGCTTATGCCGGCGAAAAGCGCGTGCCGAACAAATCCGTTCTCTTTGATGTCTACGAGGCTGAACGGGACCAATCCGGCCAGCGACAGCTTGTCGTTGGGAAGTTACGGCCGGGCGTCGTCGTGCGTCTTAACGCGGGCATCTATTACCTTAAATCGGTTTATGGCGGGGCGAATGCTGGTGTTGAGTCTGAGGTTTCAGTTGAAGCTGGCAAGTTAACGGAAATAGCGATGGCGCATGCCGCTGCACGCGTTACGCTTGGGCTTGTCAATCGCCCCGGCGGCGAAGCGCTTCCGGCTACGCGCTGGACGATTGCGACACCTGAGGGCGATGTTGTTTCTCGGAGTGTTGGTGCGGTGCCGTCGCACATCCTTGCGCCGGGGACTTACAAAGTCACCGCGCAAAACGGTGGGCGCGAATTCGTGCGCGAGTTTAGCATTGAAGACAGCCAGCAGACGAAGATCGAAGTTGTCGTCCAATAAAGTCTTCAATCAATCGGTAGCTTAGAAGTCCGTCAATACCCAGTCTGTTGGACAACCATTGCCGAGCATGCGTTTTTCGCAGACTTCGGCATCGCCCGCATTCGACATGTCTTCAAACAAGGACCGGGCTAGCTGCCAATGCTCGCAGGCCGTAATGAGATCGCCTTCGGCCTGTGAAATATCACCAAGCTCCAAACGTGCACGGGCATGTAGCATGTTATCAGCTGCACTCGTTGCGAGCATGATTGTGTTGCGCAGATGGTCCGCAGCAGCTGTGTCTTCACCTGCTTCGCGCTTCGTCATCGCATCTTTGAAATGCTGGCGTGCTTCAACGACGCGGGGATCGAGATCAGCCTCAGGCTCGTCTGACGACATCCAATCGGCTGGCCCAATTTCCGTATCGGGTTTCGTCGCCTCGCGTTGAGGGGATGGTTGCGCGCCTGGGATTGAGTTGGTTTGGTCTTTTGTTGTTTTCTGTTTCAGTTTTTGCGGTGGCGGCTCTTTTGGGCCGCGTTCTGTTGGTTCGATGTCCGGAGAGTAGGGCGAATGACGTGGCGTGGAAGGTGTCAGCCCAGGCCAAATGAATAGCCACATCAACGCTGTTGCGAGCAACAACAACGGAGCTGCAAGCACAACCATTCCAGCCGTGCCGCCTATATCAAAGTAAGAGCCCATATCACCTCAGACCCACTTGCCGGCTGGAGAGCTGCGTTTGTCGGCTCGGGTTGTTGTATTCCAGCCAGTACTCAGTCCTGATTTACTTTATATGACGGATTGCGGGAAGTTGGCGTGACACTTTTACGTCTCTTCGCAAAACTCTTGTTGGAAATTCTTGAATGGCCTCGAGAAGCTTGGCCGGATGCCGGTTTTGGTCGGATTGTGCTTTATGGTAACCCTAACCAGGCGGCCAGCGGATTTGCTGAAAGTCAGCTTCTGGACGGTCCAAAAACTTCCATAACATCGCTTGATGTCGGTACCGGAACACCATTTCGCGGTGGCCAATTCCCTTAAATGACCGGAGTTCGCCTTTATGGCTGATAAGACTTCAAAGCCTGACGGACAGGGCAAAGCCAGTGTTGTGACGCATGCCGGACGCGATCCATTCAGCGCGCATGGGTTTGTGAACACACCTGTCTATCGCGGATCGACGGTGTTATTTCCGACCTACGAGCGGCTCAAGGCTTACGATCAGCGCTACACCTATGGCCGCAACACGTCGCCGACGACTGATGCGCTTTGCGAAGCTATCTGCCAACTTGAAGGTGGAGCCTATACAGTTCTTGCAACTTCGGGGCTCCATGCGGTGACAACGGCGATCTTATCGTTCGTTGAAGCTGGTGATGAAATCTTGATGACGGATAGCGTCTACTATCCAACGCGGCGTTTCTGCGAGCAGGTGCTGCGGCGGATCGGCGTCAATACGGTTTACTACGACCCGTTGATTGGTGCGGGAATAGGCGAACTCGTCAACGAGAAAACGCGCCTCATCTTCACTGAGTCTCCCGGGTCTCAAACGTTCGAAATCCAAGATATTCCAGCCATCGTAGCGGCAGCTAAGTCGCGGGACATCTGGATCCTGATGGACAACACCTGGGCGACACCGATCTACTTCGATGCGTTTCAGCACGGGGTCGATGTGTCGATCCAGTCGGCGACCAAGTATCTCGTTGGGCATGCCGATGCACTGCTGGGTTCCGTGACGGCCAATGACAAAGCTGCACCGCTTGTAAAAAGGGCATCCATCGCACTGGGTAATGCGGCAGGGTCTGAAGAAACGTTCTTGGGGCTACGTGGTTTGCGAACGTTGGAGGTTCGTCTTGCCCGACATCAGGCTTCCGGACTGGAGATCGCCCGCTGGCTGCAACAGCGGTCGGAAGTCGTGGAAGTTTTGCATCCCGCTCTGCCGGAGATGCCTGGTCATGAGATTTGGAAACGTGACTTCACCGGTGCATCTGGCTTGTTTTCAATCGTGCTCAATCCGGTTTCAGAACAGGCGCTGGCGGCCCTACTGGACGACCTCAAATACTTTGGCATGGGCTACTCATGGGGCGGGTATGAGAGCCTCATCGTTCCGTTTGAGTGTTCTGTAACGCGCACCGCAACGACATGGAACAGGCCCGGCCCTGCTCTTCGGTTGCACATCGGCCTTGAGGATGTTGACGATCTGAAAGCTGACTTGGAGGCAGGTTTTGAGCGGATGCGCGCAGTTGGGTAAGACCACATTCGAAACAGCTTCTGAACGTCAGTAAGGTCGTTACAGCTGAGCAAGCTCGCTGTCATTCTAGCGTCCGTGTGGATTGGGCTGGCGTGTTAAAATCTTGACCCGTGCGATCCCGGCAGCATTCGCCATGGTCACGGTTTGGACGAGGGTTTGGGCTGCAAGCGCTTGATCTGCGACCACCGTAATCCCCTTTACTCCTTCGTTTGCCCAGTTCGCCAGCTTCACCTGTAAGCGATCGACGCTCTTTTCGACACCATGAACGAAGGTTCGGCCGTCGGCATGCAAGATCACCATATGCGGAATAGCACCAGCAACCGGCTTGCCTTGCGCTTCTGCCAGCTTGACTTCTGCATCGGTGTAGGGGCGCATCTTGCTCGTCACGAGGAAGAAAATGAGCACGATGAAGACGATGTCGATGAGCGGTGTCAGTGTGATGAAGACAACGCGCCGTCGCTCGGGACTAAATCTCATTGGTTGATGGCACCTCACACCAGACCGAAACGCGTTGCCGTCGATTGCTGCCAAAGGAAATTGGCGGCAAAGGATCTAACGCGTGACTATGAGAGAGGCTGGGCAGCTCGCAAGCGGAAGACTTTGACCTTTCTCAAGGTTCCGCCTGAGCGCGTGAAATCGGGAAGATCCTGCAATATTTACTAGGCATTTATCGTGCCGTGAGATTTGGCCGATCAGCTTTTGGACCTTGCTCGTCACTTATAGCTATAGCCGTTCGGTCTGGGCGGGAAGTCGCTCCACTTGAAGGCTTGTTCGAAATCGCCACACCCAACCGCCGGCTGATTGATGTACGTACTGACGTCCGCCAGACGGTCGTCCTGGAACCAGATGGTCAGTGCAGGCCGGGACTTGTCGCGATCGCGCAGCTCCCGCAAAACGGGGAAATCGATAATATCGTCGTCGCAATAAAGCCAAGCTGACAGTCCGTCGCGCGTGCGGACGGTGTTGGGCGGTCCGAGATGAGACTGCACTTCGGTTTTGGTCATGCCTGGAGTGACGGCGTGCAAATGCGCGTGATAATTGCGGGCAACGCATGCAGCCAGGACTAACGTCATCAAAGCAAGCAAGCTAACGGTAACAAGGCGGGGCATGGCGTGTCCGAATCACGATTGGTTCGTGCGCTAGTGGACACGGTCGGGCTTGTGCCGACCTAGCGGCAAATTGAAAACCCAGAGCTTGCCGTTCAACACAATACTGCATTCGATGGCCTCGGGCTGCCTTCGACTTTTCAGATTGGCTTCAACCCACAGCAAACATTAGAAATCGTCGCGCGTGTGCGGGCCTAGGCCTAAGGCCAAGTCAGCGTCACCAACCACCACTTGCCAGCCACTCTTCGATCATTGGGATCCTATCCCAGCCCCAGAACGGTTCGCCGTCTACGATGAAAAAAGGCGAGCCAAAAACGCCTTTTGCGATTGCTTCATCACAAAGGTGCTTCAACCTTGACTTGACCAAGTCATCGGCGATCCCAGCTTCAAGATCCTCTTGTGCGATACCAAGTTGTGCCCCGACAGCCGCTGCAGCCGCGGGGTCCGTCAAATCCTTGGCTTCGGCAAAGTATGCTTGAAAAACCGCTTTGGCATAACGGCGGGCCAGATCCGGGTCGCTTTGCTCGATCCAGTAGAAGGCCCGACTTGCCGGTAGCGCGACGATCGGATGATTTGGGGGCGGGTTGAACCGCAGTCCCGTCTTGCGCGAGAGCCGGGCCCAGTCATGGCGTGCGTAGTCACCCTTCATCGGCGTCGAACTCAGTCCTCGTGCCCCCGTCTGTTTGAACGCGACTCCGAGCATGTAGGGCCGCCAGAGCACAGACCGGCCATGTCGCTCGGCAACATCATCAATCACAGCTGCCGCGAAGTAGGCATAACCGGAGCTGAAGTCGAACCAGAATTCAATTGGTGTTTTTGTCATAAGCGCTCGCGTCATAGGCTGGCCGGCGTAGATCGCTACGATGCTGTGAAGCTATCTGCCAGATGATTTAAGAGATTCGGCTCGTCCGCCAATGTCAGGGCAAGAACAGAGATCACGACGATCGGGAAGACGACGCGCTGCGACACGGCCACAAGGGTCGCCGAAACACTTGCGGTGCGGCCGATCAGATTCTCTTTCAGAATTGACAACCCGATCATCAAGCTTACCGCTGCGTAGGTGAACATGAATATCGTGTCGGAAAGGGTCGCCTGATCCGTATCAACCTTGGGCAAGGCCAGATAGAGCGCGATGGCAGACAGCAAAGCGGTGACCTGAATTCCCATCGTCGAGTCGAACCGCGTATGTGGGAGAAAGACCGAGAAATAGGTGACGAGCAGGATGAAGCCGAGCGGAATGATTACGCGTGTGTAGTAGTCAAAGGCCAAGCGCTCAGCGACCCAAGTCGCGTTGAACTTGTAGAATGGAACGATGCGTCGTTCAGCAAGCGTCTGCCCAATTGTCGGGATGATATCTTGATCAGCTCCGACGTAACTTTCTATAAGCCGCCAGCCATCCACATAGACATCGCGGTTCTGTCTTGCGGCTTCCGGTGGTTGGATGAGGAAGGGGCGTGATGTTGATCGAGGCTGGAACGAGACAGAGAACCTTTGTTTGTCAAAAGGGTAGCGCGACAGTTCGGGCTCGAACATGAAACGGCCAGACACCTTGTAGAGACGGACGCCTTCGGGAAAATTCGATCGCGCATCGCCAGAGTGTATTTCACGGAAGCTGAGTAGTTTGCCGTTACCTGTCGGTGCGCGAAACGCGTTGGTGAAGTCAATGTCGTTTATGGTCAGGCGGTTGTCGGCACTCTTCATGGTTAGGTAGAACTCGGCATCGAAACTTTGGTCATTCGTGTCGATGTGCGACAACCGGATCAGATCCACAGACGTGTAGAGCGTCATGGTCCGCTGTAAGCGCCCATTGATCCTCTGATACTGAACTGGCGAAAGCACAATGGTGTCGTCACCATGCTCCTTAGTCAGTAGCAGTGTGTCGCCAGCAGCCGTACGGCTCTGCGTGAACGACCAGTCTTTCCAGAGACCCTTCAGCACGTTGCGGCCTTCTGTAAACCTGCGCAGGCGTTCGGAGATTTCCGTCCTCAACTCAGAAACGGATGCTTGTTTGGGCGCGGACTTTGCGGTCTCGACGATCAATGCGAGCATGTCGCGATATTGCGTCCCGCGTCCGACGGCGCGCGTATTTGCGGGGTCATAGATCGTGCGCGGGTCTTTGACATTGCTCTCGATACATTTGCCGATTTGCCAGCCGGGCGCTTCACCATTTTTCTCGTCTTCGAAGACCCAGCGTTCTGATGGTGAGCGCCAGATCCGCGTCCGTAGCCGTTCGGAATAAACGTTTGGCACGCCTTCCCGTGCGATTTGTGAGATGGACCCGCCATACCCCGGGGGATCAAGGTTGCGCGTTACGCTGGCGATACGGCCCAACAAAATGAGCACAGGTGCGTCAATGCCCAGGCTCTTCAAATCGCCCATCAAAGTGGCCGTTGGGCCTGAGTGAATTGACATTACGATCAGGTCCGGCTGAAGCGCTGCAATCTGCATTGCCGTTTCGCGACTGACTGTATCAGGAAGCTGGTAGTCGCGAACTGGCACTCTGATCCGTCCAACGAGGGCCGGGCTGCCTGCGGCCACACCTTCCTCCAGAGCCATCGAGTAGAGGTCATTGTCCAAGCCCACGAACACGGGCCGTTGCAAGCCGCCGTTGGCAATCATTTGCCGAACGACCTCAAGCTCATTGCGCACTGAACTGGCCATTGTGAAGACGTTCGGGTGATCGACGAAGATTTCGTCCAGAGACATCTCGGTGATAAAAGGTATGGCTTTTCCTTTGATGTCTGATCCAAGCTTGTCGAAGACAACGCGCCCGCGTGTGGAACTTGGTATTCCGAGCATACCGATCGACGTTGGGTCTTGTAGCGCTTCCCGGACGTTGCTGACGGTCTGGTCTGCCGACTCGAAATCGTCGAGCACCAAAGTCCGAAGCTCACGGCCGTGAATACCGCCGCTCAGATTGATGAGATCTTCGTAACGCCGGGTGAAGTGCCTGATCGCAGCGACAACGCCAGGGTTGTAGCAACGATTTCCATCGGATGACACGTGAATGGCAACGGTAAGCTTGCCTGCTCCATCCGCTTGCGCTTGGACGCTCGCGCCTGAGGCCAACCAGCAAACAATAATGAGCCAAACAACAACCGTGTGACGCATCAGCGACTTCCATGGTCTGGCTTGCTCAAGCTCCGTCACACGGATAGCCGCGTCCTGCATGTCATCGCCCCCCTCGATCTCACCCCGCCCGCTTCCTGGCGATTTGGGTTCCCGAGCCTCTAAGGCATCAGCCTTGACGGATCGATGTCAACAGCTTTTGCGGTACCCTCAAACTCGCGCACGAGCTTCAGGCCACCGGCAATTTGACTTTTGAGGACAGGCCAATAACGCGCATAGCTTCCTGTGTCTGCGATTTTGCGGAGTCAGCAGAGCACCGTTTCCCGCACGAAGGAACGTGTTGTCCGGCGTTCCTAGAGTGGGCATGCGGTCCAGTGTCATTGAAATTATTGGCGACCCCGGCACGACTCGAACGTGCGACCTGGAGATTAGAAGACACCGTTGCCCCAGAAAACAACTTCTTTTCGGCACTTATTGTCTCGAATTTCGTCCATATCGTCCCAATAGTCCATATTGTAGCGGGTTAGTGTCACGATTGCTGACACTATTCTGTCAATTCTAACTTGACATGAGCTGAGGCAAGTTTTTTCGACATTCGCACTGGTGTTCGAGGGTGAATTCATAATAGGATAGGAGTCCGTAATAGCGCGCGATTTCAACTCGGCGCGACACGTAATTTTTTCAGCCGCAGAATTTCAACACCGTTTCTCTTGTCTTTTGCACATGTAGTTCAGCTTGACCTCGCTCCGAGATCCGTGGCTCAAAGCGGATTTGTAGGCCCGTTCAAGAACCATGTGGACCTACCAGATCCACCTACACTTGGCTAAAAAGCCACCTCGGCCACCTTGTTCGAGCCGGGTGGCCTGAACCTGGTCGTGGCCCACTAACATCCAAAGAAGGGGGCTTTTCTCCCTTACTCAACAAACATCCTAGGCCAGATAGGTGGCCTTCACTTGATCTTTCGATTTCTGATTTTGTGAGACAAAATCCGTTGTGGCAAATACCACTGCTCGAACCAGGTCGTTCATTGCAGATGCCCGCTCCCTGGTCTTTGATTGTTTTTCCACGTGTCAGATCGATTGCAATTCAAAGCCGCGACAAGACTTAGATGTGCCGAAATCGGCCCGGGTCGACCTGAGACCTCGCTGACAAACCAGCCTGTGTCCGCTTGACCATTGAGAGCCGACGGAAATGCTGTTGGCACCTGCTCCACCTTAGAAAGCGGACTTGGCAATGCGCGTGACTGATGTCAGCGTCGGGCCAATAGGAGTAAATCTGCGAAGACGAACGCCAGCATTAGCCCGAGGCAGTGCTTCCTCTTCTGAAGTCTTCTACGAGCTTATGCCGTTCATGATGAGATCAATGTGCGCTTCATAGAATTTGTCCATATCGAGCGGCTCATGCGGTTGGAAGGTCATCATCCAAATCTGTGCCATAACACCGGGGCCAATCAGCACCATGGGAAGCTGGGTCGCGGCACCGGGGCGTAATTCTCCACGTGCGATGCCCTTGTCAACGATGACCTTAATCGCGTTCAGCATCGGTTGGATGAACTCCCGATGGTAGAATTTCGTGAGGGCAGGGAAGCGCTGACCTTCAGAAATCATGATCCGCATAACAGAGCGCAATTCGCCGCCACGCTCATCTAGCCGTCGGTACATCAGGCGGAAGATCATTTTCAGCAGGAAACGCGTTGGGCCAGGATAATATTCTGCAAGACGTGTAATCCGGCCTAAGACCGGACGAACGCGCGAGCGTACGGCAGCCTCGAACAGCGCTTCCTTGCTGTCGAAATAAAGATAGAGCGTCCCCTTCGCAACGCCGGCGTGTGCGGCCACTTCGTCAAGCCGTGCCGCGTCGAACCCCTTGTCTGCGAACTCTTGAAACGCGGCACTCAAAATCGCAGTTTCGCGCCCTTTTTGCTTTGGTCTGCCGACTCGACCGGCCATCTGCCCTCTCTAACGTCAGTTCTACTCATCGTTGCAGGCACCAACACCGAAGATGCCCAGCTTTACAATACTAAACAATCTAGCCATATTTCTGACTGACTCGTCAGTCAGAAATTAAATGGCGACTGAAAGGCACGTCGTCGTTTTCGAAGCCACGGGGAGCGCCAACAATGTCCACAACACCAGGACGTAAGGGCTTCGGCGAGGATAATGCCGTTGTTAAGGCATCTGATGCAGCGGAAGCGGCTCGCTTGGCCCCCGAAAAGGAGGGCACACTTCCACTGGTTGTCGTGGAGCGAACATGGGCGACAGGCTTAGCCGCGGCGACGCCAACACGGGCATCCAGAATTCCAATCAAAGTGGCCGGCCTTTTGATCATCGTCGGATTGTCCGTCGCGCTCGGCGGAGTCGTTGGTCTTTACCGTCAACCGCCGGGGCTGCAGTGGGTGATGAACACACTGGGTCTTGAACCGGGAGGTGGCTCGAAGAATCCGATCGCGATACCGGCGCCCCGGCCGGACCCAGCGGTTGCACCAAGCCCGCAAACGATTATCGCGCTCGGCCGTTTGATTCCATCTAGCAAAGTCGTGACTGTGGCACCCGCATCAGGTGTTCGAGATGCTCGCATTGCCGAATTGAAGGTAGCCGAAGGGGATACGGTCGAAGCAGGGCAAGTACTCGCTGTGCTCGACAATCAAGCGCGTCTCGCGTCAATTGTTGCTTATTCGCGTACGATGATTGCGGCCCGTGAAGCTCTCGTCGAACAGACCCGTTCTTCAGTGCGGGCAAGTCTTGATGAGGCCCGCGCATCGTTAGCACGAGCTGAAGCAGCTGCGACCCGGGCGCGTCAGGAGTTCTCCAGAACGGAACGCCTGTTCAAGAAAAACATTGTGGCGCGTGCGGCCTACGACACGAAGTTTGCCGCGCTCCAGGAGGCCAAAAAAGAGGTCGAGCGGCAGAAGGCTACTGTATCACGCTTTGCAGCCCAGGACATCGCGAAGCAACCAGACGTGTTGGCCGCGCTGAGTAATGTCGAAACGGCAAAGGCAGAACTGGCCCGGGCCGAGCAAGACCTAGAACAGGCCTATGTGCGCGCACCGATTAGTGGAACTGTTCTGGAGATCCACTCGCTGGCCGGTGAAAAGCCGGGCGACGCCGGGGTCTTAGAGCTTGGCAACGTCCGTCAGATGACGGCGGAGGTTGAAGTCTACCAAAGCCAGATCGGCAGAGTTTCTGTTGGAGCGCCAGTGACGCTTGCGGCGACTGCCCTACCGGATGACTTGAGAGGTCAAGTGGCGCGGATCGGTCTTCGGGTCAAGCGCCAATCGGCAATCGGTCAAGACCCTGCCGCCAACACAGATGCCCGCGTGATTGAGGTCGTTGTTGCATTGGATGATATGTCTTCCAAGGTGGCGTCCAGATTCACAGATCTACAAGTCGAAGCGCGGATCGCGACAGGATCTGAATCATGACCGCGCTCCTGACACGATTACTCGGGCGACTGCCAATCGGCTGGCTGCAACTCGTCCACAACCGAATGCGGCTTCTGGCAGCACTTGCTGGTGTGGCCTTCGCCAACATCCTGATCTTCATGCAACTTGGCTTCCTTGGTGCCTTGGCCTCAACCACACTTACGCCTTACCGCGCTTTCGACGCTGGCATCCTTATCATGTCGCCCGAAACAAACACCCTTGGAGATGCGGGAACGCTCCCGCGCCAGCGGATGTATCAAGCGCTGTCAGTTCCAGGAGTGGCTTCGGCATCAGCAGTGTTCACGGGCATGCTGGAATGGGAGCGCGAAAACGGCGGCACAAGTAGCTTACGAGTTATCGGAATCGATCCCGAATTTCTGCCGCTCAAAGGTGAAGATATCATCAGCATGCGCGACCGGTTGCGGCTCGAAGACGTTGCCCTTCTCGATCAAGACACCCGCGGCGTCCCGGCTGATGTTTTAAAAAAGGTACGAACCGGCAACCCCGTTAGTTTCGAAACAGCGGGCCGCACCATTACCATCGAAGGGTTGTTCTCGATCGGTGCCGGATTCGGGTCTGATGGTTATTTAATTGTCTCGGATCAGACTTTCTTGCGGCTCTTTCCCAGTCGGTCGAGCGGTGCGCCAAACTATATATTCGTCAACGCCGATCCAAGCGTTTCAACGGTCGACCTAGTCGAGAGATTGCGCAATGTTTTGCCAGCGCTCGACGCCCGCGTCATGACAAAGGACGATGCGGCGCAGGCCGATCAAGACTACGAACTCACCGAACGGCCGATCGGGATTATCTTCGGTTTCGGTGTCGCAATCGGCATACTCGTTGGGATCATCATCGTCTACCAAGTGCTCTCTACCGACGTGGCCGATCACCTCGCCGAGTACGCGACCTTCAAGGCTATTGGATACCGGCAGAACTTCTTTCTCGGCATTGTGTTCGAGGAAGCGATCATCCTTGCAATCCTTGGATTTGTCCCCGGATTGCTCTTTTCACTCGTTCTCTACTCAGGTGTTTCGGCGGCGACCGGTTTACCGATTGCTATGGACGCTAGTCGCGCCATTGCTGTGCTGGTCGGGACTATCCTGATGTGTGCGATCTCTGGCGCGATTGCGACCCGTCGCCTTGCTGCTGCCGATCCTGCGGATCTATTCTAAAGGGAGGTCGCAATGGTATCCGTCGTAGCCGAACGTACCGCTGAAATCGAACCAACTTCGACCGCAGTTGAGGCGGCAGAAAAGCCTGTGCCGATTGAGACCCGTAAACTCAGTCATTGCTTCGGGATCGGCGAGACCCGCAAACAAGTTCTTTACGACATCGATCTCAGGATTGAACGCGGTGAACTCACCATCCTCATGGGCGCATCTGGTTCCGGCAAGACGACCTTACTGACGCTTATCGGATGCCTGAGGGCCGTGGAAGACGGCAGTGTGAAGCTATTGGGCGAGGAACTCAACGGTGCCTCCGAAGAAACGCTGACACAATGCCGGCGCCGGCTCGGATTTATCTTTCAGGCGCATAATCTGCACGACAGCCTGACCGCGATGCAGAACGTGCGCATGGGGCTTGAGGTGCATGGAGCAGACGCAATGCGCCGTTGTCAGATTGCCTCGGCACACATCCTGACGCTACTGGGGCTTGAGGATCGTCTCGACTATCTTCCGGCCAATCTGTCCGGAGGCCAGAAGCAGCGGGTCGCCGTCGCGCGGGCGCTCGTTGGCAACCCCGACATCGTTTTTGCCGATGAGCCGACGGCGGCTCTAGACAAAGACAGCGGTCATCATGTCGTCGCCATGCTGAAGCGGCTTGCAAAGGAGCGCGGCACGACAATCCTGATGGTTACCCACGACAATCGCGTCCTGGAAATGGCGGACCGGATCATCACCATGGAGGACGGCCAAATACTGAAAGACGAACGCTGATCTTTAGAACACTTCAACATACGCCCGCTGATCCGTTACGCGGGCCAACCACTCTCAGAGTCAACATCCTAACTTGGGAGAGAAAACATGAGTTTTCGTTGCGTGCGATCGAATATGCTGGGCCTACTTGCTGGAGTACTTTCAGCTGCGATAGCCATGCCGGCACAGGCGCTGGACGTTAGCATTGACGGCCTCAGAAACACCGATGGCGATGTCGTCGTTTGTGTATGGCGCGCTCAAGATCAAGGTTTTCCAAACTGCGCAAAGTCCGCCCCGTTCCGAAAACTCTCCGCTCCTGCGGCAGTCGGCAAGGTGACAATCGAAGGGCTGCCGCCGGGCACGTATGCGGTCACAATGTTCCACGACGCAAAGCGGCAAGGTAAGCCGGAGACCAATTTTATGGGGATGCCGACATCAGCGGTCGGCCTTGCCAACAATCCCGACGTTGGCCCGATGAACCGGCCCACTTTCGACAAGGCACGTGTCGTCGTCCCGGATACACCGGCGATCACGATCAATGCGAAGTACATCTTCTGAGCTCAAGGTCAGACAAATCGGTCAAGCCGCCGCTACGGGTAGGGCGACGCCGTGCCTGAGTGTTCTCATCCACAATTTGAAGGGACGGGCAGCCAAATGATGCGACTCCTGATCGGCATCGTAACCTTTTCTGGCATCCTTGCCGCTTGCCCGACTCTTGTTAGTGCCGCCGACATCGAATGGCGTGTTGAAAACCCATTCCGCTTCTTTACCAATTCCAAGCACACCGAGGCCCACCGAGTTGCATTGAGCTTTGGCAATTCCGTGCTCGATGCCGAGCGGATCCTCGCCAAGACAAAACCTTTCGGTTGGGCGGAAGGCCAATTTCGGGAAACGTGCTGGGACCTCTTTAGACAGGACCACAACGCCTGCGGCGGTCTTGATGCGTATATCAATCCGCGCTCCCACCGTATAATTGCACGCCTTGGCGGTCGCGCGTATGGCAGCAAGCAATGCGTCTGGTCCTTCAGCGTTTCCCACAGCAGCCGTTCTTCCAACGCCAAGCGGGTCACAGCGTCTTGCGATGCCGAGGTTGGCTTTGATGTCCCATATCCCGCCGGTGGAAGCCTGCGCGTTGCCGTTTCTGGAGGACCGACGGTCGAAACTGTGGTTCGTGTTCAAGACCTTTTCATTGTTGGGTTGGGCGACTCGTTCGCCTCCGGTGAGGGTAATCCGGATCGCCCGGTGAGATGGCGCGACGATCAAACATCGAGCTTTGGTAAGATCAGCGACACCCCACTCGACGGCTATCCCGCGCGAAAGAACACACCGATTACCTACAGAGGTCGTCGGTTTTATGGGCCGAGCGCATTCTGGCTGAGCCAGCCATGCCATCGGTCTCTTTACTCGCATCAGCTTCGCGCGGCTTTGAAGCTGTCATTCGAAAACCCACACCGTGCCGTGACCTTTCTGGGTCTGGCGTGTTCGGGGGCTCAAATTACGTCAGGACTTCTCAGTGCCTGGAAAGGTGTTGAGCGCTTTCCTAACCGGCCGCGTCGTTCGCAAATCGGAGAGGCCGCGCGTGCCCAATGCGGTGGTCGTCGCCTAGAATTTCGAAACTATGCTTCAAGCTTCACCGACGGCGGACGTGTCCCATCCCTCGAAGCACTCGCTCTTGAGCGCTGTCCGCCTCGCGAAGCTCGCAAAATTGATTTGGTCCTGTTATCAATTGGCGGCAACGACATCGGCTTCGCAAAGCTTGTCGCATATGCGATTTTACAAGAGCGTTCGTCACTTCGCGCCGTTAGTCGTGTCACAGAACAGCTCTTCACACCTGCCGATGCGCGCGCTCGGTTTTCCGAGTTAAAATCGCGGTTTAAACTGCTGCGTCGTGCGTTTCACAATCACCTGCATATCCCTTGGAAAGAACCCTTCCGAATTGTCCTAACAGGCTATCCATCCATCGCAGCGGAGAGGGGGCGATCTCAGGTTTGCAGCGACCGCAACGGCGCTGGCCTGGATGGTTTTCCTGGCTATCGTCTGGATCGGCGTCGAACAGCGGAAGCCGAACGCGTGGCCAGCGAACTCAATGACCTCCTTAAGCGGGTCGCGACCAGTTATGGATGGGGCTTTGCCGATGCGCACCTGCCAAAGTTCGTCGGCCGCGGGATTTGTGCTGGTGTCGAAGGCGGTCGCGGCGGCAGCGTAGATGAGCTTATGTTGCCCCGTTGGTCTGGGCGATGGTCGCCCTATGCGCCGTCGGCCTATCGGCCCTATGCGTCAAGGGATCGTTGGATGAGGACATCGAACGACTCTTTCTTGACGACCCACATCGATGTCTCGACCGATCTTCGCCGCAGAATACGCCGACGCAAAAACTTCAGCCCGGCGGACCTGTTAAAGGCCAGCACCTTCGGTGGCGCGTTTCATCCGACAGCCGAAGGTCAGGCCGCGATGGCAGATGCGGTTTTGCCAGTGGCCTCCCGCGTGATCGAGAAGCGCAGTTCGAAGTAGCGTTTAACGTTGCACTTATGCAACCGCGTTCACCAGGTAAGCGCGACAGTTTCGCGGCACCGATCTTGGCTGCTTGAGGAAAATCGCTGCCTACAAGTTCTCCACCAAAGCCTGCGCCGAAAAGATTGGGACGAGTCGGTTACATCGTTACGGCTTCGGGCGTGAAACAAATGTCGGGCCACACCACTTTGCCTGTGCCTCAACACAATTGCGATCAAGCGCGGTTACAAAGATGCCCCGTCAATGACTGCGTACTTGGTTTTGGTGCTCGCGTGCGAGAACCCTAACTCCATGCTTCGCGTTACGGCGTAGAACACCGGCGTAAAGAATAGGCCAAAGAGCGTCACTCCGAGCATGCCGAAGAACACTGCGGTGCCGATAGCTTGACATAGTTCTGCTCCGGGTCAACCTGAAACGTCGTTGACGAAATAGCCTGAGCCCGCTCGTCCGCTGAAAGCCGACTGAGTTGCCGGTGGCGGCTGCTCCACCCGATAAAGCCGACGTTGCCATGCGCGGGACCAAGGTCGGCGAGGGGCCATCAAGGGACCTGAGCAGCCGCAGCAAGCTTAGAAGGTCTCACCAGTGCTCAACATCGAAAGCGGACATGGCCTTCGGTCGGGGTGATGCAAAGCATCAACGATGCGAAGCTGGAGAGGCCGGCCTCAGTGATATGAGTTCCGATACTCCGTCGGTGTCATGCCCGTCTTCTTCTTGAACAGGCGCGCGAAGTACTGCGGATATTCAAAGCCGAGGTCGTAGGCCACCGTTGCGACGGTGGCATCGGATTCGAGGAGCAGGTCCTTGGCTTTGTCGATGAGATGGAGATGCAGGTTCTCCATGGCGGTCGTGCCGGTCTCGACCTTCAATGCGTCGCTCAGATAGCGCGGCGTCACGGCCATTGCGGCGGCGATGTCTTCGATCGCCGGTATACTCTTTTCTTCCTGCTTGTTTGCACCAATGAACTTCTCCACTTCAGCAATGAACCGGTCCAGCAAGTCTGAACTGTTCTCTTTCCGGTGCAGGAACTGGCGGTGATAGAACCGGTTTGCGTACTTCAGCAGGGTGTCGACCAACGACAGAATCAGATCCTTGCTGAACGCGTCCGGGTTGCTGTGGTACTCGGATTCGATCTGGTCAATCAGCCCTGCAATCATCTCCTCCTCTTTCGGTGAGAGATGCAAAGCTTCGTTCACGGCATAGCTGAAGTAGTTGTACTTCTTGATCTCGTCCTTGATCGGGTGACCCCGAATAAAGTCCTCATGGATCAGAATCGAGCGGCCCGTCGATTTGACCCTTACCCCGACCACTCTGACTTCCTGCTTGGGTGCCATGAATATCATCGTACCGTTTTTGCAGTCGTATCTCGTACGCCCGTAGAAAATCTCGCCAGAAGTGATGTGCTTGAGTGATATGGAGTAGAAGTCGCTGCTCAGTGCAAGCTCCTGATCGGCGCATGGTACTGGATCGCCTTGCTCGGTGGACGAGACCGTAGCCACCGAGAACAACGGATGTTCCGGAACCGGAAGCCCGAGGAATCTGTGGTACTCGGCCAAATCGCTGAAGTGGATCTTTTGCGTCGTCATTGTCGCTTCACGTTGCATCGATCTTATCCCCCTCGTGGGCCAGGGCCAGTCAACGGTGCTGGCTTGCGCCGCCGTGCCTTTTCAGATGCTAGTGCCCAATATGGTACCCTGGGACTGTCGCCGTACAGTTTGGAGAAGGTAGACGCCACAGGATGGCCTCTACCCATCAGGTCACGCGTTGAAAAACTCAGCCACAGCATCGGTCGATGCCTTCACGGCCTCCGGCTTGTAGTAGAAATCCACGTGGCTGAACTCGTCAAACGCCAATTCCTGATGCTCATTTGTCAGCTTCTCGACAAACTGGGTCGAGCAGATCGCCGTAAAGGCTGATTTGCTGTAGATGGTCAGAGACGGCTGAACGATCTTGTCTGCATAGGCTTCGCCAATCGAGATGAGGGACTGCATGCCCTGATCACCGATATGCATGTTGGTGTAAGTCGGAACCGCCACCGGCCCTTTGACCCCGTCGCGACCGTAGTAGTCATAGGTTTCGCCAGCCATCGGGTTGACACCCAGATTGACAAACTCCTGTCGGGACATTTCGTCGTTTAGGCCGAAGGGGGCGACGTAATCCGGTTCGCCGTTTTCATACATTTTCTGCATCGAGGCGTTCGCAGCCGCGATTTGCTGATTAGCCATAGCTCGGTCGGCCCATTGGAAGCCATCTGCGGCCATCATGCCCGAAACCATGGCGATCTTTTTGATCCGATGGTCGGTTACGGCTGCTGATGCGATGATCGAACCACCCTGGCAAACGCCCAAACCGTGGATCTCTTCGACGAATGGGAGCGTTCCCAAATATGAAACTGCATCCCACGTATTTTCGATCAGCCGGAACATGTATCGTGATTGCTTGAACTCGCCTTGCAGCGCTGGGGATTCGCCCATACCCAGGTAATCGAAGCCTAGATAGATGAAGCCGCGCGCGGCCATTTCCGGGCCGTAAGTCGCCGGGATTTGACCTTTGACCTGCGGGAATGGGCTGGCGCCCACGATAGCTTTGTATCTCTTCGCCTCATCAAAACCTTCGGGCAGGTAGAGATCTGCAGCCAGATCCACACCAAAAGATTTGAATGTCACTTTGTTTTTGCCGGCAGTGAGAGTTGCCATGATTTTCTTCCTTCTCGTTCCGGATTGATCTTTGCAGCGGTCTCAACCGCTCATGGCATCGGTCATATGCTGCGACGGAGCGCCTGTAGATGCACAGAACTGCGGAAGTTGGATACATTTTTGCGAAGCGTCAGCGCTTGCAGCAGCCGGCTTGAATCCGCAGGCCACCGGATACCGTGCCGCCCAATGCCTCTTGTTTGAACTTACCGTCGGTTGTGGCCGTCAGCGATGTTGCACTTCTGCTTTTGAGAGATCGAACCGGCAGCGCACTGCGGGAAAAAAGATTCGTCGAGTTCCGAGTTGGGTCAACGTAAGACCTTTCGGCGATCTCTTGACACTTCTGTTTCACCCCATGTTGCAGACATTGCAGGATGTTTTGTCCGCTGCACCTTCACAACCTGACATAACCCGGTTCTGGGCTGAGGTCGGCGTCGGGCCAAATACAAACCTTGAAGTAACGTGGCCTATGAGGTTGCCTAACGTCGGCTCATTGGTAGGATAGCGTCACATAAATGGGGCGTGCCATTCGGTGTTGTTCAATAACTTCTGTGTCGAGTTGGCTACCCAATCTTGTCCCGGCTTTCTGCTGGTGGGATAGACACTCTAGACCACTACTTAACGCCAGCAGCAAAGGGGTTTTATATGCGCTGCCTGTTTGTTTTGGTCGCATTTTTTTTACTGAAGGTTTTGGCGCCGAGCACCGCTCTTGCCAATTGCGAAAACCCGGCGCTTCCGCCGATCGACAACAAGTCATATTGGTATTGTGACACAGGTTCTGAGACGGTCATCGTATTTGTCCACGGTTTCAACTCAAACAATCGAACAGCATGGCTACGACGTGAAAGCGGCGATACGTCACCGTCGGTTTATTGGCCCAATCTTGTGTTGCGAGACGACCGCCTCGCGGGCGGGTCAACTTGGAGGAAAAGGCCGTCCATATTCTTGGCCAGCTACTTCACGGGATTCGACAGCACTTCTTTTGGCCTGCAGGACGCCGCAAACCAACTTTTCACGGCATTGTCGGAGAGCTGGGGCGGCAAACCACCTGCTATCGATAGGAAGAACATTCTATTTGTAGGCCACAGCGCAGGGGGTGTGGTCACGCGAGATATGCTTGTCCGCCGTGCAGAGGACTTCGCCGGCAAGAGACTTGCAATCCTATTAGTTGCGTCGCCTTCCAATGGTTCGCGTTACGCGAGAGACCTAGCACCACCTCAAGCACTTGCAGAGAATCTGTTCGTCAAACAGCTTGCTGTTAAAAGTGAATACCTTACGACCTTGGATAGGAAGTTCCGCGAAGCTGTCGCTCCAGGAGGCTCACTACAGAACCTACGTGGCAAAGAGATATACGAGCATCGCATTCTCAGTGGTGAAATTCCTCCGGACGCAACGTGGCTGCATGAAATCCGGACCACTGTCTTAGAAACAGCAGCCAAGGCAGTTTGGGAACGTGTCGTCGAACCATCCTCAGCAGCTGTATATTTTCCCGACCCGATGCTTATCCCGAATTCCAATCATAGCAGCATCGCGCATCCAACCGACGTCAACCGGCCACAGCACCACGCGCTACGGCATGTTTATCGTCAGCTTCTTGCAACACGGGCACAACCATGCGATCCTCCACCGCACCTCAAGGTCGTATTCAAAATGTCTCGACGAGGGGCGGAGGGCCCATCGAGTTACCAACTCGTTCAACTCGATCAGGCTGGCGACCCTTTGCGCACTGGGCTTGTAGAGCGCAATCGCTTGAGCGGTTACTATACTTATCCGGTGACCGAAGCCCCCTTTGCTTGCCCTGGAGAGGCGTTCTGGGCGAAGCTTGCACGTGTTAGCGCAACGAGCCAGCTCGAAGAGGCATCGTCGAAATATACAGATGCCTGTTTCCGCCGATCGCGCATCAACCATCAAGCAAAACGGGCAGTGCTCACATGCGAGGAGGGGCACCGTTGCGATGTCGACACTCAGACCCCCGGCATTGCTGAGAGGTGTGAAGGTCCGATCAAAGTGCACATGCCGGCGCTTCAAGAAACGCAACACTGGGTCGTACCTTCATTAAGCACCTTGGAACGCCAGTCAGATCAAGTGCGCTCGGGCTATGCGGAATTCACCGTCGACTCGAAGCACGTATCTGAGATTGAAAGCGCAACGGAGATAAGTTTTGCCGTTTCATCGAATGGTGTGCCGATCTACATGGATGGCCTTGAGCACCACTTAGAACGACTGCCTTTTGACGGCAGGAGCCCTGTCCATCTCACTTTTGCTTTGGAAAATTTAGGATTTACAGGTGGCATTGATGGATACGAGCAAATTGAGGTGGACATCCGCTTCTACTCTGGCAAATCAGTGCTCAAGTCGGCCCGTCTTAAACTAGAATATGTTTCTTACCGACACTCGCCAGCCAGGACAGCACAGGATGCCGAAAGTTCGGATAAATATGTGTGGTCGGCACGATATTGGCCTGCAAAAATACGAGCAAGCAATGAGGTGGTAATAGAGTATGGTCCGCTTGACTGGGTTAAGAAGCGCCGGACTTTATTCGATGCCAGTGGGCGGCTCTACAAAGGCCAGCCAGTTGTTGGTGTCATCAGGCCTGCACGCAAGGACAACCCGGTCTCCGGATATATTGTTGGCCTCAAGCTCGCGACCGGCCAAATTAAGTCCCTGTTCACCAAGAAGGAAGCCGACGCCATCTGCCGCTGGGTGACGGCCGGTGCGAACTTCGATGAGATGCAGCGCGATGGTGCCTACATTTTTCAATTTCCGCCGGAGGCATTTACCGCGAGACTTGATAAGGGCAAGCGCGTTGCATATTGCCAAGACATCTAGGTCGGAACACCCTGGCCAAGACGGGAGTGAACAAATAATGGTGAGATTGGCTACGGCAATAGTTTGTGCAAGCATTTTTACCATTGGCTTGCCTTCTGAACAGGTGCATGCAAACGACATGGCAGAGTGCGTTGCCGGCATTAAAAGGCTTCGCGCTCATATAGCGGAGTTTCGGGCTTCAAGAGAATACTGCCGAAATTATAAGCCACCGCGCCATTTAAGCGACTACGAGAAAGATGAAAAAATCCTGGAGGCTTGTTCCAACCCGGCCTGCATCAAGATAGCTCCTGGCTCAGGCGCGCGCGCATGCTTAGAGGCAAAAAAAAATTCAACTGGAAAAAAGCGCGAGAGAGCGGATAAGATCTACAAGCGATTATTCAAAATCTACAAGCTGTGTGACGTTCAATAAAAATGAGTTCACGGTGTATTGGAACGAGCAAGACATCCTGTTTTATTGAACGCGATAGCCTCCTCGATGTTTTTGCGCTTGCCTTTGGGCAAGCTCTTTGGCGTACTCAGGTCGCTACTCTCAGCAACGGCGAAACTTGGCGCCGGAGCAATGTGAGTAACGATGTAGTACGCATTTGCGACACTCGCTTTCATGGCTCCTTTAGGCTTTACCAGTTCGATCAGCGCAACTGCCCCAGTGCGCTGCTCTATTAGTGGCTGGGCAGAAACGAAGTTGCCAAGTGAAAAGATGACAAGCCCCTCTCCACCACTTGGCAGCGGAAACTTCTCCCAACGCTGCAGTACATGCGGATGCGCGCCAAGTACAACGGTTGCGCCATTCGAAATAGCTTGGCGAGCGAGTGACTCCTGCCCTGGTTCCACAACCGATGTGTCTTCTACTCCCCAATGAGGTGCGAGGACTACCGCATCAACTGTTGCGTCTTCAGCCAGACTTCTAATCTCGCTTACAACCTCAGCCCTTTGTTTATCGCAGTGCAGCACTTGAGCTTTGCGGTCTGGACGCCCGTTCGTCCCATAGGTACAAGCGAGCCATGCGATGCGCATTCCGCCATCAGTCGTGATCGCACTCCAAGGGCTAAGAGCGTCGTCTGACTTACGCGTTCCTGTAAATGCGAGGCCGCGCGCCTTCAGCTCTTCAATCGTGCTGTCTACACCGGTAGAGCCGAGATCCAGAGCATGGTTGTTTGCCGTTGAAACGACGTCAAAACCGCTGCCTGCAAGGTTGTCAAGCAACGACGGTGCATAACTAAATGCCAAGGGGTAGCCCTCGCGGCCCAGAACCCCTGCTTTTGAGTTTCCTGCTCTTTTGGAAACTGGACCTTCCAGATTTCCATACACTACATCAGCACTAGCAAACACCGGTTCCAGGCGCTGCCATAGACAGCGATAGTTGCGTGCCCCCTTGTCGATTTGATCTTGGATTGGACGCTGAAAAATGAGGTCTCCCACGGCCGCGATCAACGTGCGCTTTCCCTGGTGGCACGTTTCACGAAACGATAACTCGTTGGCTTGTGAAGTAGAATGAACGAGCAGACAAAGAGCTACCGTGGCACAGATTAATACAATGCGACCTCCGTTTGCTATATTCGCAGCGGTCGGCATCAAAACACACGTACAAGCTTGTGTAGACGTTGCGCCAATCCCCTTAACCGCAAGATGCATTTACCCGAATAACGGAGCTTTCATTGCCAAGAGTTTGCTTCGAGAACGTAAGCGTACGCGGCATTTTGGGCAAGCTCCACCTCGTCACGTCACCTGTGGGTCATCTGCCGACCCGGGCAGTCTCAAGATCGCATTCCGCTATCGTTCAGAAAGCAGAAACGAGCTGATGCCAATCTCAGGTCAGCATTTGACCCGTTGCGGCCATGAGCGCGTCCTTTCAACAACCCTTTGTGTGGAGCACTCGCGTTACCGAATTGTTTTCTCTTGGGTGCGGAGAAATCATCCGTAGCGTGTTCTGAAGCAGCCTGTTGCTGTACGACCACGATAAGCTAACAGCGTGTCAGGAGGTGGAACTTGCTAGATACCAACAATTTATCGCCGGAGCTGAAATCCCTGTTGAACAGGATCGTCGAATTTCGTGATGCGAGGGATTGGGCGCAGTTCCACAGTCTAAAAAACCTGGCACCGGCTCTCTCTGTTGAAGCCTCCGAGCTTGTGGAAATTACACAGTGGAAGAGCGAAGATGAGCTTGAGCGTGCAATAGAGGACGAAAAGTTCAGGTCTGCGCGTGCAAGCGAAGTAGCTGACGTTTTGATTTACCTGCTTTTGATCTGCGTCAGGACGGGACTCGACCCAAAATCAAGCGCCCACATTAAGATCCAGCTCAACGAAGAACGTTACCCCGCAGAAAAGGTTCGTGGCTCCGCCGCCAAATACACCGAATTAGAGTAGCTGCAGCAATGATTACTAGTGACCAACTCGCTGTATTTGATAGATACAAAGACGCTGGCGCTCATGCGTTTTCACGAGGGCTTGTCAGCGATGAAGATAAAGATACTTATCAAAGCATATTCGCGTCGCTGCAGGAAGCGGCCAAAGCATCTATTGAGAGTGAACAATTTGCTGAGTGGTTTGACGCTTGGCATGCGCGCTTTAGCCGAGACGGTGGGGTTCAAGGACAACGGCCAGTCGATCTATGGGTCTCAATCATCAATCGGCCGCCAGATGCATTCGGGCGGTTTCCCCAAATTTACGCGATCGCATCCGGTGCTGGATTGGAGACCGGCTTCTCATTCGCCGTACATGAGGACGATTACTACAATCTGTCTGCGAAGCAGAGAAATCGAGAAATCATTCCGATGCTGTACCGGAAATTACCTGATCCCGATGGCGAGTTTGTCGAGGAGCTTAGTGCCGCCCTTTTGCAGGATGGTGACTGGCAATTTGGTTTGAAAACGCGCCAAGGCCCCCAAGGAAACCTTTCCTCGCTATCTCAGCTCATCACGTTTCTCAGGTCGTCAGATAGTTCTGTTCAAGGTGGTGGATCGATCTACAAAGTTTTCGAGCCAGACAAAATTCAGTCCGAAGCCTTCGATTTGAAGGCAGAATTTGCTCAAACTGTTTCGAGGTTGGCTTCATTAATGCGCGCATTGAGGCCGAGTGCCAGTGAGCAGGTGCGACTTTCTGATATTGATCTGTTGCATGAATCGGCAGCGGAGATCCCGGAATTTGATCCAGAAGATGAATCAGACGGCCGCCGGAAGATTTTGAGAGCCGTTGCGGTTCGACAGGGGCAGGCAAAGTTTCGAGAAAGGCTCCTGGATGCCTACGATGCACGTTGCGCAATAACGGGAACCCCGATCCTAGCCACGCTCCAAGCCGCGCACATAGTCCCGTATAACGGACCGGATACCAACTCGGTACAAAATGGCCTGTTGCTGAGGGCCGACATTCACAACCTATTTGACCTTGGTTTGATACAAGTGAACCCTGACACGCTTGAGGTTGAGGTCTCGGACGAATTGCTCGGCACATCGTTTCGCAAGCTAAATGGTCGTAAACTCAGGAAAACAAGGACGCGGGGGCAGATGCCCAGCCGCCAGGCGCTTGCATTGCGTCGTCGACTCTTTCGGGTGCCCTAGTTCTTTTGTCAATCCGCTTCCAATATGGTCGACTCTTGGCCCTTCTCAGCCTTCGCGTCCCCCTTAGCAATTTCGGCAATAATAGGTGGACCGGCATTGAACCTGATATGGGCCGATGCTGAGGGCGGCCTGGCTGCCTAGCGCGGCGGGCGACATCTCAAATAACCAAAAGCGTCAGGGCATGACTTTAAAAATGGCGCGAACTCAGGGTCGATACCGCGAAAGGCGAGGGCTTCCCAGATAGCGCTCGATTGTATTCGCTGAGTGTTAGTATGGTCCAGAAAAATGCAGATATGACAACAACAGTTATACCAAATCGCTCAGGTGCGAAACGAGCGGAGATTAAGCCTATCAACGGTAGAAGCTGTATCATATGTGTTGCGAAAAAATGAGAAACCCGTAGGTCTCCCGCAACGAGAGACCATCCTGTCATAGCCATACGCGCACTTTCGTCATGCGGGGTGGTGCCAACGTAAGGTGACATCCGCGCACCAATTGTGAATGCGGTGTAGAGCGTCAGGAGAGTGCCGCCGATCAACCCAATCACAATTGCCCATCTCAAGGCTGGCGATAGATATGCTTCGTTATCATACGCCAAGGCCGCCCCGATGGTGCCGGCAGCTCCGATGATAACGATCGCAGCGACCGCCATCACCGACCACATAAAGCTATGGAACGGGCTGGACACGTTGAAATGGGAGGCCTCTGCTCGTGCCGCTTGGGTGATGATGTAGCCCATCTCAACGACACAAGCCGCGAGAAAAGCCAGCGCAACAGTGTTCATGAAAGTGCTTGATCGAATTGGCGCACTTAAAGAAGAGATGACCAGCGCCAAGGTTGCCGCGTGCACAGCCAATGACAGCTCAAATTTGAGAGGCTTGGCCCAGACAGATTCAATCCCATTGATTGTACGGCTATCGACCATGGCCACCACAAGTGTGAGAACGAACGCGACAACCATGGTGCCGGCCACGGTCCAATAGACGGCTTCCGGAAAGATCGTTGGGGCGCGCAAGGTGGCTGTGTCTGACATAGCTTTTACGTTTCGAGAATTGAGTTCTAGGAACGAAAACACGCGCAACTCGGATCTCTGAGCCGTTGGAATTGCCAGTGATAGTTGCATCCGGGTCGAGGTCCGGCCCTGGCCCTACGCGGTCGCCTGGGAAGCCGTAACGAAAGTCTTGAAACATGGTTGGAGCAGACATTTAATGTAGCTCATGAAGTGTGCGTGGATCCAAGCGCGCGCACCGCTCAGTTGAACCAAGGTAAGGGCGTGGTGCGAATGATGTATTCTGCGCGGTCGGCAAGCGCTTTGCTTGGGTAACGCTTGGGCTCTGGTGCTCAAGTGATGTCAAGAACGACCAGACAAATTCGGGGTCCTGATATGTCATGACTTGCAGCTGCAGTTGTGTAAGCGTTTCGATTTGCTGGTTCACTTTGAACCACCAACACCTTTAATCTGACTGGGATAGTAGGTTTTTATATCGCCTTAACCAATTGATATTTATTATTAAAATTTGGCGACCCCGGCACGACTCGAACGTGCGACCTGGAGATTAGAAGTCACCTGCTCTATCCAGCTGAGCTACGGGGCCGTATCGCGGATAAATGCTGTTCCGCTCTCAGAGATGCCGCTCTTAGCATAGCTCACGCCATGCTGGGAGAGACATCAGGTGCATTTGTTGGATAATGAACTTTTAGGGTCTCACCGGGTCCAAACGCTGTGAGCGGCATGACGCACGTCACGGTCAAGCCTGCTGCTCAAACATTCAGTGCGTCCACTTACCAATGCGGCCAAACTTAAAGTTATCCGCATAGGACTTCTTTACCGGCTTACGTGGCTTCGGCTCGACGACACGGTAGGGGATGCCATTTCTTTCCGCGTAAGCGATGGCTTCCTCTTTGCTGTCAAAGTCGAGCTGGATCTGGCTTTTCATATCGCCGGAGGACGTCCAGCCCATGAGCGGTTCAACCTCGCGTGCAGCGGCAGGCTCGTGCTCAAGGCGCCAATCTCTGGTGCGGGCCAAACCCGATTGCATGGCTGTTTTGGCGGGCCGGTAAATGCGAGCAACCATCTGTGTTCCTCGATAGGCAAATCTGCCGTTGTTGTCTCTTGCGGTCGCAGCCAACTTGGTAACGGCCAACGACCCGGCGCAGAATATCAGGTGGTGGTACGACTGTTGACCCAGGAAATAGTTGGTCGGGGCGCGGGGATTCGAACTCCGGACCCCCTGCTCCCAAAGCAGGTGCTCTACCAGGCTGAGCTACGCCCCGACTCTCTATTTCGTGTGCGAAGCACAACGGAGGCACTTACCTGCCGTTTCCAGCGCGCAAGGTCAAGAGGGAAGAATGTCCTGATCGTAAAGATCGGGCAAGAAATTTGCCATCGGTCTCGATTTGCTGGAGATATCGCCCATTGGGTCGCGCCTGCCTGCTCTACAAAGCGGCTGTTCTTGCAAGACCGACAGATGTAGACAACGCGCACGGCCCCAGAGCTATTTGAAATGCCCGTGAGAGACCTTATCGCCGGGCCCGATACCAAGACGCCGGGCCTCTCCGCCAGCAATTTCAAGCACTGCTGAGACGTCCGCGCCAGATGAGATGATCTTTTCCGAAAACGGCTCCGTCATCGCCTCGATCCTGTGGATGCGTCCGTCTGCCTTGATGAACAACATATCGAGCGGGATGTAGGTGTTCTTCATCCACATCGTGACGGTTTGTTCTGAAGGATAGGGAAAAAGCATGCCACGATTGGGTGCCAGACTACGCCGGAACATTAATCCAAGCGCTTTTTGACGTTGCGTTCTGGCGACCTCGATTTGAAACTCGATGGGTGCGCCGCCGGTGACTTTCGTGATAGAAAGCTTTTCGAGTTTGGCGACCTGCCCAGACGGCTCGGCTGCTACTGGAGAAGGGCCTAACGAACCAATGCAAACGGCAATCACAGACGAAAACAGGGCCGCTGTGACGGCCCTGCTAAAATCTCTCTTCGCAATGCTTGCGTTTGTACGCGCCGCGCTGCGCTTAGTGCTGAGCCGGGAAGCCACTGGTCGGCTGAACGCCATCGGGACGAAGCTCTGCAGCCATGCAACCTTTTTCACCATAACCATAGCGCACCTGAACAATCTGCCCTGGGCGCAGCTCCGTGAAGCCAAAGCGCCGAAGTGTTTCCATGTGGCAGAAGATATCAGGGGTTCCCTCGCCGCGCGTCAAGAAGCCAAAACCCCGCACACGGTTGAACCATTTGCAAACGGCTCGCTGCCAATCGCTCTCTGGCTGCACCACGACATGTGTCCGCTGGGGAAGCTGGCTTGGATGAATCGCAGTCGATTCGTCCATAGAGAGAATCCGGAATGCTTGCAGACCTTTAGGACGCTCCATCGCCTGACAATGAATGCGGGCTCCTTCGTATGCTGTCTGATAACCGCCCGCGCGCAGACATGTTACGTGAAGGAGAATATCGCCCAGTCCGTTATCAGGAACAATAAACCCATAACCCTTGGAGGCATCGAACCATTTGATCGAACCAGCAACCTCGAAAACCTTTAGACCGGCTTTCTGGAGGTTTTCCAGTGTCTCTTCGCTGGAAATCTCGAAGATGTCTTGATCTGATGGAATATTGGAATCAGCCATTAGTTCCCCGCATACTTGGCGACGTTGATACTTACTTGTCATAACCCTTTCACGCCAATCCCCGCCTGAGTGCCCTCTCCCGCAAAGGATTTAACGTTGAAAGTTGGTTAACCATAACAGACTCGTCGCAAAGAAAAAGAGGCCTGCAACATAAAATTCTGCAGCGCATCCACAGACCACGTTGACCTCTGGAAACATCACGCCAAGAGGTCATCTAAGCAATTGTTTTATATATCTTTTACTAGCGCCCGATTCTTCAACACTAAAGTTTTGAAGGGCTTCAGCTGAGGGTTGATTTACGGGCCCATCGGCGGGTCATGCATACCAGAAACGCCTCAATTCCTACGTTATTGATTCGCAATGCGGCGATTGAGCCAAGCCGAATTACAACACGCCGATTATGGCAATTTCCGAACCTAAGACGTGGATATTCAGAGAAGAAA
This sequence comes from Filomicrobium sp., assembly GCA_040219445.1. GTDB lineage: Bacteria > Pseudomonadota > Alphaproteobacteria > Rhizobiales > Hyphomicrobiaceae > Filomicrobium. The sequence continues at coordinate 916,029 of JAVJSM010000002.1, read as the reverse complement.
GCACAACCTCATGCGAGGCATGCGGTTTGCCTAAATGCTCAACCCGTCTTTATCGACTCCGCAAACAAATACGGTGGCGATATTTTCGAGAATTTGTAGCGAATTAGAAAGGGGAAATGAGTGCAAAACTCAATGCTCTGAAAACAAAGCAAATGTCAGCGGAGTTGATCTAAGCCAAATTTATTAGCGTGCTTGCCGTAGGTGATTGAAACACAGCCAATGGGACGGTCCAGCACTACGCCGATCAGCGGGCTGCACAAGGCGCGCGCATCAACATCTCTGCTACCGCTCTGCGAACCCTGGCGCAACCAGATTCTGAGGTTGTCCCCAGGTGTTCGCGGGGTTGGGAACAAGCGACCGTCACGCACTGCACTTGCAGCTGGCATTTTGCGGATTTAGCCTCGCGCGCAGGCCTAAAGCATGCCGCGGGTGTCGTAGCTTTGTCTAAACTCGTGCACTTGGTCTGCGAGCTTGTTACTGCCTAGATGGTCGTTCGGCATGTCAGTACAAGAGCTGATCCGATCGTCGCGCGTTCAGGGAGTTGAGTAGATGCGTTACCTTCACACTATGGTTCGGGTTTCGGATGTCGATCAGAGCCTCAAGTTTTATTGTGATGTGCTCGGCATGCGTGAAATGCGCCGGGTCGACAATGAGAAGGGCCGGTTCACTCTTATCTTTCTTGCGGCACCTGAGGATCGGCGCTCCGCAGTTGAGCACAAAGCGCCGTTGCTGGAGCTTACATATAACTGGGACCCGGAAGCCTACGATGAAGGGCGCAATTTCGGGCACCTCGCGTTCGAAGTGGATGATATCTACCAGACCTGCCAGCAGATCGCTGACGCAGGGGTGACTATTAATCGACCGCCGCGCGATGGGCGAATGGCGTTTATCCGCTCGCCCGACCAGATCTCGATCGAGCTCTTACAAAAAGGCGAAGCTCTAGCGCCGCAAGAGCCTTGGTTGTCCATGGAAAACACCGGCAAGTGGTGAGCCACTGCGCGCCCTGAACTTTCGCCGGCCCTCAGGTCGCGTGCTCTAAGAGGAGACCTAGCCCCAAAACGCCCGCTTTTCACAGGGTTCCGGTTAGCCCAACCGCTTGCCTTTTGCTGCGCCGCAGCGCCAGCCCTGAATGTAATAACAGAACAGATACTGTATTACACAAGTTGTTTTGGAGCTTTATATCTGTTATATCGTTACAATCAGCTCGCTAATGGATCGGATCAGAAGATTTACTTGGCGAAACCTCTCAAATTTGCTTTTCAGGACTTGCGCCTTAGGGGTGGCAGTGCTTAGTAATGGCCACGTTGAGGTTGGGATTGGTTAACCCGATAACCGGTCGCCAAACCAGCCTTCATCATGAAGCAAACAGAAAATGATCAAGGAGAGGACTATGAAAGTTTGGAACAAGCCTCAGGTTCGTGAGCAGGAAGTCGGCCTCGAAGTCACCAGCTACCTGCCAGCTGAGATCGACATCATCTAATTGGTGTGATCGGTTATTCGCGGGCTTCGGCACGCGAGGGGCGGTGGTCGGGAACCGACCACCGCTTTTGTTTTCGAACTTGGCTGGCAAACCCAACGCCGCCCTATTCTAAATTTCAAGCTGTTGGCGCGCCAGGTTGTTGAGCGGCAGCGTCACCGCCGATGAGATCAGAAGCAACTCATGTTGATCAAAGTTCTCGGAGCCGCCGCCGGTGGCGGGTTTCCGCAGTGGAATTGTAACGGCCGGATGAGCGCGCGCGTTCGTGCAAACGAGCCCGGGCTAAGCGCACGGACGCAATCCTCGCTTATTGTGTCTGCCAACGGCAGCGATTGGGTGCTGTTGAATGCATCTCCCGATCTGCGCCAGCAAATCAATGACACACCTGAGCTATGGCCGGCTGCGGACGGACCGTTGCGTAGTTCGCCTATCAAGGCTGTTGTATTGACCAATGGTGACGTCGATCACGTGATCGGCTTGATCAACCTGCGCGAAGGTCAACCGTTTTCGCTTTACGCCTCGGATCGTGTGATGGCGACTGTGAATGCCAACTCCGTTTTCAACGTGCTCAACCCTGAGAAGGTCGACCGGATCGAGCTGCCGGTCGCGCAGCCTATTCCTCTTTCTGGCGGCGGCGTTGACATCGGTTTGACGTTTGAAGCTTTTGATGTGCCGGGCAAGGTTGCGCTCTACCTCGAAGATGCCTCGAAGGGCGATAACTTCGGGACGGAACAGGGCGACACGATCGGATTGAAGATTACCGAAACGGCAACCGGAAAATCATTCTTCTACATTCCAGGTTGCGCGGCCGTAGATGGGCCGCTGGCCGACCGCCTGCGCGGTGCAGAGCTCGTCTTCTTTGACGGCACGCTTTATACCGATGACGAGATGATTGCGCAGGGCCTGTCACAAAAATCAGGCGCACGCATGGGGCACATTTCGATGTCGGGACCAGAAGGTTCTGTCGCCGCGTTCGAACCGCTCGATGTGGCGCGCAAGGTCTACGTTCACATCAACAATTCAAATCCAGTGCTCGACGATAACTCGGCGGAGCGCAAAGCAGTTGAGAAGGCCGGCTGGATTGTCAGCCACGACGGTATGGAGGTCCACCTATGAGCTATGCAGATGTCAACCATGGGTGGTCGGGCTCCGATACGCTGTTGAGCAAAGAAGAGTTTGAAGCAGCGATCCGCAATGTTGGTGCCGAGCGCTATCACGACAAACACCCGTTCCACAAAATGCTGCACGGTGGAAAGCTCAACAAGGGTCAGGTTCAGGCCTGGGCTCTCAACCGCTACTGCTATCAATCGGCAGTGCCACGCAAGGATGCTGCGTTGATGTCGCGAGTTCATGAGCGTGAACTGCGTCAGGAATGGATGCATCGCATCGTTGACCACGATGGATGGGATACCGAACCGGGTGGGATCGAGCGTTGGCTGGTTTTAACGGACGGCCTTGGGCTTTCGCGCGACGTCGTGCAGAGCATGCGCGAAGCATTGCCAGCGACGCGTTTCGCTGTCGAAGCCTACGTGCGCTTTGTTCGCGAGGAACCTCTTGTCGTGGCTGTCGCCTCGTCACTGACAGAACTCTTCGCCCCAAAGATCCACAAAGAGCGGATCGCTGGCATGCTGGAGAACTACGACTTCATCGATGATACGGTGATGGCCTACTTCAAGCGTCGTTTAAACCAAGCGCCGCGCGATGCTGATTTCGCGCTTGAGTACATCAAGCAGAAGGCTATGACGCGCAAAGAGCAAGATGCTTGCATTGCAGCCGTTGAATTCAAATGCAACGTCCTTTGGGTTCAGCTCGATGCGCTCCACAATGCCTATGTCGATGGGCACATCCCGCCAGGAGCCTTCCATCCGGAGGCTGCTTGATGGCTGAAGATAACGGACCCAAGCGGCTGATGGTTGAAGCAGACAGCGTTTTGAAGCTGCCGCGTCACATCAAGCTGCGCCACGATGCCGGTAGAGACAAATGGCTTCTGCTGGCCCCTGAACGGGTGTTCGAACCCGATGAAACCTCAGTCGAGGTTTTGAGGCTATGCGATGGAGAGACGAACGTCAGCGCGATCGCGGACGTTCTTGCCGAGCGCTACCAGGCGCCCGTCGATGTCATTCTAAAAGACATCATCGAAATGCTTCAGGATCTCGCCGATAAGGGAGTCGTAAAGTCATGACCGATGCCACGACGCTGCCGCGCGAAACTGAGACGGCAGATGCTGAGACCTGTGCCCGCGCACCGGTCGGATTGCTTGCAGAGCTGACACACCGCTGCCCCCTGCAGTGCCCATACTGCTCTAACCCAGTCGATTTGGAGCGCGTCAATACAGAGCTCTCGACTGAGGAATGGCAAAGCGTCATGCGCCAGGCAGGTGAGCTGGGCATTCTGCAGATCCACCTTTCAGGCGGAGAGCCCACGGCGCGTCGTGACCTGGAAGAGATTGTCGACACGGCTGCCAAGGCGGGGCTCTACACCAACCTTATTACGGCGGGTGTGCTGCTGACGAAAGAACGTTTGTCAAAGCTACAGGATGCTGGCCTCGACCACGTTCAGTTGTCGATCCAGGATGTGGAACCTGAGAATGCCGATCGGATCGGCGCCTACAAAGGTGGGGCGGCCAAAAAGCACGAAGTGGCGAAGTGGGTTCGTGAACTCGATATGCCGTTGACGATCAACGCTCCGCTGCATCGCCAAAACATCGACAGCTTGCCCGCTATCATCGATTACTCCGTCGAGGTTGGTGCTAGCCGTCTGGAAGTGGCGCACATCCAATACTACGCCTGGGCTCTAAAAAATCGGGCAGCATTGATGCCGACCAAAGAAGCGTTCATGGAAACGGTCGAGATCGTCAACGAAGCCAAAGAGCGCTTGAAAGGCATCCTGGTGATCGACTTCGTCGTGCCTGACTACTACGCCAAGTATCCGAAACCCTGCATGGGCGGTTGGGGCCGTGGCATCATGAACGTTACGCCTTCGGGACGCGTGCTGCCATGTCATGCAGCCGAATCTCTGCCAGGTCTTGAGTTCGACAACGTCAAAGATCGCCCGCTCGCTGATATCTGGCTCAAAGGCCAGGCGTTCGAGAAGTTCCGCGGCACGGATTGGATGAAAGAGCCTTGCCGCAGTTGTCCACGCAAAGAGATCGATTTCGGAGGTTGCCGCTGCCAAGCCTATGCCCTCACAGGCGACGCGGCGAACACCGATCCGGCTTGTTCTCTCTCACCACTGCATGAGGATTGGGCGAAAGTCGCAGAAGTGGAATCCCATAAGGAAGCGCCGGAGTTCATCTATCGCCGGATGGGAAAGACTGTGGTTACCGTCAATAAATGATCGCTAAATACTGACTTACGCCAGTAATAACATCGCGATTGTCAAAAATGTCGGTAAAGTCTTTGTTTACCATGTGCGTTGAGTTCACGCAGGGTTCACAAAGAGCTTGCCACAATCCCGGTCAATCATGCTATCCGCTTAAACGCGCAACTAACTCAAGTGAGGGAGAACGTCTGTCGATGTTGAGGACACTTTTAGCCGTAGCCATGATCGCCGCTGTTCCAACTATCGCCGCTGCCGAAGGCGATGCGAAGAAGGGCGAAAAGGTTTTCCGCAAGTGTAAAGCTTGCCACTCTGCCAAAGACATGAAGAACAAAGTCGGTCCGTCGCTCAAAGGCGTCGTTGGCCGTAAAGCCGGTGCTGTTGAGGGCTACAAGTATTCAAAAGCTCTCCTTGAATCTGGCATCACCTGGGATGAAGAGAACCTCTCGAAGTTTCTCTTGAAGCCTAAGGATCTCGTCAAAGGCACAAAGATGATCTTTGGTGGTCTGAAGAAAGATAAAGACCGCGCAAACGTCATCGCATATCTCAAGTCGACGGCTGAGTAATTTAGCTCTTGTCGGCATGGCTTGAGCGAGCCGTCGCTTGCCATGCAGAGATACAAACGCCGGGTTCCTCAACGGGCCCGGCGTTTTTGTTTGTTGATCGTCGGTGGGCTCAAAAAGTCTGAGGGACCAAACTAGATCGGCTCGATGCCCTCGCGGTCAATTCCTGCCAACCACTCGGTGACGGTTTTGCCCTCAATCGACTGTTGCGGCAGCAAATCCGCCAACGGCGCGAGCACGAATGCGCGCTTTGTGATCTGCGGGTGGGGCAAGGTCAGCTCGGCGTCTGACAGCGCAACATCTTCGTAGAGCAGGACATCAAGGTCGATAACTCGGGGACCCCATTTCTCTGCGCGAATGCGGCCCATTTGTTCTTCGACCTCAAGACAGCGGCGCAAGAGCTGATGCGGATCAAGTTCCGTCTCCACCGTCATCGCTGCGTTGATAAACCAGTCTTGATCGGTATTCCCCCAGGGGGGTGTGCGGTAATTGCGTGAGCGCTCTAAAAGCCGAACATCTGTGGCAGCTCCGGTCAGTAGTTCGACGGCCCGGTCTAGATTGGCGACTTTGTCACCGATGTTGGACCCCAGCGCGACAACGGCGGTTGAGGTCTTTGTCGTCGTGTTCAACTCCCGTGCCCTCAGTCGTATTTGATGTAGGAGAAGCGCATGTCGTCTTGCGGCGTGCCCTCAAGTGCACCGTCTTCGGCACCTGGCTGCCAACCCACAACGTTCTCTATCTTCTGGGCCAACTCGAGGTCTTTGTCCGTGATACCCTTTGCCGAATGGGTTTGCAGGCGGACTTCGACCCAGGCATAGGAGGCTGTGATGTCGGGATGATGCCAGGCGGCTTCGGCAAGATGGCCGACGGTATTGATGACCATCAGTGTGCTTTTCCAGCTCGTCGTCTTATAAGTGCGCCGGACCCAGCCGTCCTCAAGTTTCCACTTCGGCAGATTCGTCGATAGCCAAGTTTGCACTTCCGCTTCGGTTAGTGCTTTTTCGCGCTCGCTCATGTTGCTCTCTTTGCCTGATTGTTGAACATTGGCACACATATCGACCCCTAACGTAGGGTGCCTTCATCGCTGGAGCAAATGCCGTTGAGCGGATCACGAAACGCGCCCAGAGAATTGGCCGCTGATGCACATGCGCCTGTGGTGCGCGTACGTGCGCCTGCGCGGCTGCATCTGGGCTTTCTGGACCTCAATGGTGGACTGAGCCGGAAGTTCGGGTCACTAGGGCTGGCGATCGATCAGCCGGTGACAGAGCTAACGCTGGAGCGCGCCGGTAAAGATGCCGTAGAGGGTGTTGAGCAGTCGCGGGCAATCCGGGCGCTCAACCGGTACAAATCTCTTCTCAAGCTGCAATCGGGCTATCGGCTTTGTGTTGAAACCGCAATCCCGGCGCATGCTGGGCTTGGTTCAGGGACACAGCTTGCCATGGCGGTCGGCGCGGCGCTGGCACAGCTTGAGGGGCTCGAAGCCGATTTACGCGCGCTTGCCGAGATGCAGAGCCGGGGGGCTCGATCAGCCATCGGAATGGCTGCTTTCGAGCGCGGTGGGTTTGTGGTCGATGGCGGACGCGGACCAACGGATCAGGCGCCGCCAGTTGTCGCACATGCTCCTATTCCTGCCCATTGGCGCATTCTCCTGGTGATGGACCGCAACCGGGTCGGTGTGCACGGTGCGGGCGAAACTGCTGCCTTTGAAGAGTTACCGGAGATGCGTTCTGAAGTAAGCCAGGAAATGTGCCGGGTAACGCTGATGCAGCTTTTGCCAGCTCTGGCTGAACAGGATATTGCCGCCTTCGGCGCGGCGGTTCGGGTTATTCAGCAGCATAACGGCGCGTACTTTGCCAGCGCGCAAGGCGGTGGGGCCTGGACAAGCGAACTGGTGGAAAAAACCGTCAAGCAGATGGCTGAACTTGGCGCGGTCGGGATAGGGCAAAGCAGTTGGGGCCCAACGGGATTCGCGTTTGTCGAGTCTGCTGCGAGAGCTTCTGAGATCTGTGCGGCTTTGGAAGCTAGCGCGCTTGCCGACGGGCTTGAAATCGTCATCGCCAAGGGTCGGAACCAGGGTGCGTCTGTCGAGACAGCGGCGGCAGGCGCTTTACCTGCTGCGGCCGGTTAACCGCCTCCTACACAGGTTAGAACGGCGCTTCTCCATCGCTCCGATGACGTGCCGTTTTTAGAGGCAAATCCCGCGTCGCGTCTCCATTTTCAAACCAACCCTACCCATTTGGATAGCCATCCCGCGACCTTTTCGACTTTGGTGCCATATCGTGCTGGCCATCAGCCCGGTGAGCCACTTATAACGGGCGCCGAGCGGGAATCACGGCCTGCAAACCAATAAACGTAATTCGGGAGATCCACATGAGCGACGCAACCCCCATCCTGCATATGTTCGCACCGCAAAAGCATATGAGCCCGTTTGATGTGAACATGGCTGCAGATGCCGGGTTCAAGGTGATCGTCCCCTACATCAACGTTGAGTTGGGTGAGGTAACGCCGCTCGTTCAGGATGCGATCTTCTCCCGCCCGCCAGAGTATGGAATTCGCACTGGCGTCTTCATTGGCGGCAAGGATGCTCTCTTGGCGCTCGATATGATGAAAGCTGCTAAGGAAGCGATCGTTCCTCCGTTCGAGCTATCCGTGTTCGCTGACCCGGCCGGTTCATTCACAACAGCTGCCGGTATGGTTGCGTGCGTTGAGAAGGTTCTTAAGGACAAGCATCAGCGCGACTGGAATGGAACCACTGTTGCTATTTTCGGCGCGACCGGCGTCGTCGGGTTCGCATCCGCCGTCATTGCCGCTCTGGAGGGGGCAAAAGTCAAAATGGTGGCACACCGCGGTATCGAGCGCGTTGTTAGAACTTCCGAAGCAGCCAAAGAACGCTTTGGTGTCGATCTTGAACCTACGCCTGGTGAGACGCCGGAACAGAAAGCCAAGATTGTTGAGGAAGCCGAAGTTGTTTTTGCAGCTGCTGCGGCCGGTGTGGAGGTCTTGAGCGCGTCTGAAATGAACAACGCTAGCAACCTGCTTGTCGCTGCCGACGTGAATGCTGTTCCTCCGCCAGGCATTGCGGGCATGGAGCTCTTCATGAATGGCGAGCCGCTTCTGGGTTGTGAAAAAGCTCTCGGTGTTGGCCCGCTTGCCATCGGCGATATCAAGTACAAGACCCAGGCCGGCTTGTTCAAGCAGATGCTTGCGTCAGAAGGAACTGTGCACCTCGACTTCATCGATGCATTCAAACTGGCGCGGTCACTCGTCTCTTGAGCCGTCCCACCGTCCTGATAGCTGCCTTGTCGGGGCGGTCATTGGCGCAAGCTGCCCAACGGGCGGGGTTTACTCCGCTCGTTGTTGACTGTTTTGGCGATGTCGATACCCGGGCTGCGGCTGGCGCGGTTGAGACGCTTCCGGATGCTCTGCGGCGTGGATTCGAAGCGAACCCCCTAGCTGTCGCTCTGGAGCGCCTTTGCAATTTAAGCGGCAATTCAGAGCAAGCCTCGGATGTGCCGGACCTTGTTTTGGGTCCGGGATTTGAAGACCGACCCAAGCTGGTTGAGGCGTTGGGCGAGAAGTTCAAGCTCGCCGGATGTGGATCGCGGTCCATCGAGCGCTCGAAAGACCCGAACGCTTTTTTCGGCCTTTTGAAGGACGAGGGGATCTTGCACCCGGAAACTGTAATCGAGCGTCCGGCGCACGCGGTGGGCTGGCTCTCGAAACGGACGGGCGGCTGTGGTGGTCGGCATATCCGCCGGCTGAAGGGGAAAGGTGCCGCGCGCCGCCATCGCTACTACCAGCGAGAGCTGAAAGGTGAAACGTTATCAGCGACGGCCATCGCGTCGTCACATGGGACGGCATTCGCTTTCACGCAGTCGTGGTGCAATCCGTATAAGTGGCAGCCGTTTCGCTATGGTGGCAGCGTTAGCATGGACGGGCTGGATGCTGACCTCGAAGCGCGTGTCATCGATACCTGCCTCAGTCTCATCAAGCCGCTTGATCTGGTCGGCCTCGTATCTTTTGATTTTATCATCGACGAAGCCGGAGACGCATTTCTCGTTGAGGTTAACCCCCGTCCTGGTGCCTCGCTGGACGTTCTGGACGATGACGAAGGCACTTTGTTTAACGCGCACATGGCTGCTTGCCGGGGAGAAGATGCCGTAGGCGTTCTGGCTGGTTCCTGGAAGCCGAGGCCGACCGCAGCCGCTTACCTTTACGCGGACAACGGACCACTTCGCATTCGTGATATTCCGTGGCCAGATTGGGTTCGAGATATCCCAGCACTTGGAACGGAGATAGCAACCGGGAACCCCGTCGCTACAGTCGTCGCGCAAGCAGAAAATGCGCAAGAGGCTGCAGAAATTTGTCGTGACCGGGTCGCGCGACTGAGTGCAGTCCTGTACGAAAGCTAATACTGCTAAAGTCTTGGTGACGTAGGCAGTTAAAGACAACAACGCAGTGCGCCCATGAATGGTGCCAAAAGCCGCTAGAAAAGCGGCGACAAAAGGTAGGGAATAGGGAGTGCCCGCAATGAAATCAGCGCCAACGGCTGGCCTTAGCGTTAATGCTAACGCGGCCCGCATTGTGCAAAACATCGTTTCGCAGTCCGATGGGCTGCGCTGCAAGATCAGTATCGGCGAGGGTGGCGAGCGGCTGATCGATTGCGGTGCCGAAGTTCCAGGTTGCATGGAGCTTGGCCGCTTGATGGGCGAAATCTGCATGGGCGGGCTAGGGAGCGTCCAGATTTCCAGCGCATCACCGCTTGGCAAATGGCCGCTCGGTGTTGTTGTTCACGCCAAAGACCCGGTGATCTCCTGCCTCGGAAGTCAATATGCAGGTTGGACGATCAGCGACGAGAAAACAGGTTTCTTTGCGCTTGGGTCCGGGCCGGCGCGGGCGATGTCACGTGTCGAAGACCTGTACCAGGAATTGGGATACGCCGACGCTTGTGACGAAGCTGTTTTGGTGATTGAGGGTGACAAGGCACCGCCCTCCAGTGTCGCGCGCATTGTTGCCAAGGCTTGCGGGATCCCCACGAAGAACTTGACCATTCTGTTTGCGCCGACATGGAGCTTGGCGGGAACGGTTCAGATCGCAGCACGGGTTCTCGAAGTCGCTCTTCACAAAGCGCATGCGCTGCATTTCCCGCTTGAGAACATTCTCGATGGTTACGGTAACGCACCGATCGCGCCGCCTGTTCCAGATTTCGTGCAGGCAATGGGACGCACAAACGATGCAATCATTTACGGCGGGCGCATCCAGCTGTTTGTTAAGGGCACTGACGCCGCCGCTCGCGAGCTTGCAGACAAGCTACCATCCGCTGGGTCGGAAGGTTATGGCAAACCGTTCGCTGAAATCTTTGCTGCGGTTGATGGCGATTTCTACAAAATCGATCCCATGCTGTTTTCACCGGCGGTCGTAACGGTCTCTAACGTTGAGACCGGCAAGACCTTCGACGGCGGCAAACTTGCTCCTGAAATCGTCGATGCCAGCTTCGCGTAACACGGGGCTGCCTGGTTGCGAGGGGCTGCGAATCGTCATCTTCATTGAAGAGGGTGGTGGTGATTGGCATGCCCGGCAGCTCAAGGCTGCGATGGAGCGGCGCGGGGCAGAGGTCGTTACGACTTCGCTGAAAGCTTGCGCTTTCGATACACGCTCGCGCACCGGCCTCGATATTCCAGGGTTCGACGGTGAACTCCCCGATGGCGCATTCGTGCGCTCGATTTCACAAGGTTCGCTTGAGCAAATCACCCTACGGCTCGGCGTGTTGCATGCTTTGTCTGCGAGTGGCGTGCGGGTCTGGAACGAAGCCCGGGTGATCGAACGCTGCGTCGACAAATCAACGGCTACGTTTTTGTTCCAGAAAGCCGGGTTGCCGGTCCCAGACACACGCGTAGCTGAAGGGCGTGACCGTGCGGCGAGCTATCTGCCTGACCGTCTCCCCCTGGTTCTGAAACCTCTTTTTGGTTCCCAGGGTAACGGCATACGCCGCATTGACGAGGGCGATGAGCTGCCCCCCGAAGACGAGGTTCGCGGGGTCTATTACCTTCAGCGTTATCTGCGGGCGCCCGATGCGGACTCTTTCTCAGATTGGCGCGTTCTGGTTTCGAGCGGGCGTATTCTCGGTACGATGGCGCGTAGCGGGCCGAATTGGATTACCAACGTGCACCAGGGCGGACGTCCTCAGGTTGCCGAACTTGATGAAACGGCGCGCGACCTCGCGCTAAAGGCTGCCAAATCTGTTGCGGCTGATTATGCAGGTGTCGACCTTATTGCCGACACAGCCGGACGGCTCATGGTTCTAGAGATCAATTCGAACCCGGCGTGGAAAGGGCTACAGTCGATTTGCGACATCGACATTGCGGCTTGTTTGGCTGATGACTTTCTTGGTGCTGTCCTGCAAGGCCGGACCAACGCCAGCTCCTGAACCAAGGACAACAAAAAGCAGAATGGGTTACCCAATCCCGCAACATGCTGTTTCAGAGGCTTTTCTCTCAGCTTGCCACTCTGAACTCAACGCTTTGAAACCCGGCAACGTTCACAAGTATGCCGGCGGGCACGGCATGGAAGTTGCCCACTTCGAACGTGCGGCTGAAGCGGCTGCTCCGCATTTGGCGCTTCGCGGTCCGCGCGTTGGTTACCGCATCCGAGGCGCAGTGGAAGCGAGCTTTGCTGCGACAGGCTGCAATACAAATCTCGGTATCATCCTGCTTTGCGCCCCGCTCGCTTTTGCCGCTGGCGAGGTTGTATCTGGAATTCCGCTTTCGGCGCGCGTTGCCAAGGTTCTGGCCGGGCTCGATCTGGCGGATGGAAGCGAAACGTTCAAAGCCATTCAGTTGGCGTCTCCTGCCGGACTTGGGCACTCGGCTGAGGGTGACGTTTATGGCAACGCGCCCGTTACATTGCGCGAAGCGATGGCGATTGCTGCGCCTCGTGATCGGATAGCGCTCGCCTATGTTACGGGTATGGCCGATATCTTCGAGCTCACACTGCCATTGATCAGGAAAGCCCGGACTTTGGCCGCGACTCCGGAGCTAGCCGTTACAACGTTGCATATGAAGCTGCTCGCCACGTTCCCAGACACGCACCTCGCGCGGAAATTCGGACCGGCTGTGGCCACCAATGTCCGCGATATCGCCCAGCGCATGTTGCCGATGATCGATCCTGTCGTTCGTCCTGAGGCCATCGAGGATCTACTCCGCCTCGACTTAACCCTCAAAGAAAAGGGCCTGAATCCGGGCACCACTGCCGATTTTGTTGTTGCGACATTATTTGCTGAAGGTCTCGAAAACGCAGCTGCGAAAACCCAATAAATCCGCTGCTTCGCGACTGCGCGCACAATTGGTCGCCTAAGAGTGCGATTAGACTCTTGTACAAGGCGGACTCATCAGGCTATCTACGGCACAGCGCCCTGGCGCTGCTATCTGGAAACCGGATCGGGCCAAAGACCCGCTCGCTGATAACTGGGATAGTTTGCCCATTTCGGAATACTGGGCACCGCTCCCTGCCGGGGCGGCATGTTCAACCCTCAGCAAACTCTGGGAGGAGTTTCTATCATGGCCAAGATTGACAAGGTTATGATCGGTGAATCGCTGGTCGGCGACGGCAACGAAGTTGCTCACATCGACCTCATCATCGGTCCGCGCGGTTCCGCTGCGGAAACATCGTTTTGTAACGCTCTGACGAACAACAAAGACGGCTTCTCGACGCTGCTCGCTGTTCTCGCGCCGAACATGCCTTGTAAGCCAAACACCATCCTGTTCAACAAAGTCACCATCAAAGACGCCCGTCAGGCTGTCCAGATGTTCGGCCCAGCGCAACGCGGTGTTGCTAAAGCTGTTCAGGACTGCGTTGCTGAAGGCACGATCCCAGCTGACGAAGCTGACGACCTTTACATCTCGGTCGGCGTGTTCATCCACTGGGAAGCTCAAGACGACGCAAAAATCCAGCAGTACAACTACACCGCTACGAAAGAAGCTATCGAGCGTGCAGTTGCTGGTAAGCCAACGGCTGCTGAAGCAACGGCTGCCCGTGACAGCGTCGAGCACCCATTCGCAGCAAACGAATCTTGAAGCGGAAACCGTCCTGCGCAGGGCAATAGCAATACCAACGATGCCCCGCCTGTGAAGGCGGGTCTGCTGCAGCGATTGGGAAAACTGCTTTCTGGCCGCTAAATCGGCTGATGAGTTTATGCGTGGAGCCAATTGAGCCACGCGCTGCATAATAGAATAAAGAAACCGGCGTTGGCTTTAAGCGGCCAGCGCCGGTTTTGGTTTTTGGCGGGCGCTTCAGGTGCCGACACGGCACCCGCGCCCGGACGACTCTTCGGCGGCGCGTCTTATCCTGCTTGGGTTTCCAACACTGCCTAACGTCGTGTGGGTGGCAGCATCCGCGCCCTGACAATTCTCCGCGAAAACCTTTCCTTGGCGCTTTCGTTCGTCAACACAGTTTATAGCCTTGACGCTGCGAAGACTTGCGTCAGATGCAAGCTTGTGTTGAGCCCGCGCTTCAACTGTCAACACTGCGCAAGCTTGTGTTGAGCAGGGATGCCCACCGCTCTTTTTTGCTCACACTTCCTAAAGTCGTGTGAGGCTGCTCGCGGCACCCGGTGCCGTACTATTCTCCGTGATGTTCGCGGGTGTTGCTGTTTCAGACAACCGAATCTTCGCCGGTGCGCCAAGGTGCAAATAGCCCGAACACTATCGAACGCTAATCAGTTCTGACAGCTCCGCCCGAGAAACCGTTCCATCGTGAATTGATGTGGCTATAAGTGTGCTGCAGCCGAGCTGGGCGGCTTGTTGGAGATCGTTTAGTCCGCGCACTCCGCCCGCGCAAAAAACTTCGCGATCACCGGCCATTTGTTTGACCCATTTCACGCGCTCAAAGTCAGGGCCTTGCCGGGCGCCGACGCGATCGAGCGTCATGACGATCACGATTTCAGGCCAAAGCGCTGGCTCGGTGTAAATGTCTGGCGGACCGAGCATCGTGGCGCCGCGCCAATCAAGCGAGAGGGCGAATGCGCCGCCGCGCACCTCTCTAATCTCCTCAAGGTCAGTTCGGCTCGTTAGAGACTCTGCTCCCACAACGGGCAGGACATTTTGAAACCGTTCCAGCGCGCTCAAGGCCGCAGGGCCCGCCGCGCCATTATCGAGCAGGATTTCGATATCTGGATGCGCTTGGCTCAGCGCTTCGATCGCATCCATATCAGCGCCACGGCCTTCGATGCCATCGAGGTCTGCCACATAGAGGCTGCGGAACTGCGGAAAGTAATTCAAAAGCCCTGCTGCGACATCCGTCACTTCACTCGAACCGGGTGCCAGAGGTGTTTCTAATGGTTGGTAGTTTTTCCGATCCCCGCGGACTGCGCGCACGACGTGACCGTTTTTCAAATCCATAACAGGGACGATACGCACGCTTGGAATTCCTTTGAAATGGTGGTTAGTCGCATCGAGAAATCTATCGCGGGACGGAGACATTGATGAGTATCACAGTCGGGCTCGACGTGGGTGGCGCGCATTTGAAAGTTGCGCGCTTTGAAGGAGATGAGCTCGTCGCCGTCCGTCAGTTTGCCTCACCGCTTTGGAAAGGGTTCGACCGGCTTGGGCAAGCGCTGGGTGCTGCGATGCCTTTGCTCACCGGTGCCGAACGTGTCGCGATTACCATGACCGGTGAACTCTCCGACTTGTTTGAGAACCGTCGTCGCGGCGTTTTTGTGCTCACCGAGTCTCTTGAAAAAGGGTTTGGCCCAAAGGCGCAGTTCTATCTCGGCCCGCGTGGGTTCGGATCAGCGGCGGATGCGCGCGAAGACCCGCAAGCTGTCAGTTCCATGAACTATCTGGCGACCGCGCAAGTGATTGGCCGGCAGTGCCGCGATGGTTTGCTTGTCGATTTCGGCTCAACAACTGTCGACATCATTCCTGTTTGCGGAGGCGAGACGCCAACTCCTTGCGGTGATTTTGAGCGGCAGGCCAGTGGTGCGCTCGTTTACACGGGGCTGACGAGAACGGCTGTGGCAAGCGTGACGACGACAGCGCCTTTCAAAGGCAAGTGGGTTGGCCTCTCGCGCGAGTTTCTTGCGACGATGGCGGACGTTCGCCGCGTGCTCGGGGAAGATCTCGAGGATATCGATGTGCACGCGACAGCCGATGGGCGTGGAAAATCACAAGAAGAAAGTACTGCGCGCCTTGCGCGCATGTTTGGCTGCGATCTGGAAGACGGCACGCAACACGACTGGATCGCGGCGGCGTCCTACATCCGCGAAGCACAGCTACGATCTGTCAGTGATGGAACGCATATCGTCTTGTCAGAACGACCCTTACCAAACGAGGCGGCGCTCATCGCAGCTGGTATCGGTGCGCACGAAGCCGAAGAGATTGCGCGGCGGTTGGGTCGACCGTTCATGACGTTTGGGGAGCTGCTGTCGCTCAACGGCTCGCTCGCAAGAGCAGCAACGCATCATGCGGCAGCGGTTGCAGTGGGCCACCTACTCATCGCCTAACCAATTGCGCGCGCAATCCAAAACCGAATGACGTGCGATTGCTGCGAATGCGAAATCACATCTAAGTGATGCTGAGAATCCACGCGAAATGACTTTTTGTGCCTGTCACAACGCCGTTTGCTGAAATTGGTTAAAGTGTTTTTACGGGCACGGCTTCGCAGGGGAAACGTTCGCCCGATCCAAAAGCGGCCAGGCAGTTCTTCCTGCCGTTTCCAAAACTGACAAACTTAGAGGCACATTATGGTTCGTTCGATCGCATTTGCCGTTGCTCTCGCATTCGCTTCGGTTTCTTTCACCGGCGTTGCCGATGCTGGCCATCACAAGCACAAGCTGTGCAAAGCAAAAACGCTTAAGGGCAAGAAAGTCACCTTCAAGTGCAAGGCTGACCAGCGCTGCTGCTACAGCAAGCTCCTCAACAAAGGCACCTGTGGTTCCAAGAAGCTGCCAATGTGCCTCTAATCCTGATCACAGGGTTTTCTTAAAGAACGGGCCGCCCATGTCGAAGGCGGCCCGTTTCTTTTTCGATGTGGGTTGTCTGTCTTGCCGACCGAACTAAAACGGCCATTCCGGCCGGTTACGCATCAGCTCATGTGGAAGCGGATCGTGCGGCCGACGGCAAAGGCTCTTTGCTCGATATCAACCGGGATTTCGCAGGCGACAGGTACCGCTTCTTCACGCTCTTTGAAGATACGCGCATTCCAATCATATTCTTTTTGTGCCTTCGCAAGTTCAGCGCTCACGTCGGTCCCGGCCTGCCGCTTTTTATGTAGCTCGGCGAGCTGTGTGCCCTCGCGTTCAAGTTCGGCGGCTCGGGCAAGCTGGCGCGACTGGAATAGCTCGATGCTATTCATGATCCTTTTGCGAACAGTGTTGGTCTCGTCGAGCACGCCGGCGAACAGGATCGTCAGTTTCTTATCGCGCTCTTTACCTTCTGGAATCGTGTTCGCGAATTTCTCAATGGCTTGCTCCACCTCTTCCATCGAAACGCGACGCGTAATGACGTAGCGGGCCAGCTTGCCGATTTCGCGGTCTTCCCACCAGTTCTTGATCTCGTCGACAGGAGGGCCGTCCCAAATTTGAGCCGATGTCAGCGTTTCGACTTTGCGCTGAACGCAAGGCCAATTCGGATTGCTCGTATCAGCAGAGATCGCCGGCGTCGTTACGCAGACGGCCATGGCAAGTCCGAGGAGAATTGAGCGTTTCGTATTGATCATCTTGCATTAACCTCTCGGTCCACCGCCACCTGGTCCGCCGCGTCTGCCAATCAATCCCTTCGAAGGATTGTAGGCAAAGATTGCCGCGCCCAGGAAGAAGACGAGGCAGCCAAGGACCACCGAAAATGCGGTTAGGTTAAGCTGACCGTAGAAAGCGAACCGGATCAGTTCTACGGCGTGGGTGAATGGATTGTACCAGCAGATCTCGTACAGCAACGGACTCGACTCGCGGATCTTCCACAGCGGGTAGAGGGCTGAGGAGGCGAAGAACATCGGGAAGATGACAAAGTTCATCACGCCCGCAAAGTTCTCCAGCTGGCGGATGACGGACGACATGAACAACGCCATAGCGCCAAGCATCAAGCCCGACATGACGATCGCCGGAAGCACGGTGATATAGCCGTTAAACGGAGCTGGGATCGACAAGCCGACGAAGCTATCGCCAGAGCCGAGACCTAGCTGAAGCGGTGGCCCATCCGGCTGGATTTCCCAGAAGTAAGCGATGAGCAGGAATGTGTAGACCTGCAGGAGCGCGACTGCGACACCGCCCAGCAACTTGGATGACAACAAGAACCAGCGCGGGAACGGGCTCACCAAGAGCGTGCGCATGGCACCGGTTTCTCGGTCGTACACCATCGACAACGATGATTGCATCGCATTGAAGAGCAGCACCATACCAAGCAAGCCAGGCGTCACGTAGGTCTCGTAGAGCACGTACGTCTCGTAAGGCGGGATGATGGAAATCCCCAGCACCTGCCGGAAGCCAGCTGCAAAGATAAACAACCATACCAGCGGGCGTACAAGGGCAGATAAGAACCGTTCGCGTTGATGCAAAAAGCGCAGAACTTCGCGCCAAACAATGCCGACAAAACAGTGCACATAAGCCCAGAGGCTTCGACGATGCGCCACGGCAGCCGCTCTATCTTGCCGGGTACTTGCTGGGTCTTTCGGGGCGACTGTTTCTACCGTCATGCCGCCTCCGGGCGCTTCATTTGGTTGGTGAGAATGCGGAAGGCGTCCTGGACATTATCGGCGCCGGAGTATTCTCGCAGACCGGGCACACTGCCGGTGTAAAGCACCTTGCCTTTGTGCAGGACGACGATTGAATCTGTTTCCTTGATTTCGTCGATGAGGTGGGTTGCCCAAAGCACGCCCAGATCGTTGAGCTTCACCAAGCTGCGTACAATCTCGATTACGCTTTCGCGGGAGCCCACATCAAGACCGACGGTCGGTTCGTCGAGCAGCAAAAGCCCAGGGTGATGGAGCATGCTGCGAGCGATCTCGACGCGCCGGGCCTGGCCGCCCGATAGATGACGGATCTTTTCGTGCGCGCGATCCTGAAGGCCTACTAGTTCCAGGGCTTCCTGCGCGCGCTCACGCCCTACTCCAGGGCCAAGGCCGTGTAGCGCAGCATGATAGGTGAGGTTTTGCTGAAGGCTGAGATCCGCATCTAGAGTCCGCGCCTGGAACACGACGCCTAAATGTTGCAGCGCCACCGTCGGCTGGCGGCGCACGTCATGACCAAGGATAGAGATGCTACCAGACGTGTTGTCGTAAAGGCGTGTGACGAGCGAAAACAAAGTCGATTTGCCCGCGCCGTTCAGGCCCAACAAAACGGTAAAGCTGCCGGCCGGGACCGACAGCGATACATCATCGAGCGCTTTTAGCTCGCCGAAGTTATGGGAGACGTTCTCAACACTCAGGGCGTCGAAGCCAATCTCGGTCTGGTTCACGGTTGCATCCATCACTTGACCGAAATCACGCCTTTCATGCCCTTATCTTCGAGGCCGTCGCAAACCCATTCGTACTCACCGGGCTTGATTGGTGTGAAGAACAGTTCGGCAGAACCTTCGCGCTCGAATTCGATTTCATAGATGGCCTGAACTTTGAGCTCGACCTTGTTCACCTCGATTTTTCTGAACCACATGTTCTGGAAGAATTCAGGTGCCGTGAAAGCGCATTCCTTGGCACCGGTCGATTTAAGCCAGAGGCGATAGCCCTTGCCGGTCACCAGATTGTACTCATGCTTGGATACGCCATAGCCGGCGTTGCCGAGACCCAGTTCAAGGTCCGGAAGGCGCTGCGTGCGCTGCACTAGAAAACCCTCGGCGACAGCTGCCGAAGCGGTGGCAACAACGAGGGCTGCCGCAATGGCGGATTTCACGGTCATCTGCAAAGTCTTTTCTCCCTGAATTCGCGATCTATTCTGGTTCGGACCGCGTTCGTGTTTTGGATGCTTTTTACTCATTTGTCGGCGATTACGACACCCCATGGATAACGACCAACGCCGATTGATTTGAACGCGCGCTCTTTTTTGACATCGATGACGGTCACATCGTTGGAAACGCCGTTGGTGGTCAGAATCTTCTTTTCATCCGGCGTGAACGCAAGGTTCCAGACGCGCTGGCCGACTAGAATGTACTTCTCCACCTCGTACGTCTTCGCGTTGATCACCGCAATGCGGTTAGCCGGGCCCAGCGCGACGAACGCTTTGGTGTCATCCTTGTTGATGCGCAGTCCCACGGGCTGAATTG
The DNA here is from genome assembly GCA_040219445.1 of Filomicrobium sp. Classification (GTDB taxonomy): domain Bacteria; phylum Pseudomonadota; class Alphaproteobacteria; order Rhizobiales; family Hyphomicrobiaceae; genus Filomicrobium. Next base: position 896,425 of record JAVJSM010000002.1, on the reverse strand, counting down.
CGTCCGCGTTGATGCCGGGAATCTCGAAGGTGATTTTGTGAATAATCTTCTGCGTTTCGACATCAATAATCGAAATCGTTCCGCCGATTTCCGCAGTCACCCAGAGGATCTTCCCGTCACTTGTGAACTGGGCCACACGCGGGCGGTTGTCGACCAAAACGTTGGCGAAGGTTTTGTGTGTCTCAGAGCTGATGAAGTGCGCCATGTTGGTCGTTTCAGACGTGTTGATGACGATCTTTCCATCAGGACTGACAGCCATCCCTTCCGGCTCGACGCCAACAGGCACCTCGGCCAAGATCGTCCCCTTGTCCATATCGACTACGGTGACGATGTTATCGTCTTCGTTCGCAATGTAGAGGGGGTTGCCCGAGGGATGCAGTTCGAACAATTCCGGATCAGGGCCAGAAGGTAAGTTCTTGATGAACTCATATGTGGTCGAGTCGTACACTTCGACGCGGTTGTCATCGCTGGCGCAGACCAACAACCAACCGCGGCTTTTATCAAGGAGGATCCCGCGCGGACGCTGTCCGACCTTCATCGTCTTGATAACTTTATTCGTGTCCGTGTCGATAACACTGATCGTGTTGTCTTTCTCATTCGAGACAAAGGCGCGGAACGCATGCGCAGGGAGCGTCGCAAGTGACACTCCTGCGGTTGCGATCAAAGCTGCCAACAACGATTTCGAAATGGCTTTCACGTCTTGGTCCTTCGCGTTTCGACTTCAGGTTTGTTGAGTTTGGTTGGCGTTCTGTTGTTTTAGCTAACGTTCGGGCACTTCTATTTGAACGCTTGGCACGTCGTTTCTGGTTGATCGACACCCATGGTGTCGAGGACCGTTTTCTTGTGAAGGAACCCGACCTGCGGCGACACCGTGACGTGGAGGTTTGGTGCTGTCACGAATATCGGCTGGCGCAGCTGCGCATTCCAGGTGCGGTAGGTGAGCTTTTGGCCCTTGAAGGCCGCGAGCTCAAACTTCGGTGACAACATGTAGTCGATCAGCTTTTTTGGCTCGGTGCTACCGGTGCGCGTTGCAGCTTCGCCGATTGACCGCACAGCCATCCACGCCGCGTAGTCAAGATCTCTCATGGTGCGGCCAGACAGACGGCCGAAACGGTTTTGGAACTGGGTTGCGCCCCAGAGTTCTGAAGCAGGGTGCCATGCCCGGGGCACAAGACCATGAGTGCCGGCGACAGGACGCGGTATCCAGGTGCGGAATGGGAAATACTCACCGAACTGGTTTGCTTCGTCAGCTACCAACAGCACATCGTATTCTGGGAATTCCTGCGTGAATGTCGGGATCTGTTTTTGGACCTGCTCGAAACCACCATCTGCGCGACGGCTGCCAGCGGTATAGACGAATTCTTTTTCCGCAAGGATCTTCAGGCCGAAGCGTTTTGCTGAGCGCTTCAAAGACTCTGCGTAGCGCTTATCCTCAGGTTTAGGGCCAGAGACCAAAACCAGTTTGCGCCACTGCTTCCAAGCGAGGTACTGAGCGAGCGCGTCTGTCAGCATCGCGTAGGATGCCGCCGTGTGCTTCACGTTGAGGCGGCAGTCATCTTCGCGCAGCCGCTGCGTACTTGAGCCTGCGTTAAATATCACAGCAGGCAGATCTTTCAGGGCGTCAGATAACGCCAACAGAGTTTCATCTGTGACGTCGACAACGAAAAATCCGATCCCGGCCTTCGCTTCCTCGACAACGTTCTTGATCAACTCATCGCCCCTTAAGCCGATGATCGTGCCGAGTGTGAATTTCTGATTTAGGAACCGACCTGTCGTGTTGTTATCTGAAACGGCCAACTTCGCGCCGTCGTAACCTTCGTTAGGCGGAGGGAATTCGAGTAGGGATAGCGGTGGAAGGCGATCTCGATCTTCGCGGACATATATGATTGAAACCGTCGCGGCTGATGACTGCTCAGTCCCTGTCGGCTGAACGGCTGCGCTTGGGGACGCCGTTAGGGTCATGTAGATCGCTGTAGCGAATATCAGGCCTAGTAGAGCCCAGCCCCGTTTGGTCACAGATCTGCGTGACGGCGGCGGTATCGCGAATGTATTGGGCATCGGGCGGGCGTCTCTCCTCAGTCGATCGTCGTTATACTTTTTATTGCAAATTAGTTCTATTTCGCCAGACGACAACCCTTCTTGCACGATTTGTAACCTTGGCGATAGCTGATCGAAACAGCCTTAACTAAACAGAAATTCTTATGGCCGCTCCACGCACAAATGATGGCTGGATCGATCAAAATCGCGTTTGCAACGGTGACCTAAACCCACATGTTGACGTATTGAGAGGCAACGACAAACTGCGTGCGTAGACGAATGGGAATATGCGGAAGCGCTATTCGGGAACTACGCCAGGAAGGAAATGCCAACTATGAAAATAAAAAACCTCATTCTCCTGAGCAGCTTTTTGGCCGTCATGGGCTTCTCAACTTATGCCGCAGCCACGCCGCGCGCTGCGGTACTACCGTTTGAGATCCACATCGATCTCCAGATGGACGGGCTGAGCCTTTACGGATTGCCGCCGGAACCCAAGCCTGCAGAGAAGAAACGTCTTGAGATGGCGCGCGACCGGCTCATTTCGATGCTCGAAGAGCGCGGCGTCTATCAGTCGATCGATTTGTCCGATTTCAAAAAAGAGATCCGCAAGGCTGCGCCATTCGATAGATGCAATGGCTGCGAGGTTGAATTTGGCAAAAAAGCCGATGCAGACGTGACAATTCTTGGTGTGGTGAATAAATCATCAGAGATGATGATCAACATCGCAGTGTTTGTGCGCGACGTTGCAAGCGGTGAACTTACGCAGTCGATGTCGGTCAGCATTCTGCAAAACGATGATGCTGGATGGTTAAGAGCTATCCGCTATCTCGTGAACAACCGATTGGCCCCTGTAAAGGCGGAAAGCAAGTGACGTCGAAGTTTCTCAATCTCGACCGCCGCCAGGTGCTCCTCGGCGCGGCGGCTGGTAGCGCAATGGCGGCCCTGCCGTGGCCTGTTGGCGGGCTTGCGCATGCGGCTGTCGGCAAGCTGCGCGTTGGATCGTTGAAGTTTGGCTCGTTGGCGTGGCTCCTGAAGACCGTCATTGACGGTGAGCTTGATAAACGCGAAGGCGTCGAGATTGACCTGGTTGATATGGCCTCAACGGGTGCTGCAAAGATCGGGCTACTGGCTGGTGATGCCGATGTCATCGTCAGCGATTGGCCGTGGGCAATGCGTCAGCTCGCCGAAGGCGACCCAGTGCAGTTCGCGCCTTATTCGTCTGCGCTTGGCGCTGTGATGGTGGCAGCTGATGCGCCGATCAAAACCGTTGCCGATCTTGACGGCAAACGCATCGGCGTTGCCGGTACTGTGCTCGATAAAAGCTGGCTCTTGCTCCGCGCTTATGTGCAAAAAGAGACCGGTAAAGACTTAGCAGACATGGTAACGCCTGTTTTCGGGGCCGCACCGCTGATTGCCGAGCAAGTGCGCCAGGGCCGGGTCGATGCGGCACTCAATTTTTGGACCTTCTCTGCCCGGCTTAGGGGCGAGGGCTACCGCGAGCTGATCTCTATGGCCGATGTTCTAAAGGGCCTGGGCGTCGATCCGACGCCATCGCTGGTTGGGTTCATCTGGGACCAGAAAAAGACTGCGGGCAAAGAAAAGGAAGTCTCTGCGTTTCTACGCGCTATCGGCGCTGGCAACGCGCTATTGAGTACCTCCGATGAGGCCTGGGAGCGTCTTAGAAAAGACACGCGCGCGAAATCCGATGCGGAGTTCGAAGCGCTGCGGACTTATTACCGATCCGGCATTCCGCAGGGCTGGTCGGATGCGCAAACCCAGTCGGCGCAAAAGCTATTCGATCTGCTAGTCAAGTTGGGTGAGACGACGCTTGGCGGTGGAAAGGTGAAATTCGACCCGGCATTGTTCCATGGCGCTTGAGCAACACACAGCTAAACCTATTCAAACCGGGCGCGTCGGACGTGGCGTCGTCGGCAGCGTGTTGTCTGGGCGGCTGGGCTGGACGCTTATTTCGTTTTTGGCTTTGCTCGCGCTGTGGGCGATTGTCTCTACGGTTCTTCAAAGCCGCCTGTTTCCCGGCCCACTTGCCGTAGGCGACAAGTTTGTCTCTGAGGCTGCGAGCGGGGAGCTGTTTCTTCATGTCGGCATTACGCTGGCTCGTGTCGCCGTGGCATTCTTCCTTGCAATGGTCCTGGGCAGCGCAATCGGTATTGCTCTTGGGCGAGCAAGAGGCGGGACCGACCAGTTCTTCGACACGTGGTTGATCTTCTTCCTCAACCTTCCCGCTCTCGTGACGATCATACTTTGTTACGTCTGGTTTGGGCTTACAGAGGTGGCTGCCATCCTTGCCGTCACGATCAACAAGATCCCCAACGTGGCAATTACGGTGCGGGAGGGTGCCCGAAGTCTCTCTCGCGACCTTGATGAGATGGCGCAGATTTACCGGTTTGGAACGTGGAAGAAATTGCGCCACGTTGTTGTTCCGCAATTGGCTCCATTCTTCGCAGCCGCAGCACGTGGTGGCTTGGCGCTTGTTTGGAAAATCGTTCTTGTCGTTGAATTGCTTGGGCGCTCGGATGGTGTCGGACACCAGTTGCATATCGCCTTCCAACTCTTCGATGTTTCCATGATCTTGGCTTACGCCATTGCCTTCATCCTGGTGGTGCAGATTATCGAGATTGCGCTGCTTCAACCGTTTGAAAAACGCGTTAACAGGTGGCGGCGATGAGCGACGTGATGGCGAAAGATAAGCAGGCCGCTTCGGGCGACGAAGTGATCCGTGTTCTGGTTGATGAAAAGCTCTTTCCCGCGGTCGCCGACCGGCCGGAGCAGATTGTTCTGCGCGGAGTTGATTTGGCGGTCACCCGTGGGTCCTTTGTTGTCCTCACCGGGCCTTCGGGTTGCGGGAAGTCGACCCTTCTCAACATTGTCGCCGGGCTGGATGACAACTATCAAGGCAACCTGAGCTTCGGTGCCAATACCGGAAAACTCTCATTCATGTTTCAAACGCCTCGGCTGCTGCCGTGGCGGACAGTCGAAGAGAACATCCGTCTGGTGCTCGACGATGATGAAGCTCTCTCAGACAGCGAAATTAATGCGCGCATCGCCGCGATTCTCGACCGCGTGGGTTTGAGTGATGCGGCGAATGCCTATCCGGAGCGCTTGTCTTTGGGCATGCAGCGGCGCGCCGCGCTGGCGCGTGCCTTTGTGGTCGAACCCGATGTTCTCCTGATGGACGAACCGTTTGTATCTCTCGATGACCCAAGCGCTGAAAGCCTTCGCGCGCTGTTGATCGAGATGTGGAACAAACGTCCGACAACTGTCCTGTTCGTCACGCACGACCGGCATGAGGCGGTTATGCTGGCCACCCGTCTCGTGCGGTTGGGGGGTAAACCCGCTGCAATCGTGCAGGACAGCGAGGTGACGTTGTCCCCGGCTGAACGCCTTGACCGCGAAAAGGTTCTGGCCATGCGCGTCAAGCTGTTCGAAAATGCCTGAATGACGATCTACCCAGGTTCTGCCTTTAAATCCCACCGTTGCCCGCTGTTTCTCGCCAGTGTCACTTCAGCAGAAGAGGCGCGGGTCTGCGTTGACGCGGGGGTTTCCATTCTTGATGCCAAGAACCCACGGACCGGCGCTTTAGGGGCGCTGGAGCACAATATCGTGCGTGAGATCGTCGAAACTGTTCGGCAATCTTCCAAACCGGCTTTGCCGGTGAGCGCAACCATTGGTGACCTGCCTCTTGAACCGCAACTTGTCTCTGGTGCTGCGGGCGACATGGCCGCTTGCGGAGTGGATTACGTGAAAATCGGTATCGGTGCTGAAGGCGATGCGTCGGCGGCCATTCGCGCCTTGGGTTGCACAGATATCGGCGATGCTCGACTGGTTGCGGTCTTGTTTGCCGATCAAAGACCTGACTTCGATCTGGTTTGTGAGCTGTCCGCTGCCGGATTTGCTGGTGTCATGCTTGACACGGCCGAGAAGAAGTCCGGCGGGCTCCGCGACGTCCTAAGCGCCCAAGAAATAAGGGAATTTGTCTCCTGCAGCCGCGACTCGGGCCTGTTGTGCGGCTTGGCAGGCAGCCTCAAACTTGAGGACATTTCGCCGCTTGGTGCGTTTCAGCCCGATATTTTGGGATTTCGTGGGGCTCTGTGTCTCGACAGCGATCGTACATTCGCGATAGACGAGAGCCGCATCGGGGCCGTTCGTGCTGCTCTTGACGCTTTAGATTGCGAAACGGCAACTGTGACCCGATGATTTGAAGACGACATGGCCGATCAAGCCAAAACAAACCAATAATGAAATAGAAGGAAGCGCGCCCATGACAGAAGTCTCCATCCTGGCGGGACGCCTGCAACAGCGTGTGTCCGAGGAAGCCTTCGATAAGATCTTCATCCGTGATCTCGTTCTCGACTGCCATATCGGGGTTTACGAGGAGGAAAAAGGCATCACGCAGAAAGTCGGCTTTTCAATAGAGGCCGCTGTCGCTCCGGATGTTGGGAGCCGCCATGACGAGATTGCTGAGGTGCCGTCCTATGACAACCTTGTCGAGGCTGTGCATGCGACGCTCGCGGAAGGTCACATCAACCTCGTCGAGACGATGGCCGAGCACATTGCCGGACATATCCTCGAAGACAAACGGATCGTGTGGGTGAAGATCCGTATCGACAAGCTGGAACGCGGGCCTGCCGCCGTTGGCGTTGAGATCATCCGCCCCAAGGGCATTGTGCAGAGCCGTGACAGCTAACCTCAAAGTTTTGTCTCCGGCCTTCGGGCTGAAGCCGATTGTGATCAAAATCGGCGGCAGTGTGCTGCGCCAGGCCACGGCAATTCCAGCGATCCGTGATACGTTTACAGCCGCCGCACGCCCGATTGTGGTGGTGACTGGCGGAGGCGTGTTCGCGGATACCGTGCGCGATGCACAAAAAGAGATCGGCTTTGATGATCTTGCCGCGCACCGCATGGCAATTTTGGCAATGCATCAGAACGCGATGCTGCTCGCGTCCCTGATCAATGGTTTCGAACTGGTGTCGACACATGACGATGTCGCAGCAGCACTACAAGCTGGGCAACGCCTCATTTGGCTGCCGCTTGATGATTGCGAAAACGATCCTGAGCTACCGCCCAACTGGGAGACAACGTCGGATGCTATTGCCGTGCGATTGGCCGAGCAGCTGGGTGGACTGCCGATCTGTTTTGTGAAATCCCGCTCTGCTGCCGTTGATCTGGATGCCCAGGGTCTAGCGGAGGACGGATTAATCGACGCGACGTCAGCACGTCTTCTTATTGCGAGTAAGCTACCCTTTAGCGTCGTTTCCGCTTCGAAAATGGATGATCTGCGAAAGCTCCTCGCTGAAGGCGATGACATCGACGCACCCAGCAGCACGTGATAAGTCCCAACCCATGACAAAGTCTGATATCAAGACCCCGCGCTACGGCTGGGCGTTGACCGGTTCCGGCCACTTCTTCAAGGAGAGCCTGGAGTTGATGCGCGAGCTCGAACCGCTTGACGTGTTCGTTTCAGCAGCGGCTGAAGAAGTGCTCAATATGTACAAGCAAAAGCTTGAGGACCTGCCGCCGGGGACACGCATTTTCAAAGACCGTACGGCGAGTGCGGTGCCGGTTGGCGGGTTCTATCAGGGCGTCTACCACACGCTCATTATGGCACCGACCAGCTCGAACACGATTGCCAAATGCGTGTGCGGGATTTCCGATAACCTGGCAACCAACGTTTATGCGCAGGCAGGCAAATGCCGGGTGCCCTCAATCGTCTTTGCTTGCGACACCAAGCCGGAGGACTTAACGGAAGCGCCGCGGGAGAATATGGTCAAGGTGTTTCCAAGGCGGATCGACCTTGAGAACACGCGCAAACTGGGCGAGTTCGAATATACGACCGTTGTCGAAAGTGTCGAAGGCTTGAAAGAAGCGCTGGAAGCGCGGCGCGAATGTCTGAAAAACTCCTCTTCCTGACCGGCCATCTTGCGGAAGACCGCCTGCGCGGTTTGCTCGCCGGCTTAAACCTTCCGCAAGGAACCGTTGAGGTTCGCAATATCGGTATCAAAGTCGCAGCTTTGATGACCGAGAAGATCCTGCGCAACCGTCTTGAAATGCCTGTCGAAGCCGACCGCGTTATTCTTCCGGGCCGCGTGCGCATGGACCTGGAAGCGCTCGAAGAGCATTTCAACGTTCCATTTCAACTTGGGCCGGAAGAGATCATCGACCTGCCTCAGTTCCTTGGCCGGGGTGGCAAGCCGCCCGATCTCAGCCAATACGACATCAACATCTTTGCGGAGATTGTTGAAGCGCCTGAGGTTCCGCTGGAAGCGTTAGTTGCGCGCGCCAAAGCGCACCGTGCAGCGGGTGCTGACGTCATCGATATCGGATGCCGGCCGGATGTTCCGTTTCCGCATCTGGAAGAGGCCGTGCGTGCTGTGAAAGCCGAGGGGCTGAAGGTCAGCGTCGATTCTGGCGATGCCGACGAGCTTCGTCGCGGGGCTCAGGCCGGCGCGGACTTCGTGTTGAGCCTGCATGAGGACCAGCTTGATGTGGTCGCGGGCACGGATTGTGTGCCGGTCCTCGTGCCGAAAGACCATGGCGATTTGGATTCACTTGTGCGTGCCATTGAAAAAGCCAAGGCGGCGGGCATCGCGCATCTGGCCGATCCGATTCTCGACCCGATCCACTTCGGCTTCACCGCATCTCTTGAGCGTTACGCCGAGCTGCGGCGGCGGTGTCCGGATGTCGAGATCTTGATGGGGACTGGGAACCTCACCGAGCTAACGGAAGCCGATAGTCAGGGTTTGACGGCGCTGCTGCTGGGCGTCTGCTCGGAGCTTCACATCCGCAACGTGCTGATCGTGCAGGTTTCACCACACACGCGCCGCACCGTCGAAGAGCATGATGCGGCGCGGCGGGTGATGTTTCGCGCGCGCGAAGATAACGCGCTGCCGAAAGGCTATGGCGGCGGGCTAATGTCGCTGCATGATCTGCGCCCGTTCCCGATGTCGCCGGAGGAAGTGACCGAGGCTGCCAAAGAAATCCGCGATGCCAACTTCCGCATCCATGCCAGCGAAGACGGCGTTCACATCTATAATCGCTTCGGGCACCACAGTGCTGAAGACCCGTTCGACCTCTACCCCAAGCTGGGGGTCGACGATGATGCCTCGCACGCATTTTACCTTGGTTTCGAGCTTGCCAAGGCGCAGATCGCGCATAAGCTGGGCAAACGCTATACGCAGGACCGCCCGCTTGACTGGGGTGCCGCAGCCGATGCGCCGGACGAAGACATGACGCACCATGCGCCCGAGGGCGTTACGCTGCGTGCCGCGCGCGAGAAGGCGGAGCGCGCTAAGAAAGGCAAGTAGGCTTTAAGGCCGAAACGCGCGTCTGGTTTGATCCCGGGCGCTAAATAAAAACGAAAATCTAGGGAGACGCCCATGCCGCTTATCATCGAAACGATCGTGACTACGCGCGGCAACAGCGGCGACATTCACATTGCGCCTTTGGGGCTGATCCAGCGCGACGATAAGTGGATCATTGCACCGTTCGCTCCCTCCACGACGCTCGACAACCTGAAGGAAAACCCGTGCGCGGTGGCTAACCACGTCGATGATGTTCGTGTGTTTGCGGGCTGCGTGACGGGGCGGAAGAAATGGCCGGTGAAGCGGGCGGAAAAGATCGACGGCGCTGTGCTGCGCTCGGCGATGTCGCACTGGGAGTTGAAGGTCGAAGCGGTGGAAGACGACGAGACGCGCCCACGCTTCGTCTGCCGAAGTATTTTCACTCAGGGGCACAGGCCTTGGGGCGGGTTTAACCGTGCGCAGGCTGCGGTGCTGGAAGCGGCCGTCCTGGTGACGCGGCTTCACATGTTGCCGAAAGAGAAGGTCGAGACCGAGCTTGAATACCTCAACATCGCCATTTCCAAAACAGCCGGCGAGCGCGAGCTAGAAGCCTGGGGCTGGTTGATGGAGAAGGTGGAAGCGTGGCGGGCTGAGGCGGCTTGAACTAGGTAACTCGGCCTACTGTTGGCACGCCGCTTTTTTCAAAACCTGACCCACGTTAGCGGCGTTTGCGCTTGGGTCCCAACCTTTTTCGCGCGAGGACCGGATTGCTGTTGGCAATCCGGCTTGGCGTAGCCCAGAGCGAAACTGCCGTTTCGCGTTCTCGCGGGCAAAAGGGCGCGACAATTCTCAGTCGTAGTGTTTCCCGAAATAGTTTCGGACTGAGAACCATCCAAAAACTCCTCCCAAAAGCGCTGATAGCAACAAGACAAAGGCAGCTAGATCGGGCCAAGCGCTAAACGTCTCGGAAAAGACTGCATAGACCCCGATTGGAAGCAGAAATCCCCAAAGAACGGCGGCAAAACAGCTTACGAAATCCAGAAGAAACTGCTCGCCAAGTGTTAGCTTCTTCTTCGCCTTTCCACTCTTTTGAGTGTCTCTATCCGGTGTGACGGAGCGTGTAAAAGTGTGTTGCGGTTTCAAGATTCCGTTCCAATAATCCTCCAATTTCATCGCTCCCTCACTCCTCAGGCGTCCGCATTTCCGTTGGCAGGTTCCATTCTTTCCAGCCGTCGGTGCCGTCGGGGTACCAGACGACATTGGTATGTCCCCATTCGAGGGCGCGCTTCGCGGCGTTCCAGCTCATCCAGCAATTGCGCAGGCAGAAGAAGACCAGCGTCTTGGCTTTGTCGTCGCCAGAGAATTTCTCCAACCCGGTGCGGAAGTACTTCTCAAAGTTCGGATTCAATACGCCGTAGCCGACATTCGGCAACCAAACGGCACCTTTGATGGTGTTGTGGCGGGGTGTGCGCCAGACCGTCGTTTTGGGCAGGTTTGGCGGCTTGGGCGCTTGCGGATAGACATCGATGAAGACGGCATCGCCCTTCTCCATCAACGCTTCTGCAGCCTCGGTATCAATGACGCGACCGCCTTTCAGAGTTTTGGGCACTGGCGCGCGGTAGGTGTCCATGCGGTAGGTGTCGGGCTCAGGCGCGAACTCTTCCTCAGCGAGAGTTGGATTGGGGGCGGCGAGCAGGAGGGCAAACAGGGCCATTGCCGGTGCTGCCAAGTATCGTTTGAGTTGCATTGGCTTTCTTCTTGTTGGGCGCGTTTCCAATTAGGCCTATACTACAGCGTAGGGCGCGAACCTATGACGCCCGCCCTCACAACTGTTTGACTATTTGCAGCCGAGCGGTTCGAGGTTTAGTTTCGCTGCAGCACACAACCAACAATCCGCCGCGAGGCCAGAAGACCCATGACCCAGATCCCTGATTTCACCAAAGTTGAGCTTGGTACGACGCCCGCGCCTGCCGTGACCCCGGCTGCAGACGTTTGGACCACGCCTGAAGGGATCGACGTCAAGCCCGTCTATGGCGAAGAGGACCTGAAGGGGCTTGATTTCCTTGAGACTTATCCCGGAATTGCGCCCTATCTGCGCGGCCCTTATCCGGCGATGTATGCAGCCCAGCCTTGGACGATCCGTCAGTATGCGGGCTTCTCGACGGCTGAAGAGTCGAATGCGTTTTACCGCCGCAACATCGCGGCCGGACAAAAGGGCCTGTCGGTGGCCTTCGATCTGGCCACCCACCGCGGCTACGATTCCGACCACCCACGCGTGAAGGGCGATGTCGGGATGGCGGGCGTTGCCATCGACTCCATCTACGACATGCGCACGCTCTTTTCAGGGATCGACCTGTCGCAGATGTCGGTTTCGATGACCATGAACGGCGCTGTTTTGCCAGTGCTCGCGTTGTTTATCGTGGCGGGCGAAGAGCAGGGTGTTTCGGCGGACAAGCTGTCGGGGACCATTCAGAACGACATTCTGAAAGAGTTCATGGTCCGCAATACCTACATCTATCCGCCTGAGCCTTCGATGCGGATCATTTCGGATATCTTCAGCTACACCAGCCAGAACATGCCGAAGTTCAACTCAATCTCGATTTCGGGCTACCACATGCAGGAAGCCGGCGCGACGGCGGACCTGGAGCTGGCTTATACGCTAGCCGATGGGGTCGAGTACGCGCGCGCCGGTGTGGCAGCGGGCCTGCCGATCGACCGCTTTGCGCCGCGTCTGTCGTTCTTCTGGGCGATCGGGATGAACTTCTTCATGGAAGTGGCGAAGCTTCGTGCCGCGCGGATGTTGTGGGCCAAGCTTATCAAAGACGAATTCAACCCAGAGAATCCACGGTCGTTGTCGCTGCGTACGCACTCGCAGACGTCGGGCTGGTCGCTGACGGCGCAGGACGTGTTCAACAACGTCATCCGAACGGCGATTGAGGCAATGGCAGCCACGCAGGGGCACACCCAGTCCCTTCATACCAACGGTCTCGATGAGGCGATTGCGTTGCCGACTGACTTCTCGGCCCGCATCGCGCGCAATACGCAGCTCTTCCTGCAACAGGAATCGGGCACGTGCCGGATTGCTGACCCTTGGGGCGGTTCGGCTTATGTCGAGCGGTTGACCCATGATCTGGCGGCGCGGGCATTGGTGCACATTGAGGAAGCCGAACGTCACGGCGGCATGGCCAAGGCCATCGCGGCGGGCATTCCGAAGATGCGTATCGAAGAAGCTGCCGCCCGGACCCAGGCGCGTATCGATTCCGGTCAGCAGACCATCGTCGGCGTCAACAAATACAAAGTCGCCAACGATGCAGAGATCGAGCTTCTGAAGGTCGATAACGACGCTGTTCGCACGCAGCAGATTGAGAAGTTGGAGCGTCTGCGCGGTGAGCGGAACGAGGCTGATACGCAAGCGGCCCTCGAAGCTCTGACCAATGGTGCATCGGGCAACGCCAACCTCTTGGAGCTGGCGGTTGCAGCGGCGCGCAAAATGGCGACGGTTGGAGAAATCTCCGATGCGATGGAGAAAGTCTTCACCCGGCACCGTGCGGAAATCCGCGCGATCTCAGGTGTTTACAAAGCGGAGGCACAGTCCGTGAACAAAGATATCGACCGCGTTTTGAAGATGGTCGACACGTTTGAAGCGAACGATGGTCGGCGTCCACGTATCCTGATTGCAAAGATGGGTCAGGACGGCCATGACCGCGGGCAGAAGGTTATCGCGTCTGCGTTTGCTGACCTTGGCTTTGACGTCGACATTGGCGCGCTGTTTGCGACGCCCGAGGAAGCCGCGCGCCAGGCCGTGGAAAACGACGTGCATATCGTTGGTGTGTCATCGCTGGCAGCCGGTCACCTGACGTTAGTGCCGGAGCTTTATTCAGCACTTGATGCGCAAGGGCGCAGCGACATCATGATCGTTGTCGGCGGTGTCATTCCGCCTGCCGATTACGACGCGCTTCACGCCGCTGGTGCCAAAGCGGTGTTTGGCCCGGGCACAAACATTCCGGAAGCTGCCGCCGATCTGTTGGCGAAACTGAGTGCGGCTCTGGGCTATTCGCAGGAAGCTGCGGAGTAGCGTCGTCTCGGGTCAGCAACTTAGATCTGTTCTCTCAATCTAGGAGTTCGGGCCAAGCATAATGCGGCGTGTTTTGACCACCGCCTTTTGCCTTTTGATCTTGGCCTGGCTTGCGTTATGCGCGTCGCAGCGGGGGATTGTGATCTGGCAATCCGCGCCCCATCTTGCGCAGGGGCATAGCCGCCCGGTCATTCGTTGCACCTATTTCGACGGCACGGGAACCTTTCAACGCGGGTATCTTTATTCGGCCGGTCGCGGGCTTGGTTATTCGCGGTGTCCTGTGCTTGCGCATAGGGTTTTTTAGTTGCGCAAATAAAAACACCCCCGAAGCTTGCGCTTCGGGGGTTTCTGCTTAACCGGTCGGTTGGGTCTTACCACCAGCCTTTGCAGATGTAGTACTTCTTCTTCCAGAAGAAGGATCCGGTCCAGTGCCACTTGCGCTTGTAGTAGCCACAGCCGCCGTGATGGCTGAAGCGGTTAAAGCGGTTGAACTTGCGGAACTTACGGAATTTCCGGAACTTGCGAATTTTGCGACCGCCAACTTCATGAACCTGCGACGCCTGCTGAGTTGCTGCGTTGATGTTTTTCAGGCTGTTAAGGCCAGCAGCTTCAGCTTGGCCGGTGCCGCCCGTTAGTCCAGCGAAAGTAATGGCAACGCCCAGGATCAGGGCGGAAGCGATTTTTTTGAATTGGCTCACGTCATACACTCCTTTGTGTTGTTTTGGTCCGGTCGGCATCTTGTTTGATGATTGCCCCCGGCTGAGAGGGAACATGACGGGTTTGCCGCGTTAACGCTGTGCCTGGAGGAACAAGCCAAAAAAAAACGTCGTCGGCAGGTGAGAGCACACAAAAAAGCCCCCGCGCGTTGCAGGGGCTTTTGTCGTTCTTGTTCGGCTTTCAGCTTATCAACTGAGGGACTGCTCGGTCGGTCTCACATTAGTTGAGACGGTCATACCAACGCTTTTTGACTGTCGTTTCCGGCTTTGCGGCCTCGGCTGGCGTTTCGGCTTCCGCCTTCTTGACCGTCGTCATCCAGCCTTCATCGCTGCCGCCTTCAGCATAGGCCGCGGCGTAAGGCATTGCGTCGACCGATTCATAGCTGGTTTCGCGATGGTAACAACCGCCAACGCAATCGATACCGCTGGCTGAGCTTGCCACGACACCAGATTTGATCGGTTTCTTGTTGACCGGTCCGCGTGCGTTGCGAGGCTCGATGTAGACAATGTGGGTTGCCTCTTTTGCGCAACCGGCTTCGCACACGACAACGAAATCGTCGGGGTGCATGGCAGCAAGCGGATGTGGCGGCTTCTTCTTGCGGTTCTTGTGTTTGCTGTGTGACCAACGATCAAAAATGCTGGTCTCTTTTTCCGGAGCCACCGCAGCGACTTTGACGGTCTCGCCGTCCTTCTTGTCCGCCTTTGAAAGACGTTGACCGTCGTCTTCCGAGGATTGTGCCACCGGCACGATTTCAATGTTGCTATCGTCTTCTGCGGTTTGCTGCGTTGGCGATTGCTCGTACGCAGTTGGGTTATCGACAGGAACGGCAGTGTCTCCTGAAGACACATCGGCCTGCTGGTTGGCCGGCAGTTCCGGGCCTTCGGGCGCGTCGTTAATGACCGGGACGGCTTGATGCGAAACCTCGGGCTGTTCTTCCGGTCCGACCTCGGGGCCTTCGAAAACCGTTTCAGACGAGGTCGCGCCGTCATCGCTGGAGGCAGCAAAGGGATCAAACGACGAATGATCTTCACCGTCATCGTGCGACTGGCTGATCGGTTCGATCGTGACGTCCTGCGCGACGGCAGGCCCTGTGATGATGAAGAGGAAGGATAACAATGCGGCGCAAACTGCGGCAACGCTGCAGAAGCCCTTCAGGCACTGCTGAAACTTGTACGCTTGGAACATATCACCCTGCGACACTGGAACAAAAACTGGGTAAACCGTAACCGACTGTCCCACGAAGCGGTTAACGAAGGTTTTACCGGTGGCGCAGTTTGAATTTTTCGGACGCGCTGCGGGCTGCCTTAGCGAGTATGATTGAAGTAAGCGGGGTTACTCTCGTCGCCGGCATTTATGATGTGGACGTTACGGTAATCGGACGGCACATCGGCGATTGCGACCGGTTTGCGTTCTGCCGCTGGAGCGGTCGGATCAACTTTCAACGAGCGCAATTTGGCAGCGGCCCGTCTTGGTCCGCGCTCAGGTAGTGGGATGTCGAGTGCAACTGGCGGGGTCGTTGGTGCGGCTGCCACTGGCGGAGTGGCTGGGGCCAACTGGTAAGCCGGATCTACGCCGGGCGATGGCGTGGCTGCCCTTGGTGATGCCGCCGATGGCCGTGGGACTTTGACTTCACGGCCATAGTATTTGGCGATGCAGGGATCGGTTTCAATCAGAGCTTCGACTTGTTCCGGACGCAGGGTTAGAACGCGCCCGTCATCGCAAACGAACGTCTCGTCAGCTATGGCGTTCGTAGCGCCCAAACCCGCAACGAGCCCGCAGAGCAAAGCGACCGCCGACAGGTTTGCAATTGTCCGAAACATTCGTGCCTCACTTGCCCAAGTGCAGATCCTGCAAAGCGGAGAGTTGCATAGCCGAGTGCCATGCGACTCAAATCCCACCGCTTGACGAGAATAAGGTGAGCGGCGGAAAAATCTACCGCCCCCCGTTTTTACTCAGAGGACTTTGTTAACCTGGACGGAGGTTTGTCTAACGGCCGGCGTCTCCTGGATAACGCCAATAGTTGCCCTTCTCCGTCTCAACGCGTTCCAGTTTCGGTAGCCGGACTTCCGGCGGGCGGATGCCTGTGCCAATCAGCTTGCCGATGTCCTGCAACAACGCGTTGTTTTCCGCGTAGCCGGAGTGATTAATGCCGACCGAATCCATGCTGGTCGCCGTCGCGTCGATGGTATCGATGCCGTTCAATACAATCGGCCCACCTTCTGGCACGTCCCCTGCGCGCGGGATGCCTCCGTTCACCCGGCGGGAGACCTTGAGCGCAGCATCGTTGGCGGCGGCGTAAAGCGTTATTCCTTCGGCAATACCGGCAATAGAAGAGACGATGTTCTCAAAGTTATCTCGGTCGACGTCGGGGGCTGCCAGGATTAACTGGGATATCAGCACACCGTCCGGCAGCGAGCGCTTCAGATCCTGCAAGACGCGTAACAGCGGCTGATTACCCATCGAATGCGCGATGATGCTCAGCTTCTTTGCGCCTGACTTGTCACGTACGAGTTTGAGGAAGTCGCGCAGGAATGGTTCAGCCTGGGCGGCGCTTTCGCGGTCATAGGTGTAGCCTTGCAGCGTGCCGCCAGACGGCCAACTGTAGAGGAAGGGCGCGCCGTCGAATTTAAGATCGTAAGCAATCTGCGCGGTCCGGTAGACAGCATTGTCGAACTTCGTCTTATAGCCATGTACGAAGACCAGGGCGTGATCTTTGAAGCGCGCTGATTTTGCAAGTCGCTCGCGCACCAGTTTCAGGAACTCTTCTTCGCTGAGCGATTTAATCTCTTTAAGTGTGAAGTGTTCTTTGGGATCTTCAGCTGCTTCGTAAAGCGTGATGTCGACGTAGGGGATCCGTATCGCCCACGGGCGCTCGACCATTGGCATCTGGTGCTTCTTGGGAACCGTCACCAAAGCACGGCCAAGATCAAGCTGGCGGCCACGTTGCCAGTCGTAGGTTACGCGCTCGGACGTCTCGGTCCTCTGGCGGTCGGTTCCGTAAAAGACCGGAACAATCGACCAGTCTTTTTCTTCTTCCGATTTTTCTGTCGCTGCCTCTGGGGCCGACGAGCCGGCTCCTGGTGACGGAGGTGGCTGACGTTCAGGTTGTGTCGGCGAAGGCGGTGGCGTGGACCCGCCAATGCCGTCAGTTGACGCTTCCGGAGGGGCTTCTAAAGCTGCAACGTCCGGAATCTCGGGAGCGGCAACCGCTGGCTCTTCCTCAGAGGCCATTACTTCAAAGTCGGGTGCTGCGGCATCAGGTTTCGGATCAGCTGGCGCAGCTGTCTCCTCTGCCGTTTCCGTGACGTCGCTTGTGCCCACTCCAGGTGTTGGTGCGAAGCCACGGCCGCGCTCGCGCCGTTTGGGTCTTGAGATTGGAGTCGTGTCTGCTGCTTCTTCAGCCTCCGCGGTGGTGGTCTCGTCGCCATTGGCCGCCGCTGGGGGGGCACCGCCTTCAGGAGTTGCTTCAGCCCGGTCTGTTACAGGTGCACTTGCACCGTCGGCAGCTTCCTCTGCCGGGGCTCCGGTTAGCTCTTCTTCTATTAGGACTGGGGGTGCCGCTGGTTCTTCAGGTTGAGCTGCTTCAGCGGCCTTTTTCGGTTTGGGGACTGGTTTGCTTTTTTGCTCAGACTTGAGTGGAGGTTCGGCTTCTGCGGCTTGCTCCTGCTGCATTGGCGGTGGTGGGGCTCCGCTGCCAACCTTATTGGGGGCTTCCATCATGCCCCCTGGGGCAAACAAAGTGGCCATGATGATCGGCACGACGATCAGCGCGCCCAATAAAATCCGGGTTGTCGCCCGCACGACGATGTGCGTGCCTTCGACAATGCGCCACGCCACCGCATACATCACCACAGCGAGAAGCAAGATTCCGGCAATCATCAGCCAGTCGGGAATTTCTGACATTTGCAACAGCCCCATAACTTTAACGCCGCGGGCCTTCGACGCCCTGGCAAAACACTTTCAGTAGTCGTGCGGCACTCTAACAGCGCCAATGTGACGTGCAATTGACCCAACTCCAGAGCTTTTTGGGGAGATGGCGGCTGCGAATGCCGCATTCCGCCCGCGGGGTCTTGCAGGGTTGATTGTTTGTGGCGATGTTCCGGGGTTCGAGAAACGGAGCCAAGAAACGTGACAACGACTTCTGCCGGCAACGCGCCGAGTGCCGCAAAACGAGGGAAGCTCAGCGCGCAAGACTACGCTGACGGCATTATGGCCGGTGACAGGGCTTTGCTGGCCCGCGCGATTACGCTGATCGAGAGCACTCGGCCACAGCACCAAGACTTGGCTCAGCAGGTCTTGCAGCTCCTCATGCCGCGCACGGGCGGTGCCGTTCGCTTGGGCATTACAGGCGTGCCCGGTGTCGGTAAGTCGACCAGCATCGACCAGCTCGGGCTCAATCTGGCGGAATCCGGTCACAAGGTTGCGGTTCTCGCAGTGGATCCAACGTCAAAGCGCACCGGTGGGTCTATTCTCGGCGATAAAACCCGCATGGCGCGCCTCGCGGTTCACCCGAATGCGTTTATCCGTCCATCCCCAACATCGGGCACCCTCGGCGGTGTTACCCGTAAGACCCGAGAAACGATGGCGCTGGTTGAAGCGTTTGGGTTCGATGTGGTGATCGTCGAGACGGTGGGGGTCGGACAATCGGAAGTCGCCGTTGCCGATATGGTCGATTTCTTTCTTGTTTTGCTCCTTCCGGGCGGTGGCGATGACCTGCAGGGCATCAAAAAGGGAATCATCGAAATCGCCGACATGATCGCCATCAACAAAGCGGATGGAGAGAACGTCGCGCGCGCGAAAGCGTCGGCAGGCGAATACCGACACGCGCTTAGTATTCTCGCGCCGCATTCCGCGACGTGGTCGCCGCCGGTCATTACGATTTCGGGCATTGGAAACCTGGGGCTCGATGACCTTTGGGGGAAAGTCACCCAGCATCGGGATCTGATGCAGGCTTCCGGCGAATTTGATCAGCGACGTCAGCGACAGGCGGTCGAGTGGATGCGCGATATGCTGGAAGAACGCCTGATGGCGGCTCTCAAATCCAACCCTGACGTTGCCTCTGAACTGCCGCAGATCGAGGCTGATGTTCGGGCTGGACAGTTATTGCCGACGCTCGCGGTCGAGCGCATTATCGGGCTGATGGGTCTAAAGGGCGAGCGGCCCTCATAAACCGGCTGCTGCGCGTTAGGTCGATTGCAGCCCCGTTTGGTGATCTGAAAGCAATTAAGCCGTGGCGAAGCACAAAGTCCTGCTAACCGGATTCGGGCCCTTCCCTGGCGTCCCCGAGAACGCGACCGCTATCCTGGTTCCAGCGATCGCCACGCGCGCCGCCGAGCTGTTTCCTGACGTGCAGTTCGAGACATCGATTTTGCCGGTTGAATGGGATGCTGGCCCGACGAAAGCGCGACAATTGTTAGCTGCTGTTGAACCTGATGTCGTCTTGCACTTTGGCGTTTCAGACCGGGCAGATGAGTTTCACGTTGAGACGGTTGCCCATAACGCCTGTCTTGCCGCCGTTGATGCCTGCGGCGCGTTGCCCGCCTCTGATCTCCTCGATGCAAGGGCAAGCGAAACGTTGGCGGTGACATTGCCGACTGACGCGATGGTTGAGCGACTACGGCAGTGCTCGCTCCCGGCGGAGCTGTCCAATGATGCGGGCGGATACCTTTGCAATGCCGTACTGTTTAGCTCTCTTGCTGCTGCCAAACCGCACCAACGCATCGGCTTTATTCATGTTCCGGATGGACTAGCAGATGGGCAAGCGGAGCTTTCCATGGACCAAGCTGTCGTTGGTGGTCTGGAACTCATCACGTGCACGCTGGCCGAACTTGGTTAATTGGTCCGACGATTGCAGCATGCATGGGATGTTAGGATTACCCTTGCGGAGTTAACCATGACAATCGACCGGCGCATGTTGTTGGCCACCGGGGCCGGATTGGGGCTTGCCGGACTTTCTTCCCAATCAGCCGCTGCAACTGGTCCGCGCCAGCAGCGGACTGTGGGCGACCAAGCCGTGCGGGTTGTCGCGCTCGATAGCGCCAGAAAAAATTCTCAGACAAAAAAAATCCAAACGGCCATAGACGCTGCGGCTGCCGCGGGCTTTGGCGTTGTTCATCTTCCGCCAGGGGAGTTTCGATCAGGGCCTCTGGAGTTGCGAAATGGGACAAAGCTCATCGGTGCGAGTGGCGCCACGACATTGGTCGCCACAAGCGGTGCCCCTCTGATCCGGGCCGTCCACGCTCGCGACATCGAGATCTCCGGCCTTGTAATCGACGCGGCCAATATCGCTCGGCACGGAATCGAGCTTGAGGGCTGCAGTGGTGTCATTTCGGATTGTGCCGTGTACGACGCGCGAGAAACCGGCATTTTCGCCCGGGATTCGATTGGCGTACGGATTTCCCAGAATCTGGTTGCCACCTGCGGAAACAACGGAATCCAGGTTTGGCGCACGTCTCCGGGTCGAGATGCAAGCCAAGTTACGTCTAACCGCGTAGAGCAGATCCGAGCCGATGCCGGTGGGACTGGGCAAAACGGCAACGGAATCAACATCTATCGCGCGGATGACGTGCTTGTTTCGAATAATCACATTGCCGACTGCGCCTATTCGGCGGTGCGCGGGAACGCGGCGTCAAATCTCCAAGTGTTGGGAAATTCTTGTTCAAACCTGGGGGAAGTTGCCATCTATGCGGAGTTTGGTTTTGAGGGCGCGCTAATCTCCCAGAACCTTATCGATGGGGCTGCTACCGGAATTGCCGTGACGAACTTCAACGAGGGCGGCCGGTTGGCGGTCGTGCAGGGCAATTTGGTGCGCAATTGCCGGAAGCGGCACCATGAACCCGTTGACAAGCGCGGTGACGGCATCACTGTGGAGGCGGATACCTGCGTCGCCAATAACGTCATCGAGAACGTAGAAAGCCGCGGCGTTTTGATCGGCTGGGGCCCCTACATGCGTGAAGTGCTCGCAACTGGAAATGTTGTCCGGACGGCCAAGATTGGTATCGCCATAACGACTGACCCGGCTGCAGGTAGCTGCCTTGTCAGCAACAACATGATTTCTGGCGCAAAAGTTGGTGCCATCCGCGGTATGCAGCACGGCAATATTATCGGCAGTGAGCTAAGCGATCAGGAGACGAAAACGGCGCGCGTACGGATTACCGGCAATATGGCTGTTTGATCGTGCGGTGAGCGGTAACTTCGGCATCGTGCGCGATACAGCCCGAGCAGCGGATCGCCGCGCACCATACCAAAACACTTCATTTTCAGATTGTTAGCCGCAACCCGAACGGGGTGTCTTACTCCGCGTCGTCCTCTTTGACGAGGCGCACAACGACGTCGATGTGAGAAATACACATACCCTCTGGAGGCTCTGGCAACCCGTCAATTTCAATGGAATCGCTTGGAATATCCCAAAGCTTGCCTTCGGATTCGAGAAGGTAATGGTTGTGGTTCGACGTGTTCGTGTCGAAAAACGTGCGGTTCGACTCGATTGCCAGTTCCCGAAGCAGGCCAGCACGACGGAACTGGTGTAGCGTGTTGTAAACCGTTGCGAGCGAAACATGCTCGCCGAGGTTCGTGACCTCGTCGTGAAGCTGCTCAGCGCTGACGTGCCGGTCCCCGTTGCCAAACAGAAGTTCGCCCAGCGCCAAACGCTGGCGGGTCGGACGAAGGCCGGACGCGCGGAGTTTTTTCTCGATGTCTTCGCGGTTTTGATCGCTCATATGGGCCGTATCATCTGATATTGATTTGACAACGGATATTATTTTCAACGCGTTAGCTGATTTGTTGACTAATTATAGATGGTATCCGGCGGCGTTGCAATGCCGGCCCACGCCAACAGGCCCGCGGCAATGCGGAGCCTGAAAAACTCCTGTCCTGAAGCAGCAGGGCGCTTACCTTCCGAACTGGTTTGTGGTGTGTTAAGACACGCGTCCGCGAGGTCGAGGCGGGGTAACACCCGGTTCGGATAAGGACTTTTAGCTAATCGAAAGAACTAGAGGGGAACCAAACAGGGCCCATGGCGGAGCGGCAATCAAGCTATTCATATGAAGATCTATTGGCGTGCGGACGGGGAGAGCTGTTCGGACCGGGAAATGCGCAGTTGCCCTTACCGCCGATGCTGATGTTCGATTCGATCCCCAAGATCAGTGACACGGGTGGCGCACATGACAAAGGTCAGATTGTTGCCGAACTGGCCGTTGCAGGCAATCCGAACGTCGACTGGTTCTTCAAATGCCACTTTCAAGGCGATCCGGTGATGCCAGGATGTCTTGGCCTCGACGCCCTATGGCAAATGACAGGATTTTATCTGGGTTGGCTTGGCGCTCCTGGACGCGGGCGTGCGCTTGGCGTCGGTGAGGTGAAATTCACCGGAATGATCGTCCCGACAGTCAAAAAGGTCGAGTATATCGTTGATTTGAAACGCGTCATCCTGCGGAAACTGAAGCTAGCAATCGCGGATGGACAGCTGATTGCAGATGGTGAAGTGGTCTTCACGGCAACCGACATGCGCGTCGGGCTGTTTGAGGCTGACAGCGCTTGATGCATCTGGCGGCAGCGCTGGCCGCACCGCACAAACACCAATATGCCTTATGGCGACGAACCATTGCGGCCGAGTGGCCGCAGGGTTTAAAGCTAGTGTAGAATAACTGTCGCTCGCCATGTTCACGTCTAGACGGCAATGCGAACAGACCTTTTCGCCCATCGTGACACATGTTGGGGCCGCACAAGAAGGAATGACTTGATGAGACGCGTCGTCGTCACAGGCATGGGTATCGTGTCTTCCATCGGAAACACGACCGATGAGGTTCTGGCTTCTTTGAAAGACGCAAAGTCCGGGATCAGTTTCGCAGAGACTTATGCTGAGATGGGCTTTCGCTGCCATGTCCACGGCGATCCGAAAATCGAATGGGTGGATTTGGTCCCGCGCAAGCCGAAACGCTTCATGGCATCGGGCATTGGCTGGAATTACATCGCGATGGACCAAGCCATTCGGGATGCAGGCCTAGAACGCGACAACATCGTCAACGAACGGACAGGCATCATCGTGGGCTCTGGTGGGCCCTCAACGCATGCGATTGTTGGCGCAGCCGATACCGCGCGCAACAAAGGCCCAAAGAAGATCGGCCCATTCGACGTTCCAAAGGCCATGTGCTCAGGCCCATCGGCCGCGCTAGCTACAACCTTTGAGATCAAAGGCGTCAACTACTCGATCTCCTCTGCCTGCTCGACTTCGGCGCACTGCATTGGCAATGCCGCCGAACTTATCGGATGGGGTAAGCAGGACATCATCTTTGCCGGTGGCTGCGAGGAATTGGACTGGACCCTGTCGGTTCTCTTCGATGCGATGGGCGCGATGTCATCGAAATTCAACGAAACTCCAGAACGCTCCAGCCGCGCTTTCGACAAAAATCGCGACGGGTTCGTCATTGCAGGTGGCGCTGGCGTCGTCGTGTTGGAGGAACTGGAACACGCCAAAGCGCGCGGTGCGACCATCTACGGCGAGATCGTTGGCTATGGCGCAACGTCGGACGGTTTCGACATGGTGGCCCCATCAGGTGAAGGCGCGCTGCGATGCATGAAGATCGCCATGCAGGGTCTTGATGGCGAAGGCATTGGTGGCAAGATCGACTACATCAATCCGCACGCAACCGCGACTCCGATTGGAGATCAGCGCGAGATGGAAGCGGTTCGCGAACTGTTCGGCAGCGAGATCCCGCACATCTCTGCGACAAAGTCTCTAACGGGTCATTCGCTTGGTGCCATTGGTGTGCAGGAAACCATCTTCTCGCTTCTGATGATGAACAACGACTTCATCTGTGAGAGCGCCAACATCGAAGAGCTGGACCCTGAATTCGAAGGCCTGCCGATTGCGCGCCAACGGCTCGACAATGTCGCACTTAACTGTGTCATGTCGAATAGCTTCGGTTTTGGCGGAACAAATGCGACGCTGATACTTCGCCGATATGATGGTTAACGCGTCTTCGCCTTTCGGCAGTGTGACACCTTGCGCGTTGCGATTGCCCCGCCATCCGGCCATCAACCGCTGATTATCCGCAGGCTCCACTGAAGGGCCGTTTGCGTAGCCGAGTAAGGAAGAACAAATATGTCCGAGACTGACATTGCAAATCCTGGCCCGATGATGAAGGGCAAACGCGGGCTTGTGATGGGTGTCGCCAACGACCGTTCAATCGCCTGGGGCATTGCGCGTGTGCTGGCTGGGCAAGGTGCGGAACTGGCCTTCACATATCAAGGCGAAGCTTTTGGCCGCCGCGCGGTTCCACTTGCTGAATCGGTTGGATCCAAGATCATCGTGCCTTGCGACGTCAGCGATATCGAGACTGTCGATAACGTCTTCTCCGAAATTGAGAAGGAATGGGGGAGCCTCGATTTCGTCGTGCATGCGCTCGCTTTCTCAGATCGCCGGGAGCTTTCTGGACGTTATGCTGACACGTCACGCGAGAACTTCACCAACACGATGGTGATCTCCTGCTTCTCGTTTACTGAGGTTGCCAACCGGGCGGCCAAGTTGATGCCGAATGGTGGCTCGCTGCTGACGCTGAGCTATGCTGGAGCCACCCAATGGGTGCCATCCTATAACGTCATGGGTGTTGCAAAGGCCGCGCTTGAAGCCTCGGTTCGCTATCTCGCATCTGACTTCGGCCCGCAGGGTATTCGCGTCAACGCTGTCTCCGCTGGCCCCATGCGCACACTTGCTGGCTCTGGTGTTTCGGATGCGCGCGTGATTTTCAACTACGCACGCGATCATGCCCCGTTGCGACGCACGCCGACGCTCGACGAAGTCGGTGGCTCAGCGCTCTATCTACTCTCCGACATGGGCAGCGGGGTTACGGGAGAGGTTCACTTCGTCGACTGCGGCTATGCGAATGTTGCTATGCCGACGCTTGATGCGCTTAAGAAAATTGAAGCTGGCGGCGGTGGCGCTTAGTCAGGTTCTGCCACGGACTTACGTTTGTGTTTGACGCGGGTACGCTTGATGGAGCTGCCCGCGTTTTTTGTGTCGTGACGCAACATTATAGGCCCCGCCCTGGCTGCATCAGGCATCGCGCGACCAATGTCTCAATTATCAAAACAGATTAGTTCCGCAACAACACGTCTTGTGTCTTGACGCTGCCCAGATGGAAGCGCACACAACCGGCCATGATTGGTGTGTTCGACTCAGGGCTCGGTGGTTTGACCGTTCTGCGCAAGCTGGCGGATCGCTTTCCTGATTTCTCATTTTCTTATCTTGGCGACCACGCCAACGTGCCCTATGGCAATCGGCCTTCTGAAATGATCGTCGAATACACGCGCCGCGGTGTTGAAGCGCTGTTCGAGCGCGGTGCCTTGTTGGTTCTGCTTGGCTGTAACACTGCGACTGCCGTTGCGGCGCGACGCCTGCAGCAATCCTGGCTGCCGCACTCAGGCTGGTCGGGGCATAACATCCTTGGAATTGTCGCGCCGACAGTGGAGGCTGCAACCCAGACGCCCTGGGCGGTCACGACGCCGCAATATCCGCAGAAGTTCAACTCTGACGTCATCGCCGTTTTTGGAACGACGCGGACCATGACATCAGGCGTCTACCGCGAAGAAATTCGAAAGCGATGCCCACGCGTTGAAGTGCTGCAGCAAATCTGTGCGCACCTTGCTGGCGCTATTGAAGACGAAGCGAGCAAAGACGAGCTCAGTGGTCTTGTCGAAGAAGGCGTCGCAGGGCTTCTCAAACAGACCCGCGGTTTGTCTCCGGACCGTGCCATTTTGGGGTGCACGCACTTCCCTTTGGTTATGGATCTCTTCCGAGAACATCTTCCGAGTTCCACGCGCATTCTCTCGCAACCCGATATCGTTGCTGACAGCCTTGAAGACTATCTCACTCGGCGCCCCCACTACCTTCAAGGGTGTACTCCCCAGCCGCGCTCGTTGGTCATGCTAACAACGGGTGACGCCAACGAAATCAGCAATCGCGCGCGGATTTTCTGGCCCGATGCCCCCCATTTTCAATCGATTGATATCGCGCTGCCTCGAGGTGGATCGCGCTAAGACCCGCTCAACTTAACTGTCCGCGAACTGCCCGTCCAAAAAATGAGGGGCCTGCGTCTTGATCAATTATGTCGTTCGTTTGTGTTCAACAACCCGCTGGTGCGGATCGCTTTTCGGGGAGCGACTTTCTCCCGCGACATCTCAGCCGTCTCCTCAACCCGGGCACGCGCACTGGCGGCGGCGAATTTCATCATCCCACCTAGTGTCTTAGTGAATCGCGAGAACGCAGCTCCCAGCGCGAGGGTCGTCTGCCGCCTTTGCGATTTCTGGCGCAGCGTTGCTGGTGGTGCCAGTTGCTTCGCAAGCTGTTGACGCGCCTTGTTACGTACGCGAGCGGTCAAGGTCTCCAGACGTTCCAGAAGATTTTCGCCTTCACTCCAGGCCACAACTGTCGGAGTCATTGACCGCTCGGATCGGATCGTGCGGGATGCGACAAAACCGTCAACGCTGAACTCGGCAAAACGGCCAGCAGTGTCTCCAGCTATGTTGTCGATGGGTGCGTCTTGCATCGTGCCACCACCGACGCCCACGTGATTTGCGATATCGAACGTTGGCTTTAACTCGACTTCGTTCTGCGTTCCCGAGTTCTGTATGCTTTCTGCAGGAGGAATGACAGGCCGGGAAACGGGCCCCTCATCCAAAAATGGTCCGGGCGCTACGAGGCGTTGTGTTGGTACTTGCGATGATGAGGCTCGTGGAGCCGCCATACTAATCGCAAGCGGGCCTGCCTGCAGGGACTTGGATCCGACGCGTGTCGCATTCGGCCAGACATGCCCCTCCGCTTTGGCAACTCGAATTGGTATGACTTCGAGAGCACGCGCACGGCGTTTCGATTTTGCCTGGCTCAAGTTAGCGGGGTCCACCGACGCGATCGATCGCAACTTCCGAAATGCTGCTTCGATACTCGTGAACCTCCCAATGAAACCAGGCACGGCGCGGTAACGCCGATACCGACGATAGCGTGCCTCATATTTCTTAGGCGCCCGCAATACGCGTGCTTGCAGCTTTGCAACACCACGACGGGCAAAGCCTAACGACCGGGCCGTCCCACGTGAGACATCTAACCGTCGGTTGCCCCAGTAGGGCCCTGCGTTGTTGACGCGCACAACAACTGCGTTTCCTGTCGGGCGATAGTAAAGCAAGAGGATGGTGCCGTCGGGGAGGTCGGGGCTTGCCGCGTTATCCGGTACGTTGGCGCGGAAACGTTCGCCCGAACTCGTAAGCCCGCAGGGGTTGAATGGATCCTGTCGGCAATGGCCATAATGAGATGCGGTGAGCGTTATCGTCTTGCCGACCATGCGTTCGGTCTCGGCCAGTGTCTTTACCCTATGGCAGACACCCTTGTAGCAATAGCGGCTGCCGGGAGCCTTCCCAAATGCAGGCGCTGCCATAAGTGCGATCAGCAGCGCGACGGCTAAGGTCCACGCAAACTGCATCAGCCTCATGCGCCGTCTATGTCGAAGCGAAACTGCGGACACGGGGAAAGACAAACTCTGCCAATTTGGAGTTGATTATGTTCCCTGCAGTATGCGCAAGGCCTCGGAAGATGCAAATGGAAGGTGTTGTTCCAGTTGGCTAAATGGTAAACCGCTGCCACGCCAGTTAAGCTTACCCGCATTGAGCTGGCTGGTGGGCGCAACAGGGGACGTCATTAACCGCAAGTCCGATTATTCAGCGTCCATCGCATGCTTCCCGGTACATAATCCAACCGATCAGAATGTAGGACGTTCATCCAGTCGGATAAGCTGAGACTTGTCTGCCCTGTGTCGTCGTAGGTGTTGGTAACGTCGATAGCAGAGGCGGGCGAAAGCGGAGAAGACGTCCAGCGATAGGTGGGAGCCAGGTATGCGGGATATCTTGAAACATAGCGTTGGGTTTGGTGGGGTCGCAGCAGCCGTACTGACCCTGGGGGCGACTGCTGCCAGCGCTTTGCCCGATCTCGTCATCAACACAAATGACACGTACGTTCAAGCCGGCGGGTGCTCAAAAGAAGAGCCACTGGCAACCGGGCGCATTGCGATCAAGAACCAAGGTGAAGATGCGGCTGAAGTAAATGTTGCCGAACGCCTGACACGCTCGATGCTCGTGATTTACGTGCCCGAAAACATCGACATGATCGACAAGCGCCCTGAGCGCTCAAAGCTCCAGCCCTTTGACCAACAGGGCATCTCCTTCGAACTAGCACGGGGCATCACCAAGCGCGGCCGTAATTTTGCTACGCCAGGAACGACAACTTATGCATCAACATCGTCGTCGCTAGCCGTTTACGAGACTGATGCAGACCGAGTGCGTTCAATCCAGCAAGGGCTCCTTGAAATTGGTTTTGACCCGCAAGGCGTCGATGGGCAGATGGGCTCGCGGACGCGGACGGCGATCCGGGACTATCAGGCAAGTCTCGGCGAAGCGCGCACTGGCGTGTTGACGCTCGCGCAGGAACGCAAGCTCTATGAGAAATCTGGCGTATCGGGTGATGCGTCCACGAGCTTTGGCGGCGCCCGCGGCGAAACGAAAGTTCGCGTCTATGTCTCGGTTGATCCCTATAACCTCGTTGAGGAATCCAACGAGTCGAACAATCTGTGGTCCTTCACCGTGACCGTCGATTGTAATTGAGTTTTTTTGCTGGTCCACACTCGGCAAGCCGGGGTGGAGCCGGTTACCTACCACCGGATCGCCAAACGGTAAGATCGAAGTCTATTTGTGAAGGCGCGATTGCGGTCTGGGCGACCAAGGAACCACAGAGGATTGTCGGTGAGTCGATGCGCCGAAAATGCGTGCATCCCTCCTAACACTGTATGCTAGCGCTGTGTTGACGTACCAAACGCAAAAAATGCCGCGGGTGATCCGCGGCATTTTCGTTTGCGTCTTGTTTGGACCTCGCAGGCCCTGCGCGATCATCAATCGCGGTCGCGGCGTGGGCGGCGGTCACGACGTCCACCGCCTGGGCGTCCACCGCCACCGCCTTGATCTTCAGGCTCACCTTCAGGGCGAGGAAGCTCTTCACCCGTTTCCTGGTTGACGACCTTCATCGACAAGCGGGTCTTACCGCGGTCATCGAAGCCCAGAAGCTTGACGTAGACTTCCTGACCTTCCTTAACGACTTCATCGACGGTTGCAGGGCGGCCCTGGTTGAGCTGCGAGATGTGAACCAGGCCATCTTTAGCGCCGAAGAAGTTCACAAAGGCTCCGAAGTCGACGATCTTGACGACCTTGCCTTTGTAGACGGTGCCGACTTCTGGTTCGGACGTGATTTCAAGAATGCGGCGCTTGGCTTCTTCAATCGAGTCACGCTGAGATGCTGCGATCTTGATTGTGCCGTCGTCACCGATATCGATTTTGGCACCTGACTCTTCGACGATGGAACGGATCACCGAACCGCCTGTTCCGATAACTTCGCGGATTTTGTCGGTTGGGATTTTGATGGTCTCGATGCGCGGAGCATGCTCGCCCAGATCGTCGCGCGCACCGGTCAGAGACTTCGACATCTCGCCAAGAATGTGAAGGCGGCCGTCTTTGGCTTGTTCGAGAGCGACCTTCATGATCTCCTCGGTGATGCCGGTGATCTTGATGTCCATCTGCAGCGAGGTGACGCCGTTCTCGGTACCGGCGACTTTAAAGTCCATGTCGCCGAGGTGGTCTTCGTCGCCCAGGATGTCAGATAGGACAGCGAAGTCGTCGCCTTCCTTGATGAGACCCATGGCGATGCCTGCGACTGGCGACTTCAGCGGAACGCCTGCGTCCATCAATGCGAGCGAGGTGCCGCAGACGGTTGCCATCGAGGAGGAGCCGTTAGACTCAGTGATCTCGGACACGACGCGGATGGTATACGGAAACGCTTCGTTGTCCGGCATCAGCGGATGCACAGCGCGCCAGGCGAGTTTTCCGTGGCCGATTTCGCGGCGGCCGGGGCTGCCCATACGGCCGGTCTCACCAACGGAGTATGGCGGGAAGTTGTAGTGGAGCATGAAGCGCTCCTTCTTCGTTCCCTCCAGCGAGTCGATGAACTGTTCGTCTTCACCGGTGCCGAGCGTCGCGACCACGAGCGCCTGCGTTTCACCGCGCGTGAAGAGTGCGGAGCCGTGTGTGCGTGGCAGAACCTGGACTTCGCTCATGATTGGGCGAACAGTCTTCAGATCGCGACCGTCGATGCGCTGACCGGTTTTCACAACCGATGAACGCATGATGTTGGCTTCGAGCGATTTGAAGGTGCCGGCGAGAAGAACCTGTTCGGCTGGGTCGCCTTCAGGCACTTCGATCGAGGAGAAGACTTTCTCCTTGATGGCGGCGACAGCGTCGTTGCGCTTTTTCTTCTCTGCAATCTGGAAAGCTTCGGTGAGGCCGGCTTCCGCGATCTCGCGAACCTGTGGCAAGTACTTTTCTTTATCGGGAAGCTCGATATCCCAAGGCTCTTTGGCGGCTGTTTCAGCCAGCTTGATGATCGCCTGGATGACCGGCTGGAAGTGCTTCTGACCGAACACCACTGCGCCGAGCATGACTTCTTCGGAAAGCTCTTGCGCTTCCGATTCAACCATCATCACGGCATCTTCGGTGCCTGCGACGACGAGGTCGAGGTTGGTCTCTGTCATTTCGTCGAGAAGCGGGTTGAGGACGTATTCGCCATCAATGTAGCCAACGCGAGCTGCGCCAATCGGGCCGAGGAACGGGACACCGGAAAGCGTTAGTGCGGCAGAGGCTGCGACCATGCCCAGAACGTCCGGGTCGTTTTCCATGTCGTGCGAGAGGACTGTAATGACGACTTGAGTTTCGTTTTTGAAGCCATCGACAAACAGCGGACGTATCGGACGGTCGATCAAGCGGGATACGAGCGTTTCTTTCTCGCTCGGGCGGCCTTCACGCTTGAAGAAGCCACCAGGGATCTTGCCGGCTGCGTACGTTCTTTCCTGATAATTCACGGTCAGCGGGAAGAAGTCGATGCCGGGCTTTGGTTGTTTAGCTGCAACGACGGTTGCGAGAACACTGGTCTCGCCGTACTGCGCGAAAACGGCTGCGTCAGCCTGACGGGCGATATGGCCGGTTTCTAGCGATAGCTTGCGGCCGCCCCAGTCAATTTCCACGCGATGGATGTCGAACATTTGTTTCGTCTTTCTGATTTCGATTTTCGGTTCTCTTTGAATGTTTAGCACGCGCCTTCTAGCACATTCCTTTTGAAGTCAACACTCGGCAAGCCGGTGTTCATGTTTGGGTTCAACACTCGGCAGGCCGGCGTTGAAATACGAGCCAGCGTTCGGGCATTCGATGTCGGGGCGAGGCCGATACCTGGCGGGCCTCGTCAAAATGACGCATGCCGCATTAGGTGCGATTTCCACCCCAAAGGGCCCGTGAAACGTGATGCCGTCAAACGGCAACGCGCCGGTCACCCAAAGGGCCGGCGCGTCAACATTAGCTCTAGTGCTAGTGCTTTGTAGCAGCGGAGCAATTGCGCGCACGCATGCGCAAGCTCAGCGGCGAATTCCAAGCTTCTCAATGATCGTCTGATAGCGCGAAACATCCTTGCGCTTGACGTAGTCAAGCAGCTGGCGGCGCTGGGAGACGAGCTTGAGGAGCCCGCGACGCGAATGGTTGTCTTTCTTATGTGTCTTGAAGTGCTCGGTGAGGTTGGTGATCCGCTCGGTCAAAATGGCGATCTGGACTTCGGGCGAACCGGTATCGCCATCCTTGGTCGCGAACGATTTAACAACTTCAGTTTTGCGCTCAGGCGTAATCGACATCGGGCATCCTTTCGGTTTTGGTGTTTTTGGGTGCATCGATAGTGATGCGGCGGCCGCAGCCGGGATGTCGTCCAGCTGGGTCGCAAAAGCAAAACGCGGACCTTCAGATCCGCGAGAATGGGGCTTTATACATGAAACTGCCCGCGATGCCAGAATTTTCTGGCATTTCGCATTGGGAACGGTCAGCCCAGGTTAAACACGCGCGTCGGACGGAGCTGGCCTTTGTCGGCCTCGCCAAGTGCGACAAGTTTGCCGCGGCTTGTTGCGTAGAAGGCACCAGCGAATACCGGCGCATCGCGGCCGCGCAAAAGCACAGTCTGGCCGCGCGCAAGGCTTGCGGCATCAGCAGGTGTAACTGGCAACTCGGTTAACGTTTGAAGCGCGACCTCGACGGGATGCAGGAACTCGCTCAGCGCTTCGAAACCGCCGTTTTCGAATGTGTCGATTAGCTCATCAAGCGGCACCGCCATCTCGTCCGAGAACGGGCCGACCTGAAGACGCCGCAGCGATGTCACGTGGCCATGGCAGCCCAATTTTCGACCGATATCGCGTGCAATCGCGCGAACGTACGTCCCCTTGCCGCACTCAGCTTCAAAGACGGTGGTGTTGTCATCTGGCGTCTCGACGATGCGAAGATCATCGATCACGACGGTGCGGGCGGCAAGCTCGGGGGCTTCGCCATCACGTGCAAGATCATAGGCCCGTTGGCCGTCGACCTTGATCGCAGAATACTGAGGCGGAACCTGCTCCACCTCGCCGATGAAATCATCGATAATGGCTTCGATGTCTGCGATGGTTGGGCGCTCTGGTGAGGTTTTGGTGACTTCGCCTTCGCTGTCATCGGTCGAGGTTTCCTCCCCCCAGCGTACAGTGAAGCGATAGGCTTTCTCACCGTCGACGGCATACGTGACAGTTTTTGTCGCCTCACCAAAGGCGATTGGCAACACGCCCGTGGCGAGCGGATCGAGCGTTCCAGCGTGGCCAGCTTTTTGCGCGTCGAACACCCGTTTGACTGCGCCAAGAGCTTGTGTCGAGGTCCGCCCCAAAGGTTTATCGAGTACCAACCAGCCACTGATCGGCCGGCCTTTCTTACGTCTAGCCATTCTCTTCTCTCACGGCGCTTATCGCTCCCGGTGGTCGCCGCGCCTCCGAGGGGCGGTGCATCTTCCTCAACATTGGGCAAGCCCATGTTGAGGATCACCGGGTCACCTTGCTCCCGGCCTGCCTCATCGGCAGGCTAACTCAAACTTGTTCTCTCTCACGGCGCTTATCGCTCCCGGTGATCGTCGCGCGTCCGAAGGGCAGCGGTCGCAGGTTCTTTGGAGCCGGACAAGCTAAACTTTGAGGTCAGTCATCATCCTGCTCAATGTCGCGACGGACTTCGGGACTGTTGAGCAAACTATCAATATGGAGGGCTTCGTCGAAGCGCTCGTCTTCACGGAATCGCAAGTCAGGGGCGTACTTCAACTTCACGGTTCTGGCGAGGCTTTTTCGGATAAATCCCTTGTGCCGGTCGAGTGCCGCAAGAATCGGGGCTGCGTCCCCACCGCCCAGCGGCATGATGTAGGCGGTTGCCAACTTCAGATCCGGAGACATGCGGACTTCCGCGACGGTCACCACACTGCTCGTCAGCACGTCGTCATGGACCTCGCGCCTAGATAAGAGTTCTGCCAACGCGTGCCGCAGCATCTCGCCGACCCGCAGCTGTCGCTGCGAAGGCCCAGCCGAAGCAGTGGTGTGGTGTTGATGCCTATAGTTTTTGGCCAGCGGTCTTCTCCTTGGCGAAAGCGGCGAAACGCGCCGCCTCCTGGCGGTCAGCGAACGCGCGCTTCGGGACAATGTATCCAATTCCATTATTGGGCCACATAATGATCTGCTCGGGCAATTCATCAACACGGCGGATGAACTCCCAACTGTGTTGTCCTTGCGCGATTTCTGAGGCTAGCTCAAAGCCCTCATCGTTTGCGGTCAGGGTCATCGCGTGCTCGCCCAACCGTTGCTGGATGAATTGGCGTTTCATCACCCATGGCCGCACAAAGAAGTGCAACACGCCCATCAAGCCTGCCAGAACCAGCGAATAGACCGCCAAAGGTATTTCAGCTTGCTGGTAGAGATAGAAGGCGATGACTAACAGCAAGCCCACCAAGATAAGACGGATCACACGTGCGGATCGACGCCAGGGCGTGAGGTTGGCGAAGGCCGCCGATAGCGCGCGAAAATCATCAAGTGTCAGCTGATAGCTCGCCTTGAACTCGTTCGACATTCGCCTTCTCTCGTCGGTGTCTTCATTCGTGGCGATCGGCTGAAAAGATAAGGGACCGCCTCACGGCGGTCCCGAATTTTGCGGACAAGCGTCAAGCCCGACCTGCGCTTAGTCGTCAAGCGTGCGGGCCACCTTCTCGACCTGGAAGCATTCGATCACGTCGCCTTCTTTGAGGTCCTGGTAGTTCGTAAACGACATGCCGCATTCTTGACCTGCTGGAACTTCTTTCACGTCATCCTTGAAGCGCTTCAGGATCGATAGCGAACCTTCGTGGATGACGACGTCGTCGCGGATAAGGCGGACGCTGGCACCACGCTCGACCTTGCCTTCGGTGACACGGCAACCAGCCACCTTGCCGACCTTGGTGATATTGAAGACCTGCAGGACTTCGGCATTGCCAAGGAAGTGTTCACGGATAGTTGGCTCCAGCAAGCCAGACATTGCAGCTTTGATGTCGTCGACGAGATCGTAGATGATGTTGTAGTAGCGGATCTCGACACCTTGCTGGTCGGCGGCTTGTTTTGCCTGCGCATTAGCGCGGACGTTGAAGCCAACGATGACGGCGTTCGAAGCGTTTGCAAGAACAACATCTGACTCCGTGATGCCACCAACGCCGGTATGAACAAGGCGGGCCTGCACTTCATCGGTGCCGAGTTTTTTCAGGGCCCCTGCAATCGCTTCAACAGAGCCCTGCACGTCACCCTTTACGAGAACGGTCAGTTCTTTAAGGTCAGCGTCGTCCTTCAAGGACTGCATCATCTGCTCAAGCGTGCGTGGTGTGCCGGCGGTGCCAAGTTTTTCCCGGCGCTTGCGGTCGCGATACTCGGTGATCTCACGGGCGCGGGCTTCGCTTTCCACCACGGCGAACTGATCGCCGGCTTCAGGTGCGGAGTCGAAACCCAGAACCTCGACAGGAACCGAAGGGCCTGCTTTGACGACATTCTTACCGTGGTCATCGATGAGGGCGCGGACACGTCCCCAGGACTGACCAGCCACGATGATGTCACCCACGCTCAGCGTACCGCGTTGAACGAGGACGGTTCCAACTGGACCACGGCCACGCTCCAGTTTGGCTTCGATGATGATGCCATCTGCGCGGCGATCTGGGTTCGCTTTTAGCTCAAGTAGTTCGGACTGAAGGCTGATCCCCTCCAGCAACTTGTCGAGGTTCATTCGCTTCAGGGCCGAGACTTCGACCTCCAGCGTTTCACCCGACATGCTTTCGACGACGATCTCATGCTGCAGGAGTTCGGTGCGAACCCGGTTTGGATCGGCGTTAGGTTTGTCGATCTTGTTGATTGCAACGATGATCGGCACCTCAGCCGCTTTGGCGTGGTTGATAGCCTCGATGGTCTGAGGCATGACGCCATCGTCAGCGGCGACGACGAGAACCACGATATCGGTCACCTTGGCACCGCGTGCGCGCATGGCCGTAAAGGCAGCGTGGCCCGGTGTATCGATGAAGGTGATCTTGTTGCCGGCTTCGGTAGAGACCTGATACGCGCCAATGTGCTGCGTAATGCCGCCGGCCTCACCGGAGACAACGTTGGCTTCGCGCAGCGCGTCGAGTAGCGATGTCTTACCGTGGTCGACGTGACCCATAATTGTGACGACCGGTGCACGTGGCAGGGCTTCACCGTCATCGTCGATGACTTCAATGAAGCCTTCTTCAACGTCAGCTTCGGAGACGCGTTTTGGCGTGTGGCCGAATTCGGAGACCAGAAGTTCTGCAGTGTCCGCGTCGATGACATCGTTGATCTTGTGCATCGCGCCCTGCTTCATCAGCAGCTTGATGACATCAACGGCGCGCTCGGTCATGCGGTTCGCAAGTTCCTGAATGGTGATGACTTCAGGGATGATGACTTCGCGGACGATCTTTTCGCGCGGCTGGGCGACGCCAGCAGCTTTCATCTTCTCGCGCTCACGCTTGCGCTTCAGCGAAGCCATAGAGCGTTCACGCTGTTCGCGGTTTAGGAGCTGATCAACCGTCAGCTTGCCGCGCTCACGGCGGTCGTCGCCCGAGCGAGCTGGCGCGCGTGCACCCTTGCCGCGCTTATCCTTGCTGCCGCGATCGTCGTCATCGTCTGAGGTTGTGACCGCGGGCCGTGCGGGGCGCGCACTCTTCGTCGGCTTCAGCTCACCTTTGGCTTCATTGCGTTCAGGTGGTGGTGCGGCCGGCGGTTCAGAGCCGGGCAAAACGATCTCTTTGGGACGTCCACCTTCGCGTGGGCGGAACGCCGTATCGAGGGTCCGCTTCTGGCGCGCGGGCTTGCCGCCAGGTTGGGCTGTCGACGATGCGGCAGGCTTGGCGTCAGCATTCCCCTTATCGCCCGTCGGCTCAGATTTTGGTTTTGCCTTGGACGCAGGCGATTGTGATGCGTCAGCAGTTGGTTTTGCCTTCGCGGTTTTTGCGTCGCTATCAGCTTTGGCGTCTGCGGGTGCTTTCGCTTCAGCCGCTGTTGGCTTCTTGGCCGCTGGTGCAGTTTCAGCTGGCTTCTCCGCCGCAGCGGGCTGAGCTTTCGCTGGTGAGGCTTCTGGTTTTTCAGCGGCCTTCTTCTCGGCGTCGACCTTAGCCTTGGCCTCCTGGTCTTTTTTGTCCTGCTCGCGCTTAGCTTCGACTTTCCGGGCCTCTTCGAGCGCGCGCAAACGGGCATCGCGCTCGCTATCTGAAAGATTGCGACCACCAACACTGGCTTTTTTGTCCGAAGCCTTGCCGCGCGCCGTCGTCCGCTCTTCGCCGCCCGCACTTGGCTGCGTGAGCTTTCGGGACTTGCGCTTTTCGACAACGACAGACTTCGAGCGCCCGTGGCTGAAGTTCTGGCGAACGTGACCGGACTCAACCGTGCGCTGCAGCGACAACGGTTTGCGGCCGCTGCCACCTGTGTTTTTCGCGTCTGAGTCCTTGGTTTCCGACATTCGTAATCCGTTCAATCCGTTTAAACAATCCGATCAGCCGCTGGTTTGATCGGATATTAAGTCGTTGGCATAGTGTTATGCCGTTGCCTCAAATTCTACCTCGCACGGCAGCGGTCAACCTCAAGCGCCTTGTGCGCCAGCGTTCTCCGCTCGTGCGTCCCCTTCATTTCCATCGTCCATCGCTGCGTCTAACGGCGGTTCAGATGACTGCCCAGGCGCGCCGCTAACGACGGTTTCCCCGTCAGAGCATGCAAATCCCGTGCGATAACGGCTCAGCCGGTCAGCTTCAGCGACAAACCGTAGTGCCGCTCCACCCGATTTAAGCGCAGCATGTACCACATTTGGGCGGCCTGTTGCCAAGCTCATTTCATCGATCTTTAGACAATCGACGATGACTGCATTGCGCGCCGCATCAGCCTGGACGGCTTTATACTTCGCATCGAGCTTTTGCCGACCGCCTAAAGCTGCGTCAAATCCATGCAGGAGAGCTGAGACTTCTCCACGTTCGATGGAAGCGGAGACTTTGTCAAACCCCGTAACGAGCAGCCCAGCCTTATTTGCTAGTGAAAGCGCCTCAGTGGTGCGCTTTACCAACAATTGTTCGACGATTTCGGGAAGCTCGGCAGCGGGCCGGACTTGTCGCTTAAGGCTACGGGCAAACGCATTCGACTTCACCGCGGCTTGCACAGTGTTTTTGTCGGCTGTGAGCCAAACACCACGGCCCGGCAGTTTACCTGCGACATCTGGGCAGATCGTGTCATCGGGGGCAGCGACGAAGCGAAGGAGCTCGGCTACGGGGCGCTCAGCCCTCGTCAGCGCGCACAGACGTTCCGTTGCGACGCGCGCGCGTTTGCGGCCGCTCAGCTGCCCAGCTGAGTGGCTGTCGCAATCTACGTGCTTCGGCGTCGCTTCCGGCACTCCGTCTCCTTATTGAGCGCGCCACGTTAAGACGCGCTATCGGTTGTCGAGCTGTCGCTAGTTTCCGCGACGGCTTCAGTGGTTGTATCAGCTTCTGCGTTTTCAGACGCGTCGCTGGCGTCGGCTTCCTCCGCCTCTTCGCCCTCTTCTTCTTCGGCGGGAAGGAGGTCCTCGGCAGATATCCAGCCCGCAGCAACACGTGCCGTCATGATCAGGTGTTCGGCGTCAGCGCGCGAAATTTCAATTCCATCAAGGATGCCAGCGTGGCGGACCGGGTCGACGCCCTTTTCCTTTTTACGCTCAACCCAACCAACAAGTTCATCGGTTGCGCAGTCTGCGAGGTCTTCCATTGTTTTGATGCCGCCGCGACCGAAAGCAACCAGCATGGCAGAGTTAACGCCTTCCAATGTGGTCAACTCGTCAGCAACACCGAGTTCTTTCCGTTCTGCTTCCCGCTCAGCTTCGACGCGGTTGAGGTATTCACGCGCGCGCTCCTGGATTTCAGTGGCCGTGTCGTCGTCGAACCCTTCGATCTGTGCAATTTCCGAAAGATCAACAAATGCAACTTCTTCGATCGATGCAAAGCCCTCGGTTGCCAGCAACTGGCCAATGACTTCGTCGACGTCGAGCTGTTCCATGAACATCGCAGAACGCTCGTTGAATTCCTTCTGGCGGCGCTCGCTTTCTTCGGCCTCGGTCATGATGTCGATTGCCCAGCCCGTCAGCTGCGAGGCGAGGCGTACGTTTTGACCGCGGCGGCCGATTGCCAAGGACAACTGGCTTTCCGGCACGACGACTTCGATTTTGTTTTCGTCTTCGTCGAGAACGACCTTGCTGACTTCAGCTGGAGCCAGGGCGTTGACGATGAATTCAGCAGGTTCTTCGCGGTACTGGATAATGTCGACTTTTTCGCCCTGCAGCTCGTTGACGACGGCCTGAACGCGGCTTCCGCGCATCCCGACGCACGCCCCAACTGGGTCGATCGACGTGTCTTTGGAAATCACCGCAATCTTTGCGCGCGAACCGGGGTCACGGGCGACAGATTTAATCTCGACGATACCGTCATAGATTTCTGGAACCTCAGCTGCGAACAGTTTGGACATGAAGTCCGGACGGGCGCGCGAGAGGAAAATCTGTGGTCCGCGCTGCTCGCGGCGTACGTCGTAGATGTACGCACGGACACGGTCTCCATAGCGGAAATTCTCACGCGGGATCGTCTCGTCGCGGCGAACAATGGCTTCAGCGCGGCCCAGATCGACGATGACATTGCCGTACTCGACGCGCTTTACGGTTCCGTTGACGACTTCGCCGATGCGATCCTTGTACTCATCAAACTGCTGGTCGCGCTCGGCTTCGCGCACTTTCTGAACGATCACCTGCTTCGCATTCTGGGCGGCAACACGACCGTATTCCAGCGGCGGCAGATGCTCGATGAGTTCCGTCCCGATCTCGGCATCAGGGTCGGTCTTGCGGGCGATATCGAGGAGGATTTCCGTTGCTTCGTTTTCGACTTCCTCGACAACTGTGAGAACGCGGACCAATTTG
Source organism: Filomicrobium sp. (assembly GCA_040219445.1). GTDB lineage: Bacteria > Pseudomonadota > Alphaproteobacteria > Rhizobiales > Hyphomicrobiaceae > Filomicrobium. Next base: position 856,894 of record JAVJSM010000002.1, on the reverse strand, counting down.
GTTTCGCCAGTTTTCGGATCGATCTCGCAACGGATATCGTTTTCGGGTCCATAGCGCGACTTTGCGGCCTTCTGGATCGCATCCTGCATGGCAGTGAGCACGATCATCGGGTCGATCAGCTTCTCGCGGGCGACCGCGTTGGCGATCTGCAAAAGCTCGAGACGGTTGGCGCTGACGCCGGCCATGCTCATAACTTTACTCCTCCAAGTCCAATTCATCACCCGGGCTTATCGGCCCGTCTGACGCGCTATTGCGTTTGTCTTTCTTCGCGCGGGCCAGAGCCTCGCGGATCAATTCATCGTTCAGGACGAGTTTGGCGTCCTTTATCAGGTCGAGCGGCAATCCCAGTACGGTCAGGCCAACATCTTTCAAGTCGACTTCTAAACGGATCTCGCCGTCTTCGTATCCTTCTAATCGGCCGCGAAAACGCTTGCGGCCATCGACCAACTCCGTCAACTCGATTTTAGCCTCGTATCCGGACCAATCCTCAAAATCGGATGCCCGAACCAGCGGACGATCAATCCCTGGAGAGGATATTTCGAGCCGATAGGCCCCCGGTACAAGATCGTGGACATCGAGAATCGGTGAAAGCTCTCTGGAAATCGACTCGCAATCGCCAACGGAGATCGTGCCATCGGGACGTTCGGCCATAATCTGGACCGTCAACTCATCCCTGCCTTCGACCTTGGCGCGGACAAGGCGAAACCCCAAATGTTCCAGCACCGGCTCCACCAGTTCGGCCAGGGCTGCCGCCAATCCCGTTTCTCTGACGAAGCGCTCGCTAGGTGCGACCGCATGCTCTGTCACAGATGTCCTCGCGTATCCGAACCGCCGCTAACGGGGCCCCAAAAACAAAAAGAGTGGAGACCCGGGAGGGACCCACTCACAGAGTTGAGATGATCATGAGCATTTTGACCTTAGGGTAGGTTTGCTTAGCTTTCAAGCGGATTGTGAAAGTTTTTTGAGCTGTTTGTCAGCTGAATTGGCTTCATTCGATGCAAATTGACGTCGGCAAAGGCAATTTTTCCGCATTTCGAATGCAGCAGATGCTGTTAACTCTAGTTTTCTTCTGCGCGGCGAAATCTGAGGTAATAGCAGCACCGACTTTCCCGCAATGCTTTTTGCTCGTACCGCGTCGGTGGCCAATCGTCTGGTCTGTAGCGCCAGTCTCGCGGCCCTGAAACCTGCCAACAAAAGCGCGGTTCCGTTTGAAAGGCGATCAGGATTGTCCGCAAGTAATCGGGAATATCGGTTCCGATCCGCAATTCTGCACCAGGCGCCATGACGCGGGCGAGCAACTCTAGGAGGTGCGGTGCAACCAGCCGTCGCTTGGCATGGCGGCGTTTCGGCCAAGGGTCGGGAAACAGGATAAAGGCGCGCGTGATGCTGGCCTCAGGTAGCCAGCGCAGCAGGTCCCGTGCATCGTCGGCGTGTAAGCGGACGTTGTCGAGTGGCTTGGTTTCTATCGCCGAAAGGGCTTTGACGACGCCAGCTTCGAACGGTTCACATCCGATGTGACCAACGTCAGCATTGTTCTCGGCCTGCCAGATCAAGTGCTCAGCGCCGCCAAATCCAATTTCGAGCCAGACCTCCCTAATTGGGTCCGTGCTCTTATCTTCGTGTGCGCTTGTGGATTGGCTTTGAGTAAAAAGTTTCTCAAGCGGTTGCGGGGCAGGCTCGTGCAAACCTAAGGCGACACGAGGCAGCAGTTGAGTGAACAGCTGCGCCTGCCGGGGGCGCAGCTTTCGCCCGCGCCGCCGCCCGAAAGAGCGCAGTTCATCCGTGCACTCCTCGTAGGCCTTGGCTAGCTCGTCGTCATCTTGCTGCCGCTTATCGTCTGTCATCGCTTCAATCGTAGACGTACAGGGCGAATGCAAGTCCGGCTCTTGCCAGATTAGCGGATCGCCCCCGCGCTCTTCAAAATATGAAGGCGGCCGCCAAACCAGCAACCGCCTTGCAAATGCTCTTTTTTGGTTTGGCCGTTCAAGTCGCCTTGCGGCAAGGGGCCTGAATCAAAATCTTATGCAACAGCCGACTTAATCGCGCCAGCAAGGTCGGTTTTTTCCCAGGTGAAACCGCCATCGACCGCCTCACGACCGAAGTGGCCATAGGCCGCCGTGCGCGCGTAGATCGGACGGTTCAGGTCGAGATGCTCTCGAATGCCGCGCGGTGTGAGACGCATGACCTCGCGTAGCGCGCCTTCGAGCTTTGCCTCTTCGACTTCGCCGGTGCCGTGTGTATCGACATAGATCGACAGCGGCTCGGCAACACCGATCGCATACGACAGCTGGATCGTGCATTTTTGCGCGAGACCGGCCGCGACCACGTTCTTTGCCAGATAGCGTGACGCATACGCAGCAGAACGGTCAACCTTGGTGGGATCTTTGCCGGAGAATGCGCCGCCGCCATGTGGTGCTGCACCGCCGTAGGTGTCGACGATGATCTTACGGCCGGTGAGGCCTGCGTCGCCGTCCGGACCACCGATGACGAACTTGCCGGTTGGATTGACGTGCCAAATGGTGTCGTCGGACACCCAGTCGGTCGGCAGCGTATTGCGGATGTATGGCTCGACGATCTTGCGGACGTCAGCCGAGCTCAGATCCGGATCGATGTGCTGCGTTGAGAGAACGATTTGAGTGACAGCAACAGGCTTGCCGTTTTCGTAACGACAGGTCACCTGGCTCTTGGAGTCTGGCCCAAGCTTAGCGGCGTCGCCTTCTTTCGATTTGCGCGCGCGGGCCAAGTTCTCGAGGATTTTGTGGCTGTAATAGATTGGTGCCGGCATCAGCTCCGGGGTTTCGGTGCAGGCATAACCGAACATAATGCCCTGGTCGCCAGCGCCCTCATCCTTATTGCCCGCTGCGTCAACGCCCTGAGCAATGTCAGCCGATTGTGGATGGAGCAGAACGTCAATGTTGCAGTTGGCCCAGTGGAACCCGTCTTGCTCGTAGCCGATATCCTTGATCGCTTCGCGGACTTTCGCGGTGATCATTTCGACGGTTACGGTGTCGGGGCCGCGGGTTTCGCCTGCGATAACAACACGGTTTGTTGTGGTGAGGGTCTCGCACGCCGCCCGGATAGCCCATGGATCGATCCCGGCTTTTGGTCCCTCAGAGTAGAAGAGGTCGACGATCTCATCGGAGATACGATCAGAGACTTTATCCGGGTGGCCTTCGGAAACGGATTCACTCGTGAAGAGATAAGAAGAACGTGCCAAACCTGTCCTCATTTGTTGCTTCCGGATTTTTCTTAATCAACCGCGACCGAGCGTCGGGTGAACCGGATGTGAGATCTTACAAAGCGCTCGTGCGCGCACAAATGGAGGGCACGGGAGCGTTCTGCTCAACGGATGGAAAGTGGGCGCGTTGTTGCAAGCTTTGGGGTGTGGGTCAAGCCCGACGCCCTTTAACGTCAGGAGTCTTCTTTCTCTCCCGCAAGGTTTCGCACGAGATCAACTATCGTGCGTCGAACCCGTGGATCGGAGATTTTGACGAAAGCTTTGTTGAGTTCCAGCCCCTCACGCGTTGAGAGGAATTCGTAGACGCCATCATCGCTTGGCTTTTTGTCTCCGTACTCTTCTTGGTCTTCGGCCATACCAAGTGCTGGGATGGGAGCTTCCTCGTAGAAGTAAGCGATCGGCACGCCGAGAGTCTTTGAGAGATCGTACAAGCGGCTGGCACCGATGCGATTTATGCCCTTTTCATATTTCTGCACTTGCTGAAAGGTCAGCCCAAGTTGGTCACCGAGCTTCTCCTGGCTCATACCAAGTAACATCCGTCTCAATCGGACACGGCTTCCGACGTGGATATCCATTGGGTTGGGCCGGCGCGCATTTCGTTCATCACCGTTATCGTTGCCGCGCTTTGACATTCCGACTTTTCCTAACCTCTCCCAATCCAGTTTGATCCCGTCCCTCAGCGATCCCGATAGTCGCTCTTGTTTAAGGTGACGATAAGCCGTTGTCATGCTTCCCGCGTTACAGACCGCGCCTCGTATACAACGAACAGTAGTCCAAGCCCGCACAAAAAAGCTATAGTTGATAGTAAACAGTAATCGCCAAATCGGGCGTACAGCGTAAGTTGTGCCGGTTTTGGAATTGTTACATCGATCGTTCCTCGAACATTCAAACCTATTGTCTTGGTCACCCTACCGTATGGGTCGATGAGCGCCGACACACCATTGTTGGCAGCTCGTACGAGTGGCAGTCCTTCCTCCACCGCTCTCACACGAGACTGCTGAAAGTGTTGGAATGGCCCCGTGAGATTCCCGAACCAACCGTCGTTCGTGACGTTTACCAGGAGGCTCGGGCGAAGATCACCCTGCACTACTTGTGAGGGAAAAATTGCTTCGTAGCAAATCAACGGTCCGATAGCTGGCAAACCTGGCAAGCTCAACAGTGGTCGCGGTTTCGGGCCGACGGAGAAGCCACCGCGGATGCGAGTTATTGTTTCTAATCCAAGCCAGTTGAGGGTTTCGGTGAACGGTAGATACTCGCCGAACGGCACGAGATGAATTTTATCGTAAAGCGTCAGAAGGCTCCCATCGGGATTGAAAACCAAGATGGAATTGAAAACATTTTTCACTGGTTTCACGCTGGGGCGAATTTCATCTCCAACACTAGAATCCTCAAGGCGTAAAGCCCCGGCCATCAGGTAAGTATTTTCTGGCAACATTTTTCCAATTGCAGACAACGCCTGAGGTGTCGCTAACGGCAGGAATGGCATCGCAGCTTCCGGCCAAACGATGTGTGTAATGCCCTTTGCACCATCGAATTGGCCGCTCGCATTTTGGTGCGACAACGACAAATGGTTGTGGAAAATCTCGCCTTGTTTGTCTTGGGCCCATTTTTCGTGCTGCGGGACACTGGGCTGAACAATGCGCAGTTTGACATCGGAAACGACTGGTAGCGGCTGCGTTGGAAGAACCCAGAAGCCATAAGCGTAGAGGGCTAGGCAAGGTGCTAGCGTCAGTATGCCGATGGGCAACGCTGGTGGCATGCCGTACTGGTGCGGCTGACTTGCCGTCTGAGTATCCTGCGCTTGGGTGGGCTTCCAAAAATCATTTAACGCGATAAGCGGTGTTGCGCAGATAACAACAACAAGAGCCGTCAGGCCGTAGATGCCAAAGATACCGGCTGCCTGAATGATCCAATCGTCATTGGTCAGTGCATAGCCCAACACGTTCCAGGGAAAGCCGGTGAACATGTGACCACGCAAGTACTCACCAATGGCGATTGCGATTGCCAGGCTGATGATGCGCGCCGGTCCATTTGGCCAAACGGCGCGGGCCAATGCAAAGCTGAAGCAGCTAAAGAGCGCTAAGCCTGCTGGCATTATCGTGACGGCAAATGGGAGCAGCCAGCCGAAGATGTGGGCTTCGACCAAAAACGCTTCGCCAATCCAAAACAGGCCGAAGAAATGATAGCCGAACGCAAACCACCAGCCATCGCGCGCCGCGCTACGCAATTGAGGGGTTGGTAACCACGCAACCAGCAAGGCAAGACGGCCTGTTGGTTGCGATGGGGCGTCGAGCAGCAAGACGGCCACCGGAAGCGTCAAAAACAAAATGGGCCAAAAGTAAAATGGCGCAAGAGCTAGCATTGACGCTGCTCCCGCTCCTGCGGCGATCAACCGACGGCGCCATCCGGTGGCAGTTTGGATGTATGACGCGCAGGCTTGGAGCTTCCTGGCGAATTGCTCAACTGCTGGCGAAACCCGGGCGCTGGCGCGCGCCTTGCCGGAGCTTACAACCTCAGGCTTGCGTTGCATCCGTCCCGCCGGGATTGAGATCTCGTTTGGCTGCTGTGAGCCCATGGATCTTGAGCTTCTTGACACGGCGCGGATCAGCATCCAGGACTTCAAACTCAAGGCCTGAGTGATGACGGACGAGTTCACCACGAGCGGGGATACGCCCGACGATCGTGAAGACCAGACCGCCTAGGGTATCGATGTCTTCTTCTTCGGCCTCGGTCAATAATTTGCGGTTCAGCCGTTCTTCCAACTCTGCCACCGGTGTACGAGCGGACGCGACAAGACCGAGTTTCGCATCTTCCGTGATATGGGCGGCTTCGGCTTCGTCGTGCTCGTCTTCGATGTCGCCAACGATCTGTTCAACGAGGTCTTCGATGGTCACAAGACCATCGGTTCCACCGTACTCATCAACGACAAGCGCCATGTGAATTCGTGTCGACTGCATTTTGATGAGGAGGTTCATTGCCGGCATCGACGGCGGCACGTAGAGAACCTGGCGCTTAATCCGCAGCATGGACACGGGACGAGCAAGATCGATGTTGGCGAATTCCGGATTGCCGGATTTCTCGTTGGCAACACTGCGCGCCGATCCATTGGTTTTCGAACTCGCGCTGTCTGGTTTTGCTATCTCAAGTTTTTCTGGGTTGGCTGCGGAGCCGTTCTCATGACCATTCCCATTTTGGGCTTGGGACATAAGCCAGCTGAAGAGGTCCTTGACGTGAACCATGCCGCGGGGATCGTCGAGGGTGTCGCGATATAGCGGCAATCGGGAAACGCCGGCGTCTTCGAATACACTTAGTAGCTCGGATGCAGGCGCATCTTCGTCGATGGCGATGATATCGGCGCGCGGGACCATGATGTCCTCGACCCGACTGCCGCCAAAATGGAGCAGACGCAAAAGCATCTGCCGCTCTTCGGGCGAGAATGATGCTTCGTTCTCAGAATCTTGCTTGAGGGTGTCTTCAAGCGCTTCGCGCAAACTGGGCCCTTCGCCCAATCCCAGGCGTGCACGCAGGGTGGCGAACCAGCCATTGACTGAGTTGCGCGTGTCATCCGTCTTGGCTGCCGTGTCCGGCACATCGGTGGTGTTACTGGTGCTCATCGGCTTTCAATGGCCGCGTTGCGGCGACGTCAGGGTCCTTTTGTTAACCGTCATGTGGTCAAGCCTTCACCTCATCCATCGGATGGGTATAAGGGTCGGGAATATTAAGTGTTGCGAGAATTCGAGTTTCTAGCGCTTCCATCTCTTGCGCGTCTTCTTCCTCAATGTGATCGAAGCCTGCGAGGTGTAGAAGACCGTGAACGACCAAATGCTGCAGATGGTGCTTCGGCGGGATGCCAAGGTCAGCTGCTTCGCGGTCCAAAGTCTCAGCTGCGAGAATAATGTCCCCTAAGAAGCGCCCTTCGCCCTCTTCTGTGGGGAGACCCTTCGGTGCCGGGAAGGACAAGACATTGGTGGGTGCCGGTTTGCCGCGAAAATCTGCGTTGAGGGTGGCGACCTGTGCATCGTTTGAAAGAGCGATTGCAGCCTGTCCACCAGCAAGACCAGCTTCTGGGAACCTGGCCGCAGCCTGAGCAGCAATAATCACGAAGTTTTCGATGTCGGCAAACGAACTCCAATCACCAGCTTCAATTAGCACGTCAACGGTTACCTCTCCCGCAACGGCTGGCTTGGGAGGGTCTTGGGATGTCGCGCTGTGACAACTGTCGCTGTCGTCGTTCATGATTTGGGTTTGTCGCCTTGTTCGGCATCATCATAAGCGGCAACAATGCGGGCTACAAGGTCTCGCCGAACCACGTCCGATCCTTGGAAGCGCACAGCTTCTATGCCCTCTACCCCGCTCAGCAGCCTGACAGCTTCTTCAAGACCGGATTGCATACCTGGCGGCAGGTCGATCTGGGAGGGGTCGCCCGTGATAACCATTTTTGCATTTTCGCCCAGGCGCGTCAGAAACATCTTCATCTGCATGCTGGTCGTGTTCTGTGCCTCATCGAGAATAACGAAGGCATTGGCCAACGTGCGTCCGCGCATGAATGCCAACGGGGCAATCTCGATAACGCCGAGTTCCAAGTCACGTTCGACTTTTTCCGGCGGCAGAACGTCGTAAAGCGCATCGTAGAGCGGGCGGAGGTAAGGGTCGACCTTCTCTTTGAGGTCTCCTGGAAGGAAGCCCAAGCGCTCACCAGCCTCAACCGCTGGTCGCGAGAGGATAATGCGCTCGACGATCCCTTTTTCCAGGCAATGCGCTGCCATGGCGACGGCGAGATACGTTTTACCCGTTCCGGCCGGTCCGATGCCGAAGACGAGATCGACAGCTTGTAAAGCCCGCATGTAAACACTCTGGGTCGGTGTACGGGCTTTGATCACACGGCGGCGCGTCGCGATTTGGGCCTGCGACCCATCGGCTGGAACTTCGTGGCGGGCATGGCGGATCAGGCCATCAAAGTCGCCAGGCCCGATTGTCTCGCCGGAAGAAATTCGGCTGTAGAGCTCTTCGAGGACTTGGCGGGCGATGTTGCATTGTGCATCGGATCCGCTGAGGATAATGACGTTGCCATGAGCATGCGCTTCGATGCCGAGCCGGTCTTCCACAAGCGCCAAATGACTATCGAATTCACCCAGAAGATGAGTGAGATGCCGATTGTCTTCGAAGGGTACAACCAGCCGGCTGCTACCGGCGTGCTGCTTGGGCGTGCGCCCTGACCCGGTCATGCCTTGACCGCGAATTGCTGGCAAATCAATGGACTCCCATCAATCGTCCCGTGAGGCGTGCTTTTACCTGCACCAACCACCACATATTCCTGCAAACACTAAGCGTGTGCAACTGGTTGCATCTCATACCGTGAATGCGGCTCTACTGCCGTGGCCCATCCGACCCGCTGGTGGAAACCAATGGATCTCGACTGCACGGAAAACAGCCGCGCTGAGCTGGAACGCCAATGCATAAGGCTTTGGGCTTTCGTGCGTTTCTAGATCATGTGTTTCACGCTGCGCGTATGACACCCAGAAGACTGTTTGGGCCGGCGCGGGAGATTTCCACTGGGAAAATTTGGCCCAATTGGTCCACGGCACCTGAAGCATGCACGGGCTGCAGATAGGGCGAGCGGCCTACAATCTGGCCATCGTTGCGGCCTGGACGTTCAAACAGGACCGGAATCACGCGACCGACACAGCCTTCGTTAAACCTTGAGGTTTGGGCGGCCAGAAGGGACTGCAGCTGTTGTAATCGCTGAGACTTTTCTTCCTCGGGAACTTGATCTTCGAGTTTGGCTGCCGGTGTGCCCGGGCGGGCCGAATACTTGAAGGAAAATGCCTGGGCGAAGCCGATATCTTCGACAAGCTTCAAGGTCTCTTGGAACTCAGCATTGGTCTCGCCAGGAAATCCGACGATGATATCGGTCGATAGCGCGATATCGGACCGGGCACGGCGGATCTTGTCGATCAGCTTGCGGTACTCCGCAGCCGTATGCTTTCGGTTCATGGCGGCCAGAATACGATCCGCACCCGCCTGGAACGGCAGGTGGAGATAGGGCATGAGCTTGGGCTGATTGCAGTGGGCTTCAATCAGGTCATCACTCATATCGTTGGGATGGCTGGTCGTGTAGCGCACGCGTTCAAGTTCTGGGATTTCAGCGATCGCGTCGATCAACTGCGCCAGTGAACATGCTTTCCCCTCCGGGCCCTCGCCGTGATAGGCATTCACGTTCTGACCCAGAAGCGTGATCTCGCGGATACCCCGTTCGGCCAGCGAGCGGGCCTCGTCCACTAACGCACTGACGGGACGCGAATATTCCATGCCGCGCGTGTACGGGACGACGCAGAACGTGCAGAATTTATCGCAGCCCTCTTGAACGGTAAGGAACGCGGAAGCCGAACGGATTTGACCTTGCGGGTTAGGTGCGCTGGTGGTGCGCGCCGGCAGTGTTTTGAATTTATCGACTTCTGGGAAGTTCGTGTCGACGAGACGGCGGGATTCAGCTTGTGTGCGGAATACCAACTCAGCCAACCGGTGGTAGCTTTGCGGGCCGATGACCAAGTCAACGACGGGCGACCTCGAGATAATCTCTGCGCCTTCGGCTTGCGCCACACACCCGGCAACCGTCACGGTTGTTTGCTGGCCGCGATCGCGGCGCTCGTCCTTGATCTGGCGGTAACGCCCCAGTTCGGAGTAGACCTTTTCGGCCGCCTTCTCGCGAATGTGGCAGGTGTTGAGGATGATTACCTCAGCCTCTTCAGGCTGATCTGTCGACGTGAACCCATAGGACATCAGAGACTCGGTCATGCGTTCCGAATCGTACACATTCATCTGACAGCCAAAGGTTTTTACGAAGACCTTCTTGGTCCCCGGCATCGCAGTTCTCCCCACGGGACTTTTGAAACTTCAAGGGATGCCGCCCGAATGACTCCCCGCTTGAGCACTATGATGCCGACAAAAATCTTCTGACAGATTAACTTGAGTCGGCCGCTAAAGATGACACCAATATGTTACGGCGCGGCGGTCTGCAACGCCCCCAACGCGACATTTGAGCGCCTCGGACTTGGTAATTGGGTGATGAGGTTGCGGAAAATAAGGTCGGGCAGACGACTTTTTTGCAGACGCGAAGCCTCATACCCAGTTGCGGCCGGTAGCGTCCGGATCCGTCCGGGGAACATAGCTTTGCAGAGATGGTGCAGAAATCTCGTTGGGTGAGATATCGTCGCGACCGCGCAGTATCCGGACCAGTTCGGTGCGTACTTCGCTCTCTGTTTGACGGGCGAGCGCCTTCCGATCTGCGAAGTCATGAAGCGGAATTGGGTCGCCGAGCGAGATCCTCACGTCCAGCGGTCCAGCCGACAACAGCTCCCAGGCGTGCGGACCAAGATCCATGTCGCCAAACCACCCAACGAGCGGTCGGTCTGCGCGTTCAATCGGGACGCCGTGCAGGTGCGTGTAGCATATCGTTAGGGTTTGGACCTGCGTATTGTTGTGTGGGGTCTCGCGCGGGCTATCACCTTCGATGGGATCAGTTGTCGCCTTTTTTTGCGACGCCTTAGTTGGCTTTGCAGCTGCGAACAGTGAGGTTTTGAACGGTAGGACCCGGTTGCCATCGCTTGATGTTCCTTCAGCAAACAAAACCAGTTTGTCGCCTGCGGCGAGGCGGCTGGCGATTTCGTTGGCCGAAGCTGCAGCTGCCGTGCGGCGGGCGCGATCAACAAAAACCGTGCGCTGCAATTTGGCGAGAGACGACACAAACGGCCACCCGCCAACCTCCTTTTTCGCGATGAAGGACACAGGAGCGACGGCGGAGATAACGGGAATATCCAGCCAGGACACATGGTTGGCGACGATCAACACAGACTGATCGGGAGCAACCTCGCCATCGATCTCAAAACGGATGCCCAGCAGCTTACAAACCTGGCGGTGATACCAATGCGGGAAGGTCCGGGCATGTTTCGGCGAGACCCGCAACAGCACTGCCTGAACAGGCATCAGTGGCACGGTAAGGGCAAAAAAACCGATCAGAATTCGAACAGCGCGGAATGCCTTCATGGAGACTTCGTCAGGTCAACGGCGAGGGTCAGGGCGTCTGCGGACGTCCCGTCCCGGCGCTTGTAGTAGTTTCTGCGCTCACCGACTTGTAGAAAGCCGGTCGCGGAATAGAGCTTTCGAGCTGCGGTGTTGTCATCGGCCACTTCAAGGAATAACCGCTGCGCTCCGGCCGACTTAGCGGCGCGTTTGAGCCCACGGACCAGCATGTCTCCGATGCTGCGACGTTGGAATGGTGCAGTCACGCCAATGCTCAGGATTTCAGCTTCGTCCGCGACGATCCGTGATACGGCAAACCCGGCAGGAACGGGCGCACCCAAATGGCGGAGTCGAACTTTCGCGACGAGGGCATTTGTACAGGGGTCGATAAGAATCTTCCGCCAGGCTTCTTCGTCCCAAGCCGGGTCAAATAGCTCCTTATGCATCGCGGCGATCTCCCCGCTGCGGTCCGCTTCAGCCCAAAGCAGACTGACAAGACGCTCGTCAAACGGTGGGTACTCGGTGGCGGTGGTGGTGCTTGGTTTCGGTTGCAGGCTCATGGCGATATCCGCGGTATAGATTTACCCGATTGCGGTTTGGCATCGGCAGGGCGCAGGTAAAGCGGTGCGATTTTCTGGGAGGGTTCAGCCAGCGTGCGGCCTTGCGCGACGCGAATGGCGAGGTTGGCCGCGTTCGGCAAAAGATCGACGGGGCCGAGACGAATTTTTCCGTTAGGACTTTGTTTTGTCGCTGCAATGCTCTCTGCGCCGGAGCCAGCAAGGATGGTCGATGCGCCCTCGTTCAACATCTCAGCAGCATCGGCTGGCGTGATCACCATCGGGTCGGTGCGTGCCTTGATTCCCGCCGCCTGAAAAAGCTGGGCGTAGACTTCACCGCGCCGTGCGTCGGTCGCAACGAGGATGTTCACATCATCAAGGTCTTCTGACGACTTGGTTGGAAGGTCAGCAGCGATGACTTCCGCCATAACCGCGAGACTCGTTTCGCCAATAAGCGGTTTCTCGAGCGCTAGTGCAAAAGCACGCGCGGCTGCGACACCGATCCGGGTGCCGGTGAATGTGCCCGGGCCGTTGGTTACGGCTATGGTCCCAATATCAGAATATGCGATGCCGGCTTCGCTCACGATGTCGTCGACCATGGGCACCAAGCGTTCGGCGTGCCCCATCGACATCGGCTCAAAAGCCGACGCGAGGATAACACCGTCTTTGGAAGCGAGCGCAGCAGAGCAGGCGTCGTAGCAGCTATCAAGGGCAAGAGTGATCATGGGCGGGGAGCCTATACACTTCGCCTTTCATTTTCACCCTCGAAGTTCGGTGTCAAGCGAGAAAACCGGCAACCGAACGCCTCCAACCCAGAGCCGAATATACAGCCATTTTTGAACGTTGCTCAGACCAACCGGCTAGTCATCAAAGCAACCCTTTTGCGCGTCAACGACTTAGATGATCTTGGCGAGATCTTCGAACGGCAGCCGCGGGGAACGCGGATGCAATTTTGAGCGGTCCCCATAACCGATATTGCATAAAAAGTTTGCGCGAATTGTCGTGCCCTCGAAGAACTCTTTCTCGACGCCGGCCACGTCGAAGCCGGACATCGGTCCGCAATCAAGTCCAAGCGCGCGTGCCGCCAACATGAGGTAAGCGCCCTGCAATGTTCCATTGCGGAATGCCGTCTCGTTGATCTTGGGTTGGTCGCCGACAAACCAGCTTTTGGCATCCGTATGGGGAAACAGCTCGGGCAACCGCTCGTAGAATTCCATATCGTGGCCGATAATCGCGCAGACCGGGGCTTGCATGGTCTTTTCCGCGTTGTTTCCAGAGAGATAGGGCTTGAGGCGCTGTTTCGCTTGTGTGGACGTAACAAAGTAAATTCTAGCGGGTGAACAGTTGCCGCTTGTTGGGCCCATTTTCATCAAGTCAATGAGTTTGCGGAGCGTCGCCTCATCAATCGGTTTGTCGAGCCAGCCGTTATGCGTACGAGCTTCGAGAAAGAGCTGATCGAGGGTTTCGGCAGGCAGCTCAGAGGGGGCAAAGATCTCGCTCATTTCGATGCTCCAATCGCGTACAAAATAGGGTGCAAAAAAGCCCGCAATTCTCAAAGCTGAGCGATTGCGGGCGGTGCTGACAATCTTGGGGGATCGTCTTCAGTCAGATTGTGAAGTTAGGCGACGGCCTGGACTTCCTGCACTTCCGGACAGAAGTGGCGTAGGAGGTTCTCGATGCCATGGCGTAGCGTTGCGGTCGAAGACGGGCAACCGGCGCAAGCACCGCGCATTTGAAGGTACACGATGCCCTCGCGGAAGCCGTGGAAAGTGATGTCGCCACCGTCCTGGGCGACAGCCGGGCGAACGCGGGTTTCCAGGAGTTCTTTGATCGTTGAGACGATTTGCTCGTCCTCCGGATCGTAGTTGCCCTCGGTCACGTCATTGCCCTGGTCGTTGTGCACGACCGGCGAGCCTGACATGAAGTGTTCCATGATCGCACCGAGAATGGCCGGCTTCAGGTGCTGCCAATCGGATTCGCCTTTGGTTACGGAAATGAAGTCCGAACCTAGGAAAACGCCGGTTACGCCATCGATACCGAACAAGCGGACCGCGAGCGGGGACTGGCTGGCATCTTTGAAATCTCGATATTCAGCTGTGCCGGTCGAGAGCACGGAACGTCCAGGAATAAACTTCAAAGTTGCCGGATTAGGCGTAGCCTCGGTCTGAATAAACATCTCGTCGACTCCCGACAGCGGTGCACGTAAGTCTTCAGGCTTATCTCAGCGAAGACTATGAAACCACTCTGCTAGATTAGAACTGTTCTAGGGTGATAGGTAAGACAGGATTCCCCAAAAGTCGAGCCCTGAACATTATGTTTCACGTTCACAAGGTGGGGATTTGCGAAGGTTGCGGGCTAAATCAGGCCAACGGGGAACGAGCCAACACGGCTGGCGGGAAACATCAAGCCTCTGATTACGCAAGCGTTTTTATGTAATCCAGAGACAGATGACCTGGCACAACGGTGATTGGAACCGGGAAGGCACCCGCTGCTTTACTTGCGACCAGCGTTGAGACAAGCGGCCCAGGGCCTTGAGGGTCGGTTGAGGCACCCAGCACGAGAAGGGCGATGTCTTCGTCTTCGTCGATAGCCTCAGTGATCATCTCGACCTTTGGGCCCTCTTTGATCCGATCTTCAGTGACAACGTTCTCAAAGCCAGCCTGATTCAGCTTGCGGCGATGCAAGCGAAAAAGAGCTTTGGCGGTGTTTGTCTCTTCTTCGATATGGATCTTCTGGACGCCCATCCAGTGCTGATACCCCTGGGGTTCGATCGCGTAGAGTAAGACTAACGATCCTCCTGAGTGGGCGACGCGACTGGCTGCGAAATAAACTGCGCTATCGACTTCAGGGGCTTCGTCAATGACGAGCAGGAATTTTCGTTCATGGCCAGCTTCGAAGGATCGGCGAGGTTTCATTGGCTCGGTGCCACTCCGTTAGTTTGATTTCTAGCAAGCACGGCCCTGACTTTGAAGTTTTTGGGCAGGCTTGCTCAATTCGAATGGCGCGTGCCAATTGCAGCAGGCGAGTGCATGAAAGCCACGCAAGCGACGAACTCGCCGCACGCGAATTGGTCGCCCGACAATTCAAGACAACTAGTTTCCACGAACCTATGCAATCTGTCTATCAAGAAGGCTCGATGCGCCCGAGCTTATCCGCGGATGAAGCCAACAATATCTTTTACCTCGTCCATGATCGGTGAAGCGATTTCGCGGGCGCGAGAGGCACCGTCAGCCAACACTTGATCGATCTCCGCAGGGTCATCCATGAGCCGGCGCGCCTCATCAGCGATCGGTCCAAGCTTCTCGACGCAAAGTTCGGCAAGGGCCGGCTTGAACTGCGAAAACTGGTTGCCGCCGAATTCAGATAAGACGTCTGGTTTTGAGGTTCCTGCAAGGGCGGCGTAAATCCCAACGAGGTTGTCGGCTTCGGGTCGTCCCTGCAAACCATCGGTTTCGCTCGGAAGTGGCTCCGGGTCGGTCTTTGCCTTTTTGATTTTCTTGGCGATGGCATCGACGTCGTCGGTCAGATTGATACGTGAGAGGTCGGAGGGCTCCGACTTCGACATCTTACGGCTTCCGTCCCGCAACGACATAACTCGCGTGGCTGGCCCGGTGATTACGGGTTCAGGCTGCGGGAAGAACTCACCATCCTCATATCCGGCTGCGCGGATCTGGTCTGAAAAGTCGTTGTTAAATTTTTGGGCGATGTCACGCGATAGTTCCAAGTGCTGTTTTTGGTCGTCACCAACGGGCACATGAGTTGCGCGATATGCCAGAATGTCCGCGGCCATGAGATTAGGATAGGCGTAAAGCCCGACAGAGGCGTTTTCCTTGTCCTTTCCAGCCTTTTCCTTGAACTGCGTCATCCGGTTGAGCCAACCCAGGCGCGCAACGCAGTTGAAGACCCAAGCGAGCTCAGCGTGGGCGGATACTTGGCTTTGATTGAATAGCACGCTTTTTTTCGGATCGAGGCCAGCGGCGATGTAAGCGGCTGTCACCTGGCGGATTGCTTGGCGCAATTCGTCCGGATCCTGCCAAACCGTAATGGCATGCAAATCGACGACGCAATAAATGCACTCGTGCGTTTTTTGCAGATCGATCCACTTCAACATGGCACCCAGATAGTTGCCAAGGTGGAGACTGCCGGTTGGCTGCATTCCGGAGAATACGCGTTCTTGAATTTTCATCGTTTGGAAGCTCTTTGCCTGCGATCGAGGAGCGGTTTATCGCCCGCGTCCGGGCGAGGTGCAAGTGGCGATGTTGGGAGCGGCCTTCGCGAGAAAGTGAAAAACCCGGTTACAAGTGTAACCGGGCTTTTCCGACGCGGGACAAAACACGTCATGGAGGGCGGCGCGTTGAGGGACATCCCAATCGGGGGGCGGGATACGCGGCGCTCGTTCCGTGAAAAGGACCATAGCCTTACCGTGGTTAAAAAGCCGTTTCACTCAGGCTTGCGAGGTTGAAAAAATGTGCTGGGTTAGGTGCTGCGCTGGACAGTCCGTGCAGTGATTTTATTAATGCTTCGGTGATCGTGTTGGCGGCGGCTTAGTTCTTCTGGCGCGCCATTCCACCAAGCTGGCGGACGTTCAGGACACCCGTCACCATCATTGGAGCGAAGAAGATGATGCAGCCCAACGCAACAAGACCGCCAAGAGCCGCGATCCGGATTCCAAGCATCGCTTCAGCGGCGACATAGGGTGCGAGGTGAGGCACCACGAACCACAGTGATGCCCCCATCGCTAGGCTTGCAATGATAATGATTGGGAGATTGCGCATTAGCCGGCCATCGACAACGAAATCGCCCCGGCGGATGAGTGCTATTCCGAGGAGCAAAGCGTTGGCCCATCCGGCAATCGAGGTTGCAAGTGCGATGCCGACATGAGGGGGATAGCCCCAGCTCTTGAAGAGATAGAACATTCCCAGCGAGCCGGTGATGTTGATCACCATGTTGACACCGGCATAACGCATTGGGGTTTTGGTATCTTCCCTAGCGAAAAAAGCGGGCTGAAACACTTTGATCAGCACGAAGCCCGGGAGACCGATGGCAAATGCCGCGAGCGCTGGAGCTGTTGCTTGCGTATCCGCGGCCGTGAAAGCGCCGCGCTCAAACAAAACGCTGATGATGGGATTGGCCGCGACCGCTAGCGCCACCGCAGCTGGGATCGTGAGCATTAGGGCGAATTCGAGCGAGCGGTTCTGGCTTTGCATTGCAGCCTCGTGTTCGCCTGCTCGGAACTTGCGCGATAGCTCCGGCAGCAGCACGACGCCAATCGCGACACCGACGATGCCGAGCGGGAGCTGATAGAGCCGGTCGGCGTAATACAGGTAAGACACAGCACCGGCTTGCATTGATGCGATGATGGTGCCGACAACGATATTGATCTGGGTAATCCCACCGGCAATGACGCCGGGAATGCCAAGTTCGACTAGTCGCTTAACACCGGGTGTATAGCGCGGCCACCGAAGCTTCAAACTAAGCCCAGCGCGACGAACGGCAATCGACACCATTGCCAATTGAGCGATCCCGGCGACGGTCACGCCGACCGACAAGATGATCCCGGCACCATAGCGCTCCGTGTAACCCATCCAGATCGCGAATGAGATCGCGCCGATAAGGACGATGTTCAGAAGGATAGGAGCAGCAGCTGCCGTCCAGAAACGTCCAAGCGAGTTCAGCACACCCGACAACAGCGCCACCAAGGACATGCACAATAGATAAGGGAAGGTGATCTGTGACAGCAGGACGGCGAGATCGTATTTCGCCGGGTTCTCGATGAAGCCTGGGGCAAGTGCCAACATCAGCCAAGGCATTGCCAGCATTACAACCGCGGAAAAACCCAACAGCGCGAAGCAGAGAACCGACATGGCTTCTTCGGCGAACCGTCGAGCCGGTCCTTCGCCCTCACCTTCAAGCCGTTTGGCAAACAAAGGTACGAATGCTGCGTTGAATGCACCCTCTCCAAACAGCCGCCGGAACAGGTTCGGGAATCGGAACGCGACAAAGAACGCGTCGGCAACGACGCCGGAGCCAAGGGCTGCAGCAATCAGGATGTCGCGGACAAAGCCCAGGACACGGCTGATCATGGTCAGCCCACCGACGGTAGCGAAAGCGCGATAAAGCATGGTGTGTGCGGACTAGCCTGTGAGCCGAAAGAGCGCAAGCTTGCACTTATGGGGAGGGATCATGCCAGACAGGAGGCAGACGCGGGCAGGACGGTGTCGACATGCGGGTCAATTCATGGCGGTCTTTGCACTTTACGTTGCTCGTGAGCCAGGAGGGGCGGTGCACCGTCAAGTTTCGCCGTCTGTCGGCAAATCAACGATGCTGGCAAGACGCTCAGCGATCTGGTTTTTGCGTTGGTCGCTTGAGACTTTTCTTCCCGTTAGGTCTGTGACGTAAAAGGCGTCGATGACCTTCTCGCCATAGGTGGCGATGTGGGCAGATGAGATATCCAACGACAGATCCGACAGTGCACTCGTTAATTCGTAAAGCAGGCCGGGACGGTCGCGCCCCTCGACCTCGATCACGGTGTACTTATCGGAGATATCGTTATCGACATGGACGATGGCGCTAACGTTGAAGGCCTCGACACGGTGCTCGGTGCGTCGTTTTTCGAGGGCGTGCTGAACGCGAGCTTCGCCTTTTAAATATTGCTCGATAGCCTTGCGGATGCGGTTGGCGCGGCGAGCTTCATCGTCGTCGTCTTCGAATTCGCGCTGTAAGAGGAAGGTATCCAGCGCATAGCCGTCACGTGTGGTAGTGATATTGGCCCCGACAATATCGGCTCCGACCGAAGAACAGGCGCCGGCAAACAACGACAAGAGGCGGGCGTGGTTCGGTGCAAGGATTGTGAGTTCGGTGACGGCGGTAAAAGCGTCCGATTTATGATCGACGGCGAGGCGATCATTCTGTTCAGCGGCTTTGCGCATGAAAACCGCATGCTCGACCTGAACTTCGGTTGGAAACCGTAGCCAGTAGTCATCGAAGAAGCGGCCAACAACCTTTTCGATGTCTTTTTTGCTCCAGCCTTTAGCTGCCAGCTCCTCGGTTAGATCACCTTGCGCCCTGGCGACCCGGTAATGCCGTGTCTCCTCGGTATGGCCCCCGCGCAGGAGAGGTTCGGTCTCATAATAGAGGGTGCGCAACAACTGGCCTTTCCAGCCATTCCAGGTTCCGGGACCGACAGCGCGAATGTCTGCGACTGTCAACAATAACAGGAGCTTCAAACGCTCCGGTGTTTTCACGATGTCGGCAAAGTCGCGGATGGTGCGCGGGTCGGTGAGGTCACGGCGTTGCGACGTATCGCTCATCGTTAGGTGTTCGGCGATCAGCCACACGACCGTTTCGGTCTCTTCCTTTGTCAATCCGAGTTTCGGGCAGAGTTCCTGCGCAATGCGTGCACCGACGACGGAATGATCCTCGCGGCGACCTTTACCGATGTCGTGCAGGAAGGCGGCCACGTAGAGCACCCGACGGTTTCGAACAGTCTTGATCAGCGTTGTCGAGAGCGGTAGCTCTTCAACGGATTCGCCTTGCTCGATTGCGGCGAGCATCTCGACGGTTCGGATCAGGTGCTCATCAACCGTGTAGTGATGGTACATATTGAACTGCATCATCCCCACAACACGCCGAAATGGGGGAATGAACCGTCCAAGCACACCGGCATCGTTCATGCGCCGCAGCGACGTTGCACCATGATCAGCGTGGGTGAGCAGTGATAAGAAGATCCGGTTTGCTTCTGGATTTTCGCGTACGCTTTTGTCAATCAGGTTGCTCGATCCTCGCAAGAGGCGGACCGCGTCTGGGTGCAGGAAGGTTCCGGTTTGGGCAGCCTGATCGAATAGCCTCAGGATGTTGAGGGGATCGCGCTCAAACAGTTGCGCGTCGGCGACGTTGAGGCGATCGGAGTCAATTCGAAATTCGGTTTTGGTGCGGATCTGTCGGCGAGTTTGCCACGACAGCGGGTTTAGCATCTTGCGAAGCGTTGGCACCGATTTCAGCTGCTGTATTTCAAGCGCACCGCAAAGGATACCCGTGAGATCCCCGACGTCTTTCGCAACGAGAAAATAGTGCTTCATGAAACGTTCGACCGCACGGAGGCCTGCGTGTCGTTTGTAACCCAGAAGTTCTGCCATCCTAGGCTGGACATCGAACGTCAGGCGTTCTTCCGGCCGGTTCGTGAGGAAGTGCAGGAAGCAGCGGACCGACCAGAGGAAATCCTCACAGCGGTTGAAAGTCATCACCTCTTCTTCGGTAAAGACACCTGCCCGAATGGCAGCCTCACCGACATCTTCGCCGTAAATCGCGCGCGACAGCCAATGCAGGGTGTGCAGGTCCCTGAGACCACCTTTGCCGTCTTTGATGTTTGGCTCGACGCGGTAACGGGCGTCGCCGGATCGTTGGTGACGCTCATCGCGCTCCGCCATCTTGGCATCGACAAATGCACGCGTGTTGCCACGCAAAACCTGCTTTTCGAATTGCTCCTGGAATTTCTTGAACAACTCCGGATCACCCTGGATCAAGCGCGCGTCGATCATTGACGTCGCGATCGTGGTGTCCGAGAGAGCGAGCTGGGTGCACTGAGACACGGTGCGCGTGGCGTGGCCAACTTTGAAACCCAGATCCCAAAGCAAATAAAGCAGGCGCTCAGAGGCCTGGGCTTCACCCGAACCGGTTGATCCCGGTAGCAGGAACAGCAAGTCGATGTCCGAACCGGGTGCCAACAACCCCCGGCCATAACCACCGGTGGCGACAATCGCCATTTGTTTGACTTCTTTGCGCTCTTCAGGCGTGCAGCGGTACTTCACAACCAGCGCAAACATGATGCGGATCAGATCGTCTTGAAACTGCGAAAGTCCAGCAGCACAGCGCCGGCCCAAACCGTCAGCTTCGAGTTCCTCGCGGGCTTGCTCACGCACCTGCGCCACGAGTTCTTTAACACGCGCCAAAAAGGCCGGGCGCGCCTTTTCGGGGCCGCCAGAACTATCGATGAGGTCGATCAGTTCCTGCTTCAACGCTTCGGGTTCGAAAAACCGCGTCGGTGGCGTCGGGTCGGCCGGCCGAAGGACGTTGAGAAGCCGGAAAGTCGTTGCAGGAGGCGGCGTGTCCATTCGTTCCATCTTGTTCAAGTGGGCAATGGCCCGTCCCGTTCAAAAAACGCGACAGTGTTAGACCAAACCTGGATTTACGTTTGCTTATCATCCAGCAGAGACTTTAGCCGGTAGAGCGTGTCAAGTGCGGCGCGTGGGGATAATTCATCTGGGTTGATCTCTTTCAGCTCGGTTTCGACGGCTGACACCGCCGGGTTTGCTCCAATTGGGTTTTCCGGTCGTGCGGCCGCAAACAGCGGTAAGTCCTCAAGAAGCATGTCCGGCGTTCGTGTGTTGTTGCGATCTGCATCCTGCAGCAGCGCGAGCACTTCTCCAGCTCGGTCAACGACTTGGCGCGGCAGCCCGGCTAGCTTGGCAACCTGGATGCCGTAAGATCTGTCAGCGGCCCCGGGCTTCACCTTGTGTAGGAAGATGATCTCGTCACGCCATTCCTTCACGTCAATGGTGACGTTAGCCACCTCCTGGAGGCGTTCGGCCAGGGCGGTTAGTTCATGATAATGGGTGGCAAAAAGGGTTCTACAGCAGCGGGTTTCGTGGAGAAACTCAACGCAGGCCCACGCGATCGACAAGCCATCGAATGTGGCGGTGCCGCGGCCGATTTCATCAAGAATGACCAGCGAACGATCGGTTGCTTGATTCAGGATTGCGGCCGTCTCGACCATTTCAACCATGAACGTGGAGCGTCCACGCGCGAGATCATCGGATGCACCAACGCGGGAGAACAGCCGGTCGACAATGCCGATCGAGGCTGCTTGCGCGGGCACATAGGACCCCATCTGAGCAAGCACGGCGATCAACGCGTTTTGGCGCAAAAAGGTTGACTTACCGGCCATGTTTGGGCCTGTGACGAGCCAGATCCGGGCGGCGCGGCTTTCGTCGGCGAAATCGGATTGCGCTACGCTTTCGCCACGGTCCGATATCTCTTGGCTGTCGGTGTCCTCTGTCGATGGCGCTGGCAAACCGAGCAGGCAGTCATTCTCAATGAAGGGTCCTTCGCGGGCAGCTTTCAGCGACTGTTCAACAACGGGATGGCGTCCCCCGCGAATTTCGAAGACTTGGTCAGCCGATAGTCGGGGCCGCGTGTAGTCTTCTCGCTCGGCAAGATCGGCGAGGGCGGCGGTCACGTCCAGGTCGGCGAGGGCGGCCGCGATGTTGCTCAGATCGGCTTCGGCATTTGCAATTTTGCCGGCAATGTCGTTGAACACATCCTGTTCGAGGCTTAATGCGCGCTCTCCGGCGGTCGCGATCCGGCCCTCCGTTTCGCTGAGTTCATCGGAGACAAACCGCATCGCGTTGGCCATCGTCTGGCGATGGCGAAACACTTCGTCGAAAGGCGGTTGTGTCAGCGGCCCGGAGGCAGCCTGGGTGACTTCAACGAAAAAGCCGAGAATGTTGTTTTGGCGAACTTTAAGGGCCTTAATCCCGGTCTCATCGCGATAACGTGCCTCAAGTTCGGCGAGGACTTGGCGTGCATCTTCTTTGAGGCGTCGCGATTGATCGAGCTCTGGTAGGTAACCCTCCCTCACAAATCCACCATCGCGGCGATTAACGGGGAGGTCGTCGATTAACGCGGCCTCAAGCGCCTTTAGCAGGTCTCCGGCTGCGGCGCTTAGGCGTTCTGCGATTTCGTTCAATTCAGCGGGCAGGCCAATGCCGGGGCGATCTTGTTGCAATAACTTGCAGCAGGCTGACGCGGCGGTCAGTCCGTCCCGGATGAACCCCAAATCCCGCGGTGAACCGCGGCCAAACGAGAGACGCGACATGGCGCGTGCGAGATCCGGCGCACCGGCTAAGGCGCTTCTGAGATCGTCGCGCAAGGCCGGCGTATCCAGAAGGTGCCCTACCGCGTCGAGTCGAGCGTTGATACTTGGGATATCGCAAAGTGGGCTTGCCAGACGCGCAGCCAGTTCGCGGGACCCCGCGCCTGTCACGGTACGATCAATCGCGGAAAGCAGGCTGCCCTTGCGGTCACCGCTTGCTGAACGGGTTAGCTCCAGGCTGGCGCGGCTTGCTGGATCAATCAGCATGATTGCACTGCCAGCAGCGCGACGTGGCGGACGGATGACAGGCTTTTTGCCGATCTGTGTCAGGTCAACATACTTTAACAAACCGCCGATAGCGGAGAGTTCGGCCCGCGTGAACTCGCCAAACGCATTGAGGTCTGCAACACCTAACCGCTCTTTCAGCGTGCGCTCGCCTGAGCGGCTGTCGAAGTGCGCTGAAGGGAGTGGCGTTTGCGCTGCCGGGATCACGGCAAGGCTTGCTGCAATTGTTGTTTCATCAGCTGCAAGCGCGTTTTCGGAAAGCAGGATTTCACGAGGTGCGAGGCGTGCCAATTCGCCGGGCAGATCGGCGAGCGTAGTCGACCCGATCTCGAACTCGCCAGTCGAGATATCCAGTGAGGCGAGAGCCGCAGGTTTTGCTGTTTTATCGGCTGCAACAAACAGTGCAGTGAGGTAATTGCGGGTGTTGGGCTCAAGCAGCGTTTCTTCGGTCAACGTGCCCGGTGTGACCAGACGGACGACATCGCGCTTCACGACCGCCTTTGAGCCACGCTTTCTGGCTTCGGCCGGGTCTTCCAATTGCTCGCAGACCGCAACCCGGTATCCCTGGCGTATCAATCGCTCCAGGTATTCGTCAGCGCGAACAACGGGCACGCCGCACATCGGGATGTCTTCACCCAGATGCTTGCCGCGTTTTGTCAGGACGATACTGAGCGCCTGGGCGGCGATCACGGCATCCTCAAAGAATAGCTCGTAGAAATCGCCCATGCGATACCAAAGGAGGCTGTCTGGATTGGCGGCTTTGATCTCAAGGAACTGCGCCATCGATGGCGTCACAGTTGCAGATACCGTCGCCTTGCCCGCCGCGCTGCGCCCAGCGCCTTCTGCCCAATCGGCCCCGGACTGCTCTGACGTTTGTTTGGGCTTGCTGTTTTTGGTCTTCGATGGAGGCATCGGTTCTCATGTTACGAGGGCTGATTGTGAGGGCTCTTCACCCCAGGTCGGTCACATCCTGCCAGCCATAACCTGTCAACGGGCCTTCAGGGAACCCTTTCGCCGAAAGCCGCAATGTCTCAGGCCATTCAGGCGGTTGTGTCAGGGGGCGGCGCACCTTATCGTGCCGCCCTCAGCGCCGGTCGCTCGTCTTTTCTGGCCACCGGACATCGGATTTTCTCAAACGCTCCCTCGGACACCGTTATGTCGCACCCAGGCCGCTTTACTGAAGCGCGTTTCACGCCGCAAGAAGCCTTGCAATTCCATTCCCAAGGCAAGCCGGGCAAGCTCGAAATCACGCCGACGAAACCGCTGACCACTCAGCGTGATCTGTCGCTGGCTTATTCTCCGGGTGTTGCGGTGCCCGTTAAAGCCATTGGGGACGACCCGTCCGCAGCCTACGATTATACCAACAAAGGCAATCTGGTTGCTGTTGTCTCGAACGGCACGGCGATTTTGGGGCTTGGCAATCTGGGCGCGCTTGCAGCCAAGCCAGTGATGGAAGGAAAAGGCGCGCTCTTCAAACGCTTTGCCGACATCGATGCGATCGATCTGTTGGTTTCGACGGAAGATCCTGAAGAGTTCATCAACTCGGTCAAATATCTGGGCGCGAGCTTCGGCGGTGTGAACCTGGAAGACATCAAGGCGCCGGACTGCTTCATTATTGAAAAGCGCCTCAGCGAGCTTCTCGACATCCCGGTTTTCCATGACGATCAGCACGGTACCGCGATCGTGGTTGCGGCTGGCATTCTCAACGCGCTGAAAGTCGTCGGGAAGGATCTATCGGATGTTCGCATGGTGTGTAGTGGCGCTGGGGCAGCCGCGCTCGCGTGCCTCAATCTTCTTTGCAAAATGGGGCTCAAGAAAGAGAACCTGACTGTCAGTGACATCGAAGGCGTCGTCTATCAGGGCCGCAAAGAGCTGATGGACGAATACAAGGAACCCTTTGCGCGCAAGACCAAGATGCGGACGTTGGCTGAGGCCATCAAAGGCGCAGATATATTCTTGGGATTGTCAGCAGGCGGGATTGTCAGCCAGGAGATGGTGTCGACCATGGCTGACCGGCCGGTGATTTTTGCCATGGCAAACCCGGAGCCGGAAATCTCACCTGAAGATGTAATGGCAGTCCGCAAAGACGCCGTCATGGCGACGGGCCGCTCGGACTATGCAAACCAGGTCAACAACGTCTTGTGTTTTCCGTTCATTTTCCGCGGCGCGCTAGATGTCCAAGCCTCAACGATCAACGACGAAATGAAAGTCGCAGCTGCCGAAGCACTGGCGGAACTGGCTCGTGAAGATGTACCGGACCAGGTGGCCCGCGCGTTCCATGGACGGCGTCCAACATTTGGGCCGGAATATATTATCCCTGCGCCGTTTGACCCACGTCTGGTGACGGCGATCCCGCCCGCTGTCGCGAAAGCGGCAATGGACACCGGTGTTGCGCGCGCCCCGATCGCGGATATGGAATCCTACATCGCGCGTCTAAGAGGCCGTCTTGATCCCGTCTCCGACTGGCTGCAAACAATCTTCGATGATGTTCGCAACGACCCAAAACGCGTCATCTTTGCCGAAGCTGAAGAGCCCGCCGTCGTTCGCGCGGCCAATACATTCCTGACGCAGGGATTCGGACAGCCGTTGTTGGTTGGTACACAGGAACGGGTCAAGGAAACGTTCGAGCAGGCGGGAATCTCCATGCGCAAGGAGTTTCAGCTGCACGACACACGACAATCGCCCTACGTCGAGGAATTTACAGAATACCTTTACGAGCGTTTGCAACGCCGCGGTTACCTCAAGCGCGATTGCCAGCGCTTGGTTCAGAACGAACGCAATGTGTTTGCTGCGTTGATGGTGGCGCATGGTTATGCCGATGCGATGGTAACGGGCGTCACGCGCAGCTGGGCTGGTATTTATCAGGACGTGCACCGAGTCCTGGACAATGCCGAGGGCCGCACGGTGATTGGCGTCAGTCTCGCTTTGTGCAGAGGCCGCGCGGTGCTGATCGCGGACACC
This sequence comes from Filomicrobium sp., assembly GCA_040219445.1. Lineage (GTDB taxonomy): Bacteria > Pseudomonadota > Alphaproteobacteria > Rhizobiales > Hyphomicrobiaceae > Filomicrobium. The sequence continues at coordinate 830,964 of JAVJSM010000002.1, read as the reverse complement.
AGCATTCACAACATGCCGACTCCTGAGGAACTGGCGACAATTGCGACTGAGGCGGCAACGGCGGCGCGGTCGCTTGGGATCGAGCCTCGGGTTGCGTTGCTCGCCTATTCGACATTTGGCCAGCCGCGTGGCGAGCGGTCGGACGATGTGCGTGAAGCCGTCCGCATTCTCGATGAACGTGGCGTCGACTTCGAATACGATGGCGATATGGCCGCAGATGTCGCGCTCAGTTCGGAGTTGATGCAGCTCTATCCATTCTGTCGGTTGTCGGACACCGCCAATGTGCTGGTCATGCCGGCATTCCACGCCGCATCGATTTCAACGAAGATGCTGAAAGAGCTGGGTGGCGCGACGATTATCGGACCGATCCTGGTTGGCTTGGAGAAACCGGTTCAGATTTGTTCGCTGGGTTCGCGCGATTCCGACATCGTCAACATGGCCGTCATCAGCGCTTACGAAGCGGGTTGGTAGACGCCACCGCGTTGGGGCCGAATTCGCCGCTCACGCATTGCCGCAGTTAGCGCTAGCAGACGCAGATCCGTTTGCTGGCGCTTTTTCGTTCCACACGATGGCATGTTCTGATCGCGGCCTCGGTGCCACAGCTCCGCGGTCTGAGATCCCGTTTTCTGCACATTAAGCATTTCTTAAGTGGGAATCGCCGGACTATCCCTTTGGGACAATCGTGTGTTGCTTCATTGCGACAACCGCAAAACAGAAAGCGCGTCAATCTGCCAATATTCGCCAATCGGAGCCCAGGCGGCCTTGTCGCCAGCTGGCGATACCGGCACAGTTCAGCGCGTGACGTTTGCGGCTACAGGTCGCGGCGGGGTCTCGAAGTCAAAAGCCCGAATCTGCCACTTCCAGGAGATAGGATTTTCACCGATGCAAATTTTAAGGTTTATGCGCAGCATTAGCTTGATTGCTGCCGTGTCGATGGTTTGGACGTCTGTGAGCGTCAGCACTGCTTCGGCACAAGATCTGTTTTCGTTCCTTTGGTCGGGCGGTTCTCGGACCACGGTTTCGTTCTCGCCGAAATATAGGCCTGGCCAGGTCATCGTAAGCTTTGGTGACCGCAAGCTCTACTATATCCACCGTCGCGGCGAAGCCATCAGCTACCCAATTGCCGTTCCACGCGCGCAAAGCCGCTGGTCGGGCGTGACCCACGTGTCGCGCAAGCGGGTTAATCCGGGTTGGACGCCGACCCCGTCAATGCGTCGTGAAAATCCAAAACTGCCGGCCCATGTTCCTGGTGGACATCCGCTGAACCCGCTTGGTGTTCGCGCGCTCTATCTGGGTTCGAGCCTTTACCGAATTCACGGCACTGACGCGCCTTGGACAATTGGTTCGGCCGTCTCAAAGGGCTGCATCCGGATGTACAACGAGGACGTCATCGACCTTTATCCTCGCGTTCGCGTCGGCGCGCGCGTGACGGTCACCTGGAAGAAGTTCACGACCTACTGATCCTGACCTTGGCCGCGATGGGGAGAGAGTTGTATCGTTTCGACGCTGTTACAGCTCAGTCAATCCAAAACGGGGATGGTGGATCTCAGGGAATAAGACGGCAAGACCAAGCGAATTGGCAACGCCCTGCTCAACTGAAGATCATGCTCCCGCGATTAGCTCAATCGCGGGAGTTTTTTATTGCCAACCTCGGCGCAGGATAGCTGGCCTTACAGGTTAAGAGCCTTAGGATTTTGTATCGCCGGAAGCAGAGGCTGAGCCGCGACAGATGACGTCGTTCAGATTGGGATGATCACCCAGGTTTTGCCAGTCGGCATTCGTGGGTACGCCAGTGTCAGCGAATTTTGTTTCGGTTCCTAGTTCTGCAAAACGCTTGTTTCGGCAGTCAATCAACGTGCTCACATCGTCGCTTGAAACGTTGCGCGTGACCCGCAACATCCGCACCAGCTGCAAATCGGGTGCTTTTGGGTTAACCCTTGTCGAACCCAGGTCAACCGCGTCAAAACGGTAGATACGCGGGATGGCGTAGGTCCATGGCTGATACGGCATACTCGTCGCATAGCTGCGAACAACATGCATTCGTGTCGGCAACGCGCCTGAGGAACGTTCATACCAACTGTACTCGTCGTAAACCGAGTAACTCATCATCCCGACCGCCGCGGCGAGCAGGTAAATCGCAGCCTGGGGCTTCCAACCGAAGGTCCTGACGACCATGAACACTGCTCCCGCAGCGATTGCACCCATGAAGAAAGTCGTCAGAAGTTGATAAAACATGCTGAGGCGTTCCCGCGCTTGTTGCCATCCCGTCAGGCAGATTGTTGAAGGAGCTGTCTGAGAGCTCCATTCGCGTTTTCTTATTCTGCCTGCTGACTTGCTCTTAACGCGCTCCGATTTGGTGCGAGCTGGAGAGGGCCGACTGGATGGTCTTGATGACCTGGAACGCCTTCTTTAGCTGATCCCGCTCAAGATGCGAAACCTCTTCCGGTGCCATATAGTTATCGGGCTTTTTGCCGGCCCGGATCTGACGCGCCTGATGGCGCAGACGCGTGATGGCGATGAACTCGAATGCGGCAAGCAGATCGGCGGCACCAGATTCGCTCATAACACTCGCGGTCCGTCCTTCTTCGAGGCGACGATGCGTGTTGACCTCGGTGATCGACGCCTCCAGAGCATAGACTCGGGCGATGTCGACGACAGGCACAACGCCGTTCTGCTTGAGGTTGATCGTCCCTCTGTGCTCGCCGCCTTCTAGGGACAACGTGCCAAAGAAGCCTAGCGGCGGCGTGTGGGTCAGTGCGTTGCTGAGCAAGTGCGCGATGAAAATCGAGTTCTTACGCGCGCGTTCAAGTGTTCCCTGTTGCAGTTCGTCAAACAGTTCCCGGGGTCCGTGAATGGGGCGCAAATCAAACATGACGCTGGCAAGCATCTGCGCCTTTGGGCCGGGGTGATCAATCCAGTCGGCGAAGTAGCTGCGCCATTTAGAAACCGGCTGCCGCCAGTCCGGATTGGTCGCCATCATGTCGCCTGGGCAGTAGAAGTAACCGCAGGCATCGAGGCCATCGCTCATGAACTTGGCAAAGTTCGTGAAATACTCCCCGTGTTTGGCTTCGTCATAGCTGTCAGCGAGGATCAAGCAGTTGTCTTGATCCGAAACTCCCGTTTGCTCCTGGCGGCCTTGCGAGCCGCAAGCCGCCCAAACATAAGGAACAGGTGGAGGACCAAACTTCTGTTCCGCCAGGGCGATCAAGCGGTGCGTTAGCGCATCACAGATGGATGTGATGATGCGGCCGACCTTGTGAGCCGATGCGCCACTCTCGACAAGGGAGACCAGCAGCTGGGGGATATGCTCCACCACCTTTGCCATGTCTTCCACGTTTTCGAAGCGGTGGATTTCACCGATCATGTAGACCGCAGAGCGGGATTGAGCGCGCACCAGATTGGTGTGGGTCAGGATGCCGACGATCTTGTCGTCGGTAACGATTGGAAGGTGTGAGATATCTCGATGCATCATCAAGACCAGCGCATCGAAGGCAAGCGCATCGCAGTCCAACGTGGTGATCTGGGTTGACATGAAGTCGTCGATCGGCCGGCTTGTGTCAGCAGCTTCGGCGACCACGCGATTGCGCAAATCCGTGTCGGTAAACATGCCGATCACGTGCCCTTCGCGAACGACCGGCAGGCATGACACGTTGTGCTGCCGCATGACTTTGGCGGCCTCAATCAATGGCGTTCCCGGCGCAACGGAGATCGGCCCTGAGGTCATCAAATCGCGCGCGGTGCTCGTCATCAAATCAATGGCGGCATCCCGACCCTGACTCACGCCTCCAGCCGTTGCGGTTCGCTCGAAACCAACTGGCTCGAACTGGGTTTCGAAATCTGGGACGCGCTCTTTGAGGGCGAGGAAATCGTCCTTGGGCAGCAGCAAGACTGTCGCGTCTTCGGTAGCGATTGCGCGGTAGCTGGCGCGACCACTGCCCGTTATGGCGCGGACGCCGAACACCTCGCCGGGTTTCAGCCTTGCGAAGATCTTTCCGGTTGCCGAGCGGACTTCCACATGGCCCTGGTGGACGATGTAGACGTGATCGACCTTGCGGCCAAGCTCGACGACTGCCGCACCGCTCTCATGCTCCTGCGACTCAATCTTTGCTGCAAGTTCAGCCCGCTCGTTGTCGCTGAGTTCAGCGAACCCGTGGGCTTTGCTGAGGGTGTCTACCAGTTGATCACTCGTGGGTCGCAAGGTCCGGCCTCCATTTGATCAGCGTTCTGGCTCACTTAGGCGTTGGCACTGATGGCCGCAAGTTGGCGCATTCGCCCAAGGCTTCCATTGATTGAAGACAAGTCGGGGCGAAATGTCAGCACCTGTACCAAGCCTGTCACCATATTGGTGTGTGTTGGGCACGAAAAAGCGGACCCGGCTGGAGCAGGGCCCGCTTTTCTTAGAATCGTAAGAACTCAGGGAGCAGCAACTATTACTGCTCCCCGGTTTTCCATTAGTGGTCTACGGCTGCCGCAGCGCCACGTGGGACACGGATCGATTCGACCAGGTCCTGGATTTCTTTTGGTGGTGGAGCCGTCGCCATCGAAACGACGTAGGCAACCACGAAGTTCACCAGCGCACCGATGCAGCCAAAGGCTTCCGGCGAGACGCCCATGATCCAATACTCAGGTGTCGAAGCTGGGAACAGCGCTGTACCTTTGATGAAGAACAAGCCTTTGTACGCGAAGATGTAGGCCAGGGTGACACCGATACCGGCAACCATACCCAGGATCGCTCCGTGGCTGTTGATGCGCTTGGAGAAGATGCCCATCATCAGAACAGGGAAGATCGAGGATGCTGCCAGACCGAAGGCCAAGGCCACCACCTGCGCCGCAAAGCCGGGCGGATTAAGTCCGAAGTATCCGGCCACCGCGATGGCACCTGCCATCGAGATACGGGCGGCTATCAGCTCGTTCCCTTCCGAGATGTTCGGCGTCAATATGCCCTTCATCAAGTCGTGCGATATCGACGACGAGATGGCGAGCAATAGACCGGCCGCTGTTGAAAGCGCGGCTGCAAGACCACCGGCTGCCACCAAGGCGATCACCCAGTTTGGAAGCTGTGCGATTTCCGGGTTGGCGAGAACCATGATGTCACGGTCGAACTTGACGAGCTCGTTGCCGTTCCAGCCCTTTTCTGCAGCCATGGTTTTCATAGCTTCAGATTTTTCATTGTAGAACTGGATCTTGCCGTCGCCGTTCTTGTCTTCGAACTTGAGAAGACCTGTGGTCTCCCAGTTCTTGAACCACTGCGGAGCAGCATCGTAGGCAAGCGGCTCGCTCTGTACGCCGTTTGGCCAGATGGTGTTGGTCACGTTGTAACGCGCCATGGCACCAACAGCTGGAGCAACGGTGTAAAGCAGGGCGATGAAGACGAGGGCCCAACCAGCCGACCAACGTGCATCCGACACCTTCGGAACGGTGAAGAAGCGGATGATGACGTGTGGCAGACCTGCCGTACCGATCATGAGAGTGATCGTGTAGAGCAGCATGTCGAGGTAGCTTGGCGGGTCACCGTCATAAGCCCCAAAGCCGATGTCCTGGATCGTCTGGTTCAACTTGGCGATCATCGGTTCGCCGGAGGTGACCTCATTGCCGATCAGGCCGAGCTGTGGAAGCGGTGTGCCGGTGAGGTTCATCGAAATGAACACCGCCGGGATGGTGTAAGCCGTGATGAGAACGCAGTACTGAGCGATCTGCGTGTAGGTGATGCCTTTCATCCCGCCCAAAACGGCGTACATGAAGACGATCGCCATACCGACGTAGAGACCGGTTTCGTAAGGCAAGTCGAGGAAGCGTGAGAACGCAACACCGACACCCTTCATCTGACCGATAACGTAAGTAATGGAGATCGTGATGAGGCAGAGAACACCAACGAGGCGGGCCATGTTGGAGTAGAAGCGGTCACCGATGAACTCAGGGACCGTGAACTTGCCGAACTTACGCAGGTAAGGCGCAAGAAGGAGCGCAAGCAGCACGTAGCCGCCCGTCCAGCCCATGAGGAACTTGGCACCCTGGTAGCCCTGGAAGGCGATCAGACCGGCCATCGAGATAAAGGAAGCAGCCGACATCCAGTCAGCAGCGGTCGCCATACCGTTGGCGATTGGGTTGACGCCACGACCAGCGGCGTAGAACTCGCCGGTGCTACCAGCGCGAGCCCAAAAAGCAATACCGATGTAGAGCAAGAACGTTGCTCCAACAACGATATAGGTCATAGTCTTCAGATCCATTGGATCGTCCCCTCCAGAACTTATTCTTCGTCGACGTTGTATTGACGATCAATGCCATTCATCATCACTGCGTAAACGAAGATCAGAATGAGGAAGACGTAGATCGAACCATTTTGGGCCATCCAGAATCCGAGGTCGACACCGCCGACCTTAATGTCCATCAGCATTGGGCGCATGATGATGCCCATGCCGAAGGAGACGAATGCCCAGATGGCTAGAAGTACCGTGACAAGCCGAATATTGGCCGCCCAGTAACCTTTGCCGGAATCATTATCCATAACCTTGGAGTTCTCCCCTCTGCCGCCTCTCGATCGAAAGGCGCGCGGTTTTGCTCAGTCCGCCTGTTCTTGTTTTTAAGGCAAGGCGCACTACCCGTCGTAACGAACGGGTTAGCGGCACAATTCCAAATTCTACAAAAGATGCAACGATCCATTAGTCGTGCGTAGAATCAAATTTCTTTCTTAAAAAACATCGTAACAATTTGTTTCCGCTGGATTTTAATTGACCCTTTGCCATGCAATATCGCGCATGCGAGAGAATTGCCGAAATGGTGTCAGATCAAAGACAAATGCTTAACATTGACGTTTGATGTCGGAATTAAACAGACACAAGAATAATACAAAACACGGGAGGCAGCCGTCGCCATGGGAGAAGACTCTCAAAAACAATCCGTGCTCGTTGTCGACGATGAATGCAACATTCGCCGCGCGGTCCAGTACATTCTCGAGCACCAGGGATTTGCTGTTGATAGTGCTGCTGACGGGCAAGAAGCGATTGCAAAGATCCAGCAGGAGCCACCTGACCTGGTTCTGCTTGATATCAAAATGCCCAACGGCAATGGCTATGATGTGTGCCAGTCAATCCGATCTGATGATGGACTGAGCCACGTTAAAATCTTGATGCTGAGCGCTTGCTGCAAAGATATCGCAATCGAGAAGGCCATGGCACTTGGCGCGGACGGTTATGTCACCAAGCCCTTCTGCACGGCTGATCTGATTTCTACCGTCAATCGCTATTGCGCGCAGGGTGACGTCGAGCATGCTTGAAAAATATGGCCTCAGGGCTCGGTTTGCCCTGTTTTTTGCGCTGATCGCAGTTGCTGTCCCTGTTGTCATTGCGGTGGCGATGTTCCTTGCAGTGCAAAGGATGGGCGAAAACCCCGTTTCGCAGCTTGTCTTGTTTGGTGGCCTTGCAAGCTTTGCGTTGATGGGTGTCGTTGTGTGGGTTGCGCAAATGTTCGATACGCATGTGGCTCGGCCAATCGTGACCGTGTCGCGCGACCTGCAGACGTTGCTGCATGCCAATCCCGACCACATGATCGACGAGGGCGAAGCACGTTATCTCGGCATTCTCGGTCCAACGGTGCGTGAAGCCAGCGAGACGATGCGCCGATTGCGAAGCGACATTGGTAAAGAAGTCGAAGCGGCTACGAAATCTTTGGAAGACGAACGCACGCGGCTTGAGACGGTACTCCGCGACCTCAACGAAGGCGTTATCGTTTGCGATCTTGGCCATAGGGTGTTGCTTTACAACCGCCGCGCCATGCACGCGCTTTCGAGCGGCGGCGATTTGGGTCTGAGCCGGCCGATCTTTAACGTCGTGAACCGGCCGCCCTTTCGCAACACACTCGAGCGGCTGCGAAACCGCTTATCGTCGGGCCGCTACAAAAACCATCCAGATTACTTGATGGCTCCATTCGTGTTTGCCACGCGCGGTGGGAAAAGCGTCCTGCAGGGCAAGATGAGCCTCCTCGTTGACGAAGCTGAGGAACAACCACAGGGTTATGTGCTGACATTCTCAGACGCCACCGAGCAAATCTCTTCGTTGAGTACGCGAGACAAACTCCTGCGCAATGCGCTGGAAGATTTCCGCGGGCCGATCGCCAACGTGCGCACGACAGCCGAAGTGCTGGAACAAGCCCAAGACATGCCCGAGGACCTACGGCGCTCGTTCGTGACGGGTTTGGCTCAAGATGCAGGCGACCTTGCAGATCGTATTGTCCAGCTGTCGGATGACTACCAGGCGATCAAAACGAGCCTCTGGCCGATGAGCGACGTTAATTCAGCGAACGTCCTGAGCTGCATCGAACAACGGTACCGGGACCATCCCGTCTTGCGTTGTGACGTCAGCGGCGAGGCTTGCTGGATGCACTGCGACAGCAACACGATCATTGAGTTGATGGATCATCTCATTCGTGGGGTTCCGGGCGCTACGGGGGCACAGACCTTTACGCTGCAAGCCGAACTGGGAGAAAACCGGCGGTATCTCGATATCGTTTGGGATGGCGACCCGATGCAGGCCAGCGAGGTTGAGCGGCTGCTTGATGAAGAGATCGAGAATGGTGCCAGCGTTATGACCGGCTACGATGTTCTCGATCACCATCGCTCCGATGTTTGGTCGGAACGGATCGATGCAAACCGCTCGCGCCTTAGAATGCCAATGCCCGATCCCAACACCGAGCATTCGACACAGGTCAGCGGCGCGCTGCCAATTCGGCTGGAGTTTTATGACTTTGGCCTTCTTAGCCGCACGGAAAGTGCGGGAGACTTGGGTGACCGGCGACTGCGCGACCTAACCTATGTTGTGTTCGACACTGAAACCACCGGACTCGAACCGAGCAACGGAGATGAAATGATCTCCATTGCCGGTGTCAGGATCGTCAACAACCGGGTCCTTACGGGGGAATGTTTCGACAGGCTCATTGACCCCGGTCGGCTCGTCCCGGCGCGCTCAACTCAGGTGCATGGTATCTCCAACGAAATGGTTGCCGGACAGCCGCCGGTCCATGAGATCCTGCCGCGGTTCCGTGACTATGTTGGCGACAGCGTACTGGTGGCACACAATGCTGCGTTCGATCTCAGGTTCATCGAACTCAAGGAAAAAGAAACTGGCGTGCGCTTCGACAACCCGGTCCTCGACACGGTGCTGCTCTCGGCGATCGTGCACGACCATACCGATCAACACACACTCGACGCGGTAGCCGAACGCTTTAATATCGAGATACCGGAAGAAAAGCGCCATACTGCGCTTGGCGACTCGCTGGCTACCGCGCAGGTGTTTTTGAAGATGGTGGACCTATTGGAAGCCAACGGCATCCACACGCTGTCGGAAGCGCAGGCAGCCTCTGAAAAACTCGTTCAGATTCGGCGCCGCCAGGCAGAATACTAAGTATTCCGCCGGACACATCGGCGAAAGAACAAAAGAAGCCCGCAGCCGTATCCGGTTGCGGGTTTTCTTTTATCTATCCGTGCGACGGCTTAGTAATTGTAGTCGGCACGTTTTTTCCAATCCTCACCGGCGACACGGGCGTCATTCACGAGGCGGTCGGAACGTTTCGGACGGAACGTTTTGATTTTCTTATCTGCCTTCGTTAACGCTGAAGGCGATAGCTTCACACGGATCGTGTCGCGCTGCTTAACGGCCTGTTGGTCTCCCTTCGCAGCAGCGAGGGCGTAGTGAACGTAAGCTTCGGACATGTCCTTCGCGACTCCAAGGCCGTTCTCGTAAAGCACCGCCATGTTGAACTGGCTGTCGCCAAGGCCGTACTGGGCGGCCTGACCGAACCACTTCGCAGCCATCTTATAATCCGGGTTGCCATTGTTTCCGCCGGCACTGACGACTGCAAGGTTGTGCATGGCCTTAACGTTGCCGGCCGATGCAGCGCGGTTGTACCAGAGGCTGGCGCGCGACAGGTCTTTTTCGATTCCCATGCCGCGTTCATAAAGGGTGCCGAGACGGTACTGCGCTTGGGCGAAACCCTGCGCGGCCGACATCTTGTACCACCGAATTGCGCCAGCAAGGTCTTGCTTGGTGCCTGTGCCTCCAGCAAGCCGGGCTGCGACTTCGAACTGTGCTGACGGGTCACCCTTGGCGGCAGCGATGCGCAACGAAAGCGGACCGACGGTTGCGGGTGGCAAGTCAAGCTGATTGCCTTTGGCGGTCGAGGCGACCGATGATGCTGGATCGTTGTTTGCGGTCGTCGCAAGCTCGGTTTCAATCAGGTTGGTTGGTGTTGCGTAGGCAGCAGCGGCACCCAGGTCAGATGATAGCTTTGCCAAGGCGCGTTGGCTTTGCGCTTTTGCAAGGGCGTCCGGGTTCACACCTTTTTCGAGGCCGGTAATGGCAACGCCTGCCGGGATGTCGCTACCGACATCACTGGAGACGCGATAGTTTTGTTCACCATCGTAGACGCGGCCTTCTTCATAGCTTCCCTGTGGTGAGCCAGCTGGCACGCCCGACTCTTCAATTTCGGGCCCGACGAGTTCCGGGCCTTCGCCCGACGGCTTGTAAGTCTGTTCGATAGCTGGCGGTGGAGCCGTGTCAACGGTCTGAGGTTTGCCGCGCATCATCAGCAATGCACCAGCAGTCGCGAACAACACGATAACGGCACCGACGAGGATCTTACTGCGCGGCAGAGCACTGCGTGGCGCTTTGTCCTCTGCGCCCGGCGTAGTCATTTGCGGGGCTGCTGCGGTGACGGTGCGGCGGATCGGGGTACCCTGTGGGGCAATCGGCTGCTCAACTGGTGCGCCGGCTTTTGCCACGCCCGGTATCTTCATCGATAACCCTGACAGGCCCGGAACTGAAATCTTGCTCGCAAGCGATGGTTTGCGTTCGGCTTCAGCCTGCTCCGCAACGGCCTGCTGCGCAGCGCGTTCGCGAGCGCGTTTTGCATCTTCGATGAACTCGCGGCGCAGGCGCTCGATGGCATCGCCTTTTGATAGTGGCCCGGATGCTGCTTCTGCATGTGGCGGTGGGGCCGCAGCCTGAGCGTTGGCCTGAGGTGCGGCATGCGGTGCTGCCATTTGGGTCGCGCTGCGTGGCTGAACTGTGGCTGCGCTGGCGCTTCCGGCATTTCGGCGCGGTAGTCCGGCTGTGGCGCTGAGATCTCGTCGACAGGCTCCTCAGAAAAACGCTGCGGCTCTGACAGCTCAGGCGCGTGCGCTGCGCCGGCTGCGACTGGCCCGTCAACGTCGAGTTCGGTAGCACGTGTTTCAGGGATACCGCCGTTGCCCTGGCCATCTTCAATGGCTGCAGGGAATTGCAGGCGCTGCGAATAGTCTTGCTGCGGTGGCTCGGAGGCGATCGGCTCGGGCTCGAACGACGTTTCCGGGTACTGCTCTTCAACGTTGTCGGAGTGGCGCTCCTCGGCGTGGGCACTGTCAGGCTCTGGAGCGTCAAACTCATACTCACCTTGCGCAAGCTCGGCGACCGGCTCCTCAGCGAACTCGGCGTCAGGCTCGATGCGTGGATCGCTCATAGGAACCGCAACTTGCTCATCGGCGGGTTGCTCGTCTTCCAGCACCTCAACACGATCAAGGACGCGCACAAGTGCCTGCTGGATCGTGTCCAGCATTCCGGCCGCCTCGTTATCGTGGTCGCGACGCTCAGCGATGAACGCTTCCAAGGCTTCGCGCATTTCAACGATCGCGGTTTCATTGTCGACACTTGCGCTCGCGCCAGCAAATTCTGGCAGTAGGCGCTGGGCTGCACTTTCGGCAGCGGCTTCGGCAATCGCCGAATAGTCAAGATCAGCGCCAGCTGATCCGCCATGCGATTGGAACAACTGAAGCAAGCGGTCATCCGACACGCGGTCGAGAAGGGCCTCCATTTGCGCTTCGAGGCTATCGATGCGACCCAGGCGGTCTTCGACACGCTCGAAGTATCCGACCATGGAGTCGATCTGGTCTTCAGCGGATTTCAATGCATCGAGATCCTGGCGTGTCGCAACTTCCTCGAGCGCATGCCCCATCCGCACCTCGAAGTCGCCAAACCGATCGGACAGGTCGTTGAGCGCTGTGTCATTGCGAAGTTCCGCGAAGGTTTCTTCGATCTTTGCAGCAATTTCGCTGAAGCGGTCTTCGAGCCATGCTTGTTCGATGGCAGGAGCAACATTCGAGATGCAGGACCCTGCGCAGCTGTTCGATGCAGCTTGTCTGAACTCGCTTTCGTCAAACGATGCCGCTGGTGCAGCACTTGGAAACCCGATGGACGCTGAGTCGTGATGGGCTTGCGGCTGCGGTTCTGAGCGCGGCATGTCGGCTGCCGCGGCCATCATCGGGCCTGTCGGCTGTGCCACGGGTGCCTGCGCAACAGAACCAAGTTCGCTCTCATAAACGCGCGTCAGGGCTTCAGCCGATTCTAAGTCCCAAGGCTGGTCAGGATTGCCGTTAATGCTCTCAGCGACATCCGGCGAGGTATCATGCTGAGGGTTCGACAATGGTGGCGTCTCGATTGGGAGCGCTCCAGCGGTCTGCGCTTCGAATACTGGCACCTGCTGATCGGAAGCTTCACCTTCAACCGCAGATGTGTGCTCTTCGATGCCATCGTTTTCGAACTGCATCCGGTCAGCGGCGTTATCTGTAATAATCATATCTTCAGAGCTCATGTCTGGATCTGCCGCGCCGGCGAATTGTTCGGCGGCTTCGGGTTGTGAAAATTCTGAGGTTGGAATAAAGCTCGTGTCGGACGCGACGGTTGTAGCGGCAGGTGAGGCGTCATCGGCCGTGTTCGGCTCTGCTGATTCGTTTGCCGCTGGGTCTGCCTTAGCGACAAGGCCAGCCAGCTGATCGATTCCTTCGCGAATGCGGTCGATTGCTGGTGCAAGGTTGGCAGAGGCTTTGGCCTGCGTTAGCTGGGCTTCATGGCTCAACGCATGCAGGCGCTCGTACATACCAGTGAGGGCTTCGGAATGGCGCTGATCTGATTGCTCAATCTGTGTCCCGATGAGCTTTAGGATCGCCTGCATTTCGCTGGCGAGGTTGTTATCACCATGCGCAACATAATCGCCTGCCAGAGCTTCATGCTCGGGTCCGCCGGTCATCTTACGGGCGGTCTGATCATCATTGATCGGCATCTTATTCCCAGTCCCTCAATCACGAATTCGACGCTTTCAGCGGCCGGCGTCTCCGTGGAGAGATCTGAGCGAATGAGCCCATATGCCTTCGGCCGAACTTAAGCAGGAAACGGGTCCAGACGCGGCACGAAGTTGGAACCAGACATCCCCAAGCTCTCAGTTCGCAGTAAATGTTCGGTTAAGTAGAGTTTTCTTCTTGGACAATGACGCTAAAAACTTTGCAAAACACCCGACGACTTGCATATGACTCTCAAAAGACTCTGCTGTTTTTGGGAAAATGTCTGATGTTCTGCAGGCTTTTGCTGGCCAGCTGGGCCCCGCGGGCAAATGAGAATCTGTCTTTTTCGTCAATTGCATCCGCAAGAATTGACACAGTTGGAGACTACGGTTTCTCTCACACCGATGAACTTGCAGTTCACAAGTAACAGCACAGAATTTGGAGACTGCGCGTGAATAAACTTGGATACCGCGCCGCCCTGACGAGCATTGCCCTGGGGCTCGCGACCGCCGCTGCCTTCGCAGACACCGGCGACGGACGGTTTACAATGTCACAAGTCGAGGATGGCTTTGTGCGTCTGGATAAGCAAACCGGCGCAATGGCGCTTTGCACCAAGAAAGACGCAGACTGGTCGTGCGTCCCCATGGCCGATCAACAGCGTGATCTGCGCGAAGACCTGGACCGTCTGAAAGCGGAAAACGAAGAACTCAAGAAAGAGATTCGTCGTCTTGAAGATACATTCGTGACGGGCAAGCTCAACGAGCGCCCCGGTGCAAACAACGAAGGTCCTCCAGGCGGCATGCCGAAATTCAAGCTTCCGAGCGAGGAAGATGTCGATCAGGCCGTCGATTATCTTGAGCGCATGATTCGCAAATTCCGCGACCGGTTTGAGGATTTCGGCGACAAGACCGACCCTAATCAACGGCCGCACAATCGTGACGATCGCTTCGAGCCGGATCGCGATTCCCGCGGCACAACCCCGCTCTAGTCGGTTTCTGATGGTTCAAGGGTCGTCGCTCACCCCATTGAGGCAAGCGCTCGGTCGGCTCGTTGTTGAAACGAGCGGGCCGGGCTTTTTTGATGTCTCGAACGAGGTGAATGCGTGGCTGCGTCAAGAACATGCAGCAGATGGGCTTTTGACGGTTTTCCTCCGGCATACGTCAGCTTCGCTTGTTATTCAGGAGAATGCTGACCCTGACGTTCAAACAGACCTTTTGAGACGATTGGATTGGATGGCGCCGCGCAACGCCGGTTACATCCATGACTGCGAAGGGCCAGACGACATGCCCGCGCACATCAAGTCGATGCTCACACACACGTCGATCGGCATCCCGGTGGTAGGTGGACGTATGGTGCTGGGCACTTGGCAAGGGCTTTACGTCGCCGAGCATCGTGACCAGCCGCATCGGCGAGAACTGGTGCTGCACTTCCTTGGTGAAATCCAATGAGCCTGCCGTGCAGCGACGGTTGGAACACTGAACGGCAAACGTTAAATCAGAACTAGCCGCGGCGGATCTGCTTTTGGCGCTGCATGCGCATTTCCCGATCATAGAGAATTTCACCACCTGGCACGCGAACGTCCCGGACAAGCTCAAGCGCGTGGCGCGTTGGCGGCAGTGTTAGGAGGCTCACCGAAACCAGTGCTGCGATGCCGGCTGGCACGCCGATAACCGCAGCAAGTGCACTGTGCAGCGCTATGAACTCGGCCTCGGCCGCCAGGATTGTCAAAACAGCAACGGTGAATCCGGTCACGATCCCGGCCAGGGCCCCAAACTGGTTCACGCGCTTCCACCAGATTGAGGAAACCAGAACCGGAAAGCCCGTTGAAGCTGTCAATGCCAAGGCCCACAACACCAGTTTCAATGCGTCGCCACTCGCCAACTGGGCCACAAGGCCGCCAAACACGGCGACAAGTACAATCATTATGCGGGCGACGCCGAGGCGTAGTTTGGCCGCCGGCGGCTGCCAATCCAAACCGTTGACGATGTCTTCAGACAACGTTCCAGCAAGGGTCAGAGTTGCGGCACTGGCAGCAGCGAATGCGGCTGCGACCAAACCGACGGCAGCAAGAAACGCGAACACTTCAGGCAGGCCGGCAGCATAGGGCAGTGCGAGAATGGTGCTGTCGCGGTCGAACAGAATGCTCGGCATTCCAAGTTCGTTTCCGCGCGTATTCATTTCGGCGAGACGCACAGCGATTAGGTTTCGCAACCACTCTGGCGGTGCTGCGATCGACCCGCCAACGGCCTGCATCAAGTAGTGGCGCATAAAGGCAGCAATTGTGATTGCGGTGACGAGGATGCTTCCGAAAAAGAAACAAGCCCAGCCAAGTGACTTGCGCGCCTCATAGACACCAGGTGTCGTCGCGACGCGCGGCAATACCCAGGGTGCTGCCGCGACACCCATCATCGTCGTCAGCGTCGCCAGTGCGTAGGCCAGCGGACCAATAGAGCCGAAAGGTTCGTAAAATCGTTTCACTGCCGCTTGAAATCCATCGTGCGGCAGGTTGAATGTGAGCCCGGGCTGGGTGACGATTGGGATTGCTGCGACGGCTTCTGCCCGCCCGACGGCCCTAACTAGCGGACCGTGGCTGAACTGGGGTACGGGCAGGTATCCTAACAGAACGGCCACAATTGCGACGGGCACGACGAGGGCGAGAATTGCGGCCACGGCGGTTGCCACACTCGACCAAGTTAACGCGCGCATTCCGCCAAAGACGAGCCCACAAGCGACAGCAACCGCCATGATTGCGACAGACATCGGCTGACCCAGCTTCAACAACCAATCGATTGCTTTCGCACCGATGCCGATTTCAGCGGCAATTATTAGAAGCGTGGGAACGGCAAGAAGTGCTGCTGAGATGATCCTGATGTTGCGGCTGTCAAACCGGCGACCCAGGTAGGTCGGCAACGTAAACGTTCCGAACTTTCGAAAGAATGGCGCAAGCAGAACGGCCATGACAACGAACCCTGCCAGGCCGCCCGATAGGATCCAAAAGACATCAAAGCCGACGATAAAGAACGCACCTGTTAGGCAGGCAATGCCAGTTGCGCCCAATGTCGAGATTGCGAGGCCGACACCGCAATAGACGGCAGGAACACGACGCCCAGCAGCGTAGAAATCCAACGGGTCGTTCGTTGCGCTCGCAACTGCGATTGTCATTAACGCCGCGAACGACCCGAGCAATATGAGAAGGCTGAGTAAGCCTCGCGATGCTCCCATCTGCTCAAGCATCAGGAGGACAAGCACAAGTGCGCAGAATGCACTCGTGAAAATGCCGAAATAGATGCCGAGGCGTGGGTTGATGAGGCGGGCGCGCGGCGTGAACGTCATCTATGGGGTCCGGGCCTGGTATTTATCTTGAGTTTCATGACCTCTTTGCGAGTCGCGAAGATGCCTCGCACCGATACGGAAGAAGTGTTAGCTCGTGGTTAGTTGTCTTCGTGGGCGCCGTGCCAGTGATCGATCGCGTCCTGGCGATTGACGAAGCCGCCAACAGTGATCAACGAAACGATAAACACGCCGTGCGCAGACAGAAGATACCCTAACGGAAAGCCCAAGAACTTGTTGTGGTTGAGGCCATCCGAATAGAGCGGCAGGACGATCAAGACTAGGAGGAATGGCAACAGACTCGCCAGCATTTGCCACTTGGTATGCCGCCAGTAAGGTTTGCGCTCTTTCCGCTCAATCATCGGGTGCCTCGCTTATGGAGCTTTGCTGATCGGCAAAATACTGATAAATGTCAGATATTTTAGGCCGTCGCAAATTCCTTGGTTTCCAGATCGGGGTTTCTTCCGACTCACTATTCATGGATAACAAAGAGACTGGGCAGGGCAAACTTGCCACAATGCACAGCATGTTGCTTAATTCCGGATCTGTGTCGGATCTAAGACTTCTGCATTGCAGATTTGCGAACAAGTATTCCGGTTCGTCGTCAGTAGAGAGCCGGGTGTTGGCAAAAAATGAACATTCCGAACGTCTAGGGAGGCGTTAATGGCGGGCTACCGCATTACGATTGTCGACGACCATCCACTTTTCCGCGGTGCCCTCAATCAGGCCCTTAGCGCTTCGATGGATGCCGAATTCACAGAAGCGGGTTCTCTTGACGAACTAAACGACCAGCTCTCGGTCAATAAGGATGTCGATCTTATTTTGCTCGATCTCAATATGCCGGGCGTTCAGGGTCTGTCGGGGCTGATGTTCTTGCGGGCCCAATATCCTGAAGTCCCCGTGGTTGTGTGTTCGGCCAATGAAGACCCAGGCACTATCCGAAGAAGCATTGAGTTTGGTGCGTCTGGCTATATCCCTAAATCGCAACCGATCGATCGGATCCGGGAAGCCGTAACAAAAGTGCTGGGTGGCGAAGTTTGGACCCCACCTGAAATCAACCTCTCAGAAGAACTTGATGAAGAGACCTCCGATGTGCTGGCGCGGCTTTCGACGCTAACGCCACAACAGGTTCGGGTATTGATGATGCTCGGTGAAGGGCTGCTCAACAAGCAGATCGCCTACAAGCTTTCGGTCTCTGAAGCGACGATCAAGGCTCACGTCTCGGCGATTTTGCAAAAGCTTGGTGTCGACAGCCGCACGCAAGCCGTTATCGCAGTCAACAAGATCGACAACCGAGACTGGCAAAGCGCTGCAAGCACATAACAACAGCACCAGACTCCATACCGCTGTTATTCGGCTGCAGGGCGCTGGCTCTGCAGCATGCGATTCATAAGCGCACGCAAAGCCGCAGCCTTCAGCGGCTTTCGAAGTAGCCCCACTTCCTCTTCACGGATCATGCGTTCGACTTCCGGCGTGTGATCCGCCGTGATGATGATTGCAGGGATCTGGTTGCTATACTCTTCGCGCAGTGCCTTGATGGATTCCAAACCGGTTCCAAGATCCAGGTGATAGTCTGCCAGGATTATGTCCGGTACTTCACCCATTTGCTGGACCACCTTGAGTGCCTCGCTCGTGCTCGCAGCGGTTTTGACTTCGCATTTCCAGCCAGAGAGCAGACTCTCCATCCCAGCCAGGACCGCTGGCTCATTATCGATACATAAGACCTGGAATCCGGCCAGCGTCGCCATTGGGTGGGTTGGGGCTTTGGCCACGGTCGCTTTGGCTTGCTGCGCTTCTGCTCGTGTCAGCGTCACGGAAAATGCGGAGCCGATGCCTGCCTTCGAAGACAGGGTGATTGGGTGGCTCAGAATCCGGCAAATACGATCAACGATCGAAAGACCGAGACCAAGGCCAGACTCAGTCGAACCAGCACCTTCTAGACGCTGGAACTCCCGGAATACGATCTCACGCTTATCCTCTGGAATACCGGGGCCTGTGTCGAGCACCTGGATGACAACCTCTTCCCCCTTGCGACGTGCACCTAGCAGGACTTTCCCTTTCCGGGTGTACTTGATGCCGTTAGAGACGAAGTTCTGCAATACGCGCCGCAGTAGTCGCCGATCAGAATGCACCCAAAGTGACGTCGGTACTATATGCAGGTCGAGGCCTTTCTCCTTAGCCGTCGGCTCAAAATCAACGCGTAGCTTCTCAAACATTTCCGCTAACGACACAGGCTCGATGTCGACGCTCAGGCGCCCGGCATCCATGCGCGAAATTTCGATGAGGGCAGAAAAAATCTCCTCGACCGCATTGAGTGACGCATCGACGTTTTTGGCTAGCCCGGCAGACCCGTCATCAAGTGGCCGCTCCGTCAGGCTGGTGGCATAGAGTCTTGCGGCATTCAGCGGTTGCAACACATCGTGGCTGGCAGCGGCAAGAAAGCGGGTCTTGTCGAGGTTTGCGGCATCAGCTTTGGCCTTGGCTTCTTCAAGTGCTGCGTTGAGATCTAGCAACTCAGCAGTGCGTTCGCGGACCCGACGCTCAAGAGTTTCATTCACCCGTGCTAGCGCGGAGGCGGCCGCGACGCGGTCGGTGATATCAGAAAACGTCGTCACGATGCCGCCCTGCGGCATAGGGCTGGTGCGCACTTCGACGGTCCGTTCACCATTCGCCAGGGGTTCCTGGAAGGTTTCTTTGGTGACGGCAAGGCGGAGCAATCGATCTGCAACCTGCTCCTCGGTGTCGCCGGGGCCAAAATCACCACGTTCGGCGAGCGCGCGCAAAATGCGGTCAAGTGGAACACCTACGCGGGCCAATTCAGGCGGGATGTTCAAGATCATTCGGAACTGCCGGTTCCAGCAAATGAGGCGCATGTCTTTGTCAAAAACACTTAGGCCGTGACGAACCTGATCAAGCGCGGATTGAAGAAGGTCGCGATTGTATTGCAGCGCTTCGGAGGCATCATCCAGCAGCTGCATGGCGTTTCTGCCGGTGACTTTTTCTCGGCGCAGCAACAATGACAGAACGAGACGGGAGGAAGCCGCACCGATTGAGCTTGCCAGAAGATGTTCAGCAAAGCGCACGAACTGCAGGTCTGCTTCGCCGTCGACATTCAACGCCACACCGCGGCTTGAGGCGTAGTCCTGAAACGACCGTTCGGCCCGGTCACGTCCCAAATATCGGGCGACAGTAGCTTGCAAATCTCCGATCGTGATCGATGACCGCCAAAGGCGCAGGGGAGGCTGCGGCTCCGGCCCCCGATGGTCTTCGTCAACGAAGACATGCGCCTGGAGGCGTTCAGCTGGGGCGGGTGTTTGGAGCAGCGAGACCGCGATGTAGGTGGCGACGTTGAGCCCGATGCTCCAGAGGACACCATGAGTCAATGGGTCAAAGGATAAGAAGAACAAGGCTTGCGGGCGCAGCATGGCAATGCCGAACGGACCGTATTCTAATATGCCACTAGACAGCCAACCGGCCTTCACAATCCAAGGCAACAATAGCGTATAGGCCCATAAGACCGATCCGACCGTGAGGCCTGCAATCGCGCCGCGCGCCGTACCTTGCTTCCAGAAGAGACCTAAGAAAAACGCAGGTGCAACTTGCGCAATCGCTGCGAAGGAAATCAGGCCTATGGTAGAGAGGATCTGTGCCTTGCCCAGCGCCACGAACACCGCAAACGCCAGCAGCATCATGACGATGATCGTAACGCGCCGGACCATCAACAGAAGTCCGGCCATGTCGGTCTGCGGTATCTTTTCAGAAACCGAGTTGCGTAGGATCAGTGGGAAGACGACGCCGTTCGAGAACATGATCGACAACGCCAGCGTCTCAACAATGACCATCGCTGTGGCAGCTGACAGTCCACCGATGAACGCGAGTGTACTGAGCCACTGACTGCCGGAACCAACCGACAAGTGCATGACGAACATGTCTGGATTCACGCCCGTGTTGGCGAACGTAAGCAAACCAGCCACCGCCAACGGCGCGACGAATAGATTTATGAGCACAAGGTAGAGCGGGAAGACCCACGCTGCCCGTTTGAGTTCGGCTGGAGAATTATTTTCAACAACTGCGACGTGAAACTGACGTGGCAACAGCAGCGCGCAGACGAAACTCAGGAATGTAACCGTCAGCCAGGTACCGCCATTGAGTGGTTTTGAGAACGCTTCGGTAACAGCTGGCGAGTTTTGGGCATCTTTATACAGACCCTCAATGCCACCATTCCATGTGATCACGATGAAGAGGCCGACCGCGAGAAAAGCCACGAGCTTAACGACAGATTCCGCTGCGATGGCTAGCATGAGTCCATCCTGGTGCTCGGTCGCATCGACGTGACGCGTGCCGAACAAAATGGTGAATGCAATCAGGACGATGGTTATGACAAACGGCGTATCGGAGTAACCCGCGTCCGATTTGCCGACGGCGTCGGTGCCGGAAAGTACGATATCAAACGATGCGGAAATGGCTTTGAGCTGCAAAGCCAAATAGGGCAGCGTTCCCACGATCACGACCATGGTTACCAGCGCTGCCACTGTTTGGCTTTTGCCATAACGTGCCGCGATGAAATCGGCGACCGATGAGGAATTCTGTCCTTTGGCGAGCCTGACGACACGGGCGAGCAGCGGCAAGCCCAGCGTGAACATCAGTATGGGCCCGATATAGACCGGTAGAAAGTCCCAGCCTGAGCCGGCTGAAAGCCCGACACTTCCAAAAAAAGTCCACGAACTGCAATATGTTGCAAGCGTGAGCGCGTAAATCATAGGGCGGCCACGACTGCTCGTGACCGTTAAAGCCCGGTCGCCATACCAAGCCAGCACAAACAGCGCGCTCAAGTATCCAAGAGCAATCAGTATGATGGTTGTGCCGTCCAACATGTCGCCTAGTGCTGGTTTTTACTCGCGAAAGGAGCGCCACGGTACTTCGATGCACCTTTCGTTGCAATCGCTTGTCGGGCTCGTTCGGTTAACGACGGATGCCGCTCAATCCGTATCCTCCCAAATCGGCTGAACCAAAAGCCTTTCGTCCTTACCATTCTGCTATGCGAGCACGGAGCAGATGCTTCTAGAGCTGCGGAGCGCCACTGGAAAGCGGGAGCTGCTAGTGTTGAGCCGATCCGTTCGGTGGCTTGCGCGGTGGAAGTTCGATCGTTTTGCGGATCGGTCTTTTGGACGCCGCAGGCGACGTTGGGAAGGGCGGAATACCTCCAGATCCTGGCGGTGACGAGCCATCACTTCCGGGTGGATTTGGAAGTTCGGGAATGGGGGCATCAAACGGCCAGACTTCAAGGAACCCATTCATCAATTGCTGATAGCGCTCTTCCAGTGTCTGCCGGTTCCAGGAGGATGCTTCGCGTACCGCCTCCGTCAGGGCTAGATCATGGGGGTTATCGCCACTGAAGTATGCCTGCTTTTTCTTGCCGAACTCGGCTTGCCCTGCGGCTTTGTTGCGGTCTTGTTCCAACAAAATAAGATTGCCGATGGTGTTCGACATGGCGCGTCGGTAACGATACTGCGCGTATTCGGTCCGCCACGGACTGGACTTTGCAAGCTGCTGCCCGTTTGGCAAAATGTGCTCCAGCGTTAGCCGTTTTTCGTCGGTGAATTTCGTTTCGATGAGATCCAGATAGTGCGAAATTGGACGGCCAGAGATATGCGCGTCGAGCCGAATAAGGATCGCTTTGTCGAGACCGTTGGCGGTACTTTCATTGAGCTTTAGAGCAGCTTTGCGAACAGCAGCGACCTGGCGCGGCTCGTCGACAGCGAAAAGGTCTTCGGTGGCAGGAAACGTCTTGGCCTGCCACATCCGATCGAGAATGGGCTCATAGGATTTTCTGCGATCTTCAGCGGTGGCGCGGGTCAATGCCAGCATATATGCGTGGCGGTCGAGCGCGCGCATTAACTCGCAAAGGTGCACCTCGTCATCTTTTAGTTTGGCAATCGCGACCATGGCGGGTGCGACCCATTCGCTGTCGCAGAAACACTCCAGTAGACGCAGTCCGTCAATGATGGTCCAGAACTCTTCGCTATGAGCTTCACGGGGCCAGTTTCCGCGCGTCATCAAGTACGCTTCCGCCATGGGCTCAAAGATACGGCTCGCGAACTGCATCGGCCCACCTTCTTGCGCAACCACACGCTTAAGCAGTGTGATCATCCGGTTGCTACGGCTCCAACGTTGCGCGGTGGCCAAATGGGTAAAGAAGGTCTTGTCCTGGCGTTTGCCTTTTGCCTGCGGCTCCCGGTAACGCGTCATCTGCTCAATGATGACGTCAAATCGACGACGTTGATCAATGGCCAAGGGACCGACGACTTCGGCCAGAATGATGTCCTCTTCCCGCAGCGGGAGGCCGGGCTTATGGATCGAGAGGAAGTGGCGGTACGCGTAGTCGATATCCGGGGCCCAGATGCGCATCACGCGGCAGTTTGAAAGCGTAAACCGGGCCACGGACTCTTGACGCTCGGGATCGAATTGCTTGATCCGGTGCGCAAAGTAGGCACGTACCGCTTCCATTCGACGCTGGGGTTCGTTCACAGGTTTGTAGTCGGCCTTGCCACGCGGCAAACGGGTCGCGCCAATGCGCTGTATTGTGTGCTGGAGAAAACGCGCATCCGATGCTCGCGGCTGCACATGGAAGCGCGCGTGTCCTGCCTCCTCCTCTGTAGCGGGGAGCGAGATATGAGCATTAAGCCGATCGGCAAGATCACGGTCGGTGAGTTGGTCCCGCAGGACGCACAACAAAATCGTTAAGGTCACCAGACGTTGCTGGCCGTCAACGACGAGGGCGCAGCGCAAACTAAGGTCGGGATCCTCAGGTTCAACGAAAAGCATGTTGCCGAGGAACATCGGAATCTGTTCAGTCGCTTCGCGCGCTGTCTCATCCGCCGATATGATGTCGTCAAGCAGACTTTGCGCCTGGGTTTCCGTCCAGGAGTAATCCCGCTGGAACGCGGGGATCTCGTAAAGCTGGTTGCCGCTGAAAAGTTCTTCGACGCTTACGTCGTCGGCTCGCAATGTACTGGTCATGTTTCGTGTTTCGACGACGCCAATCTATTCAAATTTCATTTGCCCGCACGGATCATTGAAGTTGGGCGAGCTCTTCCTAAACGAGTGTCCCCCCATCAAGTGCTGGTTCCAGATTAAGCCGCCATATCGCGTTCATCTGGTTGATCAGCGCGCTCTCACGCTGTCGTACGGCATCTGCCTGCCACGTGTCATTACGCAAAACGGCGGCTGTACTTTCTAACAACCTAGTGCCTGATTTGCCGGAGCTGTAGACCTCTTTTTTCCGGGCAAACTCGTCGTTGCGTGCAAGATCGTTCAGGCCTTGCGGGATCAAGACGAGATTGCCGAGGCTCGTTGTCATTGCAGCGCGCACTTCCGGGTCGGGGTACCACGTCTTCCAAATGCTGGTTGCTTTGGGACGCTGCGGTAGAACGTGTTCGATCGTGTAGTCAGAGGGCTTGGCGCTAAGCGCTGCGGGCTCGATTTCATCGTTGAGCCGGAGCAGTAAGGCTTTGCATATCTGCGCATTACGCTCATGCAACGAGCGCAGATTGAAGGAAATTTTTCGCAATTCTTCCTGGCTTGGCTCAAACAAGCTTTGCGGGCCTGGAAGGGAGGTTTCAGACAATGCCGACGTGATCTTAATGAACCGCGTTTGACGTTTGCCCGCGCCCAGGCACAACAAGCGTAGCAAGAAAGCCGCCCGCTCGATTTCGTTGAGATACGCCGCTGCAGTTGATGGATCGGAGATCCTCGTCAAGACCAGCAGAGCAGCCGGCACCCAATCGCGTCCAGGCAGACGCTGGAGCGTGATCAAAGGGCGGCGGATGGCCGGATCGAGTTCGGCACTTGCCGCCGCATCCGCATTGAGAATTTGCGCAAACGCCTGACCAAGCGGTTGTAGAACCGTGTCGATGAAAGCTGCTGCGCCGCCGACCTCTTTAACTAAACGACGTACGCCGTCGATAACATCGCGCCGACCATGCCCGCGAACGGTCCGGAGCTGAGACAAAAACGTCTCCATCTCGTGTCCGAGCGCCCGTTCGGTTTGGGTCCATACAAAGGATGCACGTTCCCGTTCGGACCCCGGTATAGCCTTTAGTATTTCCGCTTTCAGAATGTCTTTCTTGAGAAGTGGGCTCCCGCGATCATTCAAAATCATAAAGATGCGGTGAGCACTGTCGATGTCCGCGGTGATGACCACAACGAAATGGCACTTCGCGCAAAGGTAACTTGCGAGTTCGGAGCGTTGCTCCAGTGTCAGATTATCCAGTTCTGACCGCAACTTGTTGCGAGCGGTAAGGATCGCTTTTTGGCCAATGCTCAATTTCGTCTGGTCTTCAACTTCTAGCTTGATGGAACCAAGTTGTTGAACGTGCTCGGCAAAGAACCTCTGGTCGCTTTCTGATAACGCGAGTCTTGTGCGTGGAAGGTCGTTCGCATTCGAATTTGGCCGGACAATAGAATCCAGCCGAAGAGCTGTTTGTGAGCCGGTGTCAGTCTCCAGCTCGCGTAGCACAGAGGCTAAAATTGTCAGCGTTACCAAGCGTTGCTGGCCATCGACAATTTCGAGCGCCCGGAGATCCGTTGCTCCGGGTTTTGCGGGCGCGCCTCGTGTCTTGGTTTCGAGCAGCAGAATGGTTCCGAGGAAGTAATCGCTATCGGGCTCGGCATCCTCGCCGAGGCCCGCTGCCGTGCTGACGTCTTCGAGAAGCTGGACAGCTTCATCAGCTGTCCAAGAGTACGGCCGCTGGTAAATTGGAACGCTGAAGCAATTGGATTCCGCAAGAAGTTGCTCAAGCGTCAATGAAGCTGTGGGTAGGGGATGACTCATCACTTGGGCTCACTGCCTGGGTGGGATCCCAGTTGTCGTTTGAGTGTCGTTTATGCGTCGACGCTGCTACTTCCGGTCGACGATAGATGGCATAGTTGCTTTCGCCAGTTTAGAGCCTAAGGGAGTGAAACGCTTTATTGCGTTCATCGCGTACGTGTACGTATTTACGTGACATCGCTGCCAAATTCTTTCCTTGGATGGGGCGGGATAGAAAGGGAGTATAGGCATGCGTGCGAAGGTGCTTTCGCAGATGCCGATCTGATCCACAGACTCGTGCCGCTGGCCAATCGTAATGTTTTGGTTTTAAGGTCCGAGCCGACTAATCAGACTTGGGGTCCCCGCGCTTGAGGTAGTATGCCGCGGAGGAGCATCCTCCTGCAAGTCAAAACATTGCATAGGCATTCCTTGACGACACCATCTCAGTACTCCGACAAATTCGTGTATAAGATCCTTCTCCGCAGCGAATGGGAAAACGCTGTTTCTGCGGGAAGTTATCGCGGCTCGACAGATGACCGACGCGACGGGTTCATACATTTCTCGACAGCTGAGCAGCTTCAAGGAACTGCGGCGAAGTTTTTTCGCGATCAAAGCAACCTCTTGCTTGTCTCGTTTGAGGCACATGCACTCGGTGAGAAACTTGTTTGGGAACCGTCGCGTGGTGGCGCACTCTTTCCGCATCTCTATGCCGATCTACCGACCGAGGCAGCACTCGAAATAGTTGCTCTTGAGCTTGGCGCCGACGGGGTGCCAAAGATTCCGGAGGGGCTTCGGTGATGTTTGATGCTTTGTCAAAACTCTCTCAGCCAATGCTCTTGGCACTGCCCCCGGAAGATGCGCATGAGATGACGCTGCGGGCGTTGGAACTTGGCTTTCATCCGCACGCGCAAAAAGTGGGTTCGAAGGTTCTACATCAGTGCGTGTTTGGGCTTGATTTTCCGAACCCACTCGGGGTTGCCGCAGGTTTCGACAAAGACGCGCGTGTGCCGGACGCGTTGCTTGCTATGGGATGCGGCTTTTCGGAAATCGGCACGGTGACGCCCAAACCGCAATCGGGCAATCCGACGCCACGGGTTTTTCGCCTGATCGCTGAGCGGGCTGTCATCAACCGGCTCGGGTTCAACAACGGTGGACATGACGCAGCGCTAAGGCGGCTGCAATCACGGGCGAGGCAAGGTGGGATCGTTGCGGTCAACATCGGCGCTAACAAGGATAGCGAAGACCGAGCTGCTGACTACGTTCGGGGGCTTGAAACGTTTTACGACGTCGCGAGCTATTTCACAGTCAATATCTCCTCGCCGAACACGCCGGGATTGCGCGACCTGCAAGCACCGCAAGCCTTGGATGATCTCGTTGGCCGCGTCATGGATCGGCGTAGCGCGCTCGTCGCAGAGGGGAAACCTCAGCGCCCGGTTGTCGTAAAGATTGCGCCCGATATTGCCGAAGATGACATGCAGCCGATCTGCGACCGGTTGATAGCGCATAATGTGGATGGCATTGCCGTTTCCAATACGACAATCACGCGACCTGGGGCTGTTGCGAGTGTGACGCGAGAAGCGGGCGGGCTGTCCGGTCGGCCACTCTTTTCGCGCGCGACGGCAATGCTCGCTCGCGTGTATCAGGCAACAGGTGGTAACATTCCTCTTATTGGAATTGGCGGAATCGACAGCCCGGAAACAGCGCTCTCCAAGATCGAGGCGGGGGCGAGCCTTATTCAGCTTTACACGGGCTTGATCTATGAGGGGCAAAGCCTGATCGGCCGGATCAACCGTCACCTTGAAGAGACTTGTCAGCGCGAGGGAGTTCAATCCCTCAGCGAACTTAGCGGTCGGCAAGCGGAGCATTGGGCCGGGCAGCCGCTTGAGTAGGGAAGGCGTCCGCGAGTAATGCCGGGTAACGCCAGAACAGCAGCCCCGCCCGAACGATGTTGAGGGCCAGTAAAGAGATCCAGCGCCCGTCATTCCCTAGCACAGGCACTGCGAGGTGCCAGGTCATAAAGAATGCCGCCGAGCTCACCACCATCATGTTGCGCATGTCGGCCGTTCGGGTTGTGCCAATGAAGATGCCGTCGAGTTGATATGCCGCGACGCCGATGGCAGGCATAAGCGCAGCGTAGGGTAGGGCATCGCGAGCGAATTGGCGGACATCCACGTTCACGGTAAGCACATCGATCATCAGACCGCCGGTTAGCCACAAAATGGCGGATATCGCGATGGCGATTAAAGCGGCCCAGATTGACGACAACCACACCGCGCGCCGGAACCTATCTTTGGCTTTGGCACCGACAGCAGCGCCGACCAGGGTCTCTGCGGCAAATGCAAAACCGTCAAGCAAGTGTGCACTGAAGCCAACGAGCTGCATGAGAACTGCGTTGGCTGCCAAGGTCGCGTCACCGGCTGGTGCAGACTGAATCGTAAACCAGGAAAACGCCGCTAGCAGTGCCAGGGTTCGGATCATGATATCGGAGTTGACGGATAACGCGCGGTTCAGCTGTTCTGGGTCGCGGATTTGCTTCAGGGCCGGGAACGCAAACGAGCGGTCAACGATGCGCGAGGCGATTACCAGTCCGACGACGGCTGCTGCGACTTCAGCAATCAGGGTGCCCCAGGCGACGCCCGCGACACCCCAACCGAATTCGAGGACAAAGAGCGCATCGAGGCCCGCGTTCAGTCCGTTCAAAAAGATCTGCAACGCTAACGCGGTGCGGGCACGCTGCAGTCCGATAAACCAACCGACAAGGCAGTAATTGGCAAGAGCTGCCGGGGCGCTCCAGATGCGTATATCGAAATAGTCAGCGGTTTCGTTCTCGACCGCGCGGCTTCCTTCGGCGAAGCCCAGCGCGAGAGATTTGAGCGGCCAATGGAAAAGGATCAGCAGGATGCCGGCAACGAGCGCGATACCTAGAGCCCGCTCGAGCGCCGCGCCAACTTCGCCTTTGTTGTCGGCACCGAAAGCTTGTGCGGTTAGGCCGGTCGTGCCCATGCGCAAGAAACCGAAGGCCCAGAACAGGAACGTGAAGATTGTCGCGCCGAGTGCGACACCGCCGATGTGATGGGCACCAGGCAGCTGACCGAGCACGGCCGTATCAACAATGCCGATCAGTGGCGTGGAGATGTTGGACGCAATAATCGGCAGCGCTATTGCCAGGACGTCTTTGTGGGTGACCTGCGCGCTACCTGCGGGTCTCTTCTCAGGCATCCTTATCGCCGGAACCTTTGTCGCCATTCAATGCGCCAAAGACGCGCGCGACTAACCAAATCGGGACCACGACAATGGCGCCAAGGATCATGTAACCGAGGAGGTTCTCAAAAACGCCAAAGCCGAGTTGGTAGAGGCGGTCGGCCAGCAGATTGAGATGATAGAACAAGTTCCGCGGCGTAATACCCAGCGCTGACAGGATGATCCCGACGACGATAGATATCAGGACAAGCCGGATGACAATGGCAAAGGGATTGCCGCCAAATAACGTGTTACGATCCATTTTAGCGCTCATGTTCGATCTGCGATCCGCCGACGTCTTAGGCGAGGAGGTCTCAGCGGTAGCGTGCTTGTAAATCTGCGCTTTAACATGGCAGGTGCGCTGTGGCGACCTTTGTGTCGGGTGTTAGCATCGAGTAAGTGGTTTGGTGTTGGCTGTGTAGGCTTCCTCTTGAAGAACGAGTTGAGTGTGTGAATGGCGAAGCCGCCGTCGAAAAAACGTTCAGCCAGAAAAAGCGCAACTCCGAAGCGGGCGAAAGCGGACAAGCGACCTGCCGAAAAAGCTTTGCTGCCAGATACGTTTGCAGACTGGTTTTCCAGTAAAGGCTGGGACCCGCGTCCGCATCAGCTCGCATTGTTGGAGAAAGCCCAGTCCCGCGCGTCGACGCTTCTCATTGCACCAACCGGTGCCGGCAAGACACTCGCGGGGTTTCTACCAAGCCTTGTTGACCTCTCAACGCGGTCTCCGAAGGACTGGAAAGGCGCGGGACTGCACACGCTTTACGTTTCGCCACTCAAAGCGCTGAGTGTCGATGTTGCGCGCAATCTGGATACCCCGCTGAAAGAGATGGGGCTCAAAATCACGGCTGAGACGCGCACGGGAGATACACCGGCGAGCCGCCGCACACGTCAACGTACCAAGCCTCCTGCCATTTTTCTGACGACGCCGGAACAAGTTGCGCTGTTGTTGGCGCATCCCGATGCACCTTATCTGTTTGCCGATCTCAGCACGGTCATCCTCGATGAACTCCACGCACTTTCCGGTTCTAAACGTGGCGATCTTCTGGCGCTCGATTTAGCTCGCCTGCGGCAACTCTCGCCGGAGCTTATGACAATCGGGTTATCAGCGACTGTCGCGCGACCGAGTGAGTTGCGGGCGTATTTGGTTGGGCAGTCTGAGCCGGAGCGTGCCACAACGCTTTCTGATGTGGTCGTAACGGATGGCGCCGCAAAGCCCGAAATTTCGATCCTGGAAGATCAAGACCCGGTGCCGTGGTCGGGGCACACCGCACGCTATGCGATGCCCGCGATTTACACCGCGATCCAACGACATCAGATGACGCTCATCTTCGTCAATACGCGGAGCCAAGCTGAACTCGTCTTTCAGGAGCTTTGGCGCATAAACGACGAGAACTTGCGGATCGGTTTACATCACGGCTCAATCGACGCGGATCAGCGGCGCAAAGTCGAAGGGGCAATGGCGAACGGTGGGCTCGATGCTGTGGTGGCAACATCAACGCTCGATCTGGGGATCGACTGGGGCGATATCGATCTTGTGATTCACGTCGGTGCGCCGAAAGGTTCGAGCCGGTTGTTGCAGCGAATCGGGCGCGCCAATCACCGAATTGATGAGCCGAGCCGGGCGCTTTTGGTGCCGGGTAATCTATTTGAAGTGTTGGAATGCCGGGCAGCTCTTGATGCGGCGCATGCTGGGGTCAAAGATGTTGCGTTATCACGGGCCGGCGCGCTTGATGTTCTAGCACAGCATGTGTTGGGGATGGCCTGCCAAGCGCCGTTCGATCCTGAAGAGCTATTCCAGGAGGTGCGTTCCGCGTCGCCTTATGCGTATCTCGACCGCAGCACTTTTCAACGTATTCTCGATTTTGTTTCGAATGGCGGATACGCACTGAAAGCCTACGACCGGTTTGCTAAAATTCGCGCTGAGCCAGATGGACGGCTTCGGGTGGCAAATCCGAAAGTCGCACAGGCTTATCGCATGAACGCCGGAACGATTGTCGAAAGCCCGATGCTGAAAGTACGGCTGGTCGGTCGCCGTGGGATGCGGAGCGCCAACAGCAAAACTTCGGCGCGTCTGATCGGAGGCCGTGTTCTCGGTGAAGTCGAGGAATACTTCATCGAGCAGCTGACCCCCGGTGACGCGTTCGTTTTCGCAGGTGAGACGTTACGGTTTGAGGGCTTGCGGGAGACGGAAGCTTTTGTCTCGCGGGCGCATGCGAATGATCCGATTGTTCCAAGTTACGCAGGGGGCAAGTTTCCGTTATCTACGCATCTGGCGGAGCGTGTGCGCACGTTATTGGAAGAGCAGGCCGATTGGGCGAGGCTTCCCCTACCTGTTGCCGATTGGCTGAGGCTGCAGGTCGAACGCTCAGAACTTCCGCGTGCTGAGGCGGTGCTGATTGAAACCTTTCCGCGCGCGGGCCGCTATCATCTTGTCGCCTACCCCTTCGAAGGCCGGCTTGTTCACCAAACGCTGGGCATGCTGCTTAGCCGTCGGCTGGAACGCGCCGGTGCCATGCCGATGGGGTTTGTGGCTAACGACTACGGTTTGTCGATCTGGGGGCGCAAGGATATCGGCGCGATGGTTACTTCTGGTGAAACGTCGCTTGAGGCTTTGTTCGAAGAAGACATGCTGGGCGACGATCTTGAAGCGTGGCTGGCCGAATCTTCGCTTATGAAGCGGACATTCAGATACTGCGCTGTGATTTCCGGTCTGATTGAACGTAAACACCCTGGGCGCGAGAAGTCGGGCCGTCAGGTCACGATGTCGACCGATCTCATTTACGACGTCCTGCAAAAGCATGAGCCGAACCATATTCTGATCGAAGCTGCCCGCGCCGATGCTGCCACAGGGTTACTTGATATTGCTCGGCTTGGTGATTTTCTGAGGCGCATTCGTGGCGCGATCCATCATGTTGCGCTTGAGCGGGTCTCGCCGCTCTCCGTGCCAATTCTGCTCGAAATCGGTGTCGAGCCGGTCGGAAACGTGGGGCGTGAGGATCTACTTCGGCAGGCCGCCAAGGATCTGATCCGGGAAGCAACTGTTTAACGGCTGGCACTGTCGCGCCACGTCTTGCTGAGACACATTGGCCGATCAGGAGATTCGCGTGGAACAGCTTAGCCAAGCGATGTATTTCTTAGGCGTTCGCAGCTAGTTTTCGCTGTCAGGTTTTTGATTCTTCAGGACGTGCGCTTTGGGCCTTCTACGCATCGAAAAGGATCTGCCGAAGGAACCGGACTTCTCCCGGCAGAATATTTCCATCTGTGGCAAGTCGTTTGTCGCAGATCCGTCCGGTGCGCTTTTTTGGCCATCGGAGAAGGCGTTGATCATTGCTGACTTGCATTTGGAGAAGGGCTCTGCTTTTGCCGTTCATGGTCAGTTCCTGCCACCTTACGATACTCGTGAAACGCTGAAACGATTGGCGCAGGCCATCGACCGCACTAAAGCCAAGACGGTGATTGCGCTGGGAGATAGCTTCCACGACCGTGAAGCTGCTGAACGTATGGCTGCCCATGACAAAGAGACTTTGCGCATCCTGCAAGAGGCGTGCGAATGGATCTGGGTTTTGGGCAATCACGACCCTGAGATTGCCAGCTGGCTTGGCGGATATACGGCAACTGAGATCACGGTTGAAGGTATTACGTTGCGGCATGAACCGCGCGGCGCTTGGACGACGCATGAGGTCGCAGGGCATCTTCATCCCGCAGCGCGGATGGTGAAGGATGGCTACTCGCTCAGGCGCCCCTGTTTTATTGGTAACGGTCAGCGGTTAGTGATGCCTGCTTTTGGGTCATATGCCGGTGGGCTTAATGTTCTCAACGAAGCCTTCGATCCACTTTTCGGTCAGCAGTCGTTTGCCGTATGGATGCTCGGGCAGGACGGGATCTATCCTGTTGCAACGCGACTGCTGCGAGAAGACTGAGAGCGAGGGGATCGCAGCTTAGCGCGCGTTTGCGTTACCGCATCGTGGTCGCGACATCCACCTTTGTAGCTCTAGTCCAACAAACCGGTTGGGCTGCTACTTGCCCCGGTTGAAAGCAGCGGATGCAGCCAATCCTGCGCTAACAGCCACCAACACGGCGAAGATGCCGTAAAGGAGCGGATAATCGAAGGCGAAGTCGTGCAGGATCGCCTCGATACCCTGACGCTCCAACGCAACCGTCACCGTGTTTTGCGCAATCAGTTCGGCATCTCGGAAAAGATAGGTTCGGGCGATCACGTTCCCGATTGGAACGTTGGCTGGTAGATCGATTGACGTCCGGAAGAGTGCGCTGCCAATGAACGTGACGCCGTCTTCCTTTTTCTGATAGAGGCCTTCTTTGGCCTTCAGCCGAATAATGGCGTCGCGGAACTTGCGGAGCTCTGCTTCAGAAAAGTCGGTTTTTTTGCCATCCGCCACGTCCATTCTTACGTGTTCGAAGCCGATGCTGTAAGCATCGAATACGATTGGCGTCGAAATCTCTCGGATCGGTCGCGTCGACGAAATCGTGTAGTAGCTGGGGACCCGCGCGAACTTTAGCGAGTCGGTGTTGATCCAAAGGCCTCCAACGTTTGATTTGCGGCGTGTAACCAGTGGTGCTTTGGTGCCTTCCAGGACAACGATGACGTCGTAGAGTTCTTGCTCGGCAGAGATCTGAAGTGACTTGTGAACCGCACCGAAGACAACAATGCGCTGGCCACTGAACCCGGCCGTGATCGCCACCGACTTGGCCGAGACATCAACTTCAACACTTTCCTGATACTGCGGATTATCGGTTGGTTTGATGATCGGCTGCGTTTCACCGTCGGCTTTCGGGTCATCTCCGGTGCGCGGGCGGTCCTGACCGTCACGTGAAGGATCGACGGCGGCGTGTCGTTTGACACCGTCCTCGTCTGATTTCTGCACAACGATTGACGACTGCGGTGGCGCGTATTTTTCGAGAAGGTCACTTGTGGTTTTTTGTAGGACGTCGCCGCCGCCAAATATCCAGATCAGGACCACGACGATGGCTGCACCATAAGCAATGGTGGCGTTGCGTCCGGTTAAGGCACGGCGCATGTCGCGCTTGCGCAGCGACAGTAGGTTTCGCCAAGCTAGCGACAGGTGCTGCGCGACCTTATGGAATGTCGAGTCGGTCGCTGCCATCAGTGCCCTCCCACGCTTTGCGCGATGGAGTACAGCTCGTCAGGCATCACAACAAGGCTCCAGGCAACGCGAGCGCACACGAGGAGCACGAGACCGGCCAGCAGGAAGCGAAGTTGTTCGCCCTGAAGGCGCTGTCCGGCCACCGCGCCGAACTGGGCCCCGATCACACCACCGATCATCAGGATCAGCGCCAGAACGATATCAACGGTGTAGTTCTGCACCGCATGCAGGATGGTCGTCCCGGCGGTCACGAACAAGATCTGGAACAGCGACGTGCCGACGACCACGTTGGTTGGCACGCGCAGCAGGTAGATCATCGCGGGCACGATAATAAAACCACCGCCAACACCCATAATAGCGCCGAGAAGGCCCACAAAAGCCCCTAGCAGAAGCGGCGGAATGGCTGAGATGTAAAGCTTCGAGCGGTGGAAGCGCATCTTGAAGGGCAGGCCGTGGATCCAGCTATGCTGGCCTGAGCGGCGCACGGAACTATGCCCCCCGGCACGCACCTTGCGCATCGTGTTCAAGCTTTCGATCATCATCAACGTGCCGATGATCCCGAGGAACACGACATATGCGATCGAGACAAAAAGCTCGAACTGGCCGAGTTCGCGAAGCTCTTTGACGAGTTGAACCCCAAAAACAGAGCCGACCAAACCACCGCTTAACAACACCACGCCCATTTTTATATCGACATTGCGGCGCTGATACTGGGCGAGGGCGCCCGAGACGGAAGAAGCTACGATCTGGGCTGCCTCAGTTCCAATGGCGACAGCAGCCGGAATGCCTGAGAAGATCAGGAGCGGGGTCATTAAGAACCCACCGCCGACGCCAAACATCCCCGACAAAAACCCAACCGCGCCGCCCATGGCCAGGAAGACCAGGACGTTAATGGGCATTTCGGCGATCGGGAGGTAGACTGTCATTAACGCCGTCCGACTGCGGCCGTTGGGTGGGGCCTATTGGGGTTCATCATGGCTGTTTGGTCATCATAGCCAACGAAGCTCTTGAATAGTCAGCTTGTCTGCTGTTTGGCGCAGCGCCTCAGTGATTACTGCTTTATAGCGCGATTTCCTTTGGAACGCGTTACGGCGAGAGTCGAACGGCGGAAACCGATTTGGAGCCAAAGCGAATTTTGTTTGCGTTCCTGGGTTCGTTGATCGTCAGGCGTCTCCGTAGGGTATGGAACCGGGCTGTTCACCGAACTTGAGCAATCACATCGACGCGCAGCAGAGCCGGGGTCGATGCGGTTAGATGCGAAGCTTCGGGTTGGTTAGTCTTATACATGACTTATGGTGTTTTGAAAGTTGAATTGCCTGCCAGAGTCAATTCCACAGTGGTCGTGTGGAGCGATTGTAACGCTAGTACCAGCGGGTTAGTGCGATTGGGCCGTTTGGAGGCGATCGCTCCCAGACGAAAAAACGGAGACCTGAGAGATCTCCGCTCCAAAGTGTCAATTACTTTCCATTCTTGCGGCGGCGAGAGCCACCGTCGTCGGTTACTTCTGCAAGGAGTCGCGGATCTCGGTCAGCAGCTTCTCGGTTGTTGTCGGCTCAGGAGGAGGAGCTGCCTTTTCTTCCTCTTCAAACTGCTTACGCATCGAATTGACTGTTTTGACCAGAAGGAACACGGCAAAGGCGACGATCAAAAAGCTGATGACGTTGTTGATGAAGGTGCCGATGTTAATTGTTACGGCTTCCTTGCCTTCAGCTGCGGCGGCCAAGGTCAGCTTGATGTCGGAAAAGTCGACGCCACCCAGCGCGAGACCGATCGGCGGCATGATCACGTCGGAGACGAGCGATTTGACGATCGTTCCAAAAGCGCCGCCGATAATGATGCCGACGGCCATGTCGACCATGTTGCCTTTAACTGCAAAGTCTCGGAATTCAGTTAGCAATCCCATTGGTTTTGTCCTGCCCCTGGTTGAAGATAGCCAGCGAACGGTTGCGAGCTGACGCAGCGCGAACCCGCTCGTTCACTCGTCGATTGAACGTGCGAGCGGTACCGAACACTGTTCGATGGGGCGGATCTTCACAGGTTTAGGCGGTGTTCGACAACCCCGCTCAGGCATCTAACAGTTCTGCCTGGTGAGCGACTTCGAGGTTGAATGCTGCCGCCAGGAGCGCCTGAGTGTAGGACTCTTGAGGGTTTTGGAAGATGTCTTCGGCAGCGCCTTCCTCGACAACCTTACCGCCGCGCATGACGAGAACGTAATTGCACAAAGCGCGGACAACGCGCAGGTCATGGCTGATGAAGAGGTAGGCCAACTTTCGCTTTTGTTGAAGGCCGCGCAGCAAATCGACGATCTGTGCCTGAACGCTCATGTCGAGGGCACTGGTCGGCTCGTCGAGCATGATCATTTTGGGTTCAAGGACCATGGCTCGGGCAATTGCGATGCGTTGACGCTGGCCGCCGGAAAACTCATGAGGGTAACGGTCTTGGGCTTCAGGCTCGAGGCCGACTTCAGATAGGGCCTGACCAACACGGTCGCGGCGCTCCTCATAGGACAAGCCGGGCTGCTGGATAATCAGCCCTTCCTCGATGATCTGCCCTACCGCCAATCGCGGCGACAGCGAGCCATAGGGGTCCTGGAAAACAATCTGCATCTCTTTACGCAGCGGGCGCATCTGCTTTGAAGAATAGGCATCTATCGCGTTACCCATGTAGACGATGCGGCCCGTGGACGAAACCAGACGCAAAATCGCCAAGCCGAGTGTCGTTTTGCCCGATCCTGACTCGCCAACTACGCCAAGCGTCTGGCCTTCGCGCAACGCAAGCGAGATACCGTCGACGGCCTTCACGTGATCGGTTGTCCGCTTGAGCAAACCCGTTTTGATAGGAAACCAGACTTTCAAGTCTTCGGTTTCAACGACGACGGGCGCGCTCGCATCAAACGGCTCCGGCATCCCTTTGGGTTCAGCGGCTAACAGGTGCTGCGTATAGCTATGCTGTGGGTCGGTAAAGATGTCTTCGGTCACGCCCTCTTCGACGATCTCGCCCGACTTCATGACGTACACGCGTTGCGCCATCTTGCGGACAATACCGAGATCGTGGGTGATTAGCAGCATGGCCATACCCATCTCGCGGCTGAGCTCCTTTAGAAGCTCGAGGATCTGAGCCTGGATGGTGACGTCAAGCGCTGTGGTTGGCTCGTCCGCAATTAGCAAGTCGGGCTCGTTGGCGAGCGCCATTGCGATCATCACGCGTTGGCGCTGTCCTCCTGACAACTCATGTGGAAAGGCACCAAGCCGCCGCTCTGGATCGCGGATGCCGACCTTTTTCAGCAATTCAAGAACGCGCGTGCGAACATCATCCTCTGCCAATCCGCGGTGAATTTTGAGCACCTCGCCGACCTGCTTCTCGATGGTGTGCAGCGGATTGAGCGAGGTCATCGGCTCCTGGAAGATCATCGAGATCCGGCGGCCGCGGATTTCGCGCAACTCTTCCTCGGTGCCTGCAAGCAGGTTACGCCCCTGGAAGAAGATCTCGCCCGAGGGGTGGCTCGCGGCCGGGTAAGGCAGCAGCTTAAGGATTGAGAGCGCAGATACGGTTTTTCCAGAGCCCGACTCGCCAACCAATGCGACGGTCTCGCCGCGGCCGATTTTGAAGGAGACGCGATCGACCGCTGTCGTCGTGTTGCCGCCTTGCGTAAAGGCGACCGATAGATTGCGCGCCTGCAATAGGGTTTCGAGGGTTTTCATCGGCCTGTCTCCCTAATTGAAGGTCTTGCGCGGATCGAGCGCATCGCGGACGGCTTCGCCGATAAAGATGAGAAGCGACAGCATAATCGCCAATGTGAAGAACCCTGTCAGGCCGAGCCATGGGGCTTCCAGGTGTTTCTTACCCTGCAAGAGCAATTCGCCAAGCGAAGCAGAGTCGGGTGGCAAGCCGAGGCCGAGGAAGTCGAGCGCTGTGAGTGCCGAGATGCTTCCGGACAATTGGAATGGCAGAAAGGTCAACGTTGCGACCATGGCGTTCGGCAGCAGATGCTTCCACATGATCGTGGTGTCAGACAGGCCCAGCGCTCGGGCAGCTTTGATGTACTCGAAATTGCGGCCGCGCAAGAACTCCGCGCGCACGACACCGACGAGCGCTACCCACTGGAAGAGCAGCAAGACGAACAGAAGCGTCCAGAAGCCGGGCACCAAGACTGACGAAATGATGATCAAAACAAACAGCGACGGTATCGATGACCAAATCTCCAGGAAGCGCTGGAATATGAGGTCTGTTAGACCGCCGAAATACCCCTGAACAGCGCCTGCCGCGACACCGATGATTGAGGACAGGATGGTCAACAGCAGGCCGAAGATCACGGAAACTCGGAACCCGTAAATCACGCGGGCTAAAACATCGCGGCCTTGGTTATCGAGGCCGAGCCAATTCGTGTTCCAGATGCTGTTATAACGCTCCATCTGATCGTCAGGAGCTTTGCAATAGGGTTGACTGGTCGCCCATGGCGGTGGTGACGGGTAGCCCAGACATAAGCCATCTTCGGCTTCGCGGCGGGGGTAGTCCCGATTGATGGTGTTGTAGGAATAACGGATCGGCGGCCACAACATCCAGCCGTTAGCTTCGATCTCCTCAATGTTGACCGGGTCTCGGTAATCAGTGACGGCCAGAAAGCCGCCAAACTTGGATTCCGGATAATCGATCAATACCGGCGCGAGGAGTTCGCCTTTGTAGCTCACGAGGATCGGGCGGTCGTTCGCGATGAATTCGGCAAACAACGACATGCCAAACAGCGCTAGGAAGATCCACAAGCTCCAATAACCGCGACGGTTGGCTTTAAAGTTCTGCCAGCGGCGCTGGTTGATTGGAGACAAGCTGAAGAAGTTTGACAGTCTAGAGCCAAGCGTGCGTGGTCCGCCGTGAACCTGGGTTCGTGCCATGGAAGCGCCGGGGGTCGTTTCATTCGTTCGGGCGTCCATCGGCTCAGACCTCCCGGCTCTCAAAGTCGATACGTGGATCGACGAGGGTATAGACGAAGTCGGAGATCAAATTCACAACGAGCCCTAGGAGCGAAAAGATGTAAAGGGTCGCAAAGACGACCGGATAATCTCGCTTGTCGATAGATTCAAACGCTAGAAGGCCTAACCCGTCGAGCGAGAAGATCGTTTCAATTAGCAATGAGCCTGTAAAGAACGCATGGATGAATGCGGCGGGAAATCCGGCAATGACCAGCAGCATGGCATTGCGGAAAACGTGGCCGTAAAGGACTTGGCTTTCATTCAAACCCTTGGCACGCGCAGTCAGCACATACTGTTTGCGTATCTCATCAAGGAACGAGTTTTTGGTGAGGAACGCGGTCGTCGTAAACGCGCTTAGCGCCATTGCAGTCAGCGGCAAAGCCAAGTGCCAGAAGTAGTCAACAATCTTGCCCCATAGCGACAAACTCTCCCAGTTATCCGAGAACAGTCCGCGCGACGGGAACCACTGGAAGAACGACGATCCTGCAAAGACGACCAACAACAAGACGGCCACAAGGAACCCGGGTATCGCGTAACCGACAACCAAGATGCCGGACGTCCATACATCGAACGGCTCTCCGTCGCGGACCGCCTTGCGGATGCCGAGTGGGATCGAGATGAGGTAGGCCAGAAGCGTCATCCAGATGCCGAGCGAAATTGATACTGGCAGCTTCTCCTGGATCAATTCGAGGACTGGCGTGTCGCGGAAATAGCTTTCGCCAAAATTGAAGGTCAGGTAGTTCCACATCATGAGGGCAAAGCGCTCATGGGCGGGTTTGTCGAAGCCAAATTGCTCTTCGAGGCTCTTGATGAACTCTGGATCGAGCCCCTGCGCGCCGCGGTAGTTCGAGCCTGCTTCTGCCGACCCTTGTCCCAATTGGCTGGTGCCGCCGCCTTCGAAACCGTCTCCGCCTGCCCCCGTGATGCGGCCCGTCATCGACGCGTCATGGCCCTGCACCTGGGCAATAATCCGCTCAACTGGTCCGCCAGGAGCAAACTGGATCACAACAAAACTGACCAGCATGATGCCGAACATCGTCGGCAGAATCAGCGCCAGGCGTTTAAGCAGATATGCGGCCATTGGTTTTGCGTTTTCTGATCAGTTGCAGTTGGTTTGCATGACGCTGGAACAATGTGGCGGAGGTGCCAGCTGGGCGGCTGGCGATTTTTGTATACTAACGCGCTTGCAATTTGCCAGCTTTCTCTTGGTCATACCACCATGTCGCGATAATCCCACGCTCATATTTGGGTTTAACTTTGGGCCACGAGAATTTGTCCCAGAAGGCCATGTGGTGGGACGCCTTGTACCAATGCGGAATCCAGTAATGACCGGCGCGCAGGACACGGTCAATGGCGCGTGCGGCAGCAACGAGTTCAGCACGGGTTTTCGCAGACAATGCCTTGTCGATGAGTTTGTCGATGACCGGGTCAGAGATACCAGCGAGGTTCAGGCTGCCTTGCGTGCGGGCGGTTGCAGAGCCCCAGTAGTTGATCATCTCCAAGCCCGGCGTCAGGCGCAGGACGAAACGGCGCGTGGTGATGTCGAAATCGAAATCCTTCACGCGGCGCTGATACTGGGCGGAATCGACCAAACGAACGTTGGCATCGATGCCAAGACGGCCGAGGTTTTCAACATAGGGATTGACGATACGGACGAATGCCTTGGAGAAGAGAAGAAACTCGATCTTCATGACTTCGCCCTTGGCGTTGACACGTTTTTGGTTTTTTACAGTCCATCCTGCTTCCCGCAGAAGCTTGTCGGCTTCTCGCAGAAGCTTTCTGTCCTTTCCGCTTCCGCTACTGACGGGCGGTGTATAGACGTCTTCGAAGACTTCCTTGGGCAGTTGATCGCGGAACGGTTCGAGTAGGGCAAGCTCTTCGGGCGACGGCTTTCCTTGTGCCTTCATATCGGAGTTTTCGAAGAAACTCGCTGTGCGCACGTAGAGCTCATAGAAGAGGTTTTTGTTGGTCCACTCAAAATCGAAGGCGTAATCGAGGGCTTTGCGGACGCGTGGGTCTTTGAACTTGTCGCGGCGCGTGTTGATCATGAAGCCCTGCGCACCTGAAGGACGTTCGTCCGGCAATGTCTTGCGTAGAATGCGGCCATCTTTCACGGGCGGAACGTTGTAGGCCGTGGCCCAATCGACGGACGTGAATTCCTCGCGAAGATCGAAGGTTCCGTTGAGAAGGTTCTGTAGTTCGGCTGTCCGGTCACGGTAATACTCGTAGCGCAGCTCATCGAAATTGTAGTGGCCTCGGTTTACCGGCAAGTCCTTGCCCCAGTAATCCTCGCGGCGTTTGTAGGTTACAAATGTGCCGGGCTTGAATTCGGCAAGCTCGTAAGGACCAGAACCGAGCGGTCGCACCAGCCATGTGTCTTCGAAGGGGTTCTTGTCATAGAACGATTTTGGCAAAACCGGCAGCGTTGCGACTGTCAGGGGAAGGTCCCTAACGAGGTTGCCGGTGAAGGTGTATTTCACCGTCAGCTTATCAATCGCTTCTGCCGATGTGACATCGCGCAAACTGAAGCGATAGATTGGGTGGCCTTTGGATTTCAGCGCATCGAAGCTGAACACAACATCGTCTGCGGTCACCGGCGTGCCATCTGCAAAGCGAGCTTCAGGTCGCAGAAAGAACGTCACCGACATCTTATCAGCGGCGAGTTCGGCGGAATGGGCGATCAAGCCATAGACAGCATCGGGCTCATCATGCGCACGCGCCATCAACGTATCGTAGAGATATTCAAGCCCCTGCGCAGCATCGCCTTTGACAAGGAAGTTGTTGAAGCTATCGAAGGTGGGAAGGCCCGCGGTGCCGATCATCGATATACGGCCGCCTTTGGGGCTTTCGGGATTGACGTAATCGAAGTGTTTAAAGTCGGCGGGATACTTCAGGTTGTCGAAAGCGGAGAGCCCGTGGCTACGTTTGCCGCCTTCAGCGAAAGTGGGTGAGGGCAAACTAGCCGAGGCGGCGACGAAAACGGCCATCGCCCAGGCCAAAAAACCAGCCGTTCGAAATAAAATCATCAGGTCTCCCATAAGAGGCGGGGCACGTCGCGAAAGGGTCCAGCCTAGCAAGCTCCAGCTATCGAATTACATCCCGCGGCGGCTCTCGAACTTCTTGGCCTTTTCCTCGTCGATCCACCACGTCGCAATAACGGCGGCAGGTGCAAGCTTTGGCAACTTTTCGGGACGTCCAAAAATGTTCCACGTTGCGAGCCGGTCGTATGGGAAGTGCCATTGCGGGACGAGATAATGGTTCCACAACAGGACGCGATCGAGCGCGCGTGTTGCTGACACGACTTCTTCGCGGGTGTCTGCTCGAACCAAAAGCTTGATCAGTTCGTCAACGACCTCGTTCTTGATCCCGATGAGGTTCCGCGAGCCGTTCTTTGCTGCCGCAGCTGTTCCCCAAAACTCTCGCTGTTCGTTTCCAGGTGAGTGGGATTGACGGAAGCTGCCGACGACGACGT
The DNA here is from genome assembly GCA_040219445.1 of Filomicrobium sp. GTDB lineage: Bacteria > Pseudomonadota > Alphaproteobacteria > Rhizobiales > Hyphomicrobiaceae > Filomicrobium. The sequence continues at coordinate 788,942 of JAVJSM010000002.1, read as the reverse complement.
CGAAGTCGAAGTTCTCAAGACGGCGGGTGTATTGGCTGGAGTCGACCAAGCGAACGGACGCCGCAATGCCAAGCTTTTCGAGATCAGCTTTGTAAGAGTTGACGATACGCTTGAACGCATCGACGACGATCAAAAATTCGATTTTCATCTGTTCGCCGCTTGCATCGACGAGTTTGCCATTTTTGGACTGCCATCCAGCCTCGCGCATCAGGTTCATTGCTTTGCGCAGGTTCTTTCGGAAATCCGTTGAGCTTTCGTTTTTGGGGTTTTTCCAAGCAGTCGAAAAGACTTCAGCGGGCAGGCGATCCTTGAACTTCGTTAGAATTTCTAGTTCGCGCCCTTCAGGCAATCCCTTGGCAGCCAACTCGGAGTTGTCGAAGTAGCTGCCGACACGCTGATACATGCCGTAAAAGAGGGACTTGTTCAGGCCTTCGAAGTTGAACGCCAAATTCAAAGCTTGACGTACGCGAGGGTCAGCGAACTGCTTGCGGCGTGTGTTGAGCACAAACGCCTGCATGGGAGCGACGCTGCCATCACGCAACGCCTCTTTTTTGATATCGCCGCTCTTCACCGCCTCGGTGTTGTAGCGCGTTGCCCAGGCATTGGCGCTTGTCTCTGTCCAGTAGTCGATCTGACCGGAGAGGAATGCTTCGAACGCTGGCGTGCGATCTTTGAAATAGATGTATCGGATCGTGTCGATATTGTAGAGGCCGCGGCGTGAAGGCAGGTCCTTTGCCCAATAGTCCTTCACTCGCTCATAGACCAACTCGCGACCGGCAACGACTTTTGAAACCCGATAGGGGCCGGACCCCAACGGTGGTTCCATCGTTGTTTTCGACAGGTCACGTGGCTCGCCTTTTTCGTTCTTGGCTTCCCAGAAGTGTTTAGGCAGCACCGGGAGTTGGCCCAAGATCTGCGGCAGCTCTCGGTTGCCGGCCATGTCGAAGGTGAAGGTTACTTTGTGCGGCCCGGTCTTCTCGGCGTTGATGACGTTCTTGTAGTAGAGATTGAATTGGGGCGATGACTTCTTCAACGCTTCAAGCGAGAAGATCACATCCTCAACCGTTATCGGTTTGCCATCGTGGAACCTTGCGTTCTCGCGCAACTTGAACGTTGCTGACGAGAGGTCATCGGGGAACGACACCCATTCAGCGATCAACCCGTACTCGGTTGAGGGCTCATCAAAACTTGTCGCCATGAGCGATTCATAAACGAGCGAGCTAATGCCGCTTGCCGGATCGCCCTTGAACGTAAACGGGTTCAACGAGTCATATGAGCCGATTGCTGCAACGCGGAGCAGTCCGCCTTTTGGGGCATCGGGATTCACCCAGTCAAAGTGCTTAAAGTCTGCTGCAAACTTGGGTTGTCCGATCAGCGACAAGGCATGGTGCTTGGTTTCTTCTGCCGAAGCAGCTGTGACCAATGCGAACAAGCCCGCAGCAAACCAAACAGGGGCCAGAAGACTTCGAACGCTTTGGACCATCAACCCATTCTCCTTGTTGCGCGGGCTCGCTTGTTCTTCGAGACGCGGCCATGTTCAGCGTGAAAACCAACCATCGTGGCACAACGACCGAGCCTAAAGCACAGTTCTAACGGGGGTTAGGCTCGCCGTGTAGTTAAACGTTCTTAAGCTTCAGATGGCGCGGATTTACGGCAGATGCCCAAGGTGATGTGCTTAATTCGCACGTGTTGTAGGGCCGTCCAGATACGAAAAGACCCGCCGGGTGGGCGGGCCTTCAAAAATCAGCGCAGGTTCGGAATCACTTCAGCGTCTGAAGATAGGCAACGATATTTGCGAGGTCTTTTTCGCTCTTGAATCCTGCAAACACCATTTTCGTTCCTGGGACGTACTCTTTCGGCTTGTGGAGGAATGCGACCAAAGCTTCCGCAGTCCACTCTCCGCCTTTTTGAGCCAGCGCTTCTGAATACTTGTAGCCCTCGACAGCGGCTTTGGCACGGCCATCAATACCCCACAGCGCAGGCCCGACTTTGTTTGCGCCGTCTTTCTCATAAGTGTGGCAGGCTTTGCATTTCCTCATGAGCTTTTCGCCTGCGGCGGCATCGGCGGACGCGACAGCTTCAGCAATTTTCGCTGCATCAAATGCTGCTGGCTCAGGTTTTGCGGCACCGTCGCCTGCTGCGTCCCCTTCCCCGCCATCAGCGTCAGGTTTGGGAAGTGTGTAACCGACAACTTTGTGCTCGCCATAGTCGCCATGGGGCAGATTGGCCTGTTCGATGGCAGTCTTAGTGCCGAAGATGACAAGCAAGGCCGAGAGAACGGCACCTGCGATCTTGTTCAATTCCGAGTTCATTCTAAAGACTCGCCTTCCGGTTATCTCAATGATGGATCTCGTTGCGGGCAATACAGCGATTGCGCTTCCCAAATACCAGCCGCGACTATATGGGTTCGCACTTCACTTGCAACACTTACTCAGGGCATCTAACACCCGTTGTGGCGCAGACCAATCGTCACCTTCGTAGGTAAGCGTTTAGAAGCCGTTATCTGGCTGCGGTCCAATGACGCCATCAGGAGAGCTTATCTGATGCGAAAAGTGCTCATCATCATTCCGGCTCGTATGGAAGCCTCCCGGTTGCCTGGCAAACCTCTTGCCGACATCGGCGGAGACGCGATGATTACGCATGTCTGGCGGCGGGCCCATGAAGCTGAATGCGGAAGAGTTGTGGTGGCAACAGATGCTCCGGAGATCGCCAAAACGATTCAGAAAGCTGGTGGCGAAGCCGTTATGACCCGCAAAGACCATGCGTCTGGATCAGATCGGGTGTTCGAAGCCCTGAACAAAGTCGACCCGGACGGCGACGCGGAATTTGTCATCAACATCCAAGGTGACCTGCCGACGCTTGAACCGCGTTTGGTTGAGGCTTGTCTAGCGCCATTGCTCGACAAAGGTCCGGCAATCGCCACACTTGCTGCTGAAATCAAAGAAGAAAACGAGCGCGCGAACCCTAACGTGGTCAAAGTTGTCGGAACACCAACCGAAAACCCTGAAGTGTTACGCGCACTTTACTTCACCCGCGCAACAGCCCCGTTCGGAGATGGCCCTCTCTATCACCACATCGGTATTTACGCTTACCGAAGGCCGGCTTTGGAACGCTTCGTCACGCTGAAGCCCTCTCCGCTCGAACAGCGCGAGAAGCTGGAGCAGCTCAGAGCGCTGGAATCCGGAATGCGCATTGATGTGGCGCTCGTTGACACGGTTCCATTGGGTGTCGATACTCCCGATGATCTGGAGCGCGCTCGGGCCGCCCTGGCGACAACGTCCTGAAACCGCTCGACTAATTGGAGTATCTTGGTGCCAAGGTGCTTCGCCCGGCAGGTCCCGCCATATGTTACGCCCTTTGCAATTTGTGACGCGGAATTGCTGTGCGGCTGGTTCGCGCGTCGAATGAACTGAGCCGATTACCAATGTCTTCATCGCAAAACGGACTTGCCGACTCCCGGCACTCGAAACCCGGGCAAACCGTCGTTTTCCAAGGGGAAGCAGGGGCAAATTCTCACCTCGCCTGCAACGAGGCTTTTCCACAAATGGTGGCGCAAGCGTGCCCGACATTTGAGGACACGATTGCAGCCGTTCGGTCAGGTGCCGCAACTTACGCGATGATTCCGATCGAGAACTCGGTTGCTGGCCGGGTGGCAGACATCCACCATCTATTGCCGGGTGCCGACCTCTACATAATTGGTGAGCACTTCTTGCGCGTCCGTCACCAGTTGCTGGCCAAGCCCGGCTCGAAGCTTTCTGACATCACTCATGTCTACAGCCATACGCAAGCCCTTGGGCAATGCCGCAACACGCTACGCGAACTTGGTCTGAAGCCGATGCCAGAGGCGGATACGGCTGGTTCAGCGCGGCTGGTTTCGGAGAGTAGCGATGGCTCCTCTGCGGCAATTGCAAGTACGCTGGCAGCTGAGATCTATGGGCTTGAAATCCTGAAAAGCGACATTGAAGACGAAACGCACAACACCACCCGCTTCTTGATTCTTTCCGCAGAGCCTGATGACGCTGAACCCGATGAAGGGCCAGTGGTCACAACGTTTATTTTCCGGGTGCGGAACGTACCTGCGGCGCTCTACAAGGCGCTTGGTGGGTTTGCCACAAACGGCGTCAACATGACGAAGCTTGAGAGCTACCAGCTCGAAGGCACGTTCAACGCGACGATGTTCTATGCCGATGTTGAAGGCCACCCCGCCGACCGGATGGTCCAGTTGGCGCTTGAGGAACTGTCGTTCTTCTCAACGCAAGTTCGCGTGCTTGGCACCTACCGGGCGAGCCCCTATCGCGCGGAGATGGCCGAAGCCGCGAACCCGCTCGCGATGCAGGGGCACACCTAATAACAATTAAAAAAATGGAGACGTTTCGATGGGACGGCTAGACGGCAAGATCGCCATCGTCACAGGGGCAGCGTCCGGCTTCGGCAAAGGCATCGCGGAAGCCTATGCTCAGGAAGGCGCTTATATTGTTGTTGCCGATCTTAATGCCGAAGGCGCTAAGGCCGTGACTGAGGACTTAGGCGATCGTGCCGTTGCGGTGCAAGTGGACGTCACGAAACGCGGCGACGTTGGAGCCATGATCGCGGCCTGTGTTTCGGCCTTTGGCGGGCTCGATATTCTCGTCAACAATGCAGGCGTCACGCATTCCAACAAGCCGGCGCTCGAAGTCACCGAAGAAGAATTCGACCTGATCTACGCGGTCAACGTGAAGGCACTCTATTTGACAACGCTGGCGGCGGTTCCGGAAATGGAAAAACGCGGCGGCGGCGTCATCGTGAATACCGCTTCCACAGCGGGCGTGCGACCGCGTCCAGGGCTGACCTGGTACAATGGCTCCAAAGGTGCTGCGATCACGCTGACGAAATCTCTTGCTGCGGAGTTGGCACCTAAAAAAATCAGGGTGAATGCAATCAACCCGGTGATTGGGGAAACCGGGCTTTTGTCGTCATTCATGGGTGTGCCCGATACGCCCGAGAACCGGTCAAAATTCATTTCCACGATCCCGCTTGGGCGCATGTCGAGACCGAGCGATATTGCCAATGCGGCGGTGTTTCTGGCTGAGCCCGCTTCCGAATTCATTACCGGAGTGGCGATCGAAGTTGACGGCGGGCGCTGCGTGTAACCTGTTTCCCTCTACTTTCGCCATTTTCGCGACACGCATTCCTGAAACTCAAACAATCGATTAAACATCGGCTTATCGGTATCCGGTGTTTTCGCTGGTACGCCTTGTTCGGCTGGGCCCGGCAGCCGGTTGAGTTTGTTTGGAGTGATTGCAGATGGCGATCGATGCGGTTCCCGTAGAAGCGAAGTCGTCAGGAACACCTGAGAGTTCCGCAGGCTCAGCACCGCTGCCGGACAGCGATACTGGTCCTGGCAATCAGCGAGAGCTCAGCGACAAAGAAATCAAAGCGCTGCTCAAGGACTATTTTTCGCGCAAATACGACGAGAATGTCCGCCAGTATCTTGCAGCCGAAGCGACAACGAGATTCACGCGTTGGGTGATTGGGCTGGCCGGTGCGGCGATCTTTGCTGCCCCATTCATCAAGGTCATTTTGACAGAAGAAACAGACCGCCAGTTGATCGGTCAGCTGGAGGGGCAACTTTTTCTGCTGCCTGGGTTCCTGCTTTTAATGATCGCGGCCATCTCACCGTTGTGGAGCCGTGGCTGGCCATTTCCCATGGCGCTGTCGATCGGTGTTGCAGCGCTTGACCTCTACGTTTTTCAGGTTGGCCACGTTTGGATCATCTACGCCCTGCTGGCGCTTGCTTCCGCGGTGCTGTTTTGGGATATCCGCTCGTTCCTGGGCGAGCGGGAAAAGCCAAAATCGGTCAAGGAGTTTGAAGTCCATATCGATCATTGGACCGAACAGCAGCTGCGGAACCTGATCGAGATGGCGCGCGCTGATCTGCCAATTGGGTCAGGCCGGCTCAACGGAAACCAAACCTTGCTCCTAAAAAGCTTTCCCAAGACCAACAGGCTGGATCGTGAAGCTTGCATGGCACGGATCGGCACCGATGGAGTTCCACGCATGTCTCCGGTTGGGCTTGCTGCGTTTGACTTTGGCGATAAGGACGTCCTTGTGTTTGAAGGCGCCGTCGACCTCAACACGACGCGCGCGGTGTACATGCGGCTTCACCAATTCTCTTATGACAGCATTTCGTCGATCAACTGGTCGAGCGACGCTTGGCCGCCTGAAATAGCCGGGGGGAAGTCAACGGGCGGGGGCGGCCCAGCGCCATCAGGCACTGGTCAGGTGACGGGCAAAGGGCATGCGGTCATGGTCCGAAAGGATGCATTAGAAATCCGGCTCAAAGGGCAGCATGACGTCTCAATCGTATTCCGAGATGGGTCGCTGGCCGAACGGCTCGAAGACAAACCCTTCAAGCCCGTAGAAAAAATTGAGAAGATCAAAGAAGTCTGGGAGAAGTTCTCTCAGCTTTCGAGATAAAAGCCGCAGGGGTGGGTGAATTTCACAAATAACGACGCTTGAAATTTGTCGCGCCTACATAAAAGTTACTTGCCACAGAAATATGGAATAAGGCTGGCGGACGACCCGCGTCCTGATCGTTAGGGCTGCTTCGTTCCCGACCTGACCCGGTTGGCGAGGGATGCGTCCGCCGCCAGCCCGACGTTGATATGAAGGTTTTGAGGCTGCGATGCAAGGCCCTATCCAAAAGCAAGATGTGCCATCGTCCATCGCACAAGTTGCGCGACCCCTGCGGGCTGTGCTCTTGTTTGCGCCTCGCAAGGAGGCACGCCCCAAATGAAGCCCACACTCGGCCCGACTGTCACGCTCGACCGGCAAAGTGAAAAACGTCCAGATAAAGAATACATCAGTCAGCTGACGGAAGCGGAGACATCGAAGTTCTTCGTTCTTGCGGGTGCTAAGCCGATTGTCGACATTGCTGACGAGCGTGAAGGTCCGCGAATTCGCTGGTTTACCGGTGCGGAAATCGATGCGATGGGGCTCGCGGTGAGCGAAGCAATTTTTCTGGGTGTCGATCCCACAAATAATCAGGCCTACTTTACGGTCGCGACGAGCGAGCATTATGCCCGTGGAGCGCCGCATGCGCGTGAACAGCTCAAAAATCGCGCTGAAATTCGCAATCTTGCGGCACAAGGTCAGATGCCGGCTGATGAGCTGGCGCTGGTGAGCCAGGCAGCGGCGCTCGCGCTTTGGCACGAAAACAACCGCTGCTGCGGGCGATGCGGCGGCTCAATGACATTCAAGTTTGGCGGCTGGAAGCGCAAGTGCTGGGCTTGCGGCTACGAGGCATACCCGCGCGTCGATCCGGTGGTGATCATGGCAGTCACAGACGGCGAGCGCATGGTCCTCGCGCACGAGGGCCGGTTCCCAGACAAGATGTATTCAGCGCTTGCCGGGCACGTTGAGCCGGGCGACGACGTTGAACACGCGGTCATTCGCGAAACCAAAGAAGAAGTCGGCCTGAATGTGGATCGCGTTGAGCTTCTGGGCTCACAACCCTGGCCATTCCCCTATTCGCTGATGTTGGGTTGCATTGGCTATGCGGAAGCCAAAGAGTTGGTTGTGGACGCCAACGAAATCGAGCACGCACGCTGGTTCAGCAAGGATGAAGTGCAACAGATGCTGGCGTCGAAGCACCCTGAAGAGCTGTGGCTGCCCGGCGCGCAATCCATGGCGCACCATGTGATCCTGGCATGTCTTGAGAAGCTCCCCAGCTGACAGATGCACTAGGGTCGGCGTAATTTTGACCCACACTTCCACCTCAAAACCTTAGTTCTAAGGCCCTGCGACTCTGGCGCACAGATGCTGAACTCATCTGGGCTGTTGCTTTGTAGCACTTGCCGGTCTGCTTGCAGCGGCTAAGCTCTCCTTATGAATATTCTGCGAAAAGTCTCACTCTGCAGACGGTTTGTGGCGATCCTGGCGATTGCTGCAATGCTGATGCATGTCGGTGTGTTTTCGCTTCACGTTTCAGCCTCTATCGAGCGTGGTTTTTCTCAGAGCCAAGTTTCAGGTGCGGCTGAATTCGATATTCATGCGTTCTGCGGCATCGATCTGCCTGCAGATTCACAAGCGCTTTCTACCGACGGACAAGCACCGGAAGGCAACCGCTCATCCAGCGGTTCCAATTGTCTTGTCTGCATTGGTGCAGCGGCGGCGCACTGCCTAAGTACGCCCGCTCAAGTTGCGCTGGCTGTAGTTAGCTTCAATACCGATCAGGTACACTTCGCAGTCGGAGATCTCTCGCGCTCCACGCCCGAGGGGCAAACATCGGGCACCATTCGCGGCCCACCCACTCTCGTCTGATCCACTATTCGCGCATCCAATTTGTCAGGCCAGCACTACCACCACCTTCGCACTGGGCATGGCCGACAAGCCTAAACCTTCTTCTGACGAAGAGATCAGACCGATGAACAAACTCTCGAAATTTGCTGGTTACAGCACCAAAAGTGCAGTCGTTTGTGCCGCTGCTTTGAGCCTACCATTGCTAACAGTTCCCGCCCACGCCCATGACGATCTTCCGTCCGCCGGCTTTGCCGTAAAAGGTGGTGGTCACCACGGTGGTGGTGTGCGGGCAGACGGTCATGCGCCTATCGGTGTCATGGGCGACCACATGCACAAAAAAGGCGAGTGGATGCTCTCCTATCGCTATATGCGCATGCATATGGAAGGCAATCGAATCGGCACTAACGAAGTTTCCCCCGAAGAGATCGTTACGACTGTGCCGAACAATAATCCGGTCGTTACGCCTATGGGCATGACCGTCACGCCACCGTTCCTGCGGGTCGTGCCGACGAAGATGACCATGGACATGCATATGTTCGGGGCGATGTATGCGCCAACCGATAACATCACGCTGATGGCGATGCTGCCGTACATCCGCAAAGAGATGGATCACCTGACGTTTTCGCCGATGCCGGGTGCGAACCTGATCGGCGGCTTCACGACGATTTCAGAGGGTGTCGGGGATTTGAAACTCTCAGCCCTTTATCGCCTCTTTGACGGCAATGGGCATCACCTGCACCTCAACATGGGTATCAGTGCACCGACTGGCTCACTAGAAGAGCGCGACAATATCTTCGACCCGTTTGGCCGCACGCCTAATGTCCGTCTGCCTTATGCCATGCAGCTTGGCACCGGAACCTGGGACCTCCTGCCCGGCATCACATATACGGGCCGTCGGGGCGATCTTTCCTGGGGTGCCCAGTACTCTGCAGAGATCCGTCTCGAAGACGAGAACGATGAGGGCTATGTCTGGGGCGACAAGCACATGTTCACGGGCTGGTTGGCTTACCAGTTTGCACCATGGATCAGCGCTTCTTTCCGTGCCAACTATCAAACTCAGACGGATATCGACGGCTTCGATCCGCAGATCGGCGGCCCCGTTCAAACGGCACACCCTGAGTTCTTTGGCGGTGATCGCCTGGATCTTTTGGGCGGCGTGAATCTCATTGTGCCGGAAGGACCTCTAAAAGGTCACCGTCTGGCCTTTGAAGCGGGCGCTCCCGTCTATCAGGACCTAAATGGCCCTCAGTTGGAAACCGACTGGACCTTCACTGTTGGCTGGCAGAAAGCGTTCTAAAACGCATTCTGAGAACACCATCTCGACATCACGAGCCTGCGCGAATTAGCGCGCGGGCTTGCGCTGGCTTCAGCCGGCGCTGATAACCATTCGCTCACTCGCGTGTTTCGTTGGAGGAAACATTCACGATGAAGATCCGCAACTCGGACAGCCCCACGCGTCAGTTGGAAAATACGCTGAAAATCGCTTCAGCGGCTTTGATCCTAGGTGCCTTTTTTACAGCTCCCGCGCTCGCTTGCGAAAAGCACGATCACAGCAAGGCGCAACAGACCAAGGTGGAGACCACAATCCAGAGCACGGCAAAGGATGGTATTGTCGTTGCTGAAGCCAAGACCGGTCACTCGGACCATTCTTCGCATGGCGGGCATAAAGCTGCTTCTGGTACCGTAAAAATTGGAACGCCTTGGACCCGCGTTACACCACCGGGCGCTAAGGTCGCTGGTGGCTTCGTGACGCTGACAAATACGGGCGATACTGAAGACCGGCTGATTGGTGGCTCGTTTGAGCTTGCTGGCCGTGTTGAAGTGCATGAAATGTCTGTCATAGACGGCGTGATGCGCATGAATGAGGTCGACGGTGGGATCGAACTTGCGCCAGGTGCGACCGTTGAATTGAAACCAGGCAGCTATCACCTGATGTTCATGGAGCTTAAAGCATCGCCGAAGCTCGGACAGCCTGTAAAAGGAACACTGAAATTTGCCAACGCCGGCGAGGTCGAGGTGAGCTTTTCGGTGGCGGAGCTGGGAGCCAAGACGCTTGATGGCAAGGCTTCAGCGAAAGGTGGCGATCACCATGACCATGGCTCCCATGGTTCCGGGCATAATCACTAGCGTTTTGGTGTCCGGCACCGACCTTCTGCTTGGTCCTCAATAGAAAAGATCTGCAACGAAATGGCTCAATCGACACTTCTCTCTCGCATTCGCATGGTCCTTTGGGGCTTGGTGGCTCTGGCCGCAGTGGGTGCCGGCGCGATTTTCATGGGCAACTTGCAGGAGGCTGCCCGCCAGGGCGCCTCTTTGCCGGGTGCGAGCCGTTTTGGGACCGATTTTGTTCTGGTGGATCACAACGGCGAGAAGTTCGATAGCGCGACGCTGAAAGGTCAGGCTCATGCCCTTTTCTTTGGCTTCACGCACTGCCCGGATATCTGCCCGACGACGTTGCTTGAGATGACCAAACACCTTGAGGCGCTCGGTCCGAAGGCTGATAAAATCAAGGTCCTGTTCGTGACGGTAGACCCAGCGCGGGATACGGCCGAACAGCTAAAGACCTACCTATCTGCCTTCGATCCGAGGATTGTCGGGCTGACTGGCAGCGAAGGCGACATCGCCGACGTTGCCAAGGGCTACCGCGTAATAGCGCAAAAAGTCGGGACGTCAGATGGCGGTTACACAATGAACCACACAGCCACGGTGTTCCTGGTCGACAAGAAGGGAGCGCTCGCCTCAACGCTGAGCTGGCAGGAAGACGAAAAAACGCGTCAAACCAAGCTAGAACGCCTTGCTGAGCGCAGCTAAGGGCCGTCTAGCCCGTTTTGAACAAATCCCTAGCGGATATGGCGGTTGCGCATCTTACCCGATATAGTCGCCGCCCATGAGCGACAGCATGTTTGATGACGCCGAGATGGGGGCTAAGCCCTACGTTGTTCTCGCGCGGAAATACCGGCCCCAGACCTTTGTCGACCTGATCGGTCAGGACGCAATGGTGGAGACCTTGAAGAATGCGTTCGAGCAAGGGCGCATCGCGCAAGGCTATATGCTGACGGGTGTTCGTGGTGTCGGCAAGACAACGACGGCGCGTATTCTTGCCCGAGCGCTCAACTTCGAACCGCAGACTGGCGATACCGGGCAGCCAACCATTGACCTGCCTAGCAACGCTGAAGATTTCGGGCGCCACTGCGCGGAGATCATGGCGAGCCGACATGCCGATGTAATCGAGATGGATGCCGCCTCGAATACGGGTGTCGATAACGTCCGCGAGATCATAGAAAGCGCGCGGTACAGGCCGATGATGGCGCGCTACAAAGTGTTCATCATCGACGAAGTCCATATGCTTTCCAAAGGTGCGTTCAACGCGCTTTTGAAGACGCTTGAAGAGCCACCCGAGCACGTCAAATTCATCTTTGCGACGACCGAGATCCGCAAGGTTCCCGTGACGGTTCTATCGCGGTGCCAGCGTTTTGATTTGCGGCGTGTCGATGTCGGGCTGTTGACGCAACACTTTCAGCGGATCGTCAGCGAAGAGGGTGCACAAGCTGAAGACGAAGCGTTGATGATGATTGCGCGGGCGGCTGAAGGATCAGTGAGGGATGGTCTCTCGATTCTCGACCAGGCAATCGCGTTTTCAAAGGGGCAGGTTGTCTCAGATGATGTGCGTACCATGCTCGGCCTTGCTGACCGTGGCCGGGTCTTCGACCTCTTGAACCTGCTGATCGGAGGAAAACCGGCCGAAGCGCTCAAAGCCTTCGAGGCATTGCATCGAGACGGGGCTGATCCTGTTCAGACGCTTGGAGATCTTGCTGAAGCCGTTCATCTGTCGACACGCATCAAGACAGTCGGCGCTGAAGATGGCTCGGAAGGATTGTCAGCCGAAGATGTGCGGCAGGCGGGTGAAATCGCCACAAGAGTTTCGCTCTCATTGCTGTCACGCGTCTGGCAGATGCTTCTGAAAGGTATCGAGGAAACCGGACGCGCGCCGAACCCGCTCGCAGCTGCCGAAATGGTGCTCATTCGGATCGCGCATTTGGCTGATTTGCCTGCGCCGGAGGAAATCATCAAATCGCTCGGTGGCCAACCGTTACCAGCGCGCAAAGGCAAAGGGAGCACAGCAACCAGCGCCGGTGAGAAAGCGCCGACGGCCGAGGCTACCGGTGCTCTTGATCAAGACCCTACACAGCCTGCGGTCCCGGATGGACGGCAAAAGCCATCCTCCGCGCCCAGCGCACCTTCGGCCTCTCCCGTTGAAAGCGGCCCGGCCACGGAAGAGACCCCACCTTGGGCCGATGGTCTCGATGACTACGGTGCCGTACCGGAAGATGCGGATTTTGATCCGGAAGATCCTCTTTATGCCGATGCCCCTGTGATGTCGGGCAGCGGCCTAATGCCGGAACCGCGCTCATTCGGCGACGTAATCGAGCTGGTCAGTGCAAAGCTTGACGCAAAACTCAAGGTTCATCTGGAAGAGAATGTCAGTCTCGTGAAGTTCGACGCCGACGCCCATGCGATCGACCTTTATTTGATGCCTAATGGGCCGGCACAGCTGGCAAATGAACTGCGCGAGAAGCTCAACAAATGGACCTCCAAGAAATGGATGGTCGTGTTATCTAAGTCGCCCGGAGAAAAGCCAGTTGGCGTCGCGCGCCGAGAAGCTGCAGCAGCGGAATTGGAACACCTTAAGGGAGAACCCCTAATCGCAGCCGCTCTTGAGGTTTTTCCCGATGCTCAGGTGACTGACGTTCGCGACGTTACCACTTCAGCGGACAAGGACAGTGCCAATGAGGCCACAGATGACACGGTTGATGGGACTGGCACTGGATAACTGACATTTGTCAGTAGACTATTCCGATTATTCCCGTGCACAATAAAGCGGCAGAACCACCACTCATCGTGTTACTTGGTGCAGCCGCGGTAGGACAAAAGCAAAAGGAGCCGGCTGTGAAAGACATCATGGGCATGATGAGCAAAGTCAAAGAGATGCAGGAACGGATGCAACAAATGCAGGCCGAACTTGCGGAAACCGAATGTGAAGGCCAGTCGGGCGGCGGGCTGGTGAAGGTCACGCTGAACGGCAAAGGCGACATGCTGAAAGTCGCGATCGATCCAAGTCTCATGAAACCAGATGAGGCGGAGATTCTTGAAGACCTGATTGTTGCAGCAAACCAGGATGCCAAGACGAAGGTCGAAGCAATCGCGCAAGAAAAGATGGCAAGCGTTACGGGAGGGCTTCCGATTCCACCGGGCATGAAGCTCTTTTAGGGTGGAATGGGCGAACTCGTTCGGCTGGTTTGGGGGGATCGCCAGGTCAGCTGGAGTGACGACTCTGGGGGCACAATGACGGAGTTTACACCAATCGAAGCCGCATTGGGCGGCCTTCTTGTCGGAACTGGTGCCGTATTACTGATGGCACTGCTTGGCCGGATTGCCGGGGTGTCGAGTATCATCAGAGGGGTCGTGTTTCCCGTCTCGTTCGATGACTGGAGCTGGCGGGCCATGTTCATTATCGGCTTGCTAGGCGCCCCAATTCTATACGGCTTAGCCTCCAATACCCCGCTGCGTTTCGATTTGCCCCAATCCACTTCGTCGTTGGAACTTGCAGGCGCGGGACTACTTGTCGGGATCGGCGTCACGTTCGGCTGTGGTTGCGCAAGTGGACATGGGGTCTGCGGTTTGTCCCGCTTTTCGGCACGCTCAGTAATCGCAGTGACGGTGTTCATGCTCTCCGCAGCGGCCACTGTGTTTACGGCACGCCACGTTTTGGGAGGCTAAGCGATGCGGGACCTTGCTGCCCTACTGGCTGGAATTGTGTTCGGGCTCGGGATGACTGTGTCGGGCATGATCAACCCTGTTAAAGTACTGAACTTCTTCGACTTCGCGGGCACATGGGACCCAAGCCTAGGCGTTGTTTTCGCATGCGCTCTAGCGACGACTGCCGTTGGATACCACTTGGTTTTCCGATTTGATCGTCCGTTGCTTGACGAGACTTTTCATTTGCCAATTGCAACCAACATCGACCGCTCGTTGGTGTTGGGTTCTGTGCTTTATGGCGTCGGCTGGGGCATCGTTGGATTTTGCCCGGGCAACCTCATGCCTGCGATGGGACTATTTCATAACGGGCCTTGGATTTTTGTCGGCGGGCTTATTGCGGGTCTTGCGATTGCGCGCTACGCACAAATGAGACTTGCAGAGTTGAATTCCGCGACCCCTGGGGCTGCCTGATGAAACTGCATAAGATCAACGACAATCTGTCAGTCGCTGCTCAAATCCGGCCGACCGACGTTCCCAAGATTGCCACGCTCGGATTCAAAACGATCATTTGCAACCGGCCAGATGGTGAGGAGCCGGGCCAGACTTGCTTCGCCGAAATCGAAGCGGCGGCTATGGAACACGGCCTGCAGTTCGAGTTTCAGCCAGTCGTAAGCGGCCATATGAGCCCGCAAGACGTCTCGGCGTTTTTTGATGCGTGCAAGATTGCCGCTCAACCTGTGCTCGCCTACTGCCGTACCGGAACACGCTGTACGATTCTGTGGGCGTTTTCGCAGGTGGGTCGTTTGACCCCGGAAGAGATTATCGAAACTGCGAAGAACGCAGGCTATGACATATCTGGCCTTGCGCCGGCTCTTGGGCCCAGCGGCCAAAAGCCCGGTTAGCAAAACTTCACGCACTCGACGGAACCAGCCCGCCACAGGGATCATGTCGCGAGCAGTTTTATGCGGGGCTGCTGGCGTGTTTTGGGTTGCCGTGGCACCCTTGCTGGAATCTGATTCTGCGCTTTAGGCACTCACATGGCAAAAAATATTGCTGGGCCGGAGATTGAGCGGCTTATCAAGCTGCTTGCCCGGCTTCCAGGGTTGGGACCGCGTTCGGCTCGCAAAGCAGCATTAACGCTCATCAAACGGCGTGATGACCTCATGCTGCCATTGGCTGACGCGTTGCAGGTTGCAAAGGACAAGATTTCTGTTTGCCCGCAGTGCGGCAACGTGGACAGCGTATCGCCCTGCAATATCTGCCAAAATCCAGATCGAGATGGCTCCTTGATCGTGGTTGTCGAAGAAGTCGGTGATCTGTGGGCACTGGAGCGGGCTGGCGTTGTAAAGGGCCGCTATCATGTGTTGGGGGGACATTTGTCGCCGCTTGACGGGATTGGACCTGACGACCTGAACATCGGCAAGCTGATTGAGCGGGCTCAGGCACCTGAGGTTCGCGAAGTGCTTCTGGCACTCAACGCGACGGTCGAAGGCCAATCGACAATGCACTACATCCGGGAGCTTCTTGCTGACTGCGAAGTCCGGGTTTCGGAGATGCAAAAAGGCGTGCCGGTTGGCGGTGAGCTTGATTATCTCGATGAAGGTACGCTGGCGGCTGCGATTAGGTCCCGGCGAGAAATCTGAGGTTGAAGACTTTTCGTTAAAGGCAAGCGACGCACGGGCACAGCAGACGTCGTTGCCTCAACGTCCAGAGATACCAGCCGGCTTCTAATTGTTTCGAGGGCAGGCCGATTTGGCGTGCTCCGCATGACGTGAGCGCCCGTTAGAAAGACGACATGACAGATCGAAAGTTGACTTCTAAGCCTGCTGCCGCTCGACGAGAACGCCGCGCGCCGCCGCCTCCGAAATTCGTAACGGGTTCGTTGCTGCGTCATCTGCTCATCATGACGGGCACGGGGTCTCTAGGGCTCGTAGCGATCTTCATTGGCGATCTGGCGAACATCTTCTTCCTCAGCCTTCTGGATGAGCGGAAGGAACTCGTTGCCGCTGTCGGCTACGGAAGCACCGTGTTGATGCTGACCATCGGGATCGGCATCGGACTGGCCATTGCTGCAACTTCGCTTGTTTCGCCAGCAGTTGGGGCAGGCCAGAATGTCCGAGCTCGGCGATTAACGGCGAATGCGTTAATCTGGACCTTTGCTGTTTCCGCAGTTCTGGCGGTTTTGGTCTGGGCCCTAATCCCACAGTTTCTCGATCTGCTCGGCGCAACGGGAAGGACGCGCGAGCTTGCGCAATCCTATCTAACGATCGCCGTTCCAGCGCTGCCTCCGCTTGCGCTTGGAATGACGGCTTCTGCTGTCTTGCGATCGGTCGGGGATGCGCGGCGCTCGATGAACGTAACGCTTTCGGGTGCTGTCGCTAACGTCATCCTCGACCCGATTTTGATTTTCGGTCTCGACATGGGCATCGAAGGTGCGGCCTGGGCGTCAGTTATTGCACGGCTCACGGTCATGGTCGTGGGCTTTTACGGTGTCATCGTCGTTCATAAGATGATGGGGCGGCCGAAGCTCCGGACATGTCTCGCCGATGGCTGGCCGTTGGCTGCGGTTGCCATACCTGCGGTGGCTACCAATTTGGCGACGCCTGCTGCGAACGCCTACATCACGGCGGTCATCTCGCAACATGGCGACGCGGCCGTAGCTGGGTGGACGATCATCGGACGCATTCTTCCCGTCGCCTTCGGGACCGTATTCGCCCTATCGGGTGTTGTTGGGCCTATTATCGGACAGAACTACGGTGCCCGTGACAAGGCTCGTATGCACGAAACCCTGCGCTTGGCACTGTACGTCACGGCGGGCTTTACGCTCTTTGCTTGGCTCGTGTTGGCGCTGGCTGCGCCATTTATTGTGGAGCAGTTCCAAGCAACCGGAGAAACCGCCGATCTGATCATGTTGTTTTGTAGGTGGTTGTCGCCATTGTTTTTCTTCCTCGGCGCGCTATTCGTCGCGAATGCCGTTTTCAACACGCTTGGACGGCCGCATATTTCGACGGCCCTGAATTGGGCACGAGCCACTTTAGGCACGGTGCCATTCGTGATGCTTGGAGAGGCCTACTGGGGTGCCCAGGGTGTCATCGTTGGGCAGATGCTCGGCGGGATTGTATTTGGCATCTTTGCCGTCTATCTGGGGCACCGGCTGATCGATTATTTGGGTGATGCTGAACGTCCTCAAGTCGTTGCAACGAGACGATTGGACCGTCTAATCAACAAGTTTCTTGGCGTGGCTGCAGATGATGGCGTGCGTAATTTCAATGCTACAACGTCGAGCGCAAAGCCCAATACTTAGGTCAAGGGGCCTTACCCGGCTCCAAGCCTAAGTACCAAGGCTTCCTCGAAAACATGCGTTGCAACAATGACATAACGCCTAGCTTATTAAGATTTTTCGACCTTGTATTGCAGTCTATCAACGCGTTTAGCGCAACGCAGCATTGAATAGCGAAAGACCATGTGTTGCTGTTAGCCAGCTTTGGTTACTTTGGGTTGCGCGTTGCGGGTTGGGACGCGATAAACCGAGTGTCTTTAGAGATTAACCGTGTGGACTGATCATCTACTGGATTGGATGGGATTGACCCGATTTAGTAGGCGCGTTGGTTTGAGGGAAGAATTTGTCGATACACGATGACGATCAGGCGTTGACTGCTGTGGTGCGCAAGTGGCTGCTTGAGTTGCCGCGGTATTACAAGCGCACGATACTGGTCGTTACGGACACGTTGCTCCTCACAGCTGTTGTTTGGGTGGCAATGTCACTGCGCTACCAAGCGTTCTACTGGCCTGCGACAATCCCGGAAGCTCTGCTTTTCTTTGCAGCCCCGCTGATCACTGTCGCGACGTTTGCTTGGTTTGGCCTTTACCGACTTGTCACACGCTTCATTGGCTATCGCGGCTCGGTTCGTGTTTTTGCCTGTGTGTTTTTGAGCGTGCTTATCTGGGCGCTCCTCGTCTTCATGACGGGTCAGCATGGCATACCCAGAACGGTCATCCTGACTTACGCAGTATTCGGGGCGTTGATCGTGACCGGCAGCCGGCAAGCTGCTGGTTTGCTTTTGAAGAGCGTCGGTATTCGAATTCCACGCCTGCCTCTCGATATTGAGCGTAAACCGGTTTTGATCTATGGCGCTGGCCAGCTTGGCTCAGAACTGTTGGAAGCGCTGCGCCGGGTTTCTGACCGCGATCCTGTCGGGTTTATCGACAACGCCAAAGATATGTGGGGCCAGTACGTTGGTGGGGTGAAAGTCTACCGGCCCGAGAAAGTCGGACACGTTATCGAACGTGCGGGCGTCTGTGAGATTTTGCTCGCTGTACCGGAATCGAACCGGCGGGAGCGGCGACAGATCATGAGCGAGCTGGAGAATTATCCTGTCGCGGTCAAAGTGATGCCGTCGATGGAAGAGATTGCCACTGGTAAGGTTGGTATCACTGACGTCCGTCCGCTCGAAGTGGAAGACCTCCTTGGGCGTGATCCAGTGCCGCCAAACCTAGAGCTTCTGGCGCGTTCAATTCGGGGCAAGTCTATCCTTGTGACCGGAGCTGGTGGTTCGGTCGGATCCGAACTCGTGCGGCAGATCCTCAAACAACACCCAGCGACGCTTGTGCTGCTCGATATCTCAGAAGCCGCGCTCTATGAGATTGAAATGGAAATGCGCGAAGCCGTAGGCGCGCTTCCTGATGGCACTCGCCCAGACATTGTCGCGGTGCTCGGTTCGGTGCTCGACGACCTTGTGGTGCGCGATACGATTGAGCGGCACAAAGTCGAGACCATCTATCACGCGGCGGCTTACAAGCATGTGCCGATTGTCGAGAAGAACGCGAGTGTCGGCCTACTCAACAACACGTTCGGGTGCGCCGTTATTGCAGAAGCAGCACGGGATCTCGGCGTCGAGCGGTTTGTGCTGATTTCCACGGACAAAGCTGTTAACCCGACAAACATCATGGGCGCCAGCAAGCGGCTCGCGGAATTGCTTCTTCAGG
Source organism: Filomicrobium sp. (assembly GCA_040219445.1). Classification (GTDB taxonomy): domain Bacteria; phylum Pseudomonadota; class Alphaproteobacteria; order Rhizobiales; family Hyphomicrobiaceae; genus Filomicrobium. The sequence continues at coordinate 769,919 of JAVJSM010000002.1, read as the reverse complement.
CGCACGCAAGCGAAGGCGAAGACGGCACCGTCTTCACGATGGTCCGGTTTGGCAATGTGCTCGATAGTTCCGGGTCGGTCGTGCGGCTTTTCCGAAAACAAATCAAGGCAGGCGGCCCAGTCACGGTCACGCATCCAGAAATTATCCGCTATTTCATGTCGATCCCGGAGGCTGCCGAACTTGTCATCCAAGCGGGTGCCATGGCAACCGGTGGCGAAGTTTTTGTCCTTGATATGGGCGACCCGATCAAGATCGACGACTTGGCACGGCTGATGATCCGATTAGCAGGACTTGATATCCGCGACGTCGATAATCCGATCGGCGATATTGAGATCTCCTATACCGGCCTGCGACCTGGCGAAAAGCTTTACGAGGAGCTGTTGCTCGGCGCTAATACCACCGGGACGGAGCATGCGCGCATTATGCGTTCCGATGAGCCCTATCTGCCGGCGGATGACTTATGGCGTGAACTCGATTCGCTTAGCGAAGCCATGAAGCAGAACGACCTTCACGGAATTCAGGACATCTTGTTGCAGACCGTTGAGGGCTATACATGCAACCGCGACACGCAGGGTGAAGACGGAAATGATCCGGCCGTTGACAAGGCCGTTTACCCGACGATTTCGCGAACCGTCCACTAGTGTTCTGACCGTCAGGAGAGGGGTCGATTGCGCAGCACCGGCAGCAGAAGAATTGCGATTGCTTCGGCCACCGGCTCTCAATTGGTGCGCCAAGACCTTCCGTTTATTCAGGCCCTGATAAATAAGGGCCACAAGGTTCTGTGTTTTACACCTGAGATTTCCGAAATCGAATGGCACACCCTGCTCGCGAACGGTGCCGCGGTTGAGCAACTCGACCTTGTTGCAGACCGTTGGGCGTTGATGCCCAATCGTCAGGTGGCAACACGGGTTATGAAATCGCTGAGCGAATGGTCAGCGGATACGGTCATTGCGCGTGGCGGCGAACTGCTGGCCGCTGTTGTTGATGGCGCACGCCGGGCGAAAGTCCCGCGTATCATACCGGTTGTAGATTGGTCTGTAGCTCCTGCCGACGCCGATCAGAACGACGCTGACGCAAGAGACGAAGTCGATGACGATGCACCTGACTACCTTGGCAGGGCCTTCGATCTTCCAACTGTGCACCTTTGCTATAATCACGACCATGCAGCCCGGCTGGAATACAGCGGATTGCTCTGCGAAGGTGCCTCGACGGTTGTGCTGCCAAATACGGGTGTCGACCTTGAGACGTTTCCTTGCAAGCCTTTGCCCCGCATGGGTGGAACGTTGACATTCCTCATGATCAGCGACATGCGACAGTCAAACGGTGTGTTGGACTTCTGCAAAGCCGCGCGGCTTGTGCTCGAGGAGTCGCCGAATACCGAGTTCATTCTGGCAGGTGCGGTTAGCGAGGCAGAAGATGCCGTCGCGCTTCGGACGCTCGCAGAATTTCGTGGCGTTGTTGAATACGCAGGTGATGCAAAGGAGCCTGCTGAACTTATCGAACGCTGCCACGTGTTTGTTTATCCCGTGCATGGGATCGGTTTGGCTTTTGATGCGCTACCGGCTTTGGCGATGGGACGACCGCTCGTTGTCTCGGATGCGCCGGGCTGCCGCGATCTCGTCGACGAACGCGTCAACGGATGTTTTGCCGAAGCGGGCAATGAGCTGTCGCTGGCTGATGCTATGGCAAGCTATTTGAAACGCCCGGAACTGATCCCGTCGATGGCACGGGCAAGTCGTCACAAAGCCGAACGGCGCTTCGATCGCAGGCTATCGATGGCGGCACTATTCGAGTTGATCGGGCTGGAGCAAACAGCCTGAACTCTATGTTGAAGGCAAAGTATCTATGGCGGGTCAACGCGTATTCGTTACTGGCGCAAACGGTTTCGTTGGGCGGGCACTTGTTGGAGAACTTGCGGCTCAGGGTTTCCAAGTTCGCGCCGGGCAGCGAAGTCAGGAATGGCAGCCTGGGAACCCGCATGTCGACCGGGTCGCGATGCCGGATCTGGCGCACAGCTCATCTCCAGATGTCTGGCAGGACCTCTTAAGTGGCTGTGATGCCGTCGTCCATCTGGCTGGTCTTGCCCATTCCACCTCTGAAATCCCAGTGGCGACCTACGCACGGGTTAATGGCGAGGCCGTTGGCGATATCGCCAAAGCGGCGAGCGCGGCTGGTGTAAAACGCTTCGTGTTCTTGTCATCAGTTCGCGCGCAAACAGGAGCGTGTGCCGAGGGTGTTTTGGATGAGATGAGCCCGCCCCACCCCACGGATGCCTACGGGCGGGCGAAGCTCGCGGGCGAACAGGCGCTCAGTGATGCACTTAGCGAGAGTTCTACTGAGTGGGTGACTTTACGTCCGGTTCTCGTTTATGGGCCAGGTGTTAAGGGCAACATGGGTAAGTTGATGGACCTTGCCGCCGTGCCCGCAGCTTTACCGATCAAATCTTTGCGTGGACGGCGTTCTATCCTGAGCATCCAGAACCTGACAGCCGCGATCCATCATTGCCTGACTTCTCCAAACGTCGTGTCTCAGACATTCCTGATCGCGGATCTGGCACCCATGGATGTGGGAGAAATCGTTACAGCGCTGCGGTTCGGGCTAAAGCGCAAGCCTTCGTTATTCTCTGTTCCGACGCTGCCGCTAAAGCTCGCAGCCAGTCTTGTGGGTAAGGGTGCGGCGTGGCAACGCCTCAACGGCGATCTTGTCGTCTCCACGGAAGCGATCCGAGAGACGGGGTTTAAACCCGTGATTGGCTCGAACCGGGCGCTCGCAGACATGGCGTTTGCCGAGAACATTCGCCGGGGAGACAAGACCAGTTGGGACAAGTTTAAACGCTTGCTCGTTCGACCCGCTTAATAGCGGTGGGCCTGCTTCCGTTGCGGGCGATGCGCTCGATTGCTTCCGGCAAGGTTTCTAGCGTCACCGCCATGTGATGCGCATTGGCATGCAGCAGCATGAGGCCATCAACCATGATGCCGACGTGCCCTGGCCAGAACACGAGATCACCGCGTTGCAGACCTTCATAATCCTCGCGAATGAGGACATCGTCTCCCACTTCGGCGCGCTGCATATCGCTATCGCGCGGCGCTGTGAACCCAGCAGCCTCCATGGACACCTGAACAAGGCCCGAGCAATCGATCCCTAAACGCGAGCGCCCGCCCCACAGATAGGGCGTACCCAGGAACCGTTCGGCGACATCGACGAAGTCACGAGCGAAGTTTTCCTCCGGCGCGACGTGGCGCATGTGAACGTAACCACCTGATGTCAGCTTGTAGAAATCATCGACGCGTTCAGCGATGCGTAATGCACTGTTCAGGCTGAGGTGCGCTAACGGTGGTTTCTTGATGTCAGGTTCTGGATAAACAAATGTACCAAGCGATTTCACGCGGTGGGTCGGCCATTCAACGTCTGCAGAGATTGCATCGACGGACGTGTAGCCGACGTATCCGTCACGCAAGATCTGAACCCAAGCCCAACCCTCCACGATGTCGTAGACGACAAGGACTTCGCCGAACAACGCTTCGGTATCGACAGGTGCATCAAGCCCCGGTTTGTTTCGAATTTGTGCGCAAGGGATGATCACTTGCGCCCAATTGCCGGCTGTAAAGCGCTCGGCTTCTACGATGCCACGCAGGTTGTCGGCAGCAAGATCCGGACGGAAAGCATGTCGGCGCGGGTCGAGCTGACCTTCGAACCCGCGAACCGGTGGGGGCAACATTGCAGGTTGGGTCGTGGCCTCAACAGGCGCGTCCGCTGGTTCCGGTGCCTCTTCTGCCTCCGGTTCCGCCTGCTCGGTTGGGTACGGCTCAGATGTCTCCGAGATGGGTTGGGGTTCGCCTGTCTCGGAGGGTTTTGGAAGTTCCGGCGGCGTCGGCCTCGTCTCAGTTTTCTGGGACTGCGAGGGTTCAGACGAGGCTGCCTCAGGAGCCTGCTCCGCTGACTTCGTTACCTCGTCGTTTGCCTGTTCGTCGTTCAAGACAGCACCTCTTAGCTCAGTGCAGCCAGCAAGGCCCGCGCCCCATGCGGCTCTCCGCCTTTACGGCCCAGCGGCTCAGCTGAAGGCCGCCAACCGTAGAGATCCAGGTGAACATAACGCCCGGACTTGACAACAAAACGATCAAGAAACAAAGCCGCAGTTATGGCTCCGGCAAATGGGCCATTGGAGACGTTATTCATATCGGCCACATCACTTGAGAGCTTGGCGGCATAACCCTTCCATAGCGGCATACGCCAGAGCGGATCGCCGATGGCAAGTCCGCCATCCATAAGCTTTGACGCGAAGGCATCGTCGTTCGTGAAGAGAGCTGGAAGGTCGGGGCCCAGTGCAACGCGCGCCGCCCCGGTCAGTGTCGCAAGTGAGATGAGCGTCTCGGGTGCTTCTTCGTCGGCGAGCGCCAAGGCGTCTGCCAGCACCAAGCGCCCTTCGGCATCCGTATTGCCCACTTCGACCGTTTTGCCCAAACGGCTAGTCAGGACATCGCCCGGCCGGAAGGCATTGCCAGCAACTGAGTTTTCGGCGGCTGGGATCAGGACACGCAAATTAATCGGCAGCTCAAGCGCCATGATCATATGCGCCAAGGCTAGAGCAGAAGCGGCGCCGCCCATGTCTTTCTTCATGAGCAGCATGGCGGAAGCAGGTTTTAGGTCGAGCCCGCCAGTGTCAAAGCAGATGCCCTTGCCAACCAACGTGACTGTCTTTAGGTCGCCGCTGGCGGAGTTAGGTTTCCAGCGCATGTCAATGAGGCGTGGCGGTGTATCCGACGCGCGGCCAACAGCGTGGATCATAGGAAAGTTATTGGCGAGAAGCTCTTCGCCGGTTGTTACCTCGATGCTCGCCCCGTGGCGATCGGCTAGTTGGCGGGCGACGAATTCAAGATCGTCCGGGCCAAGGTCACTCGTTGGGGTATTGATTAGATCGCGGCCCAGCCAGACGCCCTCGACAATTGCCATCACACGGGCCTCATCAATGCCCTCAGGCAAGACGAGTTTGGCGGTGTCGGCGTCTGAGCCGTTCTGGTAGCGCCGGAACTTATAGGCTCCAAGCCCCCAAGCAATGGCTGCCAGTTCTGCTGCGCCGTCCTGCGCCGAACTTAGTTCGTAAGCGCCTTTTGGCAGGCTACGCGCCAAGTCGCCCAATAAGAGCTCCGACGGCCCGCAGGGGATGCCGGCCTCGCCATCGCCAAGCCCGAAGACCGCACCGGCCAGAGCACCATCGTTGCCCGGCACCAGAGATGTTTTTCGCGCCTTGGAGCTGAAACCTAGATCCGTCAGCCATGGAGCTGATTTGACTTTGGGCGGCAAAATAGCGGCTGGATCGTCACCGTCTTTGATCGTCCAAATGGAACGGGCTGCATCCGACTTAGCGGTAAAAACCTTCGCAACGTCGGGAAACTGCCATTCCTTCGCCCTGCCAGCACTCATGTCTTCTCTTCTCCCTGCTGCTTAATCGCAGCGCTTTCGTGTTGTCCCTCCCATTTAACATGACTCGCCAAATGTGGCGCCGTGTTGCGGATATTGCTTGAGAACATGCTGTTTTTGGCCTGGATCAGGCCGGTTAAGGCTTTGTTGATGGCTGTCTCACAGACTGACGATCAAGGACAAATTGATTCGCTCGCCGGATAGACGAACTTTGCTAGTTTGTTGGGCATTCTGCCTGGTACAGCAGAGGCTTCGCCGGCTCATCAGAACGAGGGACAGGCCGGCATGGCGCAGGGTAATGCGAAGCGCGCAGGAACGACAATTGGCAAAGCTTGTTCAGTGGCAGCACTTGGCCTCTTGGCAGGCGGCTGCGCGCAAGTCGGCGGTTTGCCAGGAATGATGAGTTCCAACCCCGGCGAAGGCGCTGTCACCGCGAATGCCTCACAGGTTTCGAAAGACGAACTGGCCACTGCCACCACCTACTGGGGTAAGAAATTCTCTGAAAACCCGACCAAGCTCGATGCGGCGCTCGCCTATGCCAAAAACCTCAAGGCTATGGGGCATAAGCGTCAAGCGATGGCGGTTCTCCAGCAGTCCGCTGTCTACCACGGTGATAACCGGAAGCTTGCTGGTGAATACGGGCGTCTCGCGCTTGATCTGGGGCAGATAAAGGTTGCCGAAAAAGTTCTTGCCCAGGCCGACAGCCCAACCGATCCCGACTGGCGCATCATCTCTGCGCGCGGCACGGTTCTGGCGAAGCAGGGACGGTATCAGGCATCCGTTCCGTATTATGAGCGGGCGTTGACGCTTGCCCCGAACCATCCGTCAATTCTCAACAACCTTGCGATGGCGCATGCGATGGGCGGGAACCCGGTGAAAGCGGAAGAGCTGTTGCGGCAGGCCGTTCAGCAAGGCGGTAACACCAAACGCGTTCGCCAGAACCTCGCACTCGTGCTTGGCCTTCAAGGCCGCTACAGCGAGTCGGCAAAAGTTGGTGCCCAGGATCAGCCCATTCAATCTGCCGCCTCTGACACTGCCGCATTGCGCAAGCTTGTAAAGCTCGATCCCGTAGCCGCTCCGGCCAATGCTGGCGGCACACAACTTGCCGGAGCTTCCAGCCTGAGAGGCACGAACGCCGAAGCTGGATCAACAGCTGGCGGCTGGAGCACTGCTGTCGCGGAAGCGCAGTGAGCGGTGTGGGGCTGGTGTCACAATAATTTGGATAACGACGACTTTCTGTCATAGGCTCGCTTCAGACAGCATCTTATGAACGCTGATGGATTTGACACTGCGTGCTTTCGTACCTGCCAAACCGGTGCGGATGATGTTTTTCTCTTGGCTATGGGTCAGTGCGTTATTGTAATAGAGGCGTGATTCTTGATGGACTCGGGTAAGTTCGCAATGGAGTTGGAGAAAGCCGGACAACGCGTTGCCATCAGAGCTGCCGGAATCCTCATTACCGATGTTACTGTTAGCATCCGGTCGTTGCTGACAGATGCCGCTAGCACCAATGGTGCCGAGTTGGACCGAACTGACTTTGATCGAGTGCAATCAGCGAACGAGATAATTCACAAGTTGGCTGGTATCGTTTGCTTCGAAGTGGCCAACAAAGGCTTCCCATATCAGTTTTTTGGCGCAATCGTCGGTGATGCAGTAGCTAAAGACCTCACTTCATGGCAGTCGTTTGAAGATAAGCTGCTGTGGAATATCTAAACACTTACACCTCGCGAACCCAGTTAAAGACGCCATCGCACGATGAAAATTCATTGAGCGCTTTCGTTTGCATCTTAGCGTATCAACAGAATATTGCGGTCGCTGATTAGTCCCTCACTCGTCATTCCTTTCTTCCTGAATGGACAAAAAGCGTGAATGACAAGAAGAATCCTAAGGACAGCGCCAACAGAGCCGAAACTCCGATACCAACAAGCGACAAGCGTGAGCACATTGCTTCTACATTTTTCCGTTCTGGGCTATTTCTCGATTGATCACTGCCATAAATAGCAGGCATCGCTCGCAAAATTACCTTGCATCTAGGCAACGTGCGCTGCTCCAGCCAACTAGGCGCCCAGGGTTTCTCGTTAAATGATTGGCTGAGTTCTCTGTGGGCTTGACATGCACAAGCGTCGATAGCCATCGGGCGTGGAATTGTCATGGTCCACATTAAGAGAAACGAGACAGCGATAATTGCACACGAGAGAAGTACCGAACAAAGTGCGATCCAAAATGGATTAAGAAGATCCCTAACTCCCCCATCGCACATGTTTCAAGCACCTCTTCTGCGTCGGCCCGCTGTTGCAGGATTAAGTTGCCTTCTGCACACCGGGCGTAAACCGCGCTGCTGTACGACGACAAAGATTCTTGTTGCTGAGGCACCTGAGCTACGAACTCAACCAAGTGCTGCCCAGGACCGACCCTCTAATTCACTCGATCATTATGGTTGGCGAAGGTCGTCAACAGAAATAGTCCAGGCGTCAATTGTAGAGCGCAGTATTTGACACGCGCGCGCCGCATCCCTGTAAATCCCATCTTTCTGAACAGACAGTTTTACCGGCCAGCCGTGGTAGTTTAAATGAATAGAACAGTTTTTATGGCGATCGATGCAACGTGCTGGCAGGAGGCTCTTCCCTTTTGCGGCCGTACTCCTGAGCTCGTTCTCTTTGGCGCAATAATCCGAGCCAGCAACAGAAGTTCGGACGAGTGTGTTTCTTACGGTGATACCAAACGCGACGTTTCCCTTAACTGACGCACGATATGGTACAACCTTGGATTCAGATGACAGGAGGCTGAATATAACAACTGTTTCGTTGTTTTGGGGGTTCGATTCATAACCGAACCAGCCACGTTTCCACTCCGCCCACGGAGTGTAAGGCTTCTGATTCCCATAAGGGTTTCTCTGAGTGGAGAATTCGTCTGGGATCTTTAGCCGCCAAACGGCAGGCTTTGATCTTCGAAAAATTTCGCCGCCCTCGTATCGCACGAGAGATTGTAATACGATTTCGTTCGCTCCCCCATCGTCCTGCGAACAAGCCGCGAGCAATGTAGCGCTCAAGGAGAGGGCCGACAAAATTGACAATGGAAGGTAAGAGTTCAAGCGGGATTTCCAACTAATGCTCTGAAAAGTGCAGTAAAGTCTTCCTGCAGCCATAATCGTTAAAAAGGAAAGATGAGGGGTTTGCTGCCCTCAAAGCATGGATTGAGATTCAGGGCCGCTCTCAACATCCCACAAAGCCGTTTGCTCCCACGTGCCCGATCATGTTGCGACGCAGGTCCGTTGGTACGCAGCCCTTCCGCGTTGAGATGTCTCTGATTCATATGCGTCCCCCAACGATATTAAGATTACTATCTTCACTCCAAGGACGTCAGTATGCTCGTGTGAACTAACAAAGTGAGTATCAGCAGTCGTTAGTTTTACGGGTTCTGACCTGAGTTTGCCATCTAGCTCCACGTCTTTGAAGCTCAACAAAAAACTCCGGCCTGCGGGTGCAGACCGGAGCTTCTTTTTACGCGCGACCAAAACTTGTTTTGCCTTAGCTACCCCAAAGGGTGATGGCAGCCGGGCCGAGGATGACGACGAACAGCACCGGAAGGAAGAAGATGATCATCGGCACGGTCAGCTTCGGCGGCAGGGCGGCCGCCTTCTTCTCAGCTTCCGACATGCGAATGTCGCGGTTTTCTTTGGCCATGACGCGAAGGGCCTGAGAGACAGGCGTACCGTAACGCTCGGCCTGGATGAGGGCTGTTGCCACCGCCTTAACGCCTGGGATGCCCGTTCGTGTACCTAAGTTTTCGAAGGCCTGGCGGCGTTCCTGAAGATAGGACAGTTCAGCGGTTGTCAGCGACAGCTCTTCAGCAAGTTCCAGCGAGGTGCTTGAGACTTCCTTTGCGACTTTGCCGAACGCGGCTTCAACGGACATGCCCGACTGCACGCAGATGAGCAGCATGTCGAGGGAATCGGGGAACGCCTGCTTGATGGCCTGCTGGCGCTTCTGGACCATGTTCTCAACGAAGATGTTGGGAAGGTAGTACCCGACAAATCCGGCTCCGACCGAAATCATCACCTTGACCATCGGCGGGTAATTAAGTTTGGCAACAATGAACGTGTAAAACAGTGCACCGAAGAACACGATGAACGGCATCGCCAGGCGGAAGAACATGTAAGTGACGAGCGGCGCTTGTCCACGCAGGCCCGCCATTTTCAATTTCGTGCGGACTTCTTCAGAGTCGAAGTGCTTGCGCAGATTGAGCTGATCGACGATCTGCTGCATGTAACCTTTTGGCGTCTGCCGCAAGGCTGCACCTGGACGCTCGGTCTGCATCTCGGCCATGCGTTGCGCCCGCATCTTGTCGCGCTCGGTCGCCATGACCTTCATGCGCTGGCCCATGCGGTCGCTCGACATGATCGGCATGGCGATCGTCAGGACTGTCGCAAAGGCGGCAACCGCTGCAAGAAGCGTTACCAGAAATTGCGGCCGCATGATTAGGTCGATAAATTCCATCATGGCTGTTTCGACGTCCTTCGACGATAATTCAGGACCGGCGGCACTGCGCCAGCAACGGTTGCGAACTTAGTACTTGAAGTTGATCATCTTGTTCATCACGACCACACCGCAGCCCATCCAGAACAGGCCCGCAGCAATGAAGAAGTGGCCCATTTTTGTTGTGAAGAGCGGCATGATGTAATCAGGCGAAGACATGTAGACCATCGCCATAACGCCCGGAGGCAAGGACGCGAGAACTGCTGCCGAAGCTGTCGCTTCCGCCGACAGGGCTTTGACCTTCATGGCCATCCGGATGCGAGAGCGAAGAACTTCGGCGAGGTTGCCGAGGGCTTCGGACAAGTTGCCGCCGGCCTGCTGCTGAATGGCAATCACGATTGTCAAAAAGCGCACTTCCGGTAGCGGCATGCGGTCGGCCAAGCGGTCGAGGGCTTCGCCTAAAGGAATACCAACGCGTTGCTGCTCGACGACTTCCTGGAACTCAGAGCAAATGGGTTCTGGAGCTTCGCGGGCGATGATCTGCAAACACTCGTTCAGCGGCAGACCCGATTTGACACCGCGTACGACAACGTCAAGGGAGTTGGCCAAGCCGTTCAAGAACTTCTGCTGGCGACGCTTGGTCATTTGGCCAAGCACCCAACGTGGCAAGCCAAACATCCCCACGAAGCCTGCAACCATCGCACCGATCTGGGTCAGGATCGTGCTCTCGAAAGACATCGCGACGGTGACTGCACACACGATTCCACTGATAGCGCTGGTGATCCAAAACGACTGAGGCGTGATCTTCAGACCTGCGCGTTGCAGGCGCAGACGGAGCGTAATCTTCTCGCGCTGTTTTTGTCGCTCATCGAGCTCTTTGAGGCTGTCGGAGACCTGCTTGCGGCGGTTGGCTGCAACTTCTGCTGCGTTGCGGGCGGCGACTTTGGTCGAGCGTTTTTCGGTCACCGTCGCCATGCGTTTTTCGGCCTGCTGATCGGCAAAGAACATCGGATACAGCAGGACGAAGACGACGGCAGCGGCGCAAACGGCGGCGAGCAGAGGAAATAGTGTTTGAGCATCAGCCATGGTTGTCTCCAACAGGGTTGCCGTGCTCATCGAAGATTTCGGATTCAGCGAGCGCTTCGGATAGGCGGCCGGTTTCGCTGTAGTATTCGGCGCGATCCCAGAACGCAGGACGCGAGATACCTGTTGAGCGGTGGCGACCAATGAGCTTGCCGTTGGCGTCTTCACCAGTCGTTTCGTAGACGACGAGGTTTTGTAGTGTGACGACCTCGCCTTCCATGCCCATCACTTCCGTGATGTGAGTCACCTTTCTTGAGCCGTCGCGCAAACGCGAAGCCTGGATGATGACGTCGATGGAGCCGACGATCATTTCGCGGATCGTTTTCACCGGCAGGGCGAAGCCGCCCATCATGATCATGGATTCCAAACGGCTGATGGCTTCACGCGGGGAGTTGGCGTGAAGCGTACCCATCGATCCATCGTGGCCCGTGTTCATAGCCTGTAGAAGGTCAAAGGCTTCTGGGCCACGAACCTCGCCCACGATAATGCGTTCTGGACGCATACGAAGACAGTTCTTTACGAGGTCGCGCATGGTGATCTCGCCTTCGCCTTCGAGGTTGGGCGGGCGCGTTTCGAGGCGAACCGTGTGCGGCTGCTGAAGCTGAAGTTCGGCGGAGTCTTCGCAGGTAATAATGCGTTCGTCGTGATCGATCGAACCGGTCATACAGTTCAAGAGTGTCGTCTTACCCGAACCCGTACCGCCAGAGATCAGGACGTTGCAACGAACGCGGCCGATGACTTCCAGAATTGTCTTTGCTTGCGGTGTGATCGAGTTGAACTTGACGAGCTGCTCGAGGCGCAAACGGTCTTTCTTAAACTTACGAATTGTAAGTGCGGCACCGTCAATGGCGAGTGGTGGTGCGATCACGTTGACACGAGAACCGTCTGGGAGACGGGCGTCGCATATCGGGCTCGATTCATCGACGCGGCGGCCGACCTGGCTGACGATGCGCTGGCAGATGTTCATCAGCTGGGCGTTGTCCGCAAAACGAACACTTGTCTTTTGAACCTTGCCGCCGACCTCGATGTAGGTCGTCGCAGCACCGTTGACCATGATATCGGCGATGTCATCGCGCGCCAGCAACGGCTCCAGAGGGCCGTAACCCAATACGTCGTTACAAATGTCTTCGAGCAGTTCTTCCTGCTCGGCAATCGACATGACGACGTTTTTGAGCTGGATGATTTCACTGACGATGTCACGGATTTCTTCGCGCGCTGCAGTTCCGTCAAGCTTGGACAGCTGCGTCAAGTCGATCGTATCAATCAGCGCGTTAAAGACCGTTGTCTTGACGTCGTAGTACTCTTCGGAGTGGGAGCGCTGCTGCTCTGGCTCGGGTTCTGGTGCAGGCGGCGGAGGTGGCGGCGGCGCGGCCTGCTGTGGAGCTGCAGCAGGTTTGGGTTGGGGTGTCGCAACAGGCTTAGGCGCAGCAACCGGGTTCGGCGCTGTCAGGCTTGCAGGATCGTTCGTGCGTTTGCCGAACATCAGGTGCACACTCCTCGAAGTCTTTTACGGTCTATTCTTCGCAATTATGAAGTGAAGACCCTAAAGCTTTGTTTCCAATTGCCTCTTATCGAGACTCAAAAAGCCCGTCGTGCGTCTTGTTGTTAACTCGGCGCACAACGGGCTTGAACGGGTTAAAGGTTTGACAACCTTTGCGGCAGGGATCTGATCCCCAATTAGCCTCGCGCGAAGTTAAGCTTCTCAAGCAGTGGTGCCAGTGCCGACTTCTTCTCCTGGCGCACTTCCTGACGATTGGCGATCAACATTGCGATCTGCCGCAGGACTGGAGCGGCTTTCGATTTCGGATTGAGTTCCTCGATCATCTGCCCGTTGTTCGCAGCCTGACCGAACGTCTCAGCATCGAACTCGATTTCAGCTGCCACTTTGACTTCGAGCGCCTGTTCAAAATCGCGTGCCGTAATCTCTGGACGCTTAGGAACGTTTGTCATGTTGAGGACAAGATGCGGCGCGTTGTCGTTCTGCCGCGATTGCTTCAACAAATCGATGATGTTCTTGGCGTTGCGCAGGTTAGCCAGATCCGGCGTCGCAGTGATGACGACCTCGTCGGCTTGCAGCAAGAGCCGCTTCGTCCAAGCCGTCCAGACGTGGGGAAGATCAACGGCAATGTACGGCACGTTCTGGCGCACGACGTCCACAACCGTCTCGCAAGCTTCGGGCTGCAGATCGTAATCACGATCAAGAACGACCGGAGCTGCAAAAATGGATAGGTGCTCGGAGCATCGCGTCAAGAGACGATCAAGGAGGACTTCGTCCAGACGTTCTGGGCTCGCCAACGCTTCGGCGATGCCTTGAACCGGGTCCTGGTTGAAGTCGAGACCTGTGGTACCGAAGGCGAGATCGAAGTCAGCTACGACCAGATCTGAGTTGAGCACCTCGGAGATAACCCAGGCCGCGTTGTGGCAGATCGTCGATGATCCAACGCCGCCCTTTGCACCGATAAACGCATAGACGTTGCCAACGGGTTCAGCATCTGGATCGTTGTAGAGATTTGAGATGCTCTCCATCAAGTCGAGCGGCGTGAAGGGTGTCACCAGATATTCGCTGACGCCACGCTTCAGCAGCTCGCGGTACAAGATGACGTCGTTGATGTGCCCGATTACGATGACCTTGGTGCCGGCATCGCAACACTCGGCCAACGCATCGAGTTCGGCAAGAAGCTGATCACGCTGCGATGCGCTCTCGACGATGATCAGGTTTGGTGTTGGGCTTTCCTGATAATGGGCAACGGCCGCTGGGGTACCGCCCATGTGAATTGTCACGTGGGTTTTCGAGAGGCGTCGGTCGTCAGCTGCCGTCTGAACAGCTGCTGCAACGGTCTCAGTTTCGCAAAACACTTGGATCGAAATCCGAGGTACCGGACGGGCGCGTTCCGCGCCGCTTTGGTCGCCGCCATGCTCGGCAGAGGGCAAAGTCGGCAAATGCTGACCCGACGTCGCGTAACCGCCTTGCAGGTCTTCAGCTTGGTTCGACATGATCTATCCTGCCAGCTTAGTTGGACTTTTTAACTTTGACGCGTTCGTCACGGCTCTTCTTAGCCGCAGTCGACTCGCCCTTGATGTACTTGTTCCAGACCGTGTCGCGACGTTCCGAGGATCGGCCGCTCGTGCCACGTGGATGCAAGAGGTCCGAGGCATTTGCGATCTGTGCAGCGAAGTTGCGCTGGGTCGCGCAGCCGAGGTTCGGGTAAGGCAAGTTACCTGGCTCACTTGCCAAATTGGTTGGCCAGACCCCGCACTCGGGCGCTTCAGCAACGTAGCGCATGTAGGACAAGCGGATCGGCGGCTGCGGGTCGCTTTCGTTGTGGTAGGCCTCGACATGGATGTCGCTGCCTGCTGCACCTTCCATCTCCAGAAGCGTGCGGACTTCCTGAGCCACCTGCAAAGCCGCCATCTCGTTCGGCGAGCCGCTTGGCGCGCGAAGGATAATGCGGCCGCCGTCAGCACCTTTCGCCCGATAGTGAGCGTAGAAGTTGATGATCTGGGCGCGTTGGCGCGGCGACAAACCGGAGGTTCCGCGTGCAACCTGGATCGGCAGAATGCTTGGTTCCTGCGAGACCAGGATCGGGTGGCGTTGCGCCGGGTCGATCAAGGTCCAACCGGCAACCCGGGTTCCTGGGTCGGTGTGTTTGCAGCCAGCGACTGCGAGGGCCGAGAGCGCAGCAATCAAGATCACGCGGCTCGGAAAGTCTTTGGTGTTCGACTTTGACATGTTCTTTCTCCTCGTCCGCTACCGGCTCACTCGACGATGAAACCGTAGTCACCTTTGAGACCACCATCGGGGATTGCGGTGCCGCGGCCGTAGATGCGGTTCACGTGCCCGAGGAAGTTGGCTTTCAGGTCAGTGGCGTCGGCAAGACCGTCGGACGGACGCGCCAAGTCCTTGCGGGCAGTTGGGCGAACGACGTAGGGCGTCACCATGATGACAAGCTCGGTTTCCTGCTTAATGAAGTCGCGCGAGCGGAACAGGGTCCCCAGGATCGGAACGTCCTTCAGTCCAGGGAAACCATCGATATTCTGACGGGTATCCTCGGAAAGAAGTCCTGCCATCGCCAGCGACCCACCCGAAGGAAGTTCGACCGTTGAGTTGGCGCGGCGGGTTTTGATCGCCGGGATCTGCAAGCTGCCGATCTGGACAGCGCCTTGGTTGGACAGTTCCGAGACTTCGCTTTCAATCTTCAGCGAGATACGGCCTTCCGACATAACGATCGGGGTGAATGCAACACCAACACCGAATTCCTTGAAGATAACGCTGACCTGTCCCTGGCTGTCGACCACAGGGATTGGGAATTCACCACCAGCAAGGAACTTGGCTGTTTCGCCTGATACGGCCGTCAGGTTTGGTTCTGCCAGTGTCCGGATCAGACCCTGACGTTCCAGGGCGCGCATTACATATGCAGCAGATTGGTTTCCACTGTTCCAGAGACCATTGATGCCTGAGTTGCCGAAAGGCAGAGTTTGGTCAGTTCCCCCGGTACCTGCAAAGCCGTTGAATACGGTGAGTGGTGCTCCAGTAATACCGGTCGCCAATCCGGCAATAGGAAGACCACCAAGGCCTTCTGCAGCCGTCAGAGGCAAGTTGTTCTCGGTCAGAATGGAGGTCGTGAAGTTTCCAGAGTTGATCCGAGCGCCGAGGTTGATACCGAACTGCTTCAGCATCGAACGTTGGACTTCGGCGACGACCACCCGCAGCATGACCTGTTCTTCGCCTTCGACCTGTAGCAGGTTGATGACGACGCTCTCGCCTTCTTGTTTGTTGAACTTCTTCACCGCAGTGCCTTCGGTCTTGCTCGAAGACTTCGTTTCGAACTCGACGGTTACGAACTGCTTGGCGATGTTGGCTGCACGCGAAGATTCAGCGGGGCTGCGGACATGCCCGGTTAGGATCACCGTCTGGTTGATCATCTCGACCTTGATCTTGCCGCCCGGGATCAACCGGTTCAGCATTTCTTCAAGGCCTGCTGTTTCGCGCTCAACGAACAATTCCAAGGTGGCGAACTGTTCACCGTTGGTGTCGAAGAAGAACGCATTCGCTTCACCGATGCGGCGTGCGAGCAAGAAGACCCGGTTCGACGATAAGACAACCGCGTCAACCGCCTGCGGGTTCGAGACCATCACATCGCGGACATCGCGTGGGAACTCGACGAGCACCGATTTGCCCAGACCTATGCGGACGTTTCGATGATGTGGGATCTGGTTCGTGTCCGGGATCCGGACAACCGAACGGTGAGACATCGACGATCCCGAAATTTTGGGTCCGGCGTGTGAGCCCCGAAAGTTCTGGGCGTCAGCACTGGGCGAGATAAGACCGGTGATGGTCGTCCCGATGAGTGCCAGGGTTGCAACCAGGGCGGCGCCCCAGAGCTTGGAAGTCCTCTGATGCATTGCTCTTCAAGCCTCTTCACGAGCTACATAACGGGGCGATCAGTTCACGCCGTACGCACGCGACTTGGCTCCATAACGCAAAACACTGACGGAGTTAGTCTCTTCACGATTGAGGGCATTCCCGGTTTGGTTCTGCCCACCAGAATTCAAATCTGCGATGGAACGCAGGGACAAAGTGATCTCACCCATTGAGTTGGCGAGCGCCATCAACTCGGCCTGGCGCGGTGTCAGCTCAAGGGTTGCGGTAGTTGTTGAACTTGCTGAGTCCGCCGACTTCTTGCCGGTCGCGGTTTCAATTTGCTGGCCGATAGCTAGAACCCGCACGTTGCGGAACAGCGTATCGGCAACGTGATCTTCCTTACCCGACCGGGCACGCACCGTGCGGATCAGGATCACGTCGACATGGTCGTTTGGCAAAATCAGACCGCCGACTGCGGTGCGCGGTTCAATGCGCGTAGATACAGCCCGCATTCCCGATGGAAGGATCGCAGCGACAACGCCGCCTTGGCCAGCCTTGATGAGTTTTTGAGCCGTGACAGGTTCACCAGCAATGATCGGCGAGCGTGCGATGGAGCCTGACAGCTCATGCATCTGAGATGATCGTGCAGCCGTGATCATGCCGGGGCGCACACCGTCTTTCGGCCATTTCTGCCAGGTGAAGTGGTGTTCGGCGACGACGTCACCAAGACCGATGTCTTTGGCGGCGACAAGAACCTCTGTCGAGTCGACAACGACTTCACGGGTCTTCAGTTCTTGTTTTGGCTTGACCATGCCGTTCATCAGAGAAAAGGCCCCGATGCCGGCTACGCTGGCTACAAGAATACCGATGACTTGTGCTCGTTTCATCGCCCAAATAATCCCTCGAATTGGCAGGACTCCCCTGCCGTCTCAGGATCAATCTGAGCCAGAAACGTCAATGTCAGGTTAACTGCTGTCGCGTTGTGAAACGAAAGAGGCTGCTTGTCCGAGTCTTGACGCCGGGATGAGCGGCCAGCCCTCCGCGCGATCAGCCAGCAATCAGGCGGTACAGCTCGGTTGTTGGGAATGACATCAGGGCTGCACCGGAGATCGCGATACCATAAGGAATGCCGGTTTTCTTTTCGTGCAGCCTCAGTGCCCAGTCAGGACCAACGATCGCGGCCTCAGGGAGGCGTCGATAGAGCAAGATGCCTACGGCAAGAGCCCCACCGATAAGCGCGACGTAGATGAAAAAGTGCTGAAGCGGCGCGATACCGAGCCACAGGCTCGCGGCTGCCATGAGCTTAGCGTCTCCGCCACCGAAGGTGCCGGTGGCAAAAAGGATAAAGCCTACAACCAACACGCCGAAGCCGGCCAAGACGTGCATGCCGATCGCTTCCAGCGGCAACCCAACCAGGAAGGCCAAAGGAAAAAAGACAGCGACCAGGATGATCGACAGGCGATTTGGAATCGTCAGTGTGAACAGATCGCTTAGCGCCGCAAAAATCATCACTGCGGGGAAGACCAGAAGCAAACTATAAGCAATCACGACGCCGAACCTCCAACAACTCTGTAAGCGTAACTGGAGGGAATAATGGCGAGTTGGCGCTAATTTAGGCTTAACGGGGCAGGTGCAACCAGCGAAGATTTGGCCTTACGGGAAAATATCAGTCCCGGTTTGGGCTTCGGCACTGCGGGGCTGAGATCAAAGGAGTGAAAGTCGATCTCAAACAGGATGGGTCGCAAGGATCTCGCGGATCCGTCAGTTTGCCAATATTGTTACGACGTTATTGAAGATCGCGTTCAGGCCGGGTGCGATCTGTGACTGCGTGGAGAAGATCGCAAGCGCAATGACCGATGCAATCATCACATACTCAACCGATGTGGTGCCATCATCGTTTTTGAAATATGCAAAAATGGACTTCATTAAACTGCTCCACCTCGCCCCAACTTTTGTGTGCGGAACGCATCTTGTTCTTACTGTTGAAGTCAGACTAGCGGGCAATTCCTAACAAATTGCCGGAACATCACTTTATTCCTCCGACAATCTAATGGGGCTGGCTCTTCTTGCGGACACACTCACCAAGTCGGTAAAAAATGCCGTAAAGCTTCGTTAGAGAACTGGTGCAAGTCGGTAGGTCTGGGCCGCGCGGTCGACTGACGTCTCAGCGTATCGAGCCACCGAGTTGCTCATGAATCTCGAAGTCTTTTGAGCTACTCAAAGCAAAACTGAGAATGCGGGGTTCGACGAGAGAGTTCAGACAAAAAGAAAGCCACCTGGACGGTCCAGGTGGCTCCCTTTTGAGCTCGAAGCTGCCAGCGTTTTACGCTGCTCAGTTTGCGAGGGTCGTGACGATCGAACCGAACAGCGTGTTGAGCTGGTCACGCAGCTGGCCGAGACCAGCGATGATGCCAACGCCAACAACAGCTGCGATGAGGCCGTACTCGATTGCGGTTGCGCCAGACTCGTCTTTAGCGAAATCGAAGATCTTCTGCATTTTTGACTCTCCCAATGAGATGAAGTTTTCCAGTTCCAAGTGTCTGGCGCTTTGTTGTTCTGCGCCGTGGACAAGACCAAATCTACGCCCAGCGAATTAAACCGAAGTTAATAGGGAAGGTTATCTCGCATTAACGAAAGACTTTTTGTTGGATAATAAATACCTAACTCAAGTCTATTTAAGTAATACAGACAGCTATTTCCTTTCGATAATTCATTTGTTCTGAAAAACCACCATCCGAAACAAATCCATGTGCCGCGCATCACGGCTAACAAATTCTTACACCCACGGTTTAACTTGCGGCTGCGTTGTCATTGGAAATCGAGTTGCATCTGAAACATGCGAAACACTTCGAAAAATCTGATGTATGGCCAAGCACCACAAATATAGAGATTTAGAAAAACCCGCTCACGGAAGGAATTACTGCGTCCGAACATAAGCTTATTGCCGGAACACGACATCTGGGCACCGAGCAACGATCCGTTACCCGCATGGGCAGGCGTCGCTGTCCCGGAAATGAGCGCACGTTTGCACTTCGTTCATTGTTTCCTGGCCTAATCGCGCCTGAAGCTCCACGAAAGGAGAAGCTCAATGCGCTCGTCCAATTCGCGTTCGGAACCGAAAACAGATCGTTCGGCCACTTGGCTTGGCTGGAACGCCAAAATTGTCATCGCTGTCGTACTGCTTGGCATGACAGCAGGGCTCGCACGCGCCAACGACCTGATCGTGCGTTACGATCAATCGCAGTTGTTGAGGCTGCCGCGCGCCATTAGCCAGGTCATCATCGGAAACCCGTCGATCGCAGACGCCTCTGTGCAGGCCTCGAACCTGCTTGTGGTCACTGGCAAGACGTTCGGCGTTACAAACATCATTGCGCTCGACCAGCAGGGTAATGTCATTCAGGATCAACGTGTGATCGTTCAGCGGGACGACCTGCGCATGGTCAACCTGATGAAAGGAAGCCAGCGTCAATCGTTTACATGTGCACCTAACTGCACGCCGACGGTGACGATCGGTGACGATGCTGAATTCTTCAAAACGATCTCGGCGCATTCCAGGCAGAAAACTCAGTTTTCTGGCGGCGAAGCCGAGTCGGGTCCTGCGTCGGCTCAGTAAGGCAGAACGAGACAGAGCTGGCCAACTTTGGCCAGCTCATCAGAAGCTGGATCGACACTTTATATACATGGCGTGATCTGGACAGGGTGCTGTTGGGTTGGTTCGAGCGGCCAGCCCATCACATTATTGAAGGCTCCCTAAGGCGCAACTATGGATGGTGAACAGGCTCAGTTTTGGCCTGCT
Source organism: Filomicrobium sp. (assembly GCA_040219445.1). Lineage (GTDB taxonomy): Bacteria > Pseudomonadota > Alphaproteobacteria > Rhizobiales > Hyphomicrobiaceae > Filomicrobium. Next base: position 749,785 of record JAVJSM010000002.1, on the reverse strand, counting down.
CTTTTTGTTTCTTCGGCTCGTTTTGCTGATTGGAACAGTTGTTTAGATTTCGCTTACCAAGCTACAACGCAATTTATTGGGTAAAGAATTGATTCATTCGCATTCAGTTAGATTGAGCACCAAATACTTGCAACAATGCAAACTCGGGTCTCGTTGTTATGCGTAAGGTCTTGGGCTACCGTTCGCTCTTTTCTCGCGAACCAGCACTCTCAAAGGTCAATCGATTTGCGTCGGACCGAAATGGAACGACCGCAATCGAATTCGGTATTGTCGCGCTGCCATTCATGATGTTTGCTTTTGGCATCATCGGAACGGGCCTGCACTTCTTCACGCAAAACGCCCTTGAGCACGCTGTCGAGACGTCTGCCCGTAAGATTAGAACCGGCCAGGCACAACAAGACGGCACGACGGTCTCGCAATTCAAAGAACTCGTGAAAAACGAAGCTGGCCCAATGATCAACGCCAGCAAGCTCCAAGTCCATATGCAGACGGGCAACGAGTGGTCCGAAGTTTCGCCCGCAGGATGCCTGAATAGCTCCGGGCAACAAACAGCCGGTACGGGCTTAGGGTCAGATGAAATCCAACAACATGCGGGTGGCGCCGGACAAGTTGTTCTCGTTACGGCTTGCTACGAATGGGATTTGGCGGCGGTGATGCCGTTCCTGCAATTCAACAACATGGCCAATGGCTCGGCAATGATCCAGGCCTCGGTGACGTTTCGCACGGAACCTTACGAATAAGACGAAGTCCTTACCAAGACCAGCCATCAACCGGAGTGGCTAACAAAGGTTTTGGCTCAAGCTAATGCGGATCAGAGGCTGACATGTCGCGTTTTGGAAATTGGAAAATTGGATCTCGGATCGGCAGTTGCTTGCTTCGCGCCATGCGGAGCCGTGAGGGGATTGCTGCTGTTGAATTTGGCTACATCGCTCCGGTCATGCTGCTCATGCTGATCGGCTCAGTGGAAGCAAGCCGGGCGATCAGCATCGATCGACGCTTCAGCTCGATCACTTCCATGGTCGGCGATCTTGTTTCGCGCGAACAGGACATGGGCACGAACCAGGGCGAGAACATCGCCAAAGTTCAGGCGATCATGGATGTTGTGACCCACGTGATGGAGCCGCATCCACATGACACTTTGGAATTGGAGATCATTCCGGTGATGGGCTTTGGCGATGGGACCGACACCCGCCTTTACGCACCATCTTACACCTACAAGAATGGCACGGTCGCCGCGGGTCGTTCTCGTTGCACGACCTACACTCTTCCTTCTGGTCTTGTGTCTCCGGGCGGCAGTGTGATCGTTGTCGAAGCCAAGTACAATTATCAGCCTGCAAGCTACGCGACGTGGCTGTTTGGAAATTCCTACAACTGGGAAGACAAAGCGACTCATAGTCCGCGCCATAGCTGCGTAGATTATGAAGACAACAACTGCGTCGTTACGTGCTAATTGCCGAGCAGGTGACTAAGAATAATTTTGAACGTCGGTCATTACTCAAAAAGTGACCGGCGTTCAATCTTTGCAGCATCCTAATTAAATGGCAGGCATTCTCCGCTGCGATTTTTTTGGGCTTGCGACTTCCCATTTTCGTTATTGAAAAATTTCAAAATCTGTTTTCCAAAAACACACTGGAAATGCCGGTTGCGGCTTTCCTACCGAACTGCCTATCTACACTGATGTGATGGTAGTTTCCGATTCGTCCGGACAACTCTCACTTTTTGATGCGGTGGCCGAAAATGGTTCGTAAGACCGATATTATCAAACGCGCCAAGCGAGCTCCTGAAGAACTGCGCGAACTCATTCTGCAAGCCGCCAAAGACCTTGTCGAAGAGCGCGGGCTGGAAGGCTTGTCCGCGCGTGAGATCGCACGAAAAATCGAGTACTCGCCTGGAACGCTCTACAATGTGTTCAAAGACCGCGACGAGATTATCCTAACCCTTGAATCGAGGCTCCTTGACGAGCTGCTCGGCCGGCTGAAAAGTACGCAGGGTTGCCCAGATACGCGCAAGCGCATCGTTTGTCTGGCAAACGCCTATGTCGAGTTCTCAAGTGAGAACCCGAAGCTCTGGAGTTTGCTTTCGGGCCATCGCCTTAGCGACGACAAAGAAGCACCAGATTGGTACCAGCTCAAAATGGATAAGCTGATGCAGTGTTTGGAAGAGGCTCTGCTGCCACTGATGGAAGGAAGTGACAAGAGCGACGTGTCGCGTTCGGCCCGCGTGTTGTGGGCCGGGCTGCACGGGATAACATCGCTTGCGGTCGCAGGAAAGTTGTCGACTGTCAGCAGCGAACCCTTGAATCACCTCGCAGACAATTTTGTCGAAACCTACCTTGAGGGACTACCGCCGGCGTCGCAGACCTAAGGTGTGCCAGGAGAGGCTGGAGCAGGACTGTTCGGCTCTGTCTTTGGCGCATTGTCCGCAGCTTTTTTGACCGATCCAGTCGTAATCGGGCTCACGCCCTCAATGTGCTGGAAACCCTCGGCGACCTGAGGTCCGCCAATCAAACCAAACCACTTCCCGTCGGGCAACATTCGATCCTGCAGACCTGACCACAATGATTGCGCCGTAATTGCTTCAGCGAAGTACTTTGGCGACGGGCCGACAAATAGAACTGCCGCAGTGAAAATGGCCATTGCGGTCGTGCTAGCAGGGTAGCGCAAGTCGATGAGTTTCAAAGCCGAACCAAAAGAAGCCTTGAGCCGGTTACCCATAAAATCGACGGAGTAGATCTCATCGAGGATCAGGTGGGTGAGGTAGCCCACGAACATGAAACCTCCGCCAAGCCAGGCCACACCCTCATGCAGACCCAGCAAATGGTGGAAGACGAGGGCCGTTATTCCGGCCCATAAGAGGCCTGCCAATAGCGAGTGCCAAGCGCCCCGATGAACCGCGACGCGGTGAAACATCGCGTGGATCCCGTAGCGCACGAATACCATCGACCCAAGCCATAGGATCCAGAGTTCGGCCAGAGAAAAGCGATCCGCATTGACGAACAAGACGCAGAACGAGACGAAAACGGCAATGCCGGAGAACAAGATGCTGCTTGCGCGGCTGTCGCGCAGATCAATATCGGGCAGGACCGATCCTGCAACGCCAGCAAGCGTCACCGCCATAATGCTTTCCGGTCCGATCACGTCGGCGCCTACCGTTAGCGTCGCGAGCGCGCCAGAAACAACTGTCCCAACGCCGATGTGGGTTGCATAGTTCGCCATGCTCGACCTCTTTGCCGACAAGCTGGGCGGTTTTTTGTGTACATACCCAGCTGGAAAAACGTCTGCGCATACGATCTGATTCTCATGGCGACGAGGAGCCATTTCGCCTTTTGGTTTTACTTGGCGGGGAAAACAGTGGATTGGCTTATTTCAGGCTTGGCGCGTTTTTGCCGTTGAGTCGCAGCTTCATCACGCCCACGGTGGCTGAAGCCGAACAACGCCCAGGGTACGTGCTCACTTGTCAAGCAGTAGAAAGTCTGCTCGCAATATTGGCCAGAATGGCTGCATCTGGACCGTAGCCGGGTTCAGACGCGGACGACGCATCGGCGCCTACGTCTTTCGCTCCTGAAATTACGGGCGTTAAGGCCTGCGCAAGATGACGGCAGAGTCGGCGGCCGGTTAATGCGCGGTGATCCCAGTAAGCCTCCAGAAGCGGTTCCAGCGCATCCCGCAACGACTGCAATGATGACGTATCGGGTGCCTCCGCTGGGTCGCCAACCAAGGGGCTTTCCCCAAGTTCTGCACTCAGCGACTTACTGAGTTCTTCAACGAACGGCTCAAGGTCATCAAACGTCGCCTTTGATTTGTGCTCAGTGGAATCGATCATGACGATTGCAGAGACGAGCTCTTGGGCGTGCTCGCGGTAGCGATCCATTACTTTGGCTTGGTCGCTCATGGGCAGTGCGTCCTTGTGGGTGACAACGAGGATGCTGCGTTCCCGCAAACGTAAGGGAAGCCCGGCAATCGCCTGCCGCTCACTTTCCGTCCATGGACGCGGAGCCACGGAGCACCACAACAGAATATCCGCATCACGGATCAACTGAGGGCTGATTGGCCATGGCGGCGTATCAAGCAGTTCGAAATTATTGCCCAGCATCGTAGGCCACTCAATTTCGATACTCTGCATTCCGCTGTGCAGGAACCTTGGTAAGGCATCATCGTTCGATGCAAGCGACAAAGACACCGCACCATCGGCCGTGCGGGCCATTACGGCCGGCTCCTTACCGTGACGCAAGCGGACAGGGACGGATGTGTTCGCAACAACGGCCGACGGCAGCGCATCGAGGCCAGCGAGCAAATTCGCTACCGATGTTTTGCCTGAGTTGGATTCGCCAGCCACCAATATCGTTGGGCGACGCGCGAGCGTCTGCTCCAAGCGGTTAAGCGCAGCCTCCAGAATCTGATGTGCCTCAGAACGCTGACTGACGCCGGAACCTTGCAACTTGCTACGGACGTCAGACAGCAGATCAACAAGGGCCCGCATGGCCTCGGTCATTCAACCGACCCTCTACAAATGAAATCTAAGCGTGCTTAGCGTAGGCGCTTATTTGCCAGTGCTGGTGCCGGGCCGCAATTGCAATTGTTCGTTGATCAAATCCAACTTTTCGACAATCGCAGCAGTTTGCCCGAGTTTGCTGCGAAGTCCAGCGATTTGCTGAGCGCGTTGTTCGACGGCTTGTGGGGCGGCTGGCCCCGTTGCTTCAGCGGCCAAGTTCTCGTAAGCGCTGCGTAATTCTTCGCGACGCCGCCGCAAGGTTTCGATGATGGAGCTGCAAATTCCAAACGACCATTTGGACATGTTGGAACCGTAACCCATCAAGGCGGTTTCGGCCGATGCGGTCAGCTCATCAATGACGCTGGAGAATTCGCTGATGATGAGGTCTGCAACCTCTTTACCGCGCTCGTCAGGCGATGGGGATCGATTGAAGAATGCAGACCACCAAGGCGTGGCGAGGTCCAAAACTACGGCGCTCGACAAGGATGTGAGATTTGGCTGCGGGCGCGGAAATGCGCGGACGTCGGGCTCATGTGGAGGGTGAGTTCCAGGTACGATCATCGACAGCAGCTGATGCAGCTCAGGCGAGACCCGGGCCTGTAGGTTCGCCAACCGGCTGGCGGCATGGTCAAAGCCAACGGTAAAGTTTTCGGCAATACGGCGACGCAGACCATCGGCTTCGCATCGCCATTCCTGCGGTCCTCTTCCACGGCGAAGCGTGTCAGCCAGCACGCGCTGTTCTTCAGCGGCATAGCGCGAGACCTCGGCTCGCAGGCGTTCGCCCATGCCGCGGATCTCTTCGGTGATGATCTCGCGCATCTGCTCATCAATCGACTTTGCCGACGTTTCGATGATGCCGGAGACCTCAGCAAGCTGGCGTAATTCTGCGTCAAGGTGCGGAAGTTGGGCGCTGGCTTTTCGGGCCGTCGTTTCAGCGCCCGATTGCAGTTCGGATAGCTCGCTTAACTCCGCCTGCACCGTGTTTTCGCTGGCGCGCGCAAGTTCAGAGAAACACTGGCCGACCTGGCGTAATATGTGAGCGCTACGGCTCTGCGACATCAGTCTATCGATTGCATCGTAGACTTCCGGTATCCCGGAGGACGCCAACAATGCGTCTTTAAAGTCTCGACGTGGACCTTCGCGGTTAGCCGCCTGGACCAGATCTTCTCGGCGCATCAGACCCGTTTCGACGAAGTAAGCAAGCGAGCGACGGTCGAAGGGTTGCGAGACACCCGCAGGTGCCAAGGCCGCGTTCGCCCAGCGCGCCGAGCCGGTAATCACAGGCACTTCGGAATCAGGGAATTCTCGTTTGATGCGTTCTTCGACGAAGCCCCGGATCTCGCGCTGGTCCTGAGAGATGTCGCTCAAGTCATCGATGCGGTTGATGAATACGAGCAAGCGCTCTTTGTGAAGACCGCGAAGGATACGGAGCAAGGCCACGTCGGCATCGGCGAGCGGTTGCCGGGCCGTCAGAACCACAATGTAAAGGTCGGCAGTCTCCAGGTTGCGGCGGGTAATCTCGTCGCGAAGCAGGAACGGGTCGTTGGTGCCTGGGGTGTCAATGAGAGTTGATGGGAACGCAAACGGGCCGCCTGAACAATGCACGTCCGCCGCACGGGTGATGTCTGAGTATTGTCCTGCCTGGTCGGTTGGCGGTGGCTTTGCCGCTGCATACGAACCTGCGCACACGTAGCGAGACAGCACACCCGAATTCATTTCATCGAACGAATGCGCTTGTCCCATAAGGTCTTGGAACTGGGGACCAAGTCGGGAAGCCGCACGGTGACGTAACGAATTAATCTGTTCGCGTAGCAGTTCAGGCTCGAAACCTGGTACGAGACGCTCGGTGAGTTCACGCAGCAGGCCGCCACCGTTGGCGATAGCGTTCCATTCTGTTTCGGTGAAGAAGTGGAATATTGCAGCCGGATCGCCGCTGCGGCGCTGGTTAAAGTGGAGGTGGGTAACAGCCGTCGTCCAGGGATTCACATCGGTTGGCAACAGATCGGGCGCCCGCACGAAGGCGTTGACGAACGAACTCTTACCGGACTTGATCTGACCGATAACAGCAATCTTACAAACCTGCCGGCTCAGCAACCGCGCAGCTTCAGAAACCAGTGATTTGCCGGACGGTTCAACGACTTGATCGAGCTTTGACCCAAGCTCAATCAGCTCCCCCCGCCATCGTTCCAGCTTTTCGCCGATCGCCCCTTGACGTTTACCGGTCGCGTTTAAGGTACGCGGCCCAGGTGCGCTGCTGGATGGTGCCTCATCCAAGACTGCGGTGTCCCCCATACTCAAACTATCCTGTTACACTCGAAGCACATTCCCTCCCCATGCCACGCGCGCCCTCACCATTGTTTAGAATTGGGGCGGAATTTCAATTTGCTTGAAATTTGTTTTTGCGGCCACAGTCAAACGAGTTGCACTACTTATCGGCGCAAACGTCAAGTGCTGCTGTGCGGCGGCTGTTGAGGCGAGCTGCACATTCGTTTGGGAAGACGTTGACTTAGCGCTACTGCGACAGACTGTCTATCCGCTCGCGGGCCTCTACGACCCCAACTTCGGCAGCGCGCTCGTACCACTGTCGTGCCTGCTCCAGATCAGCCGGAGCCGCGCTGTTCGTCTGGAAGACTTTAGAATTTGCCGGGTCGAAACTTGCTGCAAGCAGCATCATCGCGCGGCCAGAGCCAGCATTGGCGGCTTGCGAGAAATACAAGCGGGCCGCAGCGAGGTGACCGTTATCAACTTCAACTTCCCCTGCATCGACGAGGTGAATGACCTCTGCGGGAAGGTTCTGCGCATCCGATGACGGCGCTGCGAAACCTACCGATTGGGCGTTCGGCAGCTCGATCGCGAGGTCAAACTGCTCCACGGTTGCACCATCGGCTGCACGTAGCTCAACGCTGACAGGAACGCGCCGGGCAAAGCTTGCCGGTACGGCGATCTGCAAATCTCCCAAGCTTTTCAATGGGACCCGCCAGGTATCAAACATCAGCTCCGTGCCTTGGGAGAGCCTGGTGCCGCGCGTCAGCCCGGAAACCAGCAGATAAGAACCATCTTCAAGTGCGGCATTGCCCGTGTTTGCACCAAGCGCAATCGGAACAGCGACTGCGGTGCTATCGCTGACCGTGATCGACGGCGCGTAGGTCAGGATACCTGCAGTTTTCCAGGCTGTGCTGTTATCGCCTTGTAGTTCGGAAGGTTTGGCTTCGCGCGAGGGTACAAGTTCGAGGCTTGCAACAGACGTCGCACTGCTTTCAGGCTCTGATTGTCGGAGTTCGAAGTCTGCCGCGAGCGCGTTGGCGGCTGGCACTTCACCAGTTTGAACCGGGGTTGCGGACTGCGCGTTGTCAGAAAGCGTTGCGACCTGGAGCGGGACCGACTCGTCGGGCGCTGTCGCCGAACCTAGGCCGTTGTCTTCAGAAGCCCCGGCAGAAGCTGGAACTTCCTGAGCAAGCTGCTGATCTGCGTCGTCGTTTAAGGCTACAGCGGTGGAGGGCGCATCAGCGGCACCGGTTTGCGGCTCGCTCGTGGCGGTCGAAAGCTCGGCAACTGCCGCAGAAGGATCACTCGTTTCGTCGGTAGTTGTCTGTTGAGCGGCAGAAACGCTATCAGGTTCGGCCTCAACGATGGCAGTCGCCGCAGCAGCAAACGTTACTTCGGAACTGTCTTCGACAACCGTCTCGGTAGGACTAACCGGGGGATCTTCGCTTGCGGGTATTGCTGGGCTTGGAGTCGGCAGATCGACTGTTTCGCTATTCAAGCCAGCAGCTTGCGTGTCACTAACGGGGGCGCTCTCCGATCCGGAGGCATTTGTTTCTGCTGGTGCCAGGACGTCTACCTGCTCGGTAATCGTGGCGTTGTTGTTCTCAGAAATTGGCGAGGTTGTATCGCCTGCCGTACTCAGTTTGGTCGTCGCAAACTCGGTTAGTGGCTGCGAGCTACGTTCCTGTCCTTGTTCCAGCACTGCAACTTCGCGCTCAGGAAGGAATGATGGCGCGACGCCCATGGAGTAAAGGACGACGCCGGTTGCCAGCGCCGAGACCAACGCAGCTGTGCAGGAGGCAATGAGCACCGTGCGCAAAATCTCTTTTTTGCCAATGGGCTGCTCTTCTGGACCTTCCACTGGCCACTTAGGCTTAACGATGACCGGAAAGTCCGGCGCGTCAGTTGTATCGGCTTGGGGGGAGGTATTGGGTCGACTTAACTTTGCCAGCGCCTCATCGGGCTTCAGGTCATTGGCTGGCTGGTCGAGGATCGCTTTTTGGAGCTTTAGGGCCTTACTCGCGGGGGAGGCTTCAGCGGCAGTTTCCTGCGTATCTAGCGGGGCTGAATCTGCGTCCAAGCGTTCGAGACGGCGAAGCAATCGTTTGAGGTCTACCAGGTTGGGATCTTCAGCTGGTCTCATCGGTCCGCTCCTTCGCCAACGTGACGGCGTCGAAGCATATTACAAGCTCCTGCGAGCTGTGTCGCTCCAGCAGAATATCGCATGGTGTGCCCCTTACTTCCCGGGATCGCTCGACAAGAGCGTACTCGTACAGTCCCTACCTTTGCTAAGCACGGTAATTTGGCACAGTTGAGACAAAGCAGAATAATTTTGCATGATCTGCTGTTTTCTTGAACGACGCCCGTTTATTTAGCGTTCCGCCCATAAGTCATACTCATCAGAGTGGACGACGCGGGCTTTAATGATATCGCCTGCTTTGAGATCGGTGTCCTGGTTGAGGAACACGCTGCCGTCGATCTCAGGTGCGTCCCACTTGGAACGTCCCATCGCACCCTCTTCGTCGACTTCATCGATGATCACATCAATCGTCGTGCCGACTTTCTTGGACAAGACTTCGCGCGATACATCCTGTTGGAGGGCCATAAAGCGGTGCCAGCGCTCTTCTTTGACTTCTTCAGGAACAGCGCCCGGCAAGTCGTTGGCGATGGCACCGGCAACGGGCTCATACTTGAAACAGCCCACGCGATTAAGCTTGGCTTCTTTGAGCCAGCTGAGGAGTTCCTCGAAGTCCTCTTCGGTTTCGCCTGGGAAGCCGACGATGAACGTCGACCGCAAAGCAAGGTCCGGACAGACGTCGCGCCACCGCTTTATCCGTTCCAGCGTTTTTTCCTGGTGTGCGGGACGGCGCATGGCTTTCAGCACCTTCGGAGAGGCATGCTGGAAGGGGATGTCGAGGTAGGGAAGGATGTGCCCCTCAGCCATCAGTGGGATCACATCATCGACGTGCGGGTAGGGGTAGACATAGTGCAGGCGGGTCCAGGCGCCTAGGTTTCCGAGTTCTTTGCAAAGATCCAGGAAGCGCGCTTTGACCTGCCGGTCCTTCCATTTGCTTTCCGCGTATTTGATGTCCAAGCCATAAGCCGAGGTATCCTGGGAAATCACGAGGATCTCCTTGACGCCCGCGTTCACCAGGCGCTCGGCTTCATGCAGAACATGGGAGGCTGGACGGCTGGCAAGGTCACCGCGCAGGCCTGGAATAATGCAGAACGTACAGCGGTTGTTGCAGCCCTCAGAGATTTTCAAATAGGCGTAATGACGGGGCGTCAGGCGGAGACCTTCGGCGGGCACCAGATCGACAAACGGGTCATGGGCTGGTGGTACGGCATCGTGAACGGCGGAGACGACCTGCTCATATTGGTGCGGCCCCGTCACGGCCAGAACGTCTGGATGCTCTTCGCGGATACGGTCTTCTTCGACGCCCAGGCAGCCTGTGACAATGACTTTGCCGTTTTCGCTGATCGCCTCGCCGATGGCTTCAAGGCTTTCGTCTTTTGCGGAATCGAGAAAGCCGCAGGTGTTGACGACAACGACGTCCGCACCTTGGTAGTCGGGGGAAATGTCATACCCCTCGGAGCGCAACTGCGTCAGGATGCGCTCGGAATCAACGAGCGCCTTGGGGCAGCCAAGCGATACGAACCCGACACGCGGCGCGTCAGCCGTTTTGATTTTCACGACTTCGGGGTTTTCTTCGTGTGATTGGTCAGCGGACATTCGAGCTTTCTGTTCAGGCTGTAGGTGTTGTCAGGCGGCTTAGCACCGCGCCACTTCGATGGCTATGGGCTGGGCCGCGACGAAGGGCCCGGGCTTGCAAGGGATTGATGGTTAAAACCGCAAGACCCGGATCCAGCGCATGACATCAAGCAGGCTCATCGCGGCGGCGGCGACATAGGTAAAGGCTGCGGCGCGCAAGATCTCGCGGGCGGATTTCAGGTCTTCTTCGTTAAGGTAGCCGCCTTGTTTCAGAACCGGCATCGCGCGCGAAAAGCTGGCGTCGTATTCGACCGGTAGCGTCAAAGCATGCATCAAGATCGTGAAGGAGAGAATGAAAAGCCCGGCGACCAGTTGCAGCACCAAAAGAAACGGTGCCTTGGTGAAAATCATTACAACGGGTGCCAATAGCAGAACAGCCGAGCCAATCGTCTCAACCCAGCGAGCTTGTTGAGCCATGCGGGTGCGGTTCGCCAACGGGGTGTAATTGGTTGCATCCTGCATCGCGTGCCCGACCTCGTGAGCAGCAATGACGACGGCTGATAGCGAGCGGCCGTTCAAGTGTTCGGGCAAAAGCCGCACCGTCTTGCTCATCGGGTCGTAGTGATCCCCATCCGGGGTGATTTCGACGCCGACGTGGGTCAGCTTCATTTCATCGAGCAGATGGCGCGCAAACTCACCACCTGTGCCAGGGAAATCGGGCCGTTCGGCAGAATGGCGTTTGATGACGCGGTTCACCCAGAACCCCGGCAGGAAGGCCAGAGCCAGAAAAACAACCAGAACAATCAAGGCGATAGCCATACGTTCGAAGTTCCTTGCGTTTATCTCAAACGGCGAATTGCGACCCTTATCAGAAGAATACGACGTCGCTTAACAGATCTTTACAATACGGACAGCGAAGGGAAACAGGAGGCGATCATCTTAGTTCTCGAGGCGGCGCGGTACGCTGCTTCCCAAACAGCCGGTTCAATCTGGTTACGAAATTCAGGAGCTAAAGATGACTGAGACGACAAAACCTTCCAAATCTCCTAAGCGCGGCCGCAAGATCATGATCGCTGCTGGCGTCGTTGGTGCCATGCTCGCTGCCGGTGCGGCGACAACTGCTGTTTCACATGTCGGGTTCGACAAAAGCGTCCGCCACCTGTCGGTTGAAGCCGGATACTATGGAGATATGGTGCAGAAAGCGCGGTTCTTCCACCGTCGGCCAAAAACCGTAGAACAGGCCCAAAAACGTGCTGAACGCATGGCCAAGCACTTTGCCATCGAGGTTGACGCGACGACGGAGCAGACCGGAAAGCTCGTTGAGCTAGCCCGTGGTGTTGCTGCCGATGTCTTCCCGATCCGCCAGTCGATCAAGGATGCGCGCAAGAAGGGCTTGGACCTCCTAAGCTCTAACACCGTCGACCGCCAGGGTATGGAAGCACTGCGCGAAGAGCAATTCGAAAAGATTGAAGCGGTCAGCAAGCGCATAACGACAGCAATTGCCGATGCTGCGGAAGTCCTCAGTGCCGAACAGCGCAAAGACCTTACCGAGCGTATCGCTGAATGGCGCGGCAAACGCGGGCACGGTTGGCGTGGTTGGCGCGGTCACGACCGGTTCTGAAGACCGATTGAGACGCATGGTTGCCGAAGTTAGACTGTCGCGGTCAAAGTTGGCCCCCCTTGTTTCTGACGGTCGCGACTTTACAACACTTCGGCTTATGCCGGCCGGGTTTCCCGGCCGGCTTTTCTCTCCACATTGGGGTTTGCTTGTGGCGCACACACTCCTCCTCATTGAAGATGACGAACGCTTGGCGAAGATGGTGGTTGACTATCTGGAGGCTTCCGGGTTTCGCGTGCGCCATGCCGCTACAGGTCAAGCTGGCTTACAAACTCACGAACAGCATCCCAGCGATGCCATCATTCTCGACCTCATGCTGCCGGATATGGATGGGCTCGATGTCTGCCGGTCTATCCGCGCGACTGCGCAAACGCCGATCTTGATGTTGACCGCCCGCGGCGAAGCGATGGACCGGATCATCGGCCTGGAGCTTGGGGCTGATGACTACCTTCCAAAGCCGTTTGAACCCCGGGAATTGCTAGCACGCCTAAAAGCGATCCTGCGGCGTGGGGCAAGCGTCGGCGTTGGTGGCGACGCTGCGAAGGATGTCCTGCAATTCGGCCGACTCGAAATCGACCGGGATGCGCGTGAAGTCCGTCTTGATGGAACGCCTTCACAGCTGACGGGACATCAGTTTGAGATGTTGCGGGTGTTGGCTGAACATCCCGGCCGGGTGCTGTCTCGTGAACAGATCATGGATCTGGTGCGTGGCGATCATCTTGAAGCCTTCGACCGTTCAATTGACGTCCACATTTCTCGCATTCGTCAAGCCATCGAAGATAATCCTAAAGAGCCGCGTCGGATCATTACTGTGCGGGGTGCGGGGTATGTGTTTGCCAAGGCGCAGGAGTAGATCGTTGCCGCAAGGTGTTTTTCATTTCTATCGGAACGTTCTTGCCCAGCGCGTGCGGCAATCGGTGAGGGGCTGAAGCGGTATGTTCAAGCGACTCTCGACGCAGATCTATCTCACCGTTTTGATCACTCTCATGCTGGTGGTTTTTATCGCGGGTGGAATCTGGCGCATCAGCGGTGGTGAGCGGGAATTCCGGCAGGCGGTCTTTGTGGCAGGTGAATTGCTCGCCAATGGATTGCCGCCAGCAACGGCGCCGACGAGCGAGCAACGTGATGCGGCGGTTGATTTAGCGCGGCGACTGCGGCTCGATCTAGCCCTTTACTCGGCGACGGGGGACCGCATCGCAAGTTACGGGAGACGCGTGCCTTCGCCCTTTCGTGACTGGCGCGATAGAGAGCGGCGTGATGGACGGCCACTGCGCGGTCGGCACGGCGGGTTTATTCGCGGGCCTGGTGGTCCGGCGTGGTCAGTCCCATTACCTGACGGCCGCTTCATTGTGGCGCGTGCACCCGACCGTCGTCCCGTTCCGCGCCCCATACGTTTCGTTGTCATTCTGGCCGCTGTCGCGCTGTTGGTGGGGCTCTGCGCCTGGCCCGTTGCACGCGGACTGACACGTCGCCTGGAGCGTTTGCAGGAGGGGGTCGAGCGGCTTGGTGGCGGTGATCTATCTGCGCGCGTCGCGGTGCAAGGACGGGATGAAGTGGCAAAGCTTGCAGGTAGTTTCAACACATCGGCGGAGCGCATTGAGCAACTCGTCAACGCCAATAAGCTTCTGCTTGCCAACGCGAGCCATGAGTTGCGGACACCGCTCGCGCGTATTCGCATGGGTCTTGAATTGTTCGAGAGTGACCCGTCGCAAAAGCGGCGTGACGATCTTGAAAAGGACATCAGTGAACTTGACGACATGATCGGAGAGATTTTGCTGTTAAGCCGTCTCGATCAGATCGACCAGATGCATGAGCGGAGTGAAACTGACCTACTAGCGCTCGCTGCCGAGGAAGCCTCCCGCTATCCCAATCTTGATGTCTCGGGGCAACCTGTAATCATCAACGGCGATGCCAAGCTGTTACGGCGGCTTGTGCGCAACCTTTTAGAGAACGCCATGAAGCATGGGGCGGCCCCCATTAGCATCAGCGTTGCCCCCGATCAGAAGGGCGAACGCCCTGGTGCGGTGTTGGTGGTGAGCGATGCAGGCCCTGGCATCTCGGCAGACTTAGCCGAACAAGTGTTCGAGCCATTCCACCGCGGGCCGTCACGCGGCAGGGCAAGCGGCAGTGGTCTCGGACTTGCTTTGGTGCGATCAATAGCCGAACGCCACGGTGGAAGTGCGCGCTTCGAGGCTGGCAATGATGGGCGGCTTAACAGGGTTGTCGTGAAGCTTGCCACGGACCGTTGAAGTTTTTCATTTGCCGCTCGCAGGTCTGCGCATCAGAGCTTCAGCTCTGTTCATCCTTTGCAAGGGCGCGTTTGCGGGCGAGCATGCGCTCTCTGTCTGTGACGTGGATTAGACCGGCGATCTGTCGGATGAGCTGGTCTTCATAAGGATCAAGCGTGCCATCGGCATAGGCGACACTCCAGAGCATCTCGATGACTTCAGATTTTTCTTCATCGCTCATCGATTGGTTGATGCGATGGGTGAATGGGAAGTACTGCGCGCTGGCGCTGGCCCGCTTTTCGGCGTCATCAATCAAGTCATTAGCATCGGCTTCAGAGAGTTCGAAGCGAGCTGTCAGCAAGGATGTGACGACGCCGCGTTCCTCGTCTGAGAAGTTCTGATCCATACGACCAGCTTCAACCAGCAAGGCCGCGACGGCCGCGCGCGCATCATCACCGTCATCTCCTTCCGCACCGGCGCTTTCAACGCTCCCGCTCAAAAGCTGTTTGATCTTGTCTATCATCCACTCATCCTTTTGCAGGTTATATGGGGCGGGCGGTCCTGCGTTTAAGGCCATGTCGCTTTTTGCAGTCGTCATGCGACATTCTCGACTGCGCCTTGGCGTCGGCAACCCTCTTTACCTAAACAAGTTGCATCGCCTTTGCCGCCATGGCTAGGTCGCCAACATTACGATCATGATAGGAATGCGCGCGTGTTGAAAATGCCTTGCCGACTGCTGATGGTGCTTGTGTGGTTTTTTACGTGGTCGCTCTCGACGACCGCACAAGAGACCACGACAACGGCTGAAGAACCGCCTGCCAAAGAAACTTGGAGTGTTGCGACCAAAGAAGCGCCGCCATTTGCGATGATCAATGCCGATGGCAAATGGACGGGTCTTGCTGTCGAGTTGTTCGAAGAAATCGCGCAGGATCAGAACAAGGAGATCACCTGGACGGGCTTGGAAACGACGAAGGACGTCATCGATCAGGTGGCCGCGAAGAAGTTCGATGCTGGTATTGCAGCGATTACCATTACCGCCGACCGCGAGGAGATCCTTGATTTCTCCCATACCTATTACAATTCCGGCTTGGCAATTGCTGTTTCGCAGGATCGGACCGGACGGATCTGGGATGTTTTGAAAGCGCTGGCTTCACCTGCTTTCCTTGCGACGGTTGGCACCCTCGCGACCCTGCTTTTCACGGTCGGTGCGATTATCTGGTTCGTCGAACACAAACAAAATTCCGATCAGTTTGAGAAAGACCCGGTTAAGGGGATTGGCAACGGGTTCTGGTGGTCGGCCGTGACCATGACAACGGTGGGCTATGGCGACAAAGCGCCTGTCACAGTGGTTGGGCGCGCCATTGCCGTGGTCTGGATGTTTGCGGCGTTGATCCTGACGGCTGTCTTTACTGCGCAACTGACGACATCGCTCACAATCAGCGGTATTTCAGGACCTGTTTCAAGTGTCGATGATTTACCAAGCGCGCAGGTTGGCGTCGTTGCCAAATCAGCCTCGGGGACCTATTTTTCCCAGCGCTACATTTCAGTCACGACGTATGACGCGGTGGAAACAGGTCTGGCTGCTTTGGCCAACGGTGACATCGATGCGTTTGTGCATGACGAACCGATCCTGCGCTTCAGCGTCCAGCGTCAGTTCCCGCATTCGGTGAAGCTTCTCTCGCAGGTTTTCGAACCGCAGGATTATGGCGTTGCGCTGCCTGCGGGCAGTCCGTTGCGCGAGCAGGTCAATCAAGGTCTGCTTGAGGTTCGCAACTCGACGCGGTGGGATGATATCAAGTCCCGCTACTTTGGGCATAGCGACTAATGTGAGTTGGAATTAGAGAAGCCCGGAACAAAGGTTCCGGGCTTTTTTCGTCTAATCTGGCGTGCGGCCGCGACGATGGACCTAGCCAGCGCCTTTGGTGAACGGCAGATGCCTGACGCGTTTGCCGGTCAGCTTTGCCCAAGCATTTGCAACGGCCGGTCCGATTGGCGGCAAACCAGGCTCGCCGACCCCGGTCGGTGCTTCCGCAGATTTAACGATGGCGACTTTTACATCGGGCATTTCGTTGATGCGGAGCGAGCGGTACGTGTCGAAATTCTCCTGCTCGACGCGGCCTTTGTCCAAGGTCAGTTCCGAGTAAAGGATATGGCCAAGCCCGTAACCGACGCCGCCCTCAATTTGCGCGCGCACGATGTCGGGATTGACCGCGACACCGCAATCGATTGCGCTCCAGACATTGTAAACGCGCGGCACGCCATCCTCTTCGCCTGCTCCGACCTCGGCAATAGTTGCGACATAGGAGTTGAACGACTTGTGCAAGGCCACTCCGCGGGCGCGACCCTCCGGTACAGCTGAGCCCCAATCGGCCAACTCGGCGACTGCCTTGAGAGCGCCCGCGTGGCGTTGATGCTTATCGCCCATCAGCCGCAGACGTTCGGCGACGGGATCTTTGCCGCCCAGCGCCAAAAGCTCATCCATGAAGGTCTCGGTGGAGTAGGCCGTGTGCGTGTGACCGACTGCGCGCCACCACAGCGGCGGCACCTTGGACGTTTTCATATGAACCGACACGCGCAGGTTCGGAATGGCGTAAGGCAAATCGTTTGCACCCTCGATCATCGTGGGATCGATACCGTCCTTCATCATGCCTTCAAACGGTGAACCAGCCAAAATTGACTGTGCTACGAGAACGTGGTCCCAAGCGGCAATGTTGCCGTCGGCATCGACGGTGCCTTTCATGCGATGGACGTTCAGCGGGCGATAAAAACCGCCCTTGATGTCGTCCTCGCGAGAGAAGACGAGTTTCACCGGGCGTTTGAGTTCGATCGCCTTCGCCACCGTCGCACAATCGTAGGCAATGTCGGCAATTGGCGTTGCCCGGCGGCCAAAGCTGCCGCCAGCGAACAGAGTCTTGACGTTCACCTCTTCGGGGCGAAGGCCAAGAGTTTGGGCAACCGCGCCTTGGTCCATGGTTGGGAACTGAGACCCGGCCCAGACCGTTGCCCCGTTTGGAGTTGCTTCGATAACGCAATCTTCGGGCTCCATCGGAGCGTGAGCGAGGTAGGGGAAGACATACTCGGCTTCGATGGTCTTCTCAGCAGATGCCAAGGTTTTTTCCGCGTCGCCGGATTTCACAACGACACGTCCAACGGTCGCAGCTGACTTCTTATAGTCCGCAACGATCTCATCGGTGGAGCGTGTTTCGGCGTCGCTTTCGTCCCACTCAACTTTTAGAGCTTCGCGGCCTTTGCTCGCGGCCCAATAGCCTTCCGCGTAGACAGCAACACCGCGCGGCACTTCTTTGACCTCTACCACACCTTTGACCTTGCGGGTCTCTGCGTCATCGAAGCTTTTCACTTTGCCGCCAAACACCGGCGGGCGTTTAATCAAGACCGTAAGCATGTCATCGCGTTTCACGTCCATGGTGAACTCAGCGGTGCCGTTGGACTTCGCTTTACTGTCAAGCTTCGGTAGCTCAGTACCGATCAGAACGAATTCGCTTGGGTCTTTCAGGAACGGTTCTTCTGGCGGTGTCAGCTTTGCGGCAGCGGCAGCGAAATCGCCAAAGCTCCCCGACTTACCGCTTGCCTCGTGCGCAATAACGCCTTTCTTGACGGTGATGTCATCGGCAGGGACGCCCCACGCCTTGCTGGCGGCTTCGACCAACACCGCGCGTGCTGCTGCACCTGCTTTACGCATCTGTTGGAACGAGTTTGCCATCGCGGTTGAGCCGCCGGTGCCCTGTACGCCGAAGACCAGGTTTTTGTAGAGATCATTATTGGCTGGCGCCGATTGCGCGCGCATCTGTCCCCAGTCTGCATCAAGTTCTTCAGCCACCAACGTCGAAAGGCCGGTGTATGGTCCCTGACCAAATTCGATATGTTTGATGAGGACGGTCACCGTACTGTCCGGGTCGATGCGAACAAATGCGTTCGGAGCAAAGACGCCTTCGCCAGTGCCTTGGTTGAGTACAGCCGCCGCACCCGATTGGGCTTTGGCGGACGTTGGCAATTGCGTACCGATCACAAGGCCTGCGCCAACACCGGCGATGCTTTTCAGGACGGTACGGCGTGATGGCTCGGCTGTAACTGCGTCGGTGTTTTTGTCGCTAGCGGAGCCGTACTTTTCAAAAAGGAACTGCATCAGAATTGACCTCCAGCTCAGCCTTGAAGTTGCTTGGCGGCGGTCTTAATCGCCGTACGGATGCGTTGGTACGTGGCGCAGCGGCAGATGTTGCCACTCATCGCTGCATCGATGTCTTCATCGGTCGGTTTTGGAGTTTCTCGCAGCAACGCAACGGCGCTCATAATCTGTCCCGACTGGCAGTAGCCACATTGAGGCACGTCGTGTTTGACCCAGGCGTCTTGAATTGCTTTTGCCTCTGCACCAGCAACGGATTCAATCGTGATGATCTCGCTTTCTGCAGCGGCTTCAACGGGTGTCACGCAGGAGCGGGTTGCCTGCCCATCGATGTGAACGGTGCACGCACCGCACTGCGCAATACCACAACCGAACTTCGTGCCGTTGAGGTTTAATTCATCGCGCAAGGCCCATAGCAGCGGCATCTCCGGGTCAACGTCGACCTCTAGCTTTTTGCCGTTCACGTTCAATGTGAATTTGGCCATCTTCTCCTCCGGTCGTGCGGTTTGCGGTGATCGTCAGATAGCGGTCTAATCTCCGACGCTCCGACGTCTTGAGTTAAGGTATGCACGCTGTGCGATGCCGATGCGACATTTGCGTGGCTGATCACGAGGCTGTGAACACCGGGGTCCCGAGCGCTGAGTTTTGAATGGCGTTCACTCGATCTTGCCATCGAATACGACCTGCTCGCCATATGCCGGTATCAGCTGAGGCCAGTTTGTTTCCGGCGCTCCCTGCAATACACCTCGTAGCGTGGAGATAGGTCCGCCATGGCTGATTGCCAAGCATCGGCCCGAAGTTTTGCTCTTCAACTCGCGATGCCATGAGACGACTCGATCGCGCATTGCATGCAAGGTCTCGCCGCCTGGCGGGGCGAACGTTGCCGGCTCATGAATAATGCGGGCGATATCTGCGCCCTGGCGAAAGATCTCATCCCAAGTACACAGTTCCCATGCGCCAAAATCGAACTCGGCAATACGTGGGTCGACGGTCGCTTCAATGTCTAATCGGGCCGTGATCGCCTCAGCCAAGATACGTGCGCGCGACAAGCCGGAATGAATGACTAACGCTGGCTGAAGGGCGGCCAACTTGACGGCCAGTGTTTCGGCGTGGCGCTGACCAGCTGCCGACAAGGCGACATCGCTCGCGCCATAGCAGACGCCTTTGAGATCATCTGCAACGGCTGTGTGGCGGACCATGATCAGGTCGTTGCTGCTGTCGCTTTTGGCCTCAAGGTCTGGTGACATTTTTTGCTTTTCTAAGACTCTAGGGCTTGAGCCGTAATGGCAGTCCGGCAGCCACAAACTCTACAACATCAGCCACCCCTGCGGCGGCTTGGTTGAGACGACCTTGAGCATCGCGGAACTCGCGACCGAGAGGCGTTTCTGGGACAAGCCCCAGACCAACTTCATTCGATATCAGAACAGTTTCGAACGGGGAGGCCTTCAGGGCTTTGCAAAGGTTGTCGGTTGCTGTCTCAAGCGGCACACCCTTATGCATCAAGTTGCTGAGCCAAAGCGTTAGGCAATCGATGACGATTACGGCTGAAGCGCTGTTTGGCGGCGCGGCAAGATCCAACGCATTGGGGACGCTTGCAACTGCGCCCGGCAGATCAATTGGTTCTTCGATGGTCAGCCACTTTGCTGCCCGTTCCTGACGATGGGAAGCGATGCGGGCGGCCATTTCGTCATCGCCGGCTTCGGCGGTGGCGATCATTACAAGTCGTTCTGCTGTGGTCGTTTCGGCTAGCTCCAAGGCCCGGCGGCTTTTTCCGGAGCGTGCTCCGCCAAGAAGAAGCGTAATGCGTCCCATCGTCAAACCTATGCTGCGGCTTGGGCAGCGAGCGAAGCAAGCGCAGCGATCCCGGCAACGGTGGCTGTTGCGCCCAGAGCATCACCAGTGCGGCCGCGCAGGTACTTCGACGCATTCCAGGTCATCAGCAAGGATGCACCGATTGCAACCGCCACAACTGTCAGGCCGTTGCTGAAACCAAAGCAAACAGCGCAGGCAACGGTCACGATCGCGAATGCAATAGCGACGAGGCCCAAACTGGTTGGTGGGCTCTCGGCCGTCAGTCCATCATCACGAGCGGGCGACAACAGCAGAAGCGGGATTCCGATGCAGGCCCGCTGAAGGGCGCTCACGCAAATAAAGACAGCAGCCATTCCCCCGAATTGCGGCTGCCATTGCGCGGCGACTAATTCGGCGTAAAGGATTGCGGTTAGCGCAAACCAGAATAACAACCCAGTGGCTCCGTACGTGCCCAGCCGGCTGTCGCGCATGATCTGGAGTTTCTTGGAGCGCGTCAGACCACCACCAACGCCATCGCAGTAATCTGCAAAGCCGTCTTCGTGGAACGCGCCGGTCGCGAGCACCATAGCTGCCATCGCAATCACAACTGAGACCTGCGCGCCGAGGCCAACGTAAATCGCGCCCGCGTAACCTATGGCACCAATCGCACCGACCAGTGCGCCGATGATTGGATAGGCCCAAAACGCACTGCCGTGATTGGCTTGGGTTTCCAGCTCGAATTTCGGAGCGGGAATGCGCGTCAGGAGCGTCTGCGCCAGGAGGAACTCCTCCATCATGCGCCGCAGGGGCGTGCGCGGTACGGCGCGAGCATAGGGGTCTTCGAGCGTTTCTGGTTTATTGAGCATCCGGTCTATTCTCCACGGAAGCTTGTCCGAACGTTGCCATGTCGTTGTGAGTTGCAGCTGCCGCTCGCACGATGGCGACAGCGAGTGCTGCGCCTGTTCCTTCGCCCAGACGCATACCCAAATTCAGCAAGGGATCAAGCTTCATGTTTCTCAAAGCTTTAGCATGGGCTGGTTCAGCTGACACGTGACCGGCAATGCAGTGCGCGATGATGGCTGGGTTTTCCTTAAACATCGGCGCGAGGCATGCTGTCACCACATAGCCATCAATCACGACGGGGACGCGTTTTTGCCGAGCGGCAAGGATTGCCCCTGCAATTGCGGCCTGCTCGCGACCGCCCAGCTGCCTGAGGGTCTTGAAGGCTGAGTGCTGCCCCGGAGGATTGTTCAATTCGGCTCTGGCGAGCGCCTTGTCCACGATATTGGCTTTGCGTGCGACACCAGCTTGATCGTGCCCCGTGCCAGGACCGACCCAATCCGCGCCCGAGTCCCCGAATACAGTCGCACACAAGGCCGCTGCGATCGTTGTGTTGCCGATCCCCATCTCTCCGAGCACGAGAACGTCGATTTCATCACCCACGGCGGCGGCACCTGCGTTCAAAGCTTCCAGCGTCTCAGAAACGGTCATCGCCGGGCTGGTGGTGATATCCGCAGTCGGCGTTTCGAGGCTTAGCGCCACGACATCCAGCTCGAGTCCCAGCGTACTAGAGATCGAATTGATCGCGGCACCGCCTGCCTGGAAGTTGGCAACCATCTGAGCCGTCACTGCCGGCGGGTAGGGCGAGACACCCTGAGCGGTCACGCCATGGTTGCCGGCGAATACAATGACCTTGGCTATCTCAGCACGGGGAATACCGTCGGGCTGCCAACTGGCAAGCCATGTTGAGATGTCTTCGAGGCGACCAAGCGAACCTGGAGGTTTCGTCAACTGCTCCTGACGGGCCGCCGCCGCTGCCCGAAGCTCTTCGTTCGGACTTGGCAATTCCGCCAGAACCGTTGCAAAGGCTTCAGGCGTTGAAAACAACATCGCAACGCCTTCAGGTTGGATTGACGGTCTTGATATCGACGAACTCGATTTCTTGGTGCCGATCGCTGGTGGTCGACAAGTTGTAGATCGAGGCTGCGAGATAGACGTAATCGCCGTCGAGGTCCTTGGCGATGCTGCTGCGGTAGCGATTGACGAAGCTCTCCATTGCCTTTTCGTCCTCGCTTTTGATCCATCGCACGGTATCGCACGGAGCGGGATCATATGCAGCGTTGAGGCCGTACTCGTGGGTTAGCCGGTCAACCAGAACATCGAGCTGAAGTGCACCGATAACGCCGACAACGGGCTGCGTGCCATCGATTGGGTTGAAGAGCTGTACCACTCCTTCTTCAGCCATCTCCTGGAGCGCGTCTTTCAGCTTTTTGGCTTTGATCGCATCTTCGAGTCGCACGCGGCGCAGGATTTCGGGTGCGAAGTTCGGGATACCTAGGAACGTGATATCTTCGCCTTCGGTCAAGGCATCACCGATACGCAGCAGGCCACGGTTCGGGATGCCGACAACGTCGCCGGCGAACGCCTCTTCGGCAAGCGAGCGGTCTTGAGCGAAGAAGAACTGTGGTGCGGTGAGCGCCATTGTTTTGCCCGTGCGGACCACCTTGGCTTTCATGCCTCGCTTCAGCCGACCCGAACACACCCGCATGAATGCAATTCTGTCGCGATGCTGCGGGTCCATGTTCGCCTGAATCTTAAAGACGATGCCGGTCATTTTGTTCTCGTCGGCGACGACAGTGCGGGTTGCGGCCTGCTGATCGCGCGGCGGTGGCGCATGGGCGACCAGCGCATCAAGCAAATCGCGCACGCCGAAATTCTTCAAAGCGCTTCCAAAGAACACCGGCGTTAGCGTGCCCTGTCGGAAAGCTTCGGCATCGAATTCTGTCGCCCCTTCTTCAACCAGTTCGATTTCTTCGCGCCAGGTTTCCAGATCGCGGCCTTCGAGAAGGGTATCGAAGACTTCATCGCCCGCGCCTGAGACCGGTTCGCCGTCAGGGCTTTGATCCACGCGGCGGATCCGTTTGGCAGCCATGTCGTATGTGCCACGGAACTGGTTTCCCGCACCGATTGGCCAAACAATCGGTGCTGTATCAAGCGCCAAGGTCTGTTCGACTTCATGCAAAAGATCGAGCGGCTCCTGGGCCTCCCTGTCCATCTTGTTGATGAAGGTGATGATCGGGATGTCGCGCAGGCGGCAGATCTCGAACAGCTTCAAGGTGCGTGCCTCGATGCCGCGCGCGGCATCAATGACCATGATCGCAGAATCAACGGCAGTCAGCGTGCGGTAGGTATGGTCGGAGAAGTCTTCGTGGCCTGGTGTATCGAGCAGGTTGAAGACGGTGCCGCCATATTCAAATGTCATCACTGATGTGACGACCGAAATACCGCGCGTCTTTTCGATCGCCATCCAATCGGATCGTGTGGAGCGTCGGTCTTTTTTGGCTTTAACCTGACCTGCGAGCTGGATCGCACCGCCGAACAACAGGAGTTTTTCCGTCAGCGTGGTTTTACCCGCATCCGGGTGGGAGATGATTGCGAAGGTGCGTCGCCTGGCGATCTCGTAGCTCGGATCTCCCGGTTTGCCGGTTGCGGCTGAGGGCGTTGATTTCTCTTGCTGTTTCGAACCTTCAGGTCGTGCGTCTGCGTCTGCCATGCTCGCCTTGTGGGCCTAGTTATTTCGTTAAGCCTGGGCTTCTATCGCAGGCCAGCCCAAAAGGCGAGGGGCGGGTTGCGGATTTCCCGTTGCACAATGTGGGCGAGATGCGCTAGATGAGCACCTTGCGTTGGGGATTTCGAAATTCCGAACGCGCCTCATTTTGCCAACAACCTAAAATTTCGACTGCCACCGCAATGGCATTTTTCCTAGAAATCAAGGTCATGGCATCTTCGTCCCGTCGTTGAACCGGGACTGAGTGAGGACTTGCTGCCGTAGCTCAGGGGTAGAGCACTCCCTTGGTAAGGGAGAGGCCGAGAGTTCAAATCTCTCCGGCAGCACCAGAAAAACCCAAGCAAAATGAGCACTTAGAGAGATTGGCGCAGGGTCAGCATGAGCTAATCGTGCATAGGACATAACCTGCACATGGCCAGAACAATGCGTTACCTTGGTCAAGATCTGGTCATCGTGCGTGTACGGCATGACAATTTACGTTTGACGATACTGTCATCGCAGCATGATAGACTTTCAAGGATTCCTGACCCTGGTGCTTGAATTACCGTAACTGCTTTTTTTGGGGCCCTCGTTCCTTGTAGCCGAGCGAGCTGACCTTGGATGTCAAATATGATTTGTCAGTGTCTAGATTCATTGTTGTTTTACCCCTACGGCGGTCAGGCAGGTGACGGTGCTAATTTCTGCGCCAATTGTAACCAGAAATTTCCGCCGCGACAGGGCTATAGAGTCGATAAGCAGAGATTGCCGACGTCGCCACACACTCAGCGCCAGTGCGATCTCTGACGCTGAGCTTAGATCGAAGCACCCCTACTAACGGACGTCTCGGGGGCGAATGCCCGCCGGCAAATTCGGTTGTCGACTGCCTGCCCAACTGTTCAAAGCGCGAGCCGAATTGCTTGCGAGAACCGATTGAGAAGACTTCCATCGGACGTCAGCAAAGCGCGCAATGCCTTTGAAACTTCGACCTGGCAGCCCATTTTTCGGACACTGCGATTGCAGATGTTTAAGGAATGCCGTCCTGCAAGCTCGCCGGCGTCGACGATCTCCGACTCGAATTCAGCACTGACCAAGTTAGCGTGGATGGCATCTCGCAACTCTGCGTCCAATCCCCCAACTTCAATACGGCGATCTGTTCCCGCCCTGCCATGTACTGCAATGACTTTCTGGCAATCTCTTAATAACCCGACGCATTGGGGTTCATCAAACCTATGCGAGGTGATGTGCAGGTCACCATGCGGTCTGTCTCGAAGTCCTTCGAAGCAGTAGAGATTGTAATCGTCGCCTGCCACGGCTGCCGCGATTTCCGATGTGCCTGGCTCAATGAAGCCCCCGTGAGGAGCGATGACCGCTACGGATGAGATTCTCCTGATAAGGCAGATGTGGTAGTCGACGCCATTCCGCTCGGCTTTGCAGAGCGCATCAAAGTTCCGGTATTTGTCAGCCATCGCCCACCTACAGGGTTGCTACACTCGATTGCAGGAGATTGCCGATCATGCTGCGGGATCGAGGGCAATTGCCTCTCAGCAAGAAGCTGCTAGCGCAAAGCGTCACAAGCGCCTAGCCGAGGAGCACTATGCTGCTCTGTGCCGATGGAATAGAGAATTCTTGCCCGCGATCCACAACGCGGCTGAGAAAATTAGTGCTGCGCTTGGTGGAAGAGTCGTAGGAGATTATTTGGATTTCCACTCTTCGGCGCAATCCCAGATCTTGCGGAACCACATCGAATTCGGCGAGCAGATGAGCGTTTCACTTCGCCTTGTTCGCCAAAGGAAGCTTGGAGAGATAATCAAGTTTGCAATTGAGACCACAAACGGACCGGACTCCGCTGTTCTGACCTTAACAAAGGACGGCCAAACAGTCGTACGTCTTGTTGTGGATGACCTCATTGGGCCTGAAAACATCAGTTATTGGCTCGAGCGCACTGTGCACGCTTCGGTCTGTACACATGAGGGCTAATTGTCATGCATCCTCAGCTGCCGCCAAGAGTTGAACAATTAAGCGATGAAATCGTAGCGGGCATTCCATGTCAGAAGGGTGCCCATCGCAACAAACTGCGTGCCTTGCCCTTTCCCTCGATCATGAGAATCTACGTCAACTACGCTCATCGACTCGTGATTCCGAGACCACGAAATGTCGTCTACGCACCAGGCTTTTGGAACTGCGAAATCGCGCGGCAGCGATGTGAGCAAATTAACACGATTGCTCAAGAGATTTTTGAAGGAAGAGACTTGCATTCGCGGCTGTCACGATTGACCCGTTTCCGAGGCTATAGACCCGACCGATATGACGATGCCGGCCATTTGATTGGGACGAAGTGGTGGAACAAGGATTTCGCACTGAATGCGCTAGGCATACACCACTTGCATCTGCGAAAAATGGATGCCGAAGGTGGCCGCAAGGATAGCGATGTTCTACTCTACATAGAATTCACTCGTGATCAGGCGACCTTTGTAATGACGGGTGATCATGGGGACCTCGATGGCCCACGACTAGAACAACGTATCCTTGCACTAAGATCGACGAATGAAGCATTCGTGCTAAAGGGTATCAAGGGAGCTCCTGACGGCGGTTATACTCCGGAGCAGCGCATCGAGCTCGCCAAAGCCGGGGTAGCTACCGGTGCATCCGTGCATGGAAAAGTCGTTGTCGGCGCCAACATCGCAACTGATGGCAGCTCCGAGTATTGCGCGTTCCAGTCCTCTCGATTGCTCCGGGCGCTCTCGCACTTCGATCCACTGTTTGATGATCTGGACTGGATACAGGAGCAGTTCTCGCGCAACAGTCATGAACCGCCAGCGGCACCTCAATTCGAGTGGTGGCTGCAGGGAACCAACCTCTTGATGTATGAGAAGAGCACCGGTGCGGGATTTCCCATCGTGGAAGGCCGTCAGGGCTGGGCAGAAGCAGCGGCATGACAACGTGTTAGGAAAACCAATCACCTGCAAAGTCTGCGCCGCGTAGCTGGTCGATGATGGGAAATACCCCGCGCGTGGAAGACTGAATGAGCTGGGTATGGTCAGATAGACCAAGAATACTGATTTCGTAGCTACATGGATTGAGGCCGTATTTTGCATAACGGGCGCGCCTCAGATCAACGATTATAAGTGAGAACGCAATCTCCTTGCCTTCAGCCGTCATAGCCATCCGCAGCTTGCAGACCAAAAATGTACTAGACTTCTACTCGAATCGTCCAGACTGGCGATTGCACGCTTCTGCCTATATAGGTCCCGACCCCTATGGACAAACAGCAAAGAGCCATTGCGGCTGCGTTGTATTTGCTCGTACTGCTTCTCGTCCAAGCCATCTGGATTGGGCCAGGGTTCCCTATTGACGAGAAATTGCTCTGGCTAGCCAACGGAGCAGCCGGACTGGTTCTTGGCAGTCGTCTACTTCATCCGCACTTTACTCCGCCAGCAGACGTAGCTGCGAACGCATTCTTCGCCGGCGCCACCATGGTTGCTGCGTTGGCTGCCCCCACCTTGACGTCTAATACAGAACCACTTGTATGGATCGCTCTTGTTGCCTGCGCCGTCGTCTTTATGGGTGCTTTGGCAGTACTTATCTTGAAAGAGCAGCTCGAGTACCAATTCAATCCCAGAGTCGTTTCAGTTGAACACGCACTTCGGAAGATTGGGCAACCGCGGGTAGTTTTCACCGCTGTCATCCTTGCTCTTGCATGGGTGTTCCACAGCGGAAATGGCGTCGAAGTCTTCGCTATTCTCGCTACGTGGACGGCAATCGTCGCATTAGAACCAATCGAAGCAGTACAAAAATTCTTGGAGTGGGCGCGTACCAAAAGACAAGAACGAGCGATCGCCTATGTCGGTCATGTCGCTGCGCATCAAGTCCCTGGTCTGACACTTATTCGGCAGGACAACGAGGCCAGACACCCGATGGGAAAGCTTCTTGCATTGTCGGACCCGCAGGGCCCCACAACACTGGGAGTTGTGTTGAATTATGTCGGCAGAGATGAAGGTGTTCTATTGCGAGCCTTAGCATTGCCTGCACCTGCAGCAATTCAAGATACGCTCAAGGCTAATACTCATCCCGCCAGTGTTGCCGTCGAAGTCTCCATCGATGAAGAGCAAAAAAAGCACCTCGACGTTCTCCAGCGTATTCAGGCGCTTTGCGGTATTGTCGACAGCGGCTCGACACCGGAGGCGATTGAGCTGGAGGTTGTCAATGACGCCGGTTTGTCAGAAGGCCGCCTTGTTAATGCACGCGTACAAAGCCAACGAGTCATCTATCAGATCATTGGTGGCGTTACGCACGAAGAAGCAGTCCAGCAAAAAAATAAATACGGCTACATCCGTGCCAAGGCGCGGAAGATCGGCGTATGGGATGAACATGCTAGAAAATTTAAGCCGGTGCCTTGGCTCCCTAACATAAACGCTCCTGTCTTCCTCGAGCCTCCCGAGGAGTTCGTCCCGGAGCCTGAATCTGTTGGCCATTTTCCTAAAACCAACTATCAAGCCTCCGTAGATGTTTCCGACCTCGTCACACACAACACTGCCATCCTGGGCATACTCGGAATTGGCAAGAGTTTCCTTGCGATAGAGCTAGTAGAACGGATGATCCGAAGCGGCGTCAAGGTCATCTGTCTCGATCTCACCGACCAATATGCTCAACAACTGGAGCATCTGTTTGACGCAGAATACCAACAAGAGGCTGACCGTAAGCTCAGGGAGGCAGGCAAAGGCAAGACTGTCTCAAAAAGCAGAGAACAGGGTGGAAGCATCCTTCAGTTCCGCAACGAACTTGAACGGCAAATTTCTGAGTTCTTGGCGCCCGACAATGAGATGAAGCTCAGGATTATTAATCCTGCGAATTTTCTTGCTTGGAAGCAATCGACCTACGAGAATAGAGGTGAGGCCGGATTTGCTGCCTTAACGCCTTCTGAAATTACTGCGCTCATCTCCGATGCTGCCCTCAAGGCTTCGCAATCGCTTGGCATGACTAACACTGCTCGCGTTTGCTTAGTTTACGAAGAAGCGCATAGCCTTGTGCCCGAGTGGAATTCGGTTGCAAGCGATGGAGATCAAAGAGCATCTGCAGCTAGTGCGAGGGCAATCCTTCAAGGGCGAAAATTCGGGTTGGGTTGCCTGCTCATTACGCAACGAACCGCCAATGTAACTAAGTCAATTCTGAATCAGTGTAATACGATATTTGCAATGCGCACCTTCGACGATACTGGCAAGGAATTCCTGAGCAACTATATCGGAAGGGACTACGCGTCGATTCTTCCCACGCTTCAAGAACGGCATGCTGTCCTTTTCGGCAAGGCATCATCGTGTGATGATCCCGTCTTGGTCCGGCTCAATGACCGTGACGTATTCAATGATTTGATTGCTATTGAGGACAACCTCGAAGAAGATTGATAACTGACGCCGCGTGGAAGGACCTCACATATCGGACATCGTGAGCAGCGGACGAGCGTCACCGGTACCAGGCTGATACATGTCTCCTATTGGGATCAACCTGCCCAGCCGCGCTAATTGCCTAAAGCGAAGGGCCAATTGCAGTCTTTTGGAGTTTTCAGGTGCCCAACGGAATTCGTGTCTGCTTTGAAAGGTGTTGCGTTTAGCGCTCATCGAATGCCCCGCTCTTTTCTAGCCCCCAGATGCCGTTGATCACGACATTGATTGTGGTCTTGAAGGACCTCGATGATCCGACAATCGGCAATTCGACCCCGGCTACAGCTCTCTATCATTCTTCGAAGCTCACGCTTCAGCCCTTGGAGGCTCGCGATCCGCTGGTCAACATCAGCAAGATGTTCTCTTGCGATAGCATCGATGGCCGAACACGGTTTTTCCGGGTCTACTTGAAGATCCAAGAGTGTTCGGATGGCATCAAGTTCGAAACCCAATTCGCGCGCATGCTTGATGAAGCGAAGGCGATCTAGGTCCGCGGCTCCGTAAAGCCGGCGATTGCTGTCTGTTCGCTTCAAACCAGATAACAATCCGATTTGCTCGTAATAACGGATTGTGGGCACCTTGATGCCGGTCAGTTTCGCTGCGACCCCAATACTAACTTCCGCCACGTCTTACCCCTTGATCCTCTAGTCGCTAGAGGGTGTATCGCTTTGCCTTACGTCACAAGTAGAAAGGCGACTCGCGTGAGCGATATCTCAAGTAAAACCGGTGGCTGTGGTTGCCAAGGCAATCCGCGATTTGATGGGATGGACCCGCGCTACCGGAGAGCCTTGTGGGCTGTCATAGCAATCAACGGTGCGATGTTCGTGATCGAGACTTCAGCCGGCGCACTCGCAGGATCGCAAGCGCTCAAAGCCGATGCTCTCGATTTCCTCGGAGATACCGTAACTTATGCGATGAGCCTGGCAGTCATCGGCATGAGCTCGAAGGCGCGCGCGACCGCAGCTTTTGTCAAAGGCGTGAGCCTCTTACTAATGGGCCTGTGGGTACTCGGTTCCACCGCGTACAGTGTTCTCATACTGGGCATACCCAGCGCTGGCATCATGGGAGCGATCGGTTTTTTGGCATTGGCGGCCAACGTCATAAGCGTATTGCTACTCATGCGTTACAAAGACGGTGACGCAAACGTGCGCTCTGTCTGGCTGTGTTCTCGTAACGACGCCATCGGAAACGTAGCTGTCATGGGGGCTGCCGTGGCAGTTTGGTTAACGGTCAGCCCGTGGCCGGACCTGATTGTGGCGGCGGCACTTGCGAGTCTCTTCCTTAGCTCAGCCTGGCAGATCCTAAAACAGGCAACGCAAGAGTATCGGCTAACGCAAAATGGGGTTGGGAGAGCCGACGCGCCTTTGAAAGGTCACGACTTAAGGTAATGCATGGACGTTGATTGTTGGCACGAACCTGTATAATTAGCGCTTAACTTCATGTGAGGGGGTCAAGTCGGTGCGTCACGGCATAACTAGCAAACGAAGGTTTCGCGCATTGCGCCGCGCGACGCACGTTTTGCTGTGCCTTGCCATCCTGTTTGGCGGCCTACTTGATGGTTTATCACACAGCGCTCACGCACATCCCGGTCACCAACATGATGGACCGGGCCTGACAGCCGTCGATGGGCACACGGTCGAATGTGCTCACTCCGAGGATGATCCCCACGCGAGCACAAATGGCGTTAATCACGATAGCTGTTCTGATATCACCGCCTCTATCCAGACGGAAAGTCGCGGCGGTGAGAAAGGCGACTGCCGCGGCGACTGCTGCGTTCACGTGTGTATGGTCGGAGTCATGCACAATGACACGACGGCTCTCTGGAACCCCGGAAGCAAAAGCCAGTTAGCCTTACGACAATCAATCCATCCCTCACAGGACAAGACGTTACCCTTTCGACCTCCCATCTTTTCCCTCTGATGCCCAAATCGCTTGCCGGCCTCCGTAGTCCGGCGATCAAAGTTTTTGGACGGCTCAGAGGACTTCGTTCATGTCAAAACTATTGCCGGCTCCATTGGTGAGCGGCTTCGTTGCGATTCTTTCTGTACTCGTGACGCTTATACATCCTGCGATTGCCGGACCCGGGCATGACCACGGTCCAAGTGAGTCCGCTGTCACGGGCCCGAGCAGCCCGCGCGTCGTGGCCACTTCTGAGGCCTACGAATTCGTGGGAATAAAAACGGGGACTTCTTTGACGGTCTACCTCGACCGCTTGGCTGACACCTCCCCCGTCTCAGATGCGTCCCTAGAGATTATTATTGATGGCACGACGCTGTCGGCAGAGCCTCAACCGGATGGCACATACAAAATTGAGGCACCTGTATTAGCGGATCCGGGGCGTTACGAGGTGATCGTAACAATCACCGACGGAAAAAAGAGTGACTTACTTGTAGGCTCATTGGTCCTACCGGAAGACGCACACAAAGGCTTCGACCACGACCATGCTGAGCATCATCAAGACGGTGCAGTTGGCAATAAGTCTTTGCTTTCCGAACCGGTGGCGAAACCTCTTGAGGCCATCGGCGTCTCGCCTGAAACCATTGAACGCAAGCTATCCAATACGTCTGTCATCGCAGGCCTGGCGCTGGCCTTTGGTATCCTCATAAGCGGATTGGTTGGCAATCGCGCGAGGATCTATATCGGCGTTTTTGGATTGCTCGTGACACTCGGTGCAGGGATCGCCTGGGCAGGCCCTGGACATGATCATGGAGAAAACGGCGCGTCAGTTGTCCGAGGCGACGCTCCAAGACGCCTTCCCGACGGAGAGTTGTTTCTTCCTAAGCCCACCCAACGCTTGCTAGCGATCCGCACTCGCATCTTGAAGCCACAAACAGTTCGCGCCACCGACCGGTTGATTGGCAGAATCATCCCAGATCCAAACCGATCCGGCCTTGTTCAAAGTACCATAGGTGGACGTATTAAGCCGTCCGACGCAGGACTTCCCGTGCTTGGACAGCAGGTAAAGGCAGGTGACATTCTGGCCTTTGTGCAGCCAGCCTTTGCACCCATTGATGCAAGCGATGTGCGGCAGACTGCTGGAGACCTTGAGCAGCGCATTGCTGTTTTAGATGCGCGGATAGCCCGTCAAAGCAGACTTGTTGCAAAACAAATTGCGAGCCGGGCTAATCTGGAGGATCTCCAGATTGAGCGTAAGGGACTCATTGCGCGACGCAACCAGCTGAATAAGTCACGCAACGAACCTGAGACTTTGGTGTCCCCAGTCGATGGCGTTATTGCGGAAATTCGGGTGGCTTCTGGCCAGGTTGTGAATAGCGCGGATACCCTTTTTCGCGTCGTAGACCCCGCGGCGTTATGGATCGAGGCCATCTCATTTGATCCAGCCATTGATCCTTCGGGAGGCGGTGCCAAAGCTAAAATGGCCGACGGCAGCAACTTTGACCTCACCTATGTCGGACGCAGTAGAGCGTTGCAGCAGCAGGCGACTGTGCTGCAGTTCCGCGTCGACAGTCCTAGCGATACTTTGAACATCGGTAGTCCAGTGAAGGTACTTCTTGAAACAGGAGAGCCTATCACGGGCCTAATCATCCCCAGGAGCGCGGTGGCGCAGGCTCCGAATGGCCAGTTGGTCACTTTTAGGCGGCTCGAACCCGAGCGTTATTTACCATCAGCCGTTCGGATTGAAGACCTGGACGGCGATCGTGTTCATGTCACAGCTGGGCTTAAACCGGGCGACCAGATCATCGTCAAGGGTGCTCCGCTTGTGAACCAGATCCGCTAACGGGAGCCCGCGATGTTTAAAGCACTTGTCGCACTGAGCCTCAGTCAGCGAATGTTCGTCATCGTTGTATCGTTGCTTGTCGCAGCCTATGGGACCTATGTTCTCCCCCGTCTCCCGGTGGACGTTTTTCCCGATCTCAACCGGCCTACGGTGACGCTTCTCACTGAAGTGGAAGGTTACGCTCCCCAAGAAGTAGAGCAGCTCGTTACGTATCCGCTCGAAACGGCTCTCAATGGTATGCCGGGCGTGATCCGCCTACGGTCCGTGTCGAGTGTCGGGCTTTCGATTGTTTACGTCGAGTTTGAGTGGGGCACAGATGTTTATCGCAATCGTCAGCTCGTTGCCGAACGACTAGCAACAGTGCAGGCGCAGCTTCCACAAGCCGTTCAGCCGCAGATGGGCCCCATCTCATCGATCATGGGAGAAATCATGCTGGTGGCGATCACCGGCAAATCCGTAAGCCCCATGGAGTTACGGGAGATCGCCGATTTTGTCGTCAGACCGCAGCTACTGACTATCCCCGGCGTCGCCCAGGTCATTCCAATTGGAGGTGAAGTTCGCCAGTACCGCGTGAGCCCCGACCTAATTTCAATGCAGCGCCTTGGTGTTACGCCACAAGTCATAGAAGAAGCTCTTGCGCAATTCGGCACCAATGCGGGCGGTGGCTTTATTGACCAGCATGCGCGCGAATACCTTATCCGGAATATCGGCCGCACCACCCGCCTCGACGATCTGCGCAATCTCGTTGTCGTGATGCGAGGACAGCAGCCAATCCTTCTGCGCCAAGTAGCATCAGTCGAATTCGCACCTCGCGTGAAGCGGGGTGATGCGGGTTACATGGGCGAGGAAGCAGTCATCATTGGGGTTCAGAAACAGCCCCAGGCTGACACAATTACGATCACAGAAAAGGTGGAAGCCGAACTCGATAAGATACAGCGCACCATGCCAGACGGCGTTGTGGCAAATAGCGTACAGTTTCGTCAGGCGACCTTTATCGAAACATCCATCGACAACGTCAAACAGGTGCTGATTGAGGCTGCCATTGCTGTAGCACTCATCCTCATTTTGTTTCTACTTAATTGGCGGGCAACGTTCATCTCGCTGACTGCGATTCCGATGTCGATTTTTGTCACGGTGCTCGTATTCAACGCCTTTGGCCTCTCCATAAATACCATGACGCTTGGCGGTCTTGCTATCGCTATCGGAGAACTTGTCGACGACGCAGTCGTCGGGGTCGAAAATGTCTTGCGACGTCTTCGCCTCAACGCAAAGTCTGCGCACCCTCAACCAAGATCAACAATCGTGCTCAATGCAAGTCACGAAGTGCGCTCGTCAATCGTGTACGCGACGGCAATCGTCGTGCTGGTGTTTGTGCCTTTGTTTGCAATGACGGGGCTCGAAGGCCAACTCTTCCGGCCGCTTGGCCTCGCTTACATTGTTGCGATCCTTGCCAGTCTCGTAACCTCGATAACGCTTACGCCGGTTCTGTGTTACTTTTTGCTGAAGACGCCGAGCGATGACGAGAAGGACACAACGCTGGTTAGAGTTTTGAAGTCAGGTAATCGTTGGCTTCTTGCTTGGACGTTTCAACATCAGACATTTGTGATCGCTATAATTGGTGCTGGCGTTGTTGGTGCTGGAATTTTTGCGACGCAGCTGCCGCGATCATTTCTACCTGCTTTCAATGAAGGTACAGTCCTGGTTTCGGTTGTCTACAATCCCGGCATTTCTCTTGCCGAAGCTGACAGGCTTGGCACAATCGCGGAACGACTGGTTTTGAGTATTCCTGAAGTCACATCGGTTGGCCGGCGGACTGGGAGGGCGGAACTCGATGAACATGCCGAAGGCGTTCATGTCACTGAAATAGACATTGACCTTGAACGATCTGCACGGCGTCGCGAGGAGGTCTTTGCCGACATACGAACTCGTCTCTCGGTTTTCCCGGCCTCGATAGGTATAGGGCAACCTATCAGTCATCGACTTGATCACATGCTGTCGGGTGTGCGTGCGCAGATTGCCGTCAAGATATTCGGGGAAGACTTGGACCGCCTAAGGACGTTAGCTGAGCGGATACAAACTCAATTGTCTTCGGTCCCGGGTTTGGTCGACCTTCAAACTGAAAAACAGGTGTTAATTCCTCAACTTCAGGTTATTCCCGACTACGAACGAGCCGCGCTTCATGGTGTCAAGCCTCCAGAGTTGACAACGACTCTAGCGGACATGACGAACGGACGAACGGTATCGCAGATCGTTGAAGGCAACCGCCGCTTCGATGTCGTTGTGCGGCTCGCTGATGAAGATCGTTCAACATCTGGGCTGGGCGAAGCACTTGTCTCGACGCCGCTAGGGTACGTACCGCTCAAAAGGCTTGCGAATGTCCGAGAGGCTGAAGGGCCAAACCAGATCCTGAGGGAAAACCAGCAGCGCCGTATTGTGGTTTCGGCCAATGGTGACAGTGTGCGCGATATGGCTGCCATCGTTGCCGACATTCGGCGCATTATCGAGAACACCGACATGCCCCCCGGCTATGTTGTCCGGCTGGAGGGACAATTTCAGGCACAGGAAGAAGCAACCCGTGCCATTGGTTTGTTATCAATCATATCGCTCGCCCTGATCTTTCTCGTTCTGTACAGCCGTTACCATTCCGCAGTTCTGGCCAGCATTGTTCTCACGGCTATTCCGCTTGGGTTGATCGGCAGTGTCACGGCGCTTTGGATCGCTGAGCTTCCGTTTTCTGTCGCGAGCCTCATCGGGTTCATTACATTAGCTGGGATCACAGCACGCAACGGTATTCTAAAGATTAGCCACTATATTAATCTGGCTCTCTACGAGGGTGAAACCTTTGGGCGGGATCTTGTTGTGCGTGGTTCACTTGAGCGTCTAACGCCCGTCCTGATGACAGCTTTGTCCGCAGGCGTAGCTCTTATCCCCCTGATGATCGCAGCAGATGAACCTGGACGCGAAATCCTGCATCCGTTGGCAGTCACAATCTTCGGCGGGCTCGTTTCTGCAACGCTGATCGATGCTGTTTTGACGCCCCTTCTATTCCTCAAATTCGGTCGCAAACCACTGGAGCGGCTGATTGAAACGCACGATGCCAGGCCCACTGCAGCTTCGGCGCCCGTCGAAGCGTACTAAACTTACCTAGAAGAACTTCAGGAGCTGAACGACATGAAAACAAAGTATGTCTCCCGCGTCGCCGCCGCCGCCTTCATGTTGGCACTCAATCCGGCCAGTGGAGTAGCTGGTGAAAAGCATGGCCACGATGGTCATAACCACAGCAAACATGATCACAGTAACCATGGACCCGTTCATGGCGGGCAGTTCATTGAAGATGCCAACCACCACGGAGTGGAGATGGTCGCGAAAGAGAACGAAGTCGTTTTTTTCATGACGGTAGAAGGGAAACCTCTAGATGTCAGTGGCTCACAGTTCAAAGCGATCATTCAGACGGAAGCCGGGACGAAAATGATTGCGTTGAATTCCGACGGCGCAATGCTCACGGCAACCTTGGAAAGTCCATTGGTGAAGGGCGACAAAGTGGTTGTGACGGGAAAGGACAGCCACGGCGACACGATCCAGGCTCGCTTCGTTAAAGACTAAGTCCTGGGCGGTTAGAGACCATTTCGCGAAAACACGATCTAGCAAAGTGCGAGGTTTCGCCAATTCGCGCTTTGCTAAGCGGCTTTCGAACAGGGGTATTGCTGCCTAACCGAGATGGCGCAGTATCCGACAGTCAGCGGCAGTGTCGGTCCATCGTTTTCGGCTCTTTGGTGTTGACCGGACGCACACCCAGCGGACAATATTGCTCTATTTCTTTTCGGCTTTGGGTCATTCGCGTCAGAGACTGAGGGTCAGCTTTTGGAATGGAAGCCGACTGTTGCTTGGTAGCTGCTTCGCTACGTCAGACTGAACAAGGTCTCACATCCAGGCGTCACGACATATCTCGATCAGGTCGGCGTAGGGGTCTGGCACCACTTGGTGTCAGTACCATGGAGCCGGGCAGTCCCGTTACCTATTTGTTCGCATATTGCCTTCGCATCTGATTGGCACCCCTCAGTGCAATTGAAGGTGGCACCTGTAAATGGGCCAGCGCCCATGCCTGCCTAGGCACCCCCTGGGGGCATTTTCAAGCAACTCAATGTCTCTTTTTTTGGGCCGTGGTGCGCCTAGGCGGCGCTATGCGTGCATTACTCTCGATCTGCCGTTGACAATAGACCTGCCTAGCGGGTGCCCACTGATTCGGTGATCGAGTGCCCGAGGCAAAGTACAAAGCAACGGGTCGGGACGGCTTGTCCCCGTTGCCGCCTTGTAACGGCGAGGATGAAGTCGATGAGGCACAAGCGTGGTGCTGGCCTCGCCTGAACGGCAAACCACCAGCAGAGAAGTTGTCGGGAGAACTTTGCAGTGAAAGCTGACTTCCGATCCCCCTGGCAGGCGAACATCACGCTCCAGGGACAACCGACCAGTACCATTTATCGGTTACTGGGCACTCCTACACTCAGAGCATCGCTTTCCAACCGCATGCTCAGCTTGAAACGCGCAACGGTGTAGGGTGCGGCTGGTGCAACGAAGCCAAGTTGGCTTGCGCACCGATACCCCTTCTATGCCTTGGGTCCAAACCCGGGCGTGTACAGCTGGTCCCGGCAAGTCATGGGATAGGGAGGACGGTCTGGCCCCACGATACGGGGCGCCTCGGCTATACGGCAACTTGCTCCGATGTTCCTCAAGGGTCCTGACACCAGTCTATGTGACCCGTGCCAAACGCCTCGAGAAAAGGTGGGAGGGAGGAGAAGACGGAAGGGGAATTACGTCGCCAAAATGTAGATGTGGAACAGCCGGATACCTGTGTCGTGAGGTACTTGCTTAAGCCAATCGGACAACGCGGTCGTTGACCAATATCGTGTCATATAACGGTTGACGGTTGATACCATAATCAGAGATCTCTGCGTTAACCGTGGTCAGTATTTGGTCATCGCCCCCAATGACCACCCCAAAAAATCAAGCAAAATCAAGGGTTAGCGGGTTCATTGACACCCTTGGTAAGGGAGAGGCCGAGAGTTCAAATCTCTCCGGCAGCACCATTACGTGGTATGGAGCCGGGTGCCGGTTTAGCCGACAGCTAACCCAGCCTCGCTATCTATTTGAATAATGTCGCGGTGGTCAGATCGAAAGTGGCGGTATCGCCAAGCCCGGATGCGACCAACATTGCGCCTTCCAACGTTGCTATGATGCGGACGGCCTCGGCGTAGCGGTTCTTTGGCGACATTCGCGGAGACTTGCGGCGCAGAACAGCTTCCAGCCAAGCAATGTTCTTCTCGAAGAATGCCTGATCCGATTTGGCAACTCCATTTGGCAGTGAACTCTTCTCTGAGGCCAGCACACCGCACAGGCACATACGCTTATCCTTTACCAGCGCCCGTCGAAAGTTTGCGACATAGAGCTTCAACAGTTCATCTGGTTTGCGTGTCGGGTCATCTGGATCTCCGAGCGCCTCCAGGAACTGTTCCGTGTAGGCATCCGTAACGGCGACGCCGAGATCCTCCTTGGTGGGAAAGTGATGGTGAACACTCGCGCTCTTGATGCCGACGTCGGCAGCGATGTCGCGAAAAGACACGCCGTGAAACCCGGCTTCACGCATGCGCTTTTGCGTCGTCTTGATGATCTTGTCGACTGTACCTTCTTGCTGCTTTGCCATGATGACCCTTTGCCGTCCATTTGCCTTTCTAATGATAGATAGGTCTTGAAATACTTCTAAGCAACCCCAAATCCACCCTATCGATAGATAGTCTTCTCGGCAGACTCGCCGTGCCTGCGCCGGCTCTG
Source organism: Filomicrobium sp. (assembly GCA_040219445.1). Lineage (GTDB taxonomy): Bacteria > Pseudomonadota > Alphaproteobacteria > Rhizobiales > Hyphomicrobiaceae > Filomicrobium. The sequence goes on along the minus strand of JAVJSM010000002.1, from coordinate 710,992 downwards.
ACAACCAACCGCAACGCACGAAAAACTATAAAGAAGGAGAATAAACCATGAGCGACGTTGTTCTTTACACCAAATCGACTTGCCCCTACTGCCGTGCAGCCAAAGCCCTCTTGCGGCGCAAACAGGTGGACTTCCGGGAATATGAAATCTCAACTTCACCGGCGCTTCGCGAGGAGATGATAGCGAAATCCGGCCGCCGAACCGTCCCTCAGATCTTTATTGATGGGCGCGCTATTGGTGGATACGACGATTTGGCAGCACTGCAGGCCGCCGGAAAGCTGGATGATCTTTTATCCGGCAAATCCGTTGAGAAGCTTGCGGCGTAAACCGCCGACCTTTGGGTTGGCACTTTGAAAGGCTCTGACGATTCCGTCAGAGCTTTTTTTGTGTCATCTTTCTTGCCCATCCCTTGCTGTTCCGCGCATCGTCTCCCCCCTCACAGACTCGTGACTACCTATCAATTGATAGCCTGTTGACTAGGTCGATTGCGAGACTCTATTTATCTACCTATCGATCGGTTGTTTAATTAGGGCATCTCATTACTAGGAGACAGATCATGGCTAAGATGTTTGAAAATAAAGTCGCAATCGTCACCGGTGGCGGCTCTGGAATTGGCTTGGAAGCCGCGAAACAGTTCGTTGAGCAAGGCGGTCAAGTGGTCATTGTCGGCCGCAATACAGAGAAGCTGGAGAATGCGGCAAAGAGCATTGACCAGACCGGCACAGCCGTTGCGCACGTCAGTGGTGACATTGGCAATGCTCAAACGGCAGAACGTGCGGTTGCCGTTGCGCAGGAACGGTTTGGCGGCGTCGATGTATTGTTCAACAATGCTGGAATTTTCAAGCCGACGCCATTCCTGGAACATACCGAAGCAGATTTTGACCGATACGTTACGACGATCCTCCGGGGAAAGTTTTTCATGGCACAGGCCGCAGCACGCGCGATGGAGAAGCGTGGAGGCGGCTCAATCGTGCAAACCGGATCGATGTGGGCGGAACGTGCGGTCAAAGCAACGCCTTCAAGCGCTTACTCGGCGGCAAACGCAGGTGTTCATGCCATGGTCCGCAATCTGGCTGTTGAGCTTGCACCTCTTAACATTCGCGTCAACGCTGTGGCTCCGGCGGTCGTCGAAACACCCGTGTATGGCACCTTCATGAGCGAGGAGCAGGTCAAAGAGGTGTTGCCGACATTCAATGACTTTCACCCGCTGGGCCGCAATGGCCAACCGCGAGATGTCGTTGGTGCCTTGCTATTCTTGGCCTCCGACGCAGCCTCATGGATCACCGGCTCTATTCTTCCGGTGGATGGTGGCGTGATGGCAAGCCGTTGAGGACGGATCTGAATGATTGGGTTGGGTAAGCTGCGAAACAGATGCTCGGGAAATACCTATATGGATGGACTTTCCGGGTATCTTCACCGCGGCTCCTTGCGAGGATAACCAGATGAAAATCAATGCCAACTTTAATGAACGTGTCGTTCTGCACGCTGATGAGATCGAGTGGCTCGAGTCGCCGATGCCAGGTGTCAGTCGGCGACCACTCGACCGTATCGGCGCCGAGGTGGCCCGGGCGACAACGATTGTTCGCTTCGATCCCGAGAGCGCCTTCTCACCTCATACCCACGACGGCGGTGAGGAGTTTATCGTGCTTGATGGCGTGTTTCAGGACGAGCACGGCGACTTCCCTGCCGGCTCGTATATTCGGAACCCGCCAACCTCGCGTCACACGCCCAGTTCGACAGCAGGCTGCACGATTTTTGTGAAGCTCTGGCAATTCCATCCGTTGGACCGAACGCACGTTCGCGTTGATATGGGCAAGATGGGGGGTGTTGTCGATGCGGACCGTCCTGGCGTGACCGTAACTCCTTTGTTCAAGGATGAATTCGAAGAAGTGCGCGTTGAGGACTGGGCTGCCGGAACGGTTGGCCAGATATCAGCCGACGGAGGCGCAGAGTTGCTGATGCTCTCCGGCAGCGCGGTGGAAAGCGGCGACGATCTGCGTACGCACTCGTGGCTGCGCGTTCCCGATGGTGGCAGCATATCGCTCGCTGCGGGTGCAGGGGGTGCTCGGTTCTGGCTAAAGACGGGACACCTTCGTCACGTCACGGTGCCTAATGCTTGATCCAATCGAAAGCCATACGAGCATCGTTGCGATGTGTACTTCGCAACGCCCGGGCACGAAGCCACATCAGCAATTGGGCAAGGCGAGGACTTGGCTTGGGCTCCGTTGCTGATGCTCGCGCGCCGAATGCGTTCGCTCCTTGAGATCTTTTTCCTTTGTTTTCCAGGGCCTTGTTTCAGCTGGACTAAACTGCCAATCAAACCGGAGTGTAAGCTTTCCCTCCTAAGGGCAGTGTGTTCCGGCGCTTTTAGACAGAACTGCCCGAAAATCGCCGTTGTCAAGACGTCATTAAATCGTTACGCGAAGTATGCGCTAGCGGGGAATGAATGCCGTCTCGACGATCCCGTCTACCTCGAGGAAAATCCGTGCCAGTCCGCCCGGTCACTTGTGGAACGGGCTGCGTTTTTCGTGTTCGTGTCGGTCAGGTTTTAGCGCGCATTCGGGACAGTCGGACTCTCAGCGTTGGGCAGGAGTTCGGCTTATTTCGAGCATTTCCCAAAATCAGTTCACCAGCTTACCGTGCGGCAACTGCCATCGCGGGCCCAAGGCGCAACACCTATCAATACAATCAGCTACATATTCGGCAGATCCGGTTGGCTAAACCTGTTTTGGGGTTAAATGGGTCCCGAACGCTGGCCAAAGTGGAAGCGACGACCAGACGATTTGCCGGCACAATAGAAGTCATACGGCCTCGCTATAATGCTCTTTCAGAGTATGAGACGGTGCCACGTCCAGCGTCCAAAGGAGTGGGAGCATAATGGTACGCTATCATCGATTTGTAAGGGCCGCGGCGTTGGTCCTATCCCTGCTCGCAGTTGGGGTTGGAACAGCTGTTGCCGATGAGATCCGACTGGAGTTGAAGGGCGGCGGATTTGAGTTAACCGGCGAGCTTGAAGCTTATGATGGCAAAAAGTTCGTCATCAACTCCCCGGTCTTTGGCAAGATGACGATCGATGGCACCCGCTTTAACTGCATCAGCGACAACTGCCCGACCGGCCCTGTGAGTGCCGCTCCAGACCGCCGCAGGGCTATTGTTGGCGGTCCGGTGACTGGTGACATCGTAATCGCTGGTTCCAACACAATCGGCAACGCATTGATGCCGGCGCTTGTTGAGAAGTTCGCCAAGCGCGTCGGGCTTGAGGTCAAACGTGTTGAGGGTGCCGACCCGCTTGACCTCTCATTGCACCTTGTCAATTCTCGTGGCGATAAGATCGCCTCCGTACAGTTGCTACGCTATGGGTCAACGACATCCTTTCGCGAATTGTCCGAGGGCCGCACTGAGATTGGTATGTCCTCGCGGCGGATTAAACCTATTGAAGTCGCGAGACTCTCGTCTGTTGGACTGGGTGACATGTTGGACCCAAACCATGAGCATGTCTTGGGTCTCGACGGGATTGTGATGATCGTCTCGAAAGGCAACCCGGCTGTTTCGATCACCGTGGAAGACGCAGCAAAGATCTTCAGCGGGCAGATCAAGGATTGGTCGCAACTTGGCCTTCCAGGCGGTCCTATCAATCTCTATGCGCCGCCAGATGAATCCGGCACGTTTGAGACTTTCAGCAAGCTGATCCTGAAGCCTTTCAATCTCAAGCTTTCGCCCGACGTGAAACGCACTGGAAACCATGTCGAGCAATCGGATTGGGTCGCAAATGATCCGCAAGGAATTGGCTTCCTTGGAATCGCGTATCTGCGTGACAGTAAAGCGCTCAATATCCGCTCGGCTTGCGGGCTGATCTTCCGACCGACCGAATTCTCCATGAAGACCGAAGAGTACCCGCTGACGCGTCGGCTTTACCTTTATAGCCCCGGACAACCGAAAGTGCCGCTCGCCCGTCAGATCCTGAGCTTTGCTTTGTCGGACGAGGCCCAGGAGGTTATTCGCGAAACCAGCTTTATCGACCAATCTCTCTCGTCGATCGCTTTCAACGAGCAGAAGACTCGTATCGCCTACGCACTCAATGCCGAAGAAGAAGACTTCGACATCAACGCAATGCGCGAGTTCATTAAGGACGTCGCACAGGCCAAGCGCCTGACGTCTACGCTACGGTTCGAGACTGCCTCCTTCCGCTTGGACAGCAAATCGCTGAGCGATGTGAAGCGGCTTGCAAGGCTGTTTAATTCGGAAGCCTACAAAGACAAAGAAGTAATGCTCATCGGGTTTGCCGATTCTGTTGGCTCGTATGAGCCAAACCTGCAGCTATCCCGCCAGCGGGCTAATGCTGTTGCGGCGGCGCTTGCCAACGCTGGCTATCGGGGAGCAACCGTGAAGGCCTACAGCGAGCTTGCGCCTGTTGCCTGTAACGATACGCTAGAGGACAGGCAGTTCAACAGGCGTGTCGAGGTTTGGATCAAGTAGCGCCGCAGATGGGTGCGTTCATTTGAATCCGGTACTGAGCTACCGCTCGCCGAAAAGAAAAAGGGCTGCCAACTTGGCGACCCATTTCTTTGCTTTCGGCAGTCCTTGGTGGTCCCGCTCAGCTGTGCAGATGCTCAAGTGAAACCTTGATCAGATCAGCTGTGCGCTGCAATCCAAGCTTGTTCTTGATAAGGCTGCAGGTATTGGCAACCGTTTTGTACGACACACCAAGCGTCTCGGCGATTGCCGTCAGGCTTTTGCCGTCACCCAGCAGCCTTAAGATCTCGACCTCGCGGGTGGAGAGCTGGTGCAGCGGGTCTTCGCCGTCGAACTGGCCAATCGCAAGTTTCTCAGCCAATTCCGCTTCAATGTAGTGCCCACCGTCAGCAACCTTACGCACGGCTGCAACAAGCTCATCAGCGCTGGCGCTTTTGGTGACGTAACCTTTCGCACCCAGCTTCAAAGCACGGGCCGCATAGATGGGCTCGGAATGCATGGTGAAGACAATGATCCGAGCTTTCTTGTCCTCGAGCAGCAGGCGGCGGAGTAGTTCCAAGCCGCCGACACCCTGCATGTTAAGATCAAGGAGAACGAGGTCCGGCTTCTCCGTGCGAAAAGTCGCGATCGTCTCATGCCCGGTTTCGGCTTCCCAGATCTGAGATCCATCTATCGCCTCCAGCAATCGCCGCACTCCGGCGCGCACGACAGAGTGATCGTCGACGAGAAGAATCTTAAGCCTGCTCATGCACCAGTTTCCTTGTTGAGCTGTTTATTGGTGTTTCTGCTTGCTGTTCTAGTGCGTCACCGACCGGCAACCATGCACGGACCACAACGCCAGTTCCATCTTCGCGTTCGGCAACGTCTATTGTGCCTTCGAAAGCCGCCAACCGCTCGCGCATTCCAATGATGCCAAAGCCCGACGAGCTCTCTGACTTTGTGAAGCCGCGTCCGTTATCGCGCACCTGAATTGCAAGGCCGCCTTGGCGTCGTGTCACGGAGATCTCGACGTGTTTTGCCCGACCATGACGCATCGCATTACTGAGCGATTCCTGAATGATACGGAAGACGGTCAGGTCTACGACTTCACCGTAGCTGCCATCAAATATGTCGACGTCGAACTCTACCTCGGGGTAGCGCGCTTTCCAGAAGCTGGTCAAGTTCTCAACTGCATCGACGAGACCAACATCAACAAGTCCGCGCGAACGCAAACGTCCGAGGAGATCCTTCACGTGCCGCTGCATATGGCCGATTGAATCTCGCAGCGTCGAGACGTGCGATTTGATCTCGTCGTTCTTGCCAGCTTCAACGCAACGGCCGATTGAGGCAGCGTCGACGTCAGCTGAGAAAAGGAAGGGCCCGATTTCATCATGCAGGTCGCGAGCAAGGTCTGCGCGCTCCTCCTCCTGAACGGTAGACAACTGCTCAGTCAATCTACGGTTCTTATCCTCCATTTTCGTCAGGCGCTCAGCCATATCATTAAAGCCACGATAGACCTGGACCAGTTCGGCTGGTCCTGTTTCCGCGATCTTTGGCGCGACTTTCGATCTTGAGATCTGGGCAAATGAAACTGCCAGCTTATCGAGCGGACGTAATGCCCGGCCCACAAGCCAGTAAACACATGCGAGTACCAAGCTGCTGAGTAGCCCTACGATCATCAAGGTGTTCCAGATGTCTTGCCAAACTTCTCCAATCTCGTTGCGGGAATCTGTTTCCAGAACGAACTTTCCCAATCCTTCGAAAACTGGGGGTAGCTTAACCGTGATTGAGCGCTCCGGCTGACGGATGATGTCCTCAAACCACTTGGGAACAGGCTCGGATGGTTTTGCTGGCGCCGATCTCGCAATAATCCTGCCTGCGGTATCAAGCCATCTGGCCCGCAAGTGGCGATCACCGTTGAAGTCAGCGACCAGAAGGTGCAAGCGCCGACTTGGGTCTTTCGATTCTTCAGCGTCGTCGACGGCATTCATTGAAATCCGCGCGCCAACGGCAATTGCGGCTTCCATCTCCTCGCTAACTTTCGATTGGGCATGCCAGTAGCTTATGGCGGCGCCGAAAAGCAGCGTGATTAGCGCCACAGCCATAATAGATGCAACCAGTGTAGATCTTAAGGACATGCCTTCCATCAACCGCATGTGCCCCACGGGCACGTTCTCAAGCGCTGGACTATATCCAATAATCTAACCGATAGAAGTCTTACACTAAGGTCCAGATCAAATGAACGGTTAGCAGGACTATTTCAGGTGAATTCAGCAGGCGCTTCTCGGGAGAATTTCCCGGACAGAGGGCCAGATTGCCCTCACGGTTAACTCTAACTCCGTTCCCTTCGGCCGACGGCTAGTTAACTATCCGCAACGCTCTTCGATCTGGCTGCCATCGGCAGTTTTGGTGATCCAGAACCCGTTAGGGATGGCCTGCTGAACAGCGGGAACGTGCGAAATCAGGCCGACTGCCCGGTTGCGCCCGACCACGTCCTGCAAGGTTTGTAGCACCTGGTCCAGGGTGCCAGCGTCGTTTTCTGAATCCAGGCTACCGAAGCCTTCGTCGATGAAGATGGTGTCGAGGCGGATGTTGCCGCGTTCATTCTCAACAACTTCGGCCAACCCAAGCGCCAACGACAGCGCGGCCATGAAGGTCTCGCCGCCTGACAGATTTGCTGTGGGGCGCTGGGTTCCTGTATGGGCATCCTCAACGCAGATGCCTAGTCCTCTGCGACCGGTCCCACGACCTTCGTGTTCGCGGGCAAAGCTGAATTGACCTTTTGTCATCGGGCGCAGACGCATATTTGCTGCCTCCAAAACCCGGTCGAACATCGTTGCGATGGCAAAGGTTTCCAAATCCACCTTTGGCCCGGCTTTGCCACTGCAGGCTTCTGCGACAGCGCGCAATGGCGCGGACTTCTTTTCGAGCTGATCAAGTTTTGCAAGCTCTGAGGCGATACTTGTCTTCAGGTTTTTGAGTTGCTGAACGCGGGCGGTGGCAGCACTCGCAGCCTTGGTTGCCTCCTCGTAGGCCTGTTCGGCAGTATCTTTTTCTTGTTCGCGGGCTGCGATGTCGGGGCGGTCAGTGTCCTTGATAGCTTCGGCTGCACGGTGCAGACGCTCCAAGGCAACAGCTTTGCTCTCTCCGTGTTCTTTGAGGCGTGTTTGCATGGCCTCGATGTTTGGGATGTCTTTCTTGTGCTCGGCAAATGCGTCGTGGCTCAAGCCTTGCTCATCCAAGCGTTTGGTAAATTCTGCTTCGGCAAGTTTCACGCGCTCGATGGCGTGCTCGTGATTGGCAATGGCGTTTTCTTCATCACGTTGTGCCACGATCCATGCGTCGTTTGCCTCGCGCTCATTTTGTTGCGCTTGGCCGAGGGCCTGTTTGCGGGCCGCGATTTCTTTTTCGTCACGGAACAGCGCTGCTTCGAGCTTTTGGACATCACGCAGGTCTTCAGGGACAGACTCTATAGCTGTCTCTAGAGCCCGCTCAGCGAGCGCCAGTTCGGTCGCAGCTCGGTTCGCGTTTTCTCTCGCGTGCTCGACGTTTGTATGCGCTTCGCCAAGTTGTGCTTCGATTGCATTGAGCTCGGTGGTTTGTTTTTCAGTATCTTCAGCAGGGCCAAGATCTAAGATCTCCTGGTTCACACTGATCAGTTCAGCCTCGATCTCACGCACGGTACGCTCAGGCTCTGCCAACGTTTGAAACTGCGCTTCAAAGTCATCGCGACGACTGACACTCACATCGTAATCGTGCAGTGCCTTTTGGAAGGCGTTGGTTGCGGTTTCGAATTCCGATTTGTTGCGGGCAACAGTTTCGCTGAGCGCTTTGTCTTCAGGTCCGCCTTGGACTGGTGCTGGATGTTCGCGTGATCCGCAGACAGGGCAGGGCTCGCCTTCAGTCAATCGGCCTGCCAACTTCTGGGCGTGGTTGCGCATCAATTCAGCTTCGCTGGCTTGGAACGCCGTCTTGGACTTCGTGCGAAGTGTCTCGGTCTCATCTCGCAGCTTTTTCTTCTCGCCGACTTTTTCTTTTGCATCTTCCAAGCGCGCCACTGCGTCTTGATAGGCTTTTGCTCTTGTCAGGGCTTCTCTCAGACCGGCGGCGTGGCTTTGATGTTGGGCGCGTGTCGTTTCGCGATGCCTGCTCGCATCGAGGGCTTTGCTCAAAGTCTTCTGCCTGTTGCCAAGGTCATCGTGGCGCGTGCTTGCCTGCTTGAAGGTTGCTTGTGCGGTTTTGGCTTCGGTCCTGCGGTTTGCGAGCTGCTGCTTGAGTTCACCAGCCTTCTCGAGCGTTTCCATGTGACGGCGAAGATCGCGTGCCCGTTCTGTCAACGCCTCGGTTTCCGCCGCCTTCTCGTTCTGGGATTGCAGGGCCTTTTGGGCTTGCGTGACGGCGTCTGCGCTTTGTTGTTTTTTTTGCGTGGCAGATGTGCGGGTCGCTTCCGCGTCTACAGCTTCTTTGTGCGCTTTCTGACGGGCCAGATCTACATCGCTGAGCGTCTGCGCGATGCGAGCCGATTTCAGGCGCTGTTCAAGGGCTGCAATTTCCGCTTCGGCAGTTTTCAGGCGGTTCACCTCGGCTTGCGCTTCGAGGTGTTCTTTATAGGCCTTATCCGTCATCGCGGCGGCGTGGAACAGCTTGGTTGCCGCGTCGAACTTCTGCTTGGCGGCCTCGACTTCAGATTGCCGCGCCACGGTTTGCTCTTCAGACTGCGTTATGCCTTCATCGAGCGCGTCGCGCGTTTCAAACCCTTCGTCTTGCAGGCGGCGCTCGCAAACCTTGCGACTGGTCTCGATCTCATCGATGACATCTTTGGCTTGCTGTTTCAGGTGTTCTGCGAACCTCCGATAAAGTTTGACGTCGAAGAGCTCGCGCAAAATCTCTAGCCTGTCGTCAGTTTTTGCGGTCAGGAAGGTTTCGAAACGGCCTTGCGGCAGAAGCACGATCTGCCGGAATTGCGATGCGCCATAGCCAAGGATCTGAGTGATCCGTTCGTTGACCGGCCCGACCTTCACTTCGGCGATGATCTTACCAGGATGCTCTTCAGTGATCGTCTCAAGCGGCAGGCCTGACACATCGAACAGCCAGGCCTTGTGCTTTTCTTCCGTTTCGCCACCACCTCTCTTGGCCGGGCGCATCTGCTCAGGCCGACGCAAGACGCGGTATTGCTTGCCGCTTGCTTCAAAGATCAACTCGACCTCAGTCAGCATGTTGGCATCTGCCAGATCGGATCGGACGGATGGCGCGCGCTGTTCGGCTTTGGCGGGCTCACCAAATAAGGCGAAGGTCATGGCGCTAAAGATCGTTGACTTGCCTGATCCGGTCGCGCCGTAGATACCAAACAAACCGCTATCGAGCGCTTGGCGGAAATCGATTGTATGGCGTCCGGCATAAGGGCCGAAGGCTTGCAGCGTTAGGCGCAGAGGTCTCATTCGGCACCCTTCTGTTTCGTCTCTCCACTTAGCCCTTCCGCGATGATGGCGGTTTCGGCTTCAGAGGGTGGTTCGTCGTACGTGAATTCGAGGAACGCTGCGATCAACTCTGCCGGATCGGTCGTCTCCGCCCGACGCCCGCCGAGTGCCTTGATTTCGGGTGCGGCGCTATCGCGTTCATAAGAGAGCGTGCAGAGGTTTGGATAGAATTCGCTCAACCGCTTTTTGGGTTCAATGCGCCGGTCGGCATCGGTGAGAATAACTTTGATGAAGTCATCTGACGCGTTTGTCTTGCCGTCGGCGATAAGATCGTCGAGTTCGCCGCGAAGGGTGCGTATGCCGCGCAGAGGCCGGAATGGGATGAGTTCCTTCGTCACCGCGCCATCTCCAGCGAGGTCGATGAGCGTCATCGATTTCTGATTGCCTTCTTCATCAAAGCCAAAGGCGAGCGGCGATCCGGAATAGCGGATTCGATCCCCATCGATCGCTTGCGGGCGGTGCAGGTGGCCGAGTGCGACATAAGCCGCACCATCGAAAACATCCGCTGGTACCGTTTCGATGCCGCCGACGGCCCGGCTTAGGGAGCGCTCGCTATCGCTGGTGGTCGCGCCCGACACAAATGCGTGGGCCACGACGATCCAACGCGCATCTGCGGGGAGTTGCGCGCGGGCGGCTCTGACCTGAGCCCGCATTACGTCTTCCGGCGATTTGATGTCAGGGTCGTCGAAACATTCACGTGCGGCGAATTCGTAAGCGAATGGCAACGCGGAGAAGGCGACGGGGCCGTGTTCGTCATCCAGGATGAGTGGTGGCTCATCAGCGCGAATGGGCCCGCGCACCAGGGCGCGGCGTCGATCCGACAGCATCGACATGGCCCCGATGCGATCCCCTGAATCATGGTTGCCAGCTATCAGCACAATCGCGGCATCGGTTTCACTCATGATGCGGCTGATAAAATCGTTGAATTGCCGAACGGCGCTCTCGGGCGGTGCTGTCCGGTCGAACACGTCGCCCGCGATAATCAGGACATCGGCGGCATGCGTTTTTAGGGCCTCAAAAATCTGGTCGAGGACAACCGCGTGGTCCTCTTCCATTGAGCGCCCTTCGAAGTAGCGGCCAAGATGTAGATCCGCTGTGTGGAGGAGCTTCATAACTCGCTATCGGTCAAATCACCTGGAGAACAATACTGCCGGACGCCCGGTTCTGCTTGCCGAGCTTCCAGCTTCGATTCGTTTGTGGTGACTTTAGCCGGTGTTGCCCGCCAACCGAAGTATTGCGCTGTTTGGTTGGGACGGGCTGGCGAGCTGCCTGCTAGAGGCCTCTCTCATCTGCCTGTATATGCCGGCGGTCTGCGTTCGATCCAAGCCTCCAGGCCTTCGTGGATATCATTAGTCGCTGCCATTCGTGCGAACTGTTCCGATTCGATTTGCAGTCCCTCCCCAATTGTTGTGTTGAGGCCGCGAGTGACTGCGGTGATGATCCGGGCAGTTGCTAGCGGCGAATGTCGTAGGATGCGGTCTGCCAACGCAAAAGCTTCAGCGAGCAGGTCTTCGTGTGGAACGACCTTGTTTACAAGACCCATCTCTAATGCCCGCTGAGGTGAAAAAGCGTCTCCGGTCAACAGCAATTCTAGCGCCCGTTTTCTTCCTGCCAGCCGAGGCAGGCGTTGTGTTCCACCGAACGTCGGCGGGATGCCGATGTTGGTTTCAGGTTTCGCAAACAGCGCCTTCTCGGACGCAACCGCGAGATGAACCGCTTCGGTGATCTCGCAGCCGCCTCCAAACGCCAGACCGTTGACCGCAGCGATAATGGGTTTCGGAAAAGCTTCCATCCTGGCGGTCATGGCCTGGCCACGGCGGACGAAGTCCTTCATCGCAATATCCGGGCCGCGTTTCACCGACTGCGCAAATTCGTGAATGTCACCTCCAGCGGAAAAGGCGCGGTCTCCGGCACCTGTGATCACAACTGCGCGGATCCTCGCATCTTCCTCGACCTCGTTCAGCAAATGGAGAAGTCGATCGACCATCTCGTAGTTAAGCGCGTTCAGTTTTTGCGGCCGGTTGAGCGTCAGCAAGGCGGTCTCGCCGCGCGTTTCGTAAAGGACAACTTCCATGATTGCGGTTCCTAAACAATTGAACTGCTGAGTAAGCTAAACTCGACCTATTGCGATTTAAACTCACTAGTGAGTATACCTGCTCCTCACTTATCCTTGCTGGCTCTTCAACGGACAAATTTATGGCGTCTTCCAATACTCGCGACCGCATTCTGGATGCTGCAAACAAGCTCTTTTACCGAGAGGGTATTCGCGGCGTCAGCGTCGATGCTGTAGCTGCATCAGCCGGTGTCACCAAGAAGACGCTTTATTATCATTTCAAAAGTAAGGATGACCTGGTCGCCGGATATCTAGAGTCTCGAGACCAGCCGAATCTGAAACTATTTGCGCAGTGGTACGATGCGGCTGAAGGATCACCCGCAGATAAGACTGCAGCGATATTTCAGCGCTTGGCGAAGAACGCCCGGCACCCCAAATGGAGAGGCTGTGGTTTTCTGAGAACGGCGGCGGAACTTGCAAACCTGCCCGGGCACCCGGCAGTCGTTATTGGTGCAGCGCACAAGAAAAAGTTCGAAGCTTGGCTTGCGGCGTGCTACGGGGACGCGGGTATAAAAGGCGCAGAAAAACTGGCTCGAAGTATCGCACTGCTCATGGAAGGCGCGTTCTCGGCTATGTTAATGCACCGCGACGCCTCCTATGCTGAGGCTGCGGGAGAAACGGCGTTGACGCTTGTGAAGCAGGCTGCCAAGGGCGCCAAGAACAAGCGATAGACAATAGAAACGTGGAGTTCTTGGATGGTGGATTTGCGTTGGGTGCAAATGATGGCCCGGTACAATGCCTGGCAAAACGAGAGCATTTATGCTGCTGCTGACAAGCTGGACGATGAGGTGCGCCGGGCGGACAAGGGTGCCTTCTTCAAATCGATCCATGGCACCTTGAGCCATATCCTGTGGGCCGACAAGGTCTGGTTGGCGCGGCTGACCGGCCAGCCTGCCAACTTCGGCACGATTGCGCAGTCCCCAATGTTCGTTGAAGATTGGGAGACGCTCAAGTCGGAGCGTCAGAAGATGGACGGTGAGATCACTGCGTGGGCCGCCGCAATTCAAGACGATGAACTCAGCGGAGACTTCGTGTTTTTCTCTCATGCGCAGAACGCGGAAATACGGACAAACCGTTCATTGTGTATTACGCACGTCTTCAACCATCAAACGCATCATCGCGGGCAAGTCCATGTCTTGCTGACCGCAAGCGGTGTGAAGCCGAACGATACAGATCTGCCATTTATGCCCGCTGGCTAACCATCAATCGCTCAACTCGGAGATCCGCGCTCGTGTCAACTTCGACATCGACGACTTCAACACGCAGGCCGATTAGCCCCTGCATCAACGTGTGTGAGCTGGATGACAAAGCTGGCATGTGCGTGGGGTGCGGGCGAACTACTGCTGAAATCGGTAACTGGCTGAAGTTCACTCAGGAAGAGCGTGATGCGGTCTGGGATCAATTGCCGATGCGGCTTGAAAAACTGAAGAAGTAAATCGGAATGGGTGATGCGACCGCCTTGAGGTGCCTAGTGCCAAGGCGGTCGCGATTATTTATCAGGTGCGCCAGGGGTGCGTTGGCAGATCGCAAACACCGGCAACCTTGAGGCCGGCTTCGGCGACTTTGCGGTCATTTTCAACCGATGAGCCGCTGACGCCAATGCCACCAATCAGCATGCCCTCATCATCGACGATCGGCAGGCCGCCGGGGAAGGTGATCAGGCCGTCGTTGGAGTGCTCGATGCCATAGAGTGGGCCGCCTGGCTGGGACAGCTTCCCGATTTCTTCGGTTGGCATGCCGAAGTAGACAGCGGTCTTGGCTTTCTTGATCGCAATATCGATCGAGCCAGTCCAGGCGTCGTCCATGCGCAGGAAGGCCTTAAGGCATCCGCCGGTATCAACCACCGCGATACACATCTTGGTTTTCGTTTTGACGGCTGTCCGCTTGGCAGCTGTGATGATCTTTTGGGCGTCTTCCATTGTGACGTGCATGGCGTTCCTCTGGGTCTTCGTTTTTGAGTGGCGCATCTGTGGCCGAGGGGCATCGAGATGCGCGGTTTTATGCCAACGTGTTATGGGGATCTTTGAAGAGCGATTGAAGCTCGCTTATTCAATTGGTCGCAGGACCGCTGAGAGTTTCTGTTTCAATAATAGGAGCCAAGCGGTATCGCGAACTTGGGAATGCTGAGTCAACAACTGGGGGCTAAATGGCACTATCGCTGCAAAGCTTGATCGGGCTTATTGCCCTCCCGTTGATCGCTTGGGCGTTGAGCGAAAACAGGCGACGGGCGTTTTCGTTGCGTGTCTTGCTTGGCGGCATCGCGTTGCAGCTCGCACTTGCGGTTTTGTTGTTGAAGGTCCCGGTCTCGCAGCAAATGTTCGTGTGGATGAATGAGGTTTTCCTTGTTTTGAATTCGGCGACGAAGGCGGGAACCAGCATCGTATTTGGTTATTTGGGTGGCGGCGAAGTTCCGTTTGCAACGACCGGTGCGGGCTCGACGTTTGTGCTCGCTTTCCAGGCCCTGCCGGTCGTGCTGTTGATGAGTGCGTTATCAGCGGTGCTGTTTCACTGGGGCGTATTGCAGGTCGTGGTTTCGGCATTTTCGGCAATGTTGCGCCGGACGTTTGGCATCGGTGGCGCGGTTGGTGTTTCGACAGCGGCGAACATTTTTGTCGGGATGGTTGAAGCGCCGCTGTTGGTGCGACCTTATCTGGCGAAGCTCTCCCGCTCGGAGTTGTTTGTCGTCATGACCGCCGGCATGGCGACCATCGCGGGCACGGTGCTCGTTCTTTATGCCGGGCTGATCGGGCAGACGCTGGAAGGCGCTCTCGGTCATCTGGTTGTCGCGTCCGTCATCTCGGCCCCAGCTGCCATTATGATCGCGCTGATCATGGTTCCACCCGATCCAGGTGACACGCGCACAACGATGGCTGAAGACGAGAAAATCGATATTGACCCAGCCCACTCGACGATGGATGCCATTACGCGCGGTACGGCGAACGGTTTGGCGCTGCTGTTGAACATCCTAGCCATGTTGATTGTGTTTATCGCGCTAGTCAGCCTTGTCGACCAAATGCTTGGCCTGCTGCCCGCCGTTCAGGGGGAACCCATCACGCTCTCGCGTATTCTCGGGTTGGTGTTCGCGCCGCTCACCTGGCTGATCGGCATTCCATGGGAGCAGGCGCAAGCAGCAGGATCTTTGATCGGCACCAAAACTGTGCTCAACGAGTTTCTCGCTTTTGTCGAACTATCAAAACTACCGCCCGAAGCGCTTGATCAGCGCTCACGGCTCATCATGACCTATGTGCTTTGTGGGTTTGCTAACTTCGGGTCGCTGGCGATTATGCTTGGTGGCCTGATGGCCATGGTTCCGGAACGGCGAACAGAGCTCTCGGAGCTTGGTTTGCGCACTATCGTTTCCGGTACGCTGGCAACGATGATGACCGGAGCCGTGGTTGGTGTTCTGACACCAGCTTAGCTGTTGCTCCTAACGGGTCGGGCGTGCGGTACTATCTCAACCAGGCGCGGCCTTCCTTATCGAGGATGTCAACCGTTTCCCGGTAGTAGGCCTCCGCGCGTTCAAACGACGAGCCGATACTGACAACCCCAAGCTTGCCGAATTCTGACAATGCCCCCATCAAGTGGAACACAACGCCTTCCTGGTTGGTGCCGTGGAAGTGCAGGCGGTTCATGGCAGCGATGTCGATCAGATCGAAGGGCAAGAGGCCTCGGTATAGATCGGATTCCAGATTGTCGGAGGCGTAGTAGTAACGCGGCTTTCCGCCCGGGATCAGGAAGTGGCCCGTGTCACGGCAGTAAGTGCCGTCCGTCAATGACTGCAGCATCAAAAACGGATGGGTCGTGCCACCCTTGCGCAGGTTGATCTCAATCGCGACATGCCGCCAGCTGCCATCCGGGTTGGGCATTGACAGGAAGTCGACGCTGAAACGGCCTAGTGCTCCGCGGCTTGCGAGGATCTCCGCGACTTTGAGGCCGCGGTTCTGGATCTCTAGCCGGTAGGCGTCGTCAGCTGGGAACTTACAGCCCAAGAAGATCTGGGCGTTGTCGCCTCCGAGCACCTGATCATGGGTGGACACGGTTTCGATGGCCCCGGTCGGGTCGATGCGTAATTGCGCGGAGGGTGAGCGCTTGTCATCGCCGGGAATAAACTCTTCGACGATGCCTCCCATGGCGTGGAACTTCTCGGAGTATAGGTCCCACGTCATGCCGCCTGCTTCGTAGCTCAGGTTTGGCAAGCGTTGCTTGACCCATGGCACGAGCGTTGTCCCTTGAGGTGCATCCGCGTAGTCGAAGATGGCGTTGCCCTCGCCGGAAAACCCATCGTTGAGTTTTACGACGGCGCGCGCAAGATCAGGTTTCTTTCCTTTCAGATCGGCCAGGGCTTCAGCGATGTCAGTAGCATCCGCGAGGTCTTCGGTACCTTCGGGCAAATCGAGGCCTGCCTCGCGGAAGATTTTGCGAGATCCGCTTTTGGTCCCGAGATAGCAAAGCGATGGATCGCAACCATAGACGGGGAGATCAAGCGCCAAGCCCAGCGCGCGTTCGAGTTCGGTAACGGTGAAGCACGTCATGTGTGCGCGCGACGCATCCGGGATTGCTTTACGGATTCGTTCCAGGACGCGTGGCCTGGCCAGGAGTTTTTGTGTCAACGGTGCAGGCGAAGCATCGTCACAGGAGATGAGTGTTAGACGGCGGCGGGCATGCTGAGCTGGAATGCCGGGCAGGAGATGCAGGTAATAATCGACGATCGATTCAGCGATCGGCATGCTGGTCAGATAGATGACGTGCGTGCGTGGGAACCGCAGCAACAACAGCATGCAAAGCTGGCGTTCTTCATAATGGTGGACGCCAGAAATGCGGGCCAGAACTTCCTGGTCGAGGGACAGGCTGGGAATGATGACGACCGTGCGAAGCGCGTTGCGATCGTCGGCCGTTTCCGCAAACGATTGCGAAAACCCCTGCTGCAGTTCTTTCAGACGTTGCAGCTCGGCAGCCGTCGGCGGCGTCACGTTTGGCATGCGTCACTCCCAAAGCGCATCAACGAACCCGCGGCACAAAGATCGGCGCAGGCTCATTTAACCTTAATCGACCGGCCGCCCCTGCCTGTCGATACGGTGCATCAAGTAACCTAGGCAGTCGAGCCTGACGGCTCGTGGATCAAGCGTCAACATGGCTGGAATCGCAGGGCGCGCGAGATTGATCCCGCCGCTCTCATCATAGGCGATGTAATCCTCAACATTGGCATCCATTTCCCCGCCAGCAATGACAGCTAAGCGCCTGTCACCGCTGTTTCCGAGGGAACCGAGCTTTGTACCTGGGGCCAGTTCAGAAAAATTGAGCCGGTCGAGTTCGGGGACGAAACGGAAATCCGCATCGCTCCCGTCATAACTGAAGCTTGCGTCGGGTGGGACGCGAAGGATCACCGCTGTGCGTAACAGATCAAGATCATGATCTGGGACCGGGTGGTCGGGAAAGTGATCAAGCGCCAGCGCTGCTTCGACGAACTCGGCTGCATGATCGGTTGCCGTTGGCGTTCCAGGCAGGCCGCATTCCACGGTAACAGCCGGGCAAACGGCTGCCATTGCAGAAGACTGCACACCGACTGGCCGGGTGAAGTAAACAACCGTTCGCGAAAACAATCGTGCCAAGTGCAGATGGCGCTCATCCAGCACATTTACGCAGCCGTAGTGCGGGTTATTGCCGGTGTTGTTGTGGATGTCGATCGACGCGAATGGTTTCTCAGCAGAGACCAGATCAACGACATGGCGCATGAGCGCCGCCTCCTTGGCTTCGGGATAACGCGTTCCAGGCCAGGCACGGTTGTAGTCGGTCTGGTTATCAAGGGTGCGGACGTTGGCTTTGGCGGCCTCGATATTGCCGACAAGGAGCAGCATGCGGCGCGGCAAAGGGGCATCGCCATGCCGCTTCAAGACCTTCTGAACAGCACTCCAGCCGGTGTCCTCGTTTCCATGCAATAGGACTGATAGAAAGAGCGGTTGAGGATCGCGCCCCGGGATATCAAACAACGACGGCCCTGGCAGATGTTGCCAGAGATCACGCGCTTCGATGTCGAGAAGATGGTGCGGTGCTCCCTCAAAACGAGCGAGTTCCAGCCCGCCCGCGCAGCCGGTCGTTTCACCCATGGAAATGTTCGTGACCTCGATCAGTTGGCAACAAAGCGGCCGCTAGGACCGTTGCCGGTCACTATGGCCATGGGCCCACAGTCTGGTCAATTGCGGTGTTGGCGCGCTCCACATAGAGCGCAGGTAACGGGAGGATTAGGGTCTTCTGCTGCTCATACGAGAGCTGGGTCTGCTTGGTGCAACCTCAGCCCAGCGCTTCGTAGGCATAGCCTGAGCCTTTTTTCACCACCTGGCCTATCCCTGGTGGTGGCAGGTGGTAGCCGATGATTTTCGACTTGGCTTGATGCAGCCGATCTAGCAGGCGCTGACGCGTTGCAGCGGCCTGTTCCGGCACATGATCGGCACCGGGTGTCCATTCGGGATACTCAAACGAGATGACCGGGTTTGTCAGGGCGTCGCCTAGGACAACGAGGCTATCTGACCCAGACTTCACCTCAAGCGAGATGTGACCCTGTGTATGGCCGTTGGTTTCGATGACGCCCAAACCGGAAACAATCTCGTCGTCCTCTTTGACGAACTTGAGCTTCTCTTCGAGGGCCTTGAAGCGGCTCTTGGCACCGACGGCAAAAAACTGGCGGTCTTCGCGCAATGTCTTCATCGAGTCGTCGTTCATCCAGAACGCGAACTCTTTTTCAGCAACGTAATACTCTGCTTCTTCGAAGGTCAGCTCATCGAAGTCGTTGATAGCCCCCCAAAGGTGATCCGGGTGGCCATGGGTAATGACGACCTTGGTAATGTCGGCGAGATCGATATCGGCATCGCCGAGCGCGGTCTCAAGCTGTCCGGTCGTTGGAACGAAGCGCGGGCCTGAACCCATATCAACGAGGATGAGATCGTCAGGGGTTTTAATGAGCGTGACGTTGATTGGCGACTTGTAGGTCTCACCACCGTAACCCGCGCGCTTCATCGCCTCGTCGCGTTCGGCCTTGTCGATGTCGGGAGCAGGGAAGTTGCCTGGCAACTGGATGTGACCATCAGAGAACGTCGTCACTTCGATGTTCCCAACGGTGACTTTGTTGGCGGCAAGCGCTGGCTTCATTGGCAACGCGGTCAGCGCGGTCGTGGCGGCAGCCCCGGCCATAAACTCGCGGCGGTTTGGAGACCAGATGCTCTTTGCCATGGCTGTTCGACCTCACTCAAATTCCATTTGTTCATAGACGCGGCCGGCGTTGCGGGTGGCCAGTTCTTCGTAGGTATCGAGGTGCTTATAGGGCGACTGATCGACGTAGTAGGCCTCTTTCAAGGAGCCGCCGTTGTCGATGTGCTCTTTGATCTTGCCGCGCAGATAAATCAGGTAGTCTTTGGTGTAGCGACGAACCTGATCCATGTTGGTTGGGTGACCGTGTCCGGGGATGACGTAGACAGCGCCCAGCTCTTCGAAATTCTCCCAGCTTTCGAGCCAGTCAGCCGTGTTGGTTTCCTGGAAGATCGGTGGCATGCGCTCATGGAAAGCCATGTCGCCTGCGATCGCGATTTTTTTGTCCGGGATCCAAACCGTGATATCGCCTGGGGAGTGTGCCGGGCCGAGATTGAGGACCTCGACTTTGAACGAGCCCATCTCGATTTCGTATTTGTCAGAGAAGGTT
Source organism: Filomicrobium sp. (assembly GCA_040219445.1). Classification (GTDB taxonomy): domain Bacteria; phylum Pseudomonadota; class Alphaproteobacteria; order Rhizobiales; family Hyphomicrobiaceae; genus Filomicrobium. Next base: position 691,260 of record JAVJSM010000002.1, on the reverse strand, counting down.
TGGGTTGGACCGACGAGTTCGGTACCTTCTGCCTTTTCCTTCAAGATGCGTTCGTGACGTTCGAGGCTCTGCCCGCCTTCTTCTTCGAACGCCGTCTCGGCATCCTCATGCGCCAGGATCTTGACGCCCTGCTTCTTCCAATAGCCGTTGCCAAGCATGGCATGGCCTTGGCCATTCTCGTTGATGACGAGCTTGACCGGTTGATCGGTAATTTTCTTGATCTCGGCGTGAAGCGCAGCGGCAAGCTTCGCTGACGCTCCGGCGTTGATCACGATGACGCCATCTCCGGTGACGATGAACGACAGGTTGTTGTTGTGGCCGGAGTTGTCGTAGGTCGGCGGTGCGGTTGCGCCGATGGCCGACCAAACGTGAGGAATAACTTCGACGGGTTTGTTATAGAGCTCAGAGCCAGGATATTTGTCGGCAATATCCTGGCTGGCAAACACAACGGGCGAAATCATTGAAAACACAAGTGTCAGAAAAATCGCCCGTCGCGTCATTGCCGTATCCTCTTAGTCGATAGCGCCCGCGGCTAGGTTCTCATCGTCATCGCCTTTTGGCGTCACGTCGAGAACGCGGGCGCGCATCGTGACTTCAACATTGTCCTTGCAGTTCTTCATGCAAGGCTCGCCATCCTTGATGTTCTTAACATCAGGACGGTCGTCTTTGATGAAGTTCTTTTCGTTTGGCAGTCGAATGGTTGTGAAATTCTCGTTCGAAAGCTCGAAGTCTTCATCCTCGATAACGTCGTTCATCAGCAGAATGTAAGCGATAATGCTGTAAACTTCGTCGGGTTTCAGCGTTTGTGCGTTACCAAACGGCATGGCCCGGTAGATGTAATCGTAAGCGGTGGACAGGTATGGCCAATATGAGCCAACGGTCTTGACCGGGTCTTCCGATTTCAGGGTGTCAGCACCACCAGCCAGGACCGGCCAACGGTCGACGCCTTCGGCAAAGTCGCCATGGCAGATGGCGCACTTGGCAGCAAAGATTGCTTCGCCTTTGGCCGGATTGCCCTTGCCAACGGGAAGACCCTGACCGTCGGGACGGACATCAATGTCCCAGGCGGCAACTTCTTCAGCGGTTGCCGCGCGTCCCAGACCGAACTTCTTGGCTTCTTCAGCTGTCGCGGTTGCGGCAATCGCGCATCCGGCAAGGATCGTGGCAGCGATGACTTTCGAGACACGGCCTGCAAGTGACTTAGGAGATTTCAACATTTTCCACCTCTCCCGACTTCTTGACGTGCCAGGTCTGAATTCCGTTGTTGTGATAGATCGAATTGAGCCCGCGAACTTTGCGCAACTCATCCTTGGTTGGTTGGATGTAACCGGTTGAGTCGATGGCGCGTGATTGCAGCAGCAGCGGCTCGCCATTCCAGTCGAACTCGTAATAGAAGCGATGCAGCGACTTATCGAGGCTTGGGCCATCGACGCGGGCCTTGTGCCAGTTCTTGCCGCCATCGAGCGTGACATCGACGCGAGGGATGGTGCCGCGGCCTGACCATGCGAGCCCGGTTAGTACCGTACGGCCCTTGGAATGTTTAATGGGAGCCTGCGGACTTGGGTTGGTGATGACCGATTTACAGTCCATCTCCCAGGTGAAGCGGCGGGCTTTACCGTTGGCCATCAAGTCCGTGTACTTGGAGGTTTCTTCGCGGGCGTGCCAGGGCTCGTCGCCGACTTCGATGCGGCGGATCCACTTGACCCACATGTTGCCTTCCCAACCTGGAACAACGAGGCGGGCTGGATAACCCTGCTCAGGCCGAAGCGCTTCACCGTTCATTTTGAAGGCGATGAGGCAGTCATCGAGCGCCTTGAACATCGGGATCGAACGGTTCATGCCAGAGGAGTCGCCGCCTTCCGGCATGATCCATTTGGCATTCGTCTTCAACCCGGCTTCTTCGAGCAGGTAGCGCAGCGGAACACCGGTGTACATGACGTTGTGGACCATGCCGTGCGTGAACTGACAGCCGTTTAGCTGAGCCCCACGCCACTCCATACCGGAGTTCGCGGCGCATTCCAGGAAGTTGACTTGGTTCTTGCGAGGGAAGCGCTTGAGATCATCCAAGGTGAAGACGAGTGGCTTCTCGACCAGACCGTTGATCATCAAGCGGTACTTGTCAGGCTCAACTTCAGCGACGCCGCCGTGGTGGCGTTCGAAGCAGAGGCCGTTTGGCGTGATGATGCCGTCGAGCTCATGCAGGGGTGTGAAGTTGACCGAGGATTCTGCCGATGCGGTGAGCCAGCCGACGTGGCGGCGCACGACATCTTTTTCGAATTCGGATGGCTTGCCGTAGGGTGCAGCATCAACGCCGCTGCCAAGATAGCGGGACCAGTCTTGCAGGTCCGTGATGGCCGGATCGGATTCGGCATGCGCGGCAGCGGTTCCGGCGACCAGGGCCCCACCTGCTGCGACGGATGATCTTAAGAAGTCTCTGCGGGACGCAGCCGGTCCCGTGTCGATTGTTTGTTTGTCCTTACGGCTCATGAGCAAGCCTCCCAGTTTCGTTTCTCATGCAAAAATTAATACATGCGAATTTTTGAATGTCTAGAGCAATCAGACGGATGGGTTCTTAGTCATCCGCCTTAGATCGTTTAGATGCCTTCCACCTTCACCGAGTTGTTTGGCTTCACGCTTACGGTTTGTTTGCGCTTGATGTAGTCGGCGACGACATCCCAGATCGCCGGGCCTTCGGTGCCTTCGCCGACGGACGCCCAACCGGCGACGACGTAGTTCTTCGATGGATCGATCTTCTCGCCGGATTTCAGAAGCGTCATGTCGGTGATGCGCGATCCAATCGGCTTGCTGACATCGATGCGGTAACCCATGCCGCCAACGCGAACCATGTCACCGCCTTGCTGATAATACGGGTCTGGGTTGAACAGGTTGTCCGCGACGTCTTCGAGAATTTCGTGAATGAGTTTACCCGACATCTCCGAGCGGTAAGCTGCCGGATAGGTCATGCTGGTTGCATTGTGTAGGAGTTCGACGGTGATGTCCTGGCCGGGAAGAACCGAACTCCCCCAACGGAAACCAGGAGACAAAGCGATGTCTGCTTCGCGTTCTTCGATCAGGGCATCGCAGATCAAATCATCGAACGTGCCGTTGAAGTTACCCCGGCGATAGAGCAGCGACTCCGTCTTACCCAGCACCGTGTTGAGTTCTGTTTCAAACGGTGCGCGAACCTTCTTCACGAGGTCGGTTGCTTCTTTGTCCGGCGCGATGACATCGGAGAAGATCGGAATGAGCTTGAACTCATATCCTTTGACAGCGCCATCGCGGACATCGAGATCGACGCGCGACAAGAACTTGCCGTGCGAGCCTGAAGCAATGACCAGCGTTTTGCCGACCAATACTGGCTCTGGCAGGGCGTCGTGGGTATGTCCGGTAAGGACAACGTCAATGCCTTTGACGCGGCTTGCGAGCTTACGGTCTACGTCGAAGCCGTTGTGCGATAGCAGGACCACCACTTCGGCTCCGGCTTCGCGGGCTGCATCCACGTTCTTTTGGACCTGCTCTTCGCGGATACCGAATGAGAGGTTGGGGAACATCCAACGCGGGTTGGCGACTGGCAGATAAGGGAAGGCCTGACCGATGACGGCAACCTTAACTCCGCCGCGCTCGAACATCTTGGTGGCTTCGAAGGCGGGTTCTTCCCACTCGGCGTCGAAAATGTTGCCACCCAGGAAGGCAAACGGCAGGCTCTCAACGATTTCCTGGACACGGTCGATGCCGTAGGTGAACTCCCAATGCGATGTCATGGCATCGGGCTTCAAGGAATTCATCACCTCGACCATGTCGGCGGCCTTGGTTTTGAAGGACGTGTAGCTTCCCTGCCAGGTGTCCCCACCATCAAGGAGCAGCATGTTGTCGCCGCGTTCGGCGCGAATGGACTTGAGCACCGTCGCGATGCGGTCGATGCCGCCCATACGTCCGTATTCGCCTGCCAGCGCTGTAAAGTCTTCTGATGACAGGGCGTACGCGTGAGGCGTTTCCGGTGCGATCTTGTAGAGTTCCAGAAAGTCTTTGCCGGTGACGTGAGGTGGCTTACCTTCGACTTCGCCGACGCCAAGATTGATTGAGGGTTCGCGGAAGTAAATCGGCATCAACTGGGCGTGGATGTCGGTGAGGTGGACGAGCGTCACATTCCCCATCGTCGGGAACTTCAAAAGGTCATCCTGGCTCATCAGCGCCTGACGCGCTGCCAATGCCTGCCAGGATCCCGCGCCTGCCGTGCCGACAATTGCGCCCGCAGCGACAGCAGCTTGAAGAAATTCACGCCTAGAGATCATGTACGAGTTCTCCGTTTGCAAAACCGCGCTTGGTTTCACAGGGTCGATCTTGAGAAGACTTTGAAGTTTGGCGCTGGGCCTTACCGCCTGAAATTTGAAAGGCCCAGTGCTTCTGCGCGGTGTCGATCTTGGGCACGAACATTCGTTGCGTGCCCAAGCCGATATCGCTTAGTTGCGCACCGCTGGCGTTTCGACTGAGAGGCCCTGGCCACGTGATGCAACGTAGAGTTCAAGAGCGACGAATTCATCACCACCCACTTTGTAAGGCGTGGCGCGGATGTTCTTCATGCAGCCCTTGAAGCGGCGGTGGATCGAACCGAGCTTTTGCCACTTCGAGCGGTAGGTCGGGAAGCCGTTGATCATTCCCTGGCTCAAGTGGTCAGCGCGTATCATCTTGCCGTAGTTGTCTTCGTGGCAGCCGGAGCATGACATGTCGAGTTGGCCGACGCGGGTGTAATAGACGTCTTTGCCCTTCTTGATCCAAGGCTCCATTTTGCCATCGGTCTGAACGTTGACGGGCATACCGCGCGATTTCGAACCAATGAATGCCGTCATCGACAGCATCTGGTTCGATTCCCACTTCCAGGGTTTCGCCTTCAGGTTGTTTTCGCGGCAGGCATTAACATGCTGCTCCAGCGTCATTGGCTTGCCAGCTTTTTCGTTCCACTTCGGCATCTGGGCGCGGACACCCTTCATGCTTTCGTCAGCGTCGTTGTGGCAGGACGCGCAGGACTTGCCAGCTTCGCCATCTACTGTGGACCAGAGGATCTCGCCGGTGTCGACGTAAGCAAAGCCTGGGTTGTCGAAGTCATCGAGCTCCATGGCCTGGGTCGACTCGTTGCGGAAGCGCCAGCCGGAGTAAATCGTATCGAGCGGTCCGTCTTCAGGACCCTTCAGCTCGGTGACGTACTCCTGACCGTTGATGACCAACTTGTTGTCGTTGGGTCCAGCAACGGCTGCGGTGATGCAAGCGACGGCTGAAGCTAAACCAACTGCGACAAGCCCGAAGCCCCTGGATTTAAAAGTCTTCGTCGCCATGAGCGACCCTCCCTAATTTGTTGCGCCTCGACTGCCGGAGTTAGCCCCCAACTTTGATCTTTTTCTCCGTCGAGTAAGTCGATCCGTCGTCGTCAACCCAGGTGAACTTGAACGTGCCGCTCTCGTTGACCTTCACTTTGAACTGGAAGTATGGGTTCGCTGAAACAGCCGGGCGGACATCAGCCGAGAAAACCGGCTTGCCGTTAAACTCAGCCGTGAACTTGTTGATGATCTTCTGCGGAATAACTTCGCCGGTTTTTTTGTCTTTGCGGAAGCCCGATTCCATCTTGTGGTTGATCAGCGTCTTGATGGTGATGATCTCACCGGCATCTGCCTTCTTGGGCACTTTGACGCGTGGTTTAGCCTTAGCCATCGCTCAGTAGTCCTTTTGTTTTGCTGGTCTGCGCCGCGCCTTGGAAGCTCGAAGACGCGAGCGGTTGGAGAGTTGTCGATCCGCGATGCGCGATCCTTTGGAATTCGTTTGGTTCGCCCTTTTGAGGGCACCAAACGTCGTCAGGACCGCGCCAGCAGCAGGCCTAGCCGCCGCAACCGCCAATCGTGACCTTGACCAGTTTTTTGTCCATGTAGAACGAGCCGTCGCTCATCTTGGCGACTGCAATGACGTTCTGCGTTTTGGCGAGGCGGATCCGGGTTGAAGCCGCAGCTTCGCCGCTCAACTCGCTGAAGCGGAAGGTCGCAACACCTGGACGTGGGTTGCCGTCTGCCAGAACTAGGACTTCCTGCACGTGGTTATCGGAAGTCATCGGGCTTTCGACGTCGAAAGCCACTGGGACCGTGTTACCGTTCTCGGCGATCTCCGGTGTGCTGAGGCTGATTTTGCCTGACTTTGCTTCGGCGCCACCAGTGAAAGCCTTGATGGCATCAGCGGCAGTTTCTTTTTGCTTGGCGAACGCTGGAACCACTGCTGGGCCAGCAACAACTACGGCGGCCGCTCCTGCGGCGAGGCCGAGAGCCTGACGTCTGTTTACGTTCATGGCTGCTCCTTTCATCATTCCCAAAGTCTTCAGATGCTTGAGGTCTATTCTTTCAACGTCAGAAGGTAGGCAAGAATATCCTCGACCTGATCGGCGGTCAGTATGGACTTGCCTGCGAACTGTTTGCGAGGGCGCGTGAAGCCGGTGTCTCGATAGAAAGCTGGCATCAGGGTCGCATCTCCGAAGACGGCCTTCGAATTCACAACAATAGCGCGCAGCTGAGCTTCCGTGTAACGGTCGGCAACACCATCAAGCGTCGGGCCAACCTCGCCGTGAAACTGCTCTTTTGGCATTTTGGAGTTGACGTGGCAGGCCAGACAGTTGCCGAGCTTGCGGTTCTTGAACCACTCTGCACCTTTGACGCTGCTGCCAGGTTTACCGGTCAGAGACTTGGCAATTTCGCCATCGACGATCTTCACGTCGCCAGGTGCAATTGGCCCAGCCAGTGCAGTCACGTTTAGTAGTGTTGCCGTCAAAAGGCCCGCGAAGCCCAGGCTCAAAGCTCGCTTCATGTGCGCCCTCCCAGTTTTGTTGTGTCGTTCTGACGCGGGACACTAACGCACGCCGAACAGCGACACAACAACCAATTCGCATTTTTGAATACGTTGCGCTGCGATGGTGCGGCGCACAAGCCTTATTCGAGTCATTTGGAGCATAACCGGGCATGGCAATTATTAAATCAAAACAATTGGTTGCCAATTTTTCTAAATTCGTTCGCGTGGCGATATCCGGCATTGAAATTCAACTAAAGACTCCTGGAAATTCAGGCTTATCCAACATCGATTAACAATACGGACCTGTGATCCCGGCGGACGGAATTACAAATGCAACTGTGCGAATATTTTGATATGGTCGCGGCCATGATCCAAATCAGAACCCGTTTGACAGCCCTGATACTGGCAGCCTTCGGAGCGTTGGTTTTGGCGCTGGCTGTCGCTGCCCTGCCAGAGCAGGCGCGCGCTTATTCGGATACCCAACTCGTCATGATGGAAGAGGCGGGTTGCAGTTGGTGCGATAAGTGGCGCGAAGAAATTGGTGTGATCTATGACCGGACAAAAGAGGGGCGAACGGCCCCGCTGCGTCGGGTCGACGTGCATGGCAGGATGCCGAAGGATCTGAAGTTCCTTAAGCCCGCATACTTTACACCGACGTTTATTCTTGTGGCTGGTGGCCGCGAGATCGGCCGGATCCAAGGATATCCGGGCGAAGATTTCTTCTGGCCAATGCTTGGTGAGCTCTTGGACAAGTTGCCGGACGAACAGCTCAAAGCCGAGGCAAGCCATGACTGAAAAGGCGGGAACAATGCTCGAGCGGGCCAAATTCGATGACGAGGCCGAACTCGATGAGATGGCGGAAAATGCTAAGCGGGCGACCGATTTTCTGAAAGCCCTCGCTCATGAAGCCCGCCTGATGATCCTTTGCTATCTCGCCAGCGGGGAGAAGTCGGTAAAGGAGCTGGAAGACCTGTTGTCCTTGCGGCAACCGACTGTTTCACAACAGCTCGCGAGGCTGAGGATTGAAGGTTTTATCGATGCGCGCCGCGATGGAAAGATGATCTATTATCGTCTCACTGACCCACGAGCGCAGATTATGGTTGCGCAGATTTACGAGATGTTTTGCAAGCCGAACGACGGCGGGCCGTGCTAGGCTCGGTTCGTCGCTTGAAGACAAAAAAGAAATAACTTCAAACGAGCACATAATTCAAAGCTGGCTCATCAGGAGGCCGGTTTCTCGCCCTCCAGAATGTAAGGCGTGAATATGGAGGAAACGACGGCCACATTGTTGGCGTTCGGCGTCGGTTTATTCGGCGGCAGTATACTTGGGCTCGCCGCACGGCTTGGTAAATTCTGCACATTGGCCGCCATCGAAGATGCGTTGTTTGCGCACGACACGACTCGCTGGCGGATGTGGGTCCTCGCAATCGCAGTTGCCATCCTCGGAGTTTATACTGCGGAATCCTTTGAGCTCATCGGCCCTGAACGCTCGCTTATCATTGCTGAAGGATTCAACCCGGTCGCAACCATCGTCGGCGGGCTGATGTTTGGTATTGGTATGGCCTTTGTCGGGACCTGCGGATTTGGCACGCTTGTTCGGCTGGGCGGCGGCGATCTTAAGTCGTTTCTCGTATTTCTGGTGCTTGGCGTTTCCGCCTTCATGGCCGCGTCGGGCCCGACTGCCCTTCTGCATCTGTGGCTGTTCGAGCCTTTGACACCCTCGTTGCCGCTTTTTAACGATGCTCGTATTCATGTGGTTCTTGCAAAACTCACTGGCCTTGCCGCTGCAGTTTTTCCACCGCTGATCGCAGCTGCTTTGATCACATGGGTGCTAGCCAATAAGAAGTTCCGATCATGGTCCAGCCGCATCATCTGGGGCGTTTGTGTTGGCGTGGTAATTGCGGGCGGTTGGATCGCGACGGGCTGGCTTGTTTACGACCCATTCGACCCCAGACCGATGACGTCCTTTACGTTTGTGCGGCCCGTCGGGAACACGATGATGTACGCGATGACATCGACCAGCTCACAACTTGGTTTTGGGATTGGCAGTGTTCTTGGTGTCCTAGTCGGAGCCTTCGCGGGCGCACTTTGGAAAGCCGAGTGGCGCTGGCAGACCCATGATGATGCGCATGAAGCCAAGCGGCAGATCGTCGGTGCTTTCCTTATGGGAACCGGAGGTATGTTTGCGCTCGGCTGTACCTTCGGTCAGGGCCTCAGTGCGGCGTCACTTCTTGCGCTCTCGGCACCGCTGGCGTTGGCGTCAATTTGGTTAGGTGCCTGGCTAGGGCTCCTAATTTTGATGGAAGGCGGTTTGAAGGGCTTCTGGCACTCAATTGCGCCAAACCGTTCCTCATCGAAGACGCCTGCGGAGTAGTCTCCACATAGACCGTTCTGCTATTGTTTAGACGGCAACGCGGCATACCAGAATTAATGCTCGGAACGACCATTTGCTGCGTCTATTCCACACGTCTTTTTGAGGCCGAACATCGAATTGCCCGCTTTGTTGTTATAGCTCTTCAGTCTATATAACGAATTTGACAAAACTGACCTGCCCAGTTTTTGAGATCATGTGCATCGTTGGAGGCTATTTTGCGGAAGCTCATCCTCGCCCTTCCTGTTCTGCTCGGTAGTATTGCAATCAGTTCTGTTACTGCTCACGCGGGCCCTATTGACGGTACTTGGAGTGGAGGCGGTTACGTCCAGATCACCGATGGCAAGCGTGAGAAAGTCCGCTGCAAGGTGACCTACTCGCGCCAAACAGACAAAGTCTACGCCGTGAACGCTGTGTGTGCTTCGCCATCCAACAAGATCCGCCAGACGGGCGAAGTTCTGTTGGTCTCGAAGGACCGCTATGTCGGCGATTTTTACAACAACCAGTTCGACATCTCTGGCCGTGTGAAGGTCAACGTCAGCGGCTCTAAACAGACCGTTTCGTTCAAGAGTTCATCGGGCTACGGCAGCATGAACCTCCGCAAGCGCTGAGACTGTGTGCGCCAGCGGTTGGTCTGGTCGATCGTGGGATTGGTGGGCCGCCGAAGCTAGAGAGCTCTGTGACCGAATGGAAAAGGCCGGGCACTTGATGCCACGGCCTTTTTGTCGTTCTGGGCTTATCGCCTCGCCGTGCGCGACGTCTTATTTCATCAGCGCAGCAACGCCTGGAAGGGTTTTGCCTTCCAGCCACTCTAGGAATGCGCCACCGGCAGTGGATACGTAGCTGAAATCATCGCCCGCACCGCAACCGTTAAGAGCCGCAACAGTATCGCCACCACCTGCAACGGCTAGCACTTTTTTGGATTTGGCTAGTTCGGCAGCTTTCGTTGCGGCTGCGTCGGTTGCCTTGTTGAAGGGCTCGATTTCAAAAGCGCCGAGCGGGCCATTCCAGACGATGGTTTTTGCGGATTCGAAACGACGGGCAAAATCTTCGACCGACCTCGGCCCGGCATCGAGGATCATCGCATCTGGTGGACAGGCATCGGCCGCAAGCGTCTCGTTTGGAGCGTTGGCGGCGAACTCCCAAGCCACGACGATGTCGCTCGGCAAGACGATCTCGCAGTTTTTCTCGGTAGCTTTCGTGCTGATGCGGCGCGCGGTGTCGAGAAGGTCATGTTCGCACAGCGATTTTCCGACTGGCTTGCCCTGGGCGGCCAGGAAGGTGTTTGCCATGCCGCCGCCGATGATGATCTGGTCGACCTTATCAATCAGGTTTTCCAGGAGGTCGATTTTGGTCGAGACTTTTGCACCTCCAACGACGGCGATGACAGGATGTTCCGGCGAAGAGAGCGCCTTTTCCAAGGCTTCCAACTCGGCCTGCATTTGGCGGCCTGCGACAGCTGGCAAGTGGTCAGCTAGGCCCACCGTCGAGGTGTGCGCTCGGTGGGAAACCGAGAACGCGTCGTTGACGTAAACATCGCCGAGCGCTGCGAAACTGCGGGCGAAGTCAGCGTCATTTTCTTCCTCGCCAAGGTCGAAGCGGATGTTCTCAACAAGCAGGACGGACCCTGCTGGAAGATCTGCGATTTGCCGAGCAACCGCTTCGGGGTCCAGGGTTTCGGCGAATTGGATTGGAACGCCTGCCGCTTCTTCCAACGGTTGGCGCAGAGGCATTAGGCTTAAATCGGGAACGACTTTTCCTTTTGGGCGGCCACGGTGGGCGAACACGATGGGTTTCCCGCCTTTGTCCAGGATGTCCTTGATGGTTGGCACGACTGAGCGGATCCGCGTGTCGTCTGTGATCCGGTCATCTTTGATGGGGGCGTTGATATCGACGCGGACAAGGACGCGTTTGTTTGCCAGATCAATATCATCGAGAGTTGTAAACGCCGCCATTCCTCGCCTCTTGGAAATTAAGATCCTGGTTTTTGAGGAGTTTGTGCGGTTTGGCGCAGCCCCTGCCGCGCAATCGCGCAACCGCTCCCGATTGGGCTCTCCTTAACCGGGGAGCGGCGCGGAGGCTACCCGGTCGAGCCAAAAAAGCGCAGGGGTTGTTGCCCGGTTGCCCACAACAATTCTGTTGAGACGGCTTTTTGGAGTGGCCGCGGCGTGTCCGTTAAAGCCCTTCGCTGTGCCGGTCAAAGCCCGGAGCTGCAGGCTTCCGCTTCAACTGCCGCGAGCGCCACCATATTCACGATGCGCCGCACGGTTGCCGTAGGCTCCATGATGTGGGCGGGCCGATTGGTTCCCAAGAGCATTGGCCCGACTGTTATGCCGTTGCCGGATGTCACTTTCAGAAGGTTGTAAGCGATGTTCGCAGCGTCAACCGATGGCATAATTAGGAGATTGGCTTCCCGCTTTAGCGATGAATCCGGCAGGACCTCAGCCAGGATCGAGGGATCAAGTGCAGCATCCGCGTTCATCTCACCGTCGATTTCCAGTTCCGGATCGCGCTCCAGGATCAGTGGGAGCGCATCGCGCAAACTGCGGGCTTCGTAGGTGTCGGAGTTGCCGAAGCTTGAGTGCGAAAGAAGCGCGACGGCCGGCTTCAGACCGAAGCGGCGTACAGCCTCGGCTGCCAGCAATGTCGACTCGACGATCTGCTCAACGCTTGGATAGCGGTTCACGTAGGTGTCGCAGATGAAGAGCTGTCGGTCGGGCAGCATGAGCATGTTCATGGCAGCTAACGACGTAACGCCCTCTTTCATGCCAATAGCTTGGCCGATGTAGACAAGGTGCTCGCCATACGTGCCACGCAAACCGCACAGCATGGCGTCGGCATATCCGCGGCGCACATGCATGGCGGCGATGAGCGTCACCCGCGAGCGCATTTCTTCACGCGCCGCGGCCATCGTGATCCCTCGCCGCTTCATCAGGTTGTAGTATTCCTGCTCGAGATCCTGATGCTGGTGGTTGGACGTGCCGTGAATGATCTCGAAGTCTTCGCCGGGTTGAAGGCGCAGGCCAAGTGTCTTGATGCGCTGCTTGATGACAAAATCACGGCCGATCAAAACCGGGCGCGCAATCTTCTCATCGGCAATGATCTGGGCTGCGCGCAGCGTGCGCTCGTCCTCACCTTCTGCAATGATAACCCGCTTGGGCGCGCGGCGGGCTGCTTCGAGCACCGGCTTCATGCTGGGGCCGGATTTGTAAACGAAGCGACTGAGGCTTTCGCGATAGGCTTCGATATCGGCAATCGGGTGCTTGGCGACGCCGCTTTCCATAGCGGCTTGCGCTACGGCTGGTGCGATGCGTTCGATGAGCCGCGGATCGAACGGTGTCGGGATGAGATATTCCGGGCCGAAGGTGGACTGCTGAGCGCCATAAGCCTTGGCAACAACGTCAGATGACTCAGCTTGTGCCAATTCGGCAATGGCATTGACCGCCGCGATTTTCATGTGCTCGGTGATGCCGGTTGCACCGACGTCTAGCGCGCCACGGAATATAAACGGGAAGCACAGTACGTTGTTGACCTGGTTGGGGTAATCTGAGCGTCCTGTGCAAATCAGGCAGTCCGGTCGGGCTGCTTTTGCATCAGCAGGAAGGATTTCCGGGTGTGGATTTGCCAGCGCCATGATGATCGGCTTGTCGTTCATCTTGGCGAGCATCTCAGGCTTTAGCAGACCACCGGCGGACAGTCCCAGGAAAACATCCGCGCCTTCGAGGATTTCTGCTAGCGTACGCTTGTCGGTCTTTTGCGCGAAGCGGCCTTTGTATTCATCCATCAACTCGGTGCGGCCTTCGTAAACAACACCTTCGATATCTGAAATCGTGATGTTTTCGCGTTTGAAACCGAGGTTGACGAGAAGATCGAGGCACGCGAGCGCCGCTGCTCCAGCTCCGGAGCCTGCGAGTTTCACTTCGGAAATGTCTTTGCCGACCAACTTTAGAGCGTTGGTGATCGCGGCAGCGACAATGATCGCGGTGCCATGCTGGTCGTCGTGGAAGACGGGGATGCCCATCCGGTCGCGCAATTCGCGCTCAACGATGAAGCATTCGGGAGCCTTGATGTCTTCCAGATTGATGCCGCCAAAGGTCGGCTCAAGGGCCGCGATAACTTCTACGAGTTTTGCAGGGTCTGTTTCATCGACTTCAATGTCGAAGACATCAATGCCGGCGAACTTCTTGAAGAGGCAAGCCTTGCCTTCCATGACCGGCTTACCGGCCAGTGGGCCAATATTGCCAAGGCCTAGAACTGCGGTGCCGTTGGTCACGACCCCGACGAGGTTTTGGCGGGCTGTAAGTGTTGCAGCTTCATGCTGATCATCGTGGATCGCCATACAGGCCGTGGCCACGCCTGGCGAATACGCTAGAGAAAGATCGAGTTGGTTGGTTAGCCCTTTGGTTGGAACGACAGAGATTTTTCCTGGACGCGGCAATCGATGATACTCGAGTGCGGCTTGCGAAAGTTTGTCGTCCATAAGGGCTATCCAATCAACATTCTTGTGCGGCGATCGCTGCTACTTGGTTATGATCTCCGGTCCCATAAGGGTCGTCGGCAACCACGTCGAAATGAATGGAACGTACGTCACCAAAACCAAGAATGCGAACATAATTGCAACCCATGGCATAGCCGCTCGAACAACGCTCATCACCGACATTCCGGCAACGCCTGCTGTGACGAACAAATTGAGACCGACCGGTGGCGTGATCATCCCGATCTCCATATTGACCACCATTATGATGCCGAGATGAATGGGGTCGATGCCAAGCTCAATTGCAATGGGGAAAACCAGGGGCGCGACGATCACAATGAGACCGGACGGCTCCATGAACTGTCCACCGATCAACAAGAGCAGGTTCACGACGATGAGGAACGTGATGGGCCCAAGACCAGCAGCGAGCATTGCTTCCGTGATCGCCTGTGGGATGCGCTCTTCAGTCAGGACGTGCTTCAAGATCAACGCGTTGGCGATGATGAAGAGCAGCATGATCGTAAGCTTGCCAGCTTCAAACAACGCATGTTTGGTATCCGGGTGCACCCAGGCCGTGATGAGCGCTTGCGGCTTTTTCAAGACGGAGATTGGGCCTGTTTCCCCGTCTCCTTTCAGCGGCCCCATATCGCGATAAACGAAGTTGGCGATGAAGAACGCGTAAACGGCCGCCACGGCAGCAGCTTCCGTTGGTGTGAAAATACCGCCGTAAATGCCGCCAAGAATAATGATGATCAGGAATAGACCCCAACCTGCATCGGCGGCTGAACCTGCCCACTTACGCCAAGAGGCGCGAGGTTGCGATGGCAGGTTGTAGATTTTTGCCGCGATGTAGATGGCGATCATCAACATGAGACCTGCCACCAACCCGGGGATAACGCCGGCTAGGAACATACGCCCGACGGACACATCGACTGCCGCGGCATAAACGACCATCACGATGGAGGGTGGAATGAGAATGCCGAGGGTGCCGGCATTACAGATGACGCCCGCAGCAAATTCCTTCGTGTACCCGACCTGTCGCATCCCCGCGATGACGATCGAGCCGATGGCGACAACAGTTGCAGGCGATGAGCCAGACAGTGCGGCGAACAACATACAGGCAAACACACCTGCGATAGCGAGACCACCAGGGAAATGCGCGACACTGTCAATGGCGAAGTTGATAACTCTTCGCGCAACGCCGCCCGTTGACATGAAGGTCGAAGCCAGGACGAAGAACGGGATCGCCAGCAACGTGTAGTGCCCGGCGAATGCGTCGAACATCGTTTGCGCGACGCCAGCAAGCGACGCGTGTGAATACATGAAGAGAAACAGGATTGATGACAGACCGAGGCCGATGGCAATCGGGACGCCGAGGAGTAGCAATCCGATAACGAGGCCGAAGAGAACAAGAACTTCCATGACCGTTAGCCCCTTTTATCGGTTTCTGTATTGGTTTCGCCATGCGCGTCCATGGCTTCGGAGACTTCGGCTTCGTGGCTGGCGATCAAGAGCTCTTGCTTGCCCTGCAGAACCCGCAAAGTGACTTGCAGAAAGCGGAAGGTGAGAAGGGTCATCCCGAGCGGGAGGACAAAGTAGGGAATAAAGCGTGGCAACTTACTCCAGCGCTCACCCTCGTTCATGTACGGAGCCAGGAGCTGAAGGAATTCGGGTGCAGGTATGTCGTCCGTCTCGTACCAGGCGCGCTCTCCGAAGAACGGAAGCCAGTATTGCCAGGAGCCGATCATCATCAGAACCGAAAAGGCAAGGCAGGCTAGCGCTGCGATTAGCGTAACGATCTTGCGAGTAGCCGGCGGTAGCGCCAGCACGAAGACATCTACGCCCAGGTGCTGATTTTTCTTCACGCAGTAAGACACGCCGAGGAGTACAAGCCATGCGAAGAGGAAGACGGTCGTCTCCAACGCCCAAAGTATGTTCGAGTTGAAGACATAGCGGGCGATGACGTTGGCGAAGGTCACCAGGGTCATCAAGCCAAGGATCACCGCGATCAGGGTCTCCTCGATTTCGTCGATCACGCGCCCCCAACCGGTCGCGGGTTCTGATTGCGCCGACACAGCATCCTCCTTACCGCAGCGTAGCTTTTGTTATGCGTTACAGGCGTTTCCCAGCTCGCGGCCGCCCAAAACCGGTGGCGGCCGCGAGACGTCTTGCGGTGCTTTTTGGCACGCTGGGATTATTTCGCCTCGTTGTAGCTCAAGGCTGCTTTCAAGTTGTCGGCGCCAATGTCACCCTCGAACTTTTTCCAGACCGGCTGCATGGCATCGACCCAGGCTTGGCGCTGTTCCGCGTTGATCGTCCGGACCTTACCGCCGGCTTCGACGATGAGCTTCTTGTTGCGCTCGTTAACGGCGGTCGATTCTGCGTTACGCGTCTCGGTTACCTCTTTGAGGATTTTTGCGAGCTGATCGCGAACACCGGCATCAAGACCGTCCCACCACTTCGTTGAGGTCACGACAAGGTAATCCAGGATGCCGTGGTTGGTTTCGGTGATACCGTCCTGAACCTCGAAGAACTTCTGGCCGTAAATGTTCGACCAGGTGTTCTCCTGACCGTCGATAACTTTGGTCTGGAGGGCACCGTAGACTTCCTTGAACGACATCTTCTGCGGGCTGGCACCGAGCTGCTGGAACTGCGCGACAAGAACGTCGGAGGCCTGCACGCGGAACTTCAAGCCTTTGGCGTCTTCTGGCTTGATGAGCGGGCGGTTAGCCGACATCTGCTTCATGCCGTTGTGCCAGAAGCCCAGACCTAGAAGGCCTTTGCGCTTCATCGATTTGAGGAGCTTCTGACCGTCTTCTGAGTTTTGGTAACGGTCGACTGCGTTGACGTCTTCGAAGACGAAGGGGAGGTCGAAGAGGCGGAATTTCTTGGTGAAAGTCTCAAACTTCGAGAGCGACGGTGCTGCAAGCTGAACATCACCGTTGAGCATCGCTTCAAGGACTTTGTTGTCATCGTAGAGGCTTGAATTCGGGAAAACCTGCATGCAGGCCTTGCCGTTCATTTCCTCGTTGACGCGCTTCTCAAGCAAGGACGCCGCGATGCCTTTTGGGTGCTTGTCGGTGTTGGTAACGTGGCTGAACTTGATGACGATCTCGCCATCATCGCAGTTCGCGAGAGCAGGCGTTGCGACCAGGGTCAAACTGGCGAGTGCTGCGGCTGCGGAAAGGATTTTGCGCATAAATGTTCCTCCCAATGGAATAAGCGCCGACGAAGCATTTCGGACCTCGCCGTAAGAGTTAACGAGGCCTTAACAGCAACCGCTGTGCCAGCCGGGCAGGGCCCAGCGGAAAATATGCATTTTCTTGCCACGTGATTGATTTTGTTGGGAAAGACTGGTGAGGCATCCGCGTGCTGCAACGCAGCAATGCAGGAGTGGTGTAGAGGCTGCTACCCATCGAGGGGAATTCGCGTGTCGCCTTCTATACACCTGGCCCGGTCGGATTACCGGAGCGTCGGATCGGCAGCAGATCAGCTCCCATCGGCAGGGGAGATGCCATACTTTTTGAGCTTGTCGTAAAGCGTTTTGCGGGACACGCCGAGGCGCTCATAGCATTGCTTCATCTGGCCGTTGCACGACGACAAAGTTCGCCGAACGATAACCTCTTCGATCGCGTTTAGCTGATCGCTGAGTGTTGCTTCATTCAGGCCCGTTGGCAGGCTGGCGGCAGTGGCTTGGGAAAGTTCGACACCAAGCCCCAATGCGAAGCGCGTGGCGACGTTCTCAAGTTCACGAACGTTGCCGGGCCAATCGTGGGCGAGCAGGGTTGCGATGTCTCCGGGGCCGGGTTCGCCAATTGTGCGCTTCAACCGTGTTGCAGTGGTCTGGAGAAAATGCGCGAATAGGAGCGGGATGTCTTCGCGCCGCTCCCGCAACGGCGGGATTTCAAGCGCCAACACATTCAAGCGGTAATAGAGATCCTCGCGAAAGGTGCCGCGGTCGGAGGCTTCACGCAGGTCCTCTTTTGTTGCCGCTACGACCCTGACATCGATGGGCCGCTCCTCGTTCGTACCGAGCCGCACAATGCTGCGCTCTTCAAGGACACGCAACAAGCGGGCTTGAAGTTCGATTGGCATGCTCTCGATTTCGTCGAGGAACAAGGTGCCGCCGCTAGCATACTCGAACTTTCCAACGCGTGGTTTCACGGCGCCAGTAAAGGCACCGACTTCATGGCCGAATAGTTCGCTTTCAATGATGGTCTCAGGCAAGGCCCCGCAATTGATGGCGACGAATTTGCCCTTAGCCCGTGGCGAGAGATCATGCAGGCTTCGTGCAACGAGTTCCTTGCCCGTACCGGTTTCGCCCAAGACCAAAACATCAGCGTCGGTCGCAGCAAAGCTTGAGAGGCATTCGCGCAACCGAACCATGGCGGGGCTACTTCCGACGAAGCGACGTTCCAATGGTGAGCCGTCGGATAGCGCCATGCGTAGCTTGCGGTTATCGAGAATGAGCTGGCGCTTTTCGAGCGCGCGCTTGACCGAAGACGTGAGCTGTTCGGGCGCGAACGGTTTCTCGATGAAGTCGTAAGCACCATCACGAATGGCTTGTACCGCCATGGGAATATCGCCGTGCCCCGTGATCAAAATAACCGGGATCTGGGGGTCAATTGCCAACACCCGTTGCATGAGTTCCAGTCCGCTTTCGCCGGGCATACGGACGTCACTGACGATTATGCTTGATGTGTTCCGACTTATGTCTTCAAGCGCGGTTTCAGCGGAGGAGCGGCATGTGACGCTAAAGCCTGCGAGTTCAAGCGATTGGCTGCCGGAGGCGAGAAGTTCGGGCTCATCATCGATCAGGATTACATCTGTCGTCACTCGGCTGCCTCCCTGCCTGCGGTGGCAATTGGCAAGCGGATTGTAAATTCTGCCCCGGTCCCTGGTTTGTCGCGCACCGTTATCGACCCGCCGAAACGCTTGATGATCCCATAAGCGATGGAAAGCCCCAGGCCTGTGCCGCGGCCCACTTCCTTGGTCGTGAAGAATGGGTCAAAGACCTGTGCGATGATGCCCTGACCGATGCCGGGCCCGGTATCACAGACCGACACGACTGCTTCGTTGCCGTCTTCTGTAACCGTGATCTTCAGTCGGCGCTCACTTGTCTGAGCCATTGCATCAATCGCGTTTGAAATCAGATTGACGAAGACTTGCTGTAATCGGACATCGCCGCCCATCACCTTCGTTTCGCCATCACCCGAGTTGAGGTCAACGGCCACCCCGGACTTACGTAGCTGAGGCTCAAGCAGTGCCAACGCCTCGTTGATGGGGGAGACAATCCGGACAGGTCGGGCTTCCAGCGACTCGTTGCGTGCATAAGTCCGCAGGTTTCGGATGATGCGGGACATCCGGTCACCCATCTCGATGATTCGGCCGAGATTGGCATCGGTTGTTGTCTGATCGTCACGGCTTAGGAAGACCCGCGCGTTTTCAGCGTAGTTGCGGATGGCCGTCAGGGGTTGGTTTAACTCATGGCTCAGACCGGCTGAAAGGGACCCTAGTGCCGACAGCTTTGAGGCCTGGATCAGCTCTTCCTGGGTTCGGTTGAGATCCGCTTCAGCGCGCTGACGTTCGGTGATTTCTTCGCGCAGTTGTTGGTTCGCGGCGCTGAGATCCTTCGTTCGATCCGAGACCTTTGCTTCGAGCTCCGCCTTTGCGGCTTCCTGGAATTCGAAGCGCTCCATCAACCTGCGTCGGCGCTGGTAAATGTTCATGGCCGCCAACGCGGCACTCAACAACAGCGTCGCAACCAGCAAGACCGCACCTGTGGCCCATTGCTCGACATGGGCGGCGTCCGCCAGGATTATGACGCGCCACTCCGCCTCCTGCATCGGCGTCTCACTTAAAAGATAACGCTTGCGCAATCCATCGCGAGATGCCGTGTCCGCCGGTGCCGCGGCGACGTCAACGAGGCCTTCGTTGGAAATTGTGCGCAGACCCAACGGCTTTAGGGGAGCACCAAGATAACGGCGGGTGTCTTGAAGATACTGGCGCGCATCGGCACTTAGCTTTTCGATTGTCCGAAGACGCCAATCGGGCCGGGAGCTCAGGAAGACGACGCCGGAATTGTCGACGACAAGGATTTCGTTGGTCTGGTGTTTCCAGTCCGCTTCCAGGTTGGTGACGTCCATTTTGACAACGAGCACGCCGATGATGCCATCTTCCGACCGCACCGGATAAGAGAAGTAGTAGCCACGTTTGCCAGAGGTGGTGCCCAGCGCAAAGAAACGCCCAAGATAACCGTTGATGGCCTGGGTGAAGTACGGCCGGTAATTGAAGTTGCGGCCAACGAATGCTTTTGGCTGATCCCAGTTGCTCGCGGCCACCGTCAGACCAGTCTTATCCATTAGATAGGTTGCTGACGCACCCGTGACGCCGTTCGCCCGTTTTAGTTCGGCATTAGCGCGGACGATTTCCTGCTTCGTCGCACCAGGTTGCAGGGCGTCTATCATCAATTTGGAGTTTGATAAGAGGCGCGGCTGGAAACTGTACTTTGCCAGCGAGCCGCGAAGGTTCTCGACGACGAGTTGCAGCGTGTTGGCGCTTCGCTGCCGGATTTCGTTGAGCTCGTAGTCGCGTGCTGTCTGGCCTGTTTTCCACAGCACAAGGCCAGCTACCACGAAGGCTAACGCGGAAAGAGCAATTAGGGTTGCTCGCGATGGAGATCGGCTAACCATTTTTCAAATGCGTCTTAGCTGGCAGTCTTGCTGGGGATAGGACGCTTGTCCGGAACCAACCAGACACTAGCCGAATTGGGGCAGGGCGGCCAATGCGCTTTCGCCAAGTTCGCTTAAAGGCGTATGCTGCGAAGGCGTAAGGCGTTACCGATGACCGATACTGACGACAGGCTCATGGCGGCGGCGGCGATCATCGGCGAGAGCAAAAGGCCAAACACCGGGTAGAGTATTCCCGCCGCAATTGGTACGCCCATTGCGTTGTATCCGAAGGCAAAGATCAGGTTTTGCTTGATGTTGGCCATGGTGGCCTTGGAGAGCCGCCGGGCGCGCAGGATGCCGCGCAAGTCGCCATGAAGGAGCGTAATCGCGGCTGCTTCGATGGCGACATCGGCACCGGTGCCCATGGCGATCCCGACATCAGCTTGAGCAAGGGCTGGTGCATCGTTAACGCCATCGCCGGCCATTGCGGCCTTACTTCCTGATGCCTGCATCTCCTTGATGATATCGGCTTTACCCTCAGGCAGGACATTGGCGCGGACATCGATGATGCCAAGTTGGCGGGCGACGGCCTCGGCGGTTGTCGGGTTGTCGCCGGTCACCATGACGATCTTGAGCCCTTCGTTGCGCAGATCATCAATGGTGCTTGCTGCGGTCTCTTTGATCGGGTCGGCAATGGCGAGAAGACCTTTCGGACTGCCGCCTACTGCAACAAAGAGGGCCGTCTTGCCATCACGGCGGAAACGATCGGCCTTATCGGTGAGGTCGTCCAAGCCATCTGAAACGCCAAGATGATCCTGCATCATCGCGGCATTTCCAAGCACGACGGATTTGCCGGAAACCTCGCCGCGGACGCCTTTGCCACTGACGGCCTCGAACTGTTGCGGGTCGGAAAGCTTGATGTTGCGCTTTTCTGCTGCCCCTACAATCGCGTCTGCCAAGGGGTGCTCGCTATGGCGTTCCAGGCTCGCGGCCAACTCCAACAAATCGCGCTCGGAGGTTCCAGGCAAAGCGATAACGTCGGTGAGCTCTGGGCGGCCTTCGGTGAGCGTGCCCGTCTTGTCGACGATGAGGGTGTCGATTTCCGCGAACCGCTCTAACACTTCGGCATTGCGCACCAGCACACCAGCCTGGGCACCGCGACCGGTGGCGACCATAATTGACATCGGCGTGGCCAAGCCCAGCGCGCATGGGCACGCGATAATCAACACCGACACCGCAGCGATGAAGGCGTAGGCGAGTGCGGGTGGCGGGCCGAAGATGGACCATGCCAAGAGCGCAATAATGGCAACAGAGACGACGGCAGGCACGAAGTAGCCAGCGACGACATCGACGAGTTTCTGGATCGGCGCGCGACTGCGCTGTGCGTCAGCCACCATCGCAACGATGCGGGATAGCATCGTGTCGCTACCGACGTGGCGCGCTTCCATAACGAAAGAGCCGGACTTGTTCAGCGTGCCACCGGTAACGTTGTCACCCGGGGTTTTCTCAACGGGCAAGGATTCGCCGGTCAGCATCGATTCATCGACAGGGGAGGCCCCTTCAAGGACGACGCCGTCAAGCGGCACGGATTCACCAGGGCGGACGCGCAGTTTGTCGCCAACCGCAATTTCGTCCAGCGGCACCTCTTCTTCGGAACCGCAACATTTTATTCGTCGGGCTGTCTTAGGCGCGAGATCAAGAAGCTCGCGGATAGCGCTGCCGGTTTTTTCACGCGCGCGAAGCTCTAGGATCTGTCCCACCAAGACGAGTACAATAATGACAGCGGCGGCTTCGAAATAAACGGCGACCTGGTCTTCCGGTCCGCGGAATGCTGCCGGGAACAACCCTGGTAGCAGCGTTGCGACGACGCTATAGGCATAGGCCGCGCCAACACCGATGCCGATCAGCGTCCACATATTCGGGGCGCGGTTGAGGATCGACTGCCAGCAGCGCTCAAAAAAGGGCTTTGCAGCCCAAATGACGACGGGGGTTGCAAGCAAGAATTCCAGCCAAACAGACAACCGCTCACCGAGCCACTCGCGCAGTGGAAGCCCGATGTGTGGTGCCATTGCAAGAATGAATATCGGCAACGTCAACAAACCTGCGATCTTGAACCGGTGGGTGAAGTCGACAAGTTCCGGGTTCGGGCCTTCATCGCCTGTTGGGATGCCCATCGGTTCGAGTGCCATGCCGCAGACTGGGCAGGTTCCGGGCCCTTCCTGGATGACCTCGGGGCACATCGAGCAGGTGTAGATCGTGCCTTCCGGCATCGGCTCTGGTGGGGGAGGGCCGTCTTTGTACTTTTCCGGATCAGCGTCAAACTTCTCCTGGCAGCGCGGATTGCAGAAGTAAACCTTGTTGCCGTCGTGTTCGAGTACGTGCTTGGCGGTCTCGATGGTAACGGTCATCCCGCAAACCGGGTCAATCGCCACACCTGGATCGGGCTCCCCTGCCGCCGTGCCCATTGCATTGCCGCTTCCTGCTTCATCGGCGGCGTTGCAGCAAGATCCGGCGTGGGTCGTCGACATTCCAGGTTCCTACATTAGGGCCGCAGTTGCGGTACGGCGCGGAGGGTCGCGCGTGCCGGTTCCTCTTCCAATGTCGCGTCCGGCTGGTAAGATATTCCACTGTTTGAATGGGTACGTCCAGCGCCTCCTTGCGTCAATAACTGAACTCTGGCGTGGAGCGACGTGACGCGGGCCAGCCTGATTGCTCCTGCGGGCATTGGGTGCTACGCCTCCGACCGCTGGTTCCGGCGGGATTCAACCCCGCCGCATCATCCAATTCAACGACATAAATCAATAGACAGAGGAGACTCCCATGAGCGAGCGCATCGTTCTTCGCGTCGGCGAAAGTCTTGTTGCCGGTGGCCCTCCAGGTACGGCAGCCGAGCCTGAAGTTGCTATCGGTGAGATGGACGGCCCATTTGGTGCGGCTTTTGCCAATCTGCTTGGCGATCAGGTCAAAGGCCACTCCCGCGTTTTGGCGATCATGAACACAGACATCATGGTGCGCCCGCCGACCATCTGCGTTTCCAAGGTCACTGTTGAGAATGAGCGCTATACCAACATTCTGATGGGCACCGTGCAGTATGCTACCTCCATGGGCGTCCTTGATGCGGTCCGTTCTGGTGACATTCCGAAAGACAAAGCCAATGACCTTGGCATCATTGTTTCGGTTTGGCTGAACCCGATGGTTGCGGAGATCGAAGATCTCGATCACCAGATCTTGTTCGACATTCACCGCAAGGCGACGCATCAAGCGATCTCTAAGGCGATGAACTTTGAGCCATCGATCGATTGGCTGCTCGAAAACCAAGACAAGATCGTTCACAAGTATTTTGAAAAGGGTCTTAAAGGCGAAATTTGATTTCGACTTTGCTCTGACGCGCATCAGGCGGGTATCCGGCAACGGGTGCCCGCCCTTATTTTTGACGCTCCGCAATGACAAACTTGGGTCCGACAGTTTCAGTGAACCCGACTTTTCCATTTGTACGGAGCGACGAATGCCTCATATGCAGAAAACGACTTGGATGCTGGCAGGGTTGATGGCGGCGAGTCTCGCCATGCCTGCGCTTGCTGCCGGGCATGGTGGCCAGGGTCACAGCTGCCCCCACGGCAAACATCATGGAAAGCACCACGGAAAAGGCCATTGCCCGCATCACGGTGGTAAACACCACAAGATGGGCAAACACGGCATGTGGGGCGGCCCGCTAAAGCATCTTGATGGCCGACTCGCCTTCATCAAGGCGGAAATCAAAATCACTGACGCACAAGCCAAGGCCTGGGATGAGTTCTCCGCAATGCTGCGGACGGTGGCGGAAGCGCGTCACGCGATGCGTAAGGAACGCATTGAGCGTCATAAGAACCGGGCCGGGCACGGCAAGCCCAAGTCTTTGCCGGAGCGGTTAGCAAGGCGCGAAGCACGCATGACGGCGCGACTTGCTCGTATCAAGCTGATGCGCGAAGGCTTTGAAAGCTTTTTTGCGGTTCTTGATGAAGGCCAGAAGGCGACCGCCAACAAGGTCATTCCGATGATGTTCAAGATCGGCAAGCGCGGCCATGGCAAACATCACGGCAAGCACTACCGCAAGGGTCACAAGATGCGCCACCATGGCGGGCACGGTAAAGGCAAGGGCCCTGGTGGAGAGGCGCGCGCGGAAAAGAAAACCGAAACAGCGCCAGCGCCGGACAAACCTGAAGCCGCACCAGCCAAGCCAGAAGCGACACCTTCTGAAGCTAAGCCTGAGGCGGCTCCAGCCAACTGATCCTTACCCGGCTGGCGCGCACACAACGCCATAAAGAAAAACAACAGGCGGACGCTGCACGGCGTTCGCCTGTTTTGTTAGGATGCCCACGACGTCAATCCAAGTTCGCGTGGGCCTCATGTTAAAATTCATTCTGGGCGTTGTGTTCGGCGCCGGTCTTGCTGTCGGATATGTCCGTTACAACATCGAATTGCCGGAGTATCTGCAGCTTCCTGACAAGCTGCGCGGCGGTCTTGTCTCAACAGCAACGGAAGGCGTTCTTTACGACCTTGACCGAGACATCGCGGAACGGCGGCGGGCTTTGGAAGTCATGTTTGCCAACCGGCCTGACTATGCGGTCAAAGTCGATGCAGAGTTTGAACATCCGTTCCTGGAGGCACTCTACCGGCGGCGGGCGGTTCGCGAAGCGCGGCGTTTGCGCGGGCAATGGTCTGCCTATGACGTCGGTCTCGACAAACCGGCTTTGCGGGAGGCGCTCGAACGCGCGCACGGCTCCAGCGATACGATTGTGATCAAGCAGCGCATGCTGGTGAAAGCGCTGAACGACTCCTATCCGTTCCTCAAACAGTGGCTGGAGAAAAAGGGCGAGCCGATCGGTGAGGCTGAGTTGCTGGACACACTCAAACGGGCGGGCGTTCTGCCGATGCCCGCGAAGCTGAAGGACCTGGAGCGCAATGCGCCTTGACGGGGCCGGTGTAGCGGGTTGGTGACTGCGGGGCGGTTGCTCAAATCTGACTTGCGCGGCCCATCCAACTATTTCTTCAAGCCGCAGATGGCCCAATGCAAAACGAGGTCATCGCCATCACGGCTGGTGCGCCAGGTTGCAGCCTCGTGGAATTCCAACGCCTGGCAGAAGCGATCTGCAAGCTCATAAACGTTATCTGCATCGCAGGTTTCTTTTCGTGTATCGCACGTGGCCAGTTTGGAGTTGAAATAGGTGCCGCTTGCGCTGCGAACCTGGGCGGCGTCCTCCAGGTTTTCGAATGGCGTCTTGGGTTCACCGAATGGCTGGAAGAACACGTAGTCTCCCACACGGCGGTCACTGGCGGCGTCCGGCGGCACCTGTGCTAAGGCTGATCCTGGAAGAACGCCTGCCATCACGAGGCCTATTGCCAAAGTCGAAAAACACCGGCGCATCGGATCACCCTTTCTTAGCTTTCGTCATTGCTTCGCGTTCATCGTAACGGCGCAGATGGAAGCGTTGGAAGTTGCGGTCACTCTCATAGATTTTAGCGCGAACCCAGACGAACAAATCGTAGAATGTGCCAGGACCTACCCCGAGGCTCATCCTTGTCACTTCTAAAGGCTGGCCCCACTTCGCTTCAATGGGTGTGAGGTCATCTTTGAAGAAGACGACTGTTGGCGTGAACATGACGCCCCAGCGCTCGGCGAGTTTCTTTTCGGGCATCTTCTTGCCGTCAAAGTCCGTCACCTCGCGCGAACCCCACATGTTGAGTTGGATAACTGTGAAGTTTTCGCGGACGTAATCGTTGATGTAACGGCGGGCCAGGACTTCTTTGTGCATCTTGACGCAATAGATGCAGCCGCGCTGTTCGAAAATGACGGCGAAACGCTTGCCCTGTTCTTTGGCGGCTTCGAAGTCCTCGCGCAGATCAAGAAACGATTCTTCGAACCAGGTTTGGTGATAGAGCCCATCGTCTTGCTTTTGCGGGGTGACCATTGGTTCCGACGCACCTAATGCTGGTGGCAGCTTTTCGGATGCATGGGCACTAGACAAGCTGGACGCGGCCAGCAAACTTGCGATCACCATCATGGCAGACAACAGGAGCCGGCGCGTATTCACCTGAGATGCGCCAAGTCGGGTCAGGGGCATGTGACGTCCTCGATCAACGGGTCTCTGAGCGCAAAGTATCTCAGCTTCTGGAATTGCGCGAGCGGAGTTTGTTTAGACGACGCCCAATAGGCTCAAGGCAAAGCGGGTCGCTGCTATGGCCATGAAAGCTGCAAAAGCGAGTTCCAGCTTTCGTTTGGGAAGCCCATGGGCCAATCGCACTCCTATTGGCGCGGCTACCAAACTCGCGGGGACGATCATTGCAGCCGCGACGACGTTTACAAAACCTAGCGAGTAGTCCGGGGTTAAACTATTACCCCAGCCGGCGATCACGAAACCAACGGCTCCAGGTATCGCAACAAAAGGACCAAGCCCGGCGCTTGTTGCCACGGCCTGAATCAGTGGTTTGTTGTAGAGGGTCATAAAGGCGACGACGAAACTGCCACCGGCGATACTCATCAACACCGAGGCAAGGCCGGTAACGACACCGTATACCTCCACCCACGGTGGCTTGGGAAACTGCTCACCTAGGCGCCAGTCATCACGTCCAAGCGCAAGTTTCAACGCGAGTAATCCGCCAAATATGACCCAGACCCACTTAAGCTCGTTGCTTGTTACGATGCCCGCGGCAACTGAGCCTGCGATGACCCCCAGGACCATGTAAGGGCCTATGCGCCAAAGGAAATCGTTATCTACGCCGCCTTTGGATCGATGCGTCGCAAAAGATCGCAGCGACGTAGGGATAATCACTGCAAGTGACGTCCCGAGCGTCAGGTGCATCCGGATAGCGGGATCGACATTGAGGAAACCAAATACTTCATAAAGAAGCGGGACCAGAATACCGCCGCCGCCGATCCCTAACAGGCCCGACATAAACCCCGTTAGAAGGCCCGCAGCCAACAAAGCTCCAACGAGCAGTAACAGCTCGATGGTGCTTACACCCAATTCCATTTCATTCAACCTTATTGGCCTGATGCGACGACGCGCTCGGGCGGGAGATCGTTTGCCGATTGCCCCTGCCATTCTTCGGCTTCGCGGGCCATGTCAATGGCGTCGAGTAGAACCTCGATGCCCGCTTGGTCGCTGGGCGCATTTTCGCTGAAGTAACGGCGAAAACGGCGCGCGCCCTTCATGCCATGCATGAGCCCTAGAGTGTGCCGCACCACATTGTTGAGCCGGCCGCCACGTTTTAAGTGCACTTCAACGTATGGGACGAGTGCTTCCAGTGCTTCGGTACGCGTTTTTGGCTTTGCGTTACTTGCAAAAAACCGCTGGTCGACTTCGGATAGCAGGTAAGGGGTCTGGTAGGCTGCCCGTCCCAACATAACTCCATCAACATGGCTCAAGTGCTGTTCAGCTTCGTCCAGGTTCGCGATACCGCCGTTGAGACTGATGGTCAGGTCTGGGCGGTTTTCTTTCAGGCGGTAGACGCGCGGATAATCGAGCGGTGGAATTTCTCGGTTCTCTTTTGGCGACAATCCCTTCAGCCAAGCCTTGCGCGCGTGCACGATGAAGAGTTCGCAGCCACCATCGCCAGCCACCGTGTCGATGAAGGTCTGGAAGTCGGTTTCGCTGTCCTGATCGTCGATACCGATCCGGCACTTCACGGTGACGGGCACGGCATTTGCCACGGCATCGCGCATGGCCTTCACGCAACTTGCGACTAGCTCCGGCTCTGCCATCAGGCATGCACCGAAACTGCCAACTTGCACTCGGTCAGAGGGGCATCCGACATTCAGATTGATTTCGTCATAGCCCCAATCCACTCCGATCTTAGCTGCCTCGGCGAGCTTCACCGCATCTGAACCGCCAAGCTGAAGCGCTACAGGGTGTTCGATCTCGTGGAACCCTAACAGGCGTTCACGCTCTCCGTGCAGGATCGCCTCAGCCGTCACCATCTCGGTGTAAAGCAAGGCATGGCGTGTGAGTTGGCGGTGGAAGAACCGGCAATTGCGGTCCGTCCAATCCATCATGGGCGCGACAGAGAACCTATGCGGCTGATATTGCATGTTTTTTCGTGTTAGGTCAGTAGGTCTGCAGAGTGACGTTTACAGTTTTCTTCGCGTCTGTTCGCATGCTTGGGCATCACTGCGCAACCGCACTGTACACAAATCGCACACGCCAATGGCTACTGTCACGAAACTCAGTTTAGGTCTCAGCCGAGCGCTTGTCCGGCGCAGGGATAACCGCGGCTCCAGAACGTTCGGTTAAAAACTGATGCGGAGACTTGGGCACCCAGGGTGGAAGGCCGCATCAATCGGGTTGAAAACAATACCGCCCCGCTCCGATGACGATCCGTAGACCTCCCTAGCAGTCGTCGTCGACAATTCGAGGAGTGTTGGTGGGCGAGGTATTAATCTTCGCAAGTCGATGTTTGGACCCAATATGTGGCCCGATGACTGTTGAAGGTGAAGCGAAGAAACTGGTACCGTGCGTTGCAGGAATAGGACTGAATGTCGGCGAGATCGCACGCGGTTTCGTAACAACGTGTCCAAGTTGTGGTTTATGTATCTCTTGGGATAGGCCGGATAAATTTGATACCTTGGCCAGGGCGCTCAAGTGACGGCGCGGAAAAGCAAGATTTGGTGCTGGTATAATGGTCGTTTTGAGTTTGGCTTGGCGCGCTTCGGACGGCATCAACATTGACCGCCGTCTCGGGACGTGCCTGATACCATTAAACATTGCACGTGTATCTCTGGCCCTGTGGCGCACCGCTTGTGTGTTTTGTGTCGTGGTGTTTTTGGTGCCCCCGCTCAACGCGCAGACGCTCTCAACCGCCGAAGTCGCGACCCATCTCAACAACAGTTACGCCGACGCAACTATCGATCAAACTGAACCCGGGCTTCGTGTTAGCTATAACGGCAACGTGCACGCGTTCGAAAAAGTCGATGCACTTACCGTCGAAGATCACCGCGATTGGCAGGTAAGTCATTTGGTGGACAGTTTTGTCAACTTGCAAATCTCTGGCGCTCCATTGGATTATCAAGGCGGTGCACTAGGGCCCGGATACCAAATCGATCTACGGTTCTTCGAAGCACTGTACGGTGCCTGCGAATTGGAAAAAAATACCGACGACTTTTACCAAGAAGTGGCGTGGTTTGGGAACGAGGCTGATCGGAAGATCCGCTTTGCAAAAGTTCACGGTGCCGCCGATAGTCTTGCACGTGTCGCTGAAGAACTCGGGCAGCTTCCGAGCCACTTTCAGGACTTTCTACTTCCATTGGAACGCGTGCCGGGCTGCCAAGCTGATCACTCGCATTTAGGTCGACCGGGCCTATTCCGTTTTGGAATTGCGCTTCGTCTCAACAGCCATTTTCGAGATTATTGGCGTTGGTCGAAACCCGACGACCAGGGCGCATATCCATTCAAAAACTCGATCCCCTTGGAAATTGTGGCCGCATTCGAACGGCACGGTTTCATTTGGGGAGGTCGGTGGAAGCGGTACGATACGACCTATTTCGAATATCGCCCTGAGATTGTTGTCTCGGGGTCAAACCGATCGAATTAAACGTGCGCGCTCGATAATTTAGCTGTTGGTGTTTGCCAGATTGAGAATATGGGGTGGGGCTGATGACAGTGGGAAAACAAGGCAAGTCTGAACGCCCAAGGGGACCTGACTATAGGCCGAGGCAGCGAAACCGGCTCAGTTTCTTGGCAAAGCGCCTGGCGATCGTCCCACTTGCTCTGCTCTGCCTGTCATTCACCGGTCAAAAAATGCCTGATCTCCATAGCTGCGAACGTATCTCTCGCAGCTTTGAGGGTCAGGATGGAACCACACAGAAACGAATGCAGTATGAGTGCGCGGTCACCGCAACAAATGGCGCACCAGCCAAGCTTCGCATTACAAGCCTCCAGGTCGACGAAATTGGCATTGCCGCACTGCTGAATGACGCCATACCCAGTCGCTGGCACAAGCGATTGGGCCGCATTAGCGAGGTCGTTCAATCCGAAACCCTCCGCGAAATCTCCTATCTCAATCGGCAATTCTCAGAGACCCCCGAGCAAGACGAGTTTGTTGAGATTTCCAGTGAACTTGACGGCGTCGGCTTGGAAGACGAAGACCTTACGGAAACAGAGCGACGCGAGCTCAATAGACTGCTTCGCCTACCAGCGATCAATCAAGGCGTTCACAACATAAATTACGAATTCGCGTTGCCAGATGCGATACGAGCGGTGTCTGAAACGCAAGTATGGCCAAGCGAATTCGAGCACTTCTATGTCGTTGACCGAACAGATCCTGACAAGGACCGACGTCGGGCTGAACTTCATTTCCGAAAGCGAAAAGCCATCGCAGCAACGCATCTCTGGCGAAATCTGACAGTACAAGAGATCCGTAACTTCGCTGGCGCATTGTCACGGGCCGAAGAAGACGGTTTTGATGATTTTGAACTTAAACCCGCAAAACGATACGCTTCGCTCTTGCGGTACATCACACGCGGGTATCTTCCTCAGGATTTCCTATTCGTGCTTGGCGGAGTGGAACACGATTCTTTTGAATTCCGCGTGCATCCGCGTCATGTCTTCCTGCAGCTTATCCTGATCCAGAATACATCTGACACGCCTGTGGAGCTGGTTCAGCTAGGCTTTGATAGGGAACGAGACGTAAATCTTCGTCCAATCGCAACAACATCAATGATTGACGCACGCACCGTTTCGCCAAACAGTCACGCGAGTTGGACAATCCCGCCGAAAGAAACGCTCGCTGTTCCGGCAGCAATTTTACTGGGCTATAGTCAGAACACCGTGAAGCTGATCGAAGACGCCAAGTCGTCGGTGGATGGATATGGCCTCATCCAAGCCTATCCACCAGGCCAGCTGTTCGAATACATCGATCGTCGCAATTGGACTGACTATCTCACGACCCCACCGCTTATGGTGAAGGAGCGCAAGGGTTTCAAACCCGCAAAAATCCCAGCGCTCCAGCCTTACGTTTTCGGCCCTCGATTGCGCTTGAATTACATCGAAACTGCAACCTCGCGCGTTTTTGTCGAAGAGCCAGACACACTTCTCCTCGCAGTCAACGCCACCTACGGCGGCGCAGCGGCGCAATGCCCTTATTTGTATAGCTGGGACCCGGATCGTAATTCATTGGTGAGCCATGGGAAGGTTTTGATTGGTGCGAGGAATCGCGGTCTTGCCCGTGGAGAGGCCGTGACGTTTGAAGGACTCCGGCTAAAATTCAGATTAGCCGAGCATGAATTGGAGACCGCATATCTCGACGCAGCGAAGTTGCAATTGTCGCTAAAGGACGGATCAAATCTGTCGCTGGTTAGTAAAGACCCTCGCCTTCAAAAAAGCGATGGCGACGAGGCGGTCGCGGATCTTGGCCAGCACATCGACATCACCTTCAGGTTGCCCGACGGCGTTATGGCCGGTGATGTTGAACAGTCGACGTTGACTATTTACGGCTATTACCGCCGCTATGGCGCACAGGTTCTGGCGGACGGCAAGTCGACAAAGTCAGTCTTCAAAAGGACCGCAGTGCATCACAATCGAAAGCTACTGACGCCTTAGTTCGCACGAACGCCACCTCAGAAGAGCGATAGGAACTCTCCGGGCCCAAACACGGCTAAGACTGGCAGCACCAGGCCGCCTGCGACGACACTGGCGGTCACCGGAAGCCGTAGCATGTAGCTAGACGTGGCGGCAGCACCGAAACGCTGTAAAACCTCGCTGATCAGCCGCACAACAAAGTAGCCAATCACAAAGATTGAGGCACCGAGCGGCGCTGCAAAGGTGCCAGCTGCTACCGCGGTCTTTCCAGCAGAACTGGCAGCATAGAGGTGGGCGTTCTCCCTCGGGTCCGAAGCCGAGCCGAAATGGGCCAACATGGCTTCATGTGTCTGAACGATATCAACAATGGGAAATACTTCCGCAAGCAGGTCCGACGCAGCCTCGTTCAAAAGCAACGAAAGCCCGCTCCCCGACACCGCAATCCATTGCATCGGCAGGTAAAACACGGCGAACAAGAGCATCAAAAACGCAAACCGTCCAAGCACCCACATCTGTTGACGCTGAAGGATGTAAAGCGCGCTGCCCCAAACCCAGCTCACCAGACGCAGAAGTCCGACGATAATCACATCGCGGGGCAATGCGGCAATAGGATAGAAGAGCGCGCCGACAAACAGCGAAACTGCCAAACCGCCAATGCTAATCTCGCCTACGGCCATCAAGGCTACGAAGAGCGCGACGAAAAAAATAAACAATGAGTAGATCAGCGGCCCCACAAACCATTTCCACCACCTGCCATGCCATCCTAATGTTGCGGCCAGGGCAAATGACAAAACCGATCCGACATTATCTTTGTCGGTGCCCAAGATTGCTGTTGCGATACGTTCGCGCCCAGATGATGCGACTGAGAAATCAGCATACAAGGCCCAAACTATTGGTAGAGCAAGCAGCGATAGAGAGGGGATGAATTCAGAGAACATCAATCCTCTCCAACCTGGTTGTCACTGTCCGCGTTGGAGGGCTCCGATGGGGCTGCCGGCTTCGGTTTTAGATAGGATCGCACGACCCGGGTGGCGTAGTTCCGCCGAGCTGAGACAAACACGGGCTTTTGCACGTCTCGGAATTTGCTCGTCCTGAAAAACTGGGTGACCGAAGTCGCGAGGTCGGGGACTTCCACGCGAACGACTTGCTCGTCCGTGCCCAAGTGCCCGAATGGTAGAGCTGCGGGGTCCGTTAGACCCTTTAACATAGCGTAGGTGAAGACGCTGTTGCCCGCAGCGCGGCCACGGGACTGATCGAAAGCGAAGTCTCGCGTGTATTTGGATGCTTGCCCTGGCTGACTTGCGAACAGAAAATCCGCGCTCAGTACATTGTCAGCAAATTCGCTATGGGCGACCGACGGATCGAAAGCGACGAGCCCACGCGGGGTGCCCGATGTTCTGCAAGCATCAATTACAATGAGTTTCTGGCCAGGGATCTGATTGAACAACTTCAACAGCTCACCAGAGGTCAAAGCATTGGCGACAATGTTTTCGTAGCTCGCATCAGGCAATATCCCGGGCATGGCAAGAGCCGTGCGGCCGATTTCCGGGCCGCCTGAATGGACGAAGCCATGCCCGGAAAAGTAAAACAAGAAAAAGTCGTTCGTGTCCTCATCGTCCGGGCTGTCTACAATGATCTCTTTAAGTGCTTGGGTCACAGCCGCCTTTGTTGCGTTTCGAACGCGAACGTGGCGTGCGAGTTCCGGATCAAGTTCGAGGCGACCGGACGAAGAAAAAGGCTCTACGATCAGGTTGATTTCGACTTGGTCAAAGTCGACCGCGAGCAGGTCCTCGGTCTCAGTCCCACTGGTGTTGCCTGTGGTGTCAGTCTTTGCCGAGGACTTGAGGACCCGGCGGTGATAGTCGCCGGCGAAAAGGTGCGCCAAGTCAATGGCGTCATTGTCGGCGAAGGGGAGGCGAAAACGCGGGACGTCGTATCCAGCCACACCAATCAGCACGGCACGAAGGCGGCGCTTCAACCGTTTTACGGTCGGCCCGACCCATTCCATGGTGTGGCAGGCCTGGAAGACATCATCGAGGTAGAGGCAGATTCCTGTTTCACCCTTTCGAAGGCGCGCAGCATCTGGCAATTCGACACCCAGCTCGAACACTTCGGTCTCTGTGATCTGGACTTTCTCACTAGGCTTATGCCGGCGCCCCCCGACGTGCTTCGCAAGACGACGCCCATCTACCAAGCGAACCTGGAGGTCGCGCGGCCAGTCCGACCTCTCCGTATCTACGCCGATCCGGAATTTCACGAGCGGATCTTGAACTTCACGGTTGGGAGGATCAGCGAGGATGTAAAGAACGCGTTCACGAAGTTTGCGGCGCTCGAGTGTCTCAGCATTGGGTGCTTCCAGGAACTGAGACTTGGCCAGGCTGCTTCGCGGTAGGAAATCGAGCGCTGTCCTAATTCCAACGTGATCCTGCCATTCGGTAAGGCGCGTCAGTGGTGTGATGTCCATCTGGCTAAATCGGTTCGTCGCGACCCACTCAAGTTGACCGGAAGCGCGAGGATCGAGTGCGAATACACCCGAAGGCCGGTGAGCATAATACACCCAGTCCGTCCAATCGTCCGGCTTGTTAAGGGAGAGATGAACGCTCAATACCAACTGCAGCCGACAGGCAGCTCCACCGACGGGTCCACCGTATTGGGACAGCACCCGATACCACCTGATCGTCCCGTCAGAATGTCCGACAACGGCTAACCGGCCGTCCGGTGTCAAGTTCACTCGAAAGGCTTCCTGTGCAACCGGTAGTCGGCACATCACACGCGGTGTGCTACCGCCGTAGTCAACAATGCGCACAGCGTCGCTCGATCCCAGCAGGGCAATCTTCGCATCCCGCAAAACTGCGACTGATCGAAAAACCTCGTTCTTGCGAATTAATTCGTCTTTCAGCTCGCGGTTCAAAAAGACCGGGGGCTGCCCTTTTGTGTTCCGCCACCGACGGACGATGGCATGGTCCTGATCGGGTGCCAGCAGTCTAGGATCACTGCTCACGCCGGCGCTCACAGCAAGCTTTGGCAAATCAAACCGTACGCGCAGCGGTCTAGAGAGCTCCGCGCGATAGTCTTCAAACACGACTGTACGGGCATCCTGCGAAATCAAGAACTGGGAATCGCCGCCGCGAAAATCAGCATTGCGATTTCCAACGCTGAAGGTCGCGCCCGTCGCACTGCGTGCAAGTTGACCCTGGGTATCCAGCAAAGACAGATGACGATGCGATGCAATAAGCAGGCCTCGACGAACTGCAAGAGCTTTCATGTCGGTGACACGATCAGCACCAACCGGCATAAAGCGCGGTCTGATTTCGGTTTTGGAGTTTGGTTCGTTCGCGGCGGCCTCGGGTTCATTCACCACAGCCAACGGCCAACGCACTATACAATTCTCACGAACCGATGTCGGCTGAGTTAACAGGAGGTCCTTTCGAACTGCTCCGCATGGCAGTACACCGCTCGCAAATATGTAACCATCGGCATCAGCATTTTTTAGAACAGCCAATTGATCCAAACTGTACTGGCGGATGCCGGGGTTTTTGGTTGGGTCAAGAAGCTCAGGTTGGGCTAGCGCATCATCTGGAATGACAATGGGAGAGCGGACAGCATTCAGCGTGCTTGCATCAACGGCAGCTAGCGGAAATCGGACTGTTTGATCATTACGAAGGCAGGCACGGTGCTCGTCGTCGTCGCGGCGTTCAGCTTTTGGATCAACTCGGCACAACCTATCCGCAACAAGAACAACCTGAGAAGAAATTTCTATAACATCGGCGGGCCGTCCAAGGCCCAACGCTTTTGGCGTGACCGTTGCTAACCGTTGCAACTCGCCGTCTTTCAGGTCGTAGGTTTTCAGGCCTGTATCACCTGATGTCATGAGAGAAAAGCGCGCCTCGGGCGTCTTGGAGAACAAAACAGCTGCCGTCGCGGGCCGGTCATCGCAATTTTCGATATTGGTTTCCCGGCAGCATCTGTCGGTGTCCATGTCACGTCCACCGTAGCCGCGATCATCTCGGGCAAGTTCAGCACCATCGGCAAGCGTCCACAGACGCAAACCACAGCCACCACTGAGGACTGCTGCCAACACGCGACCGTCGGGGGAAAACCTTATCGCTTGGACACGGGTTGCAATCGCTGAAATTGTCTTTGTGATCACTCCGGTATCACGGCGGACAACATAAATTCGGCTTGAGCCCAGTTGCGGTTCGCCGCTTGAATTGAGCACGGGAGGAACTGAGTAGGCGATCAAGCTGCCGTCCGGGCTCATTGCCAGCGCGTGCGTCCGATGGTTCTGTTCGGTGCGCAATGGAACTCGCAGCGTTTGTAGCGACTGCTCATCAGGAAGCTGCCAAACGGCGACAGATTTGTAGGCATTAGCCACAGCAACGATATCCTCGTTTTCATTCGTGGCGACGTGCGAAACAGATCCGGCAAACGGTGATGTTAGGCGCAATTGACCTTGAGAATTCTGGTCCGCTTGAACGGCCATGATCGGTGCATGCATAAACAGGGCAACGGCGGCCAACAACAACACTGAAAGCCGACCGGAAGTCGCTGGGAATCCGATTGAAGCTAGTCGCATTTCTCGCATTGCCGGAGGGCCTCACTAAAATCGATTTTTTCAATACGCATCACGTGTTCTCCGGCGCACCCGGTTGTCGGGCAAACAAAGGCACGGCGGCAATTCTTGCGACGGTCTTTTACGTAATCGGCGCGACCGCGCACCAGAATGCCGACGAGGCTATGAGTGCGAGCAGAGAAAACTGGGCTTCCTGAGTTGCCGCCAAACGCATCAAGATTTGCGACGAAGTACTTCTCTTTTTCGACACTGCGAACCTTCGCGCCAGGCGCATACTTGACGGGCAACCCGCTCGGGTAGCCAATCACGTAGACGCCTTCGCCCTGTTCGACCGGTTGTTCAGAAAACGAAGTAAAGGGGCTGGCAATTTCCGATGGCACAGGCCGGTCCAGCTCGACGACTGCCCAATCAACGCCTTTTGCTTCGTCGAACTTTCGCGCAAGGACTTTTCTTGCCCGAAAAACCCGACTTGGCTCGAATTCTGTCAGCCCGAATTCGTTGTCGGGTTTGGCAAAATAGCCGAATACAAAGTGGACCTCTCGGCGACTCGGAGTTGTTCCGCTAGCGCTTATCCTATTCTGAATGCAGTGACCGGCAGTTAAAACAATGTTGGACCTAACAAGAACGCCTGAGCAGTAAGCCGTCGCGTTCTGACGTACAAATGGTTCACCGCGACAAAGCCTGAGTTTGTCACCGAGCGACCGCTTCTTTACGACTGCGCCTCTTTCTGGCGTCGTGGTGACATTGTTAAGTAGGAACATGGCGACGCTGGCCTTCCCCCGTTTGCGAATTCTCGGATCGAAACGGAATTCACCCCAGTCCTGGCGCTCGTCCACACCGTATATTGGTTTGCGCCCGCCGCGACGCAGCGCCTCTTCCATCAGCGTCCAAGTTCTCTGAAGTTGAGCCTCCGAGCTCTCTTCTGCTTCAAGGTCATCAGCAACGGGGTCTGCGATCTCACTCGAGCGGTTCCGCGAGAGGGTATCTGCGCTCAGGGCGTCCGTTAACTCCCCTTTAGAAAGGCTCTCCAAAGCATCAGCTTTCGGCTGCGGCCCTAAAGGAAAGCTGCAAGCCCAACCGAAGATGAAACAAGTTGTGACGAACGAGGCGGCACTGAAGGATGAGTCAGTACACATCTTCAAAACCATGGCGCTCCCCCTCCGTGACTACGCTCTGCATCGTGAAGACGCACATCTACGAGCGCCCGTGCAACAGGTAAGAAACGGTAATGTCCTGTTATGGTTTCGGCGAAAAGCGTGTCGTCGATGACCGGGCCTAGGCCTTTATTGTGAATGATAAGAGGTTGGCCGCTGCGGCCAATTCTGTCTGACACAATTGCAATGTGATCTCGCTTGGTTTCCAGGGGTCGAAGCGCGTAGGTGACAATATCACCCGGCCGGTAGCTCATCGGATCATCATCTATCGGCAAGCTTTGGCCGCGACGTGCGAACAGCTGGCGCAGGTTTCGAACCTGGCGGTGTGCGATGTTCGGATCGCCACCGATTTCTTCATGCACCAAAGTCTGCAAATCGATGCCAACAGCGCGGTAGGCTCTGATTACAACATCAACGCATGCACCTAGAAACTTGGGCACATCCCCATTTGGGTAGTCGATCTCTCGATAGGCGTTTGAATAGATCACCACGTCGGTTGTTTGGCGCAGGGCACCGCATACGACACGTTGTGCCAAATCATCTTGAGCGGATTTGTGCGATGTTATCGCTGAGCTTTCTGCTGCTGTAGTGCAGCGCAATTCTGGCACGCTTTGAGAGGCACCCAATAGCGTCGCGGTAAGAAAAGCTAAGACGAGCAAACGCGTCCAAGCGACCAAAGGCAAATTACTCCGCCGCTCTGCAAATCGGTCTCTCTCACGATTCGATTTTTGACGCTCAAAACTCATTGCCCCAGTCCACACCTAAGCTGCTATCCAAGCAGCTGCCAAACGCAAGCGCCGGACTTTGCGCACAACCATAGATCAAATCTCCGGTTAACAATCATGAATTGATCACTGTCCCGCCTCCGCATCCGCTTTGGCATTTTCCAACCGTTTGAAGATCAGCTTCTTGGCGCAGTTGGTGTCAAGCTGCCCGCCTTCGTTGAGCGCTTTTTCAAAGTCTTGATTGCAGTCCAGCAGGTCGCCATTCTGAAACGAGATGAGATGTCTCGTCACCGGTGACAATCGCCAACCCAAGGGAAGCGGATACTCATGTCCGTTCAATTCTAGGCGAATGATGTTGGCATTGATCCGCGCAGACGTGTTCGAAAGGCCTCGCAACTCCCGAAGAGCCTGACCGATCGCAATACCGGCGCGCGCAGTTTGCGTTGTGAACAAGGTGCGGATCGGGTCCAACAGTTCGCCGAAGCTCTTTGCTTCCGGCGTGTCGAACTCAGCTGACGTAAACACGAGCAGGTTGATCTCAACCGAAACCTCAGGATTTGCATCAACTGCGGCGACAACACCTTTAATCAGGTCCAGAGCCGTCACAACGCCCGAGTTCTCAAAATAACCGCCATCGACGATACGAACTTTTTTGGGAGTTTTCTCACCCTCTGAATTGGTCTCGTGGCGGTGGAAGTAAGCAGCTGGTGTGATCCACGGGAACCGGGCGCTTAACCCGGCAGCCGAACTCATCACCGGTGCGATTTCTGCTTTCTCTTTCCCGTTGGGATTGTCCCAGATCGGCAAGAAATTCAATCCCGATCCGGGAAATACGAAAGGCGAAACAACGAGACGTTCACCAGAAGCAACTTCTGTCGCGTTCAATACCAGTGCTGGTGTATGAGGAAAATTTTCGGGGTCCCAAGCCGCCAGGTACGGCTTCGTGAGCGGGCGCAAAGAAGTCTTGGATGATTTCAAGAACCCGCTTTTCAACACGCCGCGGTCGTATGCTTTCTCCACGGCCTTATCGAGCCATAACGAGCGGTCCCAGGAATCAATGGGTTTTGGCAAAAACCGCTGAACGAAATCAGGAAACAGAAGGCCGGCTGCAAGCGGGGCCCAAAGGTCGTTTCGCAAGATTGCGGTTGTCGCATCCTCAAAAAGCGCTTTGCGTTTTCCAGCAGGGTCTTCGACACACCCATGGCGCTGTAACTTGGTATCAGGCTTGTTCTGAAAGTCCTTTGTGAGGGCCGCGAAAACCGAACTGCCAACACTTCCCCCAGAAACGCCGCTTATGGCGAACAGGTGGTGGCCAAAACCGGGGCAAAGATCCTGGATTTCACCAAGAAAGCTCGCAGCATGCTTGGCTGCATATATGCCGCCACCCTGCGCCGCGACGACAAAGATGGGGTAAGGCTGGCCTGCAAATCCGGATTTGTCATCGCGTGACTCGAGCCAACGCGTGAACGCGTCGCCAATCTCAAGCTTCTTCGCCTCGCCGCGATCCTTCTGGGCAACAGACCGAATGGGATGGTTGTCGTTGGTATCGAACATGGAAAACAGGACCGCGACGATCACTGCTGTCCATATGAGTGGAACACCAAACCGCCTGTGCACTTCACGGAACTGTGCCAGTGTTAGTAGCAGCAGCCCCAGGAACAAACTGATGATGAAGAGCGCACCAACTTGCTGCGGAAAGTCGACCGGATTGTATAAGAACGAGATGACAAAAATGGCGCTGATGAAAAGAATTGTCAGCGTCGTTATTATGAATCGCGGTGTGCTGCTCTTCACGAGTTGCCTGGAAATGCCCGGCCGATCAACGAATGCAATGAGCGCAAACAAAACCAGGCCTAATAGAGCCATTGCACCAGAGATTTGGTTCAGGTAGCCATCAAAGTCGAGGATCCTTGCAACATCTCGATTAGCGAGCTTTTCCGCCAGCCGCTCCGACAGTCCACCGCGGATATGCTGAAGCTTGAAGACCTGGGACATCTTGCTTGCAACATTGTCGACAAACTCGGTGGACACACGGGATTGATAGATGCCAATAGAAACCGCTAGTGGCACGATCAATACGAGGAGGCGGGGGACCCACAAAAGAACGTCCGGTATCCCACCCGCGTCGTTTTTGGCGTCGGCGTTGTTGGATTTACCTTTGTCTGCTTGGTGTGTGAGTGCAGCGCGGCGTGCCGTGAACCAGAGGAACACAGACAAAAGGCCGATACCCACAAACGCCATCACCAGCTCCGTGTGTAGGGCTGCGATGCGTTCAGGCTGCATGATTTCGCGCATCGCCAGAAGCTGGGCCAGCGCGCGGTAAGTTTCCACCGTCTGTCCTGGGACGATGAATACGACGGCTGCAAAGACCGCCATCAAGATCGGCAGCTTCAGAGCAAACAGTTGATCTGAAATTCGCTTGATTTGATCCATCGTACAGCCCCCCAACGCATCGTGTATTGACGTGCTGCCAAATGCAAGAACCGTCTTATTGGATGGGATTGCCACACTGGTCTTCGAGACCCTTGATGGCGGCGGTTAGTTCCTTGCAATCAGCGTCGTCTTTATTGTTTTTGCAGTCCAGGACTTTGTAGAGCGCTTTCATGCTCGCCAAGCGTTCCGTGCATCCACTGGACTTGAGTTCTGTCGCGCCCGGAGTGGAACGGTTCGAGACGCCTTCGTCGACTTGGGTTTCCTTTTGATCGCCGATTTTCTTAGCCAGTACGGCATCTGTATCAGCACCGGCTTGTTCGACCGCACGCACCACTGGGTCGGGTGAACTTCTGCTACGCGTCTTGCGGTCATCTAGCGATGTGCGAGCCAACTTTTCGATGTGCTTACGAACAACAACCGCCTCTTGTTCAGGAAGGTATAGCTCCTCGTAATAGCGCGGGCTGAGCGCAAAGAAGGCTCTCTTGGCTTGCACCGTCATGTCCTGGCCCGACGCGTGTTTGATCGATGCGTCCACGTTGGTGAGCCCTCCGACCATTTTGAGCGCAAGGTCTTTAATGCCTGCGTCGATTGCGATCCCCTTGCGCACCTTCAGCGTATAGGTGATATCCGCCTGCATCAGACGGGTTGTCTGAAACATCAGCAACCATTTGCCAGGCTCGGCAAGCCGTTGTGACAAGGGCACCTTGGAATAGTCGCGGCGCGCTGCTTGAATGGCGCGCAGACAGCCGGGACGGTCGAGCGCCGCCATGGCTTCCTCAAGGCTCAACTCATGGATGCAGACGTTCGAGATATTGATCTTTGAGAGCTTAAGTTTCCGGGCTTCGATGTTTGCGCCTAGTAACTTCGATAACGCTCCGATCAGTCCGAACTTGGTATCGCTGACCGCATCCGCATTGATCCCGACCTGGGGAGCACATTTCGCCATAGCGTCGTCGCTAAGAACCGTCGATTTTGGCGGCGAGCAAATCCTCTGCTTAAGCCTCAATGTCAGACCATCGGCTTCAAAAAAGCCTTCGTTGATGGCACCGAGTTGGGCATTCGAAGTCGCGGGCACGGTGCGATACATATTGTACGTGTCGTAAATCTCTTTCGACTGGGCATGAGCGACGTCGACCTTGGCAACCAGGATCAATAGGCAGAGTGGCAAGTATCGAAGCATTAGTCTCTCCAGTGGATTCCAGTTATATTTCTTCTAGGCCACAACCCGTCAAAGACATTTTTTGTTCTGTCCCAACCGTCGCACAAGCCCTTGCTTAGCGATGCCGTCGGTTTTGAGATCTTTAGGTTGTCGGCCTTTGTAGTGCAAAAGCATTTCACACGATCAGTTTGTATTTTCCATCAAGGTACTCCGCCCAGCCCGTCGCACGCGCGAACTCCAACCTTCGGTAAGTCGCGATGTCCAGACGGTATTCAGACCGAGACTTCGGGAACCAGAAGGCCAATCCCTGCGAGCGTGCCGCCTCTCCACCTATGCCAACGAAAGCCACACGTGAAGTTGCAATAGCCCTCTGCAAGGCTTGCGCCCTGGAGTGAAGTGCGCTGTTGGACACTGCGCGTGCTTCCCGTTCCAGATGCATGGCAAACTCATACATGTCCATGCTGGATGTGCCGTCGTACTGAAGCGTGTATTCGCGCGCATCGCGCAGAAGGCGCCAGGCTTCACGACCGGCTTGTCCTGGCTCAGAGGCGGCGTCTACCAATTCGGCAAATCGATCCATGATATCGTTGTCGGTATCGAAAGCACCGAGCGTGATCGGATACGCCGACGGGTCATCGCGATAATAGTCCGCGTAGGTCTCGACAGCCGCCTGCGCCCAATCCTCCGTTCGAGCGGCGTGACCAAGCCTATTCGTCTTATTGATCCAGCCTTCGTAATCCCAACCTTCACCCGGCTCCAGGTCGGCCGATGCTACAAACACATCTGCATAGTCGCCCAGTTCGGTGATGACCTCAATCATGCCGTTAAGGCAGGTGTCGGAATACATGAGGTCGACGGGACGGCTGCCGCGACCGGCTCGTTCAAAAGCAGCTTTGAGCATTTTGCCCGCTTCCAAGTTTGTCAGCACACCGCCCGAGAGATCGTCATGCAGCATCGCCCGAGTGTCTGCCTCGGCTTCCAGCGCTTCGCGTTGCTCCTGGCTCAGAAAGAGGCGGCGTGCCGGCTTGCCGCGGCGTCCTCGCCGTCGGTCGCGAACCCTCGCGGCGGCACGGCCAACGCTGCGTGACCGGTCGAGAAGCTTTTCATCCTTGTCGGCTTCATCAAGAACGCCGGTGCCATGATCCCAGAAGCCAATTGCAATCCTGGTGTCGGGGTGGAAACTAATGAGTGCGCGCGACAGGAAGCGGGCGAGCACTTCCGGGTCACCCGTATCGATCTCGCCCATCGGTTCGACAGTGCGCCGTTTGCCACTCGTGGTCACCTCGACGACGCTGGCGGGGGCTTCCCACAAATCAGCAAGCCCGAGTACTGCAACCTGGCTTCCGCTGGAATTCGCCGCTTCCATTTCCCTCAGGTCATATTCGACTTCATCACTGAGGTCGTTGTCGCCTCCAAACATCTTGATGAGCACGAAACGTGCGTCGCGGCTCTCGATCTGGAAGGGCGTCAAGCTGTCTTGAACTTGGATGACCGGATCTGCTGAACCGGTTTCCGTTAAGGCTTGGAAGCGATCTTCTTTTGACGCTTCAGCTAACTTCGAGGGCACGCCTGCTGGCGATCCTGCCTCCGGCCCCGTGTCTCCAGTATCACGGTGTTCCGGCGCGATTGGAGCGGCTCGGACCGGTTCCGGATCTTCAAAATAGCTTTCGTCAAATCCCCGATCGCGGATTCTCTTATCCGTCTCCCCAAATCTGCGGCGCTGATGTTCTCTGGCG
This sequence comes from Filomicrobium sp., assembly GCA_040219445.1. Classification (GTDB taxonomy): domain Bacteria; phylum Pseudomonadota; class Alphaproteobacteria; order Rhizobiales; family Hyphomicrobiaceae; genus Filomicrobium. Next base: position 647,593 of record JAVJSM010000002.1, on the reverse strand, counting down.
CTGCGCCGCAACCGTTCGTCTTCGAAGCCTTCAGTTTCTACGTCGCTCCACCCAGGCGGTGGTTCGTAGTCGATTTCACTCTCGTGCTGTAGATTGTCAGAAGTGTCCTCATTTTCTCTGGCATCATCGTTGTCATCGCGGCTCGATAAGAAGCTCAGGGCGAAAACAAGAGTGCCGGCCAAAGCCATCACAGCGCCGATGGTGGACCAGTTTTGCTCTTCGCCGCTACCTCCCGGGCCGCCGACGCCGGACAATACCGCAATAGCAAGTCCCGCGATCGCAACCAGGACGGAGATAAGCCTGATGTTTTCCGTGAGGTCCCACTGCGGCCCTTCAACCCGGTCGCTGTAACGGCGCGATGGAGCGTGGGTTTCCCCACTACGTTGCCCGCGAGTTGTGCGGCTTCGACGTGCGCCAGCCTCTGACGCCTTTTCTTTTGCAACAGCCTCCAAAAGCTGCATCGTCTTTGGCGCGACGGTGCCGTCGACATTTAGGCCGTTTTCCAACTGAAAGCGCATGACGGCTTTTTCAGTCTTGCCGCCAAAATCCCCATCAATCTCACCGAGCGGATAGCCAGCCTGAGTAAGCAGTTTTTGCAGCTTGGTGATCGTTGCGCCTTTGTCGCCCCGGGCAAGATAATCCAGCGGGCGGGGTTTGGGTTCCCCGCTTCCCCAAATCGACCAAGCTTCAGCAAAGTGCGCCTTTCGGCTCGCAAATCCGTTATAGCCGCCATTGATAAAATAGGTGATGCGTTTGATGTCGTTGCGATCAGCAAACCGATTTAGCTTGCGGTCGAACCAGAACTTGGCCGCAATGCGGAGCGCTGTTTCCGGGTCAGTCGCCAGTTCGGGGTTGCCGACAAAGTCGAGCCCAAGATCGCGACCATACTTGTTGTAGGCCCATTTGCCGGTGATCTGAATGAGACCACGGCCGCGGTACTTGAAACCATCTCCAGGAGTCGTGTTCCCAAGTTGTGGGCGGTTGTCATACACCCGCGCTGCGAGCGCCTGCTCATTTCGCAGGTAGGGGCGTGTTGATGCATCTGTCGGGAAACGGCTTGGCCACGAGGTACGAACAGCGCGCGGTGTTGTATAGTAGAGGGACTCGCGATCGATTTTGAATTTGCCAGACTCGTGCCCGACTTGAGCCATGAAGTGCGCCATCCGCAGCGGGTTGGCGTTGATGCCATAATCAGCAAGAATTGCATCGCCTTTTTCAACGAGAACCTTGCGGTACCTTTCAGATTTCGGACTGCTGGCAAATCTCTTAAGGTCGGCGTCGACCAGAGGAACGGGAACACTCGCTGCGACCGGAGTTGTTACAGGCGGCTGCGAGCCCGCATCGGTTTGGGGTTCGGTTGCCGGTCCGCCTGGTGTCTGGCTTCCGTCCTGTGTGGGACCCGAGTTGCCAATTCCCACCCCGGTAGTGGCACCGGCATCTGCATCATCCACTTGCGGTTTGCCGAACAACGTATCGTTGTCAAACACGTCGATTGTGAGCGGAACGCCTTGATCGGTGGTGCCCGTGTCATCAGCAAGTGAGAGGCGCGGTTTGACGGTGACAGTAGCGGTGGCCGTTGCTTTCGCACCTTCGTTGTCAGTGATTTCGTAACCGACCTGGCTTTTGCCAAAAAAACCTTCGACAGGCTCAAAGCGCAGTCGTGCATCCTGCGTGATCCGCCAGATGCCGCGGTCGGGCACAATCAAAGTTCCGTCTCGGGTGAGTTGTGACCCGGCAGGAACCTCGGCAAACTTCAAGCTTGATGGCACGATTTTGCCATCAGGATCGTTGTCATTTTCCAGCACTGAAACTTCGACAGCTTCGCCAAACTCAGCGACAGCGGAATCCGCAGCCGCCGTTGGTGCCTGATTGACCCGTTTGACGGTCACTGAGACAAGCGCTGAATGGGTTGCGCCCGAGAAATCCTTCGCGACATAACGAACAGGTGTTGGCGTCCCATGGAACGCCGGTTCGGGCGTGAAGGTGACTTCACCGAATCCCGGACCAACCCGCCAGATGCCTTCGCCGACAACAGTCAGTGTCTTGCCATCACCCGATACGCTCGCGTTCGCGCCACCGGTCGGCTGAAGGGTCAAAGAATTGGGGTCAATACCAAAGCCGTCGGCGGAATCGCCACCCTGGCCGCCGCCTGTGCCGGCACCTGTCGCGCCATCTGCTTCGGCAGCCTGTTGGCCACCGGTCAGAAGATTACGGCCATATTTCTCAAACAGCCCCCATCCAATAGCCTCATCGTCGGCGGGCGAGTAGGTACCGTCGGTGTTTACGCCCGATTCTTTTTTCTCGCGTTCGGTAAGGCGTTTGCGGGTTGCTGGTCCAAAGTAGCTGGACTTCCCAGAGAAACCGAAGTTCAGTTGGAGTTGACGAACGATCTCGCCTTCCGAACCAACGCGTAGTCTTTCCAAACAGCTGCGGACAACAACCGGATCGTTTTGTTTTCCCTGCCGGATGATCTCCGCAGCAATGGCGGCGTCGCGTCCCGTGAGGAGAACGAGGCTCATCGGCGTGTCCCACGGCATTGACCGTAGAGGCTTCTGAAAGTCTCTCCATGGACCCGCTCGCCCGTCTTCACCCTGCACCGTCAGGCAACCGTACGAGCTAAAACTCGTTTTTGAGTAGGCGCAGTGAACGTTGTCGTAGGGCTTTGTATTGTGCCAGTAGTCTTCGTGCGTATAGGTCTCGTCGTCGAGAGAACGCAGCACCGTGGCTGCTCCATCGGCTTTGTGGTTTGACGGATCGGTCAGGCGCAAAGCAGGCTTAATCTTGAACGTGTTGCCGCTATATTTGTGGCCCGCGCGGCGGAAAACATAACAACCCGTTGGCAGCATGTTTGTACCGGGATTGGCGTTCCATTTCTTTCTAAAGAAGTTCGTGACGGCATAATGAATCGGCACCGTTGAGGAATGGAACGCGGACACTAGCTGGTTTGGCATGTCGTAATAGCCGATCATGCAGCGAAATTTTTTGTGGTCAGGCCGCCGGTCCTCGATTTCGACTTCTTTCACATTCGGTTGGCTCGGTTCGCCAACGATCCAGCCTCCGCGCAAGGCAACAACAATTCGGCCATTGGGCCCAAACACTTTGAAGCGGTTCGCCTTGATGAGCAGGTCTATGACCTGGGGCGTCAACATGAAGCGCTTACGTGGGACAATGCCAAAGTCTTCCGCAACGAGTGAATGGGCATAGTCGGGCGCGTCAGCATCGTTGCGCGGCCAGGAGACGCGTGATCTGCGTTGACCTGCACGGCGTTCAGCACGCTGTTGCCGCGCCATTTCGGCGAAAACTTCCGGGTCGTCATCGTGGTCGGGAAAGGTGGAGGGGTCCAAATCCGCCGGTGGTTCTGTGCTGCCGGTCGCATCGTAATTTGGCGCAACTGGCTGGGTATCTTCTTCAAGTATACCCTCGCTACCTTTAGTGCCTCCTCCGTTAGCGGCGGTAGAACGTTGAGACTGTACTTTGCTTTTCAAAAACATGATGGCCGCACCACTCAGAAACTCTACACCTATTTATTGAAAATTAGGGCTGGCTCACTTCATCGTCGTGGCCGGTAAAAAGCGGGTATGAGTATGGTCCACAAAGCCAACAGCAACGTCGCGATGTAATCCCGCAGCTCGTATTTGTATTTGGCTGCGCCGGGATCGACGAAGTGAAAGACACCGAAGTTAGCTGGAATGAAGATGACAGCTTCAGGTTGCGCTTGCGGCTGTGAAGGAACCGCTGTCGGAAACTCTGTTGTAACTTGGGCTCGGATGAAGCCATTCGGCAAACCAACCTGTGCTTGAGCCGGGTTTAACAAAGCACCGTCTCGGGGGAACTGCACATCCGAGGATGTGCGTTCATAAACAGGTCGCTTGGCACAGGCCCCGGCATCCTCTGGGTCGAGTGTCACACAGGATTTCCCTAGGTTTGGCACCCAAAGCACAAAGGAGATCGCGGCAATGGCAACCGCACCCCATTGTGCCTTCCCGTCGGGCCCCAAAGTCGCTAACCATCTCAGCAGTATCACCACGGCCAACACCAACCACCCTACGAGCGCGGGCAACCACAATCCGGATATGTCGCCGTTTTCGTTTTGCACGACGGCCAAAGCACCTGCATGCAGAAACGGGTAGAGTGCAATCGCTTCCGCTGGCACCAACTTGACAAGTTTTGCCATGTATCCGTCTGGGCTCGAGACATGTTCGACATCGCCATCGTGGAGCTCCTGCAAACCAGGTATATGCTCATTATAATCACCACGATAACGGCGGCTGGACCGCCGTTTGCGCGCGCTTCGCTCTTGCTGATGGGTCACGCTTTCCGGGGTATTGATCCTCAAGCTCATGACAACGACTCCCGCTTTGAGACTCTTGGCGTGAATAGGTCAATGAAAATGCCTTTGGGCTCCGCAACGCCGGGATTAAATCGGGAGTACGAAGCGCCAATAATGAAACCGAGCGCGGCTTGCCAAAAGATGACAAGGAACAAGATTAGTAAGTATTCGCCAACACCGAAGTTACCCTCCACGCTTTGCCCAAAGACCGCACGCACAGCTGCGAAAACTACAAAGCAAGCGCTTGCCAGAAAGCCAACCAATGCCGCCGCTGCCAATGGCGCCGAGCGATTAAGTTCCTTCACGAAAAACGCGCCTGAAGCAGCAGCTCCTAACCCAGCAAGTGTCGTCGGCAAGGTGATGACGTAAAGCAGCAGGCGCATGTTATCATTCTTGTCATCATACAAGCATTTGAACCAACCGGATGCGCAGGTCTCAGGCGGCTTGAGTTTGCTGTAGAATTCCCACGGATTGAGATATTCAAACCAGATCCGGCACAATGCCAAAACGATGAACGCGATCACGGTCGTTGCAACAGCGGTTGACCACTTGGGCAACCTCGTGCGGACCACCCAATCTCTCGGCGTGCCCCACAGATAGACCATCAATCCAAGGCCGATCGGCATCGTGAGCGATGACAACAATAGCCAGTAGCCATGGCCTTCAAGCGGCTTCAAGTGGCCATTGCCAGAGGCCTTGAACGACACCAAGAAATGGATAATTCCTGCCAGCGCGCCCCAAGATGCGAGTGCGCGCCCCAGCCATGAGGGGCGTGGCCACAAGCTATAAGGTCGGGAGAAATTCGAGTGGACCCAAGGTATCTGCGCCCAATCTTTACTCGCCGTTGTGGCCCTGACTTTTCTCGCAACGCGTTGAGTTAAATCGAATACGTCAAGACCGCGCACGGAGAGGTTTTCGACCAGGGCGCTCGTGAACGGGCTCGTACTCCCGCGCCCGTCAAGCGCAACATCATCTTGATCCGCTGAGAACACTATGAATGTGTTGGTGTTCCTATGATCAATCTGGTTTCCCGTGCTCGCCAAAGAGGTTTCTGTTGCAGCATTGCTGGATCGCGCCATGGTGCCACTTCGGCTGGCAGCCAACTGTGAGACCTGTGGTCCGAGTAGTAGCGGCCTCGGTCTTGCCAGTAGGTCACGGCTCAACCCGGCGCTGTCCCGGCAGGCATCGAGGAAAACAAATTTGTTCTTCGCCAGCTGTACAGCTTCGCTGAGAAACCCATCTTGGACGTTAAACAATCCGCCTAGCTCACGCGACACATCGTAATCAATCGGCACAATGAAATTCTGGTCGACCAGTTGGATTCCGTGTCCGGAGTAAAAAAAAATCAGATCGTCGACATCAAAGCCTTTGTTTCGTTGTTCCTTGATGTTGGACAAAAATTCCTCAACGTATCTCCTTGTATTCGTCGCATCCAAGTTCTGACGAGCCGTGACTTTAAAGCCAAGACTTTCAAAAGCTTGCTTCGTCGCCTCAAGATCGTTTGGCGGATTGGAGAGTGGATTGAGATTTGTGTAGTCAGAGTTGGCCAATAAAAACGCGTGGCGTTGCCCATCACCAGAGGTGGCGAAAAAGCTTCGCAACAAATTACGCAACAAAAAAAGCGGCATGCCCCACGCCCCCAACCAGTATGCTCAGTTAACTGCCATGCCAGATGCAAACTGGCAACGCAATTAGAAGCAAAAAACGGGATAGCTGGCATTCCAGCGACACTGGCTTGTCCGCTGAGTTTCTTGCGCGGGATTGATTTGTTGCGCGTGAGGAAGAGACAATGATTTAGCACCAGGGACGACTGGAGGTACGCAACTGAGTGGAGTGACAGGCAAAACCATATCTTTTGGGGGCATTGGTTCCCAATAGCCGGTACCGCTTCGCTAAAGGAACCAGTCCACGAGCCTGCAAAGGCTGAACGATATTTGGAAGGCCGGACAAAGTCCTTACAGTTCCCGCGTGGCTCATCACGTCGCTTGCCGAACTCCACTTGCAAGCAGGAATCCTTCTCCGCTAGCGATGATTAGCGCGACATAACTTCTGAAAACGGGCACGTCGAAGTCGGCGTTGTTGATCAGCCGTTGCCAATAGACGTTCCTGGACTGTTTTGTACGAGCGTTGGTTTAGAGATCTGCACGCATCGCATGACCGGGTGGTGGCTGCAAGGAAGTGTTGCGCGTCGCGGCCATCATGACAACAGCATTGTCTTGGTCGCTAAGTTTCTGTTTTTTCGACCTTATACGCTTGAACCCAAATCGCTGGTCTAACCTCAAGGCGCTAACGTTGCTCTCTCTTGCTGCTAACTTCACAAGTGGGTGCTGCCAAAGCCCTACCCATTTTCGCGAAAGAGGTTTGACGCGCTTATTCCGGATCATTCTTGAGCGGTCCTGTATTCCTCTTCGAGTGCGGAGCCATAATAAGAAAAACTGGGTGAAAAAAGGAGGGGCTTACTCGCAAGCGCGGTCGAAAATCCCCCTGTTTCTTAATCTTCGAGCTTCACGCCAATGGCTTCTTCTAACGCGCCCAAAAGTTTGCCATCGAAGCCAAGCACTTGGTCCCATAGTTTGACCACGAGGGCGTTTGGTGCGGCTATTGGGCGGAGTTCGAAAACCATTTCAACTGCTCTCTCGGGTGGCATTGACTTAGCCAGGATACCCAATGCAACCCCGGGCGACCGACCAACACCGGCGAAACAATGGACAAGCAGCCGACTTCCGCTTGGCAGACTATCGACCCATTCATTGATACGTACGATATGCTCTTCGGCAGGAGCCAATAGTAGGCGAGGGTTCCAGGTGTCCTTGAACATCAGGACGAGGTGATTGGCACGTTCGATTGTATCAGGCCGCCGAAGCCGTCGCCCCGGTTCGATCAGCGACAACAAATGCGTTGCCTTGAAGAGAGCAGCAGTCTCTTCGACCTCGACAAGCCCGCAAATGGCTACTTCTTGTACAGGCATGCACCCGGTTCCTGATCGCTGCGCGCTGGATCAACACCTCGCTTTCGCACGATACGGAGAATGTCAGAGAAGTTGGGCGGCACCGCGTTCTTGGAAGAGATTTTCCATGTTTGCGTGGTTCGACCACACAAAAATACATGCCGAGTGAGGCTAGGTGCCACGTCGAAACTTCAGCCAGACCAGAGCTCAGTTTCAGGATGGAACTGAGACCATGCGAACCAGAAGGCTTGGTGGCTTCCAAGATCGGACCCGTCCAAATCTACTGCTTTAATGCCGCCGGCCTCCAGTTTTAGACGAACATTTTCGTAGGCGATCTCATTGCCTTTTTTCAAAGCCACGAATGCCTTGTTTCGCTGGAATGCGACTGGCTTGCCTGACGCAGTGACGACACCAATGATGTCTTCATGAACGGGCAATCGTGGGTCAACGTCACCGACAGGGAATATCGGACCGTTGGCATCCCGGCCGTTGCGGAAATCGAAGTCACGCCCGAGCGCCAGCGCTTCGACCAGAACGGTTGTTTCAGGGTGGGCTTTCTTCCATGTTCCCCAATCGGTCGTGACCACGCTTGCTTGCTTTAGTTGCAGTTTCTTTTCGGCAAGCGGTCCTGTCACGGCCTTGCCCAGGAAGGTATCGAAGACCGAGTACGTGTTGATGTCATACATGACCTTGTTAGAGCGGATCAGCAGTCCAGACGTCCGTAAAACTGGTCGCTCAATTCCATCAGGCAATTCGTCGGTGAAGTAGGCCTGGGCTGCGCCGCACAGCGTGCAGTAGGGAATACCAAGGTGCCGGCCGCCAAGCGTATCATTGACCATTTCGCGCACTTCCATAATGCGGCGCGGGTAGGCCCGATACTCTCCATTCACTTCGATGCCGAAAACGATATCTTCGTCTTTGAGCCACGTTGCATCTTTTGCGCTGCTCACTTTCGGGTTGTCGGCTGCTGGGATGCAATTGCACAACTCATCGGTCGTGTCGTACTTGCGGTCATCGATCAGGACGCCGCCCCAGGACACGTGCCGCCAGTCGATATCGCCGTCGACGAATATCTTGTCCCAGCCAGGCACGAAGCTTGTAAAGATTTCTCGCTTCGCCTGCAGATAATCTGGGGGCGCTGGGATATCCCAGGCAATCAAATGATCCGTTATGACGCCCCAGTGGTTTTCATTCGGTGGCTTGATGGCAAGCAGGTTAGCGGCAAAACTTGCGAGACCTATGTGCAGGTTCGGCTCAGTGACGAATCGCATGAGGTCAGTGATGATCCAGGCGATCCGCGGATCTCTCGACGCGGCAATGACATCGAGAGCCTGCCCCCGGTTATTGCTGCCTTTCGCTTCCTTCAAGATGTCGATAAAGGCGACCTGTACAGCGGATTGCACTTCTTTCGACAGCGGGTCTTTTGGAATGGCGGGTGGTTTGCCAAATTTTTCGATCACGTAGTCTGGTAGCGGCGCTGCATACGCGTGCGGCGTGTTGGCCCAATGTAACGAAAACGCGAATAACAACGCGAGTAGGAAGGTTCGGGATCTTGAGTCGATAGCCGCTGGCATTGATGGGCCTTTCGCCTGCTTTGTTTGTTTTTCTGCCAAACAACCCGCCACAGCTTCTGGCTGTACAGATTGCGGCGTGTGGCGGGCTTGCGTGAGTTCTGCGCGTGCAGCGCGTTGCGCCAAGTTTGCAATCATTCTGGCGCGATCTTTCGGCTGTGCCAGTCACATCGCATCAGCATTCGGTGAACGTGCGTGTTTGGACTTCGGAAACGCGTGGCGAAGGTTCGACCTGAGGATTAAATGGCGTTTTGTGGTGGGCCATATTACCGCAATTAACAACGTAGGCGCACGGTTTGGTTGCCGGCGCAGGTGAGCTGTGCGAGCAAGTCGCTGTCATGAGCTGCGGGCCCATTGCGCCTGCTAAAGACAACGACCGAATGAGGCAACCATGTTCCGAATTCTCGGGCTCGATCTTGGCCCTGATCAGATCTCCAAATATACCGACATTGCACTTCACTTCGCATTTCTAATCGCAGCCGCTATCATTATCTGGATTGTCGGATCGCGCGTCGCATCCTGGGTTTCGCAGCGGGCGCAATCTGCCGTGCTTACCAGCACCCAGGGCGATGAGGCCGTTGCAGGTTTCGCCCAGAGCCTTGTCCGTTGGCTGGCTCTTGCCATTGTCGCAATTGCAATTCTTAACTTGTTTGGGATTGAAGCGACGTCCCTCGTCGCAATTTTGGGTGCTGCGACGCTTGCGGTCGGTCTGGCACTGCAAGGCACGATGGCGAACTTCGCCTCAGGCGTCATGCTGTTGATTTTCCGGCCATTCAAGATTGGTCATTTTGTGGAGGTTGCCGGACACTCCGGCACGGTAAAGAAGATCGCATTGTTCGCCACCGAGCTTGCGACCGCCGATAACGTTCAGATCATCATCCCGAATTCGGAAGCTTGGTCTACTTCGATTGTCAACTATTCGGCGCATGATCGCCGCCGCGTCGATATCGTCTTTGGCGTCGACTACGGGGCTGACATGGATGTTGCGATCCAGACCATCAAGAACGTCATTGATGCTGACCCGCGCGCGAGCCATGAACCCGCACCGTTTGTAAAGGTCACAAACCTTGGCGACAGTTCGGTGGACATCACGATGCGGGTTTGGTGCCAAGCTGCCGATTATTGGGACCTCAAGTTCGAGCTCACAAAACGTGCCAAGGAGAGCTTGGACAAGGCTGGCATCTCTATTCCTTATCCGCATATGGAAGTCATTCAAAAGCCAGCTTCGTGATCCAGACTGGCTGGCACGAACTCGTTAGCTGTGATGGCTGCCAGTCTTTTCAGGTTGGTGGCCGTCACTCGACACGTCTGATAACTTGTTGGTTGGGAAATCTGTTCCGTCCTTTCTCCCGTCGCGGGCAGGTGCCTCTTCGCTAGTTTGTGTGGCACAGCAGCCGTGTGAAGAACCGAGGACCTTGATGATCAGAGTGTTGATGTTGCTGGCTGGCGGCTTCACCTTTGTGACAGGGGCGCTTCTGCTGCCGCTGCCGTTACCGCTCGGGCTGCCACTATTGCTCGTTGGCGGTGCGATTCTTCTCAGCTTCAGTCCTGCCATTCGCCGTTGGTTCAAGCATTGGCGGACCGAGCACCGGCAGCTTAGCGATCGGTTGGAAAACATTGAACCGATCGTGCCATCGCCACTGAGAGAAACCCTCAACGAAACGCATCCCGATCAACAGGATGCGAATTCGAAGAAGCAATAACTTAAGGCACTGCCCTGGGCAGCTGGACTAGGGCTGACCCGGTCGGACAACATAAGACGCGCCGTAAGAACCTTCCAGGCCGAAGTATTTGTAAAGCGCCGCGACCCGGGTGGTCTGGGCCTTTTCCCCGGCTATCGCCGTCGGATAAGACACTTGATGCATAAACATGACAATGTTGTTTTCGGTCGAATAGTCTTTGACCGCCTTGATGAGCGCGCGGACAACCGACAGAGAACGGCGCCCATTGCGGACATATAGGTGCGCAGATTCCATATGCTTCAGAAGCGAATAACCCGTATCGATCGGAACGAATAAAACCGCACCAATGACGTCTTCCCCTGAGCAGGCAACAAAGCTGACACCACGATCCAGTACACTTGTCATATGCTCGCGGTTGTGCTGCTCACAGTATTGCTCGACCACGCCCGACTCGCTCGCGCTGTCGTAGGACAACTCCATAAGTGCTGGGATATCCTGATGACCTGCTCGACGAACAACTACGCTCTGTTGTTGCTTGGTTTGTTTGGAAAACTGGATGCTCGAATCGTAAGAGACTTGTTGCATATCAATACTACTTTTCTATTCCGAAAACTGCTTAACACCGACACGATCTAACGTCGCGACGGTCTGAGAATTATGGCACTAAACTCCAGGAGTCTGATTTGCGGCGTTGCGTCGCTGGGGCACAATAATGACGAGCGATTGAACATCGGAGGCGCCCGGCAACCGGCGCGAATGAAAAACACCTTAGTGACGTCGGTGCCGCCGCTAGAATGCAGATCGGACATGAAAACTCAGCCCGCCCGTCATCAAGGATGACTTGATCGATTTTAGCCGCAAGGACTGTGGGCCGATCGACGGATGATCGATCAGCACAGGAGCCCTACGACCATCAGAATTTGATCGCCATTCGCAAACTGCCCCAATGTTGGTTCCGGACTTTAATTGGCGTCGACACATCGACCATGAAGTCAATGCGACCCCCGCCCATGTCTCGCGGATAAGTTTGTTCGAGCAACTCTTTAACGTTACGTGCTGCGCTTAACCCAACGATGTCATCGAAGATACGGCGATTTCGGCTGTTCGCATTGTTCCAATCCGGATCGTCTCCTTGGGGCTTCGAGAACGCTGCATTGTGAACTGGCAAGTAGCCGTTACGATCCACAGCGGCGCAAAAGACAACGTGGGAGTCGAAGGCTGCTGCCGGTTCTTGGATGCTAGGCAGAATGCTCTCCAGGAAGCTTAGCGACTTTGTCGTGACCTGCTCGGGATTGGTGCCTTTAATGACGACGTAGTCATCATCGAACAAGTCTTCCAAGCTGACCTGCCCCGCGCCAATGCCGCGCTCAAAGGCCGCTTCGACCTGCTCGCGAGTCTGGATGAGCTTCTTCTTGAAATGCGCGTTCGCGGCAATGCTTCGAGCAAGCAAAGCCTGAAGCGACTCTTCTGTGGCGCGGTTCCTTCTGATGAATTGGATCCGTAATCCGTATGGGTGCGTTCCCTGAATCACGCCTTCGATCTCGCCAACTTGAGGCATGGAGAGCTTAATACGAGTTCCCTCCTGGTAGCTTTCTTTTACTTGTGTCAGCAAACAACCACCCGGTGATACATTCAAAGTTGTACCTTGGAAATTGGCGCCATCGACTTCGCAATTGATGGGAAGTTTGAGGGGGACACGAGGGTCCTCGCGCGCATCTAAATCGCCAAAACTCTTGACGGTCACCTTCAATCTTGTGTTCAGGCGCCCGAAGGTTTTTTGAATCCGAGAGTTAGCAAAGTTTACTTCGTCGGTAGATGTCTTGGCGCCATTGACGGCATCGGACAACATCTGAACAGCGTTGGCCTGGGACTCTACGTTTTCTGCAGCAAGCTGGGCGCTCGAAGCCAATTCGTTTAGGGAGTCGATCTGGTAGCCGACGTTTTGTGTTACGGCATTCACCGCAGGCCCAACCTCGTGCACCATCTCGGCAATTTTCTGCACAACACGAACGGTGGAATCAACGGCCTGCCTAACGGAATCGATTTGGTTGGAAATCTCTTTTGCTGCAGCAGTTGAACGCTGTGACAGCGCTTTGACTTCGCTGGCCACAACCGCAAATCCGCTTCCGGCTTCGCCTGCGCGCGCAGCTTCGATTGTCGCGTTCAACGCAAGCAGATTTGTCTGACGCGAGATGCCATCGATGAGTTGCGTCACGTCAGCGATGTGCGATGCAGAGGTCGTGAGGTCGCTCATCGATTTCTCGGCCAACTCAGTTTCAGATACGACTGAGTTGGCAAGTTGAGAAACCTTTTGTGCTTGGGCACCCACTTCCTGACTACTCGCGTGCATCTCCTCGACGGCTGCCGCAACAGACTGGGTCGCGCCTGAGGCGGTCTCTGCTGACTTATCGAGTATCGTTTCGGCTTTCTCGACGTCATCCATAGTCGCGCCGAGGCGGCTGAGGGCACTTCCTATCTCGCCAATCATGCGGTCGACGAGCTTGCTAGACTGGGTCAATTCTTCGTCGATCGCACTAGTGAAATGTTCTAGTTCTTTTCGCTTCACCTCTGCGTTGGCCATATCCAAGTAGTTCGATAAGGCCAACTCCATGTCGATCATTATGGCCTTCACAACTGCCGTCACTGCAGCCGTGTTTGGCCCCTTCCCCAATATCGCAGCGATCAGTCGTTCGACGACAAAGGCATACGATGCGATGTAGTGTTTCGGCGGCAAACCGATGCGAACGTGGGCGGCTCCAATACGGCGTCCACGCCGGCGCAGTTCATCATTGACCTCACCGGTCAGCAAGGCGCGCCAGTGGTCGTGCTGTGCAGTTTTGAGTGCCGAGACGCCGGGGCCTTTTGCCAAGAATGAACTGAAATCTGGATCGCGGCCGATGATCGAATAAAAGTCATCGATAATCTGACCGATTTCGGCATCGATTTTTGTGTTGAGCTTTGAAAAAGCTTTAGTCTGATCAGGTTCGAAGTGTTCGAACTGATCCAATAGGCCTGTGGGTTTCAACATAGCTTTCAAGCAATCCAAAAATTAGAATGGCACCACTTTAAGTTTAGGAAACCTTGCTTGCTCCAGGCTTGCTGAACGCGCGTAAGTTCTTGTCGCACATGCGACTTTGGTTGAGGGGCGCTGCAATCTTAGAAGGTCGGCATGTCACTAACTTGCGACTGTGTCCGCCAACTGACTCGCGCGCAGGGCGAGGAAGGCACCCACAGCTTCTTCGAAGCTTGTTGTTTGGTTGTTTTTCCTCAGCCGGTTCAATCGCTGCTGCGAAGGCCATTCCAAACGGGGTGCGCGGATTAGGAAACCTGTTACCGACACCTCGACGGGTATCAGGACCAGCGAATGGGATTTTCTCGACTAGGGTCTCTCACGGCGAAGTTCGAGCGCGTGGCCGTCGCCACAAACTCACCATTGCGCAAGCTGAAGTGGGAGGGAAATCAGTTAGCGGTAGCGGCGATCGTCTTCGTCATCTCGATCAGACATGACGTCAAACAATGCATCGTACATGTCATCAACTGTTTCGATGACCATCAGGTTTGCCTTGTAGGCTGCTTTGGCTTCGACGAGCGTCGTCATGTTGCGGGCGATGTCGACGTTTGGTGCTGCGACCATGCCGTCTTCGTTGGCAAACTCTGAATCGGGTTCGTAAACAGGAATATAGGATGGCGCAATTTGTGTGGTCGTAGCCTGGACGCCACCTGGAACGCCGCCGGTGATAACCGGGGACTGGACGACTTCTAAGGGTTTAAATAGTTCGTTTTCACCCGACATTTCGGCGCCCTTTTCAGGAAGAGGCCCGCGGTCGGAGGCATGAGCGATGTTGCTCGCAGCGGTTTGCACGCGCAGCGATTCAGCCATCAGCCCCGAACGGGCTATATTCAACGCCGTACTCAACATAAAAACGCATACTCATAAACACAGTCCCAATCACGCTAGCACGGAGGGTGTTAATGGATCTTAAAACGCACGCCGAAATCAATTGGCTTAGTCTTGTCTACTAATTGTAGAGACTGCTTTTCAAGACATGGCGTGGAGAATGTGCAAGGGAGATATTGGCCGAGCTTTTGGCGGCTGAGAGCGGGAGGCAATAAAAATGAAGTTTGGTTTTGGTTGGTTTGCACTTGCGGTTGGGCTGACGGGAGCCGCCATGGCTGCGCAGGCGCAGATTGCTTTCAAACAACAACCTGCCCGGGATTGGAGTGTCTCTTGCCGAGAAAATGGCTATTGCATTGCGCGAACGGTTGGGGCGTCCAAAAGGGGTGCCAAAGTCACGCTCAAGCTTGAGCGAAGCGGGAAGGCCAAGTCCAAAATCTTCATTACAGTCCGACCGAAGAGCCCCGCATTAAAAGTCGGCATGCCGGTTGAGGTAACGGTGGTCGGGCACGAGTTCACGCTCAATGGCCCAGTGAAAAAGGTCTATAAAGGGAACGAGATGACGTTCCCGGTCAGCTTCAAAGATCGGGCCATCGACAAGTTAAGGGTGGGTCGGTTTGCGCAGATCAGAATTGGCTTTGGCGGAAAGGCCGGTGTCGTTACCTATGATCTGTCGATCCAGGGTGTATCTTCTGCGCTCGCAATGATGGACATCGCACAAGGCCGACTTGACCGAGAAGACGCGGCTGTGGTGCGAGGTGGGGAATATTTCGGCGCGGTGTCTTATCATGACTTTTCCGCGATTAAAGCACCTGCAAAACCGCAAAGTGATGAGAAATCATCTGAGATCCTCGACCCGGAGCATAGCTTGAGCGAAGGTGAGGATGACGCTCCGCGTGCAACTGCCGCGGAAGCGCCGCCGGAGATTATCGACGAGGAAAGCGGGCTTGGCGAAACGATGCGGGTCTTTTCTGAGAAGAAGATTGACGACAAGGTTCTGATTTACGGTTACCGCACGCTCGGCTGTGATCTGCCTGCAGCTATTCGTGCATTCGGTGCTCAGTCGATTAATCTAGAGCCAGGGGTCTTCTTACACCTGGTACCCTGCCAGGTGGCGGACCTGAACGTTCCATACTACGCGGTGATGGAAACTGCGGGGCGGTTTAAGCAGGTCGCGTTTCAGCACTCCTCAGCTGAGGATGGCGCAGACCCATCGTTCATGATCAACGCAGCTTGGGACAAGAAATCGAGCACCTTGACCGGCCATCAATTTTACTCGCCCAATCGCGATTGCGGATCGTTCGAACGCCATAGCTTTTCATTCCGCGAACAAGCCTTCTACCTGCAGAAGTTTCGCCAGAAAGAAACCTGCGACGGCAAGGTGCGCAAGCCGGAACGCTTCCCTGTGTCCTGGAGCGGCGAAGGCGATTGATTGGATGAGGTTCTATGGAAGAAGAAAACGGGCGCAGCTCAAAAGAAGCTGCGCCCGTTTTTTGTGGCTCTTGTAAGCCGCGTTATGCGATTGCTGCGGCGGATCAAATCTTCTGATTGTACTCGCCGACTTCAGGTTGCTTGGACAGCAGCACGTCAATGTCAACGAAGATGTCGCGCATATTTTGCTCCGACGTTGGGCTCTCGACGACGATGACAAGTTCAGGCTTGTTCGAGGAAGCGCGGACCAGACCCCAGGTTCCATCTTCAAGGACAATGCGAATACCATTCACGGTGATCAACTCGCGGACATTCTGACCTCCGATTTTCGCACCAGCTTCGATGCGCTTTTTGTAGATGTCGATGATGCGGTCGACGACTCCATATTTGACTTCGTCGCCGCACTTCGGAGACATCGTCGGCGACTGCCAGGTTTTCGGTAGCGCTTCTTTGAGATCAGCCATCGACTTGTCCGGATTGCGGTCGAGCATGTCGCAGATGGCGAGAGCCGCGACCAAACCGTCATCATAACCGTTGCCAAGCGGGGGGTTGAAGAAGAAGTGGCCGGATTTCTCAAAACCTACCAGGGCACCCGTCTCATGTGAAAAGCGCTTGATGTAGGAGTGACCGGTTTTCCAGTAGGTCGTTGTCGCGCCGTTCTCAATCAGAACAGGGTCGGTTGCGAAGAGCCCTGTCGACTTCACGTCGACAACGAACTTTGCGTTTTCGTGGAGCGAAGAAATATCACGGGCCAGCATGACGCCGACCTTATCGGCGAAGATCTCATCGCCCGTGTTATCGACCACACCGCAACGGTCACCATCCCCATCGAAGCCAAGACCGACGTCGGCACCGTGTTCCTTCACAGCTTCTGCGATGGCGTGCAGCATCTGTAGGTCTTCTGGGTTGGGGTTATAGCGCGGGAAGGAGTGGTCGAGTTCGACGTCAAGCGGGATGACCTCACAGCCGACCTTCTCCAGGACCTGCGGGGCAAAGGCACCGGCCGTCCCGTTGCCGCACGCGGCCACGACTTTGAGACGACGCGTGAGCTTTGGCCGGTCTGTCAGCATGGCCAAGTAGCGGTCAGCCATATCGGCGACGAAGATGTAGCGCCCGCCGCCTGGAGCTTCATATGTGCCTTCCAAAACGATTTGCTTTAGTTCGCTCATTTCTTCGGGGCCAAGCGTCAGCGGGCGGCCGAGGCCCATTTTGATCCCCGTCCAGCCATTATCGTTATGGCTTGCCGTGACCATCGCGACGCCTTCGACGTCGAGGGCGAATTGCGCGTAGTAAGCAATTGGTGACAAGGCCAGGCCGATGTCGTGAACCTCAAAGCCACCGCCGAGGAGGCCGGTCATCAAGGCCTGTTTCACCTGGGCCGAATAGGCGCGATAATCGTGGCCAACAACAATGCGTTTCTTAACACCCCGATTATCAAAAAGCTTGGCAAGCCCGAGACCGACGGCGTTAAGACCCATCAGGTTGATTTGATCGGGAAACAGCCAGCGCGCATCGTATTCGCGGAACCCAGTTGGCGTGACAAGCGGCAAGCGCTCGAAATCTGCGGTGTTTGGCTGCAGGTTGGCGCGCGGTTTGGGCAGCATGGACATGGCTCCTGGCTATTCGTGGAATGGGAAATGCCGCGATTCTTTCGTGTTTTGCGCTTTCCTATGGCAGCCGAGCCCGGTCACGATCAAGTCATGGCCGCGCAATTTTCTGCTGCAATTTGCGCTGGCGGCTTTATTGCACTCGACTTTCTGACAATTCAGCGGCGATCCTTGCGCTGAATTGACCGCAAACGCCACCATCGAAGTGCCAAAGTGATGGCGAAGTGGTAGGAGCTTGCCACACCTCCCAGCCGTGGCGCTCTGTTCAGACCGACCCAATACGAGCAATCAGACTTGACCGCTTCCACTTCCGAAAAAGACACCACCAGCGTTCGCCGCCTCGCTAACACGTATATGCGGGCTTTGCGAATGCTGGGGAGCGACTGGCAACTAGCTTTGTCTTTGTGTTTTGCGGGGCTTGCCATCGCCGCTGTGCAGCTTGCCGAGCCGGTCCTTTTTGGTTGGGTTGTCGATGCGATTGCGAACAGCAAAGCGGCAGGTGGCTTGATCCTGAATTGGGCGGCCTTGGGGTTGTTTGGAATTCTGGCCAGCGTGGTGGTTGCGGTTTTTGCTGACCGGCTGGCGCACCGACGACGGCTGCAAGCCCTGTCAGACGCCTTCGAGCAGGCCATCACGCTGCCTCTCAGCTACCATGCGGACAGAGGCTCGGGCGCTGTCGTGGGTGCCGTATTGCGGGGCACTGACGAACTCTTCTGGCTGTGGTTAGGGGCGCTGCGCGAACAAATCACAGCATTTGTCACAATCGTCTTGCTGGTGCCTGTCGCGATCATGATCGATTGGCGGATGGCGCTTATTCTTGCCGTCCTTGCCGTTTGCTACACGCTCCTCAACCTGCATGTGATTTCGAAGACGCATTCGGGACAGATGCAGGCTGAACAACATCGCTATGGCGTTAGTGGGCGTGTCGGCGATGTGATTAGCAACGTCACGGTCGTGCAAAGCTACACGCGACTTGCCGCGGAAGCCGAAGCGGTGCGCGGCATGACCAAACAACTGCTCGATGCGCAATATCCGGTTCTGACGTGGTGGGGCATTCTCGCCGTGCTGCAACGTGCAGCAGCGTCGCTGGCCATGGTCGCGATCTTTGCCATTGGCTCGCTGCTTGCGGCACAAGGTGAGGTCTCCGTCGGTCAGATCGTGTCGTTTGTGGCGCTGGCGAATGTCTTGATCGGCAAGCTCGACCAACTTTCGGCTTTCATCGTCCGCGTGCAACAAGCAGCGCCCGCGCTTGAAAACTATTTTGCACTCGTTGATGAGCGTGCGGCGATCACCGATTCGTCTGGCGCGACACCGCTAGCGGACCCGCGCGGCAGCGTCACCTATGACAACGTGACGTTCAGATTCGGAGAGAGCGATCAGGGTGTCTTTGACCTGTCACTGGAAGCGAAAGCCGGTCAGACGATCGCGCTGGTGGGACCGACAGGATCGGGCAAAACGACCACGCTTGCTTTGCTGCAACGTCTGCGGGCCCCCGATGCAGGTCAAATCGCAATTGATGGACGCGACATTGGCGAGGTTACTTTGCAGTCCCTTCGGCACACCATCGCCGTTGTTTTCCAGGATGCAGGGCTCTTTAACCGCACTATTGGCGAAAACATACGCATTGGGCGGCCTGGCGCGAATGATGCCGAAGTGGAAGAAGCTGCACGCCTTGCCCAGGCGCATGACTTCATCATGGCCAAACCCGACGGCTATGATTTCGTTATCGGTGAGCGCGGGGCATCGTTGTCCGGCGGTGAAAGGCAACGGCTTGCGATCGCGCGAGCGATTCTGAAAGCGGCACCAATCCTGATCCTCGATGAAGCGACAAGCGCTTTGGATGCCGAAACGGAAGCGCGCATCAAGCGGGCGCTCGACAAACTGCGGAAAGGGCGCACGACCTTCATCATCGCGCACCGGCTGTCGACCGTGACAGATGCCGATGAGATCCTTGTATTGGATGGTGGCCGCATTATAGAACGGGGCACGTTCCAAGACCTCGTCAAACAAGATGGGATGTTTGCGCGAATGGTTCGCGAAGGTGGCTTTGCGGAACCAACGGCAGAGCCTTGAGTCGGCGGTGTGTCGGCTAGACCTGCGAGCAGCAACGAAAAGGGGCCGCCGACGAATTGCCAGCGGCCCCTTCAAGACTTACCTTCCGACACAGGCCTTTGCCCGTGTCTCAATCATTAAAGCTTGTGCGCCATGCGCTCTCGTTTTGTTTCAAGGTAGCGCTTGTTGTGTTTCGATGGCTCAGTGACGACCGAGACCTGCTCAACGACATTGATGCCGCGCGCGCGTAGGGCCTCGATCTTTGCTGGGTTGTTCGTCAACAGCTTGATTTCGGGGAACCCTAGATCGAACAGAATGTCTGTCGCGAGCGTATAGTCTCGCGCATCGATGGGAGCACCGATCTGAACGTTGGCGTCGACCGTGTCCACACCCTCGTCTTGAAGCGCATATGCTCGGATCTTGTTGACCAAACCGATGCCGCGTCCTTCGTGCGACGGCAGGTAGACCAAGATACCGTTCGGCGCATCCACAATGACTTCCATTGCAGCTTGCAGCTGTTTGTAGCAATCGCAGCGCAGCGAATGAAAAATGTCTCCCGTTACACAACCTGAGTGAACGCGAACGATCGGCGTTGTCGCGCTCTGACCGTTTGTCGCCCGGTTGATCAAAACGAGAGCTTGGTCCTCAGGATCTTTGCCTTGATAGGCCCGAGCTTCAAGATTCAGCTCCCGACCCTGGAATTCAATCGGCAGAACAGTTTGTGCTGACCAATCGATTTCAATAACTGCGGATTTAACCGCGCTCGATCTCATTCTCATCTCCAACGGATGTGCAGAAGTGTCCAAATTCAATCGTTTAGACTTCTTCCGACTGAAGGCAGGTACACTTCACAACGTTGATTAAAACGCCACAACCGCCCTCGTGGATTACCTGCCCGAGGATTGGGTCAGGACCGTGACAGACGTCTGACGGCGTATTGGCCGATCGTTTCGCATAACCCCGAAATCGGCCGTTTACATCCAAATTTCGTTCACGTTCTAGCGAACGCTTTATGATCTCCCATCACAGATGAATGGCACCTGACCGGGCGCAGAGCCCCTATTGGCCGAGCCTTTGAGAGTCTAACTCATGCTGCAGCGCAGCAATCCTATCCTTTTGTCGCACAAATCAACAAGAGTTGTGTCGTCGCAGTTTTCATTAAGACGTATGGAGTGTTTCAACATGTCACGTAGGTTACTGACAGGGCACGAATTTTTGCAATGACCAATGATGACAGTTTCGCGGCGACGGTAAAGACACGGCCGCTCCTCGTGCTCTCTGCCTTATTGCTTATTGTTGCAACTGCTGCGGCGGTGCCGCTGGTCCACCCGCGAGACACTTGGCCCTTTGTGACTGCTTTTTTGTTGCACGGCCTGATCTATCTCATTGCCATTTTGCTGGTCCTGAGACGGCCGGGCGGATGGGGGACTGTGGCGATCATCCTTATTACGGCGGTCGGACTTCGTGCCGTGTCGATGACGGCGCTACCAGATCTCACGACAGATGCTTTGCGGTACGTTTGGGATGGCCGACTCGGGTGGGAAGGCGTCAGCCCCTACCTCTACCCACCCGCTGGTGAGCGCCTCGCGCACTTGCGCGACAGCGAGATCTATCCCGGTATCAACCAGAAAGAAACGGCCGTTACGATCTACCCGCCGATGGCCCAACTGGTCTTCATGGCGGGTGTCGCGATCTACGATGGAATCGGCGGCATGAAAGCGATCATGTTCGCCTTCGAACTTGTGATTCTACTTGGGCTCATTGGCTGGCTGCGTTCTGAAGAGCTGCCAATTTCGCGGGTGGCGATTTACGCTTGGCACCCACTGCCCATTTGGGAGTTTTCCTCACAGGCGCATATCGATGCGGCCGCGACGGGTTTTCTCGTTTTGGGGATTTGGGCGGCTGTTTGCCGCAGACAGGGTCTGACGGGTGTTCTGTTTGCCGGTGCGGCGCTCGTAAAGTATTTCCCGCTGGTGCTGCTTCCTGCCTTATGGCGACGCTGGGACTGGAAACTTCCCGTCGCGCTCTTCGCCTCCATGGGCCTGCTGTACCTGCCATACGTGCCTACCGCCGGAACCGGGGTCTTTGGCTTCTTGGGTAAACACCTCGACAATGAAGGCTACCAATCGGGCTGGGGCTTTCATGTCATATGGTATCTGCGCGACTTTCAACTTGCTGATCCGCCCGGCTGGCTTTATGCGATCGCCGCGTTGTTGACGATCCTGACGCTGGCAGCTTTCAGCGTCTTCGTGCGGCAGGCCGATGCGTTTCACCCTAAGCGAATGGTACTGCTCGGGGCGGCGTTCGTGTTTCTGATTTCGCCGCACTACCCTTGGTACTTTGCTTTTCTGTGTGCCTTGATGGTTCGGGTCGCCCATCCGGCACTTTTCGTCATGACGCTGTTTTGTGTGACGCTCTATCTGCCGCGGATAGACGGTGTTTCGTGGAGCGAGCTTTACGCCGTGACGTATGTTCTGCCGCTCGTCGTATGGATTGGTTGGGAGGTTGCATGTCGCATGCGCCCAGAGATTGCGGAACTTGATAATCGCCTGACACCGCGGCCTGACCCAGCAAAGACGCTTTAAAGCCGGATAAGAGCCCGCTAGTCTCCCGCAGTTCAACAATTCGCCGGTTCGTAAGCGCGTGGTAGATCTGCGTGCCATCTGACCCGACAGAGCCGTGGGGGTTTTCAATTGGTCGCTATTATATGCGTGGTTCTGGCCTTCGCTGCTGCCTTGGTCTCGACGCACCTGTTCATCCGGTTCGCGGATAGCCAAGGGGTCAAGGCGCACGCCAATGAGCGTTCGATGCATCGTGGCGCGACCGTCACCGGAGGCGGTCTGCCGTTGTTGGTCTCTGCGCTCCTAGCGTTTCTCCTATGTTGGCCGTTGCTTGAGATCCACGCGTTTCTGCTACCGGCTGCGGCATTGTTAGCGGTCGTTTCATTTCTCGATGACTTGAAGCCCGTTGCCCGATGGCTTCGCTTTGGAACGCATCTGATAGGTGCTGCGGCAGCCGTCGCAATCGTGCCGACGGACCAGTTTGTTTTTCAGGGATGGCTGCCGATTTGGCTGGACCGGGCCTTGGCTTTGTTTCTGGTTGTCTGGTTTATCAATCTATTCAATTTCATGGACGGCATCGATGGAATTGCCGGCGTTGAGACCTTTTTCATCTGCGCCGGGTTCCTGATCGTGTGTGCCGCTGCCGGATCGGGCTCACCTCTCCTGGGGCTCGCCCTTGCGCTCATCGGCGCTGTTGCTGGTTTCCTATTTTGGAACTGGCATCCAGCCCGCGTCTTCATGGGCGATGTTGGGTCCATCCCACTGGGGTTCTTATGTGCGGCCATGCTGATCTGGCTTGCCGCGAACATCTCATTGTCAGCAGCGTTGATCCTGCCGCTCTATTTTGTGGCTGATGCGACGATCACCATTCTTAAGCGGCTAAGCCGGGGTGAGAAAATCTGGGAGCCGCATCGCAGCCATTTCTACCAGCGCTCGGCGGTTGCCGTTGGATCGCATGCCGTGGTGGTCCGACGCGTCGCAGTCTGCAATGCGGTTTTGATCGTGCTCGCCGTGCTGGCTTTGAGCCTCCCGGTTTTCGCGTTCGTTCTAGCCGTGATGTGCGTCGGCGGGCTACTGGGTTGGATGCAGATTGCTTCCGGCACCAATGTTGCTGCTGAAGCGGGAGCAAGCTGACACCTATGGAAGATGTGCCCACATACACTGATTGGGTCATCCAGACGATCGATCAGAACCGAAATCTCGCGACGCTTGCGATCTTTATCCTGGCTTTTGGCGAAAGCCTTGCTGTTGTCTCGCTGGTGCTGCCGTTCTGGGCGATGCTGGTTGGGATCGGCACGCTGATCGGGGCTAGCGGCTCGCTGAATGAGTTCTTGCTAGTGTGGGTTGCTGCAAGCCTAGGTGCCGCCTGTGGCGACTGGCTGTCATACTTTCTAGGCAAGTATTACCACGCTGAGATTGCGCAGATGTGGCCTTTATCGCGGCACCCGGACCTTATTCCGAGGGGGCATGACTTCTTCGAGCGATACGGTGTGTGGGCGATCGTGATCGGGCGATTTTTCGGACCGCTGCGCGCTGCTGTTCCGCTTGTGGCAGGTATCGTCGAGATGCCGATGCGCCCATTTCAAATTGCCAATTTCGCTTCGGCTTTTTTGTGGGCCGGGGTTTTGCTTGCACCCGGCTCATTCGGATTACCGTGGCTGTGGGAGTTCTTTGGCTGACGCCGGCGACTGGGCGGCCGCATGGCGATTGCCAACCCTACAGCTCGCCCGTCAAAAACTGTGCACGCCCCATGCCGAACGACCAGTCTTCATCTTCACAGGTGACGAAGTTGATCATGACGTCTGAGGGGGCAATGCCGCTGGCTTTTTCGAGCTCGTCACAGGCGCGGCGGAAGAAGTCTTCCTTCATGGCTCGGCTGCGCGGGCGGGTGGTGACCTGCACCATGACGAACTTATCGGTGCGCGGGATATCGAGACCGGTATCTTCCATGATCATTGTCGCGGCACGGTGCTGGTGCACGATCTGGTAGCGGTCTCGCACGGGTACGTCGAACGCATCGAGCATGGCCTTATGCAGCGCGTCGAGCATTGTCTTTATCTCTTCGTCGGTGCGGCCTTCATAAATGTCGATGCGTAGTAGCGGCATGGTTTACTCCATGTCTTGGGGTGAGTAGGGTCGGGCAGCCCACTTAGCTGCGCCCATTGAGTTTGAGGATCTCGCGGGTGGGCGGACTCAAGCAGCCGGCTTCTTAATGACGGCGTGATGCGCATAATCGCGCAAGATCCGCTCAAAGCGCAATTCGCAGCCCGTACGTTCAGCCAGCGCTTGTAACTCTTCTTCGAGTTCTGCCCGCGGTTCGACTGAGAACTTCGCGAGCCAAGCGTTCAGGCCTTTTTTGAACAGGCCCGGGAGCTTTGCTTGTTGGCCGAAATCGACAATGTGCAAAGACCCGCCGGGCTTCACTGCGTTTAAGCCTTGCGCGCAAGCTTCCCGCCATGGCGGGATCATGGAGAGCGAATAGGAAATGAAAACGCGATCGAAGCCTGGTTCGCCGAAGAGCTCTTGCGCAGAGAAATCCGTCGCATCGCCTTCGGCGACGGTGATCTGGTTTTCGAGACCTGCCGACTTGATGTTGGCTCTGGCTGTTTCCAGCATCATCGTTGAGATGTCGAAGCCATAGCACTTGGTGTTCGGGTATCGACGGGCCGCCTGGATGAGGTTGCGGCCGGTGCCGCAGCCAACTTCCAGAACCGTAGCGCCATTGGGTGGCGCCATGTCTTTTAGCATCGTGTCGCGGCCGAGCAGGAAGTACTTGCGGGTCACATCGTAGATGTAACGCTGGTACTTATAGATGCCGTCCATGTGTTGGCGGGCATTGTCGCCGCCATCTGCATCGCCGTGCACTGCGCCCACGCTTTTGTTCCTTCCGGCGGCTCGTTAGCCGCGCATCGTGTACCGGTGGAAGCCGCCGTAGATCGAAGAGCGGTCCTGGCGGGTAAACTCGCGGCAGGTCTCTTCGTCGTAATCGAAGCGGTTGAGGATCTCATCGGGGATGCGTCCCGGCAAGATGCTTGGTTCACCTGCGGTACGGAAAATGACACGGCCGCCCGGACGGCAGGTACGTGCGATCTGCGTCCAGTTGTCGGTCAGCTGCTCGTCGGTCATCCAATCCTGGGCATCAAGCAAAACATAG
This sequence comes from Filomicrobium sp., assembly GCA_040219445.1. Taxonomy (GTDB): domain Bacteria; phylum Pseudomonadota; class Alphaproteobacteria; order Rhizobiales; family Hyphomicrobiaceae; genus Filomicrobium. The sequence goes on along the minus strand of JAVJSM010000002.1, from coordinate 622,363 downwards.
GCATCGAAGGATTGGTCGGAGCTATTGCGCAGATGCTCGGTGAAGCTTTCGTGCACAACGGACACGTTCTCGGCGCGCTCTTTCACCTTGTCGTAGTTCTCTTTTTGGAGGTACGGAGGCAGTGGACCATTGCCACCGGTGGAATAGCGGCGCCCGAAAGCCTGCCAAGCGAAATAGTTGTCACGCAGGTCGAATTCACAAGCTAGCCGCTCCAGACGTTGGCGCAGAACTTCCGCCATGTGGTCTTCGTCACCCTTGAGGGCTTCAAACTGCGATGGTGGGATGCCGAGGCCAAACAAGGCTGATGGCTTGCTCATCAACCAGCGGATATGACGCTTTTCGAACAGCGGTGCCAATTCGCGGTCGAAGATCGCGCGTTGCTCTTCCATCGACTTGGCTTTGAGCAGCTTGCGCGGATTGCGGCCATGCATGCGGGCCAGAAGATGGCTGGCTCCGATAAAGGTGCCAAGCAGACCGTGGCGGTAGAGGTTTTTGCCAAAGTAGCCTACCCGACGGCGACCCAGGCGGTCGCGGGATTCCCAGTACTTGCGGGTCGCAGGATCGAGATGCTCCTGGAGATACGAGAAATATGCGCGCACGTTTTCGGAAGCATCAGCTTCGGCGAAGAAACGATGGAACGCTGCGTAGCTCGGCAGGTGCTGAAGTGCCGCCAGCTTTAGATTGTTAAGAGCGATGTGGGCGGGGTTGAGATCGATTGCCGTGACATTGACGTCAGCAGCGGTCAGATAGCTCATGATGTTGCAGCCGCCCGAAGCGATCGCAATGACGTTCTCGCCGTCTTTGAGGTTCAGCGCGTCAATGTCGACAACGGGGTCTTCCCAAATCTGAGGGTAGACAAGGCCTGAGAAGGCTAGCGTGAAGAGACGCTCTTGGACGCCCTCTCGCGAAATCGGTTTATGGCGGTGTACGGCCTTACTCAGCTTTTTGTTCTTAGTACCAAAACCGCCGGGGCGGTCGCTTGGTTGGCTGCTGTCAGGTAAGGATACCATTTCTGCTCCCAGGGCCTTTCAGGGGTCACGCGCGCTCGAAAAGATGAGAAAGCGCAATCGGACCTACCGATTAATTCTTATGTCGTCGCGCCGCGCCACAGTCGTCGCTGCAATTGCCGAAATTCAAGGCGCGTTATGCCGTCGTGAACCTGTCACAATGAGCGCCCACGCGTTCGCCGGGCGGCTTGCGCACTGCTCCAGGGTCTCCAGGTGACGGTTCTCATTGCACCGTTCGGGGCGAATAGCCAACTGACAATGTGTAGCACGCGGCACCTGGGGCTTTGGATGTAGCGGTTCAAGGTCGCTTGCTCAAGAGAAACGGTGCAAGGCAGCAGCGCTATCTTCACAATCTGTAGGCAAGGTCTCAATCCTGATAGAAAGCAAGGATTTGTTCTGCTTTCGAAAATTCCAGTGCCATCACGCCCTTACTGCAGCTCGACCGACAGCAATCCCCGAGGACTCTTCATTTGGACGTCTACAACCAATTACTGGACTTCGTGCAAACACACATTGCTTGGGTCGAGCCTATCGTTTTTGCGCTCGGCTTTGCGGAAAGCATGGTGTTTTTGTCGCTTTTTGTTCCGTCGTCAGCGCTATTTTTGGGTATCGGGGGGCTGCATAGCGCGGCAGGTGGCGATTTCTGGTCCGTCTGGCTCGCAGCGGGTGCGGGTGCCGCGATCGGAGATGTGATTACATTTGCCATTGGACGAGCGTTTAAGGGCGAAATCGCGGGTATGTGGCCGCTTCGAACGCGGCCGCAGTGGTATGTTCTGGCGCGCTATTACGTGAAGCGTTACGGGGCGCTTGGCGTGGTGATCAGCAAGTTCGGCGGCATGATCCGGCCATTTGTGCCGCTCGTTGCAGGTGCGATGTCGATGAATTGGTGGCGCTTAATGCTAGCGAGCAGTTTTTCGTCTTTGGCCTGGGCAGGAGTATTTTTAGCCCCAGGTTATGCCTTGACGGCAGCGATCGGATGAGGCCAAAAGGGCATCTTTGAGAATTCGACCCGTCAAACGGTGCAGCCGCGCGCCTGATCCCGGCTGCTGACCCATGGACTTTGTGGAGAGATCGACATGGCGACCCTTAGCGCCCGTAACGTTGAAACGCAGAAGAAGAAAGCCCGTCGCCGCATCGCTCGGCCGAAGCAAACGCGAATCCAGGGCAATACAGCAGGTGTGCGCACCAAGATGCGTAAGCAGGCTCTTTTGAAAGCCGGCCGCAGCGAAGCCTGAGTCTCGGCAACCCAGTTCAGATCTGCGGCGGCTGTCCGATCTAGCGGTCAAATGGGCGCATGTTCGCGCCGCCGCTCAGGTTGCATAAGCCCCTCATGCTAAGGCATGACGTAACCACCGCTGACTTGTTTTGTATGGCGAGCTTGCCATGCTGGGGCCCGTTCTGGTTGCGCGCGGCCATATTGGCGGCTATTCACCCAGACTTCAGAGCATTAAACGAACGCGAGAGGGATCATGCACGTCGACGAAGAGACCGTCCGGCGCATCGCACGGCTGGCGCGCATCAAAGTGACTGATGAGGAAGCTGCCGGCCTCGAAGGTGAGTTGTCTGCTATTCTCGACTGGGTAGAGCAGCTGGGCGAAGTCGATACCGAAAATGTCGAGCCGATGACCCGCGTTGTTCCGATCTCTCTCAAGCAACGCGAAGATGTGGTCAATGATGGCGAAAAAGCCGACCAGATCGTCGCAAACGCTCCGTTGAGCGAAGACGACTTCTTTGTCGTGCCAAAGGTCGTCGAATAAGCTTCCCAAGTTGCTATTGCCAGCGCAGAAACGGTCTACCGAAATAGCGCAATCTGCTTTTATGCCTTCTTCCAGGACGAAATCCCGTGACCGAACTAACCGAACTTTCGCTGACGCAAGCCCGTGACGCCTTGGCGAAAAAGGATGTTTCAGCGGTAGAGTTGGCCGAAGCGCATCTCAGCGCCATTGAGGCGGCTAACACAGCGCTCAACGTCTATGTGCTGCCAACACCAGACCATGCGTTGGATCAGGCCAAGGCCTCCGATGCGCGGCTTGCCAAAGGTGAAGCAGGGGATCTGGAAGGCGTTCCGGTCGGCGTCAAAGATCTCTTTTGTACAAAAGGCATCCGGACGACGGCGTGCTCCAATGTTCTCAATGAATTCAAGCCGGTTTATGAGTCGACGGTAACTTCGAACCTTTGGGATGCCGGAGCGGTCATGCTCGGCAAGCTCAACAACGATGAATTCGCTATGGGTTCGTCGAACGAGACGAGTGCCTTCGGCCCTGCGGTGAACCCTTGGCGTCGCGATGGAAAAGACGACAAGCTCGTCCCAGGCGGCTCATCGGGTGGGTCGTCAGCTGGTGTTGCCGCGAATCTGTGTCTGGCTGCAACCGCAACCGATACGGGTGGCTCGATCCGTCAACCGGCGGCGTTAACAGGAACCGTCGGGCTTAAACCAACGTACGGGCGCTGTTCGCGCTGGGGCATTGTGGCGTTTGCTTCGTCGCTCGATCAGGCCGGGCCGATCACCAAGACGGTTGAAGACGCGGCACTCATGCTGAAAGCGATGGCCGGACATGACCCGAAGGACTCCACTAGCGTCGACGAACCGGTTCCAGATTACACCGCGACTTTGAAAGACGGTGTCAAAGGTCTTCGCGTCGGCGTGCCGAAGGAATACCGGATTGACGGCATGTCGGAAGAGGCGTCCAAGCTTTGGGAGCAGGGTATTGCCTGGCTGAAAGACGCAGGCGCGACGATCCATGAGATCTCGCTGCCACATACCAAGTACGCGCTTCCCGCCTATTACATCATCGCCCCTGCGGAGGCCTCTTCTAACCTGGCTCGCTATGACGGTGTTCGTTATGGCCTGCGTAAGCCGGGCAAGGACCTGATCGACACGTATGAAGAAACGCGGTCACAAGGGTTCGGAGCCGAGGTCAAACGTCGTGTATTGATTGGCACCTATGTGCTGTCAGCTGGGTACTACGATGCCTATTACCTCAAGGCACAGAAAGTCCGCACACTTATCAAGGGCGATTTTGATAATGCCTGGAATGATGTCGACGTTGTTCTGACGCCGACCACGCCATCGCCAGCCTTTGCGTTTGGTGAGAAAAGCGGCGACCCGCTGCAGATGTACCTGGAAGACATCTTCACGGTTACCGTCAATATGGCCGGCTTACCTGGAATTTCGGTCCCTGCAGGGTTGTCAGGCGAGGGTACGCCGCTCGGGCTGCAGTTGATCGGCAAGCCGTTTGACGAAGCAACCTTGCTGCGCGCAGGCCAAGCGATTGAGGATGCTGCCGGTCACTTCCGCATTCCGAAGGCGTGGTGGCGCTAAATAAACCTCTCCCAGCGGGCTGCATTGCAATCTTAGGGCGCGCGCGCTAATCGAACGAAGCCTGAGAAGGAGCACGCATTCGAAATGAGCCGACGCCCGCCGCAAGACTGTACTGAAATGTCGCAAGTCCGTGAGGCTATCGACGAGATTGATATTCAGCTCGTTGATCTGGTTGCGCAGCGATTTGGCTATGTCGACCGCGCTTGGCAGATCAAGCAGCACGGACCCGAAGGGGCAGTTGTTCCGTGGCGCATCCAGCAGGTGATCGACAAGGTTCGCCAGCAGGCCGAAAACAGCGACCTGCCACCTGATTTAGCAGAAGCGATGTGGCGGCAAATGATCGGCTGGTTCATCCAGTATGAAGAAGAGCAGCTCGCCCGTTCGGCCAAAGCTGGCAAAGACCCTGAAAATCCGGCCTGACAAGAAGGCATCCTTTTCGCATGATCACTCTGCAACCGTTTGAACCTTTCACGATCATTCTCGTTGGGGCTTTGAACCCTGTGGCGATTGCTGTCGCTTATTTTATGGGGCGAGATGCAGATCAATGGCAGAAGCTGATTGTCGCCGCGTTTGCGTCGGCGTGCGCAGGTTTTCTAGCGCTCTTTGCTGTTGCATATTTCCGCATCATTATCGTCCAAGGTTTTGGAGCGCCGACTGGCGTTTTTGTCGTACAGTTCCTCTTGGGGCTCGTCTGGGCCTATATCGGCTACCGGATGCGGGCACCAAAAAGCCCATCGGTGTAGGGCGACCAAGGTTCTGGCAATTGGCGGCCTTGGGCGTTGGACAAGGGAGACGATTTGCCATGACGCGCACACGTTTTACCGTCACGAACTTTGCAAAGCACATTCTCAACCGGCTGTTTGCTGGCATCGCGGTCTGCTTCGCTAGCCTTATCGTGCTGACCGGTGCCACGCTCGCTGGCGACGTTTCCATAATGGACGCGCCGGAAGCTCATGAAAAAGCGAAAAAGGGTGAGATCGTGCTTGTCGACGTGCGCACGCCTCAAGAGTGGCAGCACACCGGTGTCCCCACGACGGCACATGCGATCACCATGCATCAGGATAGTCAGGTCTTCCTGTCACGCGTCCTGAGTGCAATTGGCGGTGATGAGAAGGTCCCTGTTGCCATTATCTGCCGCACCGGTAGCCGGACGACCAAGCTATCGAAACCTTTGGCGAAAGTTGGTTTCACCGTGATCAACGTTGTCGAAGGCGTTGTCGGCGGGCCGCGCGGCCCGGGCTGGAAGAACCGCGGTTTGCCTGTTCGGGCTTGGACACCGAAAGACACCGGTCCGCAGTTGGCGGCCCAATAGTGCGGGCAATCCGACGGAGTACTGGGATCTGCTTTGGGGCCGAACACGCAATGCGTTGAAGGAAAACCCCCGTGCGGGGCGTTGCGAAGGCGGGCAACCTGCGATAACCAACCGTGTCCAATTGACTGCTAAGGAATCCGCGAATGGCTGAGAAGACCGCATCGGGCAAAACCGACAACCTGATTTCCGGCGCAACCGGTGACTGGGAGGTTATCATCGGGCTCGAAGTCCATGCCCAGGTCAACTCCAATGCCAAGCTGTTTTCCGGAGCATCGACCGAGTTCGGCGGCGCGCCCAATGCGCATGTCTCGCTGGTTGATGCGGCGATGCCGGGAATGCTGCCGGTCATCAATAAGGAATGCGTGGCGCAGGCGATCCGTACAGGCCTCGGTCTCAAGGCGGAGATCAACCTGCGTTCTGTGTTTGACCGCAAGAACTACTTCTACCCCGACCTGCCGCAAGGTTATCAGATCTCGCAGTACAAGCATCCTATCGTTGGCGAGGGTGAGATTGAGATCGACGTTGACGGAGAGACAAAGACCGTCGGCATCGAGCGGCTGCACCTGGAGCAGGATGCGGGCAAGTCGATCCACGACCAGCACCCTGACTATTCCTATGTCGACCTGAACCGTTCGGGCGTGGCGTTGATGGAAATCGTCTCGCGGCCGGACATGCGTTCGGCCAAGGAAGCGCAGGCCTATGTCACCAAGCTGCGCACCATCCTGCGTTATCTTGAGACGTGCGATGGCGACATGGATAAGGGCAACCTGCGCGCTGACGTCAACGTATCGGTACGCAAGCCGGGCGACGAGCTGGGTACGCGGTGCGAGATCAAGAACGTCAACTCGATCCGCTTCATCGGTCAGGCGGTCGACCATGAAGCGCGCCGCCAGATCGACATCATAGAAGACGGTGGCACGATTGATCAGGAAACCCGTCTGTTCGATCCAAAGAGCGGCAAGACTCGCTCGATGCGTTCCAAGGAAGAGGCGCACGACTACCGCTATTTCCCCGACCCGGACCTGCTGCCTTTGGAATTCGAGCAGGCTTATGTCGATGAGCTGGCAAAAGACCTGCCGGAGCTGCCGGACGAGAAAAAGCACCGGCTCATGTCGGAGTATGGTTTGTCCAGCTACGACGCGGGCGTTCTGGTGGCCGAAAAGGCTGCGGCCGATTACTTCGAAGAGGTCATCAAGGGCCTCAAAAACGCCAAACGCGATGGCAAGTCAGCAGCCAACTGGGTCATCAATGAGCTGTTCGGACGCCTTAACAAGGAAGGCGTCGAGATCGGCGCGTCGACCATTTCAGCAGGGCAAATCGCGGGCATCGTCAACATGATCGGTGCGGGTGACATCTCCGGCAAGATCGCCAAGGACTTGTTCGAGATCGTGTGGACCGAAGGTGGCGATCCGGTCGAGATTGTCGAGAAGCGCGGCATGAAACAGGTCACCGATACGGGGGCCATCGAGAAGGCCGTCGACGAGGTGATCGCTGCTAACCCTGACAAGGTCGAGGCGGTGAAGGCCAAGCCCTCCATGGTCGGCTGGTTTGTCGGTCAGGTGATGAAAGCCTCTGGCGGCAAAGCCAACCCCAAAGCCGTCAACGACATCCTGAAGCAGAAGCTGGGTGTGGAGGAGTAGGTCCCTACAATTCGCCAGGAAAAGTGTATTCGTGTGCTTCCTGCTTTAGCGCTATCTGCTGCATGCGTTTGGCCATAGTCTCTCGAAATTCTTGGGCTTCGATATCTCGGTGGAAGTCGGCCCCGGGCGCAAGCCGACGCACTGCTTCCTCGACTTCTTCAAGGGACACTCGAAAAAACTCTTTTCGCATATTTGCTGCGTTCACTCTGCGGTCGGCGAATTCAGCGTGGAGTGCAGACTCTAAAGCAGGAGCTTCTTGCGAATAGATCATGGCGTGAGTATCAAAAAGGAAGGGTACGGAAGCGTCCCCTAGTTCTCTGACGCGATCAGCCGGCTCTAAACGTCTCGTCAGCCCAATTTTGACGACTCCTTCGCCAAATGAACCAATGTTGGAAATGACATAGACGAAGCCGGTCTTCGTGCGTTCTGCCAATGCCTGTGCACGTTGTGATCTTTCATGAGCAATTGCTAGCTGCCTCTCAAGCTCAGCAATCTTGGAAGCCTGCTCAGTTGATGTTTGTCCGCCGAATTCGGCGCGCACCTTAGCCAACATTGATTGATACTTTTCTTCTTCTTGTCGGGCTTCTTCTGCTTCCCGTTCGAGTCGCTGCTCTTCCCGTTTTTTGCGCGCTTCCTGAGCACGTTCGTCCCGTTCAACTTTTAACTGCTCCCGATATTCATGAGTCAATCGAAGTTCTGTCAACTTCAACCCGAGATACTGATCCGTAATATCAATGTCTAGCGACGCATTTGCCTTGTCGATTTGCATGCGGGCATTTTCGATCCGGCGTATCATTGCTTGGGCATTATTCCAACGCGTATTTGCGATGGCAGCGTCTGCTTCAGCGTTGAACGCACGCAACGCAAGCTTGACAGCTCGGTTGACCATTGTTTGACCCTTTGACTTTGAGCCTTGAACGGTCCAGTCGGTATGAACAGTGACGGCAGTCTTGAGCTTTACGAGAACTTTTTGTTGCTCGCGAACTCTTTTTATTTCGTCTTTATAGCGCTCGCTATCACCGAAATCGAAGTGCGGCTCATAAATACCAAACTCGGCAAATGACACTTTCTCATCAAATATAGCCACTTGCTGAAGAAGCTTTTCATAAACAAGCTTTTTTTGGCTGTAGTCCGCTCTAATCTTTTTGACTTTTTCTTCCAGCTTCACCCCCTTAAGCCTAACCCTGCGAACCTCCGCATCAATGTCCAGAACCTTTGCAAAACGACGCCTCAATCTCTTGACGTCGCTCCGAACATTCCACCACAGGACGGCGAAGCAAGATGCTAAAACCGAGGCAATAGTCAACAAAATGGAGAGGTTATCCGTGAGCTGTGAACCCGTCATTGGCACCCCGTTGATTACAGCTACTGAAACTAGGCAGGCATTCTAACTTTTCACTCGAAACCACGAGTGCGCACTCAAAAAGCACTATAGAAACGTGCGTGCACGACATGCAGCATGACGGGTTTGATACTGATTCCCTACATGTTTCGGTCGCTCTTCCACTGTCACTCGAAAGTTCGGTCAACACATCTGTGCAGAACCTGAATCGGTGCGCCTCCTCCATGCTGGTAAAGGGCAATCCGATTTCTGCGCGCAACACTGCCAATAGTCAGCAAGTTGCAGGTAGCGGAGGCTCGCGCCCTCTCGCAATTTTCCACTAGGGGCGTTACATTTTGACGCCCATGGCAGGGTGACGCGTAGCTGGGAGACAAGACGATGGCGGCAAAAGATATGGCAACCGTGAACAACTGGCCGGCTGTCGCGACCCTGAAAATTGAAGATCTCATGGAGGTTGTAGCTGCCGGCGTGCGTGACTTTCGTGCGGCCCCCAAGTACGGCCTCTTCTTCGGCGGCATGTATGCAGTTGCGGGTTGGGTGCTGCTTATCATGCTCTTGCAGTTCAACCTTTACTATCTCGTCTATCCGCTCGCCATGGGCTTCGCGCTGATCGCTCCGTTTGCCAGTGTCGGGTTTTACTCGGTAAGCGATTTTCTTGAGAAGGGAAAACCTTTGTCCTGGTCGGCGGTATTCGGCGCAATACGGGACGCGTTCAACCGCGATTTGCGGTGGATGGCTCTGATCACGGGCTTCACCTTCTTCATGTGGATCGACTACGCGGCAATTATTTTTCTATCGATTATGGGCTTCGATGCGATAGGGCCGCACGTCCTCCAAGAGATCTTCACCACCTCTCATGGCTGGCTCTTCCTGCTGGTTGGCAATCTTGCAGGTGCCGTCCTTGCCGTAATTATCTTTTCAATATCCGTCGTGACGTACCCGATGCTTTACGACCGCGACGTTGATTTCGTGACGGCTATGGTGACCAGTGTGCGCCTTGTAATTGCGAACCCCATCGTGATGTTGGCTTGGTGCGCCTTTATCACCTTCTTGACCGGCTTGTCGTTACTGACGATCTTCACAGGGCTGTTTTTCATGCTGCCGGTACTGGGACACGCCTCGTGGCACCTTTACCGACGTGCGGTGGGCCCGACGCCAAGTGAAGCGGAAGCAAGCGGCGAGGCTGCAGCCGGCGCGTGAGTCATTTCCAGTGCTGATAAGTCGGATTTGGTGAACTGACCGACCCAGACGATCACTCATTGTGTTCGCGCCAACACGAAGTTGGGGGGGCGGCAATCAGCTCGTTCGGTCAATCATTACGATCAGCTTTTTACTTCAGGTCGGCGACTTCCATGCCCACAGCCCTGACGGACGGTGGAAAACCAGTTTCTTTGCGCGCCACTCCACGAAACAATTTTATTATCAACAAATAAATATTCGCGAATATCTGCAATTCGTTTCCCAAACATTACCAAGAAACATAAAGGACGTTATCAGGAGTTATTGATAAGTTTAGCTTATATTTCAATGCGGGCTTATATCGGCGTTGTGAATTTGCGGAAATCTACTGACCATCTATCCATGGTCAGATGCTGATTTCACATAACAATTCACCGATATCTCCCACCTGTTTTTCGCAACGCTCGCATGAGTGTTTCGGCCACATGCTCGTTCACTTGCCCCTCCGCGTGCGATTGTTTTGGGGCCATGTGTTTCGTTGATTTTTCTTATGCCTCTGGCTTGCACGTCTGGCCGGATGGGACGGGTGCCAAATGAATTGGTTTTTGAGCCTGATACATGGTGATGCATATAGCCGTAAAGGCTATTTGCCCGCTTTGACATGTATTGTTGCTGGTCTAATCACGACAAGCTTCATCTTCGAGTTGGCGTTCGATGAATTTTCGGAAAACTTTTTTGTTTGCGCACTCAGCAGCGCACTAACTGCGTTCGTTATTGCGGTCGTAATTACCGCATGCTCCGTGAAGTATTGGCTATCTTCACTTTGGACCGCTGTCGGCTGGCAGAAGATTTCCGGCGGCATTCTCTTCGTCGGCGCTTCGGCGTTTGTTGGCGAGGTTGTGCTTCACTCTGTGGTTTATCAAATCCTCGAAGGCGAGCATTCCCTGAGCTCAGCCGCAGTTATTGCAATTCTCTCTGGGCTCAGCGTCGTTCCCGTCTTGTTATGGCTGATCTGGCTGGCAGAGTGGGAGGCCTCGTCTCAAAAAGGGAGCGATACTCAACTTCCTCCCGAACGCGCCATTGCCACGGCAATGTTGGTCGCGCTTGTGATGCTGGGCTCGGTTTCTTTCTATGACACAATCGGTGGATTGCGAATCTGGGAGCGAAGCCAAAACACCGGTGAACTCATAAACCTTGCAGGCCGTCAACGCATGTTGGCCCAATCAGTAGCGCGGTTCTCTATTGTTCCCCAAACTGGAATCACTCCATGGGCGCAGTCCGCAGCGCGTTTGAAGCTAGCTTCTGAAGAACTCGCTTTTGATGGCATTAGGCTCGATGCATTGATGTATCAGAAGCATATGCCTTGGGTCAGCGCTGACCATAAGTTGGTTGAGCTTTACAATAACGCGAGAACCTACCGGCTCCGGATCATTAAACTCGCTAACGAGCTTGCCGAAAAACCGAACGCAATTCTGGCCAACGTATTGCAGGACGCCGTCGATATTTTCATCCCCCAAATGGATCAGTCGGTCGGCCATATAGAGCAGTTTGCTGACTGGGACGCGGAACGGGGACTGGCTTCAAAACAAACAAATGCGATTATCGCGCCACTCATGTTGCTGTTGCTTGGCCTTGGGATTGCCTATCCCGTGATCATGATTGTGCGTCGGCAACATCACGTCGTCCGGCAGGCCCACGAAGAAACTAACGCTGCGCTTGTAGAGCTAAAGGCCTACCAAACAGCTCTCGATAGCCACTTCAGCGTCACGGTTTCAGACTTGGAAGGTAAAATTGTCCATGCGAATAAACGGTGCTGCGAACTGACAGGCTACGAGCAAAGCGAGCTCGTTGGTCATGACTACACGATTTTGGACTCCGGGAAGCATTCCTCCAATCTGTTTGAGGAGATGTGGAACGCCATGCAAAAGGGCAGCGTCTGGCAGGGCGAAATTTGCGACAAGACTAAAGATGGTCGGGAGCTTTGGCTCGATACGATTGTCTTTCCGATGTTCACGAAAGCAGGAGATATCGACAGATTTGTCTCCATCGCTGCGGACGTGACTCGGTCCAAACGTGAGGCTGCAACGCTGCAGGTTATGATCGATCACTTCCCTGGCGGGATCGCGCTGATCGATGAGGAGCTAAATATTGCAGTTTCGAACGAGCGGTACGGGCAGCTTCTCGATTTGCCCGAAGAAATGTTCGCTGGTGGATCGCTCAATCTCTCAGATATCACCCGTTTCAATGCCTGCCGAGGTGACTATGGCGCTGGCGATACTGAAGAAATTGTGCAGCAGCGCTTGTCACGCTTGGCCCGACCGGAAGCGCATTTCTATGAACGGGAGACGGCGACGCGATCATTGGAAGTCCGCGGGCTTCCTATCCCTGGCGGCGGGCTTGTGACAACCTATGTTGATGTGACCGACAAGAAAGCCGCTGAAAAAGAGAGCTCATTATCGCGCGCCAAATTGGAAGCGTTCGTCAAGCATACGCCGGCCGCTGTCGCGATGCTTGATCAGGACCTGAGGTACGTCGCCTACTCCAACCGCTGGCTGGAGGAGTATGATCTTGATGAAACATCGCTCATCGGGCGGTCACACTATGACGTGTTTCCGGACATCGCTGAAAAGTGGAAAACCATCCACGCACGTTGCTTGGCCGGTGCCGTCGAAACATCCCCTAAGGAAATCCTGGAACGAGCAGACGGCTCCACATTGATTATCCGGTGGGAGATCAGACCGTGGTTCCTCGAAGACGGCGAAGTTGGCGGAATTCTGATGCTCACCGAGGAGATCACAGAGCGCGTTGAATTCGAAAACGAACTCTGGCGCGGGGCCAATTTCGACAGCCTGACAGAACTTCCGAACCGTGCATATTTCACGGAATCCTTCGAGAAACGTCTTGAACGTGCCGGAGGGACCGAACAGCGGTTCTACGTCGGCCTACTCGACATCGACCACTTCAAGTACGTCAACGACACCTTTGGTCATGATGCGGGTGATCGGTTGATTCAGGAGTTTGCGGTCCGGTTACGTGAAAACTGGGGAGACGCCGGAATGGTGGCCCGGCTCGGTGGGGACGAATTTGCCGTGATGTTCAATGCGGACGTTTTCGAAGATACGGCCGATTTGGTTCATGGACTTTATCAGACGTTGCTGGAGCCGATCGATATCGGGTCAACGCTTCACAAATGCAGCATGTCAATGGGAGTCGCCGAGTTCCCAAGAGATGCGAAGTCTTATTCGCGCCTCTTGAAATGCGCTGATCTGGCACTCTACGAAGCTAAGAACCAGGGCAAGAACCGCTGCTATGAATATGGCAATGCTCGCAGATGCGTATCGGATCCCGACACGCGTCTCGCGACTGAAGCTGCGTAACTAAGCGATCACGCGGATAGGAATTTGAAGGGTGCGCCTGATGTGTGTCGGGCGCAATCTCCCGGTCAGGCTCAGACCCCAACGAAGAACTTGATGATCAGGGCGTTGGCCAAATCGACGAAAAATGCTGAGACCAAGGGCAAGACGATGAGCGCCAATGGTGCTGGGCCGTAGCGTTTGGTGACGGCTGACATGTTTGCGATTGCGGTGGGTGTCGCCCCGAGAGAGAAACCCGCAAATCCGGCGCTTAGGACGGCGGCTGTGTAGTCTCGCCCCAAAAGCCAAAACACCAACGTTATAATAAACAGCGTTGCGACCAGCACCTGGAGGAAGAGGGTCCCAATGAGCGGGCCGCCAAGGCCGGATAACGTCCAGAGCTGCATGCTCATCAGCGACATCGAGAGGAACACCGAGAGGCAATAGTCCGAGACGACGGCCAATGCGCGAGTTCGCGAAGGCCATGGCAGTTTTGGAAACAAGTAAGGGATGGTGTTCGAAAGAACGATCCCTGCAATCAGGCAAGGCACGAATAGCGGGAGCTTGACGCCAGCCTCTGAGATAATCTCGTTTGCAGCGTACCCCATGATAACTGCGATGTGTGCCGCCAACAGCGCGCGCATCAGGTTGACGTGGTCGACCTCGCCGTCGGGGTCCTTTGAGTTTTCGTAGGGGACACCGACAACGGGACCGTCTCCGTTTGACGGCTTGACGCCGTGTCGATCGATCAAGAACTTGGCGATCGGGCCTCCGACGAGCGCTGCACAAACCAATCCCAACGTCGCCATCGCGACGCCGATTTCCTCAGCGGCCTGGAAACCCGTTGCGTCTTTGATCGTCGGGCCCCACGCAATTGCTGTGCCGTGGCCACCGATTAGTGAAGCCGAGCCAAGAAGAACGCTGGTGGCTGGAGGCAATCCAAACAGCGTGGCACCGAGTAGCCCGACCACGTTTTGGATCACGACGTATCCGACGGTCAGAGCGAGAAGAATGCCCAGCAAGCGACCGCCGACGATTAGATCCAATATCCGGGCGTTGAGGCCGATGGTGGCAAAGAAGATGACAAGAAGCTGGTCGCGGACCTGGAGATCGAACGTGATCTGTGCGCCTGTGAACGAAAAGTAAGCCCACGTGAAAAGCGCGGCGGCTAGACCTCCTGCGACTGGCTCAGGGATATTGTAGTCGCGCAGGAAAGCGACGCGACGGGACAGGAATGCACCCAGAAAGAAAACGATGATCCCTACGGTCACGGAGGGGAACGCCGGGATCAGGATGGTGCTTGCCGCGTCTGCCATGTTGCTTGCTCATGCTGATAAGCGTGTTTCGCCGAAGCGTCCAAGTCGCGCTGGCAACGTGGAGCGTTGGCACTTGTCCCTGACTTGGCTCTGCGCCTAACCGGCTCCCGCATCCGATCCAGTCGTTGCTACTGCGGTGGCGTCACCAGCTTCGGGCGTTTGTGCCTTCTTGCCCCCGCGTCCCAGGAGACCGATCCAGCGGCAGAGCACGTAGAAGGTCGGCGTGAAAAGTAGGCCAAAAATCGTAACTCCGATCATGCCTGAGAAGACCGCGGTTCCCAAAGACTGACGCATTTCCGCGCCAGCACCCGTTGCGATGACAAGCGGCAGCACGCCCAGGATGAAGGCGAGCGATGTCATGATGATCGGCCGCAGGCGCACGCGGGCTGCTTCAACGGCGGCCTCAAAGCGGTTCTTGCCTGACTCCTCTTCGGCCTGTTTGGCGAACTCGACAATCAAAATGGCGTTCTTGGCGGCCAGCGCGATGAGCACCACCAGACCTATCTCAACCAGGATGTTTCGGTCGAACCCGCGAATGTTGACGCCGATCATCGCGGCCAAGATACAAAGCGGAACGATGAGGATCACCGCCAAGGGCAAGAGCCAGCTCTCGTATTGAGCCGCCAGCAGCAAGAAGACGAACATCACCGCTAAGCCGAACGCGAGCACGGCCGTCGACCCTGCAAGTTTTTCCTGTAAGGCGATCTCGGTCCACTCGAAACCGAATCCAGAAGGCAGGCGTTCCTCGGCGAGCTTCTCTATTGCTGCGATGCCTTGGCCCGACGACATGCCGGGCAGCAACTGCACCTGTACTTCGGCCGCGGGATAAAGGTTGTAGCGCGGCACACGGTAAGCACCCGTCGTACTCTGGAATGTCGCGACCGATCCTATTGGCACCATGTCGCCATCGACGTTTCGAGTGCGCAGGTTGGCGACGTCCCTCAGTTCCGTGCGGTAAGGGTTGTCGGCCTGTGCGGTCACGCGATAGGTCCGGCCCAGGATGTTGAAGTCGTTGACGAACGACGACCCCATGTAGATCGACAAAGTATCGAAGACGCGCTGAATGGGGACACCCAACTGCTCGGCTTTGGTGCGGTCAATATCGGCGAACACTTCCGGCGTGCGCGTATTGAAGAGCGTGAATGCCTGAGCGATGCCTGGTGTCTGCGCGGCCCCACCGGCTACGGCCCACGTTGCTCCCTCTAGCGCGGGCAAGCCGCGCCCTGCGCGATCCTGGACGTAGCCTTTGAGGCCGCCGCCTGTTCCGATCCCCGGTACCGAAGGCGGTTCAAGAACGAACGCGAAAGCGTCTCTCAAGCCGGCCATCTGGATGCGCAAGTCGAGCAGGATCTCGTCTTTTGTGATGCCGGCCTTTAAACGCTCGTCGAAGGGGTCAAGCGTTACGAAGATCACGCCGGTGTTTGGCGCGTTGGTGAAGGTCGCGCCATCGAAGCCGACGAAGGCGACGGCGTTATTGACACCCGGGCGTTCGAGCATGATCGCGGTCGCCTCACGGATGACCTTGTCCGTGCGCTCGAGAGTCGAGCCGGGCGGCAATTGGAACGCTGTGATGAAGTATGTGCGGTCAAGCTGCGGGATAAGACCCGTCGGTGTGTTAACGAGCCGCTGATAGGTCGGCAGGAGCAGTAAGCCGAAGAGCAACAAGACAATAAAGCCGACGCGAACGAGCCTCGCCGTAAGCGCGCCATACGCATTGGAGAGGCCGTCAAAGAGAAAGTTGAACGCCTTGAAGAAGAGGCGAATTGGCGTGGCGATCCAGAACAGCAGGTCGCGCTTTTCTTCACCCTTGCGATGCGGCTTCAACAGGATTGCCGCCATGGCTGGCGAGAGCGTTAAGGAGACGAAAAGCGAGATGGCTGTCGCACCGGCGATGGTGATAGCGAACTGGCTATAGAACGCGCCTTGCAGGCCCGTAATGAAGGCCGTCGGCAAAAAGACTGCGACCAACACCAGGGAGGTCGCGATCAACGCGCTGCCAACTTCGTCCATTGTTTTGCGGGCTGCGTCGCGTGGACTGTAGCCCATGGCCAGATAACGTTCGACGTTCTCCACGACGACGATGGCATCATCCACCACGATGCCGATGGCGAGCACCAGTCCGAATAGCGACAGGGTGTTAAAGGACACCCCGACGGCCGCCATGATGGTGAAGCTGCCGATCAGCGAAACTGGAATTGCAACAATCGGGATGATGGCTGCGCGCCATGTTTGCAGGAACACGATGACGACGAGCACGACGAGGAGGACGGCTTCGAAAATCGTCGAGATCACAGCGTCGACGGAGAACTGGATGAAGTCTGTGGGGTTGTAGACGACCGAGTAACCCAAGCCCGGCGGGAAGTCTTTTTGTAGCGTGTCCATTGCCGACTTGAGGCGCGATGCTGTTTCCAACGCATTGGAACCGGGCCGCTGGAAGATGACGATAGCAGTCGCGACCTTATTATTCAGGTAGGCGTTGACGGTGTAGTCCTGGGACCCAAGCTCGACGCGCGCAACGTCTTTGACGCGGATGACTGAGCCATCGTCATCGGCGCGCACGACAATGTTCTCGAACTGATCGACACTGGACAAGCGGCCCAACGTCTGGACGGCCAAGGTGAACGCCCCATCGGAGCTCGCGGGTGGTTGGTTGATCGATCCGGCGGCGACCTGCAGGTTGGCGGCGCGGATCGCTGCAACCACATCGCTTGCCGTCAATTCACGCGCTGCCATGACGTCCGGGTCAAGCCAGACTCGCATCGAGTAGTCGCGTGCGCCGAAGATGCGGACATCGCCGACGCCGTCGATGCGGGACAAGACGTCTTTGACGTAAAGCGTCGCATAGTTGGAGACGTACTGCTGATTGCGGCTGCCGTCAGGCGAGGTCATGTGGACGACCATCATCAGGTCGGGTGACGACTTACGCACGGAGACGCCGAGGCGACGGACGTCTTCTGGCAGGCGGGGCTCGGCAATTGAGACGCGGTTTTGCACCAGAACCTGGGCCTGGTCGATATCGGTACCTGGGCGGAACACCACGTTAATCGACAAACGTCCATCGCCGGTCGATTGGGAGACGATGTAGAGCATCCCGTCGACGCCGTTCACCTCCTGCTCGATGGGCGTCGCTACCGTTTCGGCGATGACTTTGGCAGACGCGCCGGGATAACTGGCGGCAATGTTGACAGTCGGGGGTGCAATTTCAGGGTATTCCGCTACCGGCAGCGTCGTCTGGGCGATGGCACCAACGATGGTGATGATCAGGGACAAGACGGTCGCAAAAATCGGCCGGTCGATGAAGAAGTGAGAAAAACGCATGGACCGCCTCGATAGGGTACGACTTCAGAACGTTTCAACAAAAGCAGCGTTACGTCGGAACAAAGGGCTGACGTAACGCATTAGGATTTGTCTTTTGCGTCAGGCTTTGGTGTTTCGATCTTGCCAGGCTCGGGTGTGACATTCGCGCCTGGCCTGACGGCTGGGTTGGCGATGCCGTTGATAACGACCTTGTCGTCTTTCGATAGTCCGGATTTGACGACACGGAGACCACCTGGCTGGATCTGCCCCAGTTCCACCGGCCTCACTCCGATCACGTCACCTTCTTCAAGCACGAAAACGATCTTTCGGGTCTGATCGGACACGATCGCCTGATCTGGCACCAACAGCGCATCATACTCACCGCCAAAGAGCTGGAGACGGCCGAACAATCCCGGCGCTAGAAAACGGGCTGCATTCTTGACGATGGCGCGACCGCGGATTGTGCCCGAACGCGAGTCGAGCCGGTTATCGACGAAGTTCATTTCACCAATGTGCGGCCAACCTTTTTCATCGGCGAGGCGAATACGCACGGGATTGGCTTTGTCACGCGAAGATGTCCGCGAGCCTGATCGGTCTAATCGTACATAGCGCAGGTAGTCTGCCTCGGATGCGTCGAAGACAAAATAGATCGGATCAAGGGTCACAATAGTGGTCAGTACTGTGGTGTTGCCGCTGCCACCGCCGGTTACCAATGCGCCTACGTCAACTCGCCGATTGGAAATACGGCCGCTGATCGGCGCACGGACTTCGGCCCACGCGACATCGAGTTCAGCTGCGCGCAACGCGGCTTCAGCAGAGGCCAACTGCGCTTTGGCGACAGCTAGATTTGCTTTGCGAGTTTCGAAGTCGCGTCCCGTCACGGCACCGCTTCTAACAAGTGGCCGGGCCCGTTCAACTTCAGAGACCTGAAGAGAAACTTCGGCTTTGCGTTGCGCGATGGTTGCCTTGGCGCTCTCAACGGCGATCTCGAATGGCCGCTTGTCGATGGTGAAGAGCAGGCTGCCGGCTTCAACCAGCTGGCCGTCCTTAAAGTGGATCTGATCAATGAAGCCTGAAACACGCGGTCGTACCTCGACGCTCTCGACGGCCTCGAACCGGCCGGAGAATTCGTCCCATTGCGTAATACGTTTTTCTAGCGGATTGGCGACCGTCACCGGAGGCGGAGGCATACCCTGAGCGAGGGCGCTTGCCGCAAACATGGTGACGAACAGCGATACGAACCCGAGTTGCTTGGATAGCCCGGAAAGACAATGCATCACAGCGCAGGCTCCGATTGTGCGAGGATAAACCTACCTCTCGTGCTCACGTGAGAGGGCGGTTGTCAACCAACGTTTCAGGGAATCTGCAAGATGGTGCAAAGTAGGCAACACTTCGCATTGCCCACTTGGATCGGCTCTGGCTATCTCAACTTATCGGAACGTGAGTGAGCACCGATCGCTATGTCTCTGTGTAACCTGGACGGCAGCACAGCTCCTTATAGAGAGCGGGTCAGGCAGCCAAGCGTCAAAAGCATGTATGCGACGAGGAGGCCAGCAAATTGGGTGGTGTCACCCGTCAGGCCGGGGATTGTCGCACCAAAGAATTTGGCGAACAGGACCGACAGCATGATCACAAAAGAGATCAAGAAGGTAATGAGGCTCGGCGCGCTTAGGCCCATGTGTTGTCCACTCCCACTATGACTCATCGGCTTCGTACGAAGATTTGCCATTGAATGTTGCCCAGATTTTATGGGCTGCAATTGCGGCATAATCCAATTGCAGCTCACAGGGTTCGATGCTGGCTGGAACAAGTGCACGATTCCCAACCCAACGTCTTCACCTTGTATTTGCAGGGTGTGGACAAGCCATGGCCTGAAAGGGCGTTTGATGTCTGTGAAATCCGGTACTTACGGATCGACGGGCTTCTTGGCGACAGGCATTGTTTGTTGGTGTTCGTGATCCGGCTGCATCAGTTCAGGCTCGCCTGAGGGGTGACATTCGATGGTGTTGATCTAGCTGCCGTCATGGGGTTCCGTCACGTGTGCGCCCTGATTTGTGCGCAAGGATTTGCCCAGGTCAGTCTTGCCTTTTTCTGAGAGGATTCGATGCGTTCCGCCGATCATCCTGCCAGCGCCGAAGTGAACGGTGAGCCCGTTTCGCTAACCCGTGCTGGACCGCCGCTTTATCCGCCGCGCATTCAGCCACCTGAAGAGCCACTGGCCCTGCCCGCATTTCTAAGGGAGTTTACAAAGAACCCGATACGGGTTTTGCCGCGTGCCGTTTATGAGGGCGATATTCTGGCGCTACGGCCAAGCGTGCCCCGCGTTGTTTATTGCTGGATTACTTCACCGGAACTCATTGAAGACGTGCTCATCAAGCGGGCGTCTGACCTCAACAAGTCGCCAGTTGAAAAACGCGTTTTTGCGAAAAGTGTCGGTGACAGCGTGCTGACTGCCGATATGGACCACTGGAAGTGGCAGCGCCGCGTGCTGGCACCGCTGTTTCGCCATCAGCAGGTCTTGGACTATGTCCCGCAAATGTCAGCAGCGGCACGGTGGCAGGTTGAGGTCTGGCAGAAGGCGGGGCCAAGCGTCCGTGATGTTGAAGACGATATGACCGAGGCGACGCTCGGCGTCATCATGTCCACGATGCTTGGAAGCACCGACATGGACACCGGCCACCGCATCATGGAGGCCACTGAGCATTACTTGTCTGTCAGTTCCTGGGAAGCTGCCTGCGCGATCTTAAAGCTGCCGGAGTGGTTCCCGCACCCTGGGTCCTGGAGCATGCGATCATCGGCGCGCGAGCTCAGGGGCATTATGGCAGATATGATTCAGGCGCGCCGCGAATCTGGCGGTGATGACACTGACCTTCTCGGCCGTCTGCTTGCGGCAGTTGATCCAGAGACGGGCAGGCCGATGGACGAGGAGGGCTTGGTCAACAACCTTTCGACGCTTCTTCTTGCCGGGCATGAGACCACCGCCAAGGCCTTGACGTGGACACTCTATTTGTTGGCGCGTGCACCCCACTGGCAGGATGCTGTCCGCGAGGAAGTCATGAAGGTCACAGGTGGCGATCCGATTGCGGCTCAGCATATTGACGAGCTTGAGGTCACGACGCGTGTGTTGAAAGAAGCGATGCGGCTGTATCCACCCGTGCCGGTCATCGCTCGCGTTAACACGCAACCGATTGAGGCGGGAGGTGAGCATCTACCCGTCGGGTCCAACATCGTTTTTCCGGTTTACGCCATCCACCGGCATAACAAGTCTTGGCGTGATCCAGACCGGTTCGATCCGGACCGTTTTACTGAGGAAAAAGCCGCACAGATTTCGCGCACGCAATACATGCCTTTCGGGGCGGGACCGCGGCTTTGTATTGGGCAGAGTTTTGCCATGATGGAAGCGGTAACTTTGCTGGCGACATTCATTCGTGCGATGCGATTTGAGTGGGATGCGAAACATGAGCCAGAGCCGGTTTCCCGTGTTACGTTGCGGCCCAAGGGCGGCATGCCGTTGATGGTCCAGCCTTTGAAATGACCTCGCCGCCGGCCGCGCGTTGCAGCAAAAACCAGCTCTAATATCCGAGTGGACTAATCGACTGGGTAGGGCGGCCTACCCATGCTGGTAAATCTGCGTATACGAAGGCCCGCAACGATGCCGCAAGCGGCGACTAGCCGTTGCGAAGCGTAATGTTCGGCACTAGCGTTCCTGCACTAAAGACCAAGATGCACCAAGGACCCAAGGTCTGATGACCGAAGCGTCCTAAGGTGCCGATGCGCTGACGCAAGAGGAAACGCAGGCTCATGAAGGATAAGGTTATCTCAGCGGATGAAGCGATTTCGCTCATCCGGGAAAACGATGTCGTCACAACGTCGGGGTTCGTGCAGAGCTGTATTCCCGAAGCGCTCCACGCGGCGCTTGAACGGCGTTTTCTTGAGACAGGTTCTCCGAAGGGGCTGACGCTCATCATGTGTGCGGGGGCGGGTGACAGCAAAGGGCTTGGCACCGGGCGCTTCCATCATGAAGGTTTGTTGAAGCGCGTGATCGCAGGCAACCTTGGCCGTATGCCGAAGGTCGCTCAGGCTGCGGCTGATAACAAGATCCACGGCTATAACCTGCCGCAAGGCGTGATCGCTCAGCTTTACCGGGCCTGCGCAGCGGGCCAGCCTGGGTTGTTCTCCAAAGTCGGGCTGCACACCTATGTCGATCCACGCCTGGGCGGTGGTAAGGTCAATGAGGTCACAGACGCTGAAATCGTCAAGCTGGTCGAGGTGGATGGCGAAGAGTGGCTCTTTTATCAGGCCACCAAAATTGACGTTGCGTTCATTCGTGGCACGAGTGCCGATCCATCCGGTAATATCTCGATGGAGAAGGAACCGCTGACACTCGATAACCTGGCCCAAGCGATGGCCGCACATAATAATCATGGCATCGTCATTGCCCAGGTTGAGAGGATTGTCGAGCAGGGCTCGCTGAAACCGAAAGACGTCAAAATCCCCGGCATTCTCGTTGACTGTGTGGTTGTGGCGGAGCCCAACGAGATGCACCGGATGAACTACGGCACGGTCTACAATCCAGCTCTGTCAGGTGAAATCCGCGTGCCTGCCGAAGGCATGGATAAAATGCCGTTAGATCAGCGCAAGATCGTGGCGCGGCGCGCGGCGATGGAGCTGCCACCAAACGGCGTTGTGAACCTTGGCGTTGGTGCGCCTGATGGCGTCGCGGCGGTTGCCAATGAAGAGAAGGTCACGCCTTACATAACGTTGACGACAGAGGCTGGCGCTGTTGGCGGTGTTCTCGCTGGTGGATCGAGTTTTGGCGCGTCAGCAAACGCGCACGCGATCATCGACCAAAACCAGATGTTCGATTTTTACGATGGCGGGGGCCTCGATCTCACATGCCTTGGTATGGCTGAGTGCGACCAGGAAGGAAACGTCAATTCCAGCCGGTTCGGCGGACGGCTCAATGGCTGCGGCGGGTTTATCAATATCTCGCAGAACTCGCGCGCGGTTGTGTTTGCTGGCACGTTCACAGCTGGGGGGCTCAAGGTCGCGGTTGGCGATGGCAAGCTTGAAATTTTGCAAGAAGGCCGGTCGCGTAAGTTCGTGAAAGCGGTTGAGCAAGTGACGTTCAGTGGGAACTTTGCGCGCGACCGTTCGCAGCCGGTGATCTACGTCACCGAGCGCTGCGTGTTCCAGCTCACGCCAGGTGGTCTGGAGCTAATCGAAGTAGCACCGGGCATCGACATTGACCGGGATATCCTGGCGCAGATGGACTTCGAGCCCGTCATCCATAAGCCTGTACCAATGGAGCCGAGGATCTTTGTTGACGAGCCAATGGGGCTCTTAAGCGACCTGATGAACTTGCAGCTATCCCGACGCGTCTCCTATGACGCCGACCGCAACATCCTGTTCGTCAACTTGGAAGGCTGGAGTGTCCGCAAGAAGAGCGACATCAAGGATCTCACCAAGGTTCTCATCGAAGCCTGTCAGAAAGCGGGCAAGCGGGTGAACACTGTCGTCAACCACGATGGGTGCCGGATCGCCGAAGACCTTTATGACGACTATGCCGACATGATCCATTACATGTTGGAGCATCACTACCTCACGACGACGCGATACACGACGAGCGTGTTCATGCGCATGAAGATGCAGGAAGCTTTGAAAAAGCGGGGCCTTGCTCCGCACATTTTCGAAGGATCAGAAGAGGCTCATGCGGCATTATCACAAGCTGCTCGAACAGAGGCAGCTGCCGCCACGTGATCTCCGACCAACAGCCGGAGGAAGGTGAGGGTGGTAAAACAAAGCGGCTGGCAA
The DNA here is from genome assembly GCA_040219445.1 of Filomicrobium sp. Lineage (GTDB taxonomy): Bacteria > Pseudomonadota > Alphaproteobacteria > Rhizobiales > Hyphomicrobiaceae > Filomicrobium. The sequence goes on along the minus strand of JAVJSM010000002.1, from coordinate 598,781 downwards.
ACTCAGCCGCTTTCTTCGTTGCCGGCATAACGCACTACCATATCGCGCTGGCTGACGAACCCGACAACACTGTTGTTGTCTGCCACCAAAGCGCGCTTTTCACCTAGGCGGACGAGCAAGCGGATGGCGTACTTGATGTTCATATCAGCGTTGACAGTTAGAGCCGGTTTACTCATCACCTCATAAACACTGGAGCGGTCAATTGACCGGTTCTGGCTGATGATTTTTTCCGCGATATCGTGAACCGTGACGACCCCGTACTCGTCTCCGTCATGTCTCTTCGTGATGACGAGTGAACTGGTGCTCGCTGTGCGCATAAGCTCAATGGCGTCACGAACACTGGCAAGGCCGTCGATGGTTTTGAGGCCAGCTGTCATGACGTCGCGAACCTTGATGACCTGTCCGCTCATCACAAGTCCTCCTCGTTGATTTCTTCTTCGATTTTCTTGATTTGCGATCGCAAACCGATGGCGTCTTCAATATCGATCTGAAAGGCCACACCGGTGCCCGGTTCTTCTTCGAACCGGCAAGCTTTACCGATAGCTTCCAGGATATGGCGGCTCATATGCTCTTCAACCAGCATCAGCACGACGTCTCGCTGGCCGGCGACGCTCAGGCCGAGGAATGTCTTTTGCGGCTTTAAGCCTTCGCCGCGAGCATTGGTGATTACTGTGCAGCCCGTTGCTCCGTTTGAGCGGGCGGTTTCAATCGTGAGGTCGGTTTTTTCATCGTCGACCATTGCTATGATGAGTTTGAACCTCATGGCATTCGACCTTTTTGGATCTGGTTATCGGTTAAGATGTTGGACTGGCGGCATGGTCGGGTGTGTCGTGGGCATCTGGCTCGTTTCGCTTGCGCTTTCGCCCCGCCCGCCATTCGCCAATCTGGGCGTATCCCATCACGGTAATCATCGGGAACAAACTGGCGAGCGCGATGAGCCCGAACCCGTCCAGCAGCGGACTTCGGCCCGGGACTGTAGAGGCTAGCCCGAGACCCAAAGCTGCGACCAGCGGAACGGTGACGGTCGAGGTCGTGACGCCGCCAGAGTCGTAAGCCAACGGGACGATCATTCGAGGCGTGTACAGCGTTTGGATGACGACGATGATGTAGCCGGCGACCATGTAGAGATAGAGCGGTGTGCCGGTGACAATGCGGAACGTGCCGACTGCCAAACTCAACGCCACGCCCAGCGCAACGGCAAGTCGCAAGCCCCACGCACCGACCGTTCCGCCCGACACTTCCTTTGCTTTAATCGCGACGGCGATGAGTGAAGGTTCGGCGATTGTCGTTGCGAATCCGATGGCGAAGGCGAACAAGTAGGTCCAGTAATAGTCGGTCCAGTCCAGCGTTGCGGCATCGCGTCCGCCGCCAACGAATTCAGGATCGGTCAGCTGTTTGGCCAGCGTCTCGCCCAGCGGGAACAGTGCTTTATCGAGCCCGAAAAGGAAAAGCGTCAGGCCAAGGACCACATAAAACGACCCGACAAGCACGCGGTTGAGGTTGGGGATCTTTTGGCGCAAGACGCCAACCTGGAAGCCCACCAGGATTAGCGCGATCGGCGCGACATCAAGGAGTGTCTGCAGGAAAATCCCAATCAGTTCGCGTAGGATTCCAAACATCATGCCCCCACCACAATGCCGAACATCAAAACGAACATGATCGGCAGCAGGCTCGCGAATGCGATCAATCCGAAACCGTCAATCATAGGGTTGCGGCCTTTGATGACACTGGCCAAACCGACGCCCAGGGCGGTCACCAGTGGCACCGTGATCGTCGAGGTTGTAACGCCGCCAGAGTCGTAAGCAATTCCGATGATATTGGCTGGTGCGATGGACGTCAGCGCCACAACGATGAGATAGCCAACAATGATGAAGTAGTGGATCGGCCAACCGACCAGGATGCGGTAGACGCCGATCACCAATGATGTGCCAACCGAAACGGCAACGGTGTAGCGTAGAGCGGAGGCATAGCTGCTGCGGGTTGCTTCGTCGGTCGCGATAGCGCCACCCTTGGCCATAACGCTCGCGGCCTCGTCAGCAACTGCGATAAGCGCGGGCTCGGCAACTGTCGTGCCAAAGCCCAGGCCGAATGAGAACACCAGAAGCCAGACGAGTGACCCTTTTTTGGCGAACGCGCCAGCCAACGACTCGCCAATTGGAAATAGCGCCATCTCCAACCCGCGGATGAAGATCGCAAGTCCGAGCATCACGCACAGCAATCCGAACAGGATCATGCCCAGATGATCCGGCTGCTGGTTCAAAACGACGACTTCGAAAAATGCGACGACCAGAACGATCGGCGCAAGGTCGCGCAAGGTCCCAACGACCAGCCGCCCCATCGCGACAAGTTCAGCAGGCATCCGATCCCCTCTGGCCTAGCCTGAGCTTAGTTTGGAGCGATGTTGGCCCGCTTTCGTTGATGTGTGTCAATCTTGTCGCCGCGAAACCTGGGTGCAACAGCGCGGATTTCTGTTCCAGTGCGACTCGTTCGCTGCGCTTTTGCGGAACAAGCGACCAGTTGAGGTTCGACGGGCCGCCTCGGACAAAAAAGGGGTGCGTCGCTCACGCACCCCTTGGTTTCTCCACCAGCACTCGAACCGGCGTTTTTCGCAGCCCTGTTTCGTTACAGGTCGAGCTCTTCGCCGATCTTTGGCACAACGACCTCTTCGCTGCCCATTTCCTCAATGAAGTCGTCGGGTGTCGGGGCGATGATTGGGAAGGTCCCGTAGTGGCAAGGGATAACGAGTTCGAAATCGAAGAAACGGTTGCAAGCCATGGCAGCGGTCTGGGCGCCCATGGTGAATCGGTCGCCAATCGGAACAAGCCCGATATCTGGTTCGTAGATCTCGTCGATCAACTCCATGTCGGAGAAGATATCGGTATCGCCCATATGCAGCACGACAGGGCCGTCTTCCGGGGTGATAATGAACCCATTGGCGGAACCCAGCGGAAATCCGACGTCCATTTCGACAAGACCCGCAGAGTGGTCAGCGCGCACGAGCGTTGATTTTACGTCGCCCAGATCAACCGTTCCGCCGGTATTCATAGGTTCGAACTCTGTCAGGCCCTGCTTGGCGAGCCACATGCACAAGTCGTAGTTGGTGACGACCTTGGCTCCGGTTGCCTTGGCGATGTCGACGGTATCGCCGACGTGGTCGCCATGTCCGTGCGTTAACAGGATGTGCGTGACGCCGTCGGTCACGGCTTCGCGGGCGATCCCGGAGGCTTCGAAGGTTGTGTTTCCAGTGAGGAAGGGGTCTATGAGCAGGGTATTCGAGCCGGACTGCAGGCGGAAGCAGGAATGTCCGAACCAAGTGATGTTCATTGCTTGTCCTCTTGGTCTTGGCGTCTTGCGGAACGGGACACCTAAGAGCTTTTGACTGGGGCGGAGTATAGTTGCGTTCGCGCGCACAACAACGGGTGAATCTCGGCAAATGGAAAATCAGATAAACAGCGCTGACGATACAGGTCAAACATTTGAAGATGCAGAGCTTTTCGTTAGTTCTCTACCGAATCCAGGGGCCTTAATCGGGATCGACGCAGGCACCAAGACGTTGGGCCTGGCGCTCAGCGACGGGCATCGGATGATTGCCTCTCCGCTGGAGACAATCCGACGGACCAAGTTTGCCAAGGACGCAGAGCGTCTCGTCAGCCTCATCGAAGCGCATGATGTCAAAGGCCTAGTGCTGGGACTGCCACGCAATCTCGACGGGGCAGAGGGGCCACGTGCGCAGTCGACACGCGCGCTATCCCGCAATCTCAATCGTCTTATTCCGTTGCCAATCCTGCTCTGGGACGAGCGACTGACAACAAGCCAAGCCGAGCGCATGCTTATCGAAGCGGACCAAAGCCGCAAACGGCGAGCGGAAGTGATTGATAAGCTTGCTGCGACACTGATCCTGCAAGGCGCACTAGACCGACTAAACAATTGAAACTGTTCTTCAAACTGACTGTCGTTCAACGCCTGTGTTGCACTAGCCATTGATCGGGCGACCCTCTAGCCTGGCAAAGGGCTCTGCCTTGCAGTGCTCTCAAACTGACCCGCGTGTTGCCTGCTTCGCGTCGCATCCCTGCCAAACTGCGGCGCAACAATGGTGATCGTGGCTGGTTGAAATGTTTGGGTGCGCGCAGACATGGGACGCGAAAAGGCGACGTCTGAAAAATACATTCGACCGGTGGTTCGGGCGGCCGCTGAGGTTGTTCCGCGCGCGCGCAAACGGGTGCCGCGACTTGCCGCTCCGATCGAGGCACACGTTGCACGGTTTGATGCGCCGGTTCGCCGCGAGCTTCGTAAGCTTATTCGCCATTCCGACCGTTTTGCAGACTTGGCGCTGGTGTTCCCAGGAGCTGCGTTTGCAATCGCAAGCCGGCGTGGGTCTCAAGCAACTCGGGATAAAGTCGTTGATCTTGTCATTTCTGGAGCTCCTCTAAAATCCATCGCGCGCAAACTCGAGCTGCCTAACTGGTTACGCAAACTGCCGCCGGAGGCCTTCGAAGCGCCATTGGGGCCGGTTCCCAACACTGAGCTTTTCAACCGGCGTGTTGCCAGCCGCCTTCCCCAAAACATCAGCCAGTCGGCGTTCTGGCTAGAGACCGTTTCGTTCGCCGCTGAAGCAGCCAATGAAGATTTTGCCATCTGGTTGGCCGAACAGCCGATCTTCGAAGATCGCGCAGAACCGCGCCGCCTTTTTGCGGTGCTTGCGGCCTATGCTTGGTTTTCCGGTCAGGGTCATCCAGCCAAAGATCTTATTATCGTTCCTTGGCGTCCGGAAATCGCCTTTGATACAGCCCTATGCGCCGCCAAGAGCTGGTTCAACCGATTGCGGCTCATTTTGCAGCTCGAGCACGGAACGCTAACGGACTCTTGGCTCGAGGAAGGCGTCGTGAACGGCTACTCGTTCGTTCCTCTTCTGGACCGTGATGACTTGTTGTCTGAAGCGCAGGCGATGCAGAACTGCGCCGACCAATATGCGGAACGGCTGGCGCGCGAAAAGTGCCGACTTTACTCCATAAGAAGAAAAGGCATTAACATTGCCACTCTCGAAATCGGTCCCCATCACCGAGAGAATGGTGTCCTTGCGATCAACCAGCTAAAAGCCCGCCACAACATGCCGGCTTCAATTGAAGTTTGGCAGGCAGCGCACTCATGGATGGCTCAGCAATCGGGCCTGAAACGCCTGCAACCAATCGTTTCGCCAGAGCGTCCCTTCAACGAAAAAGCCTGGCGTGAGATGATGGCGCCTTATCGCAAAGAGAAAAACGGTGCTGGTTGGATGCCGCCGCGGCTCACTCAATCGTCGTTTTCGCGTCTCGACATGGATATGTGTGATCTGGCCAAGCGGGCGGGCGTGACATCGTGGTTATTCACGTAATCGGTTTGCCGCGCCTACGTTGGGTGCGAAGTTCACGCGGCGACTGGTTGAACCAGCGCCGGACGGCCCGCGAAAAAACGCTTGGGTCCGCATAGCCCAGGTCATAGGCGATATCGGACAACGGCCGTTCGGTTTCGACAATCAGGCGCTCGGCGATTTGTCTACGGCAATCCGTAAGCAATTCTTCGAAGTTTGTTCCTTCGTTATGGAGCTGACTTTGCAAGACCCGCGACGACAACCCGAGCCGCGCGGCAACGTGATTCAAGGTCGCGTCATGGTGTTTCAGGCGGCCGATAATTTCACGCTTTGCCCGTTCCGAAACGCTAAAGCGGTAGGCCATTTGGGCGACGGCTCTGCGTGCATGATCCACGTGCAACTTGTTTGCTTCCGCGTTGCTATGCTCCATCGGAAAGTTGAGTGTCGCAATATTGTGGATCACGCGATTGGTGGCGCATCCGAACTCAACGTTTGTTCCGAGCGCCGAGCGGACAAGCTTTTCGCAGACCTGAAGGCCCTGTGAGGAACAGTATCCGCAGCTCAATGGCCGGCGGCTTTCAAGCTCAATCTTCAATGGCGACCATTGCGACCCCATGGCGCCGCGCAGCCGCTGCAACAACGCGGTCATCGTGAAGTAGTTCAACTGGCGTCGCGCAACGATTGTTTCGGGGTACTTCCAGCTGGCGACCGCGAGGCCAGTTTGATAATCCTCTTCGTATCCCGCCTCGACGTCGGTCATGAAGACGCTCATGTATCCGGCCATCAGAGCGAGTGCCTCTCTGGCCGACGACGCCGTCATCGCGATATGGCCAAGCAGTCCCGTCGAGCCAGGGCCAAGCTGGAGCGGTAGTCGTAAACCAAGGCAGTCGTCATTCTTGAGCTCGGCAACGGTGTCGAAAAGCTCGCCAACGGCCGACAGTGGCAAAAAACCGAGCGGTTCTTCAACCATCGCCGGCGTAATGCCAACGCTGTTCAATAATTCGGCAAAATCCACGTCGTCGTTTTTCAGGGAGTCGCGAAAGGCGCGCACCACACCGGATGTGATCATTGGAACGGTGTCGGACTGTGCCGTTGCCATACCACCCTCGAGACCAGGAAATCACGGATATTGCCGGCCTCATTGATCAAAATAGCAGCAGCTGAGGCGGTCTCAAATGTGCGCAAAGTCAAAAACCCGCGCCCCAAGTCAAGTTTTCGAGCACGCTTTTGTATTAGGCCTTCACGCTTCCGCCTGGCGAATACCAATTTCGAGCCAGCGCGTAATCCCATAGTATAGAGAAGGGTATCCATGATATCAACGGAAATTGCGTCGGCGTCGCTCTTGCACCTTCTGCATCGGGCGGGGCAGAGCGCTGACGAATTGTTTATGCTCAATATTGGAAAAGACTCACTCACTCCGAGACAATTCGAGGTGCTCAAATCGGTCTGTGAGAGTGACGAGCCAAGCCAATCTGATCTTGTCGTGATGACGGGTATCGATCGCTCGACGCTGGCGGACATCGTACGCCGGATGGTGGAGCGTGGCCTTCTGGCGCGACGTCGAACGAAGCGAGATGCGCGCACATATGCGGTCACCATCACGCAGCAAGGTTTGGATTACCTCAGGGCTTGCGAACCTGTGGTTCAAAAAACCAATGATCACCTCCTGTATGGACTAAGCGAGAGTGATCGAGAGACGTTGATTGGGGCATTGTTAAAGGTGATCGCTTCTGCGAAGTCGCGCCAACCCCACGCTAACCAGACGACTAGTTACTCGGCGTAGCACGCTCAAGGATAGCCTGAGTGTCTGCCCAATCTATCCCCTGCCCGTACGTCTGCCTTTGAAAACTGCCCATCCGTGTTGCAATAAACGCATCAGCGATGGCAGAGGGGGCATGCGCACGCAGGATGGTTCCGGCTGCAAGCACAGCAAGTGCCTCAACGAGCGTGCGCGCCCTTAGGTCAAGGGCCCGTGGGTCTTGCAGGATGCTCTCGATGCGTTGGTGGGCGGCCCTCAGATGAGGGTCGTCACCTGCCGCCGCACCCAAATCGTCCATCACGATGTTCACAACGTCAGGCTCCTTTTGCAGGACGCGCAAAACATCGAGCGCTAAAATGTTTCCGCTCCCAGCAGTGAGCGACAGCGCAGAGGCGTCGGTGTAGAGCCTAGCAATGGGTGTCTCTTCGACGTACGCGTTGCCGCCGACACACTCTAAGGCCTCGGCAGTTAAAGCTGGTGCAATTTTGCTCGTCCAGTATGCCGTAACGGGTGTCATCAATCGCATCCAGGCACCCGCCTGCTCGTCGTGACGCCGATCAAACGATCTTGCCAACCGGAACACAAGCGCCGTTGCTGCTTCGGTATCTAAAGCGAGATCGGCCAAAACCTGGCCCATTAAAGGCTGCTCGCCAAGTGGACGGCCAAAAGCCTTGCGGTGCTCGGCGTGATGCAGGGCTTGGGCCGTTGCCTGGCGCATTGATGCGACAGCCATCACCGAACAATCCAGACGCAACTGCATAAGCGCTGCGGCTGCGACGGACAAACCTTCGCCGGGCATGCCGATGAGATAGCCATGGGTTCCGGAGAGTTCGACTTCCGCTGTGGCGTTCGTGCGGTTGCCAAGCTTACGCTTCAGCCGCTGTATGGTGATGCCGTTGCGTCCGCCGTCCTCCCGCAAACGCGGCACAAAAAAACACGCGGGTCCATCGTCAGTTGCCGCGGTCATCAGGAATGCATCCGACATTGGTGCTGACAAAAACCACTTGTGGCCGGTTAACGAATAAACGGTGCTGCCCAAGCTTGATGCTCCACCATTGCCAACTTTGACGGCTCGCGTGATCGAGTTTCTGAGATCGCTGCCCGCTTGGTTTTCGGTGAAGCCGAGACCTACGAGGATGGAGCGCTTTTCAGCAGCGGGTGAGCTGGCTGCGTCATAACTGCGAGACAGGACCTTCGGCAGAAAGCTCTTTGCCAGATCTGGCTCTTTCAGTATCGCCGGTATCGCCGCGTTTGTCATGGAAAGTGCCGCAAGGTGACCGGATTCAACCTGGGCGGCCAAAAATAAGCCAGCCGCACGCGAAACCTGTCGATCCTGCGTGGGCGTATTGTCGGACGTGACCTCTGAAGCATTATTCGCAAGATGCTGCCAAGGCGCGCAGTGCAGAGATTCGGAACAGGCGATCGCAGTTAAGTCGTGATAGGCGGGATGATACTGAACCTCGTCGATTCTGGTTCCCTGAGCATTGTGGGTGCGAAGCCGTGGAGGATACTCTCCTAATAGCCGGGCGCGGTCGTATGCTTCCGAACTACCGCAAACCAGACCGAACCCGACGAGTTCGCGGGCTACATTGCTACCACCTTCTCGCGTGACAGCTTCCTGTAAGGCCGTGTCAGAGGTGAAGAGGTTAATGTCTTCAAACGGGGGAGGCTGATTTTGCGGTGTTTCCGGCGGTGGCGTTAACGGTTCCGGATTTTGGGCATCGCGGTCATCGGATCCTTTGTCCGGAGCTTCACCAGCATTTGTCATGCGCTCTCTCGTTGGCTTTCGCGGTCGCCTAGCCGCGTAAAACGTGGGCTCTCCGCAAAGGTTTTTCGATTCAATTCCACGTAGTCGCAAGTGGTTGAATCGGCGTATCAGTCGGTCACTTCAGAACGGCGAAGCTGTGGCAAACAGGCTTGCGGGCTGTTAGCGGTTGCGGGCAGCATCAACACTGCCTATAGAACAGGCTTTAATGACCCAAGCACAGCGCAAAAAGACCAAAGCCTTCCCGCACCGCCATCTGCTCTCTTGCGAGGGTTTGACGGCGCCGGAAATCGATTTTCTTTTGAACCTCGCCGATGAAGCCGCCGACCGGAACCGGGCGACTGAGAAGAAACAAAACGTCCTGAGCGGCCGGACCGTTATCAACCTGTTTTTTGAGGCGTCAACGCGCACGCAAGCTTCGTTCGAACTGGCGGGTAAGCGGCTTGGTGCTGATGTCATGAACATGGTGGTGGCCAGCTCCTCGGTGAAGAAGGGCGAGACCTTGATCGATACTGCCGTGACGCTCAATGCGATGCGTCCGGACATTATCGTCGTTCGCCACCATGCTGCTGGTGCCGTCGAGTTGCTGGCGCAGAAGGTTGATTGCTCTGTTGTGAATGCTGGTGATGGTGCTCACCAGCACCCGACCCAGGCGCTGTTGGATGCCTTGACTATTCGACGGGCCAAAGGCGAGATCGCCGGGCTCACGGTCGCCATCTGTGGTGATATTTTGCATTCGCGCGTGGCGCGCTCCAATATCGCGTTGCTGAACGCGATGTCTGCCCGTGTCAGGATCATCGCGCCATCAACGCTTCTTCCATCGAACCCCAACCGGCTTGGCGCGGAAGTTTACACCGACATGTGGGCGGGCCTTGAAGGGGCCGATGTCATCATGATGCTTCGGTTGCAACATGAGCGCATGGATGGGGCTTACGTACCCTCATCGCGCGAGTTCTTCCATTTCTTCGGTCTTGACCATGAAAAGCTGGCGCGGGCCAAACCCGACGCGCTGATCATGCACCCAGGGCCGATGAACCGTGGTGTCGAGATCGCCTCCACGGTTGCAGATCACTCCCGCAGCGTTATTCGAGAACAAGTTGAAATGGGCGTTGCCGTGAGAATGGCCGTCCTTGAAGCGTTGTCAGAAAACCTGCCGCAAACCTAACACTTCGCAAAGCGCCGTTACCCGCCCCGGCGAAACACATGTCAGAAGAAGTCCAATGAGCGTCACCCAACTCCGACCTGCATCCGAAAGATCCGGCGCATCGCGTCCACCGCAGGCCTTCTTGAACGCGAGGCTGATCGATCCTGAATCTGGTCGCGACGAGTTAGGCGGGTTGGTCGTTGAAAATGGTCTGATCGCTGACCTGGGACCACATCTGAGGCGCAACGCACCTAAGGGTGCGGCTGTGATCGACTGCCAGGAGCATGTTCTCTGCCCCGGCTTGATTGACGCGCAGGTCTTTACGGGTGAGCCTGGTCAAGAGCACCGTGAAACTTTGAAAACGGCAAGCCGGGCAGCCGCAATAGGCGGTGTGACAACAATGGTCACGATGCCTGATACAGATCCGGTCATCGATCAGGTTGCTCTTGTTGACTTCATCCAGCGGCGTGCCCGCGACAACGCGATCGTTCATATTCACACGATGGCGGCGATGACGCGCGGGCTCGAAGGTGAAGAGATGACGGAAATCGGTCTCTTAAAGCGGGCAGGAGCGATAGCATTCTCCAACGGCAAATCGAGCATCGCCAACACGCGGGTTATGCGGAATGTCCTGAACTATGCCCATGACTTCGATGCGCTCATTATCCACCACTGCGAAGACCCATATCTGTCAGCTTCGGCATCGATGAATTCCGGAGAGGTTGCGACGCGGCTCGGGCTGTCCGGCGTCGGCACCGTAGCAGAAACGATTGTCGTGGAACGCGATGTGCGGCTGGTTGAGAAGATCGGCGGGCGTTATCACGCGGCGACGATCAGCTGCGCGGAAAGCCTTGAGGTGATCGAAGCTGCAAAGAAGCGAGGGCTCAACGTCACGTGTGGAGTTTCGGTCAATCATCTGACGCTGAATGAGAACGATGTTTCGGGTTATCGCACGTTCTTCAAAGTCCGCCCACCGTTACGTCACGAAGACGACCGCAACGCGATGGTCGAAGGCATCGCCTCCGGCGGAATCGACATCATCGTCTCAAGCCACGACCCGCAGGACGCCGACGTTAAACGCCGTCCCTTCCAATTGGCCGCTGATGGCGCTGTCGGTTTGGAGACGCTGCTACCGGCCGCGTTGCGGCTCTACCACTCTGGTGACGTTGATCTCATAACGCTCCTGAAAGCAATGACCTCCAACCCAGCCAAGCTGCTCGGTCTGCATTCCGGGCGCTTACGTAAGGGAGCGATTGCCGACATTATTCTGGTCGACGTCAACGATCCGTGGGTGGTCAAAAAGGATCTCTTAAACTCGCGCTCGAAGAACTCACCATTCGATGAAGCTCGGCTGCAAGGGCGTGTTTTGCGAACGTTGGTGGCTGGCAACACCGTCTACCAATACGCGGACCGGCAACCGGCCATATCAAACGAGTAAAATCTTGGTCGTGCTGCAGATGGAGGGTATTGATAATCATGGGTGAAGCCCTTCTGCCGATCCTGCTGGCTTTAGGGCCTGGCTACCTGCTCGGCTCGATCCCGTTCGGGTTGTTGCTGACGAAAGCTGCCGGACTTGGCGATATCCGAGCAATCGGGTCTGGCAACATTGGCGCCACGAATGTCCTTCGGACCGGCAACAAGAAGCTTGCCGCTGCGACGCTGGGGCTTGATGTTTTCAAGGGCACGCTCGCTGTCTGGGCTGGTTATGTGGTTGCTGGTTGGCAATCTGTTTCTGGCGGCATGGATGCGACTTCGCTTGGTGGGATCGCGGGTTTTGCTGCTTTTCTTGGGCACGTTTATCCTGCGTGGCTTGGCTTCAAAGGCGGCAAGGGCGTTGCGACCTACATTGGTATCTTGCTTGGCCTTGCGATCCCGTTGGCGCTTTTCTTCTGCGCCGTTTGGCTCTCAGTTGCCTTGCTGAGCCGGTATTCTTCGCTCTCCGCCCTTGTCGCAGCCGCCCTGACACCTGTTGCGGGCTACTATTTCGGTGGGCCAATGATCGGGGTTGCCTGCCTGCTGATGAGCGGGCTTTTGTTTTACAAGCACGAAGCGAATATCAAACGGCTGATGGCAGGCGAGGAGCCAAGGATCGGTGGCAAAGGATAGAGCTGAAATCGGCGATTTGTTCGCGCGACCCTCAGGTGCCCGACAGCCGCTCGATGATGCGCAACGAATTGCTTACCTGCGGCTCATCCGATCCGAAAACGTAGGCCCCATCACCTTCCGCGAGTTGATCAGCAAATTTGGTAGCGCTGCCGCCGCATTGGATGCGCTGCCCCGCATCGGCCAGAAATTTAACCGCGGCAAACGAATCCGAGTTTGTTCCATAGACGACGCAGAAGCGGAACTCCACCGTGCGATGCGATTTGGCGCGAGACCTGTATTTGTGGTGGAGCCCGACTACCCGGACCGGCTCGCGCAGATCGATGCGCCCCCGCCGGTGATTTACGCCCTCGGAGATATCACCCTTTTGACACGTCCCAGCGTTGCGATTGTTGGAGCGCGTCAGGCGTCGGCTGCGGGTCTGAAGCTTGCTGGCCAATTCAGCCAAGAGCTGGGTCGCGGAGGCCTTGTCGTCGTTTCCGGGCTGGCTCGCGGGATTGACCGAATTGCACATGAAGCAGCGTTGGAGACCGGCACGGTGGCGGTTGTTGCAGGTGGTCTTGACGTGATCTACCCACGCGAGAATGCCGACCTTCACAGTGCGGTCTCCGATCGTGGCTGCCTAATCTCCGAAATGCCCTGCGGTTTCCAGCCGCGCGGCCAGGATTTCCCTCGCCGCAACCGGCTGATATCCGGCTTATCGCTCGGTGTGTTGGTCGTAGAAGCCGCTAAACGATCTGGGACGCTGATTACGGCTCGCATGGCAGGTGAACAAAACCGGGAGCTTTTTGCTATCCCGGGGAATCCGCTCGATCCCCGGGCCGAAGGGACCAACTTTCTCCTCAAGAATCGTAACGCGCTTCTGGTGACGGAGCCTGCCGACATTCTCACTGCGCTCAAGCCCCTTGCGGGAGTAAAAGCGCATGAGTTTCGGGAAGTTTCGCCAGCACTGAATCGAATTTCTGATCAAGAAAATCTAGAATCTTTGACTGCTGATTTGTCTGAGCCCGATGACCATAAGCGCGACCTTGTGTTGCAAAAGCTCGGCCCAGTTCCGATTGCGATTGACGATCTTGCCCGTGTGACTGCTCTCGACATCCGACAGGTCCGGATGATTCTATTGGAACTCGATCTCGCTGGCCTCATCGAACGGCACGGCGGACAGCTCGTTTCACTCGCTCCTACCCCGCGATGAAAAGCGAAATTCGCCCGGTTCTTTGGCAATTCCCCTACTTGCTCGATGCCCGTATTGATGGTCTTTCTCTGACAACATCGATCATGGGACAGATGTGTCCAAAGTGCCGCTCGAACGCTGCTATTCAGTCTGATGGCCGCTTCTTGAGCGTATCAATTTCAAGGTCTCCGAGAGACTATCGGCTATATCCTTACGCCCTGCCAAAACTGACAATTCTCGGAGTTCGGAAACCATATCAGCAATGTATAGCTCGTAGTCGTCATTAGGACTGAGGTCGGATGTCCTATGTCCCCGGCTGGGCAGTGATTCTCCACCTTGAGCCACAGTTTTAATACCTATAATTATTGATCAACAATTTCTGTGCGGAAAATAGCTCAAACAATTTTAGATTGCAATAAGCTGCAATACACCCAATGAGTGTGTCGTTGTCACGGGTTTGACAGCGCCCCGCTGATCCACCATCTTCCGGCGCCGAGACTTGTCCAATCCATCGTCCACTACCCATGGAACTCTATAGTTTGTCTACGTTGAATTATAGTTTGTCCATGGAACTTTATGACGGGTGGGACGCACTTTTTGTTGACGTGGGTGCGGGTTAAGCGCGTAACAATTTCAAAAAATCTGGTTCGGGCAGCCGCGCAGTCGGCTGACCCGATGGCGAAAGTCGATCATGAATGTCGTCATCGTTGAGTCTGCCGCGAAAGCGAAGACCATCAATAAATATCTGGGTTCGAGCTATAAGGTTATCGCCTCGTTCGGCCATGTCCGTGACCTCCCCTCAAAGGATGGCTCGGTCAAGCCGGACGAAGACTTCGCGATGGCGTGGGATGTACCCGACACCAAATCTCAGAAGGTTCTGAGAGAGATCACGGATGCCGTCAAAGGCGCCGATAAGCTGATTCTCGCAACCGACCCTGATCGCGAGGGCGAGGCCATTTCCTGGCATATACTGCAGGTTTTGGAAAAACGCCGTGCGTTGAAGAAAGGCGTCCCGGTTGAGCGGGTGGCGTTTAATGCTGTTACCAAACAGGCCATCATGGCGGCGCTTGATAGTCCGCGCGAAATCGATGAGCCGCTGGTTTCTGCTTATCTTGCACGACGCGCGCTTGACTATCTCGTCGGATTCACGCTGAGCCCTGTTTTGTGGCGCAAGCTCCCTGGTGCACGCTCGGCTGGCCGGGTGCAGTCGGTTGCGTTGCGGCTGGTTTGCGACCGGGAATCAGAAATCGAAGCGTTCAAGACCGAGGAATACTGGTCCATTGAGGCGCTGCTGGAGACGGCCGACAAATCGGAAGTGCGTTCGCGCCTGACGGGCGTTGATGGAACCGCGCTGAAGAAGCTCGACATCAAGGACGAAGCTCAAGCCAGCGCGATCAAAGCGGCGATCGAAAAGGGTGAGTTCAAGGTTTCGGCGATTGAGAAAAAAGCCGTCAAGCGCAACCCGTTCGCGCCGTTCTCGACCTCGACACTGCAGATGGATGCGTCGCGCAAGCTCGGGTTTTCGGCCAAGCAAACGATGCAGATTGCGCAGCGCCTCTATGAGGGCGTCGATGTCGGAGAAGGCGCACCGGTCGGGTTGATCACCTATATGCGTACCGACGGCGTGCAGATCGTGCCGGAGGCGATTTCGTCGATCCGCAGCGAGGTCGCCTCCGACTTTGGCAAGCGCTACGTCGCGCCGTTTGTGCGCGAATATAAAACCAAAGCCAAGAACGCGCAGGAAGCACACGAAGCGATCCGACCAACCGACGTCACACGTAAACCGGATGCTATTTCCAAGTACCTGGATAAAGATCAGGCGCGGCTTTACGATCTGATCTGGAAGCGGTCGGTTGCGAGTCAGATGGCGTCGGCAGAACTGGCGCAAACGACGGCGCATATCGAAGTCGCCGGGCGCGACGGCAAGACCTACAATCTTCGCGCGACGGGTTCGGTGGTCGTCTTCGATGGCTTCTTGAAGCTTTACGAAGAGGGCCGAGACGAGCGACTTAAGGCTGCCAAAGGTAAGGATGACCCAGGCGAGGATGATGATAACTCGCGCATTCTACCGCCGCTGGAAGAGGGCCAAAAACTCGCCGACAAATCCGTCGACACGAACCAGCACTTCACGCAACCGCCGCCCCGCTTCACCGAAGCGACACTGGTGAAGCGCATGGAGGAACTCGGGATCGGTCGACCTTCGACTTACGCCGCGACGCTCGCCACGCTGCAAGACCGCGATTATGTCGTCATCGATAAGAAGCGCCTTATTCCTCAAGACAAAGGCCGGCTTGTCACGTCGTTCCTGGAAGCCTTTTTCAAGCGCTACGTTGAATACGACTTCACCGCAGACCTGGAAGACCGGCTCGACCTCATTTCAGATGACAAGCTGCAATGGAAGGATGTTTTGCGCGACTTCTGGAACGACTTCACCAAAGCTGTCGAAGAGATCAAAGAACTCCGCGTTTCTGAAGTTCTTGATGCCTTGAATGAGTTGCTTGGACCGCATGTCTTCCCGGCGAAAGAAGACGGGAGCGACCCGCGCTCGTGCCCGGCCTGTACGGAGGGTCAGCTCAGCCTGAAGATCTCCGGCAAGTTCGGTGCGTTTATCGGGTGTAGCCGGTATCCTGATTGCCGTTTCACGCGCCAGCTGTCGCAATCGGCCGACGATGCCAACACCTCTGCTCTGGATGGCAAGGAGCTGGGCTTTGATCCAGACAGCGGGCTACCCGTGAAATTGCATGTCGGGCGCTTTGGGCCTTACCTCCAGCTTGGAACACCCGATGATTATGACGAGGGTGAAAAGCCGAAGCGCTCGTCGATCCCGAAAGGTATTGATGCTGGTGACGTCGACCTAGATCAGGCGTTGGCGCTTCTTTCGCTGCCTCGCGACGTTGGCACCCATCCGGAAACCGGTAAGCCGATCACGGCAGGTCTTGGCCGTTATGGTCCCTTTGTCCTGCACGATGGGATGTATGCCAATTTGGAATCGATGGAGGAAGTGTTTTCCGTCGGTCTAAACCGCGCGGTTGCAGTACTCGCGGAGAAGGCCAAAGGCGGCAAAGGCCGCTTCCAGCGTCCTAAGGCCAAGGTCCTGAAGGATCTGGGCGAGCACCCAAGCGAAGGCGGCAAGATTGAAGTTCTCGAGGGACGCTATGGTCCTTACGTTAGCCACAACAAGGTCAACGCAACGATCCCTAAAGGGCAGGAGCCTGAGAAGGTGACGCTGGAGCAGGCTATCGATCTGCTTGCTGAAAAGGCGAAAAAGAAGCCGGCCAAGAAGGCTGCGAAAAAGCCGGCGAAGAAAGCCGCCAAGAAGCCAGCTGCAAAGAAAGCCGCAGCGAAGAAACCTGCGGCTAAGAAGTCGGCTGCCAAGAAGCCTGCGGCCAAAAAGACGGCGTCAAAATCAAAGTCCAAGGCTAAGCCTGCTGAGGATGAATAAGCTTCAGTTGCGAAGCCGGAAGGTCTCTTGCCGTGGCGCGTAAAGCAAAGAAGAAGAAGTTGTCTGGCCGCCCTCAAGGCCCTGCGGCTGCAGTTGTTGCAGACTTCGATAGTGGCGTCAGAGATGACGAGGGCCTGCCGCCGCGCGAAGACATTCTGAAATACGTCTCCAGCGCTGAAAGCAAAGTCGGCAAGCGGGAGATTGCCCGCGCCTTTGGCATTAAGGGAGACGCGCGCGGCCCCTTCAAACGATTACTGAAAGCGATGGCGGACGATGGGCTTCTTGCAGGCAACCGCCGCGAGATGCGCGAAAAGGGTGGGCTTGCGCCGGTAGGCGTACTGGAAGTGACAGGCCAAGACGACAGCGGCGACCTCATCGCCCAGCCCACCTCATGGAAAGATGCGGACGGGCCCAAACCTTCGGTTCTCATTCTAACGCACCTGCCCGAAGCACAACGCGCAGCAACAACGCTTGCGATTGGCGACCGGGTCCTATGTCAGATCAACAAGCTCGAAGAACCGGACGTTGAGGGCTTTCTTTTCGAAGCCGTACCTATCCGCAAGCTACCGCGTGAAAAACGTAGGTTGCTTGGCATCTTCCGCGCCGGCGAACGTGGTGGCGGTGGCAACATCGAACCGATCGACCGCAAGTCGCTGCGGTCCTGGTCCGTGCAGAAGAGCGACGCGGGCGAAGCTGAAGATGGAGATCTGGTCCGCTTTGATCTGATCCGCCGCGGCCGGTTTGCCAATCCGCAAGCCAAGGTTCTTGAAACGCTTGGCAACCCGGATGACCAGCGGCAGATCAGTCTCATTGCCGTGCATGCGCATGGGCTTCCTGATGATTTTCCTGAGAGTGTGTTGACCGAAGCCGAGGCTCTTGGGCAACCGACAGCGGATGGGCGTACCGACCTTACGCATCTGCCGCTCATCACCATCGACCCGCCGGATGCGCGTGACCACGACGACGCTGTTTATGCCGAACCCGATACTGATGCGGACAACCCGAACGGCTTTGTTGTCTACGTGGCAATTGCCGATGTCGCGCATTATGTCCGGTCGAGTTCCCGGCTCGACAGGGAAGCGCGCCGACGGGGCAACTCGGTTTATTTTCCCGACCGAGTCGTGCCGATGCTTCCGGAAAAAATCTCCAACGATCTGTGCTCGTTGCGCGAAGGTGAGCTACGCGCCTGCCTTGCTGTACGCATGGTGTTCGACAGCCGTGGTGAGAAACGCAAGCATACGTTTATGCGCGCCCTGATGCGGTCTCACGCCAAACTTGCCTATCAGGAAGCGCAGGCCGCGATTGACGGTGAGCCATCGGAAAAAGCCGCCGCCCTTCTCGAACCGGTGCTGAAGCCGCTGTGGCTGGCTTACGAGAAGATGGCGCAGGCCCGCGACCGCCGGGGGCCGCTCGACCTTGATCTTCCAGAGCGCAAAATCGTTTTGAATGACAGCGGCAAGGTTGCTGATGTGATCGTTCCTGAGCGGCTTACCGCGCACCGGCTCATCGAAGAGTGCATGATCCAGGCGAACGTGGCGGCGGCTGAAGCACTCGAAGCCAAATCCTCTCCGGTTGTTTATCGCGTGCACGAGCCGCCTTCGAAGGAGAAGCTGAAGTCGCTGCGTGAGTTTCTGGAGACGCTTGATCTGAAGCTGCCGCCGCAGAACCAGCTCCGCCCAGATGCGTTCAACGGTATTCTGGCCAAAGCGAAAACCCTGCCGGTGCCGGAACTCGTCAACGAGGTTGTGCTGCGCTCGCAATCGCAAGCGGTTTATTCCACCGACAATGCCGGTCACTTCGGGCTAAACCTGCGCCGCTATGCGCATTTCACCTCACCCATTCGGCGTTATGCCGATCTTCTGGTGCACCGCGCGCTCATTGGCGCGTACAAGCTTGGCAAGGATGGCTTGAGCGAAGAAGAAGTGCCACAACTGTCGGCGATTGCAGAGCAGATCTCTGAAGCTGAGCGGCAGGCGATGTCAGCTGAGCGTGAAACCATCGACCGGCTGATTGCGGCGCATCTTTCAGAAAAGGTCGGCACCAAATTCGCCGCGCGCATTTCGGGGGCGACGCGGTCGGGCCTCTTTGTCCGCTTACAGGAAACAGGTGCCGATGGTTTTGTTCCGGCGGCGACGCTGGAAGATGATTTCTATCACCATATCGAGGAGGCTCACGCGCTGGTCGGGCAGCGCTCAGGGCTGGCTTATAGCTTAGGTGACAACGTTGACGTTCGACTTGTCGAAGCCATCCCGGCCGCTGGTGCGTTGCGCTTTGAGATGTTGAGCGAGCCGCGCAAGATGTCCGGGAGACGGCCGCCAAAGGGGGCTAGAATGTTGCGACCGCGAGGGCGTCGCTCAGGGAGCGGACCGAGAGGCGGACGGGGAAAACGTCGCCACTGATTATCTGAATAATAAAATGTTATGAAGGTGCGGCAACGGGCTCCAAACCTCGACTGACGTGATAAGGTATACTGATGCTCTGACGTTTTTGGCTCCGAGAAACCTGAGAAAAGGCCTCCTCATGTCCATCCAGATCAATGACTCCACAGTCCGTACTAGCGCACCTGAAGAGCGTTCGGTGTCTGATGCTATGTGGCGGGGGGCCAAACAGAAATGTCCGAACTGCGGAGAGGGTGCGCTTTATTCCTCGTACCTGAAGGTGAATGACGAATGCCCAAAATGCGGTGAAGAGTTGCATCACCAGCGTGCCGACGATGCGCCGCCGTATTTCACGATGTTTATTGTCGGCCACTTCGTCGTGGCGGCAGTCCTTGCGGTTGAAGAAGCTTGGGCACCATCGTTGTGGGTTCATGCCCTGCTGTGGACGCCCGCTTGCATTATCCCGAGCTTGTGGATGTTGCCCCGCGTTAAAGGCATTCTGATTGGCCTGCAGTGGGCTTACCGGATGCACGGCTTCGGTGGTGTTGACGAAGAGGCAATAGCGGCGGAAAAGTCTCTTCGTCCGGCAGACTAACTCACGGGGTGCATCGGTGGCAGCGGCGCAATCTTCGCTGTCACTTGCTGTCCAGGCCGGCAGGCGAGCGGCTGCTGAGCGAGGTTGGGTTGTCAGATTCTGCTCAAAACTCTGAAGACACGGGCGCAGGGGCTTCACAGTCGCTGAAGCCTCGTGACGCTTCCACGCTTATTATCGTTGATCGATCGGGATTGCCGCGCATCCTGCTTGGGCGGCGGCGGCCGCAGCAGATATTCCTTCCCAATAAGTTCGTTTTTCCAGGCGGTCGGGCGGATAAGATCGATCGCTTGATCCCCGCTGTCGAAGAGTTGGAAGACTGCCAACTCGCCAAGCTTCTCGTCGACATGAAGGGCAGTCCGAGTTTGGCCAGAGCCCGCGGGCTAGCGCTCGCAGCTCTGCGAGAGACTTATGAAGAGGCGGGCTTATTGGTCGGGCAATCAGCTGAAGGCGGATTGCCGGGGAAGTACTCTTCGGCCGCCCAGCGTGAAGATGGTGGCACATGGCGCAGTTTCTTCGATGAGGCCGTTGCTCCAGACCTTGCGCCGCTGACCTTTCTCGCCCGAGCCATCACGCCGCCCGGTCGAACGCGCCGTTACGATACGCGGTTTTTCATCGTTGACGCCGTGCACATCGCCAAGACCGTGCAACCGCCCGATGATGAGCTTCGCGATCTGGGTTGGTTTACGATCGAAGAGGCCCGCCAGCTTGATATGCCAAACATCACGCGGGCGATCATCGAGGACCTTAATGAGTACCTCGCCAGCTTTCCGGCAGGTGCAGACACGTCTCAATGGCCTGTCCCATTTTACTTCTTCAAGGGTGGCTCTTTTGAGCGGGTCTTGTTGAAGGTCTGAGGCAAGCTGTGAGGGATTTAGTCAGGGCTGTCGCTGTGGCTCAAGCCGCGGACTGCTCTGGATGGTAAATGGAAATCTGGCGATGGCCCGCACGGACCAATATCGGCTTGACAGTGCGTTCCGGCGGAGTATGTTCCGCAACTTGGAAAACTACGACTGCGCGTAGTCCCAGTCCGCTTGAAGCGGGCTTTTTTGATTTTGCGCCCTCAGCCGAAACTCATCAGAACGCACAGGAAGCTCCCATGGCCAAGCCAGTCGTCCAAAAGATCAAGCTGTTGTCCACTGCAGGGACCGGTTTTTTCTATGTGACTAAGAAGAACCCACGTAACACGACGGAAAAGATGGTCTTCAAGAAGTACGACCCCGTTGTGCGTAAGCACGTGGAATTCAAAGAGCATAAAATCAAGTAATCTGGGTTTGCCTTCCGGATTGTAAGGCCGACTGTGGCACGCTCCGCCCATGCGGAGGCGTCAAATGGTGCTTTCGTACCGTTGCAGCACGACCGCAACGCCTTTGCGAAACGCTCAGAACCAATTGAATTTTCTGAATAATTAAGCCAGGGTTCACCTTATCCCAGTCGCGGGGTCATTCCGGGAGTTCGGCAAACCCTGGCCTTAGCATCCAAACGGATGGTCAAAGAGGGCATCGACCATTCCGCTTGGTGTGAACCACGATTGCAGCCCATGAGGAGGCCACTCAGGCCGCTGCGTCGTTCACAACCCCTCGTAATGGCAGGTGATGCGGCGGCCCTGACACCACGAGAGCTTAATGCGCTAAGGCATGGTGTTGACCTGTCGCCAAACCCCGCGGACCACACCAAAGCGCAAACTTTCAACATCCAAAGGGGGATGCTGGCCTCATTCGCGTACAAATTATCATTTGGCCAAAACCGGTGCAAGTTGTGCTTGACTGTCGGTTATGGGCCACTGAATTGATTCTTAATGAGGGAAGCGGGCTGTGTTAAGGCAGCATGTGGGCATCTTGGTAAACGCCTCACGCACCACAGCAGGACCCGCGGAGTTTTGGGCCTTGCGTAGCGACGCTAAGACACCAAGCGGAACAAGTCTCGGCGGCTACCTAAATGAACATAAGACTTTGAAAGTCAGTGACTTAGCCGGCTGCGACTGACGCAATTCGGTTGCGTCCACGACCGTTTGCGATCGTCAATGCCGATCGAGCGCGGTTGAGCAGCCCATCAAAGCCGTCATCGGTGTCGGCCATCTGAGCGATCCCGACGCTGGTCGTGAGCCTGATCCGTTGGGCATTCGCACCAACAAACGGCTCAGCAGCAATCTGGGCGCGGAGGCGCTCGGCGACCTGTCCGGCGCGTGCAATTGGCATATCAGGAAGCACGACCAGGAAATTCTCCTCCGATAGGCGGCAGGAGAGATTGACGCCGCGAACGTTGCGGCGGAGACGTTTGGCAAACTCAACAAGAACGTTATCACCTGCGCGATGCCCGAACTGTTCGTTGACGTCGCCGAAACCGTCAATGTCGACCATCATCACGGACAGGTCACGGTTACCTGCCTTGGCATCGCTCATCAACGCGGAGAGATGGCTGTCCAGATAGCGGCGATTGTGAAGCCCGGTCAGGCTGTCGGTGATCGCGAGTTCGGAGCTCTGCTTCTGGCGATTTCGCAGGAAATCCGAATGGCGCTTGCGCTTAATCTGAGTTTTTGCCCGAGCGAGCAGCTCGTTGCTCTCAATCGGCCGCATGACATAGTCGTTGACGCCGGTGTCGAGGCCGCGCAGCAACCGTGCATCAGCGCCCTGTTCGATCATGACGATGACCGGGAGGTGCCGGGTTGCTTCGCACTCACGCAGTTCTCGGCAGAGGTTCAAACCATCTGCTCCAGCAAGGCTTAGCGAGACCAGCACCAAATCGAAAGACTCTTCTGTCAATCGTGCCATGGCCTTGTCGACATCGCTTTCGACGACTGTCTCGTGGACCTTGGCAAGGCTTTGTTCCAGCTTCTGAGCGGAACGGGCATGGTCTTCGACAATCATGACGCGACCGAATTCGCCGGAGAGGGCTTTTTCCAAAGCCGCATCTCCTGCGACACCCAGTTGGCGGCCCGTTGCCGCGCGCATCATCATTTCGTCGTTTAGCGTCTTGAGGCGCGCAAGGTTCTTCACCCGCGTGATCAATGCGAT
Organism: Filomicrobium sp.; assembly: GCA_040219445.1. Lineage (GTDB taxonomy): Bacteria > Pseudomonadota > Alphaproteobacteria > Rhizobiales > Hyphomicrobiaceae > Filomicrobium. The sequence continues at coordinate 576,063 of JAVJSM010000002.1, read as the reverse complement.
GTCGTCAACCGGCTTGTTGAGGAAGTCATCAGCACCTGCTTCAAGCCCTTGGAGCTTATCCGATGGTTGGTCGAGGGCGGTAACCATCACGACGGGGATGTGCTGCGTGTGTTCATCTTGTTTCAAGCGGCGGCAGACTTCGAAGCCATCGATGCCCGGCATCATGACGTCAAGGAGGACGACGTCGACCCGCTCGTTGGCACAGACCTCCAAGGCCTCCATGCCAGAATAGGCGGTCAGCACCTCGAAGTATTCAGTTGAAAGGCGCGCTTCCAACAGCTTCACGTTTGCGGGGATGTCATCGACGACTAGGACACGGGCACTCATCAAGCAACTCGCTAACTTCTCAAAACGATCGCTTCTCGCGATCAGGCTGTGCCGATGAACTGGCGAACGGATTCTAGAAAGCTCGCAACAGATATCGGTTTGGAGATGTAGGCTTCACATCCGCCAGACCGGATGCGTTCTTCGTCGCCCTTCATGGCAAAGGCGGTGACAGCAATGACGGGAATGGAACGCAGCTCATCGTCTTCCTTGAGCCAGCGTGTAACTTCGAGGCCCGACACCTCCGGAAGCTGGATATCCATGAGGATCAGGTCGGGGCGGTGTTCGCGGGCAAGGGATAACGCATCGAGGCCGTTTCGAGTTTGGACGGTCGTGTAGCCGTGCGCGGTGAGCAAGTCGTGGAAGAGCTTCATATTGAGCTCATTGTCCTCGACGATCAGGACCTTTTTCGCCATGGAACGCGTCTCCGGTCTTGGTCTATCAATGACGACATCTGCTCGTTGGTCGGTCATAACGTCTTTACCTGCACTGCCCCAGCGTTTTTGAACCGATTCTTGAAACCGGTCGCCCTATGCACAGTGCGCCTGGAGCAGTAACCAACAATTTAAAGGATCGTAAGTGTTAACGAACCCTCCACCAAAAAGGTAAAGCAATCATGCCCAGCCGTCGCAATTCGCAACTTTCTGATGCAGATGCTGAGCTTATCGGCCTCAAAGCCCTGGGTTTCGTCGCAGAGGACGGCGACCGACTGGAGCGGTTTTTGGCACTATCTGGCGTCGATGTTAGAGCATTGAGGGCTCAGGCTAGCGATCCACAAACCTTGGCCGGTATTCTGGCGCACCTTCTGCAAGATGAATCTTTGCTCTTGTCGTTTGCGGCCAACCAGCAGTTACAGCCCGAGGAAATCTCCGCTGCACACAGGCTGCTAAGTGGTGCGCATGAGAGCAGCGATTGGCCATAAGAGCTGCGTCCCGTCGTGCGGCCTGAGCATTTTTTTGGCCTTCTTATTGCGGCTCTCCGCAGGTCTCTGGATCAAGCTTCTTCAAGCCCGTCAGTTTGCCGCGGATGGCAAAGTCTCCGTAATCAATAAGCAGGTTGGACGAAATCCCGTTTTCATGAAAACGGAATGCCAGCTCGTAACTTGGTGCTGCATCGGTGCCAGCGGCGTTTGGCTCGAAATAGCTGATCGCAACAGGCCAGGTAGCGAGTTTATCCAGCTCGGCGACCTGACGAAGTTTTTCTGGGACGCCTGTCAGCGCTTTTGCCTGGGGTAGCTTCTTTCCGATAAATGAGTTGGTCTCGAAAACCGTTTCACCTTGCTCGGAGCCGTCATAAAGGCGGGCGGGGAATTGTCGTTGTCCATCCTGAGCAGCTTTTAGCAGCGCCATTGAATGCTGGATTGGGAAGAACACTTCCGGATCGATGTTTAGGGCTCGCGTTGCTGGCTTGGTGAGTTCGACCGCAACAGTCGCCCCCTCGCGATCTGCAGTTCCTTCGGTCGTTTCGGTTAATTCCCGGCCTCGATACTGGCTGAGGTTAAACCGCATGAGGTCTCCGCCAGCGGCTTCCCAGCTGGTCGTGCGCAAATCATTGACGGAAGCCGCGCCATTGCGGTCAACGACGCGCGTGACAAAGCGCATGCTCTGTGTGTAGCCGGAGCAAGCACCACCGGCCAGTTCGTAGACCATACGACCGGTCATATCGGCGATGCCCGAAGATGTCGTTGAGCGCTCTAGCGTGATGTCGTAGATCGCCTGATGTGGCGCGAGCGCCGTGCCGCCAGCCTGGGCGGAAGCAACTGATGCGGCTGTGACCGCAAGTGTCATCAGCAGTTTGTTTGTGAGCTGATTTTGCGCTTCGACCGTCTTTTCGGCGTCCATTAAAATCTCCTGCGTGGGCTAAGTGCCCGCTGCACCAATAACTTGCAGTCTACGGGCGAACTGCCTCTGAGGCAAAGTCACCTGATCTTTGGTGTATTTTGTGTTAGCGATGCCTCCCGACCACGAAATCGTCTTTTGAAGGCTTCTCCATGACCGATACTGTTCTTGTCCGGCTTGACGCGCTGAATCTGAAACTGCCCGAAGCCCCGGCTCCGGTGGCCAATTACGTGCCCTTCCTGATTAGCGGGGATTTGCTTTTCATCTCAGGTCAGATCTCGAAAGCTGCTGACGGATCAATTGTTTCCGGGCGTTTGGGTGTCGATTTGACCGTCGAGCAAGGCCAGGACGCAGCACGCCACTGCGCGCTAAACATCCTGGCGCAGGCGCACGCTGCCCTCGGCCGCCTTGATCGCATCGCCCAGGTCATGAAGCTCAATGGCTACGTTAATGCTGCTGCGGACTTTACGGATCATCCGCTGGTGATCAATGGCGCTTCCGATCTGATGGTTGACGTCCTCGGGGATGCTGGCCGGCATACACGTGCCGCGGTCGGTGTATCTGGCTTACCTGCGAACTGTGCCGTGGAGGTCGACGCAATCCTCCAGATTAAAAGCGCCTAGGCGTCTTCATGGCGTCTGGGGCGTTAGACCAGTCGTTGCTCCCGCGCGCGTTCCTGCAGCCAATGGCGCATCGTGGGCTGCATGATGCGGCGGCTTTTGAGAACACAATGCCGGCCTTCGTGGCCGCCATCGCGGCAGGCTTCGGTATCGAATGCGATGTCCGCGCCGCGAAGAATGGGCTACCGGTGGTGTTTCACGATGCGTCTGTGCCGGATGGCCTGCCGTTTGCCGGTCGAAGTGTGTCGACACTCGCAGATAGCGAGGTCGAGAACTTTTGTTATGCCGACCAAACCCCATTACTGACATTTGACGCATTTCTCGACCTGGTGGGAGGGCGCGTTCCAATTCTGGCTGAGTTGAAGTTCGATGGCCGACCAGCGGATGCTTCATTCCTTGCCGCGCTTACCGAAGCCGCGTCACGTTATGTCGGCCCGCTTGCCTTCATGTCTTTCGAGCCATCGCCAATTGGAGACCTTGCGCGCCTTGCGCCAGATATCCCGCGCGGACTTGTGGTGCAACGATTTGATGAACTGCCGGGCGCTGTTGAACGCCTCGGTAAAGACGAAGCACAACGGCGCGCCCGAGCAAGCGATTTTGCAGCGGTGGGTGCGAGTTTCGTGGCCTATGAGCTTGGCGGGCTAGCCCGCACGCCGCCTGAGGAACTCAAGCTGCCTCCGTCGGCGTGCGTTTTTGCATGGACAGTACAAAGCGCCGCCGACCTGGTCCAGGCTGAGAGTTTGTCCGCCATACCCATCTGCGAAGGCGAAGCCACACGGCTGCTTCAAACGCGGCAATCCCGACCCTAATAGATGCCGCGACGATAGCGTTGCCGACGGATCTGGTTGGCAATCACACGGTTGCGGTAGGCTTGATACTGCCGGTAGCTGCGGAACCGCCGACTGCGATTCTTCCGGCGATTAATACGGGCCTGACGCGCACGCAGGCGTTGCTGGCGCAGGGCCTGCTTCCGGCGCAACGCCCGAATCCGCCTTTGCCTTGCCCGGTACTGTGCGCGCCGCGCGCCAACATTCCGCTTGCGTGCAGTGCGCGTCTTTCTTGCTGATACTTTTGGTTTGCGGAGCAGCGGTTTTGGCGCAATCCGTGGCGGCGGAGCTTGCAGCGCTTCCGCCGATCTTAGACGCGGCTCAAACCTGGGACGCTTAGGCGGGTGAACCGTGTGTGATGCGTATCGCTTTGGTTGCCGGATCACCGGCCGCTTCAATGGCAACGGTGGCACGCTAGCTCGCGAACCGGCTAAGCCTGTCTGGTTTGGATCCTTGCGGACCGGTAATTCTGGCGTTGTGTGCCTCCACTTGGCCAGTGCCAGTCGTGGCTGCGATTGACGTTGTCGTGTATTCGGTGACGTCGTTGCTTCAGAAACGCTTGGAGAAACCGCGACCGATTTCGCGGCGCTTGAATTCAGTGAGCGTGTTTCAGCCACGGCCTCTGCCGACGACCTTATGCTTCCAGTGACGATATTGTTGTTGCGAATAGCGGGTGCGTTTCGGCTTTTGACATGCCGTTTTTCAACCCATGCTTTCATTGCTGCCGAACGGACCTCGACGGCGTCAGCTTTTTTTTGAGTTGCGGTGACAGCTTTTGGAACTGGTTTTGCCAGACGCGCCACAATTTTAGAGGGTTGCTCAGCTCGCGTCCCAACAACCGCTGGGCTTGTGACAAGGGCAGCGAGTTGTGTTGGTTTTTCTTCGGGCTTGGAGGCCACAATGCGACGACCATCAACGAAGGTCGGCCAGGACGTGACAACCCGGTCGTTGTTGCTTGTCTGTGAACTAGAAAACAGCGAAGCATAGCCAAAGCCTGCCGCCGAAAATGCCGCCAGCACCGCCGCAATCGTACTAAAACGCATCGTACGTCTCCCGCACCCCTTATGGCGTCTGCCCTATGACACCGCTTCATCCTGCGCTCTCAGTTCGATCGAAGTTCAAACCGGCTTCTTGCCTTAAGTTGGCGGAAGGGCCGGATCTAGTTTGAGTTTTCGGTCGTAGAGAGATTTTGATTAGGGTCGGCTCAACCGCGCGTTAGACCGCCCCACCACAACGGTAAACAGTGTTCCATTCTAAAGTCTGAGGCGCAACCCGTTTCGAATTGAAACTGCATTTTCCTAACCGGTGGAAACTGGTTTTATTGAAGGCTTGAAGTACGTCTGTTCGAGGCGGTTGAAAATCAGATCCCGAACCTAAACATGGGTTTCGAGATGAGAGTATGATGGAACACGAAGAGACTGACGAAACGGAAGGTGAGACGCCAGCGGAAGCTGATGCCGACGGGCGCCAGATCCGTGTTGTCTCTTCGTTGAACGATATCTCGTCTGACGTGTTCGATGCTTGCGCCAATCCCTCCGGGCAGCCGTTCAACCCGTTTGTCAGCTATGCATTTTTGTGCGCGTTAGAAGAGACTCGATGTGTCGGCGCACATGCTGGTTGGCATCCACAGCATCTTGTCCTCGAAGATGGCCAAGGAGAGATCCTTGGCATCATGCCGACTTACCTGAAGTCCCACAGCCGTGGCGAGTTCGTTTTTGACTATGCCTGGGCGGACGCTTACGCGCGGGCCGGCGGACGCTATTATCCCAAGTTGCTGGCCGCGGTGCCTTTCACGCCTGTGCCCGGGCCGCGGTTGTTGGTGCGGCCAGATCCGGCTGAGGAAGAAAACGAGAAAATCCTGGCGGCTGCTTCGCTCGAAATTGCGCGGCGTATGGAGCTCTCCTCCGTGCATATCACGTTTCTAAAAGAAGACGCCTGGCAGCGACTGGGAGCACTTGGTTTTCTCCAACGGACAGATCAGCAGTTTCATTTTGCCAATCCTGGCTATGGCTCGTTTGATGACTTTCTCGAAACTTTGGCCTCTCGCAAGCGCAAATCCTTACGCAAAGAACGCGCGCAGGCGATCTGTGAAGGTCTTGTGATTGAGCATGTGAGGGGTGCTGAGATTACCGAAGCCCACTGGGATGCATTTTACGAATTCTACATCGATACCAGCGACCGAAAATGGGGTGATCCGTACCTCAATCGTAAGTTTTTCTCAGTGCTAGGTGAGCGCCTCCCTGACAGTTGTCTGTTGATCATGGCCAAGCGTGATGGGCGCTATATCGCCGGGGCGCTCAACTTGATTGGTGGCGACTGTCTTTATGGGCGCTACTGGGGTGCAATTGAGCACCACCCGTTCCTTCACTTCGAGGTCTGCTATTATCAGGCCATCGATTTTGCCATCGCCAATGGTCTGGCACGCGTCGAGGCGGGGGCTCAAGGGCAGCACAAGTTGGCTCGCGGGTACGTGCCGGAAACAACCTACTCAGCGCATTGGTTTGCCGACCCGGGGCTTTCGGCGGCCGTTGCGCGGTATCTGCGCTCCGAACGCCGTGAAGTGGAGCTCACAAGCGAGATCTTATCTGAGCACACGCCCTACAAGAAGAGCTAAGCGTGCGAACACGCAGGCGTTGACGGAACCGATGTAAGGCGAATACCTCATCGGGAGAACAAGGTACTCTCAATGCCGACCTACCGAACCGGAGCGAAGCGATGACCGCCACTTACGAGACCGACAACATCTTTGCCAAAATCCTGCGGGGCGAAATCCCGTGCCACAAGGTCTACGAGGACAGCGATGCTTTGGTGTTTATGGATGTGATGCCGCAATCAACCGGACATACGCTGATCGTTCCGAAAGCCGCTTCGCGGAATCTGCTGGACGCCGACCCAACTGTGCTGTCGGCAATAATCCCGTTGGTTCAGCGTGTTGCAGTTGCAGCCAAGAGTGCTTTTGAGGCTGATGGCATCTCCTTCATGCAATTCAATGAAGGTGCGGGCGGTCAAACAGTGTTTCACCTGCACTTCCATGTCATTCCACGTTTTGAGGGCGTTGCGCTCGCGTCCCACGGTCGCGGAATGGAAGAGCCCGATGTCCTGGCGGCCAACGCCGAGAAGCTGAAGGCTGCGCTCAACGCATAAAGCTTAGTGCGAGGAGGAACGCAGTTTGCCGCTGTAGGCCCACTTGAGATGGGTTAAAATTTGAAGGAGTTTGACGCGTGACGAAAGTCCTGATTATCGGAGCCAGTCGCGGCATCGGTTTAGAAACCGTCCGGTGCGCGCTTGAGGCTGACTGCACTGTCAGGGCTTTTTCACGCAAAGCCCAGAACATCGCATTGGATAACCCAAATCTGGAGAAGTTTTCCGGCGATGCGCTGAACGCCGAAGATATCACTCGGGCTCTGCAGGGTATCGATGTCGTAATCCAAGTGCTTGGGGCGCCGTTCAACTCTGAGACGGTAATCCGTGGCACCCGGCTTTTTTCCGATTCTACGCGCGTCCTTATCGATTGCATCGAGGCAGTAGGAGCCTCCAAACGGTTGATCTGTGTTACCGGGTTGGGGGCGGGAGACAGTCGCGTGCACCTTAAGGGCATGTACCGTCTGCTCTTCACGCTCGGTCTGGCGCGGATGTATGACGACAAGGATGTTCAGGAACAAATGGTCCGCAATAGCAAGTTGGACTGGACCATCGTTCGGCCGGGCCTGCTGACTGATGGTCGCGCAACAGGCGTTTATCAAGTTCTGGTCGAGCCTGATCAGTGGCGGGCTGCCGGTGTGCGGCGTGCCGACGTTGGGTTGTTCCTTGTTGATGAAGCCCTCAAGGGTACTTATCGAGGCAAGACACCAGTCATCATTGGATGATGTAATGCAAGCCAAGCAACAAAGCAGCGCCCCCAACGACGCCAGCGCCTAAATTTTTTCCGCTGAACATGAATATGCCGATCCCGGCCAAAAACGAAACAACACGCACGCTTAGAGGAACAGCCTCTAGGTCTCCGGCGGGAAACAGGATGAGACGCGTCACCAATCCGGCCACTAAAGCAGTTGCAACCACACGAACCCAGACGAAAACTTCGCTATCGGCGGAGAGCCCGCGACCGATGTAGATGCTGACCCACCGAAACGGTTCATGCGCGATCAGGGCTATCAGCAACACGATCAGAAGGCCGGTTGGGGTCCCCAAGATATCTTGGCCCATCAATCCTCCTCCTCGCGTTCGATGACATCAATCTTCTTGCCATACACGTAAGCTGCCGTTCCTCCGATGAGACCGGTTAAGACAAGGTCAGCGCCGGGTAGGATGAAATAGAAGGCCGGTCCTAAAACAGCGCCTAAAACGATTGCCAACCAATCCATCGGCAAGTCCGCGACTGCCATCAACGACAAGAAGAAGTAGATCGGCGTCAAGAAAAGCAACATCGCTGCGAGCGCTGGTGGCACGGCTGCGGCCAGTGCAAATCCAAAAGCTGTGCCGGTCAATGCTGTTAGAAACATACCCGTGCCGATGCCAAGAAACATCATCATGCGCTGGTTTTCAGGGATCTTCGGCAGTGCCTTCATTCCCTCCAGCCAGGCGGTAATGGCAACAAAATGCACGGCTACGATGCGATACCAGTCCGGTGATTGGCGGTCCTTCAACCAGGGCATGATGGCAAGCGCCATTGGCAACAAGCGAACACCTGTGAACCCAACCGCGATGGCACCCGCAAGAAGTGAGCCGCCGCGTGCCATGGTATCGAGCATGACGACTTGTGCTGGGAGTGCAAATAAGACGCCCATCATAAAGATAGCGCCACCAACCGTCATGCCCGAATCCCTTGCAAGCGCGCCGAAACCCGCTGAGCTGGCGAACAGGATCAAGCCTGGCGTTGAAAACGCCAAGCGCATACCTCGAGCAAACGGTTGTCTGGCAGGTGGGCGCTGTTCGTCTGCGCCATCCGGCATTTGGTTTCGTTCTTTTTTCAACGAGCGCCCGATCTACCATAGGCGGGAACGGCCAGTGGTTTCGCTTCGTCAATGGCCATAGAAGATGCGGCCTTCTTTGGCTGGCACGGTGTGGAACTTCACGTTGAACTCCTCGGCGTGCGCGCGAACTTCGTCGTCATGCAGGGAACCCGATGGCGCGAAGATCGCTTTGACTTTGTGGCGCGCCAAGTGGTCGACGGCATCCGCGAACGAGAAGAAGGAATCCGAGCAAACTGCTGCACCGTGCATCATGGCCGTACGTTGGGTCAACTTGGCATGGAGCACAGCGTTCTCAGTTGCTGTCACGAGTTGGACGTGACCTGCAGCATTGGCAATCAGCATCTTGTCTTTGACCACCGTAATGCAACTCGATGGGCTGGCAGCGCAAATCCCCCACGCAAGGCTCATATCGCTTTTCAGATCTTCATCCCAGTCTTCTGGAAACGTTGGAACGTATGGGTTTGGTTGCTGCGATACCGTGGCGCCGCGGATGGCATGCGCGAGGATCTCCTGGCGCAGGCTATGACGACCAAGATTGCTGAGTCCGGGATTTGCCAATAGGTGGCACTTACGCGCCTTCCGTTCGAAGTATGGTGCCGCGCCAGGCTCAACAACAGGTGCCGCAATACCAAGAAACGGCCGTTTCTCGCCCATCCACTGGCGGACCTTGTAGGCCGTCTGTTCGGTGATTTCGACGTTGGTGACGAGGAATGCGCCAAAAGCGGAGCGGAACTCGTTTTCGATGGCGAGCTTGATCACGCTATCTGAACCTCCAGCAACCGCAGAGAAGGGCGTGCCTCGGCTTGTCAAAACGGCGATCTTGGGCACCTTGCCGACGTTCGTTTCGAAGGCTGCCGCAATGCGGGTGATTGCTTCAAGAGAGTTGTCGAATTCTTTCAGGGTGGACCAGCTCATTGACGCGGCGTCGCTCAAGGCGGGCGACCCATCCGGCAGCGTGAACCGCGTAATGGCAAGCGGATCCTGGCTCCCCGCATCGGCGGTGACAAAGCCCTGCTGTTGTGGGTTTTCTCCGTAGTTCAAGGCAATCATGGCCATGGCTGCGTTTTCTCCGTATTCACTTTGGGGCTTCGCGCGGCTGCGCTACGGCAGGGTGCTCAGATGTGGGCCGACAGTATCACCGGCGGCATGGCTTGGTGGCAAGAGTGCAGATGGGCGCGGACAACGCACAAAAAATATGCGGAAACCGCCAGATCCTGCTTAGTGATCTAGCTCGGCGAGGCCCCAGGGGTCAAAAAAGTTATCGGCGTTCAGATTCTCGAAATTCCGTCACAGACGTGTGCTTCCCGTCTGAAGTCCGCAGTTACTGCAACTGCGAAGTCGCAAGTGCGCAGCTTGTCTCCCGTGGGGTCTCGGAAGGTAGGAGTTGCGTTAAATTTCAGTTCTCGGGGGCTTTCCAGTCGATGGGCAACGTGTTCAGATTCTCGATCCTGTTTTGCTTTTTGGGTTGTGTTTTGCTGCCAGTATCATCTGCGGTGGCCGATGCGGAAATCACTGCCCGCAAGGATGGCGGACGAAAGATCAATCTCTCAGGTCGCCAGCGCATGCTGACGCAGTTCATGTCGAAGGCTACCTGTTTCGCAGCGGCTAGTCTCGATGTTGAGCGCCACAAAAATTCAATCGCATCGACCCATTGGCTGTTCGAAACGACGCTGAGAGGCTTGCGCCATGGCGATAAAATCCAAGGCATGCTGCCGGAGACCCATGAAGCAGTTCTTGCCAAACTCTCCGAAGTCGAAGAACTGTGGGCGAAGCTCGGACCGGCCGTAACCGCGGCAAGAGATAGCGGCTTCAAGGACGGTAAAGCGCTCGACGTTGTCTACGAGTTCAATACGCCAACGCTGAAATCCATGAACGAAGCCGTTTCGGTGATTGAGAAGACGTATGGCGACGGAGCGGTGGATGCCGAGATTGCCGCTGCACTGAACGTCTCGGGGCGACAGCGGATGCTCACACAGAAAGCATCGAAAGAGTTTTGCTACATCGTTTCTGGAACGGACGTCGAAGCCAATCGTGGCAATCTCAAAAAGACCGTTGCGCTGTTCAACCAATCCTTAGCTGCGTTGATCAACGGCAAAAGCGAAATCAACATCCCCAAACCACCGGTCGGTGAAATCTTCGATCAACTCTCTATCGTCCAAAAGCTGTGGCAACCGCTTAACTCCGTGTTCCAGAAAGTCGCTGATGGTGCCACCCCGACTGCCGAGGAAACCCGCATCATTCTTGATGGTAACGAGCCGGTTTTGAAGGCCATGAACCGCGCTGTCTCGCTTTATGAGGGTATTCTTTGACGGGTCGGATCAGCGCAGCAGCGTGGTCGGTGTTGAGCCTCTCCTCAGCGTCCACGTCGTTCTGTTAGCTGATGGCACCCCTCGTGTTAGCTCTCGTCGTCGAGACCTTGTGCTTCGATCCACTTTCTTAACTCGCGTGAATTGACGTAGGTCCCTTCCAACTGAACGAGCGCGCGTTTGCGTGCGCGGATTGCCATCTTCTGCGCGCCTTCCTCTCCGTGCTTTGCGACGGCAAACGACAGTGAGCCACGCTGACCGGGTTTCTCTCCCGGCCAGAATGCCGTCCAGTAGGCACGGGTTCGCTGCTCGCCTTCCTTGCCCGAGATTATTTCGCGTCGGATGACGCCGGTCATACCGGAGCGGTTGTTCTTGCGTGGGCGGTCGGCGTATTCGGCGCGGCTCATCGGCGGATGGGCGGCGGCGAGCTTATCGCGGAATTTCTGTGCGGCTTTGAGGGCCTTGTCTTTGCCGCCGTAGCTCTGGTCGGCGAAGTGGCGGCGCCAGATTTTGCCGCGGCGCTGGATTGAGACGACCCAGGCGTAGGTGCGCGTGGTCGGATCGTCCTCGCGGAAAATGGCGTAAAGGGAAGGCTGTTTCGGGTCGCCCATGGCGTCATGGCTCCAGGCGAAGTGGTGGCAACAAGGATGGGAACGGGAACGCAGCGTGCGTTAAGCGCGCGCCGGTGCGGTGCGCGAAGATGCGATTGGCAGCGCCAACGTGCGGCGGGCCAAAAGCGAACGGGGACTGGGTAGCTGTGTGCTTGTGATGCTGTTTGCGAAATACCGGCATCGGCGACCCCCTCTAGTTTCAGAAGGGCTGGGATTATGTCGGCGAGTGCCGGCACAAGTTGCACCGGTGGGGGGAGCTTGTGCCGGCAAGGGGACCGCGGTGAGTTGGGCAAAACTCGGGTAAAAATCGCGGACCCAATTCGCGTGTTGACAAACTCCAGGCCGGCGGGACGTCATCCGGCCTGGAGGGAGTGGGTTGGGTCACATGATCACGTCTTCAGGATCAGTCGTGAAGTCGATGTCTTGTGCGTCAATCGCATCCACATCTTCGACAACTATTTGCATATTGGCAGTTCCGTCGTCGTCCGTGTCGATTTCGACGATGACATCGTCGCCGCTGACTGCATACCGAACTTCAACGGTATCGTCGTCCGAATTACTGAACGAAGCGGTACCAATAAATGAACCACCGTTTTCAGCGTCTTCGCCAGTTCCTGTGCCGATATCCTCAAGCAAATCTGCAAGGTTAATCTTGTCGCCGCCGAGCAGATCGGCACCTTCAAAGTCGGTGATGACATCTCGGGTTGTGGCAGTCGTGCCCGAGTCAGCCTCGGTACGGATGACAAACGCATCCTCACCGCTACCACCGGTCAAAGTGTCGGCACCTTCACCTCCAGAGATTACGTCGACATCGTTGGTGCCTGCGAGCGTGTCATCGCCAGCCGACCCTTCATAAGTAACACCATTGTCTCCGTTAGCCGTAACGGTAGCGGCGTTGACAACGAGGCCGATTGTGTCGTTGCCCCCGCCGTCGACAAGGATCGCGCCACCGAAGGGTTCGCCAGCGCCGGTGTGTATGCCGCCGGCGGCTTCGTTGATGGCACCTGCTTGAATAGCCGTTAGAGTTACGGTGATGTCAGATACAGCGGGGACACCATCATTAGCGGTGAGAGTGGATAGCCCTCCGAGATTGACGCCGGTCAAAACAATGTCAACTGAGACGTTGCCAGTCAGGGCTTTGACAAAGTTGGAACCTGTTGCATCGGTATTGACGTCCGACAGGTCTTCGTTGGAAGCCCCGTCGAGATTGACATTGACAGTTCCGTCACCGTCCGTGACAGCGTTGATGTCGCGACCATCGGCCTGACCAATTGAAAGATTGAGTGTTCCGTCACCGGTGAACTCAATCTCAGTCGATCCCAGGTTAGTACCGTCGTCAAGAGTGACCGTTCCTGTACCCAGCGTAGCCTTCACGACGCCGGCGTTCGTGACAAGTGCCGTGTTGGCACCAGCTGTGATGTTGGAGAGGTCAACTTCGTCGCCCCCTAGGCCCGTGATCGTGATGGAGCCGCCAGCGGTGCCTCCGGCATCAGAGTCATCACCAGCGATGGTTTTACCGTCGGCGAGACCTGCGTCAACAGTGACAACTGCGCCAGCAGCCACGGTTACCGTGAAATCGCCAAGGTCAGTTGCCATTGCGTTCGGCAAGGTCTCGGTTGTCTCCACGTTCAACGTCTTTGTGCCGCTTGCGGTAATATTGGAGAGGTCGAGATCGCCAAGCCCTCCAGTCGTATCAACGGCCTCGATATTGATTTCGACGTTGCCGGTTCCAATAACCGTTTTGCCGTCGAGGACAGATGGTTCGTCCGTTGAAAGGGTGACGCCGTTGGCTACAGTGACTAGAACGTTGCCAAGATTTGTGAGGTTAGGACTGTCACTATCAAGGGCTGTGTTTTGGGTCACCGTCGTCGTGAGCGTACCAGAGGTTGCACCACCGGTGCCATCACCGGCCTCGAGGCCGCTCAGGTCATCTCCGTCACTCAAATCCGTCACAACAATGGAGCCGCCTGTGTTGCCGGCACCTGAGGCATCGTCGCCTACAATGCTCTGGCCGTCAGCTTGGCTGCTCATTAGCGTCAACGTTGCGTCGACACCAACTGTTGCCTTCAGGTTGCCTGCCGTTGGAAGCATGGTTTCATCGTCGAGTGTCGTGTCGACCGGGAAGTCGATTGTCACGTCACCGCCGCCGGTTGAGGTCAACTTTGAAAGGTCAAATTTTGAGCCATCAACACCTGTGACCACAAGGTCGCCAGCTCCGCCGTGGTTTACATCGGCCTCATCACCGATGGCGGCGCTGATCGTTACGTCACCAGCACCTGTGATCCCGACATCGACTGCACCGAAATCGCCCGTGAATGTAACATCTGTGGCCGTGTTCAGGTTGGCGGTCGCATTGCCCGGAGTGTCTAGGTTTACGCCACTCAGATCCGCGTCAAGCGTGTCCTCAAGTGCGTCGATAAAGATCGACCCTGCGCCGAATGCCTGGTTGCCAGACACATCGGCAGCGTTGACCGTAAGGTCATCATCGGTCAGGACCTCGAAGCTTGGCGTGCCGAGCTGGTCGATACCGTCAACGCCCGTTAGGTCTATGCTGTCCGTTCCGCCAGTTGGGGTCTGGAAGCGGATGAGATTGCTTCCAGTTACCGTTATATCGCCATCCATGATCAATTGCTCGAGATCGACCGTCGGAGAAGCTTGGTCGAGTTCGACAATCGTGTTGCTGTCGATCGTTACATTCACCGATGCAGCGTTTGCCAAATCCGAGAATTGAATGGTCGTGAAGTCTTCGACCACATCGAGAACGACCTCCTCGGTTGCTGTGCGACCATCCAGATCGGTGACCGTAATTGTTACGGCATGATCACCAAGATCGGTTGTCGTGTCGATCCGAGCTTCCTGCAGGATCTTCTGTATGTCGCCAACAGTGGCGAAACCATTGAAGGTCACAGTAACGTTCGACGTTTCGTTTCCAGAGACCGTGCCAATGATTTCCGAGTCGACGGTTCGGATCAGCTGACCAGAGATGACGTCGTAGGTCGTGCCGGCATCATCCACATTAATCGCATCGCCAGCAACGCTTGATACGAAGGTCAGAATTGCTCCGTCAGCGATCAATCCGCCACCAGCGTCGCCGTCGTCAGCGACGGTGCCAAACGAAGCCATTGTGCCGGCGTCAATTTTTTCTGTGCCGTCGGTTGCATCGCTGAGCACGACTTCGCGATCGTCGTTCAGTTCAACGAACTCGGTTTCGCCATCGCTATCGAGCAAGCGGGTGAAGCTGGTGCTGCCGCCTGCGCCGTCGGTGATTGTTACGGTGACATTGCCCTGGCTGACGCCAGCTTCGGTGTCGCTCGGGTCAGAAGGTTCAGCGGTTTCTTCCGAGGCGACAGCGTCCTCAACGCGGATCTGCGTCAAGAGCTTGTTGATGATGTCCGTCGTGGCGTTGCCATTCAGCGTGATGGTGAAACCTGTGAACGCTGTGTCGACATTATCAGCTACTGGCGATCCAGAGACAATGTCATCGGAGTTATCGAGGTCGGTTTCGCCGTCGTTGACGAACGTGCCGATCACAACCGCAGAACCGCCGGTGATGTCTTCCGTTGCGATGATCGCATTGCCAGCGATGCTGAAGTTGTATTCACCAGCACCGGTGGTCAGGGTGTTTTCAAAGTCTGCAGTCTCGTTCAAGCCGCTGCCATCACCGCCGTCCTCTTGTGGTGTTACAGGGTTTGTGCCGTTTTGGTTTCTGCCGCCAATTCCTAGGAACTTGCCGCTCTCGATCTCTACCTTGATGGAACCGCCGTCCCAATTGCCTTCAGCGTCGGTGAGAACAGCTGTCTCGGTCAGCTGATTGGTTTCGTCTGAGGCGTCTGCAGATCCGTCAATCGCTTCCGTCTCAACGCCGGTGATAACAGGAGCCTGGTTGGGGCCGGCCTGGACGGTGATGGTCAAGTCCTGAACGACTGGGTCGGTGCCGTCGGTGACCGTCACCTGGACTTCGTAGTCGTTGTCGGTGTTTGCGTCGGCTGGGTTCGCGAAGTCAGCAGGGGAGACGAAGGTCAGCTCGCCCGTGGTGCTGTTGATCGTGAAGTCGGCAGCGTCCGCACCGCCCGAGATCGAGTAGGTCAGCGTATCGCCTTCCGCATCGGTGGCGAGGACCGTGGTGGCCAGCGTCGCGCCGTCGGAAACGATTGCCGTGGCCGCCGATGTGACAACCGGAGCGTCATTGGAACCGGTGATCGTGACCGTAACTTCGGCAACAGCCGTGTCGGTGCCGTCGGAAACGGTGTAGCTGATCGTCTCGGTCGTGGTGACACCTTCGGCGAGCGCTTCGTAAGCGCCGTTCGGGTTGAAAGTTGCCGTGCCGTCGGCTGCGACGAGGATCGTTGCGCCGGAAGCAAGCGTGACGGTCGTGCCGACGTTGCCAGCGCTGCCTTCGACTGCGACAACGCTGAGCGTGTCGCCATCTGCGTCGGTGTCGTTGGTGAGAACGTCGGTCGTGCCGGCAGGGCCGTCTTCATCAACCGCAATTGCGTCGTCGGTCGCGACTGGGGCGGTGTTTGCGAGGTCGGCTGCGGATACGATCTGGTCTGCGAAACGGAAAACTTCGACGCCCGTTACGCCGTCGCGGCCGTCTGGGCCGTCAATAATGAATCCGGTTGCAGTCTGCGTGATGGTGTAGTCGGCAAAGTTGCCAGCGTAGATGGCGAGGTCCGTACCGGCTCCGCCGATAAGCACGTCATCGCCGGTGCCACCGATCAGACGGTCATTTCCGTCTCCGCCGATCAGTCTGTCGCGGCCGGCGCCACCATCCAAGCGGTCTGTGCCGGCACCACCGTTGATGATGTCCGTGTCGTCTTGGCCCAAGATGATGTCGGTGCCGTCGCCACCAGCGATGCGGTCCACACCCGATCCGCCGAAGATCCGGTCGGTACCTGCGTCGCCAAATATGCGGTCATCGCCCGCCTCACCGCGCAGCACATCATTGCCGCCACCGCCGCGCAGCAAATCGTTGCCGTCGCCGCCGCGTAGAAGGTCGTTGCCGAGAAGCCCCAAGAGGACATCATTGCCGGTACCGCCGATTATCGTGTCGTTACCACCAAAACCGAGGATGCGATCGTTTCCACCCAGGCCGAGGAGCCTGTCGATCGAATCAGTGCCTCGAATAGTGTTGTTGCCATTGTCGCCGCGAATCGTGGCCATAGTTCTCTCCGTCGAGTTACGAACCAACGCGTCCTTTTTGACCGTTAAAACAGACGCATTTCGATAGCCGACTTAAAAAGTCGGCACGACTAAACGATCCGAAAAAGATGCAGCTCAGCTACAATCTAGATCCGACCTATTTTTCACATTTTCTGGATATTCAATTTCAAGCGTAGAAATTCAGGACCAATTCAACCACCAAACTTTCTCGCATCCACCACAATTCCCGATACGACTACGCCGCAATCACCTCATTTGTTAACGACCCCGCTAATCCCCAACATCGTTCATCCGCTAGGAATTGCCTTATCTTGCAAGGCTGTGCTTTGGTTAACAAAGCTGCGATTGGCACGCGCCATCAATTCTGATGGGGTCTCAGCAAATTCTTTCAGATTATCGTGCCTCTATTTTACTTTTGAGGCCGTGTTGCCATTTAGAAACACGCATTGGTTAACGAGTTGAGATTATGGATTCTACGACCTGGTGCATTTATTTTGGCGATCAACGTCGCGGCCGAACCGAGCGTGCCGACCTTGAAGAGGTTGGCGTGCGAGCTTCGTTCCGTATCGTGTAGGGGCGATCTTCCGCCGGGATGCAGCGAACCCAACGTCGTGTCACGAAGACCGATACAAGCCGGTCAGTAGAGGGGAGTGCCCAACATCGAGATCGTTTTGCTGACGAGTTCTAGCTGCGACTTCGAGTTCGTCCCGCGTAGGACATTTCTCAAATGCCAACGTGCCGTAGCCACGCTGATCTGCTTATGGCTGGCGTATTCTGAAACGGTTTGACCGTTGACGACCGCCGCGGTCAACTCCGACTCAGAAGATGTTAAGCCATAGTATTCCTTGACTATTTCCGCCGTCACTAACTGCTGACGGAGCGGCTGAACACAAACGATGGCGAGCGGTGCAAACCGGATTTTTGAGGTCAAGACGCCGGAGCCTGAATGCTCTTCGGTCTGTCCCAAAATCGGCTGCACAAGCACAGCCCATTCTCGTTCTTCCGCATCGTCCGCAAGCCTGAAGGCTCTCCGTTTCCGGCCTCGAATGCTTTCCTTGATGAGCTTGTGCAGGTGGCCGGTATCAGTGCCATTTTGCAGACGGATCTGACGCTTCGGACAGACAGAAATTTTGGGCAAAAGCGCTTTGAGGTCGAGAGGCAAACCACTTGGGAACTGAACCATTGCGTTCTCATCAACGACAAAGGTCGGCGTAGGTGCAGTGTTCAGAATCCGTCCCATACGACGGTCAATTGCCCACCCACTCCATTTATATGCAGAGCTCAAGATGGTTTTTTTTATTCTTTCGCTATTTTCCGTCCAGAATATCTGCAGATCGCTCCAACACTCTTGTTTGGCATTATTTTTTACGATTGTTATTCTGGCACCAACTTGATCATCGTCTACGCACGTCAATTCTATAACGGAGTCGGGCTTATCATCGCCATGATGTGGCGCTTCAATTCTGGTATGGCGCTTAGTATTTTTAAGGATCGCATCTGGGTTCGAATAGTGGAACTCCGCCGAAACCTGCTCGGCCCAGAATTCAAATGATATCGCTGACTGTGGTGATATTGCTGAGAGTGTCGAAGCTAACGAATTTAATTCGCAATCAATACGCCACTCATCCTGGGGGACATTCAAAAAATCTGACTGACACTGATACAAGTTAGAATTCCCGTAAAATCAATATCGAGAATATCTCTCAAAACAACTCTTGGCCCTGCGCCGAAGATGGTCGCACTTGTTCAAGCTGTCCGTGCGCCCTCGTAACAAGCGCTGCGCTTTGAACCAGTGGGTGACGCTCAGTGCCCCTCACAACTTTAAATTGCATCTTATAGTTGTGCTCGTCAATACCCTAGGTTGTCGCGTTGACATCGGTCAGTCGGCGTTTAAACGCACGGTGCGAGTCTAGAGTTGAATGACTGGGTCATATTGGCCCCCCGATTGTGTCGGCGGCGACACAACACCAGCCGTCCCTACACCCAATCAGCAAAGAAGCCCGTGCAGCGCCCCTCAAGATGGGGTGTAACACTCGAGTGCCGTCCGTTGGACGGTGTGGGTTACGGACTTGCTCGGAGGTGTATTTGTGCGCGTTTTGACTTTTGCTTTCCTGCTCTTCTTTGTGGCGCAGAGCCATCCAGCGACCGCACAATCGAAACAGATGTGGCGTGCGCTCGCGACTGGAAAAGTTGTTGCGCTTATGCGCCATGCTAAAGCACCCGGCTCGAAGGAGGGTACGAACTTCAGTCTTTCTTTCATCTGCGGGGCGGGCGCAGGCTAGACGTACTGGCGCTTACTTCCGCAAGCGCGGTATCAAGCAGGCATCGGTTTATTCAAGCCAGTACTGCCGATGCCGACAGACGGCGCAGCTACTGAGGCTGGGCGGCGTCAGCTTGAACAGCTCATTGAACATGCACAAGCAAGGGGCTGCTGGGAGTTACCAGACTGGTGCTCTGGCGAGCATGGTTCGAAACGCTAGTTCCGGGTCTGCAACGATTATTGTCAGCCACAAAACCAACATTCGGGCACTGACCGGGGTTACACCATCGTCAGGTGAAACGCTGCTCGTCAATCGGTCTGGAAAGGTCGTTGGGCGTATCCCGCCACGCTGACGGCTTGGCTAGCTGAAAAAAGCCGTTGGGCGCAGCGGGATTGACCGCGGGTTTGCTTTAAACGCCGCCAAGCTTTTGGCGAAGGTTAGCGAAACGTGCGAGCTGCTCTGGGATCAATTCTCGTTTTTCGTCACGTGCAACGAAGACCTTAAACATCGCTTCGCCTTCGATATCGAAAAACTGAACAGAAGCTGATGCCCGACCCATGAACGGACGCGATACGAATGCGATCGCGGCGCACCGTTCAGCCTTGATGTGCCCACCGATCGGGCTGTCGCCATGGATGTTGTAATACCCGCGCCCGAACGTTCCGCTGGGTAATCGCCCCTTGCATTCCAGAACGATGCCAGGCGTGTGCACGATAAACAGGATCTCTCCCCAATCTGTCATGTCGGCCATAACAGTTTCAAATGCTTCGGCCGACACGACGTGGCAAAATTCCTCAGGCAGCGCGCGCACGACGTCGAAGGTCGACACGCCGTGGCGGCCGGCGATCTGTTCGAGAATGCCGTCTGGGTTCTCTGCAAGCTCGGCGGCGACTTGCGAATGTACGGGTTTCGACAGGAGCGCCGCCGCAGCAGCATTTTCACTCATTTGCGCCCTCCGCCACGAGCTGACGTTTGGCCCCGGTGGCGTCAACTTCCTGCACGGCAAGGAAACCCTCGAACTCTGGGTGGCCTAAGTAAAGCGGACGGATCTCGGAGCCGCCTGCGCGCGAGTGGGCTTTGCGGAATTGTTCTGATGTGGTCCACGCCTCGAAGTCCTCGTAACGGTTCCAGACGGTGTGCGAAGCGTAGAGGATGTAATCGTCATGCTCTGGACCGCGCAGCAAGTGGAAGCCTTCGAAACCTTCCAACTCATGGAGATAACTCTCCCGCTCGTTCCAAAGGGTTTCAAAATCGTCAGCTCTGTCCTTCGCTACCTTGAAGCGGTTCATTGCGATGTACATGTCAGCCTCTCCTCGTTTCACAATTAGCTTACTAAATATATCTAGAACTTCCTACGTTGCTAGATATCGATAGACAGAAGTGAGATGCAGCCGGGTCCTACCCACCCGACTGCACCTCCCCCTCAACTCTTCTTTACTCCACCAATAGCCCCACTCAGCGGCAGACTGCGGTTCCACAGAACGGGATGGTGTAGCTCACGGCAGCTTTGAAACTGCGACCTTCCTCGCTGACACCAGCGGTGACAATTTCGTAGTCTTCGTCCGTCACGTTATCGATGCCCAGATCAACGCGGAGCCCTTTGAGCTGTCCTTCATCCGGCTTGAATACGGCGTAGAGGTTATAGACGTTGTAGGCGTCACGCGGCGCTTCGTCGTCGGGGTTCACCTTGTCGAACTCACCTGCGAAAGTGGCGCGCGCACCGATCCGCGTCCAGATGCTCGGCATCTTGACTGCAGCGTCGACAAAGAACTTGTTCGGATAAAGGTTCCTTGTGTACTCGCCCGTGTTAACATCGCGGCCGTCGATTTGTGCGTAGGTCGCGCGAAGGAAGAAGTAGCGACTGTCGTAATTGGCTTCGATCTCGATGCCGTCCAGTTCGGCATCGGCAACGTTGACGTGTTGCGAGGTCCAGCCAGCTCCTGCGCCGCCCTGGCAGGGTGGGAAGAACGGCAGTGTTGGTGCGCCGAAGCAAACAGGCGAAAGGTTCTCAAACGGCGTGTTGACCTCAAGCTGGATGAGATTTTCAACCGAGTTCTCCCAGTAAGAGGCTTTGAAGCGGAACCTGTCGTTCGGCATGACGACATTGTTGAACTTCAAGCCAAACCCTGCCTCCCAGCCGATTGCTGTTTCTGGTTGAAGGTCTGGGTTGGCAATGAAGTCGTTGGCGACAACGCCTCCTGGCAACGGAATCAGGAAGTGGTTTCCGATGGAATACGCCTCGTTATAAGAAGGCGCGCGGAAGGCTTTGCCGTAGTTACCAAAGAGGCTCAACCACTCGACGGGGTTGTAGGACGCGGCGATTTTTGGGGAGACGGCAGTCTCGTCTACATCGTCAGAAACATCGGATTCGGAACTGAATTTGTCGTATCTTATGCCGGGAATTATGTTCAGCTGTCCTAGGCCTTGACCGGGTTGTCCGAGCTCAAATTGTGCCTCCGCGAAGAAGCCGGTGAACGTTGAGGTCGCATTTGGCACACCGCCGCGCGAGCCATCTATTGATGTGTCATCGCTGCCGACCTGATCATCCCGGTAGATATCCGTGCCGTAGGTGAGTTTCAAAGTTGAGTTTGGCGCGAGGTTGAAGCGCGACGTATTGTCGGCCTTGAAACCTAGCGTCTCGACATCGCGTGTCGTGACGCGGCCGCTTTCGACTTCTGGCTCTTCAACTTCGTTCGTTGTTCGGTAGCCGACAATTCTCGCGTCGATCAAATCGTTTGCCGGGTTGTACTCCAGTTTCGATTGCAGCGTTCCGTTGGTCACGCGGCGGTCGACAAGCGGGTTGCCGTCACCTGCAATCTCAACACCCGTTGGGTTTTGCGGATCGAGCGCGTCGAGATTGTAGTAGGTGTAGGACGTCGTCCAGCGGAAGCCACTGCCCATATCAAACGTGCCTTTGACGAAGGCATTGCTCAGTTTGTCGTCAGCAGGAAGTGTGGCGCCGCTACCCAACTCGATATCGGACGACTTGCGATAACCCATATGGCCAACCAAATCGATGTTGCCGGAGTTAGATCGCTGCGCTCCCGTAATCGAGACGCTTTTTTCATCGTCAACGCTGGCGTAGCTGCCCTTGACCCTTACCGCTGCGTTTTGTCCCGGCTCCAGCAGATCAGCCGCGGTGATGGTTCGGAATGCAAACACGCCGCCGATAGCCCCTGAACCATACACCGATGAAGTTGGTCCCTTGACGACCTCGGCAGCGGTGAGAATGTCGGTATCGATGAAGAAGCGTCCGTCATGCCCTGAAACGAAGTTCTGGCGAGCATCGTCCAGCAAGATGACAATCCCCTCGCCCTCGAAACCGCGAATGGTTGGAACCTGACCGGATCGACGTGGACCACCATCGAAGGTCACCCCGGGCACGCCTTGGAACACTTCAGCCGGGCGCGTCGCAACGAAATCATCGATCTGATCCCGCTCAATGACTGACACCTGACCGGGATAAGCAAATGCTTCAATCGAACCGCCAGCGGTGGCGAAGATAGAAATCGGTTCCAGCTGGACTTGGGCTTTCGCCGTGATGGTGCTTGCTGCCATCGCCAAACCAACCACCGACGCTCCCAGCATAAGGCGGTAATGCAACGTCCGACACTTCATTTTTGCCCCTCATTTTCGCAGACTGTGACGTTTCGTCTGCGTCATGGCGGGCGGGGAAACACGGGTGTTTCTGGCTGGCTACTGACGCTAAATTTTTACTTGACTAGAACAGTCAACAACATATTTGATAGGCATCGTCAATCTTGATTTTTCGTGTAAACAAATATGGCTTGTGATATGTGTGTCTAAAGCCACGAGGAAGAAGTGTTGTCAAAAAGAGATGACCGAGTGGAAGGGGAAATTGAACCACCTGATCCCGCCGCTCCGGCGGCGAAAAACGTCCGGAGAATTCCTGTGTTGGATCTGTTTGAGGGGAGCAATGAGCTCATCCTGATCCACAACGGCGACGACTATCGCCTGCGGATCACGTCCAAAGGCCGCCTTATCCTAACAAAGTAATCCGATAGCTGGACATCACAATGAACCACGCAATTCGAAAAACGCTCTTTGTGCTTCTTGCCGCAATCCTCCTGCCAGTCACAGCAGTTTCCGGTGCCGACACGGCTTCGAAACCGGCGACCGATGCCGGGCCGCGCATCGTGTCGGTGGGCAGTGATATTACCGAAATTCTCTACGAACTGGGGCTTGGTGAGAAGATTGTAGCCGTCGATACGACCAGCACGTTTCCGGCCCAGGCCCTGAAAGAGAAATCGAATGTCGGATACATGCGAGCATTGTCTGCAGAGGGTGTGTTGGCATTGGCGCCAACGATGATTCTAGCAACGCGACGTGCTGGCCCGCCAGAGGCTGTAAAGGCTTTGAAGTCATCCTCCGTAAAGTTTGTTGAAGTGCCAGATGAACATACGGCGGATGGTATTCTGCAGAAGATTGCGATGCTTGCTGAAGCGACCGGGCGGGAGAAAGAAGCGCAGCGGCTGACCAAAACCGTCAGCGATGCGTTCGATGCTCTCAACAAGGACCGCGAGGCGATCACCACGCGTAAGCGCGTGCTTTTTGTCCTCAATGCCAGCGGTGATCGGATGATCGTCGGTGGCAAAGGCACGAGCGCAGAAGCCGCGCTTAGGCTTGCTGGCGCTAAGAATGCTGCGGATAGCATCACCGGTTTCAAACCGATTACGCCAGAGGGTCTCGTCGCGATGGCCCCGGATGCGATAGTCTTGATGCGCGGCGGCCGCGACGGGGACGACGCGAAGGCACTGGCGCAACGACCTGCGGTTAAACTCACACCAGCCGGTGCCCACCCAGAGCCGATGATCCTACCTATGGGCGGGAGTTATCTTATTGGTTTTGGCCCCCGTACGCCGAAGGCAGTGCGGGAACTCATGACGTGGCTTTATCCGGAAATCGGCAAAGCAGAACTAGGTGGCAACAAGTCGTGAGTGAGACAACCTCTTGGCCAGGCAAAGCAGTCACTTCGGCGCCTGTGCCGGAGGAACGCATTGCGGCTGGGCGGCGGTTACTTTTATTATCGGGCTGCGCATTGGCGCTCGTCACCTTCGTGTCGCTCGCAGTCGGACCAACGGGCATCTCGATTGATGATCTCCCGCTCGCGATTTCAGCAGCAATCTGGGGCTCGGACGACATCGAGGCTCTAAGGGATCGGCTGGTCCTCTTGGAACTGCGGCTTCCAAGAACCTTGATCGGTGCATTCGTGGGTGCGGCACTGGCAGTCTCAGGGGCGATGATGCAGGGGATGTTTCGCAATCCCCTTGCCGATCCGGGGCTGATTGGTGTTTCGGCCGGTGCCGCCCTTTTCGCGGTCGCGACCATTGGCTTCAGCGACGGCTTGCTTTCCTGGTGGCATGCATTGTTGGGCATCTACGCCTTGCCGATCGCGGCATTTATCGGCGGCGTTGTCACAACCGCGTTGCTCGTTGGAATTGCCAACCGCAGCGGGCAGGTGGCGACCGCGACCTTACTTCTCGCAGGTATTGCGTTTGGCGCATTGGCGGGGGCTGCGACGGGCCTCATCGCCTACATGAGCGATGACCAACAATTGCGCGACCTGACGCTTTGGACGATGGGCAGTTTGAGCGGAGCTACCTGGGACAAGGTTCTCGCAATCGCTCCGTTTGCCGTCGTGCTTTTTGTCTCGCTGCCTTATCTCGTGCGCAGTCTTAACGGCTTGCTGTTGGGGGAATCTGAAGCGTTCCATCTAGGGATCAACGTCAAGCGTGCGAAGTATCTGATCGTAGCGCTCACTGCAGCAGCTGTCGGTGCTTCCGTCGCTGTGGCGGGCGTAATTGGGTTTGTCGGAATTGTGGTGCCGCACTTCGTGCGGCTGATCGCCGGGCCGGATCATCGTGTCCTGCTTCCTGCAGCGGCTTTGGTGGGAGCTGTTGTGTTGCTGTGCGCCGACGTGCTGGCGCGAATGTTGGTTGCGCCGGCGGAATTACCGATTGGGATCTTGATGGCGATCATCGGTGCTCCCGTCTTTTTGCATCTCATCCTGCGCCGTGGGGTGAGCGGATAACTCTATGGGAGGTGCGGATGCTGGAAGCACGCGGTGTTTCGGTTGAGATCAATGGTGTGAAACTTCTCAGGAACGTCTCGCTCAAGGTTGTGCCGGGCGAGGTGCTGGTCGTAGCCGGACCGAACGGTGCGGGCAAGTCGACACTGCTGCGGGCGATCACCGGCGAGCGACCGCCGACCGAGGGAAGCGTAACGCTTGATGGAGTCGACCTTGGTGACTACGACACTGCTGACCTTGCTAGACGGCGCGCGGTTGTTCCGCAATCGAGCCAGTTAAAGTTCGCCTTCACGGTGCGCGAGGTGGTTGGACTTGGCATTGCCGTACCAGGATTTGGCATCAGCGATGACCGGACGCCGCACGTCGTTGCGGACGCGATGATGCGTGCGGATATCGCACATCTGGGCGGGCGCAGTTATACGACCCTATCTGGTGGAGAGCGTCAGCGGGTGCATCTGGCGCGAGCGCTCTGCCAACTAGCGGGGGATCGGCAAAGATCCGGCACACGCTTTTTGATGCTTGATGAACCGACTGCCAGCCTCGACCTAGCGCATCAGCTTTTGATCCTTGAAGAAGCGCGGAAGGAAGCTGAGCGCGGGGTGGCTGTGTTTGTCGTGTTGCACGACCTCAATCTCGCGGCGCGCTTTGGAGACTGCATCGCATTGCTCAGCGGCGGGCGGCTTGCTGCTTTTGGAACTCCTATGGATGTCTTGCACGACGAGTTATTGAGCGATGTATTTTCCTGCGATGTCCGCGCCGGGACTTTACCGCCAGCGCGCTCACCATTTGTCCTGCCGCAGGCCTGTCAGCTCCCAAAGAGCTATGCGTGAGCTGTCATACCCCCGTACACTGCGGCTGCCGGATGAAGGCAGATGGTGTGAATGCGCGGCGTTTCTGTTAGATATAGTGTTCACCAAATCTTTTGACCTGCGTGAGCCGGGGGCGGGCGCGACCTCGTCGAAGCGACCTTACAGGCAGCGGAATTGACCAAGGCGCTTATGATCCAGGGTGCCGGCTCGAATGTCGGCAAGTCGTTGCTCGTTGCCGGGTTGTGCCGGGCTGCGCGTCGGCGTGGGCTATCGGTTGTGCCGTTCAAACCGCAGAACATGTCAAATAATGCTGCGGTCACGGTCGATGGCGGCGAGATCGGACGGGCACAAGCGTTACAAGCCTGGGCTGCTGGCCGCGACCTGACCGTCGATATGAACCCAGTGCTGTTAAAGCCTGAAACCGATATCGGTGCGCAAGTCATCGTACAGGGCAAACGCGTTGGGAGATGGCAGGCGCGCGGTTATGGTGAATTGAAGCCGCAGTTGCTCGGATCCGTGTTTGAGAGTTTCGCGCGGCTAAAAGCAACCTCTGACCTTGTGATCGTTGAAGGCGCAGGTAGCCCGGCAGAAATCAATCTGCGCGACGGCGACATTGCCAACATGGGTTTTGCAACAGCCGCGAGTGTTCCGGTTGTGCTCGCCGGGGACATCGACCGGGGCGGCGTGATCGCACAGATTGTCGGCACGCAGGCCGTGCTGGACGAGGCTGATAACTCCTGCATCAAAGGCTTCATCATCAACAAGTTCCGAGGTGACCCCACGCTCTTCGATGACGGTTATGCTGAGATCGAAAGGCGGACAGGTTGGAAAGGCTTCGGCGTCTTGCCATTCTTTGCCGATGCTAATCAGCTACCGGCTGAAGATGCGCTGGATCTTGAAGGGGGGCGTCACAAAGGCGCGGTTAAGGTTGCGTGGCTGGCGTTCTCACGGGTTGCGAATTTCGATGATCTCGATCCGCTGAAACAGGAGCCAGGGATTGACGTTCAGATGGTTGCACCGGGTCAGGCGATACCGGGTGATATGGACCTTGTAATTCTGCCGGGTACGAAGTCGACACGTGGCGATCTGGAGTTCCTCCGAGCACAAGGTTGGGACATAGACCTCCAAGCGCATGTTCGTCGTGGAGGCCGGGTGCTTGGGATTTGCGGTGGGTATCAGATGCTGGGTCGCACCGTTGCTGATCACGACGGGATCGAAGGGCCGCCGGGCACGTCAGATGGTCTGGGGCTTCTTGATATCGAGACTGTTATGATCGGAGATAAACGGCTGACCCGCACGACGGCACGCCATGTTGCAACCGGCCTCGACATCGAAGGCTATGAGATCCATATCGGCCGGACGACGGGTAAGGACTGCCAACGCCCGTTCGCCGAGATCGAAGGATCGCCCGATGGTGCGACCTCGTCTGATGGCCGAATTGTCGGCACCTACTTACATGGGATGTTTGCCAGCGACGCTTTCCGCTCCAAGTTCCTGACGACCCTTGGTGCATCGGCTTCCACGCATGGATATGCGGACCATGTGGATCAGACACTCGATAGATTGGCCGAGCATATGGAAACGCATCTTGATGTTGATGGTTTGCTTGCACTCGCCCGTCCAGGCTAGACTCGATTATCTCGGTACCGCCTCACTGGAACAACAACCGGACCATGATCGCTGTCCGCAAAAAACGCACTCACCCCATAGACGGTGGACAAGTTCTCGGGCGTCAAGACATCTAAAGGCGCTCCTGCAGCAAGGATGCGGCCCTCGTCAAGCAACAACAGCCGATCGCACCACTGGGCGGCAAGTGCCAGATCATGCAAGCAAGCCAGTACGGTTCTGCCGTTGTTTGCCATAGCGCAAAACGTCTCCATCAGTGCAATCTGATGCGCGGGGTCCAGGCCGGCAGTTGGTTCGTCGGCAAACAATAGCGGCGTCTGCTGGGCCAGCGTGCGGGCAATCAACACGCGGGCGCGCTCGCCTCCCGACAGTTCCCGCGCGGAGCGATGGCGCAGCTCAACGAGGTCCATTGCTACAATCGCTTCTTCGACGGCTGCGACGTCATCCGGCGATGGGGGCGCAAAACCGGAGCGATATGGCGCGCGACCAAGCATGACCAGCGCTTCAACCGAGATCGGCCAGACAACCTGCTGCTCCTGCGGCAGATACGCAATACGGCGAGCTCGTTCCTGCCCGGCAATGGCAAACAAGTCATGCCCACCAATCCGGGCTGCACCTTTGGAAGGTAACAACCCCATCAACGCTTTCATCAACGTTGACTTGCCGGACCCATTCGGGCCGATCAACCCAACGCATTCGCCTGCATCGAGATCGAATGACAGGTCTTCGACGACCTGACGCTTGCCAAGGTGGACGGACAGTTTTTCGACATTCAGGAGCTTCGTGCGGGGCGGTGTCATGGCAGCTCCCGCCTTGTCTGGAAGATCAGCCACAGGAAAAACGGCGCGCCAACGAGCGCTGTCAATACGCCGAGTTTCAAATCGCGTTCTGGTGCAATCACTCGGACGGCGATATCCGCTGCAAGAACAACAGCTGCGCCGCCCAGCGCGCTTGCTGCCAGCAAACGACTTGGGTGCGCGCCGACCAGCGGCCTTAAAACGTGGGGCACGATGAGGCCGACAAACCCAATGCTGCCTGCGACCGCTGTTGCCGCACCAACGCTTGAAGCGGTACCCAGCACGACGAGTGTCTGCACGCCGGCAAGACGAAATCCGAGGCTTGCTGCAGCCGCTTCTCCAAGCGTGAGCGCATCGAGCGCGCGTCCAACCTGCGCCAGCATCGCCCAGCCGATCAGCATGAATGGAACGGACAGCCATACGTGCGTCATCGACCGGTCTTTCAGCGATCCCAGCATCCAGAAAACGATCTCCACGGCTGCAAATGGGTTGGGCGACAGGTTCAAAACGAGAGAGGTTAAAGCGCCTGCGAAACTCGTCACCGCGACGCCGGCAAGAATAAGTGTGATGGTCGCGGCACTCCCGCCAGCCAGTAAACGCACCAGAAAAACCGCGATGACGGCTCCGGTGAGCGCCATCAACGGAAGTGCGAGTGGGAAAGCTGCAGATAGCCCTGTATAAATCGCGATGACGGCACCGAGTGACGCTGTCGCCGAGATGCCAAGCAGTCCGGGCTCTGCTAGCGGGTTGCGCAAATAGCCCTGGAGGGCGGCGCCCGACAGGCCGAGTGTTGCTCCGATTGCAGCGCCGAGAATAGCGCGCGGGAGCCGGATCTCCTGCATGACAATGGAAGCGACGTCTTCCTCGCCGGAAAACAGCGCTGCCAAGCTTGTCCAAATCCCAATGCCAGCTGGACCAACCAAAAGAGACGCGATGAATAAAAGCACGACCAGCGTCGCAAGCCAGCTGATTAGGAGGGGGTATGACGGGGTTGTCGTCATTGGGCCGCTGCCACAACGTCCGTCTGTGGGTTGGCTTCAAGCTGTGCGGCTTTAGCGCGCTCAATCTGTTTACGGGCGGCGACCAAGCGCTTCACTGCATTGATCGTGAAGGGCGCGCCGCAGATCATAAACTTGTCCGCAACCTGGGTCTGATTGCTGCGACCCTGTAGGAAGGCGAGAGCCGGGTGTTCGAAGACTTCCTGAGCGCGCGCAGGTGGTCCGAAATCGCGATCCCTGATGATGAGCTCTGGGTTGGCCATCACCAGTAATTCGAGCGGTAACTTGGTTGTTTGCGAGAGACCTAGCTCCGCACCGATGTTGCGCATGCCGGAAGCCTGCAATATCTCGTTTGCAAGTGTTGCATCGCCAGCGGTGTAGTTGTTGGAATAGTAGAATGCAGCACGGGGTTTGCGCGTGAGTTGCTCGCGGCGTACTCGCTCCAACTCCAGATCGAATTCTCGGATTAGCGCATCTGCCTTCTCGCGCTCACCGAGCAAATCACCCAGACGCTGAAGGTTCACGCGGATATCTGCAAACGACTGCGCGGGTGAAAACTGCTCAACCCGTTTGCCCAGCCGTTTTAGAATTGCGACTGTCGATGCTGCGTTAAAAGTTCCTACCAGAACGAGGTCGGGCTCAAGAACGAAGATTTCTTCGGCCTGTGCATGGGTGACGCGAAACTTGCGCGCCTCCTCATACATCACCGAGCTTCCCTCGTCCTGGGCCAGATAAGAAAGAGCTGCAATGCGTTGCGGTTCAGCCAACATCATCAAAAGCTGGTCTGTGCACAGGTTCAGCGACACAATCCGTTGCGGCTTGTCGGCCGATACGGTTGGCACCACAGCGAGCAGAGCGAGTGCGGCTATCGAAAGCACTATGGGAAGATGCCGCACGAGATGCTGTTCCTTCTTCGTATCTAGCTTAAGCCGTTGCTCTGCAAGAGAGGCCACAGGCGCGGCCCCTCGCTTTCTTGTTTATCGAGTTCTCAAACACGCAACTCAGTAGCCGACCTTGACACCGACATAGGCCTGGCGCGGCCTTGCGCGGAAGCCAAGGACTTCCTCGTAGTCTTCATCGAACGCGTTGTTGAGGACGCCGTAGACTTTGACCTCGTCAGACACTTTGTATGAAGCGTTGAGGTCGACGACGAAGTACTCTTCGACTGAAACTTTTGGCGACGAGAAACTTGCGTCGGAGAAATCCCGCTGCGTGTCGCCGCCATTGTACGTGACGTCGGCTCCGATGGTCGCACGGTCATCAAGGAAGGTGTAGGCGACATTCAATCCAAAGGCGTTTTCAGGTCGGCGAACTTCCGGCGTGCCGTCTGGTTCAGTGGCGTCGAGGTAGGTGTAGGATGCTCCAATTAGGAGGCCTGGTAGCGGCATGACCGTTGCCTGCACTTCGATACCCTGGCGGTCGCTTTCACCGTCGAGGTTGATTGGCGTTGTTACAAACGAGTTGGAGAGTGGGTCAAACACTCCGACCGTCGTAATTTCATCCGTCAGGGTTGCGTTGAAGTAAGTGACGTCGACGATCATCTTGCCGCCGAATAACTTCTGCTCGACGCCAACATCCCAACCGAGGCTCTCTTCGGGCGTGAGGTTCGGGTTCGCCAGGAACTGGCTAAAAATCGTACCGAATTGCTCGAAGAAACTCGGGTTCACGATCCCCCTACCCACTGAGGCGTGGACGCGGGTGTTGGTGGCTGCGAAGCGGTAGGATGCTGATGTCGACCAAGTCAGCGCATCGTCAAACAGCTCGTTATCGTCGTAACGAACACCGGCCTGGAAAAAGAGATCGGGTGTAATGTTACCTTTATATTCGGCAGCATAGTTGGTCTGTTCACGTTGCTGCTTGCCGTTCGCAAAGCTGTTTTCGAACTTCTCTTCCTTTTGTTCGATCAAGCCCGCTAATGAGTGCTGGCGTTGCGATCCGAAGAAGAACGCACCCTTGTATCCGTACTTAAATGTGATGGCATCGTTCAAGGTGGTGCCGAAGCCATCGATCGTCTCGCTTTCGCTATCGGCATAGTGCACAAACGGTGAGTGAACCAACGCGCCATCAAGCATCTTGTAGTTTGCGGTCAGACCAGCGATGCGTTCGCGCCGATCGATCGTGTTATCTCCGTCGATGACATAGCAACTTGGATTGCCGCAGCCGAATGCCGTGTCGTCGAACTCCGTAGTGTCATTCGACCACCTGAACACGCCCTGGATATCTAGGTTCTTCGTGATATCTGCAGTCACTTTGGTGGCGAAAGCTGTATTCTCAAGACCATCGCTCTCACCGTCTTCACCAGCCGGATTCCAACCTTCATCGTCGCGATGGGAAATCGACATGGCGACGTCGAGGAAGTTGTTGCCCCCGCGAACAAGTCCCGAAAACGCTTTGGACCCGGGCGTGCCAACTTCAGCTGTTGCACCAGCACGGTAGCCGTTCCGAATCCCGCGTTTGGTGACGATGTTGATGATACCTGCCAGAGCTGCGGAACCATAAAGCGCAGACTGCGGCCCACGGATCACCTCGATACGCTCAATTTCGTCAGCAGTGATTGCACCGAAATCGAACCCGCCAGAGGAATTGGCGGTCTCGATGCCATCGATAAGAACGAGAACGTGGTTGGATTCCGAACCGCGGACGCGAATCTCTGTCAGACCACCAGCACCACCTGAGCGCGAAACTGCTAGCCCCGGCACCTGTCGAAGCGCGTCGGCGATCTGCTTGATCCCGCGCTGTTCGAGTTGGTCGCTGGAGATAACTGTTGAGGCGCGACCAAAGTTGGCCGCCTGCACGGGCGTCAAGCCACCCGAGATAATGATGCCTTCTAATTCCTGAGGCTGCTGAGCGACTGCTGCACTCGTTGTTAAGAGCAACGCACCCGCAGCGCCTGCGACTCCGGCTAATCGCGACGACGGAATTCGGGATGACTTGGCCCAATTGGACCGATGAGATTTGTTCATTGACGACAGTCCCTCTACGAACAGTTTCTTAGGACGGTGTCGTCGTATCGCGCCTCGACTTTTGGGCTGCGCCTCCAAGTCAAACAGATGGTTCAAACACGCGGCTTGGACGTCAATCCAATTCCACGGGTCGGTGAACCAGTGATCGCCTTGTTGCGTAAATGAAGTCGATGGAGAATCCCCCGTTTGCGACACGCCACACCAGCTTTGTCGCCACAACGGGTTTCCGCTCCATTCCGCATCCCCGCAGAACGAGTGGGCGACGTCGCCGGCTGGTCTCCTGGCTCGCGGCTCTGGCGCTTTAGCCTGCCTTCCAGTTCGCCGACTAACGTGTCGGGTCTCCGTGGCTTTCGTGGCTCAAGCTTGCCGCCTACAGTTGCGGGGTCAGCCTCGGACTTAGTGTCTTTCGACACCTTACCGTGTTCCCTTTGGGCACGTCTGATTAGGGACGCACCACACCGGCTGCGTTAGCGAAACGCAACAGCCTCCGAGAGTCAACAGACCGAATGGGAATTCTCAGCGGTGCCGACAAAATGTCACTGGCTTCGAAAGTTGGGCCGGGCCCCATGATATGGAGGCTGAGAGCACATGAGGAATGCGATGCTACGTTCCAAACAACGCCTCGAAAAGCCGGGCAATTTCAAGCGTTTGTGCAGCGCAGAAGTTGATCAGATTGGCTGATCAAAAAAATCAGACTTAAAATCTTTACTTATTGACCTGAGTGGGCAGATTGGCCTTGCAGGCGAATACCACCGCGAAAGGACTCCGCGATGAATGAAATCAGCAAGTGCCCGATGCACGGGACAGCGGCGCACGTGACGTTTTCTAGCCAATCGAACCGTGATTGGTGGCCCAACCAGCTTAATTTGAAGATCCTCCATCAGAACGCTCCGGCAGGAAACCCGATGGGCGATGCGTATAGTTATGCGGAGGCTTTTAAGTCGCTTGACCTGAAAGCGTTGAAGGCTGACCTGACGGCGCTGATGACTGACAGCCAAGACTGGTGGCCAGCTGACTATGGCCATTATGGCGGACTTTTTATCCGTATGGCTTGGCACAGCGCCGGTACTTATCGGACCGCCGATGGCCGAGGTGGTGCTGGCACTGGCAACCAGCGTTTTGCGCCGGTCAACAGCTGGCCCGACAATGGCAACCTGGATAAAGCGCGCCGCCTGCTTTGGCCGATCAAGCAGAAGTACGGCAATAAGATTTCCTGGGCCGATCTTATGATTCTCGCCGGCAATGTTGCGATTGAATCGATGGGCGGCAAAACGTTCGGTTTCGGCGGTGGCCGTGCGGATATCTGGGAGCCGGAAGAAGATATCTACTGGGGTGCGGAAAACACCTGGCTTGGCGATAAGCGTTATTCTGGCGACCGTGAATTGGAGAACCCTCTTGCTGCCGTGCAGATGGGTCTTATCTACGTCAATCCTGAAGGCCCGAATGGCGAGCCTGATCCGCTTCGCTCCGCGCGTGACATCCGCGAGACATTCGCACGTATGGCAATGAACGATTATGAGACGGTCGCGCTGACGGCGGGCGGTCATACGTTCGGAAAGACGCACGGTGCAGGCGACGCCGCAAACGTTGGCCCGGAGCCAGAGGCCGCGCCAATCGAAGCGATGGGTATGGGGTGGCTCAGCAAATACAAGAGCGGCAAGGGTCGCGACACAATCACTTCGGGTCTCGAAGGCGCATGGACCCCAAACCCGATCAAATGGGACATGGGCTATTTCGATGTCCTGTTCGGTTATGAATGGGAACTCGTGAAGAGCCCAGCTGGTGCATGGCAGTGGACGCCGAAAGACCTCAAGAAAGAGGACATGGCACCCGATGCTGAAGATCCTTCCAAAAAGATGCCGATCATTATGACGACGGCAGACATGGCGATGCGCATGGACCCTGATTACGAGAAGGTCTCGCGCCACTTCCACGCTAACCCGGATGAGTTTGCTGACGCGTTTGCGCGCGCTTGGTTCAAGCTGACCCACCGCGACATGGGACCTAAGGTTCTCTATTTAGGCTCCGAAGTTCCTTCTGAAGATCTAATCTGGCAGGACCCGATTCCGGCAGTCGATCACCCTGTGATCGATGCTTCTGACATCGCGGACTTGAAAAAGAAGATCCTTGCGTCCGGCTTGTCGTCTTCCGAGCTGATTTCCACGGCCTGGGCATCCGCTTCGACGTTCCGTGGTTCGGATAAGCGCGGCGGTGCCAATGGCGCGCGCATCCGACTTGCTCCTCAAAAGGATTGGGAAGCGAACGAGCCTGCCAAGCTGGCAAAAGTACTTGCTGCGCTCGAAGAGATCCAGAGCGCGTTTAACGGTGCGCAGTCTGGCGGCAAGAAAGTCTCTCTTTCCGACTTGATCGTATTGGGTGGTAGTGCTGCGGTGGAACAAGCCGCCAAGGCTGCCGGTCACGATGTGGAAGTTCCATTTGCACCCGGCCGTATGGACGCAACAGCGGAGCAGACGGATGTCGATTCCTTCGACGTGCTTGAGCCGGAAGCCGATGGGTTCCGCAACTATGCGAAAGCGAAGTATGCCGCTCCGACAGAAGAAATGCTGGTCGACAAGGCTCAGCTACTGACCCTGACGGCCCCTGAAATGACGGCACTGATCGGAGGCTTGCGTGTTCTTGATGCCAACTATGGGCAGGCAAAGCATGGCGTCTTCACCGACGCGCCAGGCAAGCTAACCACAGACTTCTTCGTCAACGTCCTCGACATCGCTACTGAATGGAAGCCGACGGACGACGATGGCGAAGTTTTCGAAGGCCGTGACCGTGCATCGGGCGATCTGAAGTGGACCGGCACACGGGTCGATCTGATCTTTGGTTCAAATTCACAGTTGCGCGCTCTTGCCGAGGTCTACGCCCAGGATGACGCCAAGGAGAAGTTTGTTCATGACTTCATCGCGGCCTGGACCAAGGTCATGAATGCCGACCGTTTCGATCTTACCTGATTGAAAGGGTCCGACCGACGCTGACCGTCTGGAGGCGATAGTTTTTCGCTGTTGCCTCCATGCTTCCTTCCCAAAGTGACTTCAGGCAGTGCTGTTGGCACTGCCTTTTTTCATTTGCCCGGAGTTGAGGTGTTGCTGCTGCGAGGCCCGGACGCGCCGCAATGGCCGAAGGGCAGGATGGCAAGGTGGGCACCC
The DNA here is from genome assembly GCA_040219445.1 of Filomicrobium sp. Classification (GTDB taxonomy): domain Bacteria; phylum Pseudomonadota; class Alphaproteobacteria; order Rhizobiales; family Hyphomicrobiaceae; genus Filomicrobium. The sequence continues at coordinate 540,743 of JAVJSM010000002.1, read as the reverse complement.
CGCCATGGCCAATTATGCCATGCTCATGGCTTGCCGATAGAACGTGACCATACGGCCGTTGGCTTTGCCATCGTAGAGCGCCAAGTCAGCGTCTCCGACGACCCGCTCAGAATTTCCGCATGATTTAGTACAGGAGCTAATGCCTATGTTTCCGCTCGACGTTAGCTCAACCTTAGCACCCGAGACATCTGGCGCGATAGGTTTGGCCAAGGCGGTTGTGATGTCCTCTGCCAGCTGTCCGACTTGAGAGCGATCAACTTGCCCCCCTAGAAGAACAGCGAACTCATCGCCGCCGAGCCTCGCGACATGATGCTGTTTTGGAACCACCTCTCGCAGGCGTTTCGCCGTCTCACGGATGACGTTGTCACCAACCAAATGCCCGTGTGTGTCGTTGACACGCTTGAACTTGCAAAGATCAATGATCATGAGGCTGAAGCCAAAATCTGGTTCATCCTGCACAAAGGCTCTCAACTCATCGAGTTTTTCTTCAAAGGCGCGCCTATTTGCCAGGCCCGTTAGACCGTCCGTGTATGCAAGCTTGGAGATCTGTTTACTGGCGCGCTGAAGTTGCGAGTTTTGCTCAACCACATTGTTTGCCAAACGGCTGGCGGACTGACTCCGAAATAGGAATGTGATCATACCGACCGCCATGAATATGGCCGCGACAAGAGAAACCAGCGGCCAACGCAACGCGCCTTCGTTGAAAAAAGATACAGGCGGTCTTGTCCAGACAAAGCTACTGGCGCCGCGGATATCGCCAATTTGCCAATCTGTCTTCGGCGAATGCGCGTGATTGTTGTGACAGGTCACACATTTGGTAGACATATAAATTGGTTTCGACAACTTGACTGTCAGCCACCCATCTTTTTCCTGGGTTTCTATGTACTCGTTGCCTTTGCCTTCGGCGAAGTGCTTCAGAGCCCGAATTTGAAAGCCACTCAGGTCCCGTTTGCTCCGTGACCGGGCAAAGGGATAATTGCTAAACAGCGAAAAATCGAGCGATGGGTCTTCACTTTTCAGCTGGAGCCCAATTTCCTTGGCCAATGTCCCAGGAACCGGCATCGCTTTTGGATGATCGTGATATTCATGGGTCATCTCGACATCGTTCAGCTTTGCACGAGGAACAACGACATCTGCGTAGTACTTTTTTACCGCATCCATCGCCTCAAGATAGGCGCGCGCGAGATGAACCGAGTCACGTGTTCTTAGATCGTTATGAAGCTGGGACAAGGAGAAATAGATCAAATTAATTAGGTATCCAGCGGCAATCAGAACAACCAGCAAATAAAGTATCGTCGAAAACTCTCGCCGGAATTTCACGAGTGAACTTTTCGGGGTCGTGAGCCACTCAGCTTTCCAAGTACCGCTGATCATTTTTTGTAACACCAGTTCGGAAACAAAACGCATCTCCAAGAGTTTGGACTCTCAGGTCAGCGAAAAAATCTATTGAGGGGCGTTATGTTTTGACGTCCGATTGACCTCGGCGATTGCCTTGATACTCGCTTTTCAAAACGCGCCTACGCATTACACAAACACTCTATAATGTTGCTCATAAGATTAATTTAATTGGTGCTCTAGCTGTCTGTTTACTTCTGTTAAATCTCAATCAGTTTTGCAGCCTTTGGGAACGGAAAGACGGCTGCTACTAAATCCGAAAAACCTATCTCAAACTGCAGAGTCGCGCGACCGCGGCCCGCTCAGCTTGCCTCGCGATGTACGGGTAAAGCGTCTAACGGAAAATCGCTTGGTCGGGTTTCTCTATCCGACCGCTGCTGCTGGCCGGGCGCAACTTTGGTCGTCAGAGAATGATGCGATCGTTGCATCCAACGCCGTAGCGAGGTCGCTCAGCTTGTCGGCACCTTTTTCATGAACGCCATCGCGTGCTGCTGTTTCCAGATCTTCGCAAATCTCGGAAACGCGAACAGCGCCAATGTTACGCGAAAGCGATTTCAGAGCATGCACGGCGCGGGCGACTTCAAGTTGGTCGTCGCTTTCCCATACGGATCGGATTTCAGAGAGCGCTTCTGGCGCATGTGACTTGTAGAGCCCGACGATACGATCCACCAATGCGTCTCCAGCATCCGGCTGCATAGCGCGGATTTCATCAAGGACGGTTGGATCCAGTAGCGGCTCTGACGACCAACGATCTTTGCCGGATAACATTGTGTCAGATGCCGTAGACGGTGGTGGCTCAGCGTATACTTCCGGCACGTCGGCTGGAGGCGCATTTGGTGCGTCCTGCGGTTCGCGTTCGGCTTCGTCGTCCCCACTCGTTTTCGGTTCCACCGCATGGTCTGGTAGCCATTTCGCGAGACAGGCTTCGATGGTGGCCAAATTGAAGGGTTTGGTTACACAGTCTTCCATGCCGGCATCGCGCCAGCGTTCTGCCTGCGCCCCAACAACGTGGGCGGTTAGCGCAACGACAGGCGTTGGTTGCCGGCCTTCTTCCGATTCCCAGGCGCGAATACGGCGTGTTGCTTCAAACCCGTCCAAGACCGGCATAGATCCGTCCATGAAAACGAGGTCGTAGCTGTTGTTCTGAATTTCTGATACCGCCTCTGCACCGTCCTCGACGCATGTAATCTCTACGCTCAGACGCCGCAGCGTTTCGGTCAACACCTCTCGGTTGATGGCGCTATCGTCTGCAGCAAGCACGTGTACTCCAGGGAACTGGCGAAGCTTCGGAGCAGTATCGCGATCCGCCTCTTGCGGCTTTTTCAAATCGCCAAAATCGCCAGACTGTAATGCCGCCATAAGGCGTCCGGCATCACCCGTTGAAATGGGCCATGAGAGCTGGGTAATGGGGCCGTTCGATCCGGCAGCCTTTGGGTTATCCTGGGCGAAATGCGACAGACAATACAGCTTTGCTTTCGGATCAAAGCTTAGCCTCACAGCATCAAGGGCGGGCTGCGAATGGTCCTCACTTGCACCAGCTATCGCAATGGCAACCTCATACGCTGCCGCATAATCTACCAACGCCGTACGTGTCGGGCCAGGAGGCACATCGAGATCGAGGACGTTCGTCGTTTTGGTGGCGGGCTGCTCCGCAACTTCGGAAGTTGTATCATCTGTAGTGTCTTCGGCAGTCAGCACTTCAAACGGAGCAACGAGTGCAAAGGTCGACCCTTCGCCTTCAACGCTTGAAACCTCAATCGCACCTTCCATCGCTGTTGCCAGTCGCTGACAAATTGCGAGGCCGATCCCGGTGCCTCCGAACTTTCGCGTCGTCGATTGATCCGCCTGGGAGAATGCTTCAAAGACTGCTTGCAGCTTATCTTCCGGGATGCCAATTCCAGTATCGACGATTTCGAATCTCAGGCGGTCCTGCGCACTTACGACGCGAATGGAAATGCCACCGTCCTCGGTGAACTTCAAAGCGTTGCTGACCAGATTGCTCAACACCTGCATCAGGCGTACCGGGTCAGCAGCGATCGTTTTGGGAACGGTTGGGTCGACGTAGGCGGCGATGTCCAGATCGCTGCTGGTCGCTCTCTCAGCAAACAAGCTGACAACATCGTCGACCAGTTTGCGTGGTTCAACCGGGATCGCCTCCAGTTCCATCTTTCCGGCTTCGATCTTGGAGAAGTCGAGGATATCGTTGATGATCGACAACAGGGACTTGCCGGACGTGACGATCACGTCGGAATAGCGCTGCAGCTTGGGCGGCAAGCCGCTGGCATTGAGCAACTCGGCCATGACCAGCATACCGTTCATCGGCGTGCGGATCTCATGGCTCATCGTGGCGAGGAATTCGGACTTGGCGGAGTTTGCCTGTTGGGCTTCCAGCGTCGCGGTCCGCAGTTCGCTCGTTCTGAGTTCGACAGTTGCCTCCAGCGTATCGCGGTGGCGTGCGAGTGCGCTGTCGCGTGACTGGATCTGATCGAGCATTTCGTTGAAGGCATCAACCAAACGACCGGTTTCGTCGTTGGTTGTTCGCTCCACGCGGGCCGAATAGTCGTGTCGCGCGCAAACACCCTGCATCGCTCTCGACAGCGCAATCAGGGGTGCGGAAACTGATTTCTCCAGCGGCCTAGCGATAAAGACGCCCAACAGCGCCGCAAGGACGCCCCAGGCGAGCGCATCGATTAAGTTGTCATAGAGAATGCCGCCCAGCTCAGAAACATCGGCGATCATATAAAGGCTGCCGACGTTCTCGCCGCCACGGATGATCGGCGCTTCGATTGGGTAGGTCTTCAGCGTCAGGAGTTCGAGCAGACCTGGCCGCTCGCCTCGCGCGACAGTCTCAGCATTGCGGACCAGAATCACGCCGTTGCCAAACGCAGCAACGCGAATTCCGGCCTTGTTACGGACCTCGGCGTAGCGGACCCTTTTAATGCGTCCGATGGCTGCGAGTGTGTTTTGAACCGCGCGATAATCTTTACGGGCTTGCGCTGGCGCGGCTGCGATCGCGAGAGTTGCCGCAACACCTTCGAGCTGCTGCGAGATGGAGTCGAACTGACGGTTTGCTGTGCGAAAGCCAGAAACAACAGCGCCAACGAGTCCAGCCACCGCAACGGCAACCAGAATTGTAAGGGCCAGCTTTGTACGAATTGAACGCAGCATTTTGGGGACTGGCAGACGCAAAAACGAAACAACTATTTAACGCAGGATTAGAGAACCGCTCCCGCCTAACGTATCTGTTTTCTATCCAAAATCGTAACAATTGAATAAATTCAGAAACTGTTCACTAAATCGATAAAGCGATAATTCACGTTATCGCTGTAGGTTTTTCTGACAAATGAGAAAATAAAACCCGTAAAATGCCCATCTAGACAGCGAGATCGATGTCAGAACCAGTTGTAGCCACAGAGCGCATGCGCGTCATTGCAGCCGATGATGATCCCATCATCCGGCAGCTCTATGAAACGCGCCTGACCGCGATGCGCTGTGACGTCAAAATCGCAGAAGACGGTGCTGTCGCCTGGAATCTCATCCGCAAGGCTGAGCATGTGGACCTCGCGCTCATTGATCTCGAAATGCCGAATGTCGATGGCTTCGCGTTGATCCAGTGCATCCGCAGTCATCCGAAGACGCGCCATTTGCCCATCACTGTTGTTACTTCCCGCACCGACAGCTTTGCCATTCAACAGGCACTTCAGAACGGGGCGACGTCGTTCCTGACCAAACCGTTAAACTGGTCGACGTTCCAGAACCATATCGAATACCTGATGCACCTGACGAAGTCGGCCGACCAATCTCGGACCCGGGCGCAGCGTGCAGAAGCGTCCGCGCGCATCCGAGAGCTTGCCCTGAGCCGCACATACGACTGCGGCATGGCCAACACCGAAATGATGCTGGACCACCTCCATCGTCTCGCTGAACTAACTGAAAACTCTTCTGTTTCTGAGCCGGTTGCGCAGGAACTCATCGGCTTGAGTGACCAAATTGAGGGCTTGCGGAAGCTTTTCCAGCAGAGCCGCAGCGTCACGGATACCGTCGACACGAACGCGCCAGCGCTGGACGAACGCGTCCCACTTTCGAGGTTGCTGGAGGGCGCAAAGTCTAAGGTTGCGGAGCGCTCAGAGGATCAGCAGTGCGGCGAAACGATCGACCGCATTCCCGACAACGTTTCTCTGTCTTGCGAGTTCGACAACCTTTCGCTCGCTGTCAGTCACCTAATCGAAAACGCGATCCGGTTTTCCGCAGAAGGTGAGCCGGCCAAGATTGATGCAGAGGTTCACCAGGACGGCATGCTCACCATCACCGTGACCGATGACGGCATTGGGATGGAGCCTGAATTCTGCACCGCCCTCCTATCTCCGAATTCGGATCAGTCGCTTTCGAGTTGTTCTGTCGGTGGCGTCGGGCTGATGCTCGCAAAAGCCATCGCTGAATCTCATGGCGGCTCGCTGGAAATCCGTTCGATGCCAAATCAGGGTACGTCCGCCATGCTCGTGATACCGGCTGAAAGGGTTTCTTTAGGTTCTGAAAACGGAAAAGCCGCGTAAAGAACAACAATGTTTCTTTTTGTAACGACGATTAGTCCGCCGTCATACATGCGTGCTGATATGTCTGCAATTCGAAACAAAACGCATTATTCTGAATTGTACTGCGTTCAGTCCGTGAGTCCGTCAAGATGAAGAACAAAAAAACGTACGCGCAAAAATTCTGGAAGGCTCAATCCGGCACGGTTCTATTGAAATTCGGGCTGATCTTGCCTGTTCTATTGAGCGTATTCCTCAGTGGGATGGACTACGCGTGGACGCTTTCGCACCGTTCGGTCATCCAGGAAGCTGCGGACGTTGCTGCATTGGCAGGCGCAAAGGAACTGTCATTGTCCGATGCCAAGCGGGAAAACGTGCAAGCTGTCGTTCAGGCAATGGCCTCTCGCTTTATCGATGCCAACAGCGAAAGTCTCGTCAAAAAGAAAGCCTCGAAGCCTAAGGTTTCGGCCATCATTACAGACAACCCTTTGGAAGTGCGCGTCACCGTTAAACAACCTGTCGATGCTCTCGTCGGGGGTGCTTTCGGGTTGCAGTTTCCAGCTATTGAAGTGACGTCCGTTGCACGCGTTGTCGGACAACCCAACATCTGCGTTCTGGCGCTTAATCCGTCTGAGAACGGCGCGATTTCTCTAGAGCATCATGCTCGCGTTACTGGCAAGAACTGCGCCGTGTATTCCAATTCCAGCCACACGCTTGCGATCAAGTCCAAGAATAGCGCCAACCTGACCGCGACCTTCATCTGCAGCCGTGGCGGCAGAAGCGGCGGACCTGGCAACTTCAATCCAATGCCGATGACAGATTGCCCTGGCTTTGACGACCCGCTTTCAGGTCGTGTGGAACCGACAGCGTCCGGCTGCACCGAAAAGAACCTCGTCATTGACGAGGGGAGCCGTTTCCTTTCTCCCGGCACATACTGCGGCGGTATTCACGTCACCGACGGTGCCTCCGTGACGCTGGGCACAGGCACCTACATTTTCTCCGGTGGCCCATTCAAAGTCGACGATGGCGGCAAAGTGGATGGGAGCAGCGGCGTCAACCTGTACTTCGATTCCTCAAGCCTTTCCGTACTCGACATCGACTATGACTCGTCGCTACGCCTTTCGGCCAGGACAACGGGCGGCACCGCGGGTTTGCTAATCTTCACGTCGCGCTCGCAGAGCCAGGGTGTAAGTCACAAGCTCTACAGCAACGACGCACCGCTACTCATCGGGACGATTTACATCCCGAATGGTGAGCTTCGCATTGATGCTAGCGCGCCGATCGCCCAGGATTCTGCCTACACTGCGATTGTTGCGAATTCCATGCGCCTCTATGGCGGCCCGCACCTGATCTTGAACACGGACTACGACAAGACTGATGTTCCTGTGCCAGCCGGAATCAGGGGTGCAGGCCAGCCAATTAAGTTGGTGGAGTAACGCGCGACCTTTGAAGCGACCTTTGGCTTGTAGTCTAAGCCAATATTGGCGTGAACGATCCGTCCTCGTTTGGGTGAGCCACCCGGCAGACTTCGACTGCAACGCTTATTGATTACCTTGGCCCGGCTTATTGGCTGGGATCGGACAGTTGCTGCAAACTCGATCATCGCATAAGCGGCAAAGCGTGCGACGCTCCATGTCCGTTGTGTCCATTGAGGCTAGCATTTTGTGGAGGAGCGCGGCGAAACTCTCTTGTTCGTCTGCAGACAACGCGCCCAGTAACGGCCGAATAGCCGAAAGACGACCTTTCAAAAACTTCTCGCGGACGGCCTTGCCACGTTTGGTGAGGTAGAGTGCGACCTCTCGTTTGTCGCGCCCTTTGCGACGTTCCACGAGCCCGTCCGCAACGAGCCGATCGACCAACCGGACTGTTCCAGGGTGGGATAAGCCAAGTATCCGCCGCAACCGATCGTTGGACGGACCAAAGCCATACCCGATGATGACCAGCGCTGCGGGCGTCTCACCGGTGTGGCTGAGGATTTGGCGCGCGGCGTCCTCGATACGATCAGTGATCGCAAGCGCGACGACGCCAAGCAAATTGGCAGTGCGATTCGTCATGGGTTGACGATATGTGCGCTGCGCATACTTTTCAATTTACTTTTATGTGCGCTCCGCACATATTGAAGAAATGTTGTTTGGGAGATCGAGATGCTTGATTGTCTGAAGCGGACCGCTGCCGGATGGGATGCAAATAACCCTCCCGATCTGGAGTTTTTGTTCGAAGCGCGGGTCAAACTTCATCTGCCTGCGATGGATTTAGGGCTCGCGCCTGAAGGCCAGCGATTGATCTTCTTCATAAAGGGCGGCACGTTTGAAGGGCCCCATCTGCGCGGTCGTGTCATTCCCGATGCCGGCGCAGATTGGGTACGCATTCGTCCGGACGGGACAGGCATGCTCGATGTCCGCTTCTGCCTCGAAACTCACGACAACGCGCTGATTTATGTTCACTGGCAAGGCCGGTTCTGGGCCCCACCGAACGACGCGGAGTATGCGCTCGACCTTGAAAAACCGGACGATCCAACTGGTGCCTGGCGCTATTACTTTCGCGCGGCTCCGCAGTTTGAGACGGGTGATGATCGCTATGCGTGGCTCAACGACATTGTTGCCGTGACCAAATCCCGAACTGGTGATGGGGGACCCATTCACCGCGTGTTTGCTGTGTTGTAACGGGTTGGAAGCGCGTGTCGTATGGTTGTTCCAGTTGGTAAGTCTTGGTTAGATCCGATGCTTCTATGACGAAAAATCATCCTTCTCGCAGACCACTGCACCGAGGAGCTTCACCTAGGTCCGCACTACTTCTGGACGTCGATCAGCGCCCAATCGTAGCTGTGAGATGAAATCTTCTCGATACCACCAAGCTTCACTGCAACCTCTGGTCCGCCAGCGGATGCCAAGTGACGGATGACGCCGTCAGCACCACCGAAATCGGTTTGATACCAGGAATAAAGGCTGGAGCTTTTGGCTTTGCCCTCTGCGACGCTGAGCCCTCGCGGATGCCTCGCGAAGGCGGTTGCAGCATCCGTGAGCAACCGCTCGTGATTGGCTCCTGTGATGGCCTCGTTATAGAGCTTCGGACAACCAACCGACAGGCAGTTCAGCATGTAGTGCCCGCGCGGATCCTGGCTCATGAACGACTTCCGCAGAATTGCGCTGATGTCGTCGAGGCTGACGCCGGTGCCATTCACTTTCACAAGATGGGCCTTCCAGGGACCGTTGCTTGGGCGACCCGATGCATCGGTGAGTTTGATGTCTGTGATCGATTTGACCGGATAGTTCCCCAATACAATTTTGAGCGTCAATGCGTTGTAGAGGTTGGCGAAGTAGGCGAAGTGCTCCGGCCGGTCCAGTTTCGTTGGATCTATTTTTTCCTGCGCGGCGATGTAGGATTTCAGGGCCTCGTGATCGTTAGCTTTGAACGCCGCAAACTTGACGCGGTTGATGCCATCCGCGCCTTCGACGACATATTGCTTCAGCAGCTCATCAAGCGCTTGATGGTCGACAATGGCCTGAGATCCGGCCTCGACCTTTGACAAGGCGTCGACGCTTGTGCCCGCGACAGCGACCTGTGCCGCTCCGGCCAGCGACAATACGAGTGTCAATGTGAGTATGGCCATGCCCGCTACAGTCTGGCGCAGGACATTTGAAACGCCCCGTGCAGCTTCGGTCCGAGTTGCTTTGATGTATGGCACATTGGCCCGGCTACGATTGACAATTGGAAACGACATTTCCGACACCTCGGTGCAAAGGAACTCAGCTTGGATGATAGCTTGTTTTTGTGTCGTGGAGCGCAGATCAAGCAGCTTTGATCCCGCGTGAAGACGGCTCCATTAATAAGCCGGCCAGGCGCTCGAAGATTGAGCGCTCGCATAGGATTGCCAGCTTGACCAATCGAGGGTTCGGGGCCAATACTTGGCGCAGTTGGTTCATGAGATTGATCTGCATGCCGCAATTGCGCACCAGTTTGAGCTACGTGTGCTGCGCCGTCCTTGTTTGGATGAGCGTTGCGGCTGGACTTGCGACCGTGGCCGCGAAATCTCATCTGGCGGAAGCACCTTATGGCTCTGCTGTCGGCGCTGGCCATAGTCACTCCTCTCATAGTCAATCCGAAGCCAGCCACACGCCGACGCCACTAGCCGTCGGCGAAGCAACGGTCAATGTGCCCGCAGATGGACCTGGACGTTGCATCGCGACGTGTCTGGATCTGATATCAGACAAGCTCCCTCCGAAAATCCTCGCCGAAAACTGGCAGCCGGAACAAGTCTGGAGCTTTGTTGAGTACGGCCATGGCAAAGCTGCACTGGTTTCCTGGCACGCAACCCCACGGTTCTATTGGCCAACGGGGCCTCCTCGTGATCGATTCGCCTCAGCGAATGGTGCCGCGCGCGTAGTCGCGCTCAATGCGAGGCTTCGCATCTAGACATCCTCAATTCCGGTAACAGCGATCTTGTCCTCCTGATCGAGGCAAGCCGCTTATTTGCGCACTCTCGCGCGCCATCCGCAATTGAGGGTTACCCCCATGAAGATTTTCGCACTCCTTGTGAGCGGTCTTTGCTTACTTTTGGGCGCTTATGCCCCCGCGCCGAGCCAAGCAGCGGAAACGCTTAAGGCTGTGACGGACCACGCCAAGGCAAATCAAACCAAGTGGACTTGCCCGATGCATCCGCACTACATCGCCGAGCATTTCGGATCGTGTCCGATCTGCGGCATGGACCTCGTCAAGCTCGAAACCGGACCAGAGAAGAGCGCAGCTCCCGGAAGCGCTGGCCGCACCTCCATTGTCGTAGCGCCCGAAACCTTACAGACCATGGGCGTTCGGATTGCCAAGGCCGAACAAACCAGCTTCGGTCGCATTATCCGAAGCTTTGGATTAATTGCTGCGAACGAGCGGCTGCAAAGTGAAATGTCGGCGCGAACCGAGGCCTGGATCGAAGATCTGCGCATCCGTGCTGTGGGTGACCATGTCAAGAAGGGCGACCTTCTTTTCACAATGTACGCGCCCGAATTCATTGTCTCGCAGCGCGATTATCTCGATGCCCTGAAAGGCAAAAGCCGCACGCGCATCCAATCAATCAACACGCGCCTCAAGGCGTTCGGGATGCAGGATCGCGCCATCGACGAATTGGTGCGGAAGCGGGAAATCATGGAATTCGTCCCGTTCTATTCCGATCGCGATGGGACGGTTGCGATGATCGATTTGCGCCCGGGCAGTTACATCAAGCGTGGAACAATGCTCACGCGGATTCAGGACTACGCCCAGGTCTGGTTGATGGTCAGCGTCTCCGAGAAGGACTTGACGTTTATCACGACAGGCACATCCGCACGCGTCACGTTTCCTAATATTCCCGGTCGGGAAATCTTCGCGAAAGTTGAGTACGTCTACCCCACCGTTGATCCCAAAACACGCACCGGACAAGTGCGACTGGTTCTGGACAACGAGGATGGGCAGCTGCGCCCTGGTGCCTACGCTGATGTTGCGTTCGAAGTCGGCAGCGCGCAACGGCTTGCTGTGCCGTCAGAGGCAATCCTCAAAAGCGGAGGTGGCCGCTATGTGATTGCTTCGCTCGGCAAAGGGCGTTTTGAACCTCGTGCGGTAAAAACAGGTTTGATCTCGGGCCGTTGGACTGAGATTTCCGGAGAGGTTGAACCCGGCGATGAGATCGTCGTGTCGGGGCAGTTCCTGATCGATTCTGAAAGTGCGTTGCGTGAAAGCTTCCGAAAGCTGGAACGCTTGCAGCTCCCTCTTTCACTTCTGAACCTCGACAAAAACCAATTCGCAATGCTCGACCACTTTATCGACGCAGCGCTTTATCTCCATGAGGCGTTGATCGATGGGTATGACATTGAGCCGAAATACCTCGACCCGGCAATCGAAGTGAAGACGCTGCTTTGGCCGACATTCCAACACACCAAGCTCGCCTTTGTGATGGAGGATGCTGTCGCTGTGTTACGGCGGGCGCAGACTGCGCAAACAGAGAGCGAAGCAAAGGCCGCCCTTGCCGATCTCGTCGTGGCTTTGAAGCCATGGGTCCATGACGGCGCTCCAGGTCATTACAGAGCCAAGAATGTCGAGATTTACCGGTCGGAAGATAACGGCCGAATGTGGTTGCAGCTCGCGGGGAAACCGCTCAACCCGTATGGCGCAAGCGGAGGAATAAAGATCAAGTTGCCTGAAGGTGTCGCCTCTTCACCGGCAATGGAGCCCACATCGGCAGGCGAAGCTTCTCAAGTCAAACCACCCATGTCTGGCCACAAGCATTGATGATGCGCCATCGCGCACGGGAGGCGCATCAATGACAAATTCTCAAATCTTTACCGGACACGACCCGCGCACCTCAGGGGTGGCGCGCGTCATTGACTGGTCGGTTCGAAACCAACTCATCGTTCTGGTTGGAGCGTTGGCGCTCGTCATCATGGGTTGGCTTGCAGTCAAGAAAACACCGCTTGATGCGATCCCCGACTTGACCGACACGCAAATCATCATCCGAACGGAATTTGCAGGTCAGTCCCCGCAAATCGTTGAAGACCTCGTCACCTATCCCTTATCGACAACGCTTCTTGGTCTGCCGCGAACGAAAGCCGTGCGTGGCTTCTCGCTGTTTGGCACGAGTTTCGTCTACGTGATCTTTGAAGATGACGTAGACCAATACTGGGCACGCTCAAGGGTCATTGAGGCCCTCTCTACTGTGTCAGGTTCACTACCCAGTAGCGCCACGCCAAAGCTCGGTCCCGACGCAACCGGTGTCGGGTGGATCTACCAGTACGCAATTGTAGACCGTACCGGTCAACGGGATCTCGCACAGCTTCGCTCGTTGCAGGATTGGTTCTTGAAGTTCGAACTTGCAACAGTGCCGGGTGTCTCCGAAGTCGCATCTGTGGGCGGTTTCGTGAAAGAGTTCCAGGTCCTCGTCGATCCAAACCGCCTGCGCGCTTACGACGTTCCGCTATCGCGCATTCGCGAGGCAGTCCAGGCTGCATCGAGCGAAGTTGGCGGCCGTGTTATCGAACAAGCGGAAACCGAACTGATCATTCGCTCGAAGGGCTACATCCAGAACCTGTCTCAATTGAAAGACGTGGTGGTTTACTCAGCTGGCGGCACACCCGTACTGCTCTCTGACATCGCCAACGTAATCGAAGGCCCCGAGCTACGGCGCGGCGTTATCGAACTCGGGGGGCAAGGAGAGGTTGTTGGCGGCATTGTTGTCATGCGGTCTGGAGAAAACGCCCTCAATGTCATCGAAGGCGTGAATCAAAAGATCGCGTCATTACAGGCCAGCCTTCCAGAAGGCGTTGAGATTATCACCGTCTACGACCGTGCACCGCTGATTGAAGGGGCGGTCGCGTACCTGACCAAGAAGCTCATTGAGGAAGGCTTAGTCGTTGCCTTCGTGTGTTTTGTTTTTCTCTTACACGTTCGGGCTGCCTTCGTGGCAATCATCACATTGCCGCTCGGCGTGCTCGCTGCGTTCATCGTCATGGCCGAACAAGGCATTACCGCCAACATCATGTCGCTCGGCGGAATCGCGATTGCCATCGGTGCCATGGTCGACGCGTCAATCGTGATGGTCGAAAACGCGCACCGTAAACTATCTGCCATGCCAAAGGATGTTGGAGCCTATGAGCGGCATGCAGCCATACTCCAAGCGGCAAAGGAAGTTGGACCGGGGTTGTTCTTCTCGCTCCTGATCATCACCGTCTCGTTTCTCCCGGTCTTCGCGCTGACAGGTCAAAGCTACCGCTTGTTCGCACCACTTGCCTACACGAAGACCTACGCCATGGCCTTTGCCGCTCTTCTGTCGGTAACGCTGGTTCCAGTATTGATGCTTTGGCTGTTGCGCGGGCGATTCATGCCGGAGCTGAAAAACCCGCTCAATTGGCTGTTTGTTTCAGCGTATCAACCTCTGCTTTGGCTTTGCCTCAAGGCGCGCTGGCTTGTCTTGCTTTTAAGCCTGGGAGCCCTTGCTTCAATCGCTTACCCCATCTCAAAGACGGGGACGGAGTTCATGCCGGCACTTTATGAGGGTGAGCTTCTCTACATGCCGACAATGCTGCCCGGCGTTTCGATTACGAAAGCCAAGGAAGTTTTGGCCCAAACAAACAGGCTGATTGGCACGGTGCCCGAAGTCGATCGGGTGTTTGGAAAGGTTGGTCGTGCTGATACGGCAACCGATCCCGCACCAATCTCAATGATTGAAACCTGGATCAAGCTCAAACCACAAGACGAGTGGCGGACGGGGTTATCCAAAGCTGATCTCATCGCGGAACTCGACCAGCGGACAAAACTGCCGGGTCTGGTCAATTCCTGGGGCTATCCCATCAAGATCCGCATGGACATGATCTCGACAGGAATTCGAACGCCCATCGGTATCAAAATATCGGGTGACGACCTGCCGACGATTGAGCGGGTGGCCCTCTCCATTGAAAGCGCCCTAAAGAATGTGCCGGGGACCCGTTCTGCATTTGCCGACCGCGTACAGGGCGGCAAGTACCTAGAGATCAGGCCAAACCGCCGGGAGCTTGCCCGTCGCAACATCGATCTCGCCGTCTTCCAGTCGGTGATCCAGACAGCCCTTGGAGGCATGAAGCTCGCCGAAAGCGTCCAAGGCCGCGAGCGTTACAACATCATCCTTCGCTATGATCGCCCGTTCCGGGAAACCACCGATCAAATCGGTGACATCCTGATACCGACACCTTTGGGACAGCATATCCCGCTCGCTGAATTGGCTGAGATCGCCTACGTGGATGGGCCGCCCCTGATCCGGTCAGAGAATGCAAGGCTCTCCGGCTGGGTCTTCGTTGACATCGCAGATCGCGATATCGGCAGCTATGTTTCCGACGCGCAGACCACCATCGCACAAACAGTCGATCTACCCCCAGGGTATGCGGTGGCTTGGTCGGGTCAGTTCGAACAAATGCAAGAAGCCCGTGAGCAGCTTACGATCGCTATCCCTGCGGTCGTGCTCATTATATTCGTCCTATTGATGCTGCACTTCGGCAAGCTCGACCGCACACTTATAATCATGTTGTCGTTGCCATTCGGATTGATCGGTGGGCTGTGGGCGGTTTATCTCGCTGGCTACAATTTCTCTGTCGCCGTTGCCGTCGGCTTTATTGCGCTCGGCGGTATTGCCGTCGAGACCGCGGTCGTGATGCTCCTCTACATTGACCAACAAGTGCGAGAGCACCCGCCGCGTTCATTGAAACAGCTTGAGGAGGCTGTCATTGCGGGAGCTGCTATGCGTGTCCGGCCAAAGCTCATGACCGTTCTCACAATCGTCGTTGGGTTATCGCCGATCTTCTTCACCGAGGGACTTGGCTCGGATGTCATGCGTCGTATTGCGTTGCCTATGCTCGGGGGTATGGCTTCGACACTTGCGCTCACGTTGTTCGTGATACCAGTCGTCTATCTTATTTGGGAGAGCCGCCATTTTCGCGAGCGAGGGCGCGGGACGGCACCTAGACGAGACGTCCCAAACCCAGCCGCCATCCACCCTGCCGAATAGCCGAATTTTCGTTGCGCCGAGTTCGCTAACTCATGCAACACGCCAACCACTTAAAGACACAACCAATGAGGAGGAATCACACATGCGCAGAAACGTAGCTGCAATCGCTGCCGTGACGCTTGCGTTAATGGTCGGACCGGGCCTCGCAGAGGAAAGAATGGAAATGGACCACAGCCATGGACACGCCCATCATGGGCAGATGAAAGCTGTCGATGTGAAGCCCGGGACAGAAGCTGCGGGTGTCGGGACCCTAAATTCTGTCGATACCGAAAAGAACATGGTCAACCTCACGCATGAGCCCATGCCGGAACTTGGCTGGCCCGTCATGACGATGGACCTGCCAGTAACTAAACGGGTTGACCTCGGCTCCGTGAAAGTGGGCGAAAGAATCGATTTCAAAGTGAAGCTCGGACGCGACAAGAAATACCGCGTCATCGAAATGACCCCGACCAAGTAATCAGGTGGAGATGTTGCCAGGCGGCGACGGTTGTTTGACTGCCCCGCAAGCAAACTCCGGCATGACAACTGAGGACGACCTCCAACCCGAGATCGCAAAGGTCGTCTGACTATTGCCCATCGCTGACTGTGTGCCCGCGTTAATCTAGTTCTGTTTATGAGGTGTTTAGAGACGAACAAGTGCCACTGGCCAATTCAAATTTTGATACGACCAAGATCGTACTTTGCTAGGGCCGCGCAAACGAAACACATATTTTTTCTTTTGATTTCAAATTCTTATGTTTTCGACATGGCGGAGAGAGAGGGATTCGAACCCTCGAGACGGTTACCCGCCTACACGCGTTCCAGGCGTGCGCCTTCAACCACTCGGCCACCTCTCCGAAATTTCGCAACGCGATGTGCGAAGCGCGCAATATACCCAGTCGCTCTCGCAGAGCAAGTGCCTGCTGGGAACTGTGCGCAAAGTTTCCGGCACACTACGCATCATCCGGCGTGCTTCGGCGAATAGGCTGAATCGTTGTATAGGTTTTAGTTATGCTTTGTGGGTGGGAACAAACCGACCGCAGCGATCCTTTAAGGGCCGCCCTTCCTATGTCCAAAGCCTTGAACCTGCCCGATCAAACCTTTAGCGGTACTCGAAGCGCTTATGCTGGATGCCGCACAAGGCCGGAGACCACGACTGCATGATGAGCCTACTTCACGATCTGATCGCTGTGATCCTGTGGCCGTTCAAGCTCATTTATTGGACGGCGATATTGCTCGTGCGGTTGGTCTTTTTGCTGATCAAGGGCACGTTCAACTTGATTGTTGGCGTCGGCCTTCCGGCGCTCCGGTTTCTGTCGTTCGTGTTTCTACTCGTCGCAACCATTGCGCTCGTGGCTGATGCCACGCCTGCTGTTGATGGGTTTGGGCCGTTTCAACCCACACTTCTCGTTGAGCACCTAAGAGGGCTTGCGCCAAAGAGCGTTGAGGCTGCGCGGATCGGCGTCTCAAATGCGACCAGTCCGCTCGTCTGGGATTTTGGAATTGCGTTGCTGATCGGCCTGCCAACGTTTGTGTTTTTCGGCGTGCTCGGATTGTTGGCCGCGTTCGCCGGGCGGCGCCGAGAGAAGCTCAACATCTTCACCAACTGATGCGTTGTCGTCTACGCTGGCGCGTAGATTAGTTTGACGACGAGAACAAGCTGGCGTGACCGATGTCGCTATTACGGTCACTAACGACGCCAAGACCGACAAGCAAGACCAGTAGCCCGACGACAACCACGATCACCTGCGAATGGCGCGTGTTGACGGCGTGGATCTCGGCTTCTGAAAGTGCTTCCCGATCACTAATCGCTGCACGAATGCCGAAGGTCTTGTTGAACGCAGAGCGCCGAACGTTTCCAACGTCAATTAGAGGTACATTTGCGCGTGTGGCAATCCGCTCGCCGATTTCGACAAATGGGAATGCCGGGTCGGCATTGCGCTCGTTGATGTAACCCAGCTTGACGTGACTGCCGTCTTTCAGGCAAACACGCGCGCCTTTCATAATGACCGGCGCCAACGAGCCGCCATAAACTTCGCGCCGAGTTTCAACGGCTTCGATCTCTTCATAGGGTATGTTGAACGTTTGGTAGCTAAACAGGCTTCTCAAACCGCGCGCTTGCGGCAGTCTGATCCGGACGCCCTTTGTACCAATGACAACGCGGGATCTGATCGAGGAAATGAGTTCGATGATGATGAGCGACATGAGCAACGCGAAGGCAATCGCCAGTATTATAAGACCCGACGTGTCGAGCCATTGACCGTGGTAAATTCGCGCAAACAGCATCGGCCCGAGACTGACAAAAAACGGGGCGAGAAGTAAAAATATCAGCGAGAAAGCAACTTTCCGCAATCTGCCTGAGGCGTAGACAATCGGTTCGAGCTGGGGTGCGTCAGCCGGCTTGGAGCCGGATGCGGCAGGATCTGCTTTCGCGGCGTCGGTCATAATTGCGCTTGCCTCAGCATACTTCGTGCGAACTAAATACTCGATCTCCGACAGCTTCAGGCGAGCACGCCAACGCTGCTGGCTAGACCTCGTCTTCGCCATGACGTGACAATGTTGTGTCCGACGAAGAACTTGGACTTGTAGCTTCCTATACCATATCCGAACCAAATATCAGGCCGAAGCGAGATCATTTCATGTTCTTATTCAAGAAAGCAGCTGCAAAAATACCATCGCAGAATGCCCTCGAAGGGCGTTCAGACGCTATTCCCACGGCTGAAAAGCACTTTGTGTTGGATACGCCGCTTAAAGGCCCGCATCCAGATGGTGCTGAAACGGCGATGTTCGGCATGGGCTGCTTTTGGGGTGCGGAGCGTAAGTTCTGGGAACTGGGCGATGGAATTGTCACCACTGCGGTTGGGTATTCGGGTGGCGATACGCCTCATGCGACGTACGAAGAAGTTTGCACCGGCATGACCAACCACAACGAGGTCGTTCTGGTGGTCTTTGACCCGTCTAAAATCAGCTATGAGCAACTGCTGAAGACGTTTTGGGAAAGCCATAACCCGACGCAGGGTATGCGCCAGGGCAATGACATGGGCACCCAGTACCGGTCCGGCATCTATACTTTCAGCGAGGCTCAATTGTCTGCGGCGCGGGCGTCGAAGCAGGCCTATGAAGCTGCCCTTCTCGACAGTGGCCATAGCGCGATCACCACTGAGATTGAGCCAGCGAAGCCGTTTTATTTTGCGGAAGCCTATCATCAGCAGTATCTGGCTAAGGTGCCGGATGGGTACTGCGGACTTGGCGGAACGGGTGTCAGCTGCCCGGTTGGAACGGGTGTCGGGGCTGACACATAACCAGCCGCCTGATTAGCACAGTGCGCGGAACGGGCACCGCTATTTGGCGGCGGTGCCAGCACGCCAACCTTTACTGCGCGTTTGCCTTGCCGGCTTCCAGGTAGGGGCCAAACGTTGGTGCGAACTGCTGCAGGCGCGTTGCCGGTTTTGGCTTCGGCACATCTCTGACAGCGGTATCGACGACGGGTGCTTTCGCTGACGGTTTGCGAACGGGCACCACGATATCCGTGATTAACCGTGGGCCTCCGGTGGGGGCTGCTGCGAGCACATCGCGGCAGGCTTGCGGAAGGCCATCCAGAGTAATGGGCGGCTTGGGCTTGCGCTTTTTCTTTTTCGTCTTCGGCCGCTTTTTCGGATTTTCGATCCAGGCCTTGGTGTCTTTGTACCACTTCTCAGCAACAGCACAGCTTGTTCCGCGTGGCTTGCCTTGCCTGCGGCAGTTTTCACTGCCGGGTGGGCATTTGAGGCGGATGTGCATGTGATAATGGTGCCCGCGCCAGCCCTGGATCTTACCCAGCCATGGCTTGTCTCCGCCGGCAGCACGGCATAGCGCGAGCTTGATCGCCGGGTTTACACCGATGCGTTCCACTTCGTCATACTCGGCGGCGCGCTTGATGAGCGCTACAGTTTGTTCCGTGAAGACTTTGGGGTTCACAGACAGCGTGTCTTTGAGCATGGAGACGGCGGATGTATTTTCGCGTTCCTTCCAGCTCAGACGGCGATCAGGCATCGGGGTCAGCCAGATATCGGCGTCCAGGCCAACTTGATGGCTGGCGTGTCCGGACGTCATGGGGCCACCTCGCGGTTGGGTCAAATCTCCGACCAGGAGACCTGGCCATTCACCGGCAGCTTTGGCTTCTTTGGCAAGGCGCTTGACCACGTCGATCAGCACCGGATGCCCCCAGTTGCGGTTGCGCGACAATCGCATGGCCTGCCAAGCCGGGCCATCGACTGGCAACCATTGTCCGCCGGACAAGCAGCCGCGCGAATAGTAACCGATGGCGCGCGCCTTGAGCGCTGCGGCCCGGCTTTTGGCTCCGAACAGCTTCTTTGCTGGAACAACTTTCTTGGGTTTCTTTTCGGCTTCTTGGGAAGCTTTCTCGCTTGCCGGTTTATCGGTTGGCGTCGCGGGTTTTCCAACTTTTTCGGCGAGGGCTGGAACAATTGCAACGGACGCCGAAAAGACGAGCGCGATTCCAATCGACGCAAGCGCAGTGCTGGCTCGTCTTATCACGTGCATCTTGTCCCTCCACATTCGCCGGAGAACACCCAACCCAACACGGCTGGCGGCGTTCTTAGGCCAAAATATGGCGGGGCGATAGTTAGGAGCTATCAGAGCGGCTGCGAAACGGTAAAGCCAAGCTCCATAACAACTTGGTTGGGTTCGCGGATTGGTAATCCTTGAGGCCGATGGTCATACCCTCATGGCCTTTTTCCGGTTGCGGCGTGTAGGTGCCAAAAAGCCGGTCCCAAATGGAGAGGTTGAACCCGTAGTTTGAATCGTGTTCGTGCCGTTCAACCGAGTGATGAACGCGGTGCATGTCAGGTGTGACGATGACGATCCGCAAAATGCGATCGAGCCAGGCGGGAAGCGCGATGTTGGCGTGGTTGAACATTGCGCAACCGTTCAGGATGATCTCAAACACGACGACGGCGACGGCTGCCGGGCCGAGAACGAACACCAGCACAATCTTCCACAACATGGAGAGTGCAATCTCAATTGGGTGGAAGCGGATTGCCGTTGAAACGTCGATATCGCGGTCGGCGTGGTGGACCCGATGGAGACGCCAGAAGATCGGCACCTTGTGGGACACAAAGTGCTGGAACCAGATCGCGAGATCGAGCAGCAAGAGCGCGAGAAGAAATTCCAGCCATATCGGCCAATCGACGACGTTAAAGAGACCCCAGCCGTTGACTTCGGCATATATCGCCGCCGCGACCGCAACAAGCGGTACAGCCAGGGCGGCCATCAATCGGACGACCATTGTATCGATGGCGACGATGGAGAAGTTGGTCAGCCAGCGCCGCGCCTTGGGAACAGACAGCTTGCGGCGCGGGATCGCCAGCTCAATCATGGCCATGGCGACTAAGATCCCGGCAAACACCGAGAACCGCAGCACAGGTTCGCTCAATCCTGGGAGGATCTCCATGTCGTCTTTCTCGGTACGTTGTTGAGGTGCGCTGGGTTATACCTGCTTCTTGCCGCGCATGAGAACACGATGGCGTGTATTTGGTGCGACAACTGACCCGCAAGGTGTTGCGGGCTCACTCTAGATTGCCATCGCATTATGCGCGGTGGGGGACTTCGGTTTCATCAGGGACATGCAAATGGTTGATTGGTCTGTCGAGCTACCGGACGCAGAAACGCCACCGGTCGCGCATATTTTTCTGTCGCATGGTGCAAGCCAGCCGATGGACAGCCGTTTCTTCCAAACGATGGTTCCGATGTTGCTAGAGCATGGGCTAGCTGTGACGCGGTTTGAGTTTGCCTACATGCGGAAAATTCGGGAGACCGGAAAACGCCGGCCGCCGCCGAAAATCGAGACGCTGTTTCCGGAGTTTCTCGAAGCGTTTGAGACGTTTCGGGAGACGGTCGCCGTTGAGAAGGTTCTGATCGGTGGAAAGTCGATGGGTGGGCGGATTTCCTCGATGCTGGCTGATGAGCTTTACAGCGCTCAGAAAATCGATGGGCTGGTCTGTCTCGGCTATCCGTTCCATCCGCCCAAAAAGCCTGAGAACATGAGGACGGCGCATCTGGAAGGCCTGCAAACGCCAACGCTCATCGCGCAGGGTGACCGTGATCCGTTCGGTACCCAGGATGACGTTGCGGGCTATGCGTTATCAGACAAGATCACGTTGCATTGGGTCGATGACGGGGATCATGATTTCGGGCCGCGTGGCAAAAGCGGGTTCACGCGCAAGGGCAACATTGAAGGCGCTGTGGCGGCGACCCGCGCATTTGCCGAACGGTTGTAAGCTGCGGATCCCGAGATGCTTGTAATCGGAGCAGATGTTCTCGGTTATTCGGCCGGTGCTGGGTTCACCGGCGCGGGCTCGGGCACCTTGTTGGGTAACAGGCTGGCGACAACGAACACCGTTGCCGACGTGACGGCCAACAGCCGGAATAGCGTATCAAAGCCCCAGTTGGCGTGGATCCAACCGATCAACGGCAATGAGATCGCGAGGATCGTGAAGGTTAAGACGAAGCGCGCGCCATAAACGGAAGCGCGCAATTCGGGCGTCGCGGTCTTGCCGATGATGTAATCGTTGATCGGGAGCTGGCCGAAAGAGCCGGTGACGAAGAAGAGCGCGACAAGTAGCGCCCACCAATCGGTCAGCCCCGGCATAATCGCAAAGCACACCACCTGCAGCCCGGCCACGATGAGGAACATTGTGCGCGGTCCGGCAGTATCGAGCAGATGACCGACGGCGAGTTGCGCCATGGAGGCGATGGCTGCGATGAGGAACGTCGCCCAACCGATCATGGTTGCGGTTTCAGCAATGCCCGTTAGGCGCTCTTCGAAGATCTTTGGCAGAGCGAACGTGACCGACTGAAACACCAGGGCGGAGACGCCGGTGGTGTAAAGGATGATTATCGTGATGCGAATGAGGAGATCCCGATTGGCATCAGGGAGGAGCTTGGGCGCATTGCCTTTGGCGCTTTCGGCTTTTGCCTCAGCACGTCGGGTGCCCGGCAGGTGGACAATTTCGTTCCACAGCACGGCCAGGTATGCGAAGCCCAGCGCGATCGAGATAACACCTGGCCAAAGAAACGCGGAACGCCAGCCGGTCGTGTCGATCATCAAGCCGGTGAGAAGGGCTGCGCCGCCGACGCCCAAATTTCCCCAGATGCCATTGACAGCGAGCGCCATGCCCGTGCGTTTTGCGCCATCGACAACGAGGGTCAATCCGACCGGGTGGTAGATCGCGGCAAACATGCCAACGAAGAACAGGCCGATGGCAATCTCAATCGGGGTATCTGCCATGGCGCACAGCATCGAAGAAATGCCGATGCCGAAGAAGAAGACGGCCATCATGCCTTCCCGGCTCCAGCGGTCGGCGAGCCAACCGGCGGGTAGCGAGAAGACACCGAAAGCGACAAAGCCCGGTGTGGCATAGGCGATCAGTTCTGCGTACGACATACCCCATTCCACGCGCAACACGAGAGCTGCAACGGTAGCGAATACGAGCATGACCAGGTGGTCGAGGAAGTGCCCGACATTGAGAAACAGGAAATGCAGCCGGGCTTTGGTCACGGGTGTCGTATTCCCTACGTAGCACGCAAGAGCCTAGGCGCCGACGCAGCAACGGCGGGCTGCGGCAGCAGAGCTCACGTTTCTAGCGCATCTTGGCGGTGTCGAGCTACCAGCAACCTTGGTACCCGGTGTCGCAATGTCGTGATCGGGTACCGGGGCGATCCAATGAAGGCCCGAGCATTTAGTTACGGCCGCTGGTGACGGGCAGCTGCGGCACGAGCAAGGGCCGCACAGGTCAGGTGTGAGAGGTTCAGCCGATTGGCGAGAAGCTGAAGGAAGCGGCGTTCCTCGGGCTTGAAGACCTCGTCGGCGGCGGCAACCTCACAGGCCAGGATGTAGGCTGTTTCACGCATGTGCGGCGGAAGCCCGTTCGCAATTGCCGACAGGAGCTGATTGAGCCCATCGGGTCCTGACATCAATTCCCCGCAGGCCTGGGCCTGCAAGATGAGGGTGTTTTCGTCAAAGTCATCGAACGCAGGGAGTTCTTTGACGACGCTGCCAATGCGTTTCAGTTCGGCATCCGACATCTGGTTGTCGGTGGCTGAAGTCGTCACCATGGCGTAGATCAGCGCTTCTTGAGGCGTCAGCGTAGCCGTCATCGTTCGTCTCCGGAAATTGGTCTTTTTTGTTTATCTAACCGGTTCCGGAGACGGTTCAAGACCGTATCTCGGCGGGCAGGCCAGTTGTATTGACTGTGAAATGGTGCAGGACCCACGTCTGCGCGTTGACGGCGGCCGGGCGGAGCAACTAGGTTCCGGCTAAATTGAGCATGCGTCGTTCGAATTGGCGGTCTTTCGCCGCAGGACCTGCTCTCGAACCAACCTACATTCAAACCGCAGGCACCCATGTCGCTCAATCTTGACCAAGACCTCCTTGCTGCAACTGGCAACGCCAAGGCGTGGCCGTTCGAAGAAGCCCGCCGACTTATCAAACGCTTGGGCCGGCTCAAGGATGGTGCAGACAAGACGGTGATCTTTGAGACGGGCTATGGGCCGTCGGGCCTGCCGCATATTGGCACGTTCGGCGAAGTAGCGCGGACGTCGATGGTCCGCCATGCGTTCGAAGTTCTAACCGAAGGCAAGCGCAAAACACGCCTCATTTGCTTCTCCGATGACATGGACGGGCTTCGTAAAGTGCCCACCAACGTGCCGAACCAGGAAATGTTGGCTGAGCACCTGGAAAAGCCGCTGTCGCGTGTGCCAGATCCGTTCTCAAACGATTATCCCAGCTTTGCCGCTCACAACAACGCACGGCTTCGGGCATTTCTGGACCGCTTCGGCTTTGAGTATGAGTTCTTTTCCGCAACCGATTGCTACACCTCAGGCATGATGGACGAGACGCTTTTGCGGATGCTTGAAGTCTATGACCAGGTGATGGACATCATCTTGCCGACGCTTGGACCGGAGCGCCGGGCGACCTACTCGCCATTCCTACCGGTATGCCCACGTACGGGTAAGGTTCTGCAGGTGCCGATGATCGAACGGCACCCTAAAAAAGGCACCGTCGTTTACGAGGACCCGGAAACCGGCGAGAAGGTTGAGACGAAGGTCACTGGTGGGCATGTCAAATGCCAGTGGAAAGCGGACTGGGCCATGCGCTGGACAGCGCTCGGGGTCGATTATGAGATGGCGGGCAAAGACCTGATCGACTCGGTCAATCTATCGTCAAAGATTTGCCGGGCGCTTGGCGGGACACCGCCGGAAGGGTTCAACTATGAGCTGTTCCTCGATGAGAACGGCGAGAAAATCTCCAAGTCCAAAGGCAACGGCCTGACGATTGAGGAATGGCTCAAGTATGCCAGCCCTGAGAGCCTAAGCCTCTACATGTTCCAGAAGCCGAAAACGGCCAAGCGGCTATTCTTCGATGTGATCCCACGGGCGGTCGATGAGTACTTCCAGCATCTCAATGCCTACCCGAAGGGTGAGGCAAAGCAGAAGCTCGATAATCCGGTCTGGCACATCCACACCGGAACGCCGCCAACCGATGCGCTGCCGATTACTTTTGCGCTGCTGCTTAACCTCGTGTCGGCGTCCAATGCCCACGACAGCTCGATCCTCTGGGGTTTCATCAAGCGGTTAGCCCCTGACGCGACGCCGGAAACGCATCCGAAGCTCGATGAACTGGTTGGCTATGCGATCCGCTATTACGAGGATTTTGTCGCACCGACGAAGAAGTTCCGGCTACCAAGCGATCAGGAGCGACAAGCGCTTGAAGCGTTGTCCACGGCGCTCAGCGATGCTCCGGCTGATGCCAACGGGGCCGATTTACAGAATATCGTCTTCGAAGCGGGCAAATCGAACGGCTACACGAAAGAGAACCTGCGAGAGTGGTTCAAGGCGATTTACGAGGTCCTTCTAGGCTCAAGCCAAGGACCGCGTTTTGGCTCATTTATTGAGCTTTACGGGGTTGAGAACACCCAGGCCCTGATCACCAAAGGCCTCAAAGGGGAATTAGCCGGCGGAGAGGCCGCCGCTTAAGGTATTGGGGTGCAAAGAAAAACGGTCTGTTGTGCGGAATCATGCAGCGGACCA
Organism: Filomicrobium sp.; assembly: GCA_040219445.1. GTDB lineage: Bacteria > Pseudomonadota > Alphaproteobacteria > Rhizobiales > Hyphomicrobiaceae > Filomicrobium. The sequence continues at coordinate 515,255 of JAVJSM010000002.1, read as the reverse complement.
ATCAGCGCAGCCCTATTGCCGATCCATAATTCTGTCGCGACTTTCGGGCGAAATTGGCTCTGCGTGACCCAAGGAGTTGTTGTCTTGCGCAACGGGCAGAATATCGGCGTCATCATCCCGGCGCTCAATGAAGAGCAGGCTATCGGCAAAGTCATTGCCGAGATTCCCGATTGGGTCGACCGGATTATCGTTGTCGATAACGGTTCGATCGATCGGACGAGCCAGGTCGCGCGGCAAGCTGGCGCAAAAGTCGTGCGCGAGGACGAGCCAGGATATGGAGCAGCCTGTTTGGCGGGTCTTGCGGCTTTGCCAGCCGTTGATGTCATCGTTTTTCTGGACGGGGATTATTCCGATTATCCAGCCGACATGGCTGTTCTAACCGATCCAATTTTGAATGGTCGCGCCGATCTCGTGATTGGTTCAAGGGTTCTTGGGAATTGCGAACGTGGTGCGCTTACTCCGGTGCAGGTGTTTGGAAACTGGCTCGCAACGCGACTTATCCGGCTGTTCTGGGGTGAGAAGTTCACGGACCTTGGGCCATTTCGGGCCATTAGTGCACCAGCACTCGATCAAATCGGCATGGCGGACCGGGATTACGGCTGGACCGTCGAAATGCAGGTAAAAGCTGCTCAGCTAGGCCTACGCTGCAAGGAAGAGCCCGTACGTTACCGCAACCGGATTGGGACTTCGAAAGTCTCCGGAACAATCCGCGGCTCTTTCAAGGCCGGCGTGAAAATATTGTCAGTGATCGGCTGGCAAGCGTTGGCTGGCGGATCGAAGCGCCCGGTTCAGGCAATTGACCGACCATGATGAACAGCTTATCTCAAGTCCATGAGCATACTTGAGATCGTAAAAATCCCAGACCCCGTATTGCGGGAAACTTCCGAACCGATTGAAACCGTCGACGATGCGGTTCGCGGCTTGATGGATGACATGCTGGAAACAATGTACGACGCGCCGGGTATTGGCCTCGCCGCCGTACAGGTGGGGATTCCCAAGCGCCTGATCGTGCTTGATGTCTCCCCAGATGAGACCAAGCAGCCAATCGTGATGGCCAACCCGGAAATCGTTCGTCTTGGGGACGAGATGCGCACCCATGAAGAGGGCTGCCTTTCGATTCCCGACGTGCAGGTCGAGATCGAGCGACCGGGGGATCTCACCGTGCGCTATGTCGACCGTGACGGGAAATCATGCGAATTAGAAGCTGACGGGTTATTGGCGACCGCGATCCAGCATGAAGTCGACCACCTCGACGGCAAACTGATCATCGATTTTCTGTCGCGACTGCGCCGAGACATGGTCATCCGCAAATTCCGCAAGCTGCAGCGCACCGGTTAAGGTTGCGCGCAGCACTCAGAAGAAAAGAGCCTAAATCCCGTGCGCATCGTGTTTATGGGTACGCCTGAGTTTTCTGTCCCCACGCTAGCCGGACTGATTGAAGCAGGCCATGACATCGCGGCTGTCTATTCGCAACCGCCGCGGCCAGCTGGGCGTGGGATGAATGAACGCCCGTCGCCAGTGCATGCTTTTGCGCAGTCGAAGGGGCTGGACGTTCGTCATCCGAAGAGCCTGAAGGGCGAAACCGAGCAACAGGCGTTTCAAGCGCTTGAAGCCGATGCAGCTGTCGTCGTTGCTTATGGATTGCTTCTGCCGTCTGCCATTTTAGAGGTTCCACGGCATGGCTGTTTCAACCTGCATGCTTCGGCCTTGCCGCGCTGGCGCGGCGCGGCTCCGATCCAGCGGGCGATAATGTCTGGCGATCCAGAGACAGCGGCCATGGTGATGCGAATGGAAGAGGGGCTCGATACGGGGCCGGTATGCTTATCCGAATTCGTTGCCATTGGAGCGAACGAAACTGCCAGCGAGTTGCATGACAGGCTTTCTGAGGCAGGTGCTGCATTGATGGTGCGGGCAATGGCTGACTTGGCCGCAGGAAAGCTCGTCGCAACCCCTCAGGTGGATGCGGGCGTCACCTACGCGGCAAAGATCGATAAAGCTGAAGCGCGCATCGATTTCGCAGAATCCGCCCGCGAGGTTCACAACAAGATCCGGGGATTGTCGCCCTTCCCAGGTGCTTGGTTTGAAATCGAGGTTAACGGGAAACGCGAACGGGTTAAGGCCCTCAAATCCGAGCTGGCCGACGGGGCAGGGAAGCCCGGCGAGGTGCTGAAGGATAGCGACGGATTGGTCATCGCCTGCGGCTCGGGTGCCGTGCGATTTATCAAGGTGCAGCGGGCTGGGAAAAAGCCTTGCGAGATCTCGGAGTTCCTGCGTGGCTTTGCGCTAGAGCCAGGCCTTATGTTGCCGGCACCTACCCGATAGAACCCGCGCATCTTGCGGTGAAACGGCCAAAACCCGGCACTCAGGCTTAGGTGTTAATCATAGCGCAACTTCGCTTCCGAGCTGATATATTAACCCGCTATTCTCCTTTGAAAGCATTGGCTTGCATTGGAGCTTTCACATGGCCTTTCAACTTCGAATTGGAGCTTTCGCGCTCACTTGCGCGGCTCTTTCCACGTTTGCTGCGGGCGCGATGGCTGAAGAGACCATCCGCATCGAGCCGCGGCCATACTACGGCGCGACGGTGACGATCGAGCAAGGCGTGCGCGTCTTCCGCCCGCTACCGCCAACGAGCAAGGTGATCGTCAACCCGTATGGTGAGACACCGCTATCGCTGGGCTTTAACGAAACGACCGTCAACAAGAAGAGCTACAACTACCATCAGCACGAGCATTCCGGGTCGGGCGGCAACCATGGATACACGGGCAGCAGCTACTACTTCCCCGGTGCAAAGATCGGCACCCGGTACTGATGCGTTGCAACGTGATGCGATGGCGGCCCCGGCCGCCTTTCCATCACGGATTTGAGTGCAAGGTCTAAGTCGTTACTCAGCGGCTTGGATGAATTCGTCGACCGACGTCTCGACCGGCATCTCGTTCAGCATGCCCAAAGCGTGCATGTAAACTTCTAGGATGCCTTCTTCTTCCTGACGCTCGACAGCCGATTTCTTGCGCAGCTGCAGGATCTTGCGCATCGCTTTGACATCGAAGCCAATCGATTTTGCTTCCGCAAATTTGTCTTTGATGTCCGAGGCGATTGCCTTCTTTTCTTCCTCTAAGCGTTCGATTTGCTCGATGAATTGGCGCAGTTGCGCCTGCGTGGAAGCCTGAAGGGTCGTCATTGGCGTACCTCTACAAAACGGGATTACAACGTTGTCCAGGAACGCAGCACGACGGACTGATGTTACTTAGTCGCTAGGTCTTAGCGCGCCAGTTTCTTAGGGCGGCGGGGGTTGATCCCAAGACCGCAAGGCTTTCGCTAAGTTGCGATAACCTGAAACTGGCGCGATCAGAAAGTTGCCCTCTCACCGGCAATTTCATTCATGAGGCTAGCGGGTCGACCTTGGGGCATCAAGCGCGATCACCAAGGAAATCCCCGCGAAAATAATACGGTGGAAAAGATGCGGTTTCGAAGCTGACCGTGGCCGCCAAATTCCCTGACTGATGCAATTAGCGCCAGAGCGGCTCTCCCAAGTATTGGCGGCCTTTACCTTGGTTGCTTGGGCTTAGTGGTCCTTAGGGCGGTTGACCTCAAACTGTGCCAACTGGTCCGCGCTTGCTTCTTTCTGGTGCTTTGCGCGCCAGGCATCATATGGCTCGCCGTAAATGATCTCGCGCGATTGCGCTTTCGACAGATCAATACCTTTTTCGGCGGCTGCGTCTTGGTACCAATTCGACAGGCAGTTGCGACAGAAGCCCGCAAGGTTCATCAGATCTATGTTCTGCACCTCGGGGCGATCCCGCAAATGCGAAACCAGTCGCCGGAATGCTGCTGCCTCAAGTTCCGTTTGGGTTGCTTTATCAATGACAGGATTGTTGTTGGTCATGACTGTCCAGGAACCTTCTTGTTAATGCGGGGCATCGGTGCACGTTACAGGTCAGCGTTAACGAGCTCAGCTGATACCCTCGTTTCCACTTAGCTCAAACATAAGGTGGCAATATCACTGATGCCAGTTCCATGGCGGCGTTTGTGCTGTCGCCTGGGGTTCGCATCTGCAGCAATTGCCACATGTGCTTGACGCGCAACCCCTATTCGACGCACACAAGGCAGAACAATAAGATCCTACCAAAGTACGGGGTTAGAATGACGACCGCCTACGCCAAAGCGCGAGCACGGCTACTGGAATTTTTTAACGCCGCCGTTGCCACGGCTCACCCTTCCTCATGCGTTCCGCCAGCACTGCCAGACGCGCCTGAAAACGGGAGAATCATCGTTGTCGGCGCGGGTAAGGCGGGTGCCGCAATGGCGCAGGCGACCGAGCGTCACTACATCGCCAAAGGACAGGCCGATAAGATCTCCGGTCTTGTTTCGACCCGTCACGGATTTGGGCTACCAACCGAGATTTTGGAAATCCTTGAGGCGGGTCACCCTGTACCAGATGAAAATTCGATTTCTGGCGCGCGTAGAGCCCTCGAATTGGCATCTTCTGCCGGGCCGGAGGATCTCGTGTTGTGTCTTATGTCCGGTGGCGCCTCTGCTCTCTGGGCAGCTCCGGTGGACGGCGTCTCTTTTGAGCAAAAACAAGCCCTGACCAAGGACCTGCTGAAGTCCGGCGCGCGGATCTCTGAGATCAACTGCGTGCGTAAGCACCTTTCGCGAATCAAAGGGGGAAGGCTGGCGGCCGCAGCAACGGGCAAAGAACTTGTTACGCTTGCTATTTCGGATGTACCACATGATCACCCGGACGCCATCGGGTCAGGTCCGACGGTTGGCGATACGACGACGCTCGCGCAAGCGCGCGAAATTCTCGAACGCTATGGTGTTGAACCGCCTGCGGAGATCGTTGCTGCTTTGAACAATCCGGCCAACGAAACACCAAAGCCGGGCAGCGATGCATTGAACCGGGCCAAGTTCATTCTCGCGGCCCGTCCCATCGCCTCGCTTGAGACAGCCGCAAAGCTCGCCCGGGAAGCGGGATACCGGGTCGACATTCTTGGAGACTCACTTGAAGGCGAAGCTCGGGATGTCGCCGCCTTCCACGCAGAAATGGCACTCGTTGCCAGGCAGCGTGGCGAAAAGCTGGCGCTCATGTCCGGTGGTGAATTGACGGTTACGGTGCGCGGGAATGGGTCCGGCGGTCCAAACCAGGAATATGCTCTTGGCCTTGCAATCGCGCTTGATGGCGCGGACGGAATAACCGGGATTGCCTGCGATACGGATGGTACGGATGGCGGCATCGGGAAGGCCGATGATCCGGCTGGAGCATTGGTGCTGCCCGATACTTTGTTGCGGGCAAGTGAAAAGAATGTCGATGCCGTCACGTTCTTGCAGAATAATGATTCTACCGGTTTCTTCAGGCAAATCGATGATCTGGTGATGCCGGGCCCAACTCAGACCAACGTGAACGACTTCCGCGTGGTTCTGGTGGACCCCTAATCTCCGCAAGAGATCGGTCCCGAAACTGGGACATGCGAAAGATGCCACCAAATCGCGATGGATTGTTGCAAGCGTCGCAAAACGAAACGGAACTGAGCTTGAGACGACTAGGCAAACAGCTGGTTCGTATGTGGCTGATGAGTGCGCTCCTGGCACTTGCATTTTCGAGTGCTACGCCAGCACTGGCAGATCTGAAGATCTGTAACGATACAGCAAGCCGCATCGGTGTCGCGGTCGGTTATCGCGATGTTGATGGAGAGCCTGCGTCCGAAGGCTGGTGGACGCTTGCTTCGCAGACCTGCGAAGTGCTTCTTCGCGGCGCGCCACCTAGCCGGCTGATTTACATAAGGGCCGTTGATTATGATGAGGGCGGCGGCTGGGCTGGCACCACGCAGCTTTGTACGCAAAAAAAATCCTTCGCTATTCGTGGCGTCCGCGACTGCCGACAGAACGGTTATCTGAGCGAAGGTTTTATGGAAGTTGATACAGGTGGCTCGAAGCAATGGACCGTCCGGCTTTCGAGTTCCGATAAGCAGGGGGAAGGCGGACTATGAGACGCGACCGTAGAGTAAAGCTCGTCGCAACGATTGGACCGGCATCTGAATCTGAGGAGATGCTGGAGAAACTGTTCGACGCGGGCGTCGATGTCTTCCGCATTAATATGAGCCACGCGAGTCATGATTTGGCTCGTGATCTTCACAACCGAGTTCGGCAGATTTCCGAACGGCGCAAACATCCCATCGGTATTCTCGGCGATCTGCAAGGTCCGAAGTTCCGACTTGGCGCATTCGAGGCTGAGAAAGCAATGTTGCCAATCGGGGCAACTTTCTCGTTTGACCGTGATGAAGCAGCTGGCAATGAAACACGTGTCCTGCTCCCGCATCCACAAATCTTCGAAGCTGTCGAACCAGGCCATACCCTGCTACTCGACGACGGAAAGCTGCGCATGCGCGTGACCGATGCCAGCGCGGACAAAATTACCGCTGAGGTCGAGGTTGGCGGGCCGCTTGCGAGCCGTAAGGGCATTAGTCTTCCCGATACGTTACTCCCGGTCGGCCCGTTAACGGAAAAAGATCATCGTGACCTTGAATTCCTGCTCGACATTGGTGTGGACTGGCTGGCGCTTTCGTTTGTCCAGCGTGGGCAGGATGTGATCGAAGCGCGCCAAATTATCGGCGATAAGGCTGCGATCATGGTCAAGGTGGAGAAGCCTCAGGCGATCGACGACCTCAACGCAATCATCGCGGCTGCTGACGGGTTCATGGTTGCCCGCGGCGACCTTGGCGTTGAAATGCCAATCGAGAAAGTTCCAGGCCTGCAAAAGAAAATCACGCGGAAAGCGCGCGCCGCCGGTAAGCCTGTCGTTGTCGCAACACAGATGCTCGAGAGCATGATTGCGAGCCCGGTTCCGACACGTGCTGAAGTTTCCGACGTCGCGACCGCCGTCTTCGAAGGTGCTGACGCGGTTATGCTGTCAGCCGAATCAGCTGTCGGGAAGTACCCGGTTGAAGCCATCAACATGATGGATCGTATTGCGATCGAAGTGGAGAACGACAAAGGCTACGAGGCAATCCTCTATGCCTGGCAAACCGAACCACAGCCAACAGCAGCTGACGCGATCGCTGCAGCCGCTCATGCGATTGCTGATACGGTGCACCTCGCCGCTATCGTTTGTTACACCGCAACCGGATCGACGGCGCTGCGTGTCGCGCGCGAACGTCCGGGGCTTCCGGTTGTCGGGCTTACGCCAATTCCTGAAACCGCCCATCGGCTTGCCGTTGTTTGGGGTTTGCATTCGGTGATCCTGGATAAAGATCCAGATTCGGTAACGCAGATGGTTCAGCAGGCATGCCGGATCGCGTTCGACCAAGGCTATGTGAAAGCCGGCGAGGGTATCTTGATTACCGGTGGTGTCCCGCTCGGACAGTCTGGCACGACTAACCTCATCCGTATTGCCTTTGTCGATGAGAATGGCGAAGCACAGGCCTCAGGTTGAGCGTTGCAACCGCGGCGAACTAGCCAGGTTACAAATCTTCGTGAGTTGGCTGGTGTCTCCCGCAGCGAAAGGCATCGGATCGTTCACTTTCGTTTGTCGCGCGACGTCGGCCTTGCCGTCTTCGACTAAAGGTCTATGATGCAACGCTTGGGAAGCGCTTTGCACGGTGGAGCTTCGTGACGAATGCAAGTGCCAAGGCGACAGCGCTTCAGGAAATCCAATTGGCTGAGTTGATCGTTCGTTTGGGTAGATCGACACGCAGTCTTTCAATTCAGACGACCGAGAAAAACATTGAGCGATAAGAATTCGAAAATGAAAACTGGTTCCCCAGGTAAGATGTCCCTCATCGACCCACCGAGCCAGGAAGATGCCGAAGCTGCCATCCGCACGTTGCTGATGTGGGCAGGCGAAGATATCTCTCGAGATGGACTTGCCGAAACGCCTAAACGCGTTGCCAAGGCTTATAAAGAATGGTTCCGCGGCTACGACGAAGACCCATCTTTGATCCTTCGAAAAACCTTCGAGGAAATCGAAGGCTACGATGAGATTATCAGCCTGCAAAACATTCGCTTCGAAAGCCATTGCGAACACCATATGGCTCCGATCATTGGTCGGGCCTGGGTTGGTTATATTCCGAGTGGACGTGTCGTTGGAATTTCCAAGTTGGCACGCGTCGTAGATGTTTTCGCCAAGCGCTTGCAAATCCAGGAAAAGATGACGGCTCAGATCGCCAATGTCATTGAAGCCGAACTTAACCCACAGGGCGTTGCGGTCGTCATCAAGGCAGAACACCACTGCATGACGACGCGTGGCGTGCAAAAGCCTGGTACGGAACTTATGACCAGCCGCATGCTTGGGGTATTCCGGGACAATCCCATCACCCGCCAGGAATTTCTCTCTCTGGTTACTTAACGGATGTGATCGTACGGCGCTCGGCCTCGATTTGCGCGCCTCTCTGATCCTGGTCATTTTTTTTCCGGCGCATAGACTATGCGCCGGTTTTTTTGTGCGCCGCCAGACCCAATATGACACTCAGCAAGATACCGGCGCATTACCCCGAGCTTGCCAGCCACACACCAGGACTGAGCTGATGATCTGATTCCGATCAGCGGACGTAATCGCTCTAAACGCATCGTTCGATTCCTGAATCAACCGACAGCGCATTTAGCATTGGTTAATGCGCGCAAGTGTTGCTGAGGAATGCTGCACCGGCAATCTCGTTGCGCCTCAAGGCGTTCTGATTGCATTGATGGCTGAGACGACGATGGAATTCCCAAAAACGTGATAGCGGCAATGCTAGACACGCAAGTCGATAAGAAATAATGAATTATAAATCTCTCGACGATCAGGAGCTCTGATGATTAACATAACGCTCAAACAGCTTAGATACTTCGATGCCCTGTCCCGCGAGCTTCATTTTGGCCGCGCAGCCGAAGGTTGCTCGGTGACCCAGCCTGCATTGTCGATGCAGATTCAAGAATTCGAGCAGAACCTGCAGCTGAACCTGATCGAGCGGACTCGTTCCGGTGTGCAGCTTACTCCGCAGGGCGAAGAAGTCGCGCGGCGAGCGGCAAAGATATTGAGCGAAACAAGGGACCTCATTGATCTTGCCCGTAGCGGAAACTCCGTTCTGACGGGTGCGTTACGGCTCGGCATTATTCCGTCGATCGCACCTTATGTGCTACCGCCCCTGCTTCCGCTATTGCGCAAGGCGCACCCTGAATTGGAATTGTCGCTGCGTGAAACTCAGACTCACGCGCTGATCCAAGAGCTTTCTGACGGCAAACTCGACGTGCTGCTGCTTGCGCTGCCAATCAAGCAAGGTGACGTTGAAGTTGAACCGCTGTTTGACGACCGCTTTGTCCTAGCTTTGTCGGGAGACCGCGAGATTTCGGATGACGTTCGTGCGACACCGGAGTTCGTTGAACATGAGCGCCTCTTGCTTCTTGAAGAAGGGCATTGTCTCCGCGACCAAGCCTTGACTTATTGCGAGCTGAAGCAAGTGAAGAAGCTAAACACGTTCGGCGCATCGAGCTTGGCGACGATCGTTGAACTGGTTTCAGCCGGCCATGGAATTACGCTTCTCCCGGAGATTTCGCTGAACGTCGAAACACGCGGCCGCGACCTCAAGCTACTGCGTTTTGACGATCCGCAACCGCTGCGTCAAATTGGTTTGGTCTGGCGGGCAACATCGCCACGTAAGGGTGATTTCCAAGAACTGGCACGCCTTATTAAAACGGCGACTGAACCGCTATTGGAGGCAGCGCAATCGAGCGTTCCAGAGCCGGATAAACCGAAAAAATCTACTCGGAAAGCAGCTGCCCAGCCCGCAGGCTAACACAACACTTTCGATGCGTTGCTCAACCCTAGGATTTTGAACTTCGCTTAGATTGGTATGCTGCTGGCTATCGTTGCAAGCGTTTCACTTTCAGCCTAACCGACCGCTTTGGGTTGCGGTCTAGCGCAGTGACGTCCGCACACTTCGGCTCGCGAGACCGCTCGCGGCTAACTGTCCTTGATCGCTGTTTCCGCCGCTGAGCGCGGCTGCCATGGGGTTGACTGCGCGGCCCGTGAATTGATGCGACCACATCGCTTCCGCAACTTGTTGCCGTGCGATGAACCGCATTGGCAACGTGACGGTCTCTTCATCGAGCAATTCAAGAGTGGCGGCTACATCAGGCGCTTGTAGATGTGCCAAAGCTGGATCATCCGATGATGGCGTTTCGGTCAGTAACGGCCCGAGCGCGAAGGGGCGGTAGAAAAGCTCGTCGGGGTGCTCTTCATCGAAGGCCGGTGCGGCAGCGAAGCCATTTGACCAGCCGGCCAGTTCTTCTTTCGGAATTGTTGGGTGTGCCTTCCTGACGGCTCCCGCGCTCAAACCAAGGCGGGAGGTACGGGCCTCTTCCAACGTTCTTGCGATCGGATCATCGATCTCACGGGCTCGTTGGTTCGCTGGCCGGTTGTCCTGGCTGGGACTTGGTGCACTCGTCGCAACAGATCCTCGGCGCGCAGCCGGTTTGGGGGCCGACCCACCAAGTGAAGCTAGGGCAAACAGGCTGTTAAGCTGTCGGCGGTCGGCGTTAGACGGACCGGGTAGCTTCTTGTTGGCCGATGGACGCGTCACGGCTCGCGGACGTGGAGGGACAAGTGGAAGTGCGCCTAGAGATGCAAGGCGTAGCTCCTGGCGAGGGCGTACCAACTCTTTCTTGGGGAGTGGTGGGCGCTCTTCTGCACCTGCGAGGTTGCGCTTGACGTTGGCACCCCAACCACTTGCAAGCAACGTCGGGCGAGGGGCTTGCGGCGCGCGGCGGAATTCATGGAAGGACGCAATCTGGACCGCCAGCGTCTTATGCTTGGCGCGCGCTTTTTTGACGTCCGCTTTGTTGATGCGGCGGCCATCGGAAGGGACATGGCGGGACTTGCCGTTGGGAAACAGCAGTGCCAATTCATAACGTGGCATGCGTGGCCAATGGCGGGTACGCCCGGTATCAATGTGAACAAATGGGATGGCCGAGGTCGGGTAATAACCCACGCCACCTCTTTCGCGAATTAGAGCTGAGTAGCGCAAGCGCTTAACGGGCACGTCAGGGAAATGGATATCCAGAGCTTTGCCCAAAGTGTGCTGGCTTTTGCGCGCCTGACCGCCGCGCGTTTTACGCAGCATGGCGTTGGTTTTGGGCGAGCGGTAGCCGGAAATGACGTGCGTTGGAACGCGTGTCCCGAGTTCGGTGCGGATTTCCCAAAGCAGGTCGATGAGCTTCGGGTCCATTTTGGTGGGCTTGTTCTGTCGCCAGTCACGAAGGAACCAGTTGATCCGTTTCATGGCGTCGGGGAGATACTTCCCCTCGCGCTTGTAGACGAGGTCGATGGTTTCTTTGTTGTGGATGTTGTAGAGCGCGATGCGGCGGTCGCCCGGGCGGTCTGCCGTCGAGCGGTTGGCGCCTAAAAACAAGGCCGCCAAAAGAGTCAACGCTGCAAGGCTCATCAAGACCGAAGTGGTCCAACCGATGCGCAATGTTCCGCCCCGTCCATCAAATGCAGGCAGCCTATCGTTGCCAGCTCTGGTCAGAATGCGACCCAAACAGAAGCATGACCGAAGCGGGCAATTCCGGCCCCCGCCGGAAAAGACTGCCACCCCGTTCACCAATCGCTAAGGATATATCGATTGCCTTAACGACTCGTGAGACAGGGGAATTATGCCAAGCCAGTGCGGCGGCAGAATGGCGGCAGACTGCTTTTGATGTGTTTTTTGGCTGCAGGCGCAGGCTATTAGAAGCCAAACGCCTGTTTAAACAGGTCTGAGAGCGGATCGCTGTATTGCTGTTTCACGACAATCCGCGAACGGTCGATCTTGACGGGTGCCAGGTGATCGCGGCCTTTGCGGATTTTGTTCCACCTACCCGCCAATGCGAGCTGGATGCGCTCCTGGTGCCCGTAGATGTCGCGATATGCCTTTACGGTCCCGTCTTCCTGAGGAACAGCGGTGAAGTACGTCACGTGGACGTGGACGGGCTTCTTCAGCTTGATGCTGTTGTTGTCCGGGCCGCGTTTGACGGTGCTTTGGACACGCCTTTCGTCCCAGCCCTTATCGTAGCCGAGGACAGCTTCTGCCAGTTTCAGAGGGTTACGGACGCGCATGCAGCCGTGCGAGTAGGTCCGCTGGTTCTTATTGAACAGGTTTTTGGTCGGCGTATCGTGCATATAGACTTGGTGACGGTTCGGGAACATGAACTTCACCTGGCCCAACACGTTGCCGCGTCCTGGTGGCTGATAAACGTGGAACTTGCGGATGTCCGCCGTGCTCCAATCAACGGTGTTGGGATCAATGTTTCTTCCGCGGTATTGGAGCTTCAAGTTGTTCTTGCGGAGAGCAGAACCGCCGCGCGCGACGCTTGGCAAAATCTCGTTGACCTTGATCGAGTTCGGAACGCCCCAGAAGGGATGGAAGACAACGGTTTCCATTTTGTCTGAAAAGATTGGCGTCTGCTTGTTCAGCTTGCCGACGATAATCCGCTCCTCGTGGACCATTTCCTTCTCACGAACCACGCGGACTTTGTATTCCGGGATGTTTGCTGTGACGTAGAACTCGCCCAGTTCGTCTGGCATCCAGCGCCACTGCTCCATGTTGGCCAGCAGCATCTGTTCGGTGACTTCAGCTTTGACACCGCCATTGAGCGCCGCCCGAGTTTTGCGACCGACAACACCGTCGGTGTAAACGCCGGAGTCCTTCTGGAAGGCTTTGACCGCAGCGAGAACATCCCGATCGAACTTTCTCAGATCTGGCTCACCGAGCTCTTCATCGTCTGCCACGGGCTCCGGTACATTCAAGCGTTCGCGCAGTAGGACAACATCGTCATGCCGGACACCGAGCTTGAGTAGCGGTCCAGTCGACGGCATGCGGACGATCTTTTCGCCATCTTCGGTTTCTTGCGGACTGCGCAGCTTTAACAGCGCATCGCGCAGCGCCAGGAACCCATCATGTTGGGGGTTCAATTTGCGCAGGTATTTCGCTTGATCTTCAGCCTGTGAAATCTCGGCCAAGACGACCGATGGTTCTTTCAGCTGAGGTTTACGGTCGATGTAGGTTGTCAGAAGCTTGGAAGGTTCCGGAATACGGCCACCGCGCGCGTGGTTGGCATAGCGAAGCACAGCGATCGACACTGCAACTTCTGCAGCGGCGAGGTCTGTGATCGGTGCATCGTCTGCGATGTCAGCTGCTGACAGATCAAACGCTTTCGCATCCAAGCCCCAGTCCTCACCGCGCTCGATCTCCGCGATCACGGCCTTGGCAGCCAGGCTCAGGTGATTGTCAACGATCCAAAGTGGTTTGCTGTTGCGGCCGGAATAAAAGCTCACCAGGGCTTCCAGATCAGCCTTTTTGGCGTGCTCGGCTGGTCCGGCGCGCTCCTCAACCAAGCGGCGGGCGCGAATGCCGATCCCTTCCTCTGCTGTAATCAGGCGATCCGGAGCATCAGGCTCAACGGCAGCCGCAGGGGCGATTGGCAGTGCGAGCGATAGTCCAACTAACAGCAGCAATTGGCGCATTACGCGATCTCCTGTTTCCATCCCGGGAAAGTAGTCAACCAAACTCTGGTTTGCCAGCCGCGACCTTGTGCCCACACAGTTGATCGCGATTGTTGGACGAAGGTGTGGCGCAAATGCAATTCCTGTGGATCAGGAACTCCATACGGTGAACTCTGTTTTTGCTTGGATTTGAGGCAATTGACGTTGGCTCGACGGGTTGCTGCTACAGCGCACACTTGGGACGATATCCCGTTTCACTCAGATGCCTAAAGTAGGCATGAATGCCAAAAGGGCCCGGCGCTTGCGCACCGGACCCTTCTGGCAAACCGAAAGTGAGGTCCTTTCGGGGGTAACTGAATCTCGAATGAGTTAGTTCGGCCGTGGCTCGAGGCCATACTCCTGCATTTTGCGGTAGAGCGTCGAGCGACCGATCTTGAGGCGCTTAGCCACTTCCGTCATGTGACCGCGATAACGGCCCAACGCGAGACGGATCATGTCTGCTTCGATTTCGTCGAGCGGGCGGATGTCGCCTTCACCGTCAATGGCCGGAATGCCCAGCGATCCGCTTTTGACTTCAACGGTACGCGGCACGGTTGCTTCCGCGCCGATCAAAGCTGGACCGGTGTAGGCAGGTTGCTTTTGGACCTGAGCTGGTGCGCTTGGCGTTTCGGCCTTGAAACCTTCGACGTGTGCTGCAATCTGCGGGAACTCGTTTACGGTCAGCTCGGCGCCATCTGCCAACACGACCGCGCGGAACACAGCGTTTTCAAGTTGTCGCACGTTGCCGGGCCAGGAATACGACATCAGCAGCTTTGCGGCGTCCCCGCTGAGACCGTTGAGGCGCTTACCTTCTTCAGCTGCAAATCGAGCCAGGAAATGGTTGGCCAGATCCGGCACATCCTCAATGCGATCGCGCAGTGGAGGAACCCAGATTGGGAACACGTTGAGGCGGTAATACAGATCTTCGCGGAACTTGCCGTCTTTGACGAGCGAAATCATATCGCGGTTGGTCGCGGAGACGAGGCGGAAGTCAACCTTCGTTGGCTTCTTCGCACCAACGGCGTCGACTTCGCCTTCTTGCAGGGCGCGCAAGAGTTTGACCTGAACGTCGAGGGGAAGTTCGCCGACCTCATCCAAGAAGAGCGTGCCGCCATCAGCTTCCTGGAATTTGCCGATGCGTTTGTCGGTTGCCCCGGTGAACGAGCCTTTCTCGTGGCCGAAAAGGATCGACTCGACGAGGTTTTCCGGGATTGCGCCGCAGTTGACCGTGACGAACGGCTTGCCGGCGCGATCAGATTCACCCTGGATTGCGCGGGCGATCAGTTCCTTACCAACACCCGATTCACCTTCGATCAAGACAGGGATGTTTGAGTTCGCACCACGGCGGCCCAACTCGACGACGCGCTTCATCGCTTCGCCGCGCAGGATCAAGTCATCAAAGGTGAGTTTGCCTTCAACCTTCTTCTTGATGCGCTTAATTTCGCCGGAGAGCTCCTCAATCCGGAGGGCACTTTTAATTGTGACTTCGAGGCGCTCGGGACTAACTGGCTTAATGACAAAATCAATCGCGCCTTCGCGCATCGCGCCGATGGCGGAGTCGATCGAACCGTGCGCGGTTTGCACGATGATCGGAGGCGTTCCGTCTTTGCCGTTGAGCGTGCTCAGGACCTCCATGCCGTCAATGCCAGGCATGACGAGATCCAGGAGGACAAGAGAGATTCCGCTATTTTCGTCTTGAAGAATCGTCAGCGCCTGCTCACCGGAGCCGGCGGAGCGGGTTTCGTAGCCAAACCGTCTGATCACCTCTTCGAGGATGCGGCGTTGGGCTGGATCGTCATCGACGATAAGAACGCGTTGAGCCATGTGGGCCCTCGTTACTAATACTCAATACTAACTCTTGCCGCCAAATCGGAACACGAGATGCTAAACAAAGCATTACCCAGGAGCCCGGGCGCAGACATCCGTTGCGCGGCAACTCAACTTGAGACAAAGAGTGCCCTACAAGGGTAAACAGGGGCTTACCGAAACCTTCGGTTCTGAAGACAACTGTTTCAACCTTGGTCAATTGTCCCTATATGACCTGCAAACCAACTGAGGTTGGCTTCCCAAAGAAAAACTCAGGAGCTCTTCATGACGCTTTTCCCGCGTGTCCCTTCGATCCCTGCCGAACGCGCCTATCAGGCCAGTGGCGGTGCCCAAGGAACTGTAAACGCCGATGCGCTGGGAAATCTGCCGGAGTGGAACCTGGGTGATCTTTATTCGGCACCTGATTCAGATGACGTGAAACGCGACCTTGAAGAGGGCGCGGCGGAAGCAAAACGCATCAAGGAGGCCTATCAGGGCAAGTTGGCTGAAACGGCCAAAGACGGCTCCGAGCTTGTGAAGGTCGTGAAAGCATACGAAGGCCTTGCCGACCGACTTGGAAAACTGGGCTCTTATGCCGGCCTGTTGTTTGCCGCCAACCAGTCTGACCCAACGCGTGCGCAATTTTACGGAAACGTTTCAGAGAAGCTGACAGCAATTTGGTCGGACCTGCTGTTCCTTGAACTGGAACTCAACCAAATCGACGAAGCGGTTCTGGAAAAGACGCTCGAGCATCCCGAGCTTACGCACTACAAACCTTGGTTTGCTGATCTTCGCAAAGAGAAACCATATCAGCTCTCAGAAGAAATCGAGCGGCTCTTCACCGAGAAAGGCCAGACAGGGCGCGGGGCATTTAATCGCCTCTTTGATGAGACGATGTCTTCGCTTGAATTCACGGTTGAAGGCGAACCTGAGACCCTGGGTTTGGAAGCGACGCTTAACTTGATGTCGAGCCCGGATGGTGCAAAGCGCAAGGCGGGTGCGGAAGCGTTGGCGAAAGTCTTCAAAGACAAAATCCGCCTTTTCACGCTCGTTACTAACACGCTTGCCAAGGACAAAGAGATCTCCGACCGCTGGCGCGGCTTCAAGGATGTTGCTGACAGCCGCCATCTGGCGAACCGCGTCGAAGCGCCTGTTGTCGATGCGCTGGTAAAGTCGGTGCATGAAGCCTATCCGAAACTCTCGCACCGGTATTACAAGCTGAAAGCCAAGTGGCTCGGCATGGAGCAGCTCAACCACTGGGACCGCAATGCGCCGCTGCCCGATAAGCCTGAGCGCGTGATCGCCTGGCCGGAAGCGCAAGAGATGGTGCTGTCTGCCTATAGCGGTTTTGCCCCTGAAATGGCGACGATTGCCAAGAAGTTTTTCGATGAGAGCTGGATTGATGCGGGTGTGCGTCCGGGCAAGGCTCCCGGTGCATTTTCGGCGGCGACGGTTCCTTCCGCGCACCCTTATGTGATGATGAATTACCTGGGGAAGTCGCGCGATGTGATGACGCTTGCCCATGAGCTTGGTCACGGCGTGCACCAGTGGCTGGCGCGCGACCAAGGTGCTTTGCTTGCACCAACACCACTCACGCTCGCGGAAACGGCAAGCGTGTTTGGTGAGATGCTCACCTTCCGCAAGTTGCTGGCCGAGACGACGGAGCCGAAAGAGCGCAAGGCGTTGCTCGCGGGCAAAACCGAAGACATGCTCAACACGGTCGTGCGGCAGATTGCGTTCTACACCTTTGAGCGCAAGGTTCATGAAGCGCGTCGCGAGGGCGAACTGACGGCAGATCAGCTCAATGAAATCTGGCTTGAGGTGCAGGCTGAAAGCCTCGGCCCGGCGATCAAGTTCCACGATGGTTATGAAGTCTTCTGGACCTACATCCCGCACTTCATTCACTCACCGTTCTACGTCTATGCCTATGCCTTCGGCGACTGCTTGGTGAACTCGCTTTACGGGCTTTATCAGGAAGCGCATCCGGGATTTGTCGAGAAGTACTTCGACATGTTGAAAGCGGGTGGTTCTAAGCACCATTCTGAGATGCTGGCCCCCTTCGGTCTCGATGCGCGCGATCCAGAGTTCTGGAACAAGGGCTTGGAAGTCATCTCCGGTATGATTGATGAGCTGGAGGGTATGGAGCAGACGGGGTGATGCGGCGCAGGGTGTGGGCTACCTATTCGCGTACAGCACTTAGGAATAGGCTAAGCGAGTTCTTGGACTCAAGGTCGGAGAACCTACCTCGACTCGGTGTCATAAGCGATGCTGGGATCAAGTCAGAGCTAGACAGAGCCGTCGATGAATGGGTGATCGATGGAATTTCAGCCGGTCTAAGCAAGGGCAATCTTGCACTTCGACTTGAAGCTCTATTATCGATCAAGAACACTTCCGAAATCTGGGGCTTTTACCGACCCCCCAGATGCGTGATCGAGCGAATCAAGTTTTGGCACAGGGCCTGCCAACGTTTTCCGGTGCGTTGAAGAGCTACACTCGGCCGCCCAATCGTGTTATACATTTTGTATAACGCAACTGAGAGTACACCTCGCATGAAACTTCAGCTCAAGAAGATTGGGAATTCAACCGGGCTCATTCTGCCCAAGGAATTGCTTGCGCGCCTTGAACTTGAACAGGGCGACGAGGTCATTTTGAGCGAAGCTCCGGACGGCTTCACGGTCACACGCAACGCCGATGAAACAATGGAAAAGGGTCTCGAGGTCGCCCGCAAAGCGATGAAAACCTATCGTAACGCACTTAAAGAGCTGGCGAAGTGACCGAGCCCGTTTGGCTGCCCACCAACCTGGTTATTGCGATCCATGACGAGCAGTTGCGGCTTTTCGGCGGACCGTCGGGGCTGCGCGACCCGGGCCTATTGGAAAGTGCCTTGGCCAGAGCACCCAACAAATGGAGTTACGGCGAGCGCGACCCTTCGGCACTTGCGGCCGCGTACGCTTTTGGAATTGCGCGCAACCACCCCTTTGTCGACGGAAACAAGCGCACCGCTCTCTTGTCGTTGATTACTTTCCTCGGGCTTAACGATATTGAGTTCCTGGTGCCAGAACCACAAGCGGTTGTGATGATCCTTGGGCTCGCGGCCGGGGAGGTCGAAGAAGATGGTTTGGCTCGTTGGATTGCAGATACGTTAGCAAAAAGCGACTGAATGCAGTCAACGTGGTATTCGATAACCAGGTATGATGTCCATCACCAGGGAGCTCACCAAATGACCCGCCCGTTTCACCTTGCCTTTCCCGTTCGTGACCTTGTGGAGACGCGGGCGTTTTATGTTGGCAAGCTTGGATGCAGGACGGGGCGCGAAGATAGCCACTGGATCGACTTCGATCTGTTCGGGCATCAGGTGGTGGCGCATGTCGATCCGGCGTTGAAGGATGCGGTGCAAGTGCGCAACCAAGTCGACGGTGCGGATGTACCGGTGCCGCACTTCGGTGTGGTCTTGACGATGGAGCAATGGCGGGGCCTGCGAGAAAAGCTCGAAGCCGACAGTTCAACCAACTGGGTGATTACGCCGCGCATACGTTTCGAAGGCCAGCCCGGCGAGCAGGCGACGATGTTCTTGCTCGATCCGTCTGGTAACGCGCTGGAGTTCAAAGCCTTTGCCGACGACGCGATGCTGTTTGCGAAGTAACCCTCCCAAGCCCCCAGGGTTTGACTTGACCTCGCGGGCTCGGCAAATACAGGCTATGCCTCGTTTCCGCATCACAATCGAATATGACGGCACGCCGTTCGTTGGCTGGCAATCCCAGTCGTGCGGCGGCGGTGTGCAAGACCACCTGCAGCGCGCCATCTTCAACGCCTCCGGTGAGACCGTCTCTGTGCGCGGCGCGGGCCGAACCGATTCCGGCGTTCATGCGCTCGGCCAGGTCGGGCATTTTGACTTATCCAAATCATGGGACCCGTTCCGCTTGCGCGAGGCGCTCAACCATCATCTGAAGCCCGAACCCGTCGCGGTCATTGATGCGGTGGAAACAGATGATGAGTTCGATGCGCGCCATTCAGCGACAGCGCGGCATTATCTTTATCGCATTCTGTCTCGCCGGGCACCGCCAACAGTCGACCGGGAGCGCGTGTGGTGGGTGCCGACCCCACTTGATCACGAGGCCATGCACCACGCAGCTCAGGAGCTGGTCGGGCACCACGACTTCACGACCTTCCGTGCTTCCGGTTGCCAGGCTGCATCGCCTGAAAAAACACTCGATAAACTTGATGTGTCGCGCTACGGCGACGAGGTGCACATCAAGGCTTCAGCGCGTTCGTTCCTGCATAACCAGGTGCGCTCGATGGTCGGCTCTTTAAAGCTGGTTGGCGATGGCAAATGGACGTCGCGTGACCTGGCCGACGTGCTTGCCGCGCGCGATCGCAAGGCCTGCGGTCCGGTCGCACCTGCCTGCGGGCTTTACCTCACCAAGGCCGACTATCCGGATTGAGCGACTACTCTTGTTGGGCCAACACTCGGCATCTTTCATTCGAACACTGCGCAAGCGCGTGTTCTGCCGGTGTTGGGTGCATTTCTCAGTTGCCAACACTCGGCAAGCCGGTGTTGGGCTGTGTGCCTATCGTCTGCAGCCAATCGGACGCGAGGGCGGCGATCAGCGCCGGGCCGCAGCTCAGTCGCGGCCCTGTGCCAATCAAGTCCAACCTTACTGTTACGGAATTTCTTGGTTAGGCAGATCATCTACCGCTACTGGGACGTCGTTGCCCTTCGAGAAGTTACCGTCGCCAGCCCCGATCAAGATGTCGTGCGAGGAGCGGTCGGCTGGACGATGACACCGCCACGACCGCCGTCTTCGATCTCACCGTCACTGACCTTGAAGTTGTCGAATGACATGGTGTGATAGCGCGAGAAGTAGTCCTTCAACGACTTCTCAATACCAGGGTCGAAGTCCGGACGTGTGACGTGCGTATCGCCGTGCACGACATTGACGATCTTGCCGCCGCGGACGATGACCTCGCCGTTCTTGAAGACGAAGGACGGTGTCGTGAACATCGCTTCGCGGTCGGGGTTATCTTCATAGACGGTGATGTCGGCATGCGCGCCTACGCCTAGGTGTCCGCGATCCTTTAAGCCGAGACTACGGGCCGGGCCGGCACGTGTCATGATGGCGATTTCGTATAGCGTGTATTCGCGATCGAGCGATCCAAGGATGCTGGTCTTGGCCGCATCGGGATGGATCTTCTGCATCATGTCGTTGCGGAAGCCCTTGTCCATCAAGAGACGGATCAGGTGCGGATAGCAGGTGAACGGAGCGCCGTTCGGGTGGTCGGTTGTCAGGAAGATACGCCAGGGGTCTTCGATCAGCAAAAACAGCTCCAGGCCAATTGCCCACTGCAGCGCGTTGACGAAGCTCTTGTCGCGATACTTCATCGGCACGACGCCGCAACCTGCGTCGCATTCGATATCCATCACCACCCACTTTTTGGGGTTGGCGGATTTCGTGTTGCCGTACTGTCGCATGCTGTCGCCGGAGGCTGTGCAGGTTTGTCCGAACAGAACCTGGCCGACGTCGATAGAGATGTTCTTGTTGCTATTGATCAGCTCGGCAATGCGGTGACCACCGGATGAGAACTTAAGGTCGCCTTCGGTGCCATAGCAGTGGAACTGCAAGTGCGTCAGATGGACAGGGATGCCCTCCATCGCGGCGATCGTGCGGGCCGTCGTCTCAACGTTTCCTGGCACACCGAGGTTGCAGCCGTGAACGTGCAGTGGGTGTGCGACACCGATTTCCTTTATGGCGCGCGACAGCGTGAGCAGGACGTCACGCGGTGAGATGCCATAGTGCTTGTGCTGCTCGTCAAGATCGAGCTCGCGCTGGTTGAACTTGAACGCGCTAATGCCACCGGGGTTGACGACCTTGATGGCCATTGCCTGGGTGGCGTGCAACGTCCAAGCAACGTAATCCTTGATGGCTTCGATGTCGTCTTTGGCTGCCAGCTGGCGCAGGAAAAAGTCATCGCTGCCGAGCATAGCGTACGCGCCTTTGTCGACCATCGGCGTGTCGGCCATTTCCATGTGGGTCTGGCGCGCGTTGACCGGCAGCATGGCGGGTTCAAAGCAAGCTGTGTAGCCCATCTCAGCGTAGCGGTATCCTGCGGTCAGCGTCGAAGGGACAGCATGGCCGCAGCCCGCGCGGGTCAGGTGGGTATGTGGGACCGGGTCGCGGCGATGGTCTTCAGGCAGCATCAAGCGGCCGATCGTCATTTTGCCGCCTCCGATGTGGGTGTGCGGATCAATGCCGCCTGCCATCACAACGCGGCCGTGCAAGCCGTATTCTTCGTCTACGCGCCCGTCGGCAGGTGGGTCGACGATCTTGCCATCCTGAACGTAGATATCGCGGATCTCGCCATCGACACCGTTTTCAGGGTCGTAAACTCTTCCGCCAGTTAGTCTTATCAGCATTGTGGGTCTTTTTCCGGAGATTAGAGTTTGGCTTCAATGGCGGAGAGAACTTCGGCCACGCTGGGGCTCAGCGCGGGCCGTAAGCTGCGTAACGGCAGGGATACCGTGCTGTCGTTTCGAATGATCTGACCGTCGTGGTCGAGGCCAGGCGTGCCAACGGGGATGAAGATATCCGGTTGGCGGTCAAGCTTGAGGCCTGGCGTGCCCAGCACGATCATCGGCAGGTTTGTGTCAGGCGGCTTTGGCTCCGGAGTGATGGATGCGACCCAGAGCAACAGGTCTCCTTCACCTGAAGCGATCTTCTCATTTATGGAAATGGTCTCAGGGTCGTATTCAGGCGCACCGCTGGCAAAGCTGATTGGCATCGGGTAGCCGCTCTGCCAGCCGCAGACTGCTGTGGCGGTGGGTGCGCCTTCATTCCCACCTAACGACAAGCCCGCGCTGCGGGTCGTACGGTTGAGAAGCTTCACTGCTTCGCAGAGTGTATGAACGAAGAGTGCTGGTTCCGCGGTCTTCAAGCTGCTGGTGGACCAAACGACCACGCTATATTCAGCCTCGCGCAGACGGCTCGCTAGGTCTTCTATTGCGGCAATCGAAACGCCGGCGACTTCTTCTCCTGTGACCGGCTTCTCGCGCAAGCGGGCCAACACGGCAGCCATGACCTCATCGGCGCGCTCTAACGGGCAGGGCAGTGTCACGGCTTCGATGTTGGTGTCACCAGTGACGCCGGACTGATCCAGGCTATCGCCGACGAAGACGACCGTGCGTTTCTTTGGACCGTCCTCAAACAAGGTCTCGGCAGGGCGCACGATACGCTCGAAGAACCGAGGGTGGATTTCGTGGATATCGCTACCGGCAATGACGATCAGATCTGCGCGGTTTCGCGTTTCAGTCAGCGTCGACATGATGTAACCCGCCGACTGCAGGACGTTCATATTGTATTGCACGGAGTAGCTATAGGCATGTTCCACGAGGCCGCGCGTTCGGTCGGCTAGCGACATCGCCGCCCGCATACCGCTCACGTCAGTAGACAGGCCGCCATACATCGGTAGCGATGCCTTCTTGATCATTGCCGCGGCAGCCGTGACGGCATCTTCCAACGAGGCATCCTTGCCGGAAATTTGCGGGGTGGCGGCTAGGACCTGTCGCTCAAATCCCGACGATGCGCGCGCGCAGCCGTTTTTCAGGACTTTCAGCCCTGCATTATCCCGATTTACTTGAAGATCATCGCATAAGAGGCCGCAAAACGGGCACACCACGTTCTCGAATGTCGACGCATCAGCGCTCTCGCTCATGGCGCTCCTCACCCCCTCAGCCGCTATCCCCGGTTACCCGGTTGTTTTCGAATCCGTTGGACTAAAGCATGAGAGTTGGCGGGCGGCAATGGATGCGCGACGATCCGGCCACTTGAGGCGCTGAAGGGTGACATGTGCGCTGCAGCAACGCGCGGCTCGTGTTAGTTGCGTTTGAACAAGCGTGCGATCCAGCCACCTTCGCGGGTTGTTTTCTGGCCGTCCGGCGCGCTCCACGGCTGCGGTGTATTTGCCGGTTGCGTCTTCTTGCTGTCGTTACTGGCCCCGTTGTCCCCGGATACGACTGGCACGCTTGAAGGTGCGGCGGGCCCACCCCGTTGCGAGATCTGATCGAGTTGGAGTTTCAATTCTCGCACGACCGGCTCAGCATTGTTGTCCCACGTGACCCAACGCTTTGTACGCATCAATGGCAGGTGGGTGAGATCCGGGTTGCCAACCATGACCGGCAGGACCTTCTTGTCTCCGTCAATTTCCAACGCGAGCGCTGTGTTCATTTCTTCGAGCGGCCACTCCTTGGTGGTGGAGTGCGGTGAGACAATCGCCAATACGGTACGCGACGAACCAAGCGCCGTGTTGATCTTTGAAGCAAAGCTCTGGCCGAAGCCGATGTGGGCCTCATCGAGAAATGCTTTAACTCCGGCCCGTTTACAGGCTTCAAAGATTGGCCTTGCGATCGTCTCCTTATCCTCGCTGGCGTGCGAAATGAAGACATCATAATCGTCTGCGCCAAAAACCATCTGGCGAATAAATTTCGACGGGTTGGGGTCCAGAGCCAGGACCTGCGCGCACAGTTTTAAGAACAGCTCGTCATCGGCACCGCGCACCATCTTCACAAACGCCAAGTGACCGTAGACAACATTTCGGAAAGCGGTGCCCGGACGGGATGGTGGTTTCAGCCGTCTTGATCCGCGATACCTCTTGAAGTGCTCGTTGGCTGCACGTTCGATCCCGAACTTGCGCCAAGCGTGAAGCATCGCGCGTAGTTTGCGGATGCGCTCACGCGATATGTTGACCCGCTTATTGACGCACAGCCCGGTGACGTCCTGGTGGACGTAGTGGGCCTGCAGCCGCACCTTCTTTTCGTTGATCTCAAACCCGGACTGATGGATTGCCTGGGCTAAGGCGTCGCCAGCGGTAACCTTCCAGCCGCCGCCGTCAATTGGTTCACGTATGACAACCGATGCGGGGAACTGCGCTTGGTTGGTGGACAAGGTGATGTCATCGGCGTAACGCGAATAGACCAAGCGGTTCTGGCGGGCCAGACGGGAGAGCCGTCTGTCGAGTTGCGCGGCGATAAAGTTCGACAGCACCGGCGATGTCGGCGCGCCCTGCGGCAGACCATTGCGATAAGTGACGACCTGGGCGCACACGGTTGCGGCGGCTGGGCCCATCTCAAACGGTGGTTTCATAAATAGCCCCCGCACCCGGCCGAAATTGATCGATGGGAAGAACCCTTCGAGATCGACGTTCAGCACCCAACGCTGGCCGGTATGATTGGCGGCATTTGTCGTGACGCCGCGTTTTTCGATGAACCCGTGTGCATTGGGGTGAGGACGGTAGAGCGCGCTAAGGTCCTCGCGCAGCTTGTCCTGCATATCGCGGACAAGTCCCATTGGGGCATGGATCGGGCGCATGCCGCCGGTGCGTTTTGGGATCTCGAAATGCCGGTAGTTGCTGGTTCCAGGGGCGTCATAGAGCACGTGGATCATCTGGCCGTGATATACGCCTAAATAGCGCGCGACGTCTTGAGATGTCAGCAGTGGCCGTCCATCGATCCGCAATTGCGTCTGCGGCTCAGGCGCGGTGCCGCCGCCATCACCGCCGCCATTCGTTTGCGTGTTTTGGGGGAACTCTTCAGACATCCCGCCCCTCGTACCTTATGACAGTAGGGGGTGTTTACACCCCCTACTAAAAGAAGACTTTGATTTTTCTGCCGCAGGATCAACAGCAGACGTAGAAGGGCGGGATGCCTGTCCTTGTGCCGCGCGGTTGCGCGTCGTCCCTAATTTCTCTCTTGGACGTTGTGCATTGAAAATATGGCGCTATTTCGCTGGGAGGTCTAGCTATGGAACGGCGCAGCTTTGCTCTAGTGCAGCTTCACATGCGGTTCGGTGCGGCGCGTGATCATCCTCGACAGGGTATCGAGGAACACCTTTGAATACCCGTGCAAGGCCGTCTGGTGCATCTTGTAGAGCGAGCGATACATGAATTTCGCGAACATACCTTCGATCCACATTGAGCGGCCGGAAATGAAACCCATAAGGCTGCCAACCGTCGTGTATTCACCCAACGAAACAAGCGAACCGAAGTCGCGATATTTGAACGGCCGTAACGACGCGCCGCGCAGTTGCCGGCGGATCTGGCCGTAGACGTGGCTTGCTTCCTGGTGGGCCGCCTGGGCACGTGGTGGAATTGGAGCTTCGGCTCCTTCGGGCTTGAGATAGGTGCAATCACCCAGCGCAAAGATGCTGGGATCGCTGGTTTGCAGTTTGTCGTTGATGACCAGCAGGTTGTTGCCAGTCACCTCCAACCCATCGAGGTTCTGGATGACGTCCGGCCCGCGCACACCTGCCGCCCAGACGACGAGTTCCGAAGGAATGAACTCGCCTGACTTCAGATGCACGCCGTCCTTGGTGACTTCGCTGACAAAAGCGCTCGTGCGGATTTCGACGCCGAGCTTTGTGAGCGCTTCGGCGGCAGCATTGGACAGTCGTTGCGGAAGGGCTGGCAGGATACGGTCCTGCGCATCGAGCAGCGTGATTTTGATATCGCGCTCCGGGTCGACCCGGTCGAGACCGTAAGCGATGAGACCACGAGTCGTGTGATGCAGTTCGGCTGAAAGCTCGGAGCCCGTTGCGCCGGCCCCGATAATGGTGACGTGCAACTGCCCCCGCGAAATCGGATCGGCCTGGGTGTTGGCGCGGATACAGGCATTGATGAGCCGCTGGTTGAAGCGTTCGGCTTCTTCGGGCGTATCGAGCTGGATTGCGTGTTCGGCGACGCCGGGGGTGCCGAAGTCGTTCGATATCGAGCCAATTGCGATAACGAGAGTATCGTACGGATAGGAGCGCGGTGGCGTAATGCGGCGGCCTTCCTCGTCATAGGTGGCGGCCGTATGGACCAGCTTCCGTTCGCGGTCGAGTCCGGTCATTTCGCCGTAGCGGAATCTGAAGCCGTGCCAATGGCCTTGCGCCAGATAGCCCAGTTCGTGGCGGGCGACATCCATGGACCCAGCTGCGATTTCGTGCAACAGCGGTTTCCAGATGTGGGTGCGCGAGCGCTCCAGAAGCGTTACGTGCGCCTTACCGCGGCGGCCGAGGCTGTCGCCCAGATGTGTGACGAGTTCCAACCCGCCTGCGCCACCGCCAACAACGATGATCTTTGGCAGGTCGTTTTCCGGAGCGACAATGAGGCTCTCTTCGCCGTTTGGGAGCGTGATGGTTTCGAGCTTCGCGCGGACGGCGGCGTCTGTTTTTTGTTCTGTGTTCATCTTGTTCTTGGCTCGGGAAGGGCGCTGTCAGGGGATCTGATGGAGATCACGATGGATTCTGACTTTCGCTTATGCGCGCGCTGCCGGCAAGACTGGTGCATTGTCACGGGGAATTGGAGCGGGTGATCGGGATCGAACCGACGACATTCACCTTGGGAAGGTGACGTTCTACCACTGAACTACACCCGCGAAGTTTGTTTCTTAGATTGTTTCACACTTACTAAAGTCGTGTGAAGGCGGTGACAACCAACCACTCGCGTCGGCGCATCTGGACAGGGTTCCACACTTCTGGCGCTCAACACAAGCCTGCGCCGTGTTGACCCAAAAAACGTCGTGTGGAGACACGTTCCATCCACCCGAGACATCTCTGAAGCGACGGGTTGCAAGTGAACCGCAGCTGTTTAGCGCAGAGCGTGTGTTTACCACAAGGCCCAACCTCGCGGAAGCCTTGGTGGTGCCGCGTTCACCTGCCAATGAAACCATTGTGAGTTCGGTGTGTGGCGTATGCGTGCTATTTCCACACCGAGATTACTGAGGCGGGGACGATGCTGCTGTTTAGTGCAGGGCGTTGTGGCTCGCCGCTCGTATTTTGAGGACCACCTGTGACGATCGCCCTGACCGATGCGCCTGCCCTTCCAGAACCGAAATTCGCCGACCCCGATTGGACCGCCAAGGGAGAACGGCGCGCGCGCGTCTGGCTGAAGACGCTCGATACGCTTTGGATCAACACCGGCACGCTGTGTAACATCGAGTGCAAGAACTGCTACATCTTCTCCAGCCCAACCAATGACGATCTGGTTTACATTTCGGCAGAGGAGACGGCCCGGTTTCTTGATGAGGCCGAGGCGCTCAAAACGCGCGAGATTGGCTTTACCGGTGGCGAGCCATTCCTCAATCCGGACTTCCCCGACATGATGGAAGACGCGTTGGCGCGCGGGTTTGAGGTCCTCGTTTTGACGAACGCCATGCAGCCGATGCAGCGGCCGAAAATCAAAGAGCGGCTGTTGGACCTGCAAAAGCGGCTTGGTGAAAAGCTCACCATGCGGGTTAGCCTGGATCATCATAGCCGTGCGCTACACGACGAGGAGCGTGGCGAGGGATCGTTCGACAAAGCTCTGGTCGGCATCGACTGGCTGTCTGAGAACGGCTTCAATCTGGCGATTGCCGGGCGGATCAGTTTGTATGAATCCGACGACGAAGGCCGGCAGGCCTATGGCGATCTAATTGCCAAACACGGCTGGAAAATCGATGTGGCGAACGAAAAACGGTTGGTGCTGTTTCCCGAGATGAACGAAGCCGACGATACGCCGGAAATCACAACCGCCTGCTGGGATGTCTTGAACCTGGCGCCAAGCGATATGATGTGCGCAACATCACGGATGGTGGTGAAACGCAAAGGTGCAGATGCCCCTGTGGTGCTGCCGTGCACGTTGTTGCCTTTTGATCCCAACTTCGAAATGGGCGCGACGTTGACTGAAGCTGCGAAAGCGCATGGCGGTATGTTTGATAAAGGTGCGGTCAAGCTGTGCCATCCGCACTGCTCGAAGTTTTGTGTGCTGGGTGGTGGCAGCTGCTCGTAAAGGTAATCCCGGCCACAGTATATTCACTGCATCCCAACGAGGACGGGCAATAAAAAAGGGCACCCTTGCGGGTGCCCTTCTTGTTTGCGCCTGAGTTCGAGGGTTGGCGTCTCAGGCGCGGTCCCGACGGAGTACACGAGGGAAGTCGTCGGGTTCTTCGGAGTAACGACCGAAGTCTGTTTGCCCCTCGCCAGCGAAGGCTGGCTGGCTGGCCCGCTGGGGCTGGCCTGCTGGAGCATGTCCTTGTTGTGGTTGGCTGTCGCCAAACCAGCTTTGCGTTTGCGGTGAGCCCGCGGCTGCAGGATTACCTATGCCGGCTGTGGGCTGTTGCGGGATGATCCCGTGATCATCACCGGGTAGAGCCTGCTTGCCTGCTGCGATGCGCGGTGTGGCACCCGTAAACCAGGCCTCGATGAGATCAAGCTCGGTTGCTGAAAGCTGAAGGCCCTGGCTCTTGCATCGTGCGATGACAAAGTTGCGGAAGCGGCTGGCGAACAACGCGGCTGAAGCGCCTTGTTCGAACCACGGATCGGCTTCGCTGACGACTTCGAGAATGAAGCGCGCATCGTCTTTGCGGATCTCGACGCCCAGCGCTTTTGCCCGCTCGCAGATGTTCACCAGCGTTTGCGTTCCGGTCAGCCCGTTGGCGTTGATTTCTTCGGCCATCACGTCGAACAGCACCCGGTATTCAGGTGGCGAAATCGGCGGAGCCTGGCAAGCCTCGTGGATTCGCGCAATCGACTTCTGGATGGCGCTGGAGGTGTCCATGCTCGCTTGACGCGCGGCAGCTGCTGTCCGCTGGGAGACTTGCTCCGATGGTGCAGCTGGGGCTGGTGAGGCAGTGTCTTGGTGCTGCTGTTGCGGCTCGGCTTTCGGCGCGCGGTTGATATCGTAGCTGCCATCAGGGCCAGGGTGGATGATGGAAGCTGGTGCGGCCGTCGGCGACGGTGCGCGTTGCTCCGATTGCGGCGCGCGCGGAGAGGGCTGAAGCGCCGTCGAAGCTGTGTTCGCCGGATGTGTTTCATAACGCGCCGCTGCGGGGATTTCCTGGTGAGGCGTTAACTGCGTCGAGGATGGTGCGACCTCATTGGTTGCTGGCTGCTGGTACGATGGACCGCGCCCAAATCCACCCGCATGCAAATCTGGCTCAGGTTTCTGGCGAGCCACTGGCGCAGTGGAGGTTAGCCGCTGAGGGTCAATGCCAGCAGCAGGGTCTGTATTGCGGGCAGCCAACGTGCGTGCGTGATCTGCCGCCAGATCAGAGATGGTCGTCCGCGATGGCGTGTGTTGTGGCTGCAAAGGCTCTTCGCGCACTTCGCCGAGTGGAATTCGACCAGCACCGATCGGTTGACCGGCTGGCTCACTTGCGCTGCTTGGCAAGGATTTATTGGATGGGGGCGCGCTGGTATCAAGCACGTAATGAGGCGCGTGTTCGGTGACTTCGATGCTGTCTGGCAGATCTGCAACCAACAGATCGCGGAAGCTGCCCGCGCCGCCCCATGCGGTTCCAACGGTCAGATCGCGACCAAGCGTGCGAACGGCTCGATCGGCCAGAACTTCAAGAAGCATGGGCTGCTTTTCGGCTCGGACGTTGGTGACCACATCGGCGATGATGGCTTTGCGTGCTTCGCCCATACCATTGGCGTTTGGCAATTGCTTCTGGCCTGCGTGTCCATCCGTGATCGCTTCCGGCACGCGGCCTTCCATCAATGCAAGGATCAGGTCGGATTCGCGAACCTCTCCATCACTGATGGCCGTGTAAGGAGCCGCAGTGTAGTCGTTGGCGTAGATGACTGTGCGGCGCGCGTGTTGACGCAAGCGGTGCAGCACCGGCGTGAAGTCAGCATCACCTGAGAGAATGATGAACTCATCGAAATAGGTGTCATGCAATAGGTAGTCGCGAACATCCATCACCATACGGATGTCGGCCGAATTCTTGAGCTGGGCTGTTAGCGGTGGGCAGTCGATGACTTCGAAACCGGCGCGCAGATAATGATGGCGCACGAACGGAAACGAATTCATGTCGGTTGAGTTGTCATGCGCGTTGCGGCGTGGAACGGGGTTGCCGTAACAGCGGTTCATGACAATGCGACGCGGGATGTCGAGAGCCGGACCATTAGTTGGAGTGATCAACCTGCCGGACGCAATCTCGGCAAGCCAAAGACCGGCGTCTTTGGCAAATCGCTTGGCGGCTTCTTCATTCTTGCGTTTGAGCGACAGGTACAGGTTGTCATAGTCGACAAACACCGTGCTCAACAATGATCCTTCCGACACCGCCCGCTTCATTTCGTACCCTCGCTCGCGCTCTAGCAGCCACCAATATTCTCAAAAAAGCTATGATCCCGCCTGCCCGACCAACCATGTCCGCAACCCTCAGCGATCAGGGTTATCCCTCGAATCGGCAAAGTGAGATCTGTTGCTCGCTGGAGTGTTGAGTGAGTCGGGTCTGGCTCACAAGGCGGAGAGCGCCACGCTTACAAGTAGAAATGAAGTTTCCGGATTTTTCTTTTTGTTTCAGAGGCTAAGCAATGCCTCGCAGTGGGAGTAAGCCGTGGAAAAGTTTGCATAAGTGCTTGCGGCCTTCAGCTTGCCTGCGACGGGCCCTGTTCTTAACCATCTTTCGAGTGAAACTGTTTTTGTTTAGCCCTACTTTTTTGGCCAGTCCTCAGCGCGGTAGGCTCCCATGAGTTATCCGCTCGCGGCCCATTCCCCCAAAGATGCCCCTCGCAGCGGATAATCCTCCAGGCAAGCCCCGCAACCCCAAATTGCGGGGCTTGTCGATTCGATGTTCTGGTGTTGGTGGTTTGGCAGATGTCAGATTGGGGCGTTCGTTATTCGCCCGGTTCAAAGCCCGGCTCAGCGAGTTCAAACTTTTCGAACAGGAACCCGGGCGCAACCGTGCAACCGACCAGGGTATAGTCGCCTAAGGTGCGGGCCTGTTGCCAATGGCCTGGGGGAACGATCGCTTGTGGTCGCTCACCGGTAGCCAGCTCGCTACCAAGACGAATGCGTCGGGCTGATCCACTTGGTGATGCGATCCTCAGCTCCAAAGCTGCTCCGGCATACCAATGCCAAGTCTCTGCGGCATCCACCTTGTGCCAGCGCGATGTTTGTCCTGCTTTCAAAAGGAAGTAGATCGCCGTTGATGCGGCGCGCCCATCCGCATTGCTCACTTCATCGCGGAAGGTTTCTTTGAAATACCCGCCTTCGGGGTGCGGTTCGAGTTGCAGTAGCGTGATAATCTCGTCTGCCGTCATGTCGTTCGTCATTGTGGCAGTACCTTCAATCGTCAATTGGAACTCCCTCGCACCCGCGGGGGAACTGGTCCTTACGCGTTGTCCTTGCGCGTCCGAACCTCAGCAAATACGGCCCAATCTTCGGCCTTGGGCATCTTTAGAGCTTGTTTGAGTTCCGGCTCAGATGCGCGCAAAAATGGATTGGTGGCCAGCTCCTTGCCGATTGTCGTTGGCAGTGTGGGTTTGCCTTCCGCGCGCAATGCGTAGACTTCCGCGGCGCGCTTTTTCAATTCGGCATTGTCGGGTTCGATCGTCAGAGCGAATTCCGCATTGGATTTCGTATATTCGTGACCGGCATAAACCACGGTATCGGCTGGCAACTGCCGCAGCTTCGACAACGAATTCCACATCATCTCGTGGCTGCCCTCAAATACGCGGCCGCAGCCCATGGCGAACATGGTGTCGCCAACAAACGCGACCTTGGCTTGCGGGATGAAATAAGAGATGTGGCCCAAGGTATGTCCTGGCGTTTCGAGAACCTCGACGTCGAAGCTACCGAACTTGAAAGTATCACCCTCGCCGACCGCCTTGTCGATGTCAGCGACCTTGGCGGCCTCGCCGCGCGGACCGATAATCTCGCAACCGGTTTTGGCTTTGAGTGCCGGATTTCCTTCGGTGTGATCGTTATGGTGATGGGTCGTAAAGATGTGGGTCAGCGCCCAGCCTTTGGCGCTGAGTGCGGCTTCAACCTCGGCAGCGGTCGGGGCGTCGATTGATGCCGTTACACCGGCTTCGCTGTCATGGATCAGGACGCCATAATTGTCGCTACGGGCCGGGAACTGATAGATTTCTAACGTCATGGCTTTTTCCAGCAATAGGCGTTGATGAAGCTTGCGTGTCGCTGCCAGACACGGGTCGTGGCCGCGGATCGGCTGATGCGAATGCTGACCCCTACCGCTGCCAGCCTCTTTGCGTCAAGCTTGATCGGCTCGGTTCACTTCCAGCGCCGAGTGGCTTACATAAACTCTTATCGAGACAATCACCCTTGTCCTATCCGGCTGGGTGGGTCTGACTTGAAAGATCTAAGAACGCCGGGCTCTCATGCACATCGACGTTGCTGACCTCAGGGAGTTTTATGCGCGGCCGCTGGGGGCTGTTGTGCGGCGCCTCGTCATGGGCCGCATTCAAGCCCGTTGGCGGCGTGTTCCAAACGGTGTGCTGATCGGGCTTGGCTATGCTGTACCCTATCTGGGTGCCTTCAAAGCCCAGGCTGCGCACTGCGGGGCATTTATGCCGAGCCAACAAGGCGCTCTTGTTTGGCCGCGGGACGGTTTGAAACAGTCGGTTCTAGTCAACGACGAGCACCTGCCACTGCCAGATAATTCGGTCGATCGCATGCTGGTGGTGCACGGCCTTGAAACCGCTGAACGCGTGCAACCCTTCCTGCGTGAGATCTGGCGGACGTTGACGCCCGAAGGCCGATTGATGATGGTTGTTCCAAATCGGCGAGGGATCTGGGCCCGCACGGACTGGACTCCATTCGGCTTTGGGCGGCCGTACAGCCGGAGCCAATTGGAAGGCATGCTGAAAAACGCAATGTTTGAGCCGGTCGACTGGGCTGAAGCGCTTTACGTGCCGCCGTTTAGCCGAAACATGCTGTTGCGTTCCGCGGTGGCCTGGGAGCGGGTCGGTGCTCGGATCATGCCTGGATTTGCTGGCGTCATTATCGTTGAGGCCGCCAAGGAACTGGTCGCTCCAATTGCCAAACCCAAAAAAGCGCTTGTGCTACCCGCCATTGTTCCAGCGACGCCTCAGCTCAATCGGCGTACCGCAGGGCAGGGTGACCAACAGCCTGAAAGCTCGGATGTAGGGGGGAAAGCCAATCGCAGCACCAACAGTGATTTGCGCATCAAAAATCGCGTGTCGGAGCCCGGTGGCGAAGTTTGAACACGGCCTTTTCGCCAAACAGATTGTTGAGCGTCACCGACCGTATAATCGGCAACCGTTTGCCAGCGCTGTTAAAAGCAACGGCTTCCTCTACAGCGGCATCCAAGGGATCGCACAATTCGACAAAATCACGGATCGTACAGAGGTGCGAATTCGGGCTTGAGTACCAAGGATCAGGCAGGTTTTCAGTGCGCGGCATCCGGCCATTGAAGAGAAGGTCAGCGCGGATCTTCCAATGA
Organism: Filomicrobium sp.; assembly: GCA_040219445.1. GTDB lineage: Bacteria > Pseudomonadota > Alphaproteobacteria > Rhizobiales > Hyphomicrobiaceae > Filomicrobium. The sequence goes on along the minus strand of JAVJSM010000002.1, from coordinate 481,737 downwards.
CCGAAATTTGGGAACGAAACAATTGCCCGCCGACCGATGCGCAGCAGATTCTTGAGCACGTTCCTTGGGCGCTGCGTTGCCTGGATGGTCAGCGACAAAATCGCGTAGTCGAAGGCCTGATCGGGATAATCATCAAGATCGACATCCGCGTCGCCCTGAATAACGGATAATCCTCGCGCCACACACGCATTGACCTTTTCGCGTGAGAGCTCCACGCCGCGGCCATCGATTGTCTTGGTCTCGGCCAGCAGCTGAAGCAGGTCTCCATCACCGCATCCGACATCCAGGACACGGCTGCCGGGGGCGACCATCTCTGCGATCAGCACGTGGTCGACGCGCGGTGCCTGCGTAGCCTCCAGTTGATCGCCTTGCTGTCGTTCATTGGTCAGCATCAGCCGCTTGCCTCCGTGTCGGAGCCAGCAGGCAGACCACGTTTCGCAGCACAAGATTCAATGAAGCCGCGAATGGTTGCAAAGAACTCGGGCTCATCGAGCAAGAAAGCATCGTGTCCGGCAGTGCTTTCGATCTCCACGAACGAAACGTTTGCAGCAACGGCATTGAGCGCCTGCACGATCTCGCGACTTTCGCGCGTTGGGTAAAGCCAATCCGATGTGAACGAGACCACGCAAAACCGCGTGCGGGTTCCTTGGAAGGCATTGGCCAGCACATCGCCGTGTTCGACGGCGAGATCGAAGTAGTCCATCGCCCGCGTAATGTAGAGGTAGCTGTTGGCGTCAAAGCGATCGACAAATGTGGAACCCTGGTGCCGCAGATAACTCTCGACCTGGAAATCGGCATCGAAGGAGAACGTACGGTCGGCACGGTTTTGCAGGTTGCGCCCAAACTTGTCGTGCAACGCATCTTCGGAGAGATAGGTGATGTGCGCTGCCATACGGGCCACCGCCAATCCGTTCCGTGGTGTCACCGCATGCGCGAGGTAATCACCGCGCTTCCAATCGGGATCGGCCATCACGGCTTGGCGGCCGACCTCGTGGAATGCGATGTTTTGCGAGGAGTGCCAGGCGGCCGTAGCGATCGGGACAGCTGCAAAAACCCGGTCCTTGAAGCGGGATGCCCATTCCAGCACCTGCATGCCGCCCATGGAACCGCCGACGACAGCAAAGAGCTGTTCGATGCCAAGGTGGTCGATGAGGCGAGACTGGGCCGCGACCATGTCGCCGATGGTGATTACGGGAAACTTCAGACCGTAGGCTCGGCCCGTTTCGGGGTTGGTCGACGCAGGCCCGGTGGAGCCCATGCAGCCGCCAAGGATATTGGCGCAGATCACGAAGAACCGGTCGGTGTCGATGGGCTTGCCTGGACCGACGAGATAGGACCACCAGCCCTCTTTGCCGGTAATAGGGTGCTTGTTGGCGACGTGCTGGTCGCCAGTCAGAGCGTGACAGATGAGAATTGCGTTTGATTTCTCGGCGTTCAGCTCCCCATACGTATTATAAGCAATCGTGATTGGGCCAAGCGTCGCCCCACTGTCGAGCTCCAACGGCGCTGAAGCTGGAAACTCCACGGTCTCACAGGCAACGCCCGAACCATCGTCAACCTGGATGGTTGCTGCTTTTGCCAGATTTGGGGATGTATCTGCCGTCATTAACGCGTAGCGACCTCAAATGCGGCCGGCTCGGTCCTTATCGGGGACGGCGCGGCCTTTTTAGCGAGTTGTTTTACGTGGCTGCAAGCCGGCCGGCCAAATCACCACGGAGCCTGTTTGATAGGATTGTTATGGGCCTGCCGTCAAGTTTGGCAGGATTAACCAGTTACCGAAGTCTGTTCACCCGGCGAACGCCTGCGGCAATTGGAAAATGTCCAGGCTTTAACTTTTCTTTGCGTCGGCGGCGTGCGCACCGTATCTCTCAGAGCCTCAACATAACGCTTTCGCAACTGTAAATCCCATGACCAGACCGCAGCCAAATCCCGGCATCCTCGATATCGAAGCCTATGTTCCCGGTGAAGGGGGCAAGGGCACGCATAAGCGGGTCATCAAGCTTTCTTCAAATGAAACGCCGCTGGGGCCGAGCCCGGCTGCCATTGAAGCATATCAGAACGCGGCTCTTACCGGTCTAGCGCGCTACCCTGATGGTTCAGCTGGCGAGTTGCGCCACGCGATTGCAGAGACGAACGGGATCGAGGCGGACCGGATTGTCTGCGGGGCCGGGTCTGATGAGCTGCTTAACCTGATCGCGCAGGCTTATGTCGGCGTCGGCGATGAAGGCATCCTGACCGAACATGGCTTTCTCGTTTACCCAATCGCGATCAAAACAAACGGTGGTACTCCGGTTGTTGCGCCCGAACGCGATCTGCAGACCGATGTTGACGCCATACTGGCGAAAGTCACGGACAAGACACGGATCGTTTTTGTCGCCAATCCCAACAACCCGACGGGAACCTACATTCCAGACGCTGAGGTCCGCCGTCTGCGTGCAGGATTGCGCGACGATGTTCTGCTGGTCCTTGATGGTGCCTATGCCGAATACGTTGAGGCTGACGACTATGATCCGGGGATCGGACTTGTTCGCGAGACCGACAACACCGTCATGACGCGGACATTCTCGAAGATCCATGGGCTCGCAGCTTTAAGGATCGGCTGGGCATACTGCCCGGAGAACGTCGCTGACGTGCTGAACCGCATTCGCGGGCCGTTCAACCTTTCCGCTCCATCAATCGCGGCGGGTGCCGCTGCGATCCGCGACGCTGCACACATGAAAAAAGCGATCGACCACAACACGCGGGCATTGCGCTGGCTAACGCAGGAACTCGAAGGTCTGGGGCTGAAGGTAACACCAAGTGTCGCCAACTTTTTGCTGGTTCACTTTGACGGCGCGACCGCAACCGCTGCCGAAGCCGACAAGGCGTTGATCTCCCAAGGCATCTTTCTGCGCCGCGTTGCAGCTTACAATCTACCCAATGCGTTACGGTTGACGATCGGTACCGACGAAGAGAACCAGATCGTGGTCGATGCGCTTCAGGCCATTCTTGCTGGCACCCGACAGGAGGCGTCCGCCTGATGGGTGAAGTTCAATTCGAACGCATTGCGCTCATTGGTATTGGCCTCATCGGCTCATCCATTTCGCTCGCGGCGCGGCGGGCTAATTTGGCGCGTTCAATCGTCGGATCGGCGCGAACTGAATCAACGGTCAAAACGGCGCTTGATCTCGGCATCATCGATGAGGGCTATTCGTCGGCTGCAGAGGCTGCGCGTGACGCTGATCTGGTGATCTTATGCACGCCCGTTGGGATTTGCGGGACGGTCGCGAAAGAGATCAACGATGCTGGAGCCTTTGCGAAGGATGCCATCCTAACCGACGTCGGCTCGGTCAAAGGCGCTATCGTGGCAGATGTCGCGCCGCATGTGCCACAAGGCGTTCACTTCGTGCCAGGGCACCCCATTGCCGGAACCGAACAGTCGGGTCCAGAAGCCGGCTTCGCCGAGCTGTTCGACAACCGCTGGTGCATTCTCACGCCAACGGAAAGCACCGATCCGGCGGCGGTTGAGAAGCTGGAAGCCTTTTGGCGAGGCCTTGGCAGCAATGTCGAGGTGATGTCGCCGGAGCACCATGACATGGTGCTGGCTATCACCAGTCACGTGCCGCATCTCATCGCTTTCAATATTGTCAACACAGCAGCTCACCTGGAGCGCGTCACGGATAGCGAAGTCATCAAGTTCTCCGCGGGCGGGTTTCGTGATTTCACCCGCATTGCGGCCTCGGACCCAACGATGTGGCGCGACGTGTTTCTCAATAACAAGGAAGCTGTGCTGGAAATGCTGGGGCGTTTCTCCGAAGACCTGACGGCGCTCCAACGAGCTATCCGGTTTGGAGAAGGTGAAACGTTGCACCAGCTTTTTGGCGATGCGCGCGCCTTGCGGCGTGGAATTGTTGAAGCTGGGCAAGATACCGATGCGCCTGACTTCGGGCGGCGTCCGGCAACGGGGCTAACGGGTGACGAGTAAAAGCGCGACCGTGTAGGCTTGCGCCCGACGGGGGCTGCGTCCCTATCACGCCACCAACCTTGGCCCAGCGAGACTCCCATCTCGAAGTAAACTGCGACTTGACCATATGAACCGCACGACGTCATACGATCTTTGGGTTTTCGGCTACGGCTCGCTGATGTGGCGGCCTGGGTTCGATTATGAAGAACGGGTGCGAGCTCGCGTGCATGGTTATTCGCGGTCCTTTTGCGTCTATTCTGTGCATCACCGGGGTGTCGAAGGACGGCCGGGCCTTGTGCTTGGGCTTGACCGGGGCGGATCTTGCGAGGGGATTGCTTATCGGGTTTCTGCGGAAAAATCGGCTGCAACGCTGAGTTATTTGAGGGCGCGTGAGCAAGTCAATGGCGTCTACCGCGAAGCGCGGATTACAATCTCACTGCTTGAAGGCGAAAAACGCGATGTCTTCGGTTTGACTTACGTCGCGGAGCGCGCGCACCCTAGTTACGTTCCCGCGATGCCGCTTTCCAAACAGGCGCGGCTGATTTCAACTGCGCGCGGGCTGTCAGGCCAGAACGTGGCTTATCTCGTGAACACCTGGGCTCATCTGGAGGAGCTTGGCATTCGCGATAAGACATTTGAACGCTTAGGCGTTTTTATCGGAGCTTTTGTCACTGGGCGGCGGCCTGTTGTTGAGCCTTGCGGACGGGCTGCAACGCTGTCGCGTTCGCTCGTTTCGCGGCGGCCGGCAACGCCGACTTTGAAGCTTGGCGACCGGAGGCGTTTTACATACCGCAAGGGCTTTGACCGTTGACCTTTTGCAGCCGACGTTGTGGTCGACTGAGGGTCTTCGAATTTCAGAATGGTTGGCGCATTGTCCGGAAGTCCATCAAGCCGGTAACTGCCATCTAAACGGCGGGTGTATACGCGGGCCACAGGCGCACCATCCGGCTTAACGCAAACGCGGCGCCCGTTGGCCGAAACAGCACTCACGACGGCTGGTGTCGAGTGGTGGCCAGAAGTAACAAAAACAGGCGTTCCGGCCTTCAGACTCGTTCTTGCACGGCCCGGTGGCCCGCTCGCGGCACGGGATCGGCTGTTCTCGACCTTAACGAGACCGGCTGCATCAAGTGTCTCACTGGGTTCGGCTGGCTCAGTGGCAGCAATCTCTTCGACCGCTTTTTCAGTCTCTGGCGACGGATTGGGCGCTGAATTGGCTGGGTCCACTGCAGCGTTCTGCGTTTCCACAACCGATTCCAATCGTTTAATCGGTGCTTCGTTGGCGGGTATTTCAGGTGGTGCAGCGTCAGCGGTTTCAGCCGATGTTGGTAGAGCGCTCGCCTTTTCGTGCTTCTTACCAAGAAGCCAGCTGAACATGTCATTCCTTGCCATGGTATTCCCTCGTCGGCACGCGTGCTGCAATTCGTATGCTAATCGGCAAGCTACTGATTATGCTTATTTGTTGCTCCAAATCTCGGCCAAGCAAGGGCGCGATTGCCTTGCAAGTCGTCATTGGGGCGAAAAATTGGGCAAAGCAAATCAAGGCAAAAAAATCCCCAGGTAGCTAAGTACTAGGGTGCGGTGCACAAGACTGTATTTGGGAATTGGTTCGTCACAGTTTTTTTGGCGCTACGCAGGCTGAAGACTTGCGCAAAAGTGGAATTACCTTTGCGAATTGCTGGCAAAGAGCCCCGAAAAGCTTGCGTTCTAAAGCCCATCGCGCCATATAAATCCTATCGAATATGCTTTGGCGTTTGCTAAAGCACCGGTCGGATGCGGCGGGCAAGATATGTCTCATACGCGACATTTAGACCGTGGCTGTTGCCTCAAAAGGGCAACGTTTCAATTACGAGACTGTTGGAGACTACCGAATGGCTACCGGGACCGTTAAATGGTTCAACACTCAGAAGGGCTACGGGTTTATCCAGCCGGATGAGGGCGGAAATGACGTATTCGTTCACATTTCAGCTGTTGAGCGCGCCGGCATGAGTTCCCTCAATGAGGGTCAAAAGATCAGCTACGAACTTGAAAAAGGCCGGAACGGCAAGTTCGCTGCGGTAAACCTGCAGGCTGACTAAGGCTAGCACTCGGGTTTTCTTTGCAAGATCGTTGGGGGAGAGCAGGCTCTGCTCTCCCCAAAACGCATTGGACAAATGAACAGCCGGAGATCGGCTGCTATCACATGCCGCAACAGGAGTTTTGATGGCAAAAGAAGAAGTACTGGAATTTGATGGCATCGTGGAGGAGGTCCTGCCTGATGCGCGTTGCCGCGTTAAGCTCGACAATGGCCACGAGGTGATCGCATACACGTCGGGGCGCATGAAGAAGAACAGAATTCGTATTCTGGCTGGCGACCGAGTTACAATCGAAATGACGCCATATGATCTGACAAAAGGCCGGATTAACTTCCGTCACAAGGATCAGAAATCGGGTGGGCCTCCAGGCGGCGGTGGCCCAGGCGGCAATCGCCGGCGCTAAGAGCGCTGGCTTTCAGTTGCTGGCTTAGCCCCTCAGCCTTGGTTTTGTGGGCTGCAAGCAGAGGTCGGTGCTTAAAGCTTGTTGGATGTGGCGATAGATGTGGCCGGCCTTATTCGGTCGGCCGCTATGAGAAGGCCTGATCGGTCAAAGTTTCTTCCGCCCTTTATGCGGTGTCTTTTCCCAGGCGAAAGGATCGGTCGCCAGTTGCCACAATGCGCGATATCCGGCCAGGGAAATCAGCAACCAATACACGGGCATCAGCAAAGCGTGCCAAGCCAAATCGCGGATCTGCGGCAAGCGCCGGACAGCAAATGCACCTAGCGCGATTGCTGAAAAGTAACCGACGAACAGATTTGCGATGCCAAACCCCAACAAGATGTTCGGGCCAGAAACCGACCAGTCTCCCGTAGCAGCTCCCGACTGCGCGAGGTTTACGGCCAGGACTACGTAAAACACGGGATGCAACAGTGCTGAAAACAGCATCGCGAGCATCAACGTCAGAAACGCGAAAAAGGGCCAAGTCCCCATCTCGCGCCAGAGACGTCTGGGCTCGCGCATGTGAACCAAATACGTCTGCATCCATCCCTTCAGCCATCGTGTCCTTTGGCGCAACCAGACGCCCAGACTCTCTGGGGCTTCTTCCCACGTTGTCGAGCTAAGCACACGGACCTCGTAACCGAGCCGGGCCAGCCTAATTCCAAGGTCTGCGTCTTCGGTCACGTTGTAAGCATCCCAACCACCTGCCTCCGTCAGGATACTGCGCTGAAAGTGATTTGAGGTGCCGCCCAGCGGTACAGGCAATCGCCAATGCGCCAAGATCGGGAGTAGCGCGCCGAAGAGGGCATTATATTCGATTGTGAATTGGCGGGTCAGAAGGCTCTCGTGGGGGTTGTAGAGGCCAAGGCGGGCCTGCACGCACCCAACATTGCCGGAACCGGACGCGGCTCGAAAAACAGACAGTGCCCGCTGCAATTGGTCGGGGTCTGGAATGTCTTCAGCATCATAGACAACGACGTAATCGCCCACGGCGTCTTGCAGGGCGTAGTTTAACGCCCTCGGCTTGGTTTGCGGCTCGCCGGGAGGGACAACCACGATGCGCATATGCCGGGGAAGGTTTTGCTTCCTGAGCGCCAGTCGTGTGGGGAGGTCGTGCTCTTCGACAATCAGGGAAATCTGCAAATGGTCATGTGGGTAGTCTAAAGCCAGTAGCGCCTCGACCAGTTGTTCGATGACTTCTGTTTCACGACAGAGCGGGACCAGGACCGCGTAGTTCGGCAAGCTGGATTTGTCCGTGGTCAGGGCGACCCGTTCGGCCTCTTGCTCGGCTGCAAGCCGATCCATGTAGCCAAGTGCTAGTAGTCTGAGGATCGCGATCGCCAGGAATGGTAAGCTGACAACGATGCATAATGCCGGGAAAGCGATACTCGGCGCGGATACAAGGATCGTTGCGGTAAGAAGGACTATGCCGGCTAACCAGCGTGCGGCGCCCGTCAGCTTCAAAGACTTGGCCGACATGTTGGCGGCAAGAAAAGGGGCTAAGGGGCCGGAACATGAGGCTACTGATACCGCTAGCTTACCTTCGCGCTGTTTTATGGGCCTGTCTCGCCTGCAGCACCGGTCAACCACGTCGGGTTCACTGCAACCTGCCGTGACGCGCGCAAAATCTTTGATTTTTCCGTCAGAAGGTGACTGCATCGGGTTTTGAAAATGCGGCAGGGAAGGCCTGGAGATTCTTGATATGGGGAGGACCAGTATGGGGCAGGTCTTGTTGAAATTTGTGCCCTGAGAATAATGCAAAAGCTGCTTTTGTTAATACAGTTTATTCTGTTGTTTATCCCATATCGGCAATGCGAAGTCGTCTGTCGTTCCAACTCGTCGATATGTGCGCGAAGTTCCCGCTTATCCAGATTAAGCCTTGAAGCCAGCGCATTCCCTCGATAGTTGCTGTTTTGGCTTCGAAACATTCGGGTTGAGGGTTGAATAGCTTGACTGACCTCAAAACACTGCGCGCGCGATGCACTGGTTCGCTTGTAGCGGCAGTCTTACTACTCGTGATGGCCGGTCCATTCGCAGCGCCTCAGCAAGCGTTCGCCCAAGCTCAATCCGCTGGCACGCCGGCCGATGCTATCGCGACGCGTCGCGTTCTATTGCGTTTCATGACCACAAGCGACTTCCCGCCATTCAACTTCTACGACGAGGACGGAGTGCTAACCGGGTTCAACGTCGATCTAGCGCGTGCGATCTGTTTGGAGCTGGATGTCACGTGTCAGGTTGTCGATCGACCCTGGACGGAATTGCTGCCGGCGCTTGCACGCGGCGAAGCGGATGCTGTCATTGCCGGTCATACGGTCACTGCAAAAGCGCTGGAGAGCGCAGGCTTCTCCGAACGTTACTTTCACACGCCGGGACGCTTTGCTGGTCGCCGCAATGCCACGAACCTCGTCGCGACACCCGAAGGCTTAGAGGGAAAACGAATCGCGGTGGCATCTGGCACGTCGCACGAAGCGTTTCTGCGCCAGTATTTCCGGGGCAGCCGTATTCTGGTTTTCGATAACCCAGATATTGCCCGGGAAGCTCTCAAGGCGGGCGAAGTCGATACGGTGTTCGGCGATGCCATCAGCTTGTCGTTCTGGATCAACGGCACGATCTCCGAGCAATGCTGCGACTTCAAAGGTGGCTCGTTCCTGGAACCTAAGTTTTTTGGCGATGGACTGGCAATTGCCATCACGCGCGGCGATAAGCAGTTGAAGGCCGACATCGATGGTGCGATCCAGGATGTCCGCTCAAGCGGCCGCTTTTCGGAGCTGGTTTCGCGCTACTTCCCGTTCCAGCTCTACTAGGTCCGGCGCGCCTGCTCTTGCCGCAGAACGCCGCCGGTCCTCAAAGACATGCGGCTCAATATGTATTATAATGCGCCCCGAGCTCGGATCGGGCCGTTAGCTCGATTTGGCACTGCGTTACATTGAAGCCTCAGGCCGGTGACGATCTTGACGAAGGTAAGGGCCTGGAGATTAAGACTTTGTGGTATAACTGCTTGTGTATGGGTGGATCACTCATAAAGCTGTCATACTCCTGCAACCTGAATCCTGAAAACGTTCTTGCAAGGGATGATTGTCGAGACCGCCACAGGCTTCGCAGGGGAGTTTGAACCATGAAGAAATATCGCTCGCTCTTCATATCCGATGTTCACCTCGGGACCCGTGCCTGCCAGGCGGACTTGCTGATCGACTTCCTGCGCGAGCATGACGCTGATACGATTTATCTGGTTGGCGATATCGTCGATTTCTGGCGCATCCGGCGCGGCGCGGTCTGGCCGCAATCCCATAATGATGTGCTGCAGAAGATCCTGCGAAAAGTTCGCAAGGGTTCCCGCGTCATCTTCATTCCAGGCAACCATGACGATGGTCTGCGCCAATACTGCGGGCAGCGCTTTGGCGGTATCGAGATCGAACTGCAGACCGTTCATGAGACACCGACCGGCAAGCGCTACGTCGTCATGCACGGCGATGAGTTCGATGTGGTCGTTCGCTATGCAAAGTGGCTCGCATTCCTGGGCGACCGGGGCTACCAACTCGCATTGTGGACCAACGCGCCTGTTAATTTCGTCCGACGGATGTTCGGGCTGAAATACTGGTCGCTGTCGAGCTATCTCAAGTTGCGTGTCAAATCCGCCGTCAACTTCATCGGCGAATTTGAGCGCAAGCTGTCCACCGAAGCGAAGCGCCGCGAAGCTGACGGGGTCATCTGCGGACATATCCACCACGCGGCATCGCGGCCTGTGGGTGACATCCATTACATCAATTGCGGTGACTGGGTGGAAAGCTGCACGGCAATCGGCGAGACTGCCGAGGGTGAGTTCGAACTCATTCGTTGGCTCGATATCGTTAAGGAGCGCGATGAAGCTGCAAAAGCGGCAGGCAAACCCAAACTTGAGGCAGCGTGAATGAAGATACTCGTCGCCACAGACGCTTGGCGGCCGCAAGTCAACGGTGTCGTGCGGACGTACGAACGTCTGCGCGAAGAAGCAGCTCCGCTCGATGCCGAGATTATCTTCCTCACGCCTGGTGAATTCTCGACCGTCCCGTGCCCGACCTATCCTGAGATTCGTCTTTCGCTGCCGGGGTATTCCTATATCGGCCAGCGCATGCGCGAAATTAAGCCGGATGCGGTTCACATCGCGACCGAGGGGCCGCTGGGCTGGATGACGCGCTCGCATTGCTTGCGCAAGGGCATTCCGTTTACGACGAGTTTCCACACCCGCTTCCCAGACTACATCTCCAGCCGCTTCTACATTCCTGAGAGCTGGATCTGGGAGATCCTGCGCCGGTTCCACAACCAGGGTTCGGGTATCATGGTTGCGACGCCGACACTGGCGCGCGAGTTGGAAGAGCGCGGTTTCGAGCGGACGTTGTCTTGGACGCGGGGCGTTGATACTGAGCTGTTCCGGCCGCGTGAGGTTCGCCGCTTTGGCGATGGTCCGGTCTTTCTTTATGTGGGCCGGGTGGCGATTGAGAAGAACATCGAAGCCTTCCTTGATGCCGAACTTGACGGACAAAAGGTCGTCGTTGGCGATGGTCCGCAGTTGGAAGAACTCAAAGCCCGCTGCCCTGATGTGACATTCACAGGCAAGCGTATCGGCGAAGACCTCGCAGAATGCTACGCGTCTGCTGATGTCTTCGTTATGCCGAGCAAAACCGAGACGTTCGGCATTGTCATTCTCGAAGCAATGGCCTCGGGCCTGCCGGTTGCCGCCTATCCCGTGACTGGGCCGATTGACCTTCTCACGACCGGTGAAACCGGCTTCATGTCGGAGAACCTAGCGCAAGCTGCCAAAGATGCGCTGGCGCTGGACCGCGACATGATCCGCAAGAAAGCGCTGGAATACAGTTGGGAGGCAGCAGCTCGGTTGTTCGTCTCCAATATCGAAAGCGCGCTGTTTGCGAACAAGGGTCGCAAAGCACCAGCCCGGCGCGTGCGTCTCGCCCGCCGCCGCCCGTCGCAGGCTTAGAGCCTTGCGTGCCTGGTTCCGCTACCCAGCACCGCCACCACTCTCAGACTGCGCATCACTGGGAACGATCAGCCTGAGTGGGCCGTTTCCAGCTTTGATAGTGACCGGAGACGCGTTGGTTTCGTCACCATCGATCTGGACAGGCAGGCCCTCAGCCTGAATCTCGATTATTTCACACGGGTGGACTTCAACGCCAGGAAGCCGCTCTAGCGCACCGAGGCCAAGGGCTGCCATTTCCACAAGACGACGACAACGCGAGCTGGCCTGGAAGAGCACGGCGATCATTTTCTCATCGCGCACGCTTAAGCCGTTGACGAGCGTGAACCCGCCAGCATAGCGGCTGGCCTTGGTGGCGACGATCCAGGTCGCTTCGTAGGCTTTTCCATCGATCACGACATCGAAAACCTTTGGCTTCCGGCTGAGGGCTTTGAGCGTCGGCCAGACATAAGCGGGCTTGCCGATGCGCCGCTTCACTTCGAGATTGAGATTCGAAATGATCTCACCATCAAACCCGGCACCTGCCATGAGGTAGAACGGCTCTGTTCCAGCCGTTGCACCGGGAATGTTCACCTCCGGGCCATTGAGCAGCATGTCGGCTACTTCGGCGGCCTTATAGGGAAGGCCCAACTCTCGGGCGAGTACGTTTCCAGTTCCCACCGGAATAACGCCGACGGGAACCGGACCGTCGGGGCCTAACGCTTTGGCGAGTGCCCGGATCGTGCCGTCGCCACCGGCTGCGATAACGGCGTCAAAGCCGTCATGGTGAACAATGCGGGCGAGGGCTTCTTGCGAGAGATTTTTCCCGAGCCCCGACAGACGCAACGTAACGATCTCGCCCCCGTGCTTCTTCAACTCGGCCACAACCTGGCGCACCAAGCGATGGCGACGCAGTCCGGCAACAGCGTTATGGAGAAGCAAGAAACGTTGGCGCATGGGGTGTTAAGTGTCGTGAACCATAGTCTTTGATAGCGGCAAACCGTCATGTCGACATCAGGGATGCGTTGCTAAGATGAATCCGTGGGTCGTTGCAGCTTGCATTAGACCCAGCGACGCAGGTGTTGGCACCCACGACGAAATGCGCTGAAGGTGCGAGGCTAAGCTCTCAACAAGGGCGGCCAAGGTGAGGGAAGAGGAAACGTGGATACGCGTCCCGACGGCAATGACGTCTTGATCAATACGGCTGCGTTTGTGGCGGCGTGGCTGGCGTTGCTGCATTATGCGTCCCAGGGTCAGGAAGAGTTCGGGCTGGCGGCGGGGATTGCCGTGGTCATCTTCCATATATGGCGTTCGCCCATGGGATTGGCAGAGGCAAAGCTGATCGCGCTTGTCACCGCGGTCGGGACAGGTGCCGAGGCCTTGATCATGTATCTGGGCTTGGCGTCTTACAGCGGGGTCTCACTGAATGCATCGTTGCCGCCTTGGTGGGTGATGGCGCAGTGGGCCGTATTCGCGACGCTGCTCAACGTGGCGTTGAGGCCGATCCGCAGTTGGATACTTTTGTCGCTTGGGCTCGGGTTCGTGTTTCTGCCGATCGCCAAGCTTTTGGTGATGAAATTTGGCGTTGTCGATCTGACGCTGCCGGTTCACCGCTCCATTGCGTTGATTGGTCTTTGCTGGTCGGTCGTTCTGACAGCCGTCTTTGCACTGGCGCGCATTTTCGACGGCTGGGAAGAGCAGTAACGCTTCGTAGGCTCTAAGATCGCTTCTCAAGCGCGCGCAGTTCCTGTTGCAGGCCCAGGTACGTGCTGACGCACATCAAGAGCAAGACTAGGGTGAAGGGAAAGCCCGTTGCGATCGCGGCGGCCTGTAGGGACGCCAAGCCGCCACCCAACATCAAGGTGATAGCGACAAGGCCCTCAAAGACAGCCCAGAAAACGCGCTGCGTCACCGGTGGCTCCATCTTTCCGCCAGCGGTGATGGTGTCGATGACCAGCGAGCCTGAGTCTGAGGACGTGACGAAAAAGACGACGACGAGAACGATGCCGACGAATGACAGCACCCCAGACAAGGGTAGCTGCTCCAGCATCTTGAAGAGCGAGAGTTCGGGTTGCCAGTTTTTGACGGTGTCAGCAACGCCGGTATAGCCGCCATCGATGAGCTGCACAAGTGCTGTGCCGCCGAACGTTGTCATCCACAACACCGAGACGAGCGTCGGCACGATCAATACGCAAATGAGGAATTCGCGCACGGTGCGGCCGCGTGAGACGCGCGCGATAAACATGCCGACAAAAGGCGACCAGGAAATCCACCAGGCCCAGTAAAAGGTGGTCCAGGCGTGCAGGAAGGTATCGTCGCGGCCAACGGGGCTAGATAACGGGATGATGTTGGTGAGGTAGCTCGCCAGGTTCTCGAAGAAGCCAAACGCGATAGCTGCCGTCGGACCAGCGATGATGACAAACACCATCAATGCGAAGGCGAGCGTCATGTTGATTTCAGACAGCACGCGGACGCCAGAATCCAATCCCGCCACGACAGAGATGGTTGCCATGCCGGTGATGACTGCGATCAGCATCACCTTGTTGAAGTCCGTTGCCTCGATGCCGAACAGATAGTTCATTCCGGCAAGCGCTTGTTCCGCGCCGAACCCCAAAGATGTTGCGAGACCAAACAGGGTCGCGAAAACGGCCAGGATATCGATGACGTGACCAAGCCAGCCCCAGACGGCTTCTCCAAAAATTGGATAGAACACCGAGCGGATGGTAAGTGGCAGTCCGCGATTGTACGAGAAGAACGCGAGCGACAGTCCTACGACGGCGTAGATGGCCCAAGGGTGCAGCCCCCAATGGAAAATGGTCGCGGCCATCGCTACGTCGCGGGCTTGTTCGACATCATCGGGAGAAACAAATAGCGGTGGTTTCTGGAAATGCGCGACTGGCTCCAGGACGCCGAAGAACATCAGACCGATGCCCATCCCGGCTGCGAACAACATCGCGAGCCAGCCGGTGAAGCTGAACTCCGGTTTGGCGTCTTCCCCACCAAGGCGGATTTTGCCGAATGGCGATACGACCAGAAACAACGCGAACAGCACGAAGACGTTGCCAGCTAAGATGAACATCCAATCGAGATTGGAGGTCAGGCCTTTGCGCAGGCCTTCGAAGAACACTTTGGTGTCGACGGGAAATGAGAGCGACATGCCGACAAAGGCGACGATCACGATTGCCGAAATCATGAAGACCGGGTTGTGGACGTCGAAGCCAAAGAAGGTGACGTTATCCTGCCCGACCTCGTAATCGGTATCGTAAGTTACCGCGTGGTCGTTCGACTGCGATTTCTCTTCGCTCATGTGGGTAGTTGCTCCGCGCCTCTGTTTTGGCGCGCAGGTTCGGTCATTTGCGGACGTATTGCAAGGCAGCCGACGTTAAAGCTGCCTTGACGTCTGAATTGCAATCGGGGTGTGGTTGCTGCTCAACTTGCCGGCTTAGGGGGAAACAGTAGTTCGGCAGTTTCTGGTGCCAGACAGATTTTATCAGAGCAGGCCTGGAATGTGAGGGTGGCGCGTTGCGCAGTTTCGTTTGCGTCTTCAGGAAGCGCGAACTCCAAGTTTGCTTCGCCCTCGTAGAGCAACAGTGGCTTGGCATTGAAGCCCAGTTTTCTTTCAATTGCTTCCGGGTAGTTCATTGCGTTTGGTTCGCGTCCTTCCACTTTCAAGGCGGTTGGGATTAGGAAATCTTCAGCGGGCGCGTTGGAGTTAATGTGCCAACCTGGTGCTAGCGAAATGACGACGCGTGCGGATTTACCGTTAGCTGTCCGCTGTGCTGCGAGCTTTACGTTTCCCTTCGCGAGGACGTGGTTTGCGGCGGCTTCGCCTCGGTTTTTCGAGTCGAGCGCGACAAGTGTCGTTGCCATCGCCATCGGGGTCCGCTTTGCCAGACCCGAAAGTGCATTCGAGAGACTTTCGGCAGCATGGGCCCATTGCGGATCAGCATCGCGACGCGTCAGCTTGACAAAGAGGTCGAGGGCAAGTGCGTTGCCCGCAGGCAAGTCGCCGTCGTCATATTGCTTGGTTCTAACGAACCCTGTTTCTGATTTTGTGAGAAAGTAATCGCCAGCGGCCGGATCGGCGAAATCTTCGATGAGAATGCGGGCTGAATTCTTCGCGACTTCAAGCCAACGCTTAGATCCACCGGCGTCGTGGAGCGCGAGAGCCGCCAATCCGGTCAAGGCATGATCCGCCTGGCTTGCTGGCAACCCCGTTTTGCCTTCAAAGTATGTGCGCTGCATGTCTTTCGTGCCGGCACCGAGCTTATCGGCCTGTAGGACCATTGCACGCTCGGCAGCTTCGAGATAGCGGGGCTCCTTCAAAACACTTGAAGCGTCTGCGAGCGTACGGACCATCGCAGCATTCCAGTTGGCGATGACCTTATCGTCGCGTTTCAGCTTCGGCCTCTTCTGGCGTACCTCATTCAGCTTAGCGAGAATGTTGGTGGCCTTTGCTTGAAAGTCTTCGAGGCTTAGCTTTGCTTCTTGCGCGAGTGTTGGCATTTCGGAAACGAACCGCAGCGTGTTCATGCCCTCGTGATTACCGTCTTCTGTGACGCCAAAGATCTTAGCGCCAAACTCGGCATCGCCTTCGAGTGCCTTGTCGAAATCCGCTTTGGTCCAAAGGTAAAACAGACCTTCTTTGCCGTCCGTCTCGGCATCAAACGCAGAGGCAAACCCGCCTTCGGCTGTTGTCATGTCGCGCAACACGAAGTCGAACGTCTTGCGCGCCGCATCTGCGTATTTTTTGCGGCCAGTTAGTTCGAAGGTTTTGACCAGGATGTTGCCAATCAGCGCCTGGTTATAGAGCATCTTTTCAAAGTGCGGGACGGCCCAGGCGTTGTCGGTTGCATACCGGTGAAAACCGCCAGCTACATGGTCATTGATGCCACCACGAATGATGTTATCGAGCGTGAGCTCCAGCGCTTCGAGGGCCAGTTCGTCGTTGTCACGAGTTGCACGGTGCAAAAGAAAATGCAGCACGTTTTCGCGCGGAAACTTCGGTGCGGTCCCGATGCCGCCGTTGAAGACATCGAAGTCTTTGAGCATCGCAAGGTTGGCGCGCCGTAGATCCGACGGCGTCAGTTCTACCGCTTCGTTTTTTCGACCCGTAATGCGCGCAATAATCTCTGCCACACGCTCGGCATCAGCGCGCAAAGCTTCTTCGTCGCTTTTCCAGGTCGAGGCGACCTGCTCGCTGACACTTTTGAACTCCGCGGGTGGTGCGTAGGTCAGTGCGAAGAACGGCTTGAGGTCCGGTGTTAGGAAGACGGAGTTAGGCCAGCCACCGCGTTGCGAAATCAATTCAGTGGCAAGCATATAGGTCGTGTCGACATCAGGGCGGCGTTCGCGGTCGACTTTGACGGAGATGAAGTGCTCATTGAGAAACTTGGCGATGCCTTCGTCTTCGAAGCTTTCGCGTTTCATGACGTGGCACCAGTAGCACGTGGAGTACCCTACCGAGAGAAAGATCGGCTTGTTCTCGCGCTTCGCGCGATCGAAGGCGTCCCGACCCCACGGATACCATTCAACCGGATTATCTGCGTGTTGGCGAAGGTACGGAGAAGCTTCGTTCGCGAGCCGGTATGCAGCTGGTTGCTTTTTTGGTTTTGCCGCTTGCGCGGTGCTCGTATTTTCTGCTGCGACGGGTGCCGACCATCCAGTCAACGCAAATGGCAGAACAAGAGAAACCAAACCCAATGCAAAAAGCGATCGACGAAGTGGCAAGGCGGTGCTCACTGGCATAGTCGGCAAACTCCGAAGTTGCATGGAGGAATCGCGAAGCTGCGGCACCCTAGCTTCCCCTTGCATATGTTCAGAGTAGAAACCCGCCGCTTCAAGCGGAAGTGATCGGTCGTGATCGCCGAGATGTCCGGTGCGATACTGCCGGTGAGAGAAAGCGGCGGCGCTAAAATTCCACCTCAACGCTCCACTTCAGCGTTTGGTCGGGCGTATTGTCGTTGAGCCCAAACAGCATGCCGACGCCGATGGACACTTCGACCTCGTCCTCCTCGTCTTCGCCGGCAGCTTCAGACGCCTCGTCATCGTCGATTGCTACGCCATTGCTGAATGGGGCATCACCGCCTACTGAAAACGCATAGTAAACGAGCGGACCGGCACGGTGTTGGTCGTGATCGCCGAATACCGCACGCTCTTCGCCGGGCGTACCGCTGTTGCCCAAACGGTCGAACGTGCCGTAGCCCTCAAGCGCTAAGGTCCAGGTCTCGTTAAGCTGATAGGTGAGCTGCGCTGCATAACCCAAATCCCATTTTTTATCACGCTCTTGTTCTTCGCCGTCGAACTCGCCATCGCCAAAATGATGAATGAACAGCAGGTTGCCGACGGCACCCCATGGACCCTGTTTCATCTGCACAATAGGCCCAAACACGATCGAGTTGAGGTCGTCACCCGATACCGGGTGCTCGAATTCGGCCAGTGCGCCGAAGCCAATTCCGCCGGCCTCGGGCACGCGTTTGAATATGGTCACGACTTCAAGTGCGACTTCGTCGAGTTCCAAGTCAGCGAAGGCATTGGCAAACGCGAGATCGTCAGGTTCTTCCAGCCGTTCTTTTTCGTATTCAATGCCTAGGCGCAGGCGCAAGAACGTCGCCAACGACCATTCCAGTTCGAGCGCGTGCCGTTGGCGGGCGATGGAGTTGTCATCGAGCAGGAACTCTCCACCGCCCTCGTCTTCGATCTTGCGGCGTGGCTGGTTCCAGGAATGCGCGTTCTGGCTTTGGAATTCGACGGTGCCGGGTTCAGCTTCGAGATCTTTCAACTCGAATTGCCCAATCGCGGGACCTGCCTGAGATGACCGGGCTAGCGGAAAAACCAAGAGCAACCCTGCTAGGATGAGGACTATGCCCTGTTGGAAATCCGCCAAGGAACGCACACGACCCGGATTAGAGGGCATTTTGGTCTCCCGCTACCAGGCATTCCGATCAAGAGTTCGAAGCCCGGCTTAACTGCTTTTTTGGGTAGTATATTTCTCGCTCATCCATCGGGAAGATTATCTTTTCTTATCGGGATATTTTCCCAGCTCTTGAGTGTTGTTCGTGTCACAGAGCATGACGGCCAGGGCACACAATCGGGCGGTTTCGTGGCTTCATCCTGGCCGAAGAAAGGCGCGCAAACCCCTTTAAACATTCAGGTTAGCGCCGACTGATAAATTGATGACAAGCCGCCAAAAGCGGTGTACGAAACCGATCAGGGGAGGGTTGTCCGGAAAGAGGGGAACCCATGTTTTCACGTCAATCGAATGCGGCGAGACAAGCAACACACACTGCGGCACCTGAGCCTGAACTAATGGCTCCACCGCCGCCATTGCCGGCTGAACAGCCCGTCGAGGATGCGATCGAAGTGCCGGTCGTGCCGACGGTGACGGAGTCGGTTATCGGGCAGGATCTGAAAATCCTCGGCGGCGATTTGAAGCTGATTTCCGAAGGGAACCTGACCGTGGACGGGATCGTCGAAGGCGATGTTCTGGGTGCGAACGTCGTGATCGGTAAACACGGACAGGTCAACGGACTGGTTCACGGTCAGACGGTATCAATCCAAGGTCAGGTCGCTGGAACCGTGCGGGCCGTCGACGTTGTCGTAAAGAGTGGTGCATTTGTCGAGGCGGAAGTCCACCACAACACGTTGAGCCTGGAGCTTGGTGCCAATTTCGAGGGGCGTTCGCGCCGCTATGAGGAACGCGCCGATCTTCTGCCGGATCTCAACCGTGCCGTCCACGAGGGCAGCGAGGGACATGTTCCGCAACCGCCTGTACGGCCGGTTCCGTTGACAGCCTGAAGTAGTTGGTTTGAATTGTATTTGGCTTATGAAGCCTTTGCAGACCTGCTTTTGAACGACAGCGACGTCTGCTGCGCCAATAGATTGTCAAGTCGCAGCGGACTCAATCAGTATTGCGTAGGTTGAACATGGTCACTGAACAGGTTCTCGAAGATAGTTTGCCGATGCCTGGGCCGACGACGACGGTTATCGGTCCGCATGTCAATATCGAAGGGGATGTCGTTATCGAGGGCGATGTTATGCTGATCGGTCGCATCAGCGGTTCGCTCAAGTGCAAGCGGTTCGTTCTCGATCGGGAAGGGGAACTCGAAGGTGTTCTCGTCGCGGACACGGCAGCGATTTGGGGCATCGTCGATGCGGAGATCTATTCTCCGGTGATTGAGCTGCACGCTGGCTGCTCGGTCGAAGGAGCGGCGTACCACGAACATTTCGTTCTTGACCGGCAGGCTTACTTCGAGGGTAAGTCCCGGCGCTATAGCAATCCGCAATCGATGGCACCGATTTAGCGAGTAGTCTTTTGCCAGGGAGACGGCGCAGCGGCTGTGCCGGGCGCTTCGGGCTCAGGCTATAGCCCCGACGAGCGCAAACTTGGTTTGTAGTCGTCGTCGCCGCTGACAATATCGGACTTGGTGAGCAGCGACACAAAGCGAACACCAGCTTTAGCAAACGCAGCGGCGGCACCTTCCTGGCGGTCAAGTACCGTGACGACGGCAACGACTTCGGCACCGTCTGCACGCGCGATTTCTACCGCCTTGAGGGCGGAGCCGCCTGTCGTGGTGACATCTTCGAGGATCACGACGCGGCGGCTAGCTAATGTTTCATCTTTTGCCAGCCCTTCGATAAGGCTCTGTGTGCCGTGCTCTTTGGCTTGCTTGCGGACAAAGAACGCCGAAACAGGCTCACCTTTGGCGGCGCTGACGGCGGCAACAGCAGCCGCCAGCGGAACAGCACCCATTTCCAAGCCACCCACCATGCTGACTTGCATCTCGTCGATGCGATCAAGAATGAGCAACCCAATCAGAAACGCACCGCGTGCATCGAGCATGGTCGGTTTCATGTTGAAATAGACGGTCGACGTTTTCCCGGAGGCGAGCTTCATTTCCGGCCCGCTCATGTAAGACAGCGCTGTGATGATGCGGCCTAATTCCTGGCGCGCGTCTTCGGGGCTGGGGAAAGGTGGAAGTGCCGTCATTGTTATCGTCCTTTGGCAGCAGTTATGAGTCATGTCGCTGATGAGGCGCGCAGACTATGCAAAAAGGCTGCGCTTCACGCCAGAAGCACAGCCTTCTCTTATTCGGTTAGCGCAGATGATGCCGTCAGGCAATCGTCGAGGTGAGCCATTTCTCCAGCGAGGCGCGCTGAGTCATCGCACCGACGTGCTGTGCTGCGACTTTGCCACCTGAGAAAACCATCAAAGTTGGCATCGCGCGCACGTTGTACTGCTGCGCGATCGCCGGGCTCTTGTCGACATCGACTTTGACGACCTTGACGCTATCCTTCAACGCGTCAGCAACTTGGTCAAGCGCCGGTGCCATGGCTTTACAGGGGCCGCACCACTCGGCGTAAAAATCGACAAGCACTGGCTTGTCGGATTTCAGGACTTGGGCGTCGAAATCGGCGTCCGAAACTAACTCTGCCATGATCTTGTCTCCTTGTCGTTTTCGTCGCCTGCCGGCCGGAGGGTCGGTCTGATAGGCCAGCTTTCTGGCGCATTCACGGCAGGTCTGGTTGAACAACCAGCCTCGTTAAGTAGGGTCGTGGGTCGCAAGCGTCAAGACGACGACAGTGAGAGTTCCCACAATCGTTCTTCTGCGGCGGTCAGATTTTCATCTGGAATGGCCATCAGGGCGGGCACGCGTGTCCACAGCAAAGCTGTGCGGATTGGGCGTCCGGGATAGATTTCGGCAAGCGCCAGCCGATAAGAGGCGAGCTGCAGAAGATAGGCTTCGGCGACCTCGTTCGGATTGCTGGGGACATTGCGGTTGGTTTTGAAGTCGACGATGAGGATCTCATCGCCCACTTCGGCCAGCCGGTCGATACTGCCGGAGAGTTCAAGTGCTGGTTGTCGGCCATCGGGACGTTCGAACTTGGCTGCTACGGCCACTTCGGCGCGGCTTCTGGGGCCAAAGAGCGGTGCGAATTGCTTGTCTTCGAGAATGGACATGACTTCGCTCACCATCCGCTTACGCACGTATGGTGCCAGCGCGCGTCCGCGCGCTTCGAGATAAGCCGTAGCCGCGGCTTCTCTCTCGTTAGCGGGTAAGTCCGGCAGGTGTTCGAAGAGAGCATGGGTGAGGGTTCCGCGCAGGAAAATGTCGGCGGTCTCACCTGTGAGATCCGCTTGGGTTTCGACAGGCGGTTCGTCCGGTACATCGGCAGGTGGATGTGCGATGGGGCCCGGCTGCGGCTCGCCTTCAGGGTCGCTGTCGTAAGGGACGAGCTGCGAAGGTGCGAGCGGCAGGGTGACGAGCGGGACGCGCGGCGCGTTTCGCGAAGCCCAGTCAGGAGGTGGCGTAACCGGGATGGTGGTTTCTGCTTGGCGGGCGGCTAACTCGACCTTTTCGAGCTGGCTTGCTTCCAACCTGAGTACGGTCTCACCGTCTGCCCGCTCGACCTCCTGCATGACACCTTCCAGACCGCTTTGGATGCTGTCATACCAGCAGTCTTGGGCGCGGCCTCTGGCACCTTCGAAGCCGCCGACGTAAAGCCGGTCTTCGGCGCGGGTCATGGCGACATAAAGCAGGCGGTTGAGTTCTTGTTGCTCGCGGGCGGCTTTGTCCGTTTTCGCCGACTGGATCGCTGCAAGGCTGCTGGTGTTTTTGACTTTCCAAACGCGGGGCGGTTCAAGATCGGGATAATCTTCGTCGGCTTGGAGTTCGGCAATCGGATCGGTCGCGCCGCCAGCGCTTGCGTCATTGCACGTATCAGGCAGGAATACGATCGGAGCTTCGAGCCCCTTGGAAGCATGCACCGTCATGACGCGGACTTCGTTTGCGCCTTGCTCCATGTCTCGTTTGATCTCGCGGTCCGCTTCACGCAACCAAGATAAGAAGCCGGTGAGGGATGGTGCCTGCTGGTCGTCATAGGCGATGGCGAGGTTGAGAAACTCATCGATCGGGTCTGCGGCTTCCGGGCCAAGACGCGCGAGCAAGTCGCGGCGCAGGCCATCGTCATCGAGGGCTTTGGCGTAGAATTCAAAGGGCGGCAGGAAGTCGGCGCGTTGGCGCAATTCGACGAGCCGGGAAACGGCGGCTTTGAACGACGAGTTCTCAGCCTGCTTGTCGATCAGCGCCTTCCACAGCGAGACCTTACGGCCATGCGCGATCTCGAACAGATCATCTTCTGTGAGACCAATGATTGGGCTTTTGAGGACAGCGGCGAGGGTCAGGTCATCATCGGGCAGCGTTGTGAAATCGCCCAGCGCCATCAAATCCTGCACGGCCAGCTGCTCGGTGAGGACGAGACGGTCGGCGCCAGCGACGGGGATGCCGCGGGCCTTCAACGCAGACACCATGGGGATCGCGAACGGTCGGCGCTTGCGGCACAAGATCAAAACATCTCCAGCCGTAATGGGGCGGCCCTTGGATTGCAGGACCTCGCCGTTTTCGAGCCAGCCTTTGATGGTGTCGGCGATGCGGGCGGCAAGCCGATCAACCGGAGCAGAGCGTTCGTCGTGGATCAACGGATCAAACGGCGGCGGGTTGTCTTTGTCTTCTGGCTTTTCTGTCGGCCAGATTTCGATCAGCCCGGCTTCGCCCAAGCGTTTCACGGCGTGGTGGATTTTGCGCGCACCCATGACGACGCCGGGGGGTTGTTTTGGATCAGCGAAAACGTGGTCGACGGCGTTGAGCACAGGTTCGACAGTGCGGAAGGACAAGTCCAGCGGAACTTCGCGCATAGGCTGTCCGGCTCGTTCGGCGAGCCCCGCAAACTTAGCTCCCATTTCAGCGAACATTTCAGGGGCCGCACCTTGAAACGAATAGATCGATTGTTTTTCGTCGCCGACGGCAAAGAGCGTGCGCGGGGTTTCGGTTTCGCGCGCGCCTTCGCCGGAGAAGAACTCGGTGGCAAGAGCTTCGACGATGCGCCATTGATTGGGGCTCGTATCTTGTGATTCATCGACCAAGATGTGATCGAGGCCGCCATCAAGTTTGTAGAGCACCCAGTCGGTGGCCTCCTGCGTCCCTAGCAGGTTGACGGCATTTTCGATCAGGTCGTCGAAATCAAGTGCGGCGCGGCGTGCCTTGGCGTCGGTGTAATGTTGCTGGACGCGGCTTGCCAATTCCACGAGCGCCAAGGTTGCTTCGATGCAGCGTAGGGCATTTGCTTCGCTGACAAGCCGGGCCAGCTTGCTTTGTGCGCTTTCGATAAGGTGGACGAGGGCGGGATCCGATTGCTGAATGGCTTTGGTAGGCACGCGGGCGCGTGGCGCGCCCTCCTTAGTCAACAAAGCCAACTTCATCAGCTCTGTTTTTTCGCGCGGGGATGCGGCTCGCTTAGCCTGGGCAAGCCGATCCGCCATGTCCATGTCGGTTTTCTTTCCCTCTGAGAGAACACTAATGGCGTGCGCCAATAGCGCATCGGACAGGACGCCAGCCATGTCCGTTTCGATGTCGCTTAGCGTGATGTTGGGGCGAACGCCGAAGAGCTGTTGGAGCCTTGCTTCATATTCTGCATGGCGCGTGTTCGCGGCTGCGTCTTGGCTCACGGCGCGCTCGATTTGCTCCAGCCAGCGGCGCTCCATGATGGCCGCGCCCAGGATATCTTCGAAGCGTTGTTCGCCAGCAAACCCGACCGCCACACTGAGTGCTTGGCCCACGGGTGAGTCAGGATCACCCAATCCTTCTTGCAACGTGCGGTCGATGGCTTCGCGCTTCAGCGTCCGGCCCAGGTCGTCATCAAGAGTGGCAAAGCCGGGCGGGATGCCGGCCTCCATCGGAAACCGCTGCAGCAGCCGTTCGCAAAAGGCGTGGATGGTCTGAACCTTCAACCCGCCAGGGGTTTCGATGGCGCGCGTGAAGAGTGTGCGCGCGGTGAGCATCTCTTCAGACGTTGCGTCCCGACCGAGCAGCTCTCCCAACTCCTTGCGTAGCTGTTCGTCTGTTTCGGTGACCCAGCGCGCGAGTCTGTCGAAAACGCGCGTCGACATCTGCGCGGCGGCGGCCTTGGTGTAGGTGAGGCACAAGATGCGCTCGGGCGATGTGCCCGCCAGCAACAGGCGCAACGAGCGCATGGTCAAGACGTGGGTCTTGCCGGTCCCAGCATTGGCGCTCACCCAAGCTGAGGAGAGCGGATCGGAGGCGCTGCGCTGACGCTCAGTCGTGCTTTGCAGTTCTTTCTGGACGGCCTCGCGGATCGCCTGATCGATACCCATCGTCATGCGCTCCCGTTGGTTGCGCCGTTACCCGAAGTCTCATCCTGCGACCACTCGGCGATGCGGGCCAGGTGTGCGTAGTCGTCGTAGTCGTAAGAAAAGCCAGTGCGTCGGACGGCGGCATAGGGCGTGGCTTCGTCATCGAAACTGGCGACGAGTTGCTGTACGCCCGCCATGACCTCCGCGACGACTTCGGAGAGCTCAGCTTTCTTGAACTTGATATCCTTTTGCTCGCCGGGTGGATCGCCGCCGGACGCGTGGATGTAGCGTAGTCCGAGGACGGTGCTGTTTTCCGGCAAACCGTCGTAACCGCCTGCTGCGACGATGGCGGCTTCAAGCGGCAACTGCGGCCGCTTGCCGGACTGGACGTCGGACGCCGATGGTGGTGCGCCGGTTTTGTAGTCGGTGATGAATACTCCATCGGGCCCCGCATCGAGACGGTCGGCGCGTGCGGTGATTTTGAAATCCCCAGCGGGAGCCCCGAAGCTCATGTCGCCGTTGATCTCCGCAAACGTTTGGGCGAAGCCCTTACGGCGTTCGGCTTCGGTTGCCGCGAACCATTCTGCGAAGCGCTCGAACCTGGGGACCCAAAACGCGGCGATGACCGGATGGCTGATGTGCGCTTCAAGGATGCCTTTGGCCAAGTCTGTCAGTTCGCGAGCGGTCGCTTGCGGCAGGGTCTCTGGGTGCTTTTTCGCGAATTGCGCCATGGCGAGATGGAGGATCTTGCCTTTGAGCGCCGCATCGGGTGCGGCACCGAGGGGTGGCAGAACCTTGAGTTTGAGAATCTCATTGGCGTAGAGCGCATACGGGTTGGCGATCCATCGTTCGATGCCCGACACACTGATGCGTCTTGGCCGCGCAGAAACCGGCGGGCGCGGTTCCGGCCGGGGCATTGGTTTGTGTTGGGCGATGTTATTGCGATAGCGCGCCCAAGCCAGCCAGTCCTGTTGTGGCGATAACACGTCAAGCAAATCTAGGCCGCCAAGCAGTGCCTTGATGCGCATGAGCCAGCGGGAGGGGACTGTCGGAACGCCATCGACCTTGGTGGCGCGCGTGAGAAAGACCTCGTTCGCACCGACCAGCGAGACGAAGCCGCGCGCTTCACGACCGATATCTTCTTCCGGCGAGGGGAGACCTAATTCGGCACGCATTGGCCGGTTGAGCCAGGGGCCGGGGTCCGTCGTGTCAGGCCAGGTGGTTTCGTTCAGGCCGCCAAGGATCATGACATCGGCTGACAGGAGCTGGGATTCCATCGGCCCCCAAATGCTGAGCCGGGGGTGTTTTGGCACGCGTGGAATAACCGGTGGCAACGTGCCGATCAGGCTGCGGTAGAGATCGGGGTAGTCGCGGGCCTGGATGGCGGGCGCGACGCTTTCCAACGTGGTTAGTTCGGCAAAGAAGCCCAGCGCGGCGGCTCCAGCTTCCTTGGCGTAGAGCTGAGGTTCCACGCCGCTTTCCAGCTCTTCATCGGTGAGCTGGCTGGCTGCTTCGGCGACCTTGGCATGGCGGGCAGCGAGATCGCTGAGGGGAAGGGTATCGCCAGGTTGCAACGCTTCGATGAGCGGTGCGAAGGCTTCCCGCATGCGGCGCAGAAGGTCTTTTGCGCGTTCCCAGTCTTCGTCGCGCAATCGCCGGGCGGCCATATCGCGGCGCTCGTCCAAGGCGACTTCCTTTTCAGCGCGTTCGAGTGCCAAGCCGACGCCCTCGAAACCAGCGTCGCTATAGGTCGTGCGGAAGGCGGCAAGTTCCAACGCGCGCGCGGCAAAGCGGACTTCGCGGGCGCTGAGGCCGAAACGCGCCAGCGGATGTTTCAGCAATGCCATCGTTGCGACGGGTGAGAACTCCTTGGCGATGGCGTTGATGATCAGCTCCAGGAACGCGCCTGGCACCGTCTTGGCAAACGGGCGACCGGCGCTATCGTCAACGCGGATACCCCACGCTTCCAAACGGATGGCGACACGGCGGGCAAGGAGGCGGTCCGGTGTGACGAGTGCGGCGGTCTTTTCTGGGTGGTCTGCGGTTTCACGCATCATAAGCGCGATGGCCTCGGCCTCTTCCTGAGGGCTTGTCGCTTCCAGCAGGCTGACGTCTTCAAGCGCCTCCTTCAAAGCTGGCTTGTCCGCACTCTCGACCCAATGGTGCCAACGCGACGTGGTCTCCGTCGGCCGCATCGTTTCGCTGATGAAGTGCTCGCGGACGCTGAGAGGCTTAGGCGGCGCGCTGTCGGCCAGAAGCTGGACACGCCCGCGTGGAACGTCCAACTTTTCCAACAGATGCTTCAAACCAAAGTCAGGATGCTCGGGGTGGTCTGGTGCGATGGCCGACCAGCTCTCGTCATCCAGCGACAGGTCGAGTGCAGGCAAAACAATTGCGCCGTTTTCGAGGTCCAAGACCGCGCGCATCAAATCAACGGTGGCCGGGATCGAGCCCGTGACACCAGCGACGATGACCGGGCCGGCAGGCGGGTTCGTTCGCAGCCGCTCGGCTTCTGCGAGGATCAAACGGTTGTCGCGATCCTTCGGCGAGAGGAGCCCTTGTTCTTGCAGGTGGACGGGCCAATACTTGGTGATGATCTGCAGGAAGGCGAGGCTTTTTTGCCAATGCTCGGAGAACGTATCCGGGACGATGTCTTCGATGCCGTCGAGCGAGCAGCCTTCACGTTCGACAAGGTCCATAAGTTCAGCCAACTCGCCAGCCATGGCGGCTGCTTGCGCTGGTGTGCGTGCGCCTGCGGAGGCCACAGGACCCATGGCAAGGTCGCCGGTTTCATCGG
Source organism: Filomicrobium sp. (assembly GCA_040219445.1). GTDB lineage: Bacteria > Pseudomonadota > Alphaproteobacteria > Rhizobiales > Hyphomicrobiaceae > Filomicrobium. The sequence goes on along the minus strand of JAVJSM010000002.1, from coordinate 454,388 downwards.
CGCTTGCCTCACGCATGGACTGCGACCACTGCATGACGAGTTTCGTCAAAACGAGAAGGCGCTCGGTCTTGCCAATAGCAGGTGGCAACTCAAATGCTGCTTTGGCATCTGATCCCAGTTCCCGGCTTGCGGACGCGGCCCTGCCAATCAACAAGCGGTCTTCATCCGCACCGCCGATGGCGCGAATTTTAGGAAGCAGCATGGCCCCGCGGCCGGTGACAGACAGGCAGGCCTTGGCGAGCGCGCGTTCGGCACGACGTGTCGGTAGCAGCACGGTGATGCCGCTCAAGTCAATCGCGTCAGGCGTTGGGCTGCCCGGTTTGGGCAGGTTGCCGCTCATCAACGCCCTGACAAGGGCTGGCAGGAAAGGTGTGCCGCTGGGAATCGTGAAGATATTGCTGCTCATCTTGTCCCGCCTGGCCGTGGTGCCCGTTCAGCAATGAAACGATCGGCGTCCGCCAGGGCCTCAGGTGTTCCGACGTGCATCCACCAGCCATCCATGACGATGCCAAAGAGCCGCTCCGCAGCAATCGCGTTGTCCCAAAGCAGGTTCAACGAGAAAGGGCCTTGCGGGGCGTCTTTGAAACTCTCCGGCCTGGCAATAGAGACGCCAGCGAAGACGTGGGGTGTCGTCTCTCCCGCCTGTCTGCGGGTCAGTCGCCCGTTGGCGTCAATGTGAAAGTCGCCATCGCCGGAGTAGCCGAGGCTTCGTTCCTTTTCGGCGAGCAGCAACAGGCAGTCCATCTGGGTTGGGTCCCATGCCGCTAGAAGTGCTGCGAGATTATCTGCTGGTGGCTCTTCAACCCACGTGGTGTCCGAATTGCAAACCAAGAACGGATTGCGTCCCAACAGCGGCAGTGCCTTGGCGATACCGCCTCCCGTTTCAAGCAAGAGGCCGCGTTCGTCGGAAATTGTAATGCTTGGCGGTTGGCCAGCGTTACGGCGAACAGCGAGGTGATCTTCTAAGACGTCGGCTTTGTAGTGGACGTTGACAACGGCGCGCGGGATGCCTGCTTTGGCGAGCCGGTCAAGTGTATGGTCGATGAGCGGGCGGCCTGCGAGAGGCACCATGGGTTTGGGCTTATGGTCAGTCAGCGGGCGCATGCGCTTGCCAAGGCCGGCAGCCAGGACCATTGCAGTGTCTATTTTCGAAGTCGATTGCGTCACGCGCCTGCCGTCCTCAACTTGCTCGATATCCCGCCAGCGTCGCCTCTACCGCGTTGATGAAGGATATGCGTTCGGCATCAAAGCGATAGGGTGCGCCCGCGCAGATCTCGCGGAAACGCTTTGTCATACCATTGCGCAAGCGGTTTGAGGTCGGGGTGGCGCAGGTTTCGTTCGAGATATCCCCAGATGCGCGGCATGTGGGCGAGATAGCGGGTCTTACCGTCGCGCTTGGCGAGGCGGACGAAAATGCCGAGAATCTTGGTGTTTCGCTCAGCGCCGAGCATCGCGTAGATCGACCGAAACCGGGATTCTGCCTCGTCGCCGAAAACAGGTTCACGCTGTCGTACGGTGGCGATGTAATGGGCAAGAAGCTCAGTTTCGAGTTCTTCAGGCACATCAAGCCGGGCGTCCTGCAGAAGTGAGACTAGGTCGTAAGCTAGTGGGCCTTGCAATGCGTCCTGGAAGTCGATCATACCGGCGGCTTGGAATCCTTCGCGTTGAGGTAGATGCAGAAGGTTGGGCGAGTGGTAATCGCGCAGCAGCCAGCCTGTCGGTTCGCTTAAGATTTCATCGAAAATCGGTGACCAGATTTGTCGGTAAGCCGTGTGCTCGTCTTCCGTCATGGGCGCGCCGTGGACCGCAGGCCAGAGCCAATCCGGGACGAGGTCTGTTTCGATTTCGAGGATGGTTTTGTCGAGTTCAGGAAGGGTGTATGCGGCATCAACCTCATCTGTCCCACCAAGAGGCTGGTCTGCCGGAAGCGAGCGAAGATGCACCAGTGCATCGACGGCGTTTCGCCACAACGCATCCTGTGGAACTCCAGCCGTGAGCGCTTGCGCGTATCCCTGCTCGCCAAAGTCCTCCAGCAAGATGAAGCCCGCGTCTTCATCGGTGGCATAGATTTCAGGTGCGCTTAACTGGGCTTCTTTGAGGGCCCGCGCTACGGCGATAAACGGCGTCACATGCTCAGCAAGCTTGGCGATCTGGCTGTAGGGTTTACCATCGCGTAGAGGCGGGCCATCGGGGTGCTTTGGCCAATCCATCACAAAGGCGCTGCTGGGCTGCGAGGTGGCGCTGCCCGTGACGGCTTTTTCGACGCGAGCATAGCCTCGCGCGGACGCATCAGCGGCGATGATTTTGAGCTTAGCCTCGCCGCCTTGAAAACCTGCATCTGCGAGCAGACCGTGCATGACTTCGAAGCGTTTGAGGCGTGCGGCCCATGCGCCATTACCGGTTAAGGCTACATCACGTGTTTCGCCACTGCCGCCCGGGTCGTCGAGTGAGATTTCCAGGTGTTCGGCGGGCAACCGATCTTCTGCGCGATCGGGCCACTCGACTAATGCTGCGCCCGTTTGCATCAGATGTTCGAAACCCAGTTCGTTGAGCTCTTCAGCGGCCGACAGGCGATAAAGATCGAAATGTGCGATGGGTGTGCTGCCGGTCTCGTAAGTCTGGACGAGCGTGAACGTTGGGCTTGGCACCTCGTGATGCGGATCGTCTGCCAAGGTCCGGATCACGGCACGGGCAAGCGTCGACTTTCCCGCTCCCAGGTCACCGACCAGCGCGATGACATCTCCGCTCCGCAAGACGAACGCCAGCTCCTGTGCCAGCCAGCCCAGCTCCGCCTCATCTAAGCCTGGCAGGTGAAAGCGATAGGACGCGGTGGAGTTCATTGGCAATTTGCTCGCTGGACAACGTGGACGGGGCCGATTGGCCCGCGACGAAGCTGCGATAGCATTTTGCGTATTCAGGGGCGAGCCTTCTGGCGGTTGAACCAGTGTTTACTGCAGAGTTTCCTGGGAAGGCGGCACCTAGTCGGCGAGTTTTTGCAGCTTGGGGAAATCGAACTCAGCCTGTGGAGCAGGAATTTCCCGCCGCGTTATCGGCCCGTTTTCGGGCAGCCTGACGGTGACACGCGTGCCCTTTCCTGGAGCGGACTCCAGGAGCATGGTTCCTTGATGCAGTTCAACCAGTTTTTTGACGATTGATAAGCCCAGACCAGCGCCACGGTGTTTCGAGCCGCGGCTATCGCTTTCGAAGCGCTCAAAGATGCGTTCCTGGGCGTCCTCAGGTATCCCGACACCATTGTCTTCGACGCGGAAAACGATAAACGGGGCTTCACGCCAGCAGCTGATATAGACAGTGCCGTCTTCTGGAGAAAAGCCAACGGCATTTGAAACAAGGTTATAGAGGATCTGGCGAACACGCGACTTGTCGGCAGAAAAGACCGAAACATCGTCTGCCAAAGCCACGTCGATCGTCAGGCGCGCGCGCGCTGCGCGTTCGTCGATGCCGAGGATGGCCGACTGAATGACATCCTGGATTGCGACGGTATCGACTTCCAACTCTAACGCACCAGCGTCGATGGTCGCCAGATCGAGAATGCCATCGATGATTGCGAGTAGCGTGTTGGACGAAGCGGAAATGTCTTGCAGGTATTCTTGTTGCTTGCTGTTTAGGTCGCCCAGATAGGAACTGCGCAGCATCTCTGTGAAGCCGATAATGTTCGTCAATGGCGTGCGCAGTTCATAAGACACGTGGCCGATGAACTGGTTCTTCAAGCGGTCGGCTGTTTCTAAAGCTTCGTTGCGTTCGACGAGGGCGCGTTCATAACGTTTCGATGCGGTGACGTCGGCGAACGTCATCAGTGTTGCGCCATCGGGTAACGGCATAACCGAGAAATCGACGACGCTATTATCCGCGCGCAGCATCTGCCCGTCGAAGGGAACCCGCTGTTCTGACAGCGCGGTGGCAGCCTGTTTCAGTTGCTGCCAGACTTGAGGTTCGTCGTAAAGTTCGATTGATCGGGTGACGATGTCATCGATATGCGGGCCGTTGGTCAGGATTTCCGGCTGGATTTGCCAGATCGTGGCGAACGACGAGTTCCATAGCTTGAGACGGCCATCGGTCGCGAACACCGCGACGCCTTCTTTTAGATTGTCGATTGTCTCGGTTTGAACGCGGAGCATCGCATTGAACTGGCTTTCGAGCGCCAGGCGTTCCGTTTCGTCGATAAACAACTGGGTCATACCGCCGTCAGGACGCTGTTCTGCAATCAATTGCAAGATGCGTCCATTCGGCAGGTGCCACCAGCGGTCGGCCTCTTCGATGTTCTCGTTGGGGTCGAGGATCGTCGTGCGCCAATCGCGATAGTTGACCACCTCGGGCAGACGTCCGAGTTCGCGCAACCGGTCGAACAACTCTGTGTCCTTTGGCTGGCCGCGAAGCCATTGTGGGTCGAGGCCCCAGAGTTTCACGAACGCATCGTTGGCGAAAACCAGCCGGTGCTCAGCGTTGAAGACAGCGATTGCCGTCGCGACATGGTCGAGTGTCTTGTCAAAGGCCTGCGACTGTCGAGCAAGCTCACCTTGGGCAGCTTCGAGCTCTGTGACATCAATGGCGGCATTGGCGATCGAATTTTGCAGTCGGACGGCAATCACATCATGAACGCGACGCATGTTACCGGCCAATAGCGTGATCCGGTTGCGGTAGCGTGGTTGCCCTTGCAGTGATTTGTTCAAGACTTCGCGCTGGCGTTGCTCCAACAGTTCAATCTGGCGGTCGATTACTTCGTCAACGCTTGAGGCTTCAACGGCTGCAACGTAACTGGAGTTCACCCAGCTAAGGTTTCCATGGCGGTCTCGAAACCAGACGGGAATCGGGAGAGAGTTCAAAATAGCGCGGCTTGAGCGGATATCCTGGGCGAGGCTTTCCTGCCCGTCGATAATCCGCGAGATGTCCCGCTTGTATCCGGCGACATCACGAATGCGCAGCACGGCACGACCGGACGACGCCCGGCCGTCCATCTCCAAGTGAGCGCCTGCGGCCGTTTTCACGATCATGTTAAAGGGACGACCTGCTCGTAAGAGTCCTTCAAGCGCGCCCTTGAAACGATGTGCACTGGCAGGATCGAGCCAGCTTGCGAAGGCTACGATACGCGCGTTTTGGGACGGCAGGCCTGGGACGCCCGAGAGCGAATTGTTAACGACTGCGGGTTGCAGCCCGGTATCCCACAAAACGAGGACCTGCGGCTCACCGCCGATGACTGCCTCTGCTACAGCCAGCTGCCGTTTATAATTCACCGCTTCGCCTTGTGCGCGGCGCACTTCCTGGCGCATGCCTGCAGCCGCGCGCAAAACGAACACGGCTGCAGCCAACCCGCCCAGCGTCGTCAGTCCAATGGCAACCAATTGCGAGACGCTCAATCCGGCGATGGTATTTTCGCTGCCTTTGACGATTCCAGCTGTCAGAACGAACACACACGCGAGGCTCGCCAGCAGCAACAAGAAAATGTCGCGGCTGGTCGCAGACTGTGTGGTTTGGCTGGATCTTGAGGCCATCGCGTTTCCTTGACTGGTCCGAATGTCGGTCCGGGAGCGCTGCCTGCGCCAGTCGTTACGCGATGCTAGAGGGTGTTCAGACGTCTGATGAAGATGCGGCAGCCGAATCGTGTGGAGTATGAAGGTGTCGACCGGTGCTGACCAGGGCTTCTAGAGCACAATTGGTCCTGCAATCATACAAAACGGTGCCGAAGGCTGAGCTCCGGCACCGTTTTTTCTTTGGGTTCTTGTGCAGCGATTCGTTCGAAAGGCGCTGCAAACTCAGCTTAGTAGCGATAATGCTCTGGCTTGTATGGGCCTTGCTGAGAGACACCGATGTATCCAGCCTGCTCGTCGCTGAGCTCCGTCAAGGTGACACCGATTTTCTGCAGGTGCAGGCGGGCGACTTTTTCGTCCAGGTGCTTTGGCAGCGTGTAGACTTGCTTATCATACACGCCATCGTCGCGTTTGGCCCAAAGCTCGATCTGCGCCAGGGTCTGGTTGGTGAACGACGCGGACATCACGAACGACGGGTGGCCCATGGCATTGCCGAGGTTCACAAGGCGACCTTCCGACAGCAGGATAATCTTGCGGCCATCAGGGAACTCGATCTGGTCGACCTGCGGCTTGATGTTGTCCCACTTGAGGTTTTTCAGGCCAGCGACGTCGATTTCGTTGTCGAAGTGGCCAATGTTACAGACGATGGCACCGTCTTTCATTTCACGCATGTGGTCGACGGTAATGACGTCTTTGTTGCCAGTTGCGGTACAGAAGATGTCAGCCTGTGGTGCGGCCTGCTCCATGGTCACCACTTCGTAACCTTCCATCGCGGCCTGAAGGGCGCAGATCGGGTCGATTTCCGAGACCATGACGCGGCAACCGGCGTTGCGGAGCGAAGCCGCCGAGCCTTTGCCTACGTCGCCAAAGCCAGCGACCATCGCGACTTTTCCGGACATCATAACGTCGGTGCCGCGGCGAATGCCGTCTACCAGCGACTCGCGGCAGCCATAAAGGTTGTCGAACTTAGACTTGGTGACGCTGTCGTTGACGTTAATGGCGGGGAACAGAAGCTTGCCCTGCTTGGCGAGTTGATAGAGCCGGTTAACGCCCGTCGTGGTTTCTTCGGAGACGCCGCGGATGTTTTTGGCAAGCTCTGCGAACCAGCCGGGCTTTTCGCCAAGTGTGCGCTTGATGAGCTTGAAGAGGATTTCTTCTTCTTCAGAACCTGGGCTTTCGAGGAATTCGGTGTCGCCCTGCTCGGCGCGCAGACCCAGGTGGACAAGCATGGTTGCATCACCACCGTCATCCAGGATCATGTTCGGCGTGCCACCGTCGCTCCACTCTAGGATCTTGCGGGTGTATTCCCAGTAGTCTTCCAGAGACTCACCTTTGACGGCAAACACGGGGATTTCCGCGGCTGCGATAGCTGCCGCGGCGTGGTCCTGCGTCGAATAGATGTTGCAGGATGCCCAACGAACGTCGGCGCCCAGCGCGGTGAGTGTTTCGATCAGAACCGCAGTCTGGATGGTCATGTGGAGCGAACCGGCGATCCGAGCACCTTTAAGAGGCTGTTTCGGGCCGTACTCGTCACGGGTGGCCATGAGGCCTGGCATTTCCCCTTCAGCGAGATTGATCTCCTTGCGACCGAAATCGGCCAAAGAAATATCCGCAATTACGTAGTCGTTGGCTGACATGTGTTGGTCAATCCTTCTTGCTTATCTGCGTCGAACTATATTTGCGTTGATCTTTGCTTGTCTGAGCTGGCCAAAAACAGTCGCATATCTAACTGTTTGGACCGGCGCGCCGATTAAGTGACCCGAGACGAACTCCTTCTCAGCATCCGCGGTTCGCGTTGCGACCAATACGGGCGAGCTAGCTTCCATGGGTGTGTTTTGGCGCTTGTGGCTTTCGTATAGAGCTAATCCCGCACAACCGCAACAACATATAAGCAAGTCTTTATGTCGCGAGGTCTATCCCGGTTTCTGTGGACCCAGCAGCCGGAAACTCATCTCGCATCAAGTGAAACAGCAGTCCTCCATCCTTTATATCTATGCCTGATTTTTAAAATTGAGATGCCCCGATTCATAAATACTTAGCCAATACTGCAGCTGTCTGTAGGTCTTTACATCCCGTAAATACATTTCGGCGAAATTAGCTTCAATGTCTTGAGTAGTAATCAGGTCTTGGGCCTATGAACATGCAGATTCAAAAACACTACGTGCTTACCCACGCCAAACGCTTCAAAGACTCTACCTCGGCCAGCGTGTCGATTTTGTTTGGTCTTATGGCGATTGTCATGTTGATGGTGATCGGCGCTTCCATCGACCTCGCACGATGGCTTAACGCGCGGAGCGCCACCATTGCTGCAGTGGACGCTGCTGTTTTGGCGGGGGCCCGAGATCTTCAGGTCAACGGCCTTGACGCTGATGCTGCGCGTGAGATCGCTCAGCGTTACTACGAGGCGAACGTCAGCCAGCGAATTCCGCTGTCCGAAGACAGCATTCGTTTTGTCGTGACCGACCAGGGCACAGCTCTTACGGCTGATGGCACAGCTAAGCTTGAGACCACGTTCTTAAAACTCGCCGGCATCAACGGCCTGGACCTCTTGAAGCTCTCCGGAGCTGAGCGCTCCAAAGCAGTGCTGGCTGTGAACGGTAACGCAGAATTTAGCCTCGAAATCGCGCTCATGCTCGATGTTACCGGCTCGATGTGCAATAGCGGCGTTTACAATTGCACCAGCGGCGACAAACTCGACGCAATGAAAGAGGCAGCAAAGGACCTCGTCAACATCGTGGTATGGGACGACCAGGGATCACAAACGTCTCGTGTTGCTCTGGTTCCGTTCTCCTCTTCAATCAACATTGGCTCTCTGGATGCTGGAATCATTCACCCAGGTGCTGCCACGAAGCGAATGAAAAACGGCTATGGTTGGAACATGTGGTGGCGTCGTGCCGGCTCATGCGCTTCCGAGCGGACTGGCGCGCAAGCCTACACTGATGTTGCGCCGACAGGCGGCAACCGCCTCGGCCAAGTTTACACGCTAAATGGGTCCTGCGATCCAGGAAGCGCTGTTGTTCCTCTGTCGAACGACAAGGCCATGCTGACATCAAGCATCGATGCGCTCCGCGGAAAGGGTGGCACCGCAGGTCACCTGGGCACGGCGTGGGCTTGGTACATGTTGTCACCGAACTGGAACAGCGTGTTGCCAGCGACGAGCCAGCCGGACACTTATGCCAAACTGAGCCAGCTGAATTCGCGTGGCCGCCCTGTACTAGAAAAGATCGCAGTCCTCATGACGGACGGTGAATACAACGTCCAGTATTGTTCAACCGGACAGTTCGACAAAGAATCTGCTGGCAGCAGCTACTATCAGGGCAACTGTTCTTCGGACAATGGAAAGTCTGCCGAGCAGGCTCGACTGCTCTGCCAGGGCATGAAAGATGAAGGCATCACGGTTTACACAGTCGGCTTCCAGCTGGAAGAGGGCGGTGAAGCAGCTACCACCATGGCTCAGTGTGCAACAACGCCAGGCCACGTCTACAATGCCGACAACGCCGAGCAGTTGAAACAGTCGTTCAGGGACATCGCTGTAAAAATCTCGCAGCTTTATCTGTCGAAGTAATCGGCACCATTCCCCAATAAGAAAGCACCCGTCAGGCATTCAGCCCGGCGGGTGCTCTTGCATTTGTACCTTGGTGCGTGTTGCGATCTCGGATGTCAGGCGTCTTCGCAAAAGTCTTCGCCAAAACCGGCTTCGACCAGCTCGACAAGGGCCTCAATGGCTTCTGGTCCCTCCGGCCCGATTGCCAACAGATGTAAGGTCGTCCCCGGCCCAGCGGCCAGCATCATCAAGCCGAGAATGGAAGTGCCGACAACCGTCTGGCCCTCGCGGCTGACCTTGATTTTGGCGTCGTAACGCTCAGCGCACTTGACGAACTGCGCCGACGCGCGGGCATGTAAGCCCTTGCGGTTCCGGATTGTGACGATCGCTTCTGGATGCTGGCTTTCTAATTCGGGCATTGGGCGGGAGCAAATTGGAGGGTAGCGACAAACAGGTTCAACGGTCGGCCATCATCTTGCAATTGGCACTTCGATGAACGCCGAAACTCTTTAAGTCTCGCTTGTAAGCTGCTGACTTGCAACCTTGATGTACTTGCGCCCCGCCTCAGCTGACTCCGCAACACACTCTTTCAGCGACGATTCCATGCGGATGCTGGCCAGCTTGACGAGAACAGGCAGGTTTATACCGGCCAGAACCTCAACGTTGGTCTCGTCCATTACGGAAATCGCTAGGTTTGACGGGGTTCCACCGAACATATCGGTTAGAAGGATGGTGCCCTTGCCAATATCGGTCTCAGAAATGGCATCCAAAATTTTCTGGCGGCGGTCTACCATATCGTCATCAGGTGCGATCGACACCGTAGCGAGCTGACGCTGCGGGCCCACGATATGTTCAAGCGCCGCCTTGAACTCGTCTGCGAGTCTGCCATGGGCGACAATGACAAGTCCGATCATGGAAACACGTGTCCTGTTGATTTGGTTCGGCTCCCATCGAAAACCGACGAGAAGCGATTTGACAAGACCTCATTCCTCATCATCTGACAAAATCCTGGGCAATCCTTAGATCCTTGGCCAAGGTAACGCACTATCCTTCGAGACCAATGCGAGCATAACGCGTGCTTCCTACAATCGGGATGGGGGATCAGGTTTGGTGATCTTTGGCATTGTTCCGCTCTGACGCAGACTGTTCAACACCAGAAGTAGTTTAATAGGAGCGGAAGCTTCAAACGCATCTAGGCAGATCGCTGGAACGTTGAAACCGGCAATAGACGTCTCAGCATCGGGATCGGGAAGGCGCTCGATGTCCGTGGCAGGAACCAGATCGACGATTAGCGAAACCTGCGCGCGAGGTTCGGCTTCGATTTGGAAAAGTCCCAAACCGCGGATCTCCATCAAGTTCTTGATGTTCTCCGGGCTTCGCGCGTGAAGCTTGCCTGCTTCGTCAAACAGTTCGGTATAGTCGTCGGCGATCAATTTGACGCTGCCGTCAATCAAGCCGTTTGGGGCGGAAGCCATGCAACGTAATGCAAGGTCGGATTTCCCAAGACCTGAGGCACCACGGATGATCGCAGCGTGACCATCAAGAGCGATTGTCGTTGCGTGAATGCAGATTGGAAATTCGGTCGGCATCTGGTTTTTCGTCGCTCCGCCAGTATCAACGGGTCAAAGTTATCAGGTGCGGCGAGGCCTGCTACTCCGACCTGGGTTCTGATCCAGGAGCGGGAGTCGAATGGAGAATCTCGAGCCGGTCGGTTTGGCAGTTTTTTGGTTCGCGCCTTTTTCATAAAGGTTCTCAGCCCAGATTTTTCCATTGTGGGCTTCAATAATCTCCTGCGAGATACTTAATCCCAGGCCTGAGTTATTGCCACGGCTTGAATGTTCGGTTGGCCGGTAGGTGTAGAAGCGGGAAAAAATTGCTTCGAGTTTATCGGCCTGAATGCCAGGTCCTTCATCTTCGATTGTTACGACGACGTCCTTACTTTCGATTCTTGCGGTTATCGAAACCGTGCCCGTATCCGGGGAAAAGGACAGCGCATTGTCGATGAGGTTTGTGAAGACCTGTCCTAGCCGCCCAGCATTCCCACCAACGAATATCCCGTGGCGCGGTCCGTCGAAACGTAACTTGAGCGACTTTTCCGTGCCCGAGATCTTTTCAGTAAAGATCGAGACGACGTCGTCGAGGACAGTCTCAAGCTTCAAGGGCTCTGCCGTTTCGCGCTGCAGCTGCGCGTTCAACATCGAAGCGCGCGAGACATCGCTGATCAGTCTATTGAGACGCTTTAGCTCATTTTGGATCTGTTGGACGACCTGCTCGCGGTCTTCGTCTGTTCGCGCGTACTCAAGGGATTGGGCCATCGAACTTGCCGCGGTGAGTGGATTCTTCAATTCATGCGCCACGTCTGCGGCAAACTTTTCGCTGGCTTCGATCCGTTCATAAAGCGACTTTGTCATTGCTGAAAAGGCGCGGGCCATCTGACCGACTTCGTCCTCGCGCTCGGAATACTCCGGCAATTTGGTGTAAAGGTTGATATCTCGACTAACGTTTTCTGCCGTTTCTGAGAGGCGTGTCATCGGACCAGCCACAGTCCGCGCCAAGTATAGCCCTGTCGCCAGACTGGCAAGAACGGCCATGATCGCGAGAGGCCAAATGCGATTTCGGGCTTCATCCAGGATGTCATCGATTTCGCCGGGCGGGGTTGATAGGAGGAGTACTCCCATAACCTTGCGATAGCGCCGAATAGGGATCGCGACCGAAACAATCTGCTCGCTTTTCTCATTGAGCAGCAACATCGCGGCGTCAGTACCTTTGAGTGCGTCGCGAACTTCTGGGTAGAATCGCCCATTTGCGTTGCCGATTTCGCGATAGACCTGAACCTCCTTGCCGATCAAAAGGTGCTGGAGGCGGGTCCAAATATTTTTCGTTTTTGGTCTTTCGACCGGTGCCTCGATGTCTGCAGCAGATATTGTCTCGGTACTAAAACGGCGTTTCTTCAGAAGATCAATCGAGTCCACCACTAGATCACCCTTGCGATCGTAGATGCGGGCGCGGGTGTTGGTGGGTGCAGTCAAGCGTCGGAAAATACGCGCGACCTTCTCTGGACGTATGGATAGTTGGATTGCTGCAAAGCCATCGTCGCGAAATGGGATCATCGCGTTTTTGTTGACTGGCAACCGGTCTGAATCGACCTCTAGATCTCCGTTTTTTACAACTGCCTTACCAGCGATCGCTGCGGCGATGATCTGGCCCTGGGTCTTCATCGCTTCGCGTTTGGCGTTAATGATCCAGCTGGAGTCGAGGCTCAAATAAAGGATGCCTAAGAACAGGATCGTGAAGCCCAGCAAGTTCGACACAACAATGCGCCAAGCCAGCCGTGCTGAGATGAACCGTACTGGCGGCAGATCGCTTATGGCCTTCGCGACACGCTGCAACGTGCTTGCGACGGGAACTTTGTGGAGGCCGGTTTTTTTGTAGAGCGGATCCATCGCAGCAACCAAAGACTCTCGTGATGACTTGAGCCAGCCGGTGACACGGCCTCCCAGGTTCATCAGTCTTTCGCTCGCAGATGGGTCGCGGTCGCTATCAAGCGCCATCGCGTTCTCCGCTATTATGGTTCCGGACGCTGTCCTACCGGTCGATGATCGGCGCGACAGCGTTGGCAGAAGGGCAGCCCGTTAGCATCTTTGGCATCATCGCTGCCCCGAGCAGTCTTGTCAGGCTTCTTTGAAGCGGTAGCCGACGCCATAGAGCGTCTCGATCACGTCAAAATTGTCGTCAACCTGTTTGAACTTCTTACGTAGCCGCTTGATGTGGCTGTCGATCGTGCGGTCGTCAACGTACACCTGATCATCATAGGCTGCATCCATCAATGCGTCGCGTGTCTTAACGACGCCAGGGCGAGCGGCGAGGGCTTGTAGGATGAGAAATTCCGTCACGGTTAACGTGACCGGCTTTTCGTCCCAGTGGCAGGTGTGACGCTCAGGATCAAGCTTCAACATGCCACGTTCAAGGATTTTGGCGGTTTCGGTTGCGACTGCGCCCGGCTCGCGGGCCGAGGCCCGACGGATCACAGCCTTAACACGCTCAACGACCAGGCGCTGGGAAAACGGTTTTGCTATATAGTCATCGGCCCCCATCTTTAGACCGAAGAGTTCGTCGATCTCCTCGTCCTTGGAGGTCAGGAAGATGACGGGCATATCGGATTGCTGACGCACACGGCGCAGCAGTTCCATGCCGTCCATCCTGGGCATCTTGATATCAAAGATGCCCAAATCTGCCGGTTCGTCGTTCAAGGCCTCGTACGCCTCAGCGCCGTCGCTATACGTGCGCACCTTGAAGCCTTCAGCTTCGAGCGCCATTCGCAGCGAATTCAGAATGTTCCGCTCATCATCAACAAGCGCGATGGTGCTTTTCTCTTTCATACCGTCGTCCCCTCAGGGTTCCTCTTTTGGCAGCGCCTTGGCGCTCTATGGCCGATTAATGTAGTAAATGTGGCACAATGAAAAGTGCTGTGCTTGGTTTGAACACAAGCTGAACGGAATTCCCGATAACTTCTGGCTTTGCGAGAATATCCCGTTTCTCAGGCCATTTTCGAATTTCTGTTTCGCGTCAGACTGTTAAACTTCCGACCTACGTATATCTTGTGAGAGCGGTTGCGCCTAATTACAGGAGAAGACGCAACCCTGAGCGACTGCGATTCCTCAACACCATCATGGACTATGGTGCAGGTTCAGCATTTGGCCGTCGCTGCCGCTGGGTCGTGAAGACCGGTACTGCCCGCCAGTACCACCATTGCTTGGAAGCTGCACCTTTTCGCCTGCGTGCCAAAGTTGACCGGACGATTCGGCCGACCATCGGTTCCCGGTTTGTTGGTGCCGCAAGCCCCAAGCGCGGATACCGGATCTGACTTCGAAAGCGAACCCATGACCATATTGACCTTCCCGCTCAGTGCGGCTCGATCGATCGTTGCTAACAAAACCGCTGCAGAACTTGTGGAAATCGCAGTTCACCGCGGTGAGGGCCAACTGTCGTCGAGCGGTGCTTTTGCAGCAGTTACTGGTCAGCACACCGGACGGTCGCCGAATGACAAGTTTGTGGTTGCCGATGGCGAAACCGAAGACGCAATCTGGTGGGACAATGCGGCCCGGTTTACGCCCGAGCAGTTTGACACGCTCTACCAAGACTTTCTGACATTCGCCGCCGATAAAGAGCTCTTCGTTCAGGACCTTTACGCCGGTGCCGATGAAGAATTCCGGCTTCCGACGCGAATTGTCACAGAATACGCATGGCATTCGCTTTTCATCCGCCACATGCTTCGCCGTCCGGAACGCTCCGAACTCGATGGCTTCCAGCCCAAGTTCACCGTGGTCAACTTGCCGAGCTTCCGTGCTGCGCCAGAATATCATGGCACCCGCACAGAAACGGTTATCGCTTGTGACTTCACGCGCCGCATCGTGCTCATTGGCGGCACATCTTATGCCGGTGAAACGAAGAAGAGCGTCTTCTCGTTCCTCAACTACCTCCTGCCGTCGCTTGGTGTCATGCCGATGCACTGCTCAGCAAACGTTGGTGATGATGGCGACAGCGCTGTTTTCTTCGGCTTGTCCGGCACTGGAAAGACAACGCTTTCGGCAGAGCCTTCCCGTACTCTTCTTGGTGACGACGAGCACGGTTGGTCGCCAAACGGGATCTTTAACTTTGAGGGTGGTTGCTACGCCAAAACCATCCGCCTGTCGCAGGAAGCAGAACCAGAGATCTACGCAGCTTCCAATCGCTTCGCGACGGTTCTCGAAAACGTTGTTTTGAATGTGGATCGCACCCCGGATTTCGATGACGGGTCACTCACCGAAAACGCCCGCTCGGCTTATCCGCTGGAAGCCATCACAAACGCCAGCGCAACGGGCACGGCCGGCAACCCCAAAAACATCGTCATGCTGACCGCTGATGCATTCGGTATCATGCCGCCAATTGCAAAGCTGAGCCCAGCGCAGGCGATGTATCACTTCCTGTCTGGTTACACGGCCAAAGTCGCCGGTACGGAAAAAGGAATGGGCAACGAGCCCCAGGCCACGTTCTCGACCTGCTTCGGTGCGCCATTTATGCCGCGGCACCCCTCAGTTTACGGCAACCTCCTTCGCGAGCTTATTGCTAAGCATGGTGTAAACTGCTGGCTGGTGAATACCGGCTGGACCGGTGGCAAATTCGGCGTTGGCAACCGGATGCCAATCAAGGCAACGCGTGCGTTGTTGAATGCGGCTCTATCGGGTTCGCTGGCAAATTCTGAAATGCGCACCGATGAGCTCTTTGGCTTCCAGGTTCCTCTGAACCTTGAAGGCATTGATGCAAAGATCCTCAACCCTCGCGAAACATGGGCCGATGCAGCGGAATATGACCGCGCGGCACAGAACCTTGCACAGATGTTTGTCTCGAACTTTGAGAAGTTTGCAAAGCACGTCGACGATGACGTTCTGGCGGCAGGCCCTTTAGCGAACACGAAAGAAGCCGCTGAGTAAGCGGACCGTGACGTCGAAATTACCTTTTTGGAAAATCGGAGCTGGCGGGAAGAATTATCTTCCCGCCACTTTTGTTGCGAGCTTGTATTCCTTGAGTTCTTTTGGCGTCAGGATGTACAGCTGGTCGCTCGGCGTCTTCATCGCATGTAACCACACGCCAGTATCGACACCCATTTTTGCAAGGTGCTCCTGCACCGCTGCCGTCACGGCCTGTGCCTGCGCCATTCCATCATCCAGGTTTCCTGGCGTTTGACGCGCTGCAAAGATCTGGTGGACGCCCACCCAAGCTCCTTTGCCAACGGTCCGCTCGTTGCCGCCAGACAGCACGATTGGGCAAGACGAGGCGCAATAGGCACCCGCGGGCACGACGGTTGTGATCTTCTTCTCGCGCACAAGTTTTGACATTGTAAGCGCGTCCGCGACAGCACCGCCGGGCGAGTGCAAATAGAGGCTTTTTATCTCATCGCCCTGACCATCAAGGAACTCAGTGAACTCCAACGCAGTGCCCGGCTCAATGCGGCCGACAGCGCTTGCAGTCCCTTTAGGCCCGCGTACAAAGCGCATCTTCTCGCCAATTAATTCGTGGCCTGGTGGTTTGGCGTAGCCAGGCATCTTAGGTGGCTTGCCTCTGCGGCGTACCGGCGTCGCACGAGGCAGATAAGGACGCAGATGATCTTTCGGTTTGGGCGGGTCCATCACCATTGGTTCTTTGCGATGGGTCTCGCCGGGAAGTGGGACGTTCACCTCCTGGTAGATCGTGCGGAAATCGAGCGCCAGAAAACCTACTGTTGTAATGAGCAACAACCGGAACAAGCCGACAAGGATGGCGCGCTCGTTGAGCCATGCCGGCCATTTCTTGGCTTGGCTCGTCGCCGTATCGGCACGTGTTGCAGCTGTCTCGGCGTTCATACGGCCGTCCATCACTATTGGCGGTATCAGTCCTGGCGACGGCTCCCGCCCGGCATGGTGATTGGCGTGATCTTATCACTCAACGCATCGGGCAATGGCTGGGTCGGCGGAAGGTCCGGGTCGGTCGCTCCCGGTCCGGTATGAGGAGCTTGAGGCGGCATCGTTGGTGGTGACGCCGTGCCGGGCGGACGCTCGGCTGTTGTCGCGGAGAAACGTCCAGGCTGGCGCGAAGCGAAACGTTCTTCCATTTGGCGGTAAAGCTCAGCACCGCGCATGACGTCCGCTGCGCTCATAGTTTCAGCATCAAGCTCGACGCCGCCGTGTCTGCGGATTGCTCCTTCGACGATGATCATAATGAAAATCAAGACGGCAGGCAGCAAGTCAATCGAGATTGCACCAGCCCAACTTGGCAGGAAGTCGCGGGCGTATAGGAGCACAGCCTCAGGCGGGGAAAGCGGCTGGAAGCGGGCCGGAATTACAGGTTCGCGCTGCAGGATTTCATCGGCCGCGCTGGCGAGCGCGCGGCTCTGTGCACGTAGCGCCTGTTCGACTCGGCTCACAACCTCGGTTTGGCGTTGCTGCAATCCGGCATCCTGTCCATCGGCAATCGGTGCGATAAACGTTTTGCCTAGATCTTCTGCTGCGCGTTTTACCGACGGCGCAACAGACGTCTGCTGCAAGGCTGTGATCTGTCCAATCAGCTTCAGGGTCTCTTCGCCAAACGCATTGGCACGGGCGTCAATCGGGCCGGAATTTGATATCAGCGCCCGCATCCGCGACAGGTTCCGTCCACCGCTCTCGTACTGCCGCTTGACGACATCGCGGCTCTCCTCGACTTCAAGCGCCAGCCGATTGAGCTCTTTCGACATCTGCGCAAGAAGCTGGACAACGGTCCCAGACCCCGACGTTCCCGTCAGTGCGCCAGTTGACTTTTCTTGTTGTGCGAGGCTGGCAAATCGCCTTGAGGCCAATTGGATATCAGGCAGCAGACTTTGTGCTGCGAGCGCATTGGCGTGCGCCTTGTCGAGCTGCTGCTGGTAGGTCTCCGTGGCATTGGCCATGTGTTGTTCGAGGGCTGCTGAGCCTGCAAGGGCTGCCGCGTTGAGCCAGCTCGACATGGCGATAATCATGCAGGAGCCGATCGCCATGGCGACGAATAACCAAGAGCGCGCACCAGCGCTTTCGACATGCGGCAGAAACCGCATCAGATAGGACCAGAACGCGTAAATACCGACGGAAACGGCCACCGAGTAGATGACAGCGCCGAAGAACACGACAACGGCATCGCCGTTCAGCAAACCGCGCACGCCGAGATAGGTGTAGACGCCGCTTGCGAGAGCAAGAACCGCCAGCGTGATTTTCGTCGTTGTTTCAAGGCGGGCCTGACCCAGCCTTAGTTGCTCTGCCATGTTTGTTTTCCCGTTTGCGCCAGCGCTGCCCTAGGGATCGCCCCCGCTACGCTCCGACCCCAATCTTTGGCCTATGCCTGCCCGCGCGAAATGGCTGATTTGTGGTTATTACGGCACCGAGGACATATTTGCCGCTGCAGCGTGGCATATCGGGGAGCAACAGGGCCGTTACAAGCCTATTCGCAAAAAGGAAAAGCCCACGCCATCCTTGCGGAAAGCGTGGGCTCTTTGATTTCTTGATTTGGACGGTCAATGCCATACGGGCCGTACTAGGTGCGCTGCCCAAGCCGGCTCTTTTTTTGTTCACGCGACCAGTTCACGAGAAGCCTGTTTGACCTTTTGCGTCGAACTGTTCGCGGCGTTGGCGGCTGCAGAGATTTGGTTGATGCTCTCTGCGATGGTGTCCACACCCGTTGAGACCGATTGCATATTGCCCGAGATTTCGTCCGTCACCGAGGATTGCTCTTCAACGGCTGCTGCAATGCTTGTAGAGATCTCGCTGATCGATCCGATGACGCTCGTGATCCGCGTAATTGCATCGACGGCGGCTTTCGTTCCCTGCTGAACGGTCGCGATCTGTGAGCCGATTTCAGCGGTCGCCTTGGCGGTCTGGTTTGCGAGTTCCTTCACTTCGGAAGCAACGACGGCAAACCCCTTGCCAGCTTCACCCGCACGGGCTGCTTCGATCGTGGCGTTGAGTGCCAAAAGGTTGGTTTGGGCTGCGATATTGTTGATGAGTTCGACGACCTCATCAATGTGATCGGCAGATTCAGCCAAACCGGTCACAATGTCATTCGTCTGGTGGCTTCGGTCGACCGCTTCGTTGGCGATGTTCGCTGCTTCCGTAACGCTGCGGCTAATTTCACCGATTGACGACGAGAGCTGGCTTGTTGCAGCAGCGACTGCCTGCACGTTGGCGGATGTGGTGGCTGAAGAGTTTGCAGAGTTATCGACCTGTTCCGTCGTCTGCAACATCGCTGCGGCGATCGCTTCGAGATCAGCGTCGATTGCCTTTTGAATTTCAGCCTTACGCATGCGCTCCTGCACCTGTTTGGTTATGTCGGTGCAGACTTTGACAACTTTATAAACGCGGCCGGCGGGGTCTGTGATTGGGTTGTACGTAGCCTGAATCCAGATTTCCCGGCCCCCTTTACCAACGCGCTTGTATTCGCCGCCCTGGAAGTCACCACGGTTCAGTGCATCCCAGAAACCGCGGTAAGCAGGGGAGTTACTTTCGCTGTCTTCCACGAACATACGATGATGGCGGCCTTGGATTTCGCTCAGGCTATAGCCAACGGCGTTCACGAAGTTCTCATTGGCGTAGATGATCGTGCCGTCCGGGTTAAAGGAGATGATAGCCTGTGACTTGTCGATGGCGTTAATCACACCCTGCAAGTCAGCATCTTGCTTCTTACGTTCTGTCACGTCGGTGCAGAATTTCACGATCTTGTACGGCTTGCCATCGGACCCTTTGATTGGGTTGTAGCTGGCCTGGATCCAGAGATCTTCACCGTCCTTCTTGATACGACGGAACTCGTCCGATTTGTATTGCCCCGCGTTCAAGTCGGCCCAGAACTGCTGATACTCGCGACTGCTCGCTTCGGCACCGTCTACAAAAATCCGATGGTGCTTACCCTTGATTTCTTCAAGCGTATAACCCACCGCACCAAGAAAGTTCTCGTTGGCCGTAATGATTGTTCCGTCGAGCTTAAACTCGATAATGGCCTGCGATCGAGAAATCGCATCAAGTTTTGCTTCCAGCTCGGTGGCCTTCGCATTGAACATCAGAAACTCCCCATTTCCTGCAGGCTGAAAATATCTATTCAGCCAACCCTAGATTTCGAGGATGTACTCTGCATTTGTTAGGGATAACAAAATATGAAAAACAAAACCGGCGATAACCCAAAATGAGATAAATCAAAAAATCCAATCCTGAAACTCTGCACTCTACATGAATTTTGCCCAATTATATATCACTGCTCGTTTGCAGGACTAATCCAGAAGCCTAGATACGGCTGCAACTACCGAGTGTTTGATGTTGGCGTCACTTCGTGCTGCGTGCAACCATCCACGTTTCCTCATCGATCCGAATCGATGCCAAAATCTTATCGATTAATAGACAAGTCCGATTAAACAGATCGCTGCCCCGCCTGTAGTCCGCTGAAGCAAAGAAATCGATACGATCGGCCTTAAACAAATCAACGCATTTTTTCTTCGGCTTATTCGGTGGATATACAGCGATTGCGTGACCACCATTTTTGCGGATAACGGCCATACTGGGCACATCCGTATCCCCATCTCCAAAATATATCATGTTTGAAAACGGTATCGGGCGGTCGCCTTCCGGCATATGCTCATTGATGTTTTCGCCAAGGTCCTCAACGCCTTTATTTATTCGAAATAGATATTGAGTTTTTCCTGTATCGGTGATGACTTGCTTTGGGTATGGAAGGTCATAAGCCTCAAACCAGTATTCTGAGGCGAAGACATTATGGAAACGATCATAGATTGGTGTGCCTTCGACAATCTCAGTCAGACCGGAGGAAATCAGGTAGTGGCGTAGCGTGATGCCGTGGCTTTCAGCGCGAATGTTCGTGTATTCTTCGATGGCATCGAACCACTCTAGGACGCCTGGAAACAGTTCGACTTCTCGGCCTTGGGCGACGAGGTCATCACGGTCAATTCTGACGCCGGCTTCCTTCGCCTTTTTATATAGTAGGTGCATGTAGGTGATGAGCGGATCGGCTTTGTGCTCTTTGGCGACTTTGTTGGTTTCATCCCAGAATGCTGCTGGATCGATACCTATCGATGGCAGGAAGGCGTACTCCTGCATCGGGCGTGGCGAGAGCGTCCCGTCAAAATCGTAGACCAAAGCGATGGTCTTCTTCGAATACTTGGAATTCGCCGATTTGGCGGATTTTCGCGCTGGCGAAGCGGCAGATTTAGCTTTGGTCTTTTTTGATTTTGCGCTTGCGCTGCCGCTTCCTGATACTTTTCCGCCCATGGTCTGCCTCTTCCACGCACTGCCTCTGTTTCGTTGCAGATACGATTGTCTGATTCGGGAAGCGGAGATAGGGCGAGAATTGGGAAATCCAAGCCACAATGCGGATTGCGATTTGCCCAGCGTGTCCAAGGATGCGGGCCCAGTGGCGCAGTTAGTTTGGCTGAGCCTCGACGCCCGACTGTGTAGCCAGGACATGGCCGGCTAGATATAGGGATCCGCACACCAGCACGCGCTTTGGCCCCATCTGGTAATGGTCAATAGCGGTGAGCGCAGCTTCAACGGATTTTTCTTCTTGCGCTGAGATCCCTAAACAGGTCGCAGCCTCGACAATGTTCGCAGGCTCGAGTGGCTGCTCGTGGGCACCTGGAACCGGTACGGCATAGACAGAGCGTGCCAACCCTTCGAAACGAGCCAGGAAGCCTGCGATGTCTTTTAGGCCCATCATACCGACCACAAGAAACAGCGGCCTGGGCCTACGTTCCTCCAGGTCGGCCATGGCCTGCGAGAGGACCTCGGCGGCGGCTGGATTATGCCCGCCATCAAGCCAGAGTTCGCTGCCGTAGGACAGCAACGCTGTCAGTGGGCCGTCGTCGAGACGCTGAAGGCGTGCGGGCCAACGTGCTTTCGTCAAACCTAGCTCGATTGCCTGCTCTGAAACTGGAAAGCTCTTAAAGCGAAGTGCGGCCATGGTGGCGACTGCGGCGTTGACGATCTGGTGCGGACCCTGGAGCGACGGCAGGGGGAGGTCTAGAAGTTGGTCTTCGCTTTGAACGACCAACCGTCCATTTTGGGCGTAGGCATCGTAATGGCGACCCCACACCTCTGCCGGTGCACCAACCCGCTCGGCGATCTGCTCGATAACTGCTTCGGCTTCATCAGGTTGTTTAGCGACAATCGTATGGGCCCCAGGCTTTAGGATGCCCGCTTTCTCAGCTGCGATCAGCTGCAACGTTCCGCCCAGCTTGTCGGCATGATCGATCGAAACCGGCGTGATTACGGCGACTTCAGGAGCGCCTATGACATTGGTGGCATCAAGCCGGCCGCCTAGACCAACCTCGAGGATCAGGACGTCGGCGGGTGTTTCGGCGAATGCGAGAAAGGCTGCGGCGGTAGTGATCTCGAACTGGGTGACATCGTCGCCGTCGTTGCAGGCACGCGTGCGGGTCAAGACATCGACCAATGCGTCTTCTTCGATCGGGCGGGAAATGCCATCGGCTCCAGCGAGTGAAATCCGTTCGTGAAAGCGGATCAGATGCGGAGACGTATAGACGTGAACGCGGGCACCGGCTGCTTCAAAAATCGCACGGAGAAATGCTGACGTGGAACCCTTGCCATTTGTGCCGGCAACATGGATTACCGGCGGAAGCTTTTTGTGGGGGTTGCCAAGTTTTGCCAGCAACCGCTCGATCCGTCCAAGCGACAGATCAATCAGCTTCGGATGGAGAAGCTTCAGCTCGGCGAGTAGTTGTTTGCTGCTCGTTGGCTCTTGGCCGGTGGGCTCGGTGCTGATGGACATGGGCCGCGTGAAAATCCCCGGGGGTCGGTGCGTAAGCCGGCATTCTGGGGGAAGCGGGCTCGTCTGTCACCCGTTTCTCAGCTTTCAGCAAAATCGATGGCGCTGTGGAGCGGTCTGCAACCGCTCTTCGACGCTGATGATAGGCTCTACATCATGCCTTCGGGGGATTCGCCGGTCTGTTGGTTGGCTTTTTTGACTTCTCGTTGGCGAGCTTCGATGCGGCGGCATCTTTGCTGGTCTCAGTCTTCTTGGTGCCCGAGCCGTTGAGCGGGATCGTCGCCTTCGGCGCTTTCGCACCTGCGCCGCCAGACTTTTCCTCAGGTTTTGCGGAAGTTTCCGCTTTCTTGTCATGCGCCATATCAGTTTTGGCGCTGCTTCCCGCTGCCGGATGCTCAGCGCCGTTGACGTCGCCACGAGGTTGATTCTTGTCGGACACTGTCTTGGCCTGGACCAAGTTTTCTTCGGCTTTTTTGCGCGCTTCGGCGTAATGGTGGCCGCCCATCAGCAGGCGGCAGACGCGCGAGAGCGTTTCACGGAGCTGGTGGCGGTGAACGACCATATCGACCATACCGTGATCGAGAAGGTATTCCGAACGCTGGAAGCCTTCTGGCAGTTCTTCACGGATGGTTTGCTGAATGACGCGCGGTCCAGCAAAACAGACGAGCGCGCCGGGCTCAGCAATGTGCACATCACCTAGCATCGCGTAAGAGGCCGTGACGCCGCCACTAGTTGGGTTTGTGAGGACAACGATGTACGGCAGCCCAGCCTCGCGGAGGCGTTGAACAGCAATCGTTGTGCGCGGCATCTGCATCAGCGACAGGATGCCTTCCTGCATCCGCGCTCCGCCAGACGCTGCAAACAGAACAAAAGGCGCGTGCTTCTCAACGGCACGTAGCATTCCCGAAATCACGGCTTCACCTGCGGCCATTCCAAGGGAGCCAGCCATGAAGCGGAAATCTTGAACGGCAGCAACACATGTCTGACCATCCATCTTGCCTTCGCCAACGAGCACGGCATCTTCGAGCTCGGTGTTAGATTTGGCTTCTTTAAGCCGCTCAGTGTAGCGGCGGTTGTCGCGGAACTTTAGAGGGTCGAGTGCCACGTCTGGCACAGGCACGACTTCATAACTGGCATCATCGAAGATGAGCTTTAGGCGATCCTGCGCGCTCATTCGCTCGTGATAATCAGAGCCCGGAAAAACGAACTGGTTGGCTTCGAGGTCCTTGTGGAAGACCATCTGACCTGAGACGGGACAGGTGCGCCAAAGGTTATCTGGCACTTCCCGCTTAGTCGTTAGGAAGCCGCGGATCTTGGGACGAACGAAGTTATTGATCCAGTTCACATTCTTATGCCCCTGCTAGGGGACACCTCACCAGTTGATGATCTCAAAAGGCTAATAGCACATCTTGGACGTATTTCGCACGTGCACGCGACACTAAGAGCTAATGCGACCTTCCGACCGCCTCAGCGTTAATTTTGCCGAATTGGCCAGCTGACGCCGGTCAGCTGCGCAGCGCAGACGCAATGTCCTTAACCAGATGTAGGACAGCATCGACCGTGGTACCAGTGGCGTTCCCATCTTCATCGAGGCTATCCGCAATCGCGTTGACGAGCGCCGAACCCACAACAACGCCATCAGCTCCTTGCGAAATAGCCTTGGCCTGCTCGCCAGTGCGGACGCCAAACCCGACGGCTACGGGTAATTCCGTTGCGCTTTTAATGCGTGCAACCTGGGTATGAACATCGCTGACGACGGGGGCCGCAGCACCTGTAATGCCGGTGATGGATACGTAGTAGACGAAGCCGGAAGTGTTTTTCAGGACGGCTGGCAGGCGCCGGTCATCGGTCGTGGGCGTGGCAAGCCGGATAAAGTTAATTCCCCGCTCCATAGCCGGAATGCAAAGCTCGTCGTCTGCCTCAGGTGGAATATCGACAACGATCAAACCATCGACGCCCGCTTCGGCGGCTTCATCCAGGAACTTTTCACCAGGATAGACATAGATCGGGTTGTAGTAGCCCATCAAAACGATCGGCGTATCGGGATCGCTCTTGCGGAATTCTGCGACCATGTCGAGGGTCTGGCGCATTGTGTGACCGGCTTTCAAGGCCCGCTGCGATGAGGCCTGAATGGCTGGTCCATCAGCCATGGGATCGGAAAATGGCATTCCGAGTTCAATGATATCTGCCCCGGCTTCAGGCAACCCGTTAAGGATCGCGCGAGAGGTATCGAGGTTCGGATCGCCAGCCGTGACAAAGGTCACGAGTGCGGCGCGGCCATGTTCTTTGAGAACAGCAAAGCGGCGGTCAATTCGAGAGATGTGCGTCATGGAGAGTTTCATGCTGCGGGCTGCGGCCGCGGTCAAGTGGGGATCGCGTCAGGAAAAAGCTTCGATCGCAAAAATTCAGGTATTTACGATGACGCGGCTGGCAAAACTGACAGATTAGAGCCACATACCACCTCCAGTGGCGCGCGTTGCCAGATCACAGCACAACGTCGTATTGGTCTGGCGGGCTTCACTTTTTGCACTCTTATATACATCGACAGGAACGCGTCTTATGGCCAAAGGCACTGCTCTAAAACAGCTCGACAAAGCCCTCAAGCAGGTTCGGGAACTCGGGCTCGAAACGAAGGTTGAGGAAGATTCCCCGATTGGCGGGCTTTTGGAGCAGATTTACGACCTCGACCAGGACAGCGTCGCGATTATTGCCAAAACGTTGTCCCAGGTGTCGTTGTTCAACGAAATCGTACGCAATGAAATCTCTGCCATGCAGATCGGGGAGCGGTACGAAGACATCGTACTGGCGTTTAACTCGATCAGAGACGACTCCAAACGCCTCGTCGACCAGATGGCCGATGGCAAGATCAACACGTTCGAGCGGGTCTCCAACGTCTGGATGAAAGTCCGCCGCGGTGACATATCCGAGCGCTTCGATGAGATCCGCCATACCTATCTCGAAGTCGCCAAAGACGCGAAAGACCAGATCATCCGTGAGGGGCGTATCCTGGACGCCTACAACGACTTCCGCGGGGCTTATAAGCAGGCCCAGGTATTATCGCTTAAAGTTCTGCAAAAAGCCGAGAAGCAACTCAACGCGGCGAAGCGTGAATTGGAGCGAGCTTCCAAAAAAGTTGCGTCTTATAAAGGTGATGATATTGCCGCGCGCGCCGAACTGGAGATGGACCGCGATGCCAAAATCCGGGCGTTGCAGGATGAAGAGAAGCGTTACCAGATCGCCAAAGACCTCTCCGACAACCTGACGATTGGGTACAACACGTCTGAAGTTGTGATGTCGCGGCTGACGCAGACGACGAACGCGAAAGAGCGTGTCTATCAGCAGGCGGTCTCGTTCTTCTCGACCAACGAGGCTGTTTTGACCGCACTACGGGCCTCGTTCACCGGATTGTTCGGCCTTCATGAATCAACCCGCACGCTTGAATCCATGAAGGAAGGCATCGACAAGAGCCTAGAGACGCTTTCGGAAATTGGCGACAAGGTGCAAGAAGCCGCGATCAAAGCTGGTTATGGGCCAACCGTGAAAGCCGAGTCCGTCAAGATGCTGGTGGATTCGGTCGTGAACTTCCAGGTCCGCACGCGTGAGATCATCAATGAGATGAGGGTTCTCGCCACGCGCAATTCCGAAGAAATTCGTGAGTCGGTAGAAGAGGGCAAAAAGCGCTTGGCGCGGCTTGCGGCAGAAGGCGAAACGTTGCTCGACGAATAAGTCCCGATGGAAGACCAAGAAACAAACCGCAGCCAAAACGCGGACCAACCCAGCGATAAAAGCCAGCCAAAAAAGGCTGGCACCGTCGGTGGTAAGTCACCGCTTGATGACATCATGATCGCCATGGATGTCGTTGACACGCTGCGTCATGACGAGGGGCTCGTCGCGCGTGAACTCAACGATGAAGCGCGCCGCAAAGATCTGATCGACCGGTTGCGGGACATCTATCGCGGCCAAGGCATTGAGGTACCAGACCGCATTCTAGAGGAGGGCGTCGCGGCTCTTGAGGGTGACCGCTTCACCTACACGCCACCCGACCCGGATGCCATTTCGACGAGGTTGGCGCGGCTTTATGTGTCGCGGTGGAGCTGGGGCAAATACGTGCTCGGGCTGGTTGCGGGAATTGCTGCGTTCTTCCTGGTCAACTACGCGGTCTTCGAGCGGCCCGAGCAAATGCGGGCGGAAACTGAACAGCGCGAACTTGCAACCATATTGCCCAAGCGGCTTGCCAAGCTGAAATCGGATATCGCGTCGGAAGCAACTGATCCGCTTATCGCCGCGAGGGCGGACGGTATTGCGAAATCTGGCCTCAACGCTGCGAGTTCCGGAGATGCGAAAACGGCGCGCAAATCGTCGTCGGAATTGTCCGAGATGCTGCGGACACTGCGAACAAGCTACGACATCCGCGTCATCAATCGGCAGGGCGAGCTGTCGGGACTTTGGCGCGTTCCTGACGCCAACCCCGATACCTACAACTTCTATCTTGTGGTTGAAGCCGTCGATCCGGATGGCAATGTGCTGGAGCAGATGATCTCCAACGAAGAAACCGGCAAATCGGAAAAGGTTAGCACCTGGGCGGTTCGGGTTGACCGCTCCGTGTTGCAATCGGTCAAAGCGGACAAGGACGACGACGGGATCATTCAAGACAACATTGTCGGGCGCAAAGAGCGCGGCTTGTTGGAACCCGATTGGACCATCCCCGTCAAAGGCGGCACAATCACGAGGTGGAAGTGATGGTTTCGGGCCGCCGTACGCTGAAAGAAATCGAACGCTCGATCCGTGATTTGAGATCGCGGGAGCAACGCCTGCAAAAGGAAGTGGAAGACACCACGCGCACGCACATCGCGCTCCTGGAACAACGCGCGACGGCGCTGCGTGAGCTTGCCGAAGTTCGTACGCGGGATGCCGTCTCCGATGGGATCATCGACGAAGCTGACCGGCTGCAAGTACGCGTCGAGAGCTTATTGAAAGCGCGCCAAGCAACCATCGACACGTTGAAACTGCGCGAGCAGGAAGCCAACGAACAGCGGGACGCTTTAACGGAGAATGCCGAACGTCTGGTCAATGAAATTGAGGAAAAGGAAGCGCTGCTTGATCGGGTGGCGCAACAAGCGCGAACGGCTTTAGAAGCCGATGACAGTTTCAGCGCCCTCAAGAAGTCGCGCGACGAAGCAAAATCCGTGCACGAACAGGCGCGCCTCAAGACCACGCAAGCTGAAGAGGATCGCCAGCAAAAGGGTGAGGCCTACGAGAACGACCCTCTCTTTATGTATCTTTGGAACCGCAAGTACGGCTCCAAGACCTACCGGCCCTTCTGGTTCATCCGCTCCGCCGACGATTGGGTCGCGCGAAAGGTCGGTTACTCGGAAGCTCGCGCCAACTACGCCATCCTCAATGAAATTCCTGATCGCCTTCAGGAGCATGTCGCGCTGTTGGCGGAGGATCTCGAACAGCGCGAAACACAGATCGAAGAGGCGGTAGCGGCGCGGGTTAATGATCTGGCCGGTATGGATCTGATTGGCGCATTGTCTGACGTACGCGACCGGCAAAGCGAAAACAACCAATCGCTTGAAGCAAGTGCCGTTGAGATTGAGGAAATAACCGGGCAACTCAATCGATATGCGGAAGGGCTCGATTCCGCATTTGAGAAAGCCGTGACGCTCTCTGTGGAGTTCCTAGAGCATGAGAGCTACCAGGAGCTGATCAAAGAAGCGCGGAAGACACCCGACCCTGCAGATAACCGGATCGTCTCAAGGATCGGCGAGATTGAGCGCAAGACGACAGATGCCGAGCGCAATCTTGATCGGCGGCGCAAAGAACTCAACAAGATCAACGGCAAGCGCAAGGAACTTCTCGACGTCGCATCGCGGTTCCGGCGAAACTACTATGACGATCCGGGCTCTGAATTCGAGCTGGATGACATCGCCGAAGTGGTTTTGCGCGAACTGATCAATGGTGCCATCACGGCAGCCGACTATTGGGCGCGATCGCAACGGCGGCATCATTGGAAGAGCCGTCCGGCCGATGGGTTCCGGCGCAGTCAAGGCTTTCCGCCTTTTGGTGGCGGTCGCCGCCGCGGAAAGCGTAGCCGTGGCCGGTTCAGGACGGGCGGCGGGTTCTAGTTCTTCGCCAGCACAACATAGGTCGCGGTAATCTTCTCCCAATGCCGCAAAAGTTGCAGCGTCGAGCTCGCGACCAAGTCGAGCTCTTCTTGTGATGGTTTTTGCCCGTCAACTGCCATCGCAATGATCGGCTCGATCGGGCTGAGAGTTGCGCGCGCATTTTCAATGACGTCGACCACCATCCCGGGTTGCTGGCCTTCGAGCCCAACGGCCGCATCGCCCGCGGCAAACTTCTCAGTCACGTCCTTGAATTTCGCGAGGTTCTCTTTCAGTCGTCCGTTGATTTCATCAGGTTTGTAGCCCGACAGCGATTGGCAGAACTGTTTTGCAATTCGCTGAGACAGAGCGCGTTGTCGTCCGGCTGAGAGGATCGTCTTTGCAGACTTCGAGGATATATCGCCCTCGTCGATGAGCGTTTTGCGATACTGCTCAATCGCCTCTTTGATCAGCTTGGCGTAGTCCTCACTGACTTCGTAGACCTTCAAGGCAAATTGCTTTTTGCCCCAACGCCCGCCCGTCCAGCTGTTTAAAGGCTCGGCGTAGTTGACCCACGCGGCCTTCAACCCATCAATGGTTTGCTTGCGTTCCGCAACAGTTTCCGGGGCGATGGATAACGCCTCGTTTCCGTCGCGTAAATTGTCGAGGGTCGAATGAAAGACGAACTGCGCCGCCGACATTTGGTTGCGATGCAGCTTCTTGTTGACGCGCAGGTCAATCAGGCAAAGACCCTTTGCCATCATCTCTGCGAGCATGCGCTGGCGGTCGATCAGGTTCAGCCGTTGAACGTTCGAAGCTTTTTCGGCTGAAGGCTTGTCGGCCGCGTCGCCCGATTGATTGCTTGTCTGCGCAAATGACGCCGTGAAGCTTAGCGAGACCAATGTTGCCGCAAGCAACACTGGTACAAATCCGGTTCGGTTACGGAGCATTTCCACCCCACCTGTCTGAACGCTTTTTTCTCTTAACGAGGACCTAGCGGATCAGACGGTGCAGTTCAAATATCCATTCCGAGATAACCCGCGACAGCAAAAACGTCTTTGTCGCCACGGCCACACATGTTCATTACGAGCAAATTGTCTTGCGGCAGTGTTGGCGCGAGTTTCGAGACGTAAGCGAGTGCGTGTGAGGGCTCGAGCGCCGGGATAATTCCTTCTTGTTTTGCACACAGTTGGAACGCTTCAAGCGCTTCCTTATCGGTGATGGGAACGTAGTTCACACGGCCGCTATCCTTGAGCCAAGAATGCTCCGGCCCAACGCCTGGATAATCGAGCCCTGCAGAAATCGAATGGCCTTCGAGAATTTGGCCTTCGTTGTCCTGCAGGAGGTAAGTGCGGTTGCCATGAAGGACCCCGGGCTGACCGCCGCTCATGGAAGCTGCGTGACCGTTGTCGACTTCGACCCCGTGCCCGCCGGCTTCGACGCCGTAAATGGAGACGGCGCTGTCATCGAGGAAGGGGTGGAACAAACCGATGGCATTCGATCCACCACCGATGCAGGCAACAAGCGTATCTGGCAGGCGACCTTCGCGCTCCATCATTTGTTCCCGTGTCTCCTGGCCAATAACCGATTGGAAATCACGAACCATTTCAGGGTAAGGGTGCGGGCCGGCGGCGGTGCCGATGATGTAATAGGTATCGGAAACGTTGGTGACCCAATCGCGAAGCGCCTCATTCATGGCGTCTTTCAAGGTGCCCGCGCCGGAGGTCACCGGATTGACCTTTGCTTCCAGCATGTGCATACGCGCGACGTTCGGTTTCTGACGCTCCACATCGGTGGCGCCCATGTAGACTTCGCAGGGTAAACCGAAACGAGCACATACGGTTGCGACCGCGACGCCGTGCTGGCCTGCACCGGTTTCAGCGATGATGCGGGTTTTGCCCATGCGGCGGGCGAGCAGGATTTGGCCAAGGCAGTTGTTGATCTTGTGCGAACCGGTGTGGTTGAGCTCATCACGCTTGAAATAGATTTTGGCACCACCCGTGCCGCCAGCCTTTTTCGCAACGTCGCGGTAATGCTCGGTTAGGCGCTCCGCGTAATAGAGCGGGCTTGGTCGACCGCCGTAATAGGTCATCAGATCGGACAGCTCTTTGGCGAACGCGGGATCGGATTGAGCGTCGCGATAGGCCTTCTCCAAATCCAGGATTAGCGGCATCAGCGTTTCGGCGACGAAGCGGCCTCCAAACAGCCCGAAATGGCCTCGGTCATCGGGCCCGGCCCGGTAGCTGTTGGGTTTATTCTCTGCGCTGTTGTTCATTGCGGCCGATTTGTCGGACATTTTTGCTCTTGCTTCCTTGGGTTTGGCGCAGGGTCGGTCTGCGCTGACGTTCTATTCAACAGATGATGCCAACTTCGTCGACTGGATTGGCAGTGTTCTTTTGGATGGTTTCGGAACTGAGGGTCGAGATCTTATCGGTTATACGCAATTAGCGCCCATTTTGATCATTGAGATCAAGCCCTTTGCTTGCGCGAATGAAGCTCTCAACGAGCTTTGGGTCTTTTTCACCCGGCGCAGCCTCAACGCCCGATGACACATCGACAATCGCGGCTTTGGTCCGTGCGATTGCTTCAGCGACGTTATCAGGCGTCAGGCCGCCAGCCAACGCGAATGGAAACTCCTCGGCGACGCCGTCAAGTATCGTCCAATCGAAGCTGAGACCATTGCCGCCGGGTAGGTTAGCGTCCGGTGGGGGCTTGGCGTCGAACAGGATGACGTCTGCGCACCCTGGCGTCAGATACTCGGTGGCATCGGTGATGTCTTGCTTGATGGCGACTGAGACAGCCTTGAAGATTGGCCGTTGCGCCAGGTTACCGATTTCTGCGACGCGGTCGGGCGTTTCCGAGCCGTGCAGCTGGATGATATCGGGCGCGACGTGATGCGCGACACGATCAACCAATTCATCGGCCGGATTGACGAGGAGGACCACCGAACGTGCGCTGGCTGTTTCTCTCGCGCAAACGGCAAGCTCGCGGGCCGCATCAAGCTCTACATGGCGTGGGCTTTTGGCAAAATGGACAATGCCGACGTAGTCAGCGCCGGCAGAAATCGCGTGCCTAACGGCAGCCGCACTTGTTAGTCCGCAGATTTTCACCTGGGTCATTGGGTCACCGGGGCCAGGAGTTACCAGAGCAATCGAGCAGGCTTTCGCGCCAGAGTTCTTGACCTGCTTCCCTCGTTAGCGATGCGCAAGCATCAAGCTTTTCGTAGTTGCACCACCCTGGCGGGCGACCTCGGCATCGCGCTCATTGACCAAGCGGTTGGCTTCCGCCTGCCAGCGACGGACTTCTCTCGCGCGCTCGCGGGCCGTCTTGCGCCAACGGCCCTGACTGATCCAGGTCGCAGCGCCGCCGATCAAGACACCGATTAGTAGCGCACCGAACAAGTAGTAATAGAACGGCAGATTAACCTCGATCGAGGGTGCTTGCGGCTTGAACGGATCAAGCACCATTCGCACGTCGTGACGATTGATAATGGCAAGGGCGACGAGAAGAATCGCAACGGGGAACGCGACGAGGATGGATACGAGACGTTTCAACACTTTGAAGCTACCTGCGTTGGTGGACTGGCCTTTATGCGCCGTGGCCTGTACCGGCTTGATCGATATGCAGCATGCCAAAGCGGCATCGCCTCGACCGGCGCGGACCGTTCAAGGGAAAAATAGCCGAACACCAACGAACGTGCGAGGCTATTTTCGTTGAGAGTTTAACCGCTCGCGAAGCTCTTTGCCGGTCTTGAAGAAGGGCACGAACTTTTCAGCAACTGGAACGGGTGCCCCAGTGCGTGGATTTCGCCCTTCGCGCGCCGGTCGATGCTTGACTGTAAACGCGCCGAAGCCACGTAACTCCACGCGATCGCCACGGGACAAGGCCTCGACGATCTCGTCAAAAATCACGTTCACGATGCGCTCGACATCACGATGGTAAAGGTGCGGATTCGCTGCTGCTATCCGCTGGATCAGTTCCGACTTGATCACCGCCGCCTCCGGAAGACAAAGTCGTTGTTATTCCTCAATTTTCAGGAGGTTGCCAAACCGCGAGCAGCCCGTCAAGAGAAAGCGACGAAAGACCAGTTGTTGATTGTACCGCTTCGCCGATGCCAGAGGCTGCGCCGCGCGCCATACTACGGGCCATTTCGGTCGCAAACGCCGATACGCCCCAGGCGCCTGGCTGTTGGGGGTGCCAGTCAACAATCTTTAACTGCCCCTCGACGCCACGCTCGTTTTCGAGCCAATCGCGGACTTCGCGCTCTCCGCCGACAGCGTCGACGAGCTTATATGTTTTGGCCTGGCGGCCTGAGAAAACCCGTCCTTCACGCAATCCGGGCACATCTGAAACTTTGATGCCGCGGCGTGTTTCAACAAGCCCATGGAACCAGTCGAACCCATCGGCGATCATCTCGGAGGTAACTTCAAGGGCTTCGGGGTTTGCCTTAATGAACGGATTAGGTTCGGCTTTCAGCGAACCGCTTTTTACGGTGTTCATTTTGACACCGATCTTATCGAGAAGGTCGGTCACTTCCGGCCACTGGACGATAACGCCGACCGAGCCTGTGATCGTATTGCCTCGCGTGACGATATAGTCAGTGCCCAAACCGACGATATAGCCAGCCGATGCTGCGACGGTGCCAAACTGCGCCACAACAGGCTTTTTTGCAGCGATCCGGCGAAGACCATCATAGATCGCTTCACCGCCTGTCGTCGTGCCGCCTGGACTGTTCACATAAACGATCAATGCCTGGACGTGGTCGGCCTGCTCGATCTTATCGAGCATTTTGAGCTGCTCACGGTTTTCGGTGATCGTTCCGGTGATCGAGATGCGGGCGATCTGGCTTGGGGCCAAGAAGCCGGCGCGCTCGTTTCCGGCTGTCAATGCGACCCCAACGGCGACCAAGGCGACGATAACAGCCAAGGCCCGCCAGAAAGTGACCTTGCGACGCATACGCCGGCGGTCAAGAAGGGTGTCGACGTCGAGGCTCATAAACTTGCTCCAAAATCCCGTCAATTTGCGGCACGTGCCGCGGTAACAGACAATTAATAATGTGTTGCAGCAAAAGCTAGGCAAGTATCAGGCCGATTTCGCGCGGTTTCGCAGCTGCAGCATTGGCAATCCTGAACGCCGCCATTTGCAGGGGTTATGGGCCCGAGCGACGGACCGTCCGCACGGCAGATTTATTGTTTAGCTTTGCCTCAAATTGAAACAGCGCGCCGGGACTGCCAGCGCGCTGTGTTCTTTTGAGAGGCTCTGACTATCGCCAGATTTTGCGACGGCTTACTTGTCGTCTTTTTCTTCGCTCTCTTCGGTGGCTTCTGGCGTCTCACCTTCTTCTTCGCCAGAGTCTTCACGCTGTTTCATGGCGAGGCCGAGAATATCGCCAAGCGATGCGCCAGAGTCGGAAGAACCGTACTGCGCGACAGCCTTCTTCTCTTCAGCGATTTCAAGTGCCTTAACCGAAACGTTGATGCGGCGGGCGGCCTTGTCGAGGCTGATTACAGCGGCGTCGATCTTATCGCCAACGTTGTAACGCTCTGGGCGCTGCTCAGAACGGTCGCGAGACAAATCAGAGCGCTTGACGAACGTCGTGATGTCCGTGTCGGCGATCTTGACCTCGATACCGTTCTCCTGAACTGCCACCACCTCGCAGGTGACCGTCTCACCTTTGCGGAAACCGCCAATGGTTTCAGCTGGGTCGCCGGAAACCTGTTTGATACCGAGTGAAATGCGCTCTTTCGAGCTGTCGACATCAAGTACGGCTGCCTGAACGTTGTCGCCTTTTTTGTAGTCCTTGATGGCTTCGTCGCCAGGACGGTTCCAGTCGAGGTCCGACAAGTGAACCATGCCGTCCACGCCACCCTCCAGACCGATGAAGAGGCCGAACTCGGTGATATTGCGGATTGGGCCTTCGACGATCGAACCACGTGGATGCTCGGTGAGGAATGCTTCCCAAGGGTTGTCCTGGGTCTGCTTGAGACCAAGAGAGATACGGCGCTTGTTGGGGTCGACTTCGAGGATCTGGACTTCAACTTCCTGGCTCGTCGAGACAATCTTGCCTGGATGAACGTTTTTCTTGGTCCAGCTCATTTCGGAGACGTGAATGAGACCCTCAACGCCGGCTTCAAGTTCAACAAACGCACCATAATCGGCGATGTTGGTGACGGTGCCTTTGAAGCGGCCGCCAACTGGGTATTTGGCTTCGATGGCTTCCCATGGGTCCGACTGCAGCTGCTTCATACCAAGGGAGATGCGCTGCGTATCTGGATTGATCCGGATGATCTGGACCTTGACAGTGTCGCCAACGTTCAGGATCTCGGATGGGTGGTTGACGCGACGCCAAGCCATATCGGTGACGTGGAGCAAACCGTCGATGCCACCCAGATCGATGAAGGCACCGTAATCGGTGATGTTTTTGACTACACCATCAATGACCTGACCTTCGCCGAGGCGGGCAACGATGTCGGCACGCTGTTCGGCACGGGTTTCTTCCAGTACCGAACGACGGGAAACAACGATGTTGCCGCGGCGGCGATCCATTTTCAGGATCTGGAATGGTTGCGGCTGGTGCATCAGCGGCGCGATATCGCGGACGGGGCGGATGTCAACCTGCGAGCCAGGAAGGAAGGCGACAGCGCCATCAAGGTCGACTGTGAAGCCACCCTTGACGCGGTTGAAGATGACACCGGTGACCTTCTCGCCAGCCTCGTGCTGCTTTTCGAGACGGTTCCAGCTTTCTTCGCGGCGTGCTTTTTCTCGGCTGAGGACCGCTTCGCCGCGCGCGTTTTCGATACGCTCCAGGTAAACTTCAACTTCGTCGCCGATGCTCAAATCGGCTTCTTTGTCAGCCGTTGAAAACTCGCGCAGTGGCACGCGGCCTTCCATTTTTAAGCCGACGTCAATGATCGCGAGGTCTTTCTCGATGCCGACAATCTTGCCACTAACGACGCTTCCTTCAAAAACGTCTTCTTTGGCTAGGCTTTCGGCGAGCAGGGCGGCAAATTCGTCCTGGGTTGGGTTGAGTTCGTTGGACACTTCAGACTGCGACATACGTAAAAGTTGCTCCTTTGAGCGGTTTGGCGAGCCCGCTGCGCAAAAATCGGCGCGGGCAGTTCGGTTGAATTTCTAATGTGCATGAGGCACCGGGAAGAACGCGGCTACGTTCTTCGCGGCGCCGCGAAAAGGCACACGAATGAGATGGAATTGGAATCGGTTGCTGCAGCGATGGGCTCTAGCCGCCAACGAAATTAAGGGCCCGCGAATTCCCGCGCACCCTATTGGCTGATCTTCCTCTTGATCAATCCGACCGCAGCGTCGAATGCCGCCTGTATATCCATTTCGGTCGTATCAAGCAAGTCGGCATCTTCGGCACGCCGCATGGGCGCACTGCCGCGGGCTGTATCACGCGCGTCCCGGTTTGTTATCAGTTCCAAAATACCATCATACGTCACGTCCTCACCCTGGGCCTTGCGCTCCTCATAACGCCTGCGCGCACGCTCTTCTGCGGTTGCAGTTACAAATATCTTCACCTTGGCCGTCGGACATACGACGGTTCCAATATCGCGACCATCCAGCACAGCTCCGGGTGCACGGCCTGCAAAGTTGCGTTGATATTGCAGCAAAGCCGCGCGGACCTCGGGGATCCCGGCCACTCGAGAGGCTGCTTCCCCGACGCCCGGAGCGCGCAGTCCATCATCGTCGAGGGATGCGGGATCAAGGGAACGTGCCAATGAAACTGCCGCCCATGTATCGTCAAGCCGAAAGCCCCGCGCCAGCACATCGCGCGCAACCGCGCGATAGAGCGAGCCGGTATCGAGGTAATGGAGACCAAAATGCGCGGCCACTTGCCGGGCGAGGGTACCTTTCCCAGAGGCGGCCGGACCGTCGATTGCGATGATCATTCGGCAGCTCCGCCCTGGGTTTGAAAGACCGCACCCAATCCATCCATCAGGCCGAGAAACTCGGGGAAACTTGTTGCGATTATCGCGGTGTCGTCGACAGTGACCGGATTTTCAGTGGCGAGCCCCATCGTAAGGAATGCCATCGCAATACGGTGATCGAGATGGGTTTCGACTGTTCCGCCGCCTTGCACGCCTTCGGGTGTGCCCAGAACGGTCAGGGTATCGCCATCAATTTCAGTTTCGACGCCATTTGCGTTAAGTCCTGCCGCGGTGGCTGAAAGCCGGTCGCTTTCTTTGACGCGCAATTCGGCCAGGCCCTCCATGACTGTCTTCCCGGATGCGAAGGCAGCGACGCAGGCCAGCACTGGGTACTCATCAATCATCGATGGCGCGCGCTCGGGAGGAACGGTGACGCCCCGGAGCTTTGAATAGCGGGTGCGGATATCCGCGACAGGTTCGCCGCCTTCTTCCCGCTGGTTTTCGAAGGTGATGTCGGCGCCCATCTCGCGCAGTGTCTCGTAGAAGCCGGTGCGTGTCGGGTTGGTCAGGACGCCTTGAACTGTGACATCTGAGCCAGGAACGATCACAGCAGCCGCGATCAAAAAGGCCGCCGAGGATGGGTCGGCAGGCACATGAACGGCCTGCCCCTGCAACGTCGGATTACCTTTGACAGCAATGTGGGTTCGACCCTTGTCATCTGACGTCGTACCAACTGCCGCGCCGAAAAACCTCAGCATGCGTTCGGTGTGGTCGCGGGTCGCTTCATCTTCGATGACGGTCGTTTCGCCTGCCGCATGCAGACCCGCAATCAAAATCGCAGACTTTACCTGGGCGGACGGGACAGGCAGCTCATAGGTCATTGGCACGAGTTCGGCACGGCCACGGACCGTAAGCGGCAGCCGGTCGCCTTCACCGGCGACCACCTCGAGGCCCATATCTTTCAACGGATTGAGGACGCGACCCATCGGGCGACGTGACAGTGAAG
Organism: Filomicrobium sp.; assembly: GCA_040219445.1. Lineage (GTDB taxonomy): Bacteria > Pseudomonadota > Alphaproteobacteria > Rhizobiales > Hyphomicrobiaceae > Filomicrobium. The sequence continues at coordinate 417,000 of JAVJSM010000002.1, read as the reverse complement.
CGTCGCCGACCATTTCGACAGGGAAATCATGGCCAGCCAGGACCCCCATCATCAACCGAGTGCCGGTTCCCGAGTTGCCAAAATCGAGCGGTTCTGTGGGCTGCGTTAAGCCCCCGATGCCACGGCCTTTGACAATCCACTCATCACCTTCTTTCGCCGCCGGCGCGCCGAGCGCCGTCACCGACTTGGCCGTATTGATCACGTCTTCGGCCTCCAGAAGACCGCTGATGCGGGTCGTGCCTAAGCTCAGCGCCCCAAACAGCAGTGCCCGATGGGAAATCGACTTATCGCCGGGCACGGTCGTTTGCCCCTTCAGGGCCGGCGATTTGGAAGACGACAGGGGCTGGGCTTTGGCGTGCGACACTGGGCTGATATCCGGATCTTGGTGGCGAGGGCAGATATTTGAAGCTCGACCGGCAGTTGCACGAGCATGGCAGGTCGACTGTGAGATGATGGTCTTACAGCAACCTGCGGCAGTTCGTGTCAATGGTGGCAGATTGCCCAAAATCGAGCCGGGCTATTCGCCAACTGCCAACGAAGGTAAATTTTGACAGCGGCCACCGCGTATGGCAGACGGCTTCGATCCTGATAAACGAACAGCGAACTTAAAGAGGCACACGAACGTCATGCAGACTGTCGACGCCCGCGGCACCAAGCGCACCTGCCAAAACCCCGATTGCGGAGGCCGCTTCTATGACCTGAACCGCGATCCGATCATCTGCCCGCTCTGCGGCTCGGAGTATGTCATCGCCCACGCGCCCGTCGGAGCCGTTGTCGAAGAGCCCAAGGAAAAGGCACCGGTAAGGACCGCCGAAGAAGAAACGCAGACCGATGAAACGGCTGCTGCCGAAGACGGTGAGTTGGCGGACATCGAAACCGATGAGTCGATTCCTGACGATGACGACGATTCGGATACCTTTCTTGAGGATGAGGAAGACGACAACGGCAACGTCACCGATATTATTCCCGGTATTTCCGACGGTGACAGCGAAGAGACGTAGGGATTTGCCCAGTTTCACAGGGGCTGGCTGATGAAACCAGTCCCTGAATGCGAATTTTAGGCTTGCAGTTTTCCGCGCAAGACCTTAATCAACGCGATCTCAAACGGCGCATATGTTTGGCTGCCGTTTGTCCCGAGGTTCGGGGCCGTAGCTCAGTTGGGAGAGCGCTACAATGGCATTGTAGAGGTCAGGGGTTCGATTCCCCTCGGCTCCACCATATCGTAATTTCCCTTGTAAATTTGCTCTAACACCTTGAACGGAAACGATGTTTTCGGTGTTCGATAACCTGATTTTCGGCAGCAGGCGAGACGCTCTGCAAAGGCCAATCTGAGCACGGTTCTCTTGGCTGCAAAATCGCCCGAAGCCCAGAGTTTGTGCGGGTTTGTCAGAAACATCAAAGCGTGTTCGATAAGGTCTTCGAACCTGCCCTTCGGTCGGCGCAGATTCTGCTGTTTTTCGGTGAGCGCCGCACGCTGCTGTTCCAGTTGCTCGATTTTGGATTCATAGGCGCTAATTACCGACGGGCTGGACGCCTCCATGATCCGCTGCACAAGCGATTCAATCTGCTTCTCAGCAGCGGCAAGGTCGCGTTTTAACTGCGCGGCTATGTCTTCGGTTTGGTGTCCGCGCTGCGCCCAGGCATGCTGAACATGGCAATCACAAGATCGATCAGGTTCGGGCTTGGATTCAGGCGTTTGAGAATAATATCAAACCCGCTTTCAACGTCCTGCCTGCGGATGGACTTACGGTAGGACGCGCAGCCCTTGGTGTCGCACAGATAATAGGGGTATTTCTTGCGCCGCCCCGCCGACCAACATGCCGTCAGCGGCTCTCCGCAGTCGCTGCATAAGACAAAGCCTCGCAGCGGGAAGTCCTCGTTCAGGTTCTTGCGGGCAGGGGCTTTCAACTTGCCTGTGCGCCGTTCCTGAATCTGTCTATCCCCTTGCGTCTGTGCCACAGATTTGGGGTTTCTCTAATAACGTTTCGGGCACCGGGGGACACATGCCGAGAGCGTGATGCGGGCGGATGTGATTGTATAGTTTGAGCCAGCCATTGATGATCACCTGGGCCTGGTGCATCGTCGTGAACCACTCCGCCTTGAGCACCTCGCGGCGGAGCGTGCCGTTGAAACGCTCGTTGTATCCATTTTCCCAAGGTGAACCTGGATAGATCCTGATCGGTTGGATGCCAACACGCCGGAGCCAGTCCTGGAACGGCGCGGCCGAGAACTTGGGGCCATTGTCTGAGCGAATATATTCGGGCTTGCCGCGTTTGAGCAGCAGTGGATAGAGCGCCTCCAGGACGTCGGTCGCGCCCATCTTGGCTGCAACGGCGACGCACAGAGCTTCACGCGTGTATTCATCAAGCACGGTGAGCATCTTGTATGCACGCCCATTGCTCAGCTTGTCGTGCACAAAGTCGATCGCCCAGATGTGGTTCGGATACTTGGGCCTGAGCCGGATGACCGACGCGTCATGATGATAAAGACGCTTGCGCTTCTTGTGCCGGGCCGGCAGCTGCAGACCCTCGTCGCGCCAAAGACGCTCTATCCTTTTGTGGTTCACCCGCCAGCCTTCGGCGACAAGCAGTTCACCGACCTTGCGATAACCATACCGCCTGTACTGCTTGGCCAGCCGGATTAGTGCCAGGCGCAGATCATCATCGTTTTGAAATCGGACTTGTACTGCTGCGTCGACCGCGAGACGCCAAGCGCGCGGCACGTTCGCCGTTCCGATGTGCCGAGCTTCTGGCGCACATGCACGACAGCCCGACGAAGGTCACCCGCCGTCAGGCCTTCGGCTTTAAAAAATCTAGGATCTCTTTCAGGATCAGCTTGTCGAGTTCGAGATCGGCGACGATCCTCTTCAGACGCTGGTTCTCTTTCTCAAGCGCCTTCAGTTCCGATAGCTGAGACCGCCCCATGCCGCCAAATTTCTTGCGCCAATTGTAATAGGTCGCGTCACTTACCCCGGTGGCCCGGCATGCCGTCGCAACATCTGCTCCCCCGGCCAGATGTAGCTCGATCTCACGCAAAAGCTTCAGGATGTCGTCGTCCGAATGACGCTTCCGGGCCATGCCAATCTCCCCAACTGCTAACCATAAAATGGCATAGTTTTGGGGGGCCGAGACAGGTGCTCCATCGAGTGCAGGTAGCTTCCTCTCAGAGACGGAACTCGACGACATTGTCGGCAATGTCACGGCAGGCCTTGATATCGTCGACCCAACCAATGGCGTCGATGTACGTCTGCGCTACGACGGACGCTTCAGCGAGGACATCGAAACGCATGCGGGCAGTTTACGCGTCGGTTTGCAATTCTGAACTAGTTTGCGGAAATGTTTAGCTAAGCGTTGCAAACCTTGGCGTTATGTCGGACGCTAGCTTCTGGCAGTCGGTTTAGGGGAGGAGTGGGTTTGAATGAGCTTTTCCGCTTAGGGTCAGCCTGAGACCTCATGGCGTGCGCGTGACACTTTTTTTCACCTCAAGCTGCAGACATCGCAGGATGTTTTGTCCGCTGCACCTTCGCAAGCTGACATAACCCGGCGCTGGGCTGAGGTCGGCGTCGGGTCACTTGCGACTGAAAAACAAACGCCAGCTTGTGCATCGTATAAGATCAAAACAAGCAATCATACAACGGTCTTGGCTTTACCCGCCCACAAGGCTCTCTCGACTATGGCAACATTAGAGGGTATTCCGATCGTCACCAAAGCAGGCGGACGGCCACGTCGCGACTGAAGTCGTCGGAAGAGCATCGCAAAGCGCCCTTAGCCCACGGAAAGCAGAGTAGCACTGAATATTGCGATTGAGCCGAAGCACTCATCGGCCGTCCATGCCTAGTGGAACTGAGCTGTTTGCCGCGACCCGAACCAACTCCGCCTTAGTTGAGATCCCGTGCCAACCAACATTAGGTCGCTTCCACATCAGCCGGACCGGAATCAGCTATGCCGACGCCAGTGCGGCGCCGACGGTCTGCGGAGCTTTGCGTGATTGAACCGCCAACCCCCTTTGTGGTCATAACCAGCAGACAATTAGTGCAACCAGCCGCGTGAACCGAGGGTCAGATCAAAATCAAAGCGAACGTGCGACGCGGAAGCCAACCGCCCGGCTGAATTGGTCATCCAATGCCATGTCGCGCGCCGAGAAGCGGATCTCGTCGGCGGTACTCGTCAACGAGCCACCTCGATGGACGCGCCGCGTGCAGTTTTCGGTCTCATAGGCGGTCCCGTCGCTAGGGGCCTGTCCGTAGCCGTTTGCGAAACAGTCCTGCACCCACTCTGAAACGTTGCCATGGACGTGACGCAGGCCCCAGGCGTTCGATCGGTAAGAGCTCGAGTCCACCTCCGCGGTCCGCCCGCTTCGTCCCCGGGCAAAGCGTGCTTGGTCCGGAATAATGCTGTTGCCTGTCACGTACCGCGTTGGCATGGTCGCGCGCGCCGCATACTCCCACTCCGCCTCGGTCGGCAACCGATAGGCAGTCGCGTCGCGCAACCCGAGTTTGTCGTTCAGCCACGGCAGGTAGTCCTCCGTAATATCGCGCCATGAAACATGGCTAACCGGCCGGTCCATACTGCCGGTGGCGGCCGCTGCAAGCGGCTTGCAGACCCTATCGTCGACACACTGTTGCCAGTCATCGAAAGTCACTTCAAACTTACCGATTGCGAACGGTCGAGCTATCGTCACGCGCCGCACCGGCCGTTCTTCGGTCGGTCCATCGTCTGAGCCGCGCAGGTAGCTGCCGGCAGGGACAACGAGCATTCTGGGCGCGCAGCGTCCGTTCAGGCACTCTTGAAATCCGCTTGCCCGTGGGTTGCCAGGTCTGACGCAGGCGGTTTTGCGGCGGTTTTCGACAACGTTGATTTCTAAACCACTGCAACGCGAGAAGTCGGGCTCTGCCGTTTCATGACGTTTGTCTGACAAGAGCTCACGGGGGAGGGACTCGGCGGCGTTGTGCGTCGACGGCTTGCCCTTAAGTTTAGCAACCATTGCCTTTGACTCAGGCACTTGTTCGGGAATGTTATCTTGCGCATCGGCGTCAGGGCCAACCGCAGTTTCAAGTTCGGCCTCTACCGCAGTCTTGATAGTCGCGTTGCCGCCCCGTGACTTTGATTCAGCCGGTTCGTTGCGCGACGGTTCTGGAACAGTTGCGAGGGTCGCTTGCAGGGACGTCCAAATGGACTGCCTGTCGTCTGCCGAGGTCAACCCGAAGAGGAGGGCAGCGGGCACTGCTATAGCCGCGACAGCAGCAGCCGCCCATTTGGACCGCTGGCCAGGCTTGGCTGCCGTGCGGCCACCCGCACGATCAGCGGTTTTATTCGGTGTGGGTGTGGGTTCCGGCCGGGGCTCCGGCCATGGTTCGGGCGTCGGGTTCGGAGCGCGTTCCTCGATGGGGTGGAAGTAGAAGTGCTCCATCAGCGAAGAGTGCACCCACGGGATCTGCGGACCGTTCGGCTTGTCGCGGGTGGCCGCAACCACCTGCATGCGCACAGCTTTGAGGAGCGCTTCGATTTCGTAGGTTGCATCATCGATGTTGTCGAGAAGAGCACGCGTAAAGAAGCCATTCTCGCCATCGCCGTCGTAGGCGATGTGCCCGGGATTGGTCGCGTAAGCGATCAGGGTACCTGAGAGGATGTCCTGCTCAGCCAGGCCCGTGCCGACCTGCATCGATCTTGTGCTGCTTCCCATCCGCCTCGCCAGGTTCTGCGCCAGCGGATTGTTACGGCAGGCATCGAGCAGGACCAGGCTGGATCGTGCATTGCGCTCCATCGATCTGAGGACGTGATGCAGCTCGATGAGTTCGTCACTCACCGCGCACTCCATTTGCAATTCTGCATCAATTGGCACGAGATAGTTGCGGCTTTCGACCTGGATGCCGTGCCCGGCGAAGTAAAACAGAGCAGCGTCGACCCCATGTTGGATTTTCCGGGAAAAGTCGCGGATCAGTCCAGACATCGACGCGTAGTTGAGGTCTGTGCCATGTTCGCGTCCACCGACGATTTCAAAACCTAGGTCTTGCAGTTTGTCAGCAACCATCCGCGCATCGTTGCGCGGGTTCTTCAGTGGTGCAGTGCTCCGGTACGCGCCATTCCCGACGACGAGCGCCACGCGCTTTTGGATCGGCACGGCAAGACCCGCGCCGGCCGGGATATCGCCCTCATATGATGTGCCCACCACACTTACTCCTACGCATACTGCAGCCCGGCAAACCCCGGTTCCTCAGGCGGTTACGCGAAAACGTCCTGACGGGCGCGCCATTCAGCCCAGGAAATTCGAGGATCATCGGGGAATTCTTTAAGAATCCATTTCACGCCCTGCTGCTTTTCTTCGCCATGACGCTGCCAGCCGCGTCCACCGAAAATGCGCACCGAATGATACATGACGCGACGAGTGACATTATCGACGCCCATGTCCTTGAGGGCATAAGCGAATGTGTTGTCGGCTTCGAGCCTTGAACACGGTTGGTAGCAATACAGCCAGTCATGGAAGATCGCGGCGTTGCCATGCCTGCCGGTTTTAGCGAGCAATGGCCAGAGATACCCGGGCACCGATGCCAAATCCGTTACGAAACCCTTGGGCACGTCGACACGAACGACCTTATCGGTCTCTTTCCCATCGGGGAGCCAGCCGATATTGTTGAGCACGATCCAATAGTCCTGGTCGGCAAAAGGTATCAGGAGTGGGGCGCCACCGGCAAAGCTGCGAGACTCGGCGTGGCCGTTGGCGCTCTGCTTACTGCGGGATGCCATGTAGCCGTTAATCCAGCCGGTCTTCGCCTCGGCGTGTCCTCCAGGCAATCCAAAGTCATCTGGCAGGAAGCGCGCTAAGACCCGGGCAGTGAGATCGAGCCGGACTTCCGGGTCCAGTTGCGGGACGCGCTGCATCACCTCATCAGCTTCCGCTAGTTGCAAGATCAGCAGTGCGCGATCCTGCCGCGCGCGCCAGATGCGCACCACGAGATCGGCGCAGCCGGTTAGGAAGGCTCCAATGGCCGCTGCTTCGCCGACGCCAAGCCCAATGCTCCTGGCGTCTGCGGCCGTTTGAGCGTCCTGAACTGCTGCGACAACGTCAGTGCCCAGATCCGTCGCGACCGTTTCGGCCAGCTCGCGTCCATCCATTACTTAAACCCCTTGGGATTAGAAATCCTGGCCGTCAGCGCATTGGATAGACCCCAAGCGGGAATTGACCGATACCGCGCGCGGCTGCGTCCACGTCGCACCGTCGACCGAGAAGCCAACCGCGGGATAAGACGTGCCAAAACCATTTTTCTCAGCCTTAAAAAACACGACGGTGTGCTCGATTTTAGACTTTCAATCGTTCGTCAACATGCGCTACTTTCAACATATCGCGTGCAAAGATCAACTGCGAAGTTGAACCGTCGGTGACTGTCTTTCAATCGGATTGCTATGCCGACCGGGGGCAGAGGTGTGGCGTGGCCGTAAGGCTCGAGCGCCGGTTCGGATATCCGCAACGCGTTGCGGTCGTTCTGCTTTGCGGCATCGTAGATAACGTGGATGGCAGGTTAAATGACGCGCGAGATACACGAGTTACGCCCTGCTATCCGGTCGTTGGTTTGCCCAACAAGCGTGCCTCGACCTGACTTTTGGTTTTCGGTGCCGAAGCGCTTACGCAGGCATAGAAACCAACTCCTACGAGGTTTTCACGCATGTCTTTTAATAACTCAATGACTGTTTTCAAGACGCTGGCGCTCGCTGCAGCATTAGTTGGGAGCAGCACTCTGGGGCAGTCGGCCGACGCGTCCCGGCTAAAACTTCAAGGCGCTGAAAAAGCCGCAAACTCACCAACTGTGCACCAGATTATTTCACGCAACCGATTACGCTGCGGTGTCACGGGAGAGTTTGTCGGCATGTCCATTCAACAACCTGGTCAGGCCTGGGAGGGGTTGGATGTTGACTTTTGTCGCGCAGTCGCCGTGTCCATCTTCGGGCTGCCGCCATTTCTCTTCGCGCGTGGCGGTGGGAACCTAGCCTTCCAAATGATGTCGATCCGGCACAGCATTGATGACAAGATCGAATTCAAGCCGACGCAGACGCGTGATCGGCTTGATCTTCTCGCTTCGGGGTTCGTTGATATTCTATTCCGGAGCACCACCAAAACCAGCGCCAGAGACACCCAGTATTTCGCCCTCGGTGCCGGCTCGAAACTCGAGTTTGGTCCGGTTGTTTATTACGACGGGCAAGCCATTGTCGTGCGCCTTTCTCCCGGCACTGGCGCTAAAGCCGAGGCGGAGAAAAAGGCTTATCTCAACCTGCAGCGCAATCGCCTGCTTGACCCGCGCGGCAAGGAGGCGCGCGAAGCGGAACAGGCCTACATTCGCAAGTATCTTGCGGGCAAGACGATCTGTGTGCAGAGCAACACCACGAGCCTCGTCAATTTGCGTGACTACATTGAAAGAAATCGCTTCGACGGCGACGCGAAACCCACGATCCGCGAAGTTGCCACCGCCAATGAAGCACGCAATGACTTTTTCAATCCGATCGGCACTTGTACCGCAATCACCGGCGACTTCAGCCAACTCGTCGGCCTTCAAGAAGCGTTTGCGAGCCAGGTGGCCGATGTGTTTTTTCTCCACGACGGCACGATTTCACCAATGATGTCGAAGGAGCCGCTGGCTCCGGTTCTGCGCGAAGGAGACGGACTCTGGGCGGACATTGTTGAGTGGACCGTCTATGGTATCATTCGTGCCGAAGAAATTGGGCTCGACCAGGCAAAAGCACTGCGTATTCTGCAAACCTACAACCGTGCGTACGATGATTTCGGTCGCGGCCAATATACCTTTGAAGCTTCGCAGCTGACACGGTCTATGCAGACTGACCTGTTGAAGTATGCAGGCATCCAGGCCTCCGCGGCATCGGTCGCCGACACATTCGGGCTACGCCGGACCTGGCTCCTCGAAATCGTTGCCTCGATCGGAAATTATGGCGAGGTCTATGAGCGGGCGTTCGCGTTCCGGCGCGGGCCCGGCGACAAAAATCTTGACCATCTTCGCGGTCTCAATGCGCTGTGGAACGCTTCGCCGCCGGGCTTGCATTACGCGCCGCCATTCAAGACCCGCTGACACCCACTGTGGCGAAAAGAGAGACGGAACGAATGCGTAAGTTGTTTAGGTGGCTCGCGACGATTTGCGCCGCACAGCTTGCTTTGGCGGCACCGGTCCTGGCGGCGTGCCGGACGCTTGCGAGTAGCACGGTTGTCGCTGATCCGTCGGTCGCCCGGTCGTGTAACGCTAACCCGATACCGGTGGCAGAAGGCAGTCCCTTTCGTGGCCTACAGGAACGCCTTTGTTATGTCGCGAAAACGAACAAGCACTTCAGTGACATTCTTGGTCCCGGCTTCAAAATTGACGGGGCTAACGGTCCAGCGACCCAGGCAGCCGTCCGCAAGTATCTCGGGACATCAATTCAGCTCAATAAGGATTACCGAAATAACCCGTTTATCGGTTTTCATATTGGCGGCCGGTTGGCGTCCGCGGCTGCACAGGAAATTCTGGAAACCCTGCGGCCGTTGCAGTTCCGCAAAGACGAATTGAACGATCGGGACCTTGGGCAAATCTGCGAACACCTAGAGTTTTCGATAGAACCCCGGGCCGACCGCACCGCCTCCAGTGTCGATTTTGCCTCGCGACCGCTAACGCTTGGATCGTTTCTCTTCGAGATCAAGGTCGGGGGGGAAGAACGCGGCATGGACTACGCTGTCTTTGCGGTCCGCGAATACAAGAATGCGTTTTATGCCGTCGCCAAGAGCGAAATAACTAACGCATTCTGGAGCCGTTGCGTGTCCGAAGGTGGCGTACCTCCTGCAGGGTGTCGGATTCTCAAAAATCAGACCACAACGTTAAACGATGATGCCCTCGGCGGGATCTTCCCGGATGACATCCCGGCCTTTCAGAAATTCGAGGAACGCTTTTGGGAGCGCGCTTCGGGTGCTAGCGGTATTCTGCCGATGACATTGAAGCTATCGAGCCGGATGCCCTACGACTCGGAATGGGCGCAGTTGGCCCGCTTCACTTACCCACAGATGGGGAAATGGTCCCCTGCGGCCTGCGAATCGGCACTCGGGTCTGAAAGGACGCGGTCACCGCTTCTACGCAATCTGTTCGGTAACGCGGCCGAACCGGTTCTATTGGGCTCAGGCGGTCAATCTTGGCTGGGCGGGTCGTTTTTCATGCGGCCAAAAGATGTCTGCGCCGCGGACGACATGGTGGACTACTCGGCAAAGTTTTCTCGCCGTCTGGCCAATAACATTAACCAATGGCGCAACAATTTCGGCCTGCGTACTGCGGTCATCGTTGTGACATCGGACTGATTGAAGTGGTGTGCCCGACCCAATGGCTTTTTTTGCCGCCTCGGTATGGCGCAGAACGACGGCCAACAGTTGCAGCAATAGCATGCACATTGATGTGTGCGATCCCTAACCAGTGATGATGGAAACATAGTCCAGTGGCTTCACGCGGACGCACCCCTTCCAAGACCTCGAGACGACAAGGTCCGATTCCGAGGTGTTTCGCCAAAGACGAATGGTTAGAACAACGGTTACTCAAACGAGGCCGCGTCGGCCGCAATCTCCGCGGGGCTTACGATAACTGTCCAGCTATTCTGCACTTGGTTAGGACTGCTAATGGGATGAACCGGCTGCTCCCCTGAGCAAGCAGGTTAGGCTGCATGCCTTTAACCTGCAATTGAAGGAGCAGCATCCCAGGTCAAAGGCATCTGGAACGAGCCCAGCAGAACTCGCCGTTATCGGTATAGATATCGGCAAGGACGTATTTCACATCGTAGGCTTTGATGCGGCAGGCACGATTGTTCTGCGCCGCAAAATCAAGCGACAGGCACTGAATACGACGTTTGAGAAGCTGCCTCGTTGTGTCGTTGGACTTGAGGCTTGCCTTAGCGCAAATTTCGTCAGCCGAACGCTGCGGCGGCAGGGCTTCGAGCGGCGAATTATCCCTGCCAAGTACACCAAGCCCTTCGTGAAGGGCCAGAAGAACGACTACAACGATGCTGAGGGGATTGCCGAAACGATGCAGAGGGGGTTGCCGAGGCGGCGATGCGTCCGAACTTGAAGCTCGTCACCGAAAAGACGCAGGATCAGTTGGACCTTCAGGCGCTTCACCGCGTTCGTTCGCGACTGGTCTCACGTCGTATGGCGACCATCAATCAGATCCGGACCTTCCTCATCGAGCAGGGCATAACGGTCTGAACTGGCGCCCGCGCTCTGCGGAGTTCACTCTTCCCCATTCTCGACAACCGGAGTGACGAGATCTCACCACGAAGGGCGGAGATTATTGTCGGGCTCTATGAGGGTTGGCTATGGCTGGACGAGCGGATCGAAAGCCTGACGAATGAGATCGAGAAGATCAGCCGAACAGAAAACAACTGCGAACGCTTGATGAGTATTCCAGGCATCGGCCCGATGATTTCGACGGCCATGGTGGCAGCCATCGGTACGGGTGAAGCCTTTGATCGGGGTCGAGACTTCGGAGCCTGGCTTGGTCTGGTTTCGCGTCAGTACAGCACGGGGGAAAACCGATCCTTGTGCGAATATCCAAGCGCGGCAATCGCTACCTACGAACGCTGTTCGTTCAAGCTACGCACATCATCTTGATGCGACCGCACAACTGGGAAAAGTTCAGTTTCGGCAAATGGCTCGTGCAGGCGGCGGGGCGGATGCATAAGAACAAGCTTGCCGCAGCTCTAGCCAACAAGCTGGCTCGCATCGCCTGGGATGTTGTGAGAAACGGAGGCACGTCTGGCGCAAACCAACAGGAGGCCGAGGCAGCGTAATAGCCTGGGCCTGCATCGAGTTTGCGATTGAGTTGACTGCATGGAACAGATCAAGAAGCGCCCGCAAGGTCTGATGACCCATATGGCTGCATGACAGCCGTTCCGCTAATGAGACTACTGGCACGTGCGTATTCCCATCAAGGCCACAGCCCGCGAGCCGATCAGACAGGCCGGGTACATATTCGCGATTTCCGATCTCCAGGCACGAATTTCACTTGCGTCCAACAGCCGGTCCACACATTCGGGCCACGAACTGAAATGCTCCGATACTGCAGAACGCGGCAGCGGTGCTGCCAAGAGCGGAACTCAGGCATCCTCAAATCGCGGACTCTGCTTCGATGCTTGCCGCCCAGGCCCTCAACTCATCGAACAAGCGGTTCGATGTTTGTATGATCTGGTCCACCGCTTTGGAAAACATCTCCCCAACTTATCATAGCCCATGCCGCGTGACGGATTGTGGGAAAGACTTATGTGTCGGCAGACTGTCGGCTGCACCCCCATAACAGACGCGGCGGGACGCTTGATCGAAGTCTGCTTCGGGCCATAGGCGGACTTGCGCACAGCATTCATGTTGCAGGGCGTGTAGTTGGTCGCTGTGTAGCTCGTGAGCATACGCCGTACGCAGCTGCCGTTCTCATAACTCACGCAGCCAGGGTGGGGACCTGCCAATTCTCTCCAACAGGAAATCAATGAGAACGCGAACCTTGGCCGTCAGCACGTTTGACTTGGGATAGACCAGCCAAAGCGCGGCGTGGTGGTCAACGACATAGTCCGGCAACACGCGGACAAGTTCGCCATCCTTAATCTCCCGGTGAACGCTCCAGAGCCCATTCATTGAAATACCCGCTCCGGAAACCGTTGCGATCCTCATGCTCGCACCGTCGTCAACGACAATCCGGCAGTTTGCGTTTCTTGGGTCGAATTGCCCAGCCGGGCCGCCGGGTCCAATCAATTCCCTTGCCAACTGATTTCGAAAAGCGATGAGCTGATGATCGTGAAGATCATTTGGATCGGACGGTGTTCCGTACTTCTCAAGGTAGCCAGGCGAAGCGCAGAGCACCCTGTGATCGTCGGCGAGTTTTCTTGCCTTTAGGCTGCTGTCAGCGAGCGTTGAGTTGCGAAGGGCCAAGTCGAAACTCCCCTCGATCAGATCGAGTTGAAGATCAGTGAAACGCAGGTCGAGGCTGATGCCCGGGTGCAGTTCGAGGAACTCTGGCAACAGAGGTGCGACGTAGAGTTGCGCAAATGTGCTGGACGCGGCGAACCGCAACGTCCCACTCGGTTCCAACTTCCCGATCCCCAGCGCAGCTCGTGCCGTGGGCCGATTTCAATGGGCTGCCTTGGCCTGACAAGATTTTTGCTATCAACGAAGGAGAAAACTGATGCTGCGGAATCTAGATCTCGACCGTAAATTCGCGGAGCTTGTTGCGGCCATCCGCCGGGACATCGACGGTGCTGACGACCGGGACTTGTCGATGGCCTGGTGGAACCAGGGCCTAGCGGACCCAACCAATAGGAAAACGAAGACGGCGCCAAACCGTCTTCAATGCCGGACTAAAGTGGTCATATGATCTCAAGCCTGCAGGTGGCTAAGGAATTCGGTAGGCACTAAATCAATCGTAGAGCTGTAGAGAATCGATTTTTGTTGTGCAACCGAACGATTACGCACGACCTACTTCAGCTTGAAGACGTAGCATTCAAAATGAATGTTGGTGTGTTCACTGTCGAGGTCAGACGCGAAATGCCCGCTGACGGTAAGGCCGGTATTCTCGGCAAGTGCAAGAACGGTGTCGGGCAAAACAAAATGAAGGTGCAATGGAGATTGCTCAAACACGTACGAATAACAGGGCGTTGAGTGAGCCATCCTGCCATCAGGGTGGATGTAGTCCAGGCATTCAGAAAAGAAGGCTAAGGGATCCTGGACGTGTTCGAGGTAGTTATGCGAAAATAGCGCATCGTAAGCCTTCTGAGGAACATCGTCACGGTGCGCATAGATGTGCGGTGACGAGTTCGGTTGAAATGGCTCGTAACCTTCGACGTTCCAACCGATATCGCGCAGGCGCGCTAGGCCGCTATCCCAGTCACCGCAGGCGTAGTTCAAAATTCGCTCGCTAAATCCGGGATCGGTGCAATAGAAGGCCTTTTCTTGGCCAATCCGGCTATCACCTTCATGCAAAAAACCGTAGAGCAGTTCATAGACACGGCCGAGCTCTTCACCGCTGCATTCTATCAATTGCACCGGACCAAATACCACGGAACAGTGCGGACATTTGTACCGGCGCAAAGAAAGTCCGCTTATGAAACACGTTGCATCCAGCGGCTCTCGGGCACTCAGATCGATTTCTTTGCCACAACAGCGGCACCCATAGGTTTGGCTTGCCAGAGGCCGGTTGAGGAGCAACCCGAGATATTCGTTGAAGGCCGCTTTGGCAGCCTCTACATCGGCAGTCGATGTGCTGTTAGTTGCTCCCGGCGCGGAGCGGCCGGACGCGTCGATTGCTGCCGGCGCTGCGCTTGTGTTGGCGATTGTCGGTGATGGCGCATCACCGCTCTCGCCACTTGTAAGGTTCTTGCCATTGAGACGCTCTATCTTCTTCTCAAGGTTGGCGATCCTTACCGGAAGGCGCGCCAGGGCCTCAACACGTCCAGGCATGGCTCTCAGATTGACCAAAAAATTTATCAAGCGGCTCAACAAATTAGTCCCTGCTTCCGCGCCTCGTGGCGAATTACAAGCTAAACCTGAAGCTTGAAATTACTGATAGTCACCGCGATGCGTTCCGAATTTTTCCTGAAACCGGTTATGGCAACAACCCCTATATCATAGTCAACAATTAAGAGTCTCCCATGGTCAGCATCGACGACGCTGAGGAGGTGCTGATGTAGCCGATGATCCACTACCCGTTGAAAGTTCTGCCGACGTGACAACTGGCAAGGCCATTGCCAGCTCGTTGCGGATATTATTCCTAATCTGTTATGAGTGCATCGTTGGCTGGCAACGGGGGTCTTCCCTATGTTTTCGAAGCCCTTCCAAACTCTCCGCTTTTGGCTTCGCTGTCCCCCGTCAGTATTCACGAGCCATCTTGAGGCGCATCGTTAGGTGAGGATTTTGAGATCATCGTAGCGTTCATGGAGCGAAGATGAGATCAAAATCCGGGCCGAAGCAGTCAGCGATTACGTTGCACGATATACGGGTGGTGCTGGTTTCGACGTGGTCTACGACTCCGTCGGCGGTGCCAACATGGCAAAGTCGTTTGAGGCGGCCGCACTAAACGGTCAAATCGCTTCGACCGTTTCATTATGCGAATTGGACCTGACGTTGGCACACTTCAAGGGTTTATCGCTGCACGTGGTCTTTATGCTGATCCCGATGTTGCACGATCACAAGCGGCAGGTGCACGGTGCTATCCTGGCGCAACTAGCGGAAATCGTCGATGCGGGCGCGCTCAAGCCGCTGCTTGATGAAAAGCAACATGCGTTGATTGATGTTGGCGAAGCTTATGCGCGGCTGACCAGCGGAAACGCGATCGGAAAGGTTGTCGTCGAGAACTAGTTGTGCCGAATGTAACGACTTACGGCCCTCATTATCGGTTCGAACAGGAAGAGACAAATGCGTGTTCTGAAACTTCCGACGCTCGCACTATTACTCGCTTCAGCTGTATTGGTTCACATGCAGGTCGCAGCCAAGGGCTCTGAGGCGCAAGCCGAGGTGGTTTTGCGATCTGAACTTGAGTTCGTGCCACTCAATCCTGCTCGGGGTGACGCCGCACCGCAAGCGGGTGTTCTATGGGGCGACATACGAAAAGACGTACCAAGCGGCGTACTTCTCAAGTTTGCGCCCGGGTTTTCGTCACCCCCGCATATTCACAACATCACGTACCGGGCAGTTGTGATCAGCGGCGCACTCTACAACGGTAGTGAAAATGCCGAGAAGATGTGGATGGGCCCTGGCTCTTACTGGAACCAGCCGGCCGGTGCCCCGCACATAACGGCGGCTACCAAAGATTCGGGCGCAACTGCATTTTTGGAAATCCTGGAGGGACCGTATCTGGTCCAACCAACCAAGTTGCTATTCGACAATGGCGAGCGCCCGGTCAACTTGGAGGCGGGAAACGTCGTCTGGCTGGATGCTTCTGACGTGACCTGGGTCGATACCGACGGTGCTTCGTCAGGTGCGTCCGGCGTTACGATGGCATTTCTATGGGGTAGTCCTCAGGCAGGCAAAAAGAACGGAACGTTTTTGAAGCTGCGGCCTGGTTTTCGAGGTTTGCTACACAGCAACGACTCTCAATTGCGCGCCGTCGTGATCCATGGCCAAGTCAGCCATCAACTATCCGGAAAGCCAGGTGTGAAAGAACTGACGCCGGGAAGTTACTTCGGTTCAAAAGGTGGCATCAAGCATCAAGTCCTGTGCGAAGCCGCTACAGATTGTGTCATCTACGTTCGCACCGAAGGCAAGTACCAAGTGGTGCCGGAGTAGAAGAATTTGGGCGTACCTGCACAACAATCTTCGACGGCCTCATTAGGTCAAGGAACAGGAAACAGTGCATAAGATCATTCTTATTACCGGCTCGACGGACGGTATCGGTTTGGAGGCGGCAAAAAGGCTCGTTGCCAATGGTCACCATGTTCTCCTGCATGGACGAAATCTTGAAAAGCTGGCGGCCACACAGGAGGCGCTCTCCACATTTCCAGGAGCCGGTGCAGTTGAAAGCTATCAAGCAGACCTGTCCCGCCTGGCCGACGTAGAGGAACTCGCAAAGTCCGTCACCGAGAACCACGCCAAGCTTGATGTGCTAATCAACAACGCTGGCATCTATTCGGTCTCTAACCCGATGACCGAAAGTGGGTTAGACGTCCGCTTCGTCGTAAACGTATTGGCGCCATACCTGCTTACTGAGAAACTCTTACCGCTTCTCGGGCCTGATGGACGCATCTTGAATTTGTCTTCTGCGGCGCAGTCTCCGGTGCATCTCGACGCTTTCGCGGGCAAGCGGCAGCTTCCGGACCAGGCGGCATATGCCCAAAGCAAGCTTGCCCTGACGATGTGGTCACGAAACCTGGCGGACAAGCTAGGGGCAAACGGCCCAACGGTCGTTGCTGTCAATCCCGGTTCTTTGCTTGCCACCAACATGGTTAGAGATGCTTACGGCATCGCAGGAAACGATATTGGAATCGGCGCTGATATTCTGACACGCGCAGCACTATCGGACGAATTCGCCGACGCCAATGGAAAGTACTTCGACAATGACAGCGGCCGCTTCGCAGACCCGCACCCTGATGCATTGGACACAGAGAAATGTGAGCAACTCGTCCAACAGACTGAGAGGCTAGTTGCAGCGTGGTAGAAACACCAACTCAACTGTCTCTGCTGCACCCGACAGCCCCGACGAGATAGCTATAAACGTCCTGCCGAAGGTACCGCCCTCAGCAAGACGTCGTGGTTTTCTAGTTGGGATCAGAGTTCAATGCGGCGGCACATCTGACATCGACTGACGTCAACCAGCAACTAGATCTCCTCCGGAACCATCTTTATCGCACCGCAGGGACACTCCGAAACGCAAATGCCGCAGCCCTTGCAGAAATCGTAGTTGAACGCGAACCGTTTGCCCGGGCCCAGTTTTACAACGGCGTTATCTGGACAGACGCCATAGCAGTTGTCGCATTCAAAACAGTTGCCACACGACAAGCAACGTCTCGCTTCATAAAGCGCGTTGGTCTCATCAAGTCCGCCAAGAACCTCGCCGAATGTTGTCTGGCGTCGGGCGATGTCGAGCGTTTCCTGAACCGTCTGTGGTGCGTTGGCGTAATACCACGGATTGAGCTTTTCAAATGTCGCAAGTTCGTGCCGCGGACCGGCGTCGTAAACTTCGCCCTGTAACCACGCATCAATGCAGCGGGCCGCGTGCTTCCCATGTCCGACCGCAACCGTCACGGTGCGTTCAGATGGGACCATGTCTCCGCCAGCAAATACACCGGTGTGGCCGGTCATCATTTGCGAGTTGACCTGGATCGTCTTATCGACGATTTCGACGTCGCCCAGTTTCTCGACGAATGACGTGTCGACGTTCTGACCCAACGCCATAACGACGGTGTCGGCTTCGATCTCGTCGTATTCGCCAGTCGGCACTGGGCGCCCGTCATCATTGAGACGCATGCGTTCGACCATGAGCTTGTCTTCGCCCATTTCCTTGATGGTCGTAAGCCAGTTGACGATCACGCCTTCTTCCATGGCTTCATCCATTTCGAAGTCGTGAGCTGGCATCTGTTCTCGCGTCCTCCGGTAAACGATGACAGCCTCTTCGGCGCCCAGGCGCTTTGCGGTTCGGGCCACGTCAACGGCGGTATTACCGCCACCGTAGACGACAACGCGTCGGCCAAGCATTGGTGCATCTTCGCCGGTTTCCATGTCGCGCAGCACGTTGACTGCATCCAGTATCCGCCCTGCGTCGGCAGCCGGTATGTTCACTCGGTTGGCAAGGTGCGCGCCGATGGCCAGGAACACCGCATCAAACCCGCCGTCGGACTTTTCCTTCTCGATATCGTCGACTTTGCGGTTGAGGACAAACTCGACGCCCATGTCAGCGATACGTTGGATATTGGCCTCGACCACATCGCGCGGCAGGCGGTAGGCAGGAATGCCAAAACGCATCATGCCCCCAGCGACCGGTCCTGCTTCGTAGATGGTGACCTCGTGGCCCAGACGTCGCAAATGGTAGGCCGCCGAAAGGCCGGACGGCCCGGCTCCGATGACGAGGATTTTCTTGCCGCTGGGCGCGCCGACGATTTCAGGCTTCCAGCCCTGCTTTATCGCTTCGTCATCAAGGAACCGCTCGACTGCGTGAATGTTGACGGCAGTGTCAATGTCCTTCCGGTTACATGCCCCTTCGCAAGGATGATAACACGCACGTCCCATGATGCCCGGCAGTGGGTTGTTGCGCATAATCTCCTGCCACGCAGCGTGGTAGTCACCCTCTTCGGCGTGGGCAAGCCAGGCTTGAATATTCTCTCCTGCCGGACAGGCATCATTACAGGGTGGCAAGCGGTCGAGATATACCGGTCGCTCAGTCCTCCACGAACCTGTTTGGTTTTCAAGGCTCGTCCCGACTTCGAGCGTGATGGCGAAGGGTGCAGTTGTTGGAATGGTCATGGAAGCATTTCCTCGTCTTCACGCAGCAGATCAAATTCTTTGATGTTTGCATCACACATCGCCTGCAGGCGAGAGATCGCCTCTTGGCCTTTTTCGGATTTGAAAAGGTGTGCGAACCGGCGCTGCGGTTTGAGATACTCGGTTACCGGTACGCGGCGGCGGATTGGCTTACTTGCCGTCATCCGTCCATGCTCGGCTTCAAACAGCGGGAATAGTCCGGTTTCTACAACGAGCCGTGCTAGATTTATGGTTTGGTGGCTGGCACAGCCCCAGCCCAACGGACACGGCACATAAATGTGAACGTAGCGCGCGCCACGAAATTCCATCGCGCGCGTGATCTTTGCTTCCAGGTCTTGAAGGTACGCAACCGAAGCAGTCGCGACGTAGGGAATGTTGTGCGCTATCGCGATCTTCGGCAGGTTCTTGCCCGTGCCGAAAACATTTCCGAGTTGGTCGCCGATCGGCATTGTTGTTGCGGTACGAGCGCCACCCGGTGTGGCACCGGACCTCTGAACGCCGGTGTTCATATAGGCTTCGTTGTCGTAGCAGATGTAGAGAACGTCATCGTTGCGCTCAAACATCCCCGAAAGACAACCAAATCCAATATCAACCGTTCCGCCATCGCCGCCTTGGGCGACAATACGGACGTCGTCGCGTCCTTTGGCTTTCATCGCCGCAGCCATGCCGGTCGCAACAGCCGGTGCGTTGCCGAACAACGAGTGCATCCACGGGATTTGCCATGAGGTCTCTGGGTAGGGCGTCGTGAAAACCTCAAGGCAGCCTGTCGCATTGGCTGCCATGATCTTCCCGCCCGTCAAGCGCATGGCCGTGTCGAGTGCAAAGCGAGCACCTAATGCTTCACCGCACCCCTGACAGGCCCGGTGGCCAGATGTGATCGCGTTACTGCGTTCCATGCTGGCTTGCACGGATCGCGTGTCGGCATCAACCAGGCGATTGCCGACGGTGAAGGTTCCCTTCTGGTAGAACTTGACCTTCTGGGAATTTGTGAGCTGCTTGGTTTCAGGCATGGTCTGACTGTGTCCTCAGCTAGCGTTCGCGGCGTTGGTTTCGTCGCGGTAAAGGCTTTTCAGGATGTTCTCAGCAATCGGTCCGGCACCAATTTGTGCGTGTTGGCGCGCCAGTTCGGCGTCGACGACGTCATGGCGCAGATCAAGGAAGTGCAGATCCTCAAGCTTGTCCGCATGGGCCGTCTCAAACAGCTTAGTCAGCGAGGGCATTGTGATCGGCCGACCGCCAAGTCCTGCAACTACGGTATGGACGTGAATTCCGCTGCCCTGCATCGCCATCATGATGTTGTTGGCGACAACGCCTCCAAACCCGACAGCAAATGACTTCTCCAGAACAACGATGCGTTTGGCCTTGCTCAGTTGATCGCGCAGGGCCTGCAATGGGAAGGGCCGGAACGAGCCGATTGTTACAACGCCAATCTTGGTGCCGTTCTCGCGCAACTGATCGACGGTATCTTTGACCGTGCCCGCGACTGAGCCAAGCGTGACAACAACGGTCTCGGCATCCTCAACCTGATACCCGTGCAGCAGACCGCCGCTGTCGCGGCCGAAGAGTTCTTTAAACTCAGCAGCAACCTCAGGGATAACTTCAAGCGCTTGGATTTGCTTGTCGTGCGCCAGATACCGCACTTCCATGAAGGCTTCCGGACCGACCATTGCCCCAATCGAATAAGGGTTGGCAGGGTCGAGAACCTGTCGCGGCGCAAAGGGTGGCAGGAACTTGTTGACCGTTTCTTGGTCGGGCATGTCGACGCGTTCGTAGGCATGCGTGAGGATGAATCCATCCATACAGACCATCACCGGACACGACAGGCGCTCAGCAATTTTGAAGGCCTGGATGTGTAAGTCCAAAGCTTCCTGGTTTGTCTCCGCGAATAGCTGGATCCAACCGGCGTCACGCATTGACATACTGTCGGTGTGGTCGTTCCAAATGTTGATCGGTGCACCGATAGCACGGTTGGCAACCGTCATGACGATGGGCAGTCCCAGTCCGGCCGCGTTGTAGACAGCCTCTGCCATGAACAAGAGTCCTTGGCTCGCGGTTGCCGTATAACTGCGCGCGCCTGCAGCTGAAGCACCGATGGCGACAGAAAGAGCCGCAAACTCGCTTTCGACGTTGATGAATTCACAATTGCCAACCCGTCCTTCTCGAACAAGTTCCCCGCAATGTTCGACGATGTGCGTTTGGGGGCTGATCGGATAAGCGCAAATGACCTCTGGTCGGCATAACGCGATGGCTTCTGCGACGGCGTGACTGCCTTCAAGCTGTTTCAGCATCGACTGTCTCCTTTGAGAGGGCGGCGGCATGGGCAGCGCGTGCAGCTTCAATGTTGCCCGCAGCAATGCGGCCGCCGAATTTGGTTGCGATGGCCTTCTCGACAGCTTCAAGCGTGATCTGTCCGGAGATGGCGGCGAAACCGCCGAGCAAGGCAGCATTCGGGACCGGGCGCCCCACATGCCGGATCGCGAGCTCGGTGGCATTGACACCCCGGATGTGATCTTCGGGTACGTTTTTCAGTTGGTCGGCAACACCGAGTTCTTGGATGCTCTTACCCGAGTTGATAAGGACATAGCCGCCCGGCTTGAGACCTTGAAAAACATCGATCGCGTGGAACAGTGTTGGGTCCTGCACGATGACACAATCAGGTTCGAGGATCGGTTCGCGAAGTCTGATTTCCTTTTCGTCCAAGCGGCAAAACGAAACGACTGGCGCGCCAGTACGCTCAGACCCAAACGAGGGAAATGCTTGAGCGTGTTTGCCTTGAGTGAAGCCAGCGATGGACAGCAGCTCGGCTGCCGTGACAACACCTTGGCCGCCTCGACCGTGTAGTCGGACTTGAAACATTTCGAGCTGCCTCCTTTGCCTTTAATGGATTGTCGTTTTTTCACTTCGTGAATCGAGTTATGCGATCTGCCTGCTAAGCAGCCGGACTCCCCGAGTTCTGCGGTTCGGTGCTTTCTTGGACCTCGGTCGGAGCTGGCATTTCAGCAACCGCCGGCCGCCCCTGCTTTGATGTCTTTCCAATGCCGGGATTGAACGAGTTCGTTGGATCGAGCTCGGCATAAAAGTTGGCGAGCTGAGGCTTGGCCGCGTAGAGATGACCGACGTTATGTTCGGCGGGATACTCCGCACCACGTTGATCAAGCAGCGCCAGCATTTTCTCTTTCACGGCCTTGGGGTCAGCACCCTTGCGAACGGCGTAGTCCTGATGGAAGACGTGACAAAGGAAGTGGCCGTAATAAAGCTTGGCGACGATATCCTTCTCGATCTCTTCTGGAAGCTCCTCAAACCAAGCTTCATCATTGCGGCGCAGAGCAATGTCGAGCGCCAGGATATCTTCGACTTTGCCAGGATGAACTGCGCCATAGCGAGCTGCGGCACCAGCAGCTGCAAAGCGATGCAGCAGCGCTTTTTTTGCTTCAGCAGCATTGCATAGGAACCAACCTTGGCGTCCGGGCACCTCGTCAAGGATTGACTCCACCTGTGCTGTCTGGTCGGCACTGACCTTCAAGATCAGGTGATGCTCGAACCGGTCGCGGTACTGCAGCATGCGGCGCGGAAGAGCGCCGGGAACGAAACGCATCATCAGCTGCATGCCACGGTCGACAAGGTTCTTGGGAAGGAATGAGAAGCGACCGAAAAAGCCATCCATCTGGCCCTTGAGTTTGAAAATGCCTGGCAACGCATCGGTGCCCAGCCAATGGATCAAGAGCAGCGTGTCTTTGCCATATACACGGGCAATGTCGAAGATCTCACGATGGAGATACTCGGCACTAATCGGGAGAGAATCCATCTGGGTCAACAAACGCCGACGCAGTTCGGTCAGGTCACCGGTGGAATTGGTACCGACATAGTAGACTTGCTCTCCGCTCTCCGAAGGAAAGGTGTCGAGGCGTACCGCAAAGACAGCCAGTTTACCTGCGCAACCTGAAGCCTCATGCAGGGTTCTCGGATCGGCATTGAAACGAGCTGGAGTATCGGCCGCAACGTCCCGCACGCGATCGGCGTAGCCATCGTCAGACCCGCGGTTTTCGGTGGGAAGAATGTTCTCGTCCGAGATCTTGCCCCGGTCGAGACGGCCCAGTATTGCCTCGGGCTCATCACCAAGATCAATCCCTAAGTGATTTACGAGAACAAGGCTCCCGTCGGCACGCTTTTGCGCGAATAAAGAAAGCTCAGTGTAAACGGGGCCACGACGAACAAGCGCGCCTCCAGAGTTGTTGCAAACCCCGCCCATGATCGAAGCGCCAATGCATGAGGAGCCAATGACCGAATGTGGTTGTCGCCCATAAGGGTCAAGCAACTTTTCAAGTTTGAACAATGTGCCGCCGGGATGCGAGACGATCTGGCGGCCCTCGTCCAGGATGTGAATTTTATCAAGCCGCAGCGTGTTGATGACAACAACGTTCCGGTCGTACTCGCCATTTGGAGCGGAGCCTTCGGTTAGCCCGGTGTTCGCAGCCTGCATGATAACGATCCGATCGTGATCAACACATGCTTTGAGAACGCGCCATAGCTCAACAAGACTGCCCGGCTCAACAGCAGCTTCAGCTTCGCCCTCGCCAGACCGCCAACCTTTGCGAAACCGCGCCGTCGCCGAGGCACTCGTATGAATGTACTTCCGTCCGACAATCGATTTTAATTGATTGATGAAATCTCGATCAGTCATTTGTTTACTCCCTTAATCCGGGATCACGCGCAGGCGGGCCCAAGTTCGTTTGGGGTCCGCATTACTTGAAGGCGACCGACGGCAACCAGGTTGCAAGCCAAGGCATCGCAAATACGATTCCAAGACCCAACAGCTGCAGAAGAACGAACGGGATTACGCCTTTATAAATGTCCGTCAGTTTCACTTCCGGCGGGCAGACGCCCTTCAGATAGAACAAGGCAAATCCAACCGGCGGAGTGAGAAAAGAGGTCTGCAAGGTGACGGCAACGAGGATCACGAACCAGATGAGTTGCGGTTCGTCGACGACGCCGAAGCCGGGAATATCAAGGCCAAGCGCATTGACGATCGGGCGCATGAGCGGCAGCACGATCAATGTGATCTCGATCCAGTCGAGCACAAAGCCGAGCAAGAAGACGATGAGCAAGATGAAGAGGATGGTGCCTTCGGCTCCCAGCCCGGCCGACTGGATCATCTGTTCGATCAGCTCATCGCCGCCCAATTCGCGAAGCACGTAAGAGAAGACCGTGGCGCCGATGAAAATCGCGAAAATGTAAGCCGTTGTGTTGAAGGTCGAAATGCAGACGTTCGTGAGTTTCGTCAAATTGAGTTTGCCATATGCAAGCGCCAGCAGTGTTGCCCCGAACGCCCCGACGCCAGAGGCTTCTGTCGGCGTGGTCAGGCCAGCAAAGATCGACCCAAGAACTGCGAGAATGAGTAGGACCGGTGGCAGGATGGCGATGAGGACATCAAGAAGCTCCGCAAATCCCGGTGCTTTTGCGTCTTTCGGGGCCGGCGCAGCAGAGGGAAACACAACGCCGATGGCGAGAATGTAAACCAGATAGAGCCCGCCGATGATCAGGCCCGGAAACAGGGCTGCCATAAATAGGTCACCGACTGACAGCGCCATCTGGTCGGCCATGATCACCAGCATGATTGAGGGCGGTATCAGGATGCCGAGCGTTCCGGCTGCCGCGATCGTTCCAGTAGCAAGCTGTTTGGAATAGTTCTGCGCGACCATGGCGGGCAGCGACAAAACACCGAGCAACACGACGGACGCTCCAATGATGCCGGTCGATGCCGCGAGAATGATGCCGATGCCCGTGACTGTGATCGCAAGACCGCCGCGCAAGCCTCCGAACAAGCGCTGCATGGATGTCATCAAACGGTTTGCGACGCCGCTTTCATCCAGCATCAGGCCCATGAAGATAAACATCGGCAAGGCGACGAGAACGGCATTCGACATCGTCGCGTAGACCCGGTTTACAGTCGCGCCGAGGCTCAGGTAGTCCAAGCCAGTTAGCGTTTCTTCAAGGCCCGTCCACGCCATCATTCCGTTATCGAACAAGAAGGCGACGCCGCAGTAAAGCACGCCGGTGCCAGCCAGGACCCAGGCTACGGGGAAGCCGACAAACAACAGACCGATGAAGGTCATGAACATCGCAACAACGAGCTTTTCTTCCGTGCTCTCGACCAGAAACGAGAACAGGACCGTCGCTATGATTGTCGCTGCGAGCACAATCAGAATGGGTCCGTAACCATAGCCGTCCGTCCGCCGCGGCTTCGTTATGAGCGCGTGAACGTCATGTATTAAGCGGGCTGTGACAGCGATCGCTAGAAGGACAAAACTAATCGGGATAACGGCTTTGAATAGCCAGCGTGCCGGGAGACCCGTCGGGCTGTCGGAGCGCTCGTTGACCCGCCATGATTCATAAAAATAATCGTAACCCTGATCGATCATCAGGTAGATGAATGGCGCGAGCAGAAACAGAATGCCCAGAATCTCAACGACGCGCTTCACGTCGCTGCGAAGTCCCATGTAGAGAACATCGACGCGCACGTGCGTGTTCTGAACGGCCGCGAAACTCAAGCCGATCATCGTGGCGAGCCCGTAAAGGTGCCACTGCAGTTCGTCGAGTTTGGGATAGTTGAGATCGAACAGATAGCGCAGCGAAACTTGCAGGATAATTGCGGCGACGAGAGCAACATTCGCCCACATCACGACATAGCCGACCCACCTGACAAAACTATCGAGGGCCATCGCGACCTTTTGGTCGTCACGGTCGCGATTTTCGAGAATTTCCTCGTAGATCTCGACTGGATCGTTAGACGTTTTTAATGGGTCGGTTTGTGACATGGCTGACGCTTCCTTCCCGACCAGATGCGGTTTTGACCGCTTGGTTGGCCAAGATTAATTCGGTGGCTGCGGCGCTTGCAGCAAAACTAAAGTTCCGGGCGGCGGTGCTGCGCTGCAAGAGGCAGCCACCGCCCGGCAAGGCTATTACTTGCGTGGTAGGAAGGCGTTCGTCTTCCAGACTGCGTAACCTTCTCGGAAGGACTTCAGGTCAGCGAGAACCTTGGCGAAGAACGCATCTTTTTTGGCTTCTTCGTCAGCAACCTCATCCCAGGTCTTCCTGAAGAGCGAAAGCATCTCAGCGTTCCACGTCTTCATCTGAACGCCATGCTTCTCCACGTTCTTGATGAGCGCTGCATGCTGGATCGCTTCACCCTCAGCAAAGCTGTCAGCCATAGAGGCTTTGCACGCATTCTCCAGGATTGCTTTGTGCTGTTTGGAGGCACCGTTCCAGACGTCTTTGTTGATCAGGACTTCAAAGACAGTTGCCTGCTGATGCCAGCCAGGGAAGTAGTTGAACTTCACAAGCTTATGGAACCCCAAACGAGCATCGATAGCCGGCATCGAAAACTCTGTCGCATCAATGGCCCCTTTTTCTAGGGCTGGGAAGATTTCACCGCCGGGCAGCAGCGAAGTTGCGACGCCGAGCTTCTGCATGACCTTGCCGCCCAGGCCGAAGAAACGCATCTTCAGACCCTTCAGGTCGTCCGCAGATTTGATCTCTTTGGCAAACCAGCCAGAGGTCTCAGGAGCAATGATCGCGCAGGGAATGACATGGACGTTGTACCCAGCCTGGTCATACATTTCTTGGTAGAGCTTCAGCCCGTTACCATAGTAAAGCCAAGCCATGTATTCGCCGGCTTCCGGACCAAAGGGCACGGCCGAGAACAGTGGGGCGGCCGGAATCTTGCCGGCCCAATAGCCAGATGTCGTATAGCCTGAGTTGATTTTTCCGGTCGATACGGCATCCAGAATTTCAAACGGCGGGACGAGTTTGCCAGGCTCGTAAACCTTCATGCGCAGCGTGCCGCCAGACATGAGCTTGAGCTGCTCGGCAACGCGGGGGATCGGTGAGCCCAGCCCTGGCAAGGCAGTCGCAAAAGCAATTGGCGTTTTGAGCAGCAGTTTGTCCTTGGCAACGGCCGGCTGCGTGGCAAAGGTGGCGGCGGACGCCAATGTGGCCGTTACGGCAAGACCGGTGAGAAAGCGCGCCGTCCGGTTTGGCCTAACACCAGAGTTTTGGGCGAACGTCATGGGTTTTCCTCTCTAACTAAGCAACGGCCCGTTGTTTCGACATGGACCCTTGGTGGTAAAAATATTTAACCTAGTGGCGCTCGGCTTATCGTCTGAGATTAGCGCTCAAAGGAGCAAAACGGACGGCCATACGCTTGATAAACATTGAATTATCAGCGGCTCGGCACTATCTTGCCACTGCGCCCTAAGTACGCAGCTCTAAAGTGCATGACTTTGATCTAGATCAAATGGTAATAAAAAATAACCAATGGTCGAAAAGAGGAATCGAGGAGGCGATGACGGAAATCAAGACGGTGTTTGAGCCTATAGAAATCCCGACGGTCTCTGATGCCGTTGTGGCGCAGATCGAAGATCTCGTGCTGACCGGCGTCTTGAAAAGCGGTCAGAAACTGCCGCCGGAGCGAGAGCTGGCCGAACTGTTGGATGTTTCCCGGCCAATGGTGCGAGAGGCGCTCAAGGTGCTGGAGTCACGACACCTCATCGTGGCGCGTCAGGGTGAGGGGACGTTTGTGGCCGAGCTGACCGGTGCTGCGCTTTCGCCCGCGATGATCGAACTCTTTGCCCAGCGTCCAAAGGCGTTCGAGGATTACCTTGAATTCCGTTTCGAGGTGGAAGGTTACGCGGCGTTCCTCGCAGCCCAACGCGCCACGGAAGGAGACCGCGAAATCATCAAGCGCATCATTGGCGAGATGGAGGAGGCACACGAACTTGATGACCCAACGAGGGAGGCATTGGCAGATGTTCTGTTCCATACGTCGATTGTCGATGCAGCCCATAACGCAATGCTGGTTCACGTGATGTCATCGATCTATGAGCTGATGCGGCGCGGTGTCTTTTACAATCGTAACTTTTTGTATGAGCGCAGTGGTGGACGGGACGCGCTGCTGAGCCAGCACTTAGCAATAGCTAACGCAGTTATTGCTGGCGACCCAGAAAAAGCATGTGAAGCTGCCGAAGCGCATATGGCATATGTTCAGTCTGCTTTTGATGTCGGGCGAGAGGATCAAAAACGTGCTCGTACGGCGAGTAAACGGTTGCTTTTGATGGGCAGCGGTTCCGGCCTAAGCGGCAAGCCAGTAAAGCGGTTGATTAAGTAGGTTTGGACGGTGTGGTCTGGTTAGGTGGAGCTGTTTTCTGTACGTGCAGCAATCTAATCTGGCTTGTGTCTCTTGCCCATATCCAGTCCTCCTCGGGATCAAATCCATAACTTGAGTCGGACCAATTCAATGGAGGAGGATCACTGTTTCCGGTCTGCCCTATGCATTCCGCTCTACCCCCAACCTCGGACAAAACCGCGATAATCGTATGAAGCAAACTGCGAGCCAGCAGGAGACCTCAATCAAAAGATCGACTGGTGCCGCTAGTCGAGCCGAAGCGGACATGAACAAACTCACTTCTGGCTTTTCCTAGTTTGCCGCCGCCTCACAACGCTCGGTCGATAGCCGAGAGGTGAATCAGATTTGCCCTAGATACCAACGCAGCTGCCGTCTGCGCGAGGATCAGTGGCGCCCCGGATGACACCGTTCCGATCAATTGAAACCGCACCGGCGTGGCCCATCATGTCATCATATGCCCCGACCACCTCGACATCGTGACCCGCTTTACTGAGAGCATCGATTAATGAACCATCGAAGCGGGCTTCCAACTTGAGGTTTGTCGAACTTGCGCCCCAGGTACGGCCGAGAAGCCAGCGCGGAGCAGTCACAGCAGCCTGCATGTCCTGGCCAAATAGAACGTGCCGGGAGAAGATTGCCGCTTGCGTCTGCGGCTGCCCTTCACCACCCATGGTCCCATATGCGATAGAGCGCCCATCATTGAGGAGTGCCATCGCTGGGTTCAGAGTGTGAAATGGGAGTCGACCTGGACCTAATTCGTTCGGTCCCGGATGAAGAGTGAAAGACGCTCCCCGGTTTTGCCACAGGACGCCGGTGCCTGGTACGACGACACCAGAGCCGAACTCCCAGAAGATGCTCTGAATATAGCTTACTGCGTTTCCGTGCCGGTCAATCGCACCCATCCAGATGGTGTCACCATCAGCAGCAATGTGCGGCCAAGGAGAAGCGTTGTGCATATCGATTGCCGCTGCTTCACGCGCAATGACTTCTTGATCGAGCCACGACTTCCAAACATTACCCATACGATCGGGATCGCCGACATGAGCGTTGCGAAGAATAAAAGCTCGCTTCGTTGCTTCAACCAAACCGTGGATGTGTGCAAAGCCATCGGGCTCCGAAACGCCGAGTGCTTCGAACAGCGTCAAGATCATAAGTGAGCTTATACCTTGCGTCGGCGGTGGCATGTTGAAGACACGTCCATGCCCAACTTGCGCTTCTGCAGGTGCGACCCGCACTGCCCGATACGCTTCAAGGTCGGCAAGACGAAGCGGGCTCCCAACGGCTTCCAAACCGGCGGCCAATGCGCGGCCGATGTCGCCTCGGTAGAAGTCATCCAGGCCGGCCTCTGCAAGTCCTCCCATGGTCGCCGCAAGGGCCGGTTGCTTCAACACGGACCCTTCGGCCATCGGCCCCTCGGGAGCGAGCGTTTCCGCAAAACCCGTAACGCCTGAGAGTTCATCCCACTTTTCTCGCGTCAACCGCTCTTGGGATGACGTAATCGGAACTCCATACGTTGCGTGATGCTGCGCAGGATCGAGCAATCGCGTAAGTGGCATGCGACCGCCCCATGACTCGGCAAGCAATTTCGCCACCGCCCACCCCCCGACAGCACCCGCCACGGTTAGCGCCGCCCGCGGACCGCGCGTGGGTATAATCGTGTCGCCGTTTTCGCGGTAGGACTCAACCGTCGCAAGTTGGGCGGCTTGTCCACAGGCACGAATGCCAACTGGAGCCGCCCCAGCTTTTGAAACAAGCCAGAATCCATCGCCACCAATTGCATTCATATGGGGGTAAACAACGGCGATCGTTGCGGCGGCCGCAATCATCGCTTCAATAGCATTGCCGCCTTCACGCAAGACGCTTGTACCAGCTTCTGTGGCGAGATGGTGTGGAGCTGTGACCATCCCTCCAAGACACGTTCTGGACCGCAGCATGCCCACCCTTTCTAATTGCTATTCGGCTTACGAGAGTTGCGTTAGTTGGGAGATTAAGCTCATTGCGCAACAACATGCTGTTTTCAACGGCACTGTCTGTTGCTATGGACTTTGCGAATTCAACATCCCGCTAATCCATCCACGATACGTGGGCTGCAACGATGCGCCAATCACCATCTATTCGAACCCACATCTGGCTCTGACGACCAATGCGGGATTCACCCGGCCTAGTGAATTCGGTAACGGCAGACGCGTGATCCAGACCAAAAGTCGTGATCATAGTGTTTTGGAGTGTCCGGTCGAGATTCTTGCTAGATCGCGTTTTGCGAAATGCGAGGATCTGCTCATGACCATACAGGTTCTCCGTTGCCCCCATACGCACCGTCTTCGGATCAATCCAAAAGAGTTCGTCCAATACGGCAACATCGTTCGTCACAAGCGCTGTTTCGTAGCGTTGGAAAGCAGCCGTAACATCCTCAAGGACCGCCGGATCATTTATCTTCATCACGCTTACTGAGCTCCAAATACGCGTGTTGCAAATTCGAGCAGGCGTCGGTCTGATCCGCGCGCGCTCATAAGCGACAGCCCTACCGGAGCTCCACCAACGTTTCCGCAAGGCACTGACAGCTGAGGCAGACCCGCTAGGCCGGCCGAACACAAAAGTTCGAGTGCATGCATTCGGAACTTGTCTACAGCATCCCCATCTGCCGTTCGCAACGGAGCTGACGCAGGCGCTGTTGGAAAAGCCAACACTACAGCATCAGCAAGAAGGTCGTTTAACTGTCCGGCAATTATCTTGCGCTGGCTTGAGGCTTTTTCTGTCTCGTCAGCTGTGATGCGGCTGGCTGCCTCAAATCGTTCACGGACACCTTGGCCAAAGCGCGGTTCATGTGCCGTAATCCATTCGCCATGTGTAGACCAGATCTCAGCGCCCTGGCAGATCCGAAATACTTCTCGCCATTCATCAAACCCTTGCTGGTTGACTTCGGCGTCATTCGTGCTTGCAACTTCGCGAGCAATGCGATCAACCCCGCTTGCAAGAGCATCGCGAGTTCCAGGTTCTGCAAGCGCCCACATATCCGCAGGCAGAAGCAGCGTTTCAAAGCCTTCCGGCCCTACAGGCTCGGAAGCAATGCCGAGAGCGTCGGCCACACGCATAATCGTCGCCATATCGCGCGCAAACCAGCCGACAACATCAAAGCTCGGAGCGAGAGGTACGACGCCTGACAAAGACAGACAGTCGTGCGTTGGGCGCAAACCGAAAATGCCACAGAACGAGGCTGGCAACCTCACCGAGCCGCCGGTATCTGTCCCGATCGCAAAGTCAACGAGACCAGCAGCAGTGGCTACAGCAGACCCTGAGGACGAGCCGCCGGGGACACGCTCTGGTGCAGCCGGATTGCGGGGTGTTCCATAATGTGCGTTGGCACCCATGAGGCTGTAAGCCAGTTCATCTGTATGTGTTTTTCCAAAGCACGTTGCACCTGCGGCTAACAGCGTTTCGACAATGACTGCATGGCTTCGAGCTGGCGCGTGCGTTCGCAACCAGTCAGGGTTGCCGGCTCCGGTCACCATGCCCTCGATATCGTAGAGATCTTTGAGGGCAAATGTTGTCCCGGCAAGCGGGCCGTCGTCCGCGCCCCGCAACTCAAACTCACTAACGTATGCGTTGTGAATGTCCGTTGACACAAGACTATGCCTTTGAGCCGGATGCAGGTCGCCGAGTGTCGTCGTTATCGGCGATCCAGCGAGTTTGTTGTCGGTTGTCCATCATTTCGCTTGCGGCACTGCGGTGCCAATCAAGCAGTCTCTGGTGACAAGTTGCGAAAGTCGATCCCGATCCCAGCCATCTGTTCCCTCGGGACGCATGGGAAGTACCAGGTAGCGCATATCAGCATTGCTGTCGTGAACGCGCACTTCGCAATCGCTTGAAATTTGAAGACCGAATTCTGCGATGACGGAGCGTGGCTCGCGAACCGCCCGTGTTCGGTAAGAGCGGCTGACATACCATGCGGGAGGCTGGCCAAGTATTGATCGCGGATAGCAAGAGCACAGCGTGCAGACGATCAGATTGTGCACCTGTGGTGTGTTCTCGACGATAATCAGATCTGCTTCAGCAACATGATATCCGAGCTCCGCAACAGCCGACTTTGGCGACTCGACCAGCCTGCTGTGAAACGCGGGATCGGCCCATGCATGTGCCACGATGTCTGCCCCAACATGCGGGCCAACGGACTCCATCCGCTCGACTGCAGCGCGCAACTCATCGGCCGACAGAATGCCCTTTTCGATCAAGAGCGACCGAATTGCGCGGTAACGGATCAGCGCGGGGTCGGAAACGTCATCGTCATCCTGAAAAACCGGATGATCATGATCATGCGTATGGCCATGAGAGGAAGCACCCGGCTTCTGGTGTTCATTTTCGCCTTCAGAACTGCCCGAACTCATGTCACGTCCTTGTTGTCTTTCTCGTCGGCCGGACAATCCTCCAGCCAGTGCTCATAGACTTCCAGTTCAAGCGTGTCGTGCTTCGAACCCTGATAGCCAGGCCACAGTTCCCTCTGCGCAAAACGCACACGATAAAGAGGCACTGCTGGCAGTCCGTCTTCACCGTACGCAAGTCGTTCTGGATTTGGGAACGCGCCACAATACCTTTCAATCCGGCCGATCTGATTGCGCACGTAGTGGGGTGCACGGTAGTGGCCGTCGATGGGCAAATCCCGAATGCGGACCCGTGAGCCCGGTTTTCGCACTTTGCCGCTTACGTCATCAGGAATTGTCATGATCCAAGCTTAACCATCGGCCGGCGTTAACGATACGATGCGTGCCGTTAGCTCTTCGCGGGTGAGAATTCCTTTTTCGATCAGGATCTCGCCCATCGCCGAAATCCTCCTGCTAAAAAATCCCGCATCGTAGGAGTCTTGGGGCAAATCCTCCATGGCACGTCTCAGTTCATCCAAGCTCACCAGATTTCGCTTGCCATCACCAAGGACTTTCCTAAGGGCATCTGACTCCATTTCCCAGTGCTTAACGGGGACCTCCGTGCGATCGATTGGTCCAGCCGCACCGCCGCCAATGTCATTCTTTCGCCGCGTCAATTGTAGTACTCCAAGGAATTGGCGGTCATCGACGAGCATACTTACAATGCCCGACAGCACGTCAACTTGCACAGATACCGTTGCTCACATCCGATTGACACGAGCCTTGGTAATTCTAAGTCTAGGGCGAGTATCCGTCCCACTCGCGCCTTTCCAAAAGGAGATTGCACGGTATGGCGTCGACAGACAAGACGGTGTTCGACGCAGCCTTTCGCAGTCGAATTGCAGAGACCTCCAACGCCTGCGTTGGATGCGGCAAGTGCTTTGAAGCATGCCCAATCACAGAGCCTGCAGGACTTGCAGGTTCTGACAGCGTCGCTCTGACAACCGGTATCAAACGGTTCTTGGAAGGTGGTGAAGCACCCAAAGATTCTGCGCAAT
The DNA here is from genome assembly GCA_040219445.1 of Filomicrobium sp. Taxonomy (GTDB): domain Bacteria; phylum Pseudomonadota; class Alphaproteobacteria; order Rhizobiales; family Hyphomicrobiaceae; genus Filomicrobium. The sequence goes on along the minus strand of JAVJSM010000002.1, from coordinate 383,443 downwards.
GGGCACGTGCTTGCATCCTGAGCGGTGATTGCCTGAAAGCCTGCGACTACGGTGTGAATCCACGCTTGCTTTTGACTATGGCGCGGATGCGGCTCAGCGAACACGAGCTAGATGCCAAGACCCGACGCGGCCAAGGTGTCAAGGCATTCGCGAAACTTGGTCGGGATGTCAAAATCCTTAGTCGACTGCAGCTTGATGATACGCAATTGGCGCGGCTGGGGCAGCCGAAGGTACCCACACAGGGAGCAAGCACAGCACCATCAGCGCCTGCACCAGATGTCGTGTTCTATACGGGTTGCAATGTTCTGAAGACGCCACACATCGCGCTGTTGTCCCTTGATATCCTTGAGGCGTTGGGCATCACCTATTCTGTGCTTGGCGGACCTTCGCACTGCTGTGGGATCCTCCAATATCGGGCTGGCGATTTCGATGCGGCAAACCGGATGAGCTCGGCGACTATCGAGAAATTCATAGCCACTGGAACAAGTGCCGTCGTGGCTTGGTGTCCGTCCTGCCAAGTGCAGTTCGAAGAAATCAACCTGCCGACATACGAACGCGCCACCGGACAATCATTAGTCGATATGACGCCGTTCATGTTGTTCTTAAAATCGCGTTTGCCGCGGCTCAAGTCCGCGTTAACCGAACCGGTGCAGTTGAAGATCGCGCTCCATGCGCATCCAGGCGTTGATGGCGTGCCAGATGCTGCGCGAGAAATTCTTCGTGCCATACCCGGCATCGAGCTCATCGACCTCGATGTTCCCGAGGTTGGGCTGATGAGTAATTCGCTCCGGACACTCCCAGACTTTCAAAAAGAACTTCATCAGCGCGAGCTGGAGGCAGCGGAAAAAGCAGGAGTTGATGCGCTCGTTGCGGTTTATCACGCCGACCATCGCGAGCTTTGCGCACACGAGCGAGACCGGCCGTTTGAAGTATTGAATGTTCTTGAAATCATCGCGGCTTCGATGGGGTTGCATCAACACGATCGTTTTAAAGAGTTGAAACTAAAGCAAGACGCGGACGCCATTCTTGCCGACTGCGAAGACCTTGTTGTTCGACACGGGATAAGCAAGGACGTCGCCAGGGACGTTGTCGCAACAGCTATGTTGGCCGACCAGCCATTGCCGCTAAGGCGATCTGAGAAGCCGACAGGTTAGTCGCGACAAAAATAGGCAGGGCGTGACTCTATTTGCCGTCATTTTGTTCAACTTGTTTCAGCGAGTGCTTTGTCGCATCGCCGGGCCCTATGAAGGGTGGCAAAAACAGGATTTTTTATAGTTTACATTCCCTTTCAATCCGCGCCGAAATGGCACGCATCCTGCAGATGAACATCAAACCGGTGACAGCTGGTTTTAAGTTTTGGAGTTAATCTGTAGGGGAAACTAACGCATGAAATGGATCGTCAAATCCACGATTGCTGCGGCAGTCGTCGCAGCCAGCTTAACTGGCATTGCCGGAACAGCAACTGCCTACCCTGACAAGCCGGTTACCTTGGTCGTTGGCTTTGGACCAGGTGGTCCCTCGGGTATTGCTGCTCGATTCATGCAGAAACGTTTCAAGGCCGTCACGGGTCAAGAACTGATCATCATAAACAAACCAGGAGCCGGCGGCGCTAAGGCTTGGTCGCAGATCAATCAAGACCCGCCCGACGGATATCACCTCACTTTGTTGAACTTTCCTCACACGGTCCTGCAACCAATCGCGCGTGGCGCGAATGCAGGCTACTCTGACAAAGACATTCACCCCGTCCTCTATTACACCTCTGTCCCGCAGGTCATCGCGGTCCGCGCGGAGAGCCCGTTCAAGACCTTTGAAGAGCTGTTAGCGGCAGTTAAGAAGAGCCCAGGCAAGATTACTTTCGCAGGCACCGGCGTCGGTGGTTCCAATCACTCAGCGTTCTATAAGTTCGGAAAGGCTGCGGGAGTGGAAGCGGCTTATGTGCCGTTCAAGGATACAGCATCGACCATCGCAGGTCTGAAAAGTGGTGCGGTAGATGCAGCATGGACCTTCACAACTCAGGGCGTGAAAGACGGTGAGTCAATCCGGATGCTCGCAATCGCATCTGAAGAACGGATGCCGCTCTTCCCCGACATGCCAACATTGAAGGAACTCGGTTACCCGGTTGTAGACAAAGCTTGGTGGAGTATCGGCGTTCCTCCAGGTACGCCAGACGACATGCGCAAGAAGGTTGCCGAAGCATTTGCAAAGGTCGTCAACGATCCGTCAGTTGCCAGTGACATGAACAAAGGTGGCTACGTGCCGATGATGGTTTCGTTTCCTGAAAGCAAATCCTTCTACGACGGGCTGAAGAAAGACTACACGCCGGTGGGCGAGGCGTTGGCTAAAACCAAGAAGTAATGTTCGGAAGCAAGCCGTGAGAATGAGGGTCATCAGGTCAAGTTGTGAACTTGGCTTGATGACCAAAACCGGTGGACTGGAAAACGCGGCCAAATGGAATTCCTAACGCACGCTGCTGAGGCTTTTACACCAATCAATGTCGTTGTAGCCCTGACGGGACTATTGATCGGCATCGTATTGGGGGCCCTCCCAGGCTTAAGCTCCACGTTCGCCTGTGCGGTGATGTTGCCGGTCACTTTCACAATGGCACCGGTCACCGCGCTAATATTTCTAGGCACCGTCTATATGGGCTCCACCTATGGTGGGGCCTTCGCTGCTATACTCGTCAACACACCAGGAACACCGCAGTCAATTTCGACAACGTTCGACGGCTTTCCTATGGCCCAACGTGGCGATGGAGGAATGGCGCTCTCTATTGCCTGCATATCATCCGTCGTTGGTGGTTTGATCGGAATTTTCTCCTTCTTGTGGCTGGCTCCTCCGCTTGCAAAGATCGCACTTCTATTTGGCCCAGCAGAGTACTTTTGGCTTGCCCTGTTCGGCCTTACGATTATCGCCTCGCTCAGCGAGGGCAACTTACTCAAGGGTCTGATCAGCGGTTTTCTTGGCCTCCTGCTTTCGCAGATCGGCATATCCGTTGTTAGCGGCGATGCACGGTTCACCTACGAAACGACGGCACTGATTGGGGGCATCCCAATCATACCCGCCACCATTGGGCTGTTATGCCTACCCGTTGTCATCGACCTCATGGCGAATGCCGCACACCATCTTGAGGCACCAAAGAATTCGGGCAGTTCGCAAGCCGGGCAAGCCGCCAAAGCTGTATGGCGTCAGAAATTCAATCTCGCACGCAGTTCAATAATCGGAACGATCATTGGTATCATTCCGGCCGCCGGGGGCGCAGTCGCCAGCTTGGTATCTTATGCCGAAGCATCAAGGGCAGCTGGAAAAGACGAACAATACGGCAAGGGGGAGCCAGGCGGCATCGTTGCCTCGGAATCTGCAAACAACGCCACAGTCGGAAGTGGTCTCGTCCCGACCTTTGTGCTCGGTATTCCTGGCACGCCACCAGACGCAGTCATTCTTGGCGCGATGCTTGTGCATGGCGTTCAGATCGGTCCCAAGCTATTCACGGAGCACGGCCACGTCGTTTACACGTTTGTTGCCGGAATGTTGTTCGCGACGATCATGCTGTTACCGATTGGCTTGCTACTCGGACGCTACATCTACTCAATCGTCGTCAAGACACCGAAGACGTTTCTCGTGCCAATGGTCGCGCTCATGACGCTGATCGGCGCGTTTGCCATCCAGAACAACTATCATGACGTCGTGTTGATGCTTTGCCTTGGCATCGCCGGTTGGATCCTGATGCGCTTCGGCTTTCCTACGGCTCCCATTGTCTTAGGGCTTTTGCTTGGACCAATCGCAGAACAAGGTTTTGCCCAAGCGATGATGATTGGAGAAGCTAAGGGCGATATCTTCGGCATGTTCTTTGGAAACACCGTGTCACAGATCCTCATCGCTACGATCGTTGCAGCCGTTGTTCTGCCAACCCTCGTACGATCCTATTCCTCCGGTCGATACAGAACGGTTCCCAATGCAGCAGAGTAGATCTGGCAAAGATACGCGCGCGGACAGCGCCACTCAAAACTGGGATGACCGCCACACCAATGCCGTCGCTGGCCTCGTGTTCGCATTGATCGGCGTGTACGTCATTTGGGAAGCCCAGCGTTTCGGTGAGCATGGCGCAGTAACACCAGTTTTCATTGGCGTCGGCCTAATCGTGTTGTCGGCAGCGCTGGTGATATCCAGCTTCGTGTTCCCACGTCTCGTTCCGGCAACTCAAGTTCCGACAGGGTCTCTCAATAAGCGCGGCGTGTTGGTTCTATTGATGATCGTATGGGTTGCGGTACTTCCTTATGTAGGGTTTCTTGCATCATCTATCGTCGCATTCGGTTTGATTGCCTCAGCGGTGCCTATACGCCATCGATGGACAATGCGCGGAGTCGTGTTGCACGCCGTCGGCGCGGTCAGCATTACCTTTGCATTCTGGTACGTTCTAACAACCTATCTCAACGTGCCTTTGCCCAAAGCCAGCTTGTTCTGAACATCCGGGAGATGTGGTGCGTCGCGACAATAGGTGAGCCGCAATCGTGGAGGCACCGTAAGGAACCAACGCAATGCTAGAGATTATCCGACATATGGTTGATGACGGCCCAAAGACCGTCGGCCCGTTCCATCACGCCGTGAGCGCTGGAGATTTTCACTTCGTTACCGGTCAAATGCCAACGATGCCCGATAACCCAACTAGAATCGTCTCAGGCGGCATTGAGGAGCAGACACGGCGCGTGATGGACAACCTTCAACTTGTCCTGACCGGCATCGAGTCCAGCTTTGAACGGGTTGTTTTTGCCCGCGTTTATCTCGTCAACTTCCAAGACTTTGCAAAGATGAACGCTGTCTACGAATCCTACTTTGCAAAAGATACTCTCCCCTCACGTACGTGCATTGGCGTGACAGGTTTGGCCGTCGGCGCTCTCGTTGAAATTGATCTTATCGCGGCAAAGTGAGCTGGCTTAGGTCAGCCGGTGGCTTACGTCCTTGTTTCGCGACACATTTGTTGGCGTCCGCTTCGAGCTAAGAAAAAACCGCTTTGAACGTTCGCCGCCCGAGCCGGCTCTGGGTCTTGAACCGAAATGCTTGGATACTGCAGAACGCGGCAGCTGTGCACCCTTGAGCGGGCACCAGACGTTTTCAAGTCGCGCAGTCTGCTTCGAAGACTGCCGGCCAACACGCCTATTCCTCGAACAGACGGTTCGATGTTTGTATGATCTGGTCCACCATTCATTGTTGCGCGCAGCCGCCACGCCAACCCTGCGCGCGTGGGGGCCGGTTCGAGGTTCGGCCTCTCACCTCCACTACTTCGCCGGCTTGTTTAAGAGTTGGCGGAGTGCGTCTGCACTGCTTGAAACCCGCCGAGACAGTGTCTTCATCACCTCAATATCGACTGGCTTTTCCGCGACACAGCTGAATGTAACATCTTCCACATGGTTCATTGCGCAATCACCGCATTCCGCCGCCATCAAGAACCAGCAGAAGACACTAGAAAAGATGCTCGCCCGCTCGACGTCAAAGAGCACCTAGTGTGGCGGACGCTGCACATATTGGCGGATTAGCGGACGCGTGCGTACAGGGATAACGAGATCGACGCTATCGGAAGTGTCCTCGGAACCGACAACTCGTCCGAACATATTTATGGACTGCGATCGACGATTAATGGCCAACGTGACCTTCACTGGATCCAGGAAGCAGCCGGGCTTTGTGAACCGATAAGACTTTTCAGCTTGAAAGTTATAGAGGGCACGCAAGCCTAAAGGTGTCCCATGGTTGCGCTGAAACCCAAAGTTCTGCAACAAACTGGGGCCCGCTTAAACCCCCAGCGAGAAGATCGTGTCTGATGTACGTATCTGGGACCGGAGTTTTGGCTGCTGCAAGACTTGCGGCGGTCACACCAACCAACCTAAGAGCGCAGGCACAACGCTACGGATCTTCATTACAACCCTCCCCTAGCACCGCAAAACTATACTCGGCGTAGGATTGATCATATCGTTACGTGACACCCCTACGACAAACAGAGTTTGCTATGGCTCACCCTCCTATCCTTTGGACGTTCCGGCGCTGCCCTTACGCTATCCGTGCGCGTCTCGCCATTGCGAGTGCGGGGGTCGAGGTTGAATTGCGGGAAATCCAGCTGAGCAACAAGCCAGCGTTATTTTTGGAGACATCGGCCTCGGCGACAGTGCCGGCCCTGAGGGTTGGCAATCAGGTTATCGACGAGAGTTTGGACATTATGGTCTGGGCGTTGAGTCAAAATGACCCTGAGCGGCTTCTGGAGATGCCTGACGTGGGTTCGGAGTTTATCGCAACCAATGATGGTCCGTTCAAAGCCGCGCTTGATCATACGAAGTATGCGTCGCACTACCCGGAATTGGATCGAAACGCCGAGCGGGATAAGGCCGCGGCATTCCTTTTCGATCTTGATGCGCGGCTAGGCGACAGGCCATGGCTTTTTGGCGATCGTCCGACACTCGCCGACTTTGCGATCTTTCCTTTCGTCAGGCAGTTCGCCAACATCGATCGAGACTGGTTTGATGGTCAGTCCTGGGCGGCTCTTATCGCTTGGCTTGATCGCTTTCTTGAAAGCGATGCGTTCGCAAGAGTTATGGTAAAATACAAGCCATGGTCGGAAGACGATGTCCCGATTTGGTTCGGTGCAAAAAGTCTCGAACTCTGAACTCGCAAGCCAACTATGATTGCTGCGGAACAATTGATTTCTCCAGGATGCTGCTGCGGAAGAAAAATCAGATATATAGTTTTATGTCGTTCAAATTCTCCAACGTTACTTTTTAAAGCCAGCCTTTTCTCGTGGTAGAGCGGCAACAGCCAGTTACGAACCCATCCAATTAGATGGACTGCGCGTCACTTTTCATTGCCTGGTCTGTGGAGCGACCAATTAGCATTACACATCCGCGCAATCTCAAGGTAAACTGGCGGCTTGGACTAGGTTAGGGATCTTCGCTAAATGTTCATAGAAATTCGCAAGGTTTGTGGTGTATTCGAACGCCTCGATAATACAAATCATGATATCAGTAGCACTTTGTCTCATACACGCATTCTTGAAGTTCCATTGGTTGCCGCACTGTGATAGCGAACTTGATCGTTACGCACGCAATATGTGAATTGAGACACGCCTGATTTCGAACCGCACGCGGCGGTGACGCGCTTTAATTCCTGGAATGCCAATGCCTTTGATCTTATACGTTGATGATGAAGCTCACGCGCTAAAATACATGCAGCGCGCCCTGGACGGCGAGTGCGAGCTTATAAGTTGTATAGAAATTGACGACGCTTTGAACGTGATCAAAACGCGCGGCGATCAGCTCGACGTCGTAATCGCCGATGAACGGATGCCGGACATGAATGGGCGCGACCTGCTTCGGGTTGCTCAACGCCGCAATGACAAAGCAACGCGCATATTAACCACCGCGTTTGCCGAAGTCTCCTGCCTCGCAGAATGTTTGAACGAAGGGTTGCTCGATCGTGTCATTCTCAAGCCGTGGGACCCAGACGCGTTGGTTGGAGAAGTGCTCTCGACTTATAAGGCTAAAACTAAACTAAATAAGATAGGGTTGTGCGACGAATATTTTTCTAATGTTGACGCATCAGTCAGGCGCTTGGAATTGATTTCGTCGGCGCTTCTTGCCCATTCTCGTTTTTCCGATGTTGATACCGACCATCTCGGTTTGGTTTCTTTACTTGAAAAAGAAATCAGTGGCGTCAATGAAATCGTCAGCAGCGCTTTTAAAAATTCGGCATTGTTACCGAAGCCGGATTGGCGAGAAATCTGCGACTTGGAAGTTTGCCTTGAAAAGGCGCTAGAGAAGTTACGGCAAACCGACCAAGGCGCTGTCCACCTAAACGTTGATCTGGCCGCAGGACCAACACTCATCAAAAGCAGCGAGTCGTTGGTTGAGTTGGTTCTGGTTGAGCTGCTGGCCTACGCCGTTTCTGTTGCTGAAGACCCAATCAAAGGAGCTGTGTCAGTTTCGATGCGGCAGAGCGGTGGCACAGCGATTATGACCGTTAAGGGTTCGGGAATGGTCGATCTACTGGGTGTCGCGCGAGGCATTCTGATTGGACGCGGCACAACTGGAAATCTGGGCCTTACGGTCATCTCGTGGATCGCTCGCCATGTTGGTGGGGAGTTCCACGTCAAGTTCACAGAGGTATCCAACATCGAGATGACGTTGGAGTTTCCTCTTCTGCTTAATTGATTATTGAGGCCAAATCTCAAAGCTGCGAAAGCTGTGTTTGATTTTCTGCAGGCCGTTTCGATCGTCGCCAATGCATGTTTGATCGCCGAGTTCGATCGTCAGATGCACCTTGCCAGCGTCGCCACTCAAGTTGATCGCGCTGTGTGTTTCTCCAGCCATCAAGTAAGACTTCAAGAGTGCTGCGGCTCCGCGGTCAGGGCTGTCACCTGTTTGTGAAAACAACACAGGAAGTGTGGCGTCCGCTTGCCGCTCACCCGAGATTACGAACGTAGTCTTGCCGTCGCCGTTGTTTTGGGCGCTAACTTCGAGGTTGCTGGCCAGACCGGCCATACCTTCGAGTCCGTTTGCAAAGATGTCAGCGAGCCAACTTCGGGGGATCTTGGCAACGGCTGATTGCGGAAGCGTGGGTGCAGGGGCGTCGACTTTACTGCCTGCAGATTTGAGTTTGCCGATGGCGTCAGTCCAAGCATCCATAACATTCGTTCCGGCATCAGTCGGCGCTGGTGCAGGCGGCAAAGCTGCTAGGTTTGAAATGATGTCGCGCATATGCAGCGTTTCAGCTTCAGCTTGCTCCCAGAGGTCCAGTCTTTGTTGGGTGGGGTTGGTGCCCATCTGCGCGAGGCGTCCAATATCTTCGCCATAGCGACACGCGGACCAAACAGCGTGCGGGTACGCCTTAAACCCTGAGCAGGCTACGATCAAAGTGCGAAGTCGGTCGACAGCCGTAATGCTTTGCTGGACGCTTAGTTTCTCCGCCAGCAGTTCCTCACGCTCTTTTTGAAGCTGATAGATTCGCATCGCTGTGTGCAGATCAAGCTTCAGTGCATCGATGTCCCAGGGCTTTACGATGTAGCGAAGGACCTCTCCGCTATTGACGGATTCAATGGCACTTTCGAGATCCGAAAAGGCCGTGGTAATTAGCCGAACGATTTGCGGGTGGTTTACGCGCAATGCGCTTAGCAGCGAAGCGCCTGTGCGTCCGGGCATTCGCTGGTCACTGATGACGATGCCGATGTGCTCTGTTCCGCTGTTGACAAGACGCTCCGCGTCATCGGCATTCTCTGCAGTGAGCACTCTGAAATCATCGCCGAAAGACCTGGCGAAGTATTTCAGAGCCTGCGCTTCATCATCCACGTAGAGAATGGCAGGGTCATCCGCGCTAAAGTTCTGTGACATGGGCGCCTTCCTGGCTTACGTTTTCGCGTCCTGCGAGAGGAATATCGAAGTTAAAGGTCGTGCCACTACCGAGTTGCGTTTCAACATCGATTTTGCCGCCATGGCTTTCAATGATCGAATATGAGACGCTGAGCCCGAGTCCCATGCCGCTGCCGACATCGTCTGTCGTGTAGAATGGGTCGAAGATGTGAGGCAGCACATCTACCGGGATACCTGGGCCATTATCTTCAACGGTCAGCACAATTCGATCGCCAAGCGTACGGGCACGAACTGCGATTACCGGCGTGTGATCGGGGTTTGTCTGGGAGATGCTCTTTTCAGCATTCAAAATTAGGTTGACCACGACTTGCGTTAACTGTTGCTCGTTTCCCCAGCCGAACAGATCATCAGGAACGTCGACGCTGAGTGCAGCATCTCGAGTCGCACTCGCGGTGAACCTGCGCGCATGATTGGCCATCTTCGATACCGAAAACCGAGCATGGGCGTTATCTGGCGATGGCTTCGCAAACGCCCATAGATCCTTAACGATTGCCTGGACCCGATGCACACCTTCTCGGGCATCCTCCACGAACTCGCCGAGGTCATCATCTGACTTAACGGTTTTGTTCTTGGACGCTTGAGCGAGCGCCATGTTGGCATAGTTCAGCGGGTTGTTGATCTCGTGCAAGAGTCCTGCAGCCATTGTGCCCAGCGCGGACAGCTTTTCGCGATGGACGAGCTGCGCTTCGGTCTGTTTCAATCGCTTGAGGGTATCAGACAGCTCAACGTTCTGATCGCGCAGCTCAGTTTCCAGGCGGCTGACGGAGCTGAGATTTTTGAGGCGTGTTTTGATTTCGAGATAGCTGAACGGTTTGACAAGAAAGTCATCCGCTCCCGCAAGCAGTGCTGAATACTTGGCGTCTTCGTCAGCGCGTGCGGTCAAAACGACAACCTTCAACTTGCTCAAGCGCGCATCAGCCTTGATTTTTTGGCACAATTCGATGCCGTCGATTTCTGGTAGCATCAAATCCAAAACGACCAACTGGATGCTTTGTGTTTCTAGAAGATCAAGGGCGGCGTATCCCTCTTTCGCTTGTAGAACGTTGAAGTCTTGCGCAAGCACTGACGCGAGGTAGCGGCGCATCTCAGGCTCGTCATCAACGATCAAGACTGTCGACTTCTCCCTCGCAAACTCCTCATGTTCGGTCTCATCATCGGTCGTGCTGACAGCGCTTTCGAACGCGGCGTCCAGATATGCGACTTCGGCCGCGCTCTTATTCTTTAGATCTTCAAGCGCTTGCTGGGTCTTAGATAAATCAAGCGTTTCGTCCTCGAGTGGCAAACGCAAGGTGAACTCCGTCCCCGCGCCCAGTGCGGATTGAACATCAACGCTGCCGCCATGCTCAACGATGGTTTCCTTAACAAGCGCCAGTCCGATGCCCAGTCCCTGATAACGTCGCGTTGAAGAGCTATCGAGTTGTTGGAACCTGTCAAAGATCTTTGCTGTGTCTTCTGGAGCCATTCCTATGCCGGTGTCTTTCACGGAAAGGACGGCTTCGCTATCTTCATGTCTTAGAGACACAGTGATGCGTCCACCACTGTCTGTGAACTTCACCGCGTTGCTGACGAGGTTGATAACCGCACGCTCTAAGGAGTGCAGTTGCCCGGTGATGATGACTTTTTCGTTTGGAACGTCGGTTACAATTTTTAGACCCTTGGCCGAAGCATAATGTCGGCTCTGCTCACATATGCTTCGCGCCAGCGCACCCAGATCTATGGCTTGATGCTCCTCGCCGTGTTCTGTCAGCTCCAGGCGCACGAGATTCAATAGGTCGTTCACGAGACGCTGAAGACGTAACGCAGACTTCTGTATTGTCGAGAGCGTCTTACGCGTGGGCGTGGCCAGATTGGTTTTGTTCAGAAGTTCCTGCAGGGGGGCCAGGATCAACGTCAGGGGTGTGCGTAGTTCGTGGCTAACGTTGGCGAAGAACTCGGATTTCATCTGGTCGAGGGCGGCTAGTTCCTTGTTTGAGGCTTCCAGCCGTCGGCGCAACTCGAAGTCAGCAAGACGACGTTTCCTGGCGAAACGGACCGCAACAATGCTGATAATTGCCGCCAGACTGAGAAAGTAAAAATTGTTGAACAGGATCGCGGTGTTAGTGTCATCGACGCCTTTGTAGAAACAAACGCCTAGGTAGATCGCGATCGTGCCTACCGAGATCCCGGTAGCGGCTGGGACGGTGAGTGGAAGCAAAATTCCGACGGCAAAAATGGAGAGCACCAGTCCGCCGTAGTAAGGCGAGATTGCGCCACCGGTCTGGTAAATCATAACGCAGATCATGACGATCGCGGCGCCGAGCCAGATCGTGATCAGGGTCGATGGAATGCTCTTCCCACGGCCAAGTTCATGCGCTGCCAATGTTGCCAGGACAAACAAATCCGCAATGAAACGGTAAGCCGTGAACTCGTAGAGGTATTCCGGATAGACAACGTAATCCAGAGAACCGCCAGCAGGAATGAGAACGAGCATCAGCCACGCACCAATGCGCGACTGGCGATATCTCAGCTCTAGCTCAGAAGCTTCGAAATCACGGTTCAGTTCTGCTGCGGCGGCGGCTTTCAACTTTCGCCCCCTACGCTGATATCAACAAATACGTTCATGCGCGTCGTATCGTCAAAGACGCGCTTAGGGTGCTCCGCCGGTGAGAGCTGTGCAAGATCTTCCATGGTGCGGTGGATCAGATGCCATTCGATAACATGCTCCATGATCCAGCGCGTGGGATTGTCGGGATGCACGTTGGTGGCGATGACATTGCCGCCAGGTTTGGTCCATTTGCAGAAGAGCTCCAGCAAGCGCTGGCACACACGGTCTGACAGATAGTCAAAAAGCCCGGCGCAATAAACGAAATCGTAATCTGCCTGGTCTTTGTCCGCGGCGTCTGAGGATGATTGCTTTAAGAGGCTGTGCACCGAGAGCTGCTTGAATTCAACTTGCGGCCGGCGGGACACGTCGCGCATGGCGGTCTCAATTGCATTGCGCGCATATTCGATGGTCTCAGCGTTAAAGTCGATGAGGGTAAACCGGCAACTCTCGCAGTTTGGTGAGTTCTTTATGAAGCGAATGAGTTCGATTGCCGGTCCGCAACCGATATTCAAAATGTCCAGCTTTCGACCAGCCTGAGCGGCCTCCGCAGATAGCTCGTTTAGCTTGTCTTCAATAATGATCAGACGGTTGCGATGCGCTTTCACCAGATCGATTTCAAGGTAGAAGTCGTTGATCAGGCGCGCGTAGGTCGTTGGGCCTGCACGTTTGCCTTCAACCATCATCTTCACCATCAAGTAATCGCCGGCGTAACCCAGCGGCTTGACGTAGGACCTATGGAAGAATGGCGCACGCATCATAAGGGGCAGCAAATCGCGCTGTGCAAACAGACGATGCGCGGCCAGTTCATCGTCGCCAATGGCGCGAGCTTCTTCTTCGAAGCGTTGCTGAAGTTCGACAAATTTCGGCAGCAGGGGATTTCGCAACTGACCGAAGACATCATCGCTCACCGAGTTGGCTTCATGCTCTGCGCTGATGTCGACTTGATCAAGCCATGGGCTCAACTGAGATAGTAGAGATTTAAGGTCGCCAACGGCCTGCTGGTAACCCGGCCGAATACGTTTTTGGACTTCCCACTCTTCTATGAACCGGTTGACTTCTCCAGAAAGGTCGTTGCTTCGAGCGAGGGCAAATGTCAGATCTTTCCAATTATCAACCAAGGTCGCCGAAACGACGAGCATCAAGCCGGTATTCACAAGGCTGCTAACGACAGCTTTTCCGTTATAGACCGGGGCTTCGCCGCTGCGGATTGTGACGTCTTGCAGGACTTCGCTAAGCTGGACGATGGAATAAGGATTGTAGACCTCGAACGATATCGAAGTCCTCGACATGTGCAGCAGAGTTCCCCTCGCCGACTGCCCTTCGCTGTTCTTAAATGTTAGCAGTCGTTCGATCGAATTGGCCATCTTGGACCTTATGTCTGCATTTGGGCAGGCTCGATTTCCCTTGGCAAGAGGTTAGAAAACGGGCTGCGTTTGGCTTAGTCTCTTCTATCAAATGTCAGAAAAATCTAATCAGGCGTCCTCAGGCTCAAGGAGTACGCGACACCATCGAGGTTCAAGAACCTCTCGGAATATTCGACAGGCATGTCCCCAAGCGAGAGCAGCCTGGTGACCTTCAGAACCTGCATTCCCTCCGCAACCTTCAGGGTTCGGGCGACCTCGGTTTCGGCGGTGGCTGTCGCTACCCATTCCTTGGCAAGTAATTGATTGGATGGGCTGAGGCGTTGGTACGCGTCTTCCAGACGTTCGTTAGAATACAGATCAACATGCTGAACTTTTTGATAAATCGGCTCCGGCAAATACACGCGATCTCAAAGCTCTCGACTTACCGTCGAACGCAATTGTGCGGACGAGCACTCTTATTGGATCATGTGTTGCTACGCCTAACTGATCTGCGATAACCGAAGAAGCTGGCTGTTCCGAGATAACGACTTCTTCGTCTTCGGTCACAAGGTCGGGGCTGTATTTAAATACTGACCGGCGCATTGGCGGCTGGGATGCAATTACTTCTGTGCCGCGCCCCCGGCTCCTGCGGATCATTTTGTCGTCGGCAAGCATAGCAAGTGCTTTGCGCATCGTTCCGACGCTGACGTTAAACGTCTGCGCCATGTCGAGCTCGCTTGGAAGTATGGTGCCAATCCCAAAGCGCCCCAAAGCAATTTCTGAGCGAATGACCTGCGCGACTTGTGCGTACAAAGGTCCTCGAAAGTCGGGTTTTGCAGTTTCTTCTTCCGTCACCTGCCGCCTCTTCAGTAAACTATTCTAAGTTGAAGATGCTACAATAATTCGCGTTGTCATCTGAACTCAAAAACCCGCTGGTAAAGCTTGCTATACCAGCCAAAATTCCAAACGACTGATGCACATCAACACAGTAGCGAATAGTGTCCATTCTTCCTAGTAATGACTAGTTGGTCAAGACGAGTTGAGCCCACAAAGAGCAAATTAGGGCTGCGAGTGTGCTTCTGCCCCGGCCTTAGCAACAACAATACGCAACTCATTACAGTTTGATTGGTCTATTGTGAGGTCTAAATCTGCCATTTACGGGAAAATTCGGAAGAAACTCGGGAACTAAATACTAGAAAGCGTCGTAATGGCGATTCAAAAAGCCCCGCTCCACACGTTCATAAATTGCTGGGCTTGAGTGTACCTTTATAGGCTACAATCAACCCGACGATCGGTGCTGTTATTTCGACGTTGAAACAGAAGTTACCGTCTTGCTCGTCTTCAAAGGTTGTTCCACGCGGCAGGAGAAAGCCGGGCAGCGGGATGCCGAGGCAGGACCATCGGCGAGGGATCAGATAGAGCCGGTCATCCTCCGCAACGAGCGCCAGCGCAACGCTGATTATGCCAAAGCGTTCAATCATCAAGTGCTCGTTTCTACCTTCCCCGCACTCCTGATAAGATGAGAAGACTTTGCCGCCGAAATCTCTTGTCCAACGCTCTCCACGTGCCTCAGGAGACAAGACGACGTTCACGGGTATTTTGGATGCGGCGGCTGGGAACCCTATTGCCCAAGCGATTGCGTTGGCGAGAACGCCTTTGCCACGACGGACTTCGGCCTGCCCCACCCATCTGCGCATTTTGGTGCTGTCGTGAAGTGACCTAACCTGCTGGGGAAGCGTGTCGAACGCACTTCCCAAAACCTGCCGGTAAATCGGATCGCTTTCTACTCTTGAATCGCGAAAGCCCATGAAGATCGACCGCTTCTCAAAGAGGCGTTCGTAGTCCGATAAACTAAGCTCTCGCGTTGCAGGCCTGGCACCTGTGACAGGTCGATCTCCTGCCACGTAGTTTCGAATTATCGCTTCAATCGCCATCGATGGGATGTAGGGACCGTCGTCGCCCTCAGCCAACAGATGCCAAGTTTGCGCGACCTCCTTGCCGCCGTTGAGACCTTTTGCGCTCACAAACATTCCGCCCCGGTGCTCGCCAAATTTCAAAAGATTCAAAACTCGATAAAACAAACCGGACAGCGGTGCGTAAGAAGGCAACGCAAACATCGCTCGGGCTTTAGCAAGCACGTTCAGCATGCGATGCAAGATTTCGGGGACCGGGCCAGCGCCCATCCAGATATCTCGGAGGTTAGGATACTCAGGCGGGATGACCTGGAGATCAGGCACATCAACGAGAGAAAAATGGGTGTTCCGCAGCGGCAATCGCCCAGGTACGGCGATGCTAAAACGCATGCTCTCTCCGAGACCGGTCGCGTGGGTTTGCACGCCGTTTCTCATGAGCTTTACGGGTGCTCCGGCATAACCAACCACCGCCCGCATGACATTCAACCCAACTCCAGCGTATGGCGATGGCGCGATGCCACCTGTTACAGAGGTGATGTCCATGGTGGATGCCATTTGTCGGAGCACGGCTGCTGTTAAAACTGGAAAGCTACTGACACCCGACAAGACAACAACACCGGCAGCTTTTGCCTCGGCATCCAACTGTGAAACGCCGAACACAAAATCAGCCGCGTCCGCGAAGTCCATGTAATCGACACCGGCTCCGATGCACGCCCTAATGACGTCGTATCGTTTCTCGCCATATGATTGGAACGGCCCTGATGCATCGATTACGAGATCTGGTTTCTCTGCAGAAAGGCCACGTGCGATATCATTACGGTTCAGCTGCAATGGTCGGACAGCGGCATCACCGCTGTACTTCGAACAAAACTCTCGTGCGCGTTTGCGATTGCGACCGCAGATGATGATCTCAACCGTTTCCAAGTCCGAGAGCAATTCGGCGAGCCGCCCGCCGAATACGCCATAGCCACCAAGGATGAGGACTTTCACTGTAGCAACCTTTTTTGCACTTCAGGATTTGGTAGGTTGCAAAGATCCGTGGTGCCGAACATGCGATAGCGATTACGGGCGACCCAACGGTACAACGCGTCTTGTATGGGTGAGGGTAGGATGCGAAGCAGGGCTAACCCCTTCCAAACCCCTCCCAAACGGGCACCCACCCGAATGAGCGCATCAAGCGAGCTGTAGGCGTTTCCATTTTCGACATAGAGCCAAGAAGCCGGGTCGTTGGGATCTAGGCCGAAGTGCGAGAATAGAGCTGCACCCACATCGGACTGCATGGGAACGATCTTGAATTCATGTGCCTTGTCATAACGTGAAATCCATGCGGCACCGCGGGCACAAAGCGCGCAGTGGGCGTCCATGACTGTGAACACATCACCAGCTTCAAATGCCGGAACGGAAGGGTCATGCAGATATGAGTACGGTTGCTGTTTGAGGCGCATGAAGCAATCTTATCGGGACTTTGCAATGCCATCGATAAATCAAGATGCCGCACGTCCTCGGCCTTGCCGCTCTGGCCGATCATGACCTACGTTCCAGCACACAAATTCACCACCCGGCGCGGACGGAATTTTAGTTGTGTTAACAGCGGCCGCAGGTTGGGTTTGCAAAAATTCGTACAAAGCTCCCATTGGCGCTTGTGGTGCAGTTGGCACCCGACGCTGAACCTTCAGCGAAAAATAAAATTGAGAACTCCGATTTGAAAAAGATCCAAGACGCGATTGATGCGATCGTCGATGAGATGCGAAGCCGGCCGGATCGTGGGACGGTCGCAAACTATATCCCGGAGCTGGCGCTGGCGGATCCGTCAAAGTTCGGCATTGCCGTTGCCGGCCGCGATGGCTTCGTGCTCGGCGGTGATGGCGACGACGTGTTTTCGATCCAGAGCGTCTCAAAGGTGTTTACGTTAACACTCGCCCTTGGCAAGGTCGGCGAACGTTTGTGGCAACGCGTTGGCCGAGAGCCATCTGGCAGCCCCTTCAATTCGATTGTTCAGCTTGAAGCCGAGCATGGGATCCCACGCAACCCTTTCATCAATGCAGGCGCGATTGCGATAACGGACGCCATTCTTGCGGGGCATGCTCCGCGCGAAGCTTTGGGAGAAATCCTAAGATTTATGCAAGCTCTCGCCGATGATGAGAGCATTTACATAGATCATGCGGTTGCCGCGTCTGAGAAACAAACAGGCTTTCGCAATGCGGCGCTGGCGAACTACATGCGCTCCTTCGGAGTTGTAACCAATCCGGTGGATCACACGCTGGGTGTCTACTTCCACCACTGTTCGATCGCGATGTCCTGTCGCCAACTGGCTGCAGCCGGAAGGTTTCTCGCATTTGAAGGGATCAACCCAAGCACCGGACAGTCTGTTGTCAGCAGTTCTTGTGCCCGACGCATTAACGCCGTGATGCTGACGTGTGGGCATTACGATGGGTCTGGCGAATTTGCCTATCGAGTTGGGCTGCCCGGTAAGAGCGGCGTGGGCGGTGCAATTCTCGCGATTGTCCCGGGCGAAGCGTCTATCGCGGTCTGGTCACCGGGTCTCGATGATGTCGGCAACTCTCATCTTGGGCGCATCGCCCTGGAAAAACTGGCCAACCAAATGGGTTGGTCAGTGTTTGCGTCAACCTGACTGCAGCACTCGACCAACCCGCTTTGCGATGACGTTGTTTCAAACGGCCTCAACTTTCAGCGGCTTTCTTTGCATACCGATTCAGCAATTGCGTCGTCGTGATACCAACCACTGCCAAAATCGACTTGGCTGTACGCTTGTGCTTCCCGCTCAAGTCGACCGAGCTGGCTTGCCTCTTTTTGAGACTTCCGCCGTGGCGGGAATGCATAAATTTTAGCCGTTTTTTGTTTTGAGCAATCCATAATCAACCTCGCGAATTTCGTGTGAACTTCGAAAACGCCCGATTTAACGGTGCAATTGACCCATTCTAACATCAATTCTCGCCGCTTAAAAACAAAACAATTTCTGCTAAAAATTTGGACTTTTTATATGGGTGCATAATTTGCTAGCAATACCAGTGGAATTCTTTTCATCGCGAAGGAGGCTTGATGTTCAGGAAACTTGGGAGGTGGTTGCGCCCACCGCCACCCGCGCCGCAGGTTGATAGCGAACCTGCAAAAGCCGACAGCGCCGTAAGCTCCAAGCCTGAGCCAGCCCCCGTAGACCCAGTTCTTACGGGCACAGTTTCGCCCCCCACCGCACAATCCGAACAGTCCTCGGCTCCAGCTCCGGCAGCTGAAGAGCTTGATGCGGAGAAAGAAACAATTAATTCCACTACAAACGTTGAAACAAAGGAGAAGGACTCCATGACGAAATACAAGCTTGAGTATATTTGGCTTGACGGTTATTCGCCTGTTCCGAATTTGCGCGGAAAAACGCAAATCAAGGAGTTTGCATCTTTTCCAACTCTCGAACTATTGCCACTCTGGGGCTTTGACGGCAGCTCGACACTACAGGCTGACGGCTCGAGCTCAGACTGCGTTTTGAAACCCGTCGCACTCTATCCAGACCCTGCACGTAAGAACGGCGCTCTTGTGATGTGTGAAGTGATGATGCCAGACGGCGTTACACCACACCCATCCAACAAACGCGCAACAATTCTCGACGACCCGAATGCTTGGTTCGGTTTCGAGCAGGAATATTTCTTCTACAAGGATGGTCGCCCACTTGGCTTCCCAGTTGCCGGTTATCCTGAGCCGCAGGGCAAGTACTACACCGGCGTTGGCTACAGTGCCGTTGGTGACGTCGCCCGTCAGATTGTTGAAGAGCATCTCGACCTCTGCCTCGAAGCCGGCATCAACCATGAAGGTATCAACGCCGAGGTGGCCAAAGGTCAGTGGGAATTCCAGATCTTCGGCAAGGGCTCGCGGAAAGCTGCTGACGAAATGTGGATGGCCCGCTATCTGCTGCAACGCCTGACTGAAAAGTACGGCGTGGATGTCGAATACCACTGTAAGCCGCTAGGTGATACGGACTGGAACGGCTCAGGCATGCACGCAAACTTCTCCACCTCATACATGCGCGAGACTGGCGGCAAAGAATACTTTGAAGCCCTGATGGCTGCATTTGAGAAAAACCTAGAAGATCACATCTCGGTTTACGGCCCAGATAACCACATGCGTCTGACCGGTAACCACGAGACCGCTCCTTGGAACAAGTTCAGCTATGGCATTGCCGATCGCGGTGCATCCATCCGCGTTCCACATAGCTTCGCCAATAACGGCTACAAGGGCTATCTGGAAGACCGCCGTCCAAACTCTCAAGGCGACCCATACCAGATTGCGTCTCAGATCCTGAAGACGATCGCATCGGTGCCGACATCAGGAGCTGCTGCCGCCTGACGCTTGAAACGCGTCAAAACACGAATGGGCACGACTTTCCACCTCCCCGTGGGGTCGTGCTTTCTGTGGGGTGCAGGAGCGAGCTGCATCCCACAGCTGCATAAAGGCTGATCCTTAAGCGCTGGGTTCTGCGCTCAAATGGCGGTATTGTTACCGAATCTGCGGCAGCACTTCCCGCTTGCCCAACCGCGATCTCGCCAGGATACGTTGTGGATCCCGCCTACCTCTCCGTCGCATTCATCCTCGGTTTTTTAGCGCGGCAAATCTCCTTGCCGCCCATGATCGGCTTTCTTGTCGCCGGCTTTATTCTGAAATCTTTGGGTGTCGGGAGTACGGATTTCCTCACACAGCTGGCCGAGGTTGGGGTCACGCTGCTCTTGTTCTCCATTGGCCTCAAGCTCAAACTGACGACGCTTGCCCGCCCGGAAGTCTGGGCCGGTTCAACGCTTCATATGGCCGCCACCACAGCGCTGATAAGCTTGCTCCTATTGCTGTTCTCCCCTGTCGGTGTGGGCATGTTCGAGGAGCTGAACTGGGTCTCGTGCCTCCTTATTGCGTTCGCATTCAGCTTCTCCAGTACGGTTTTTGCAATCAAAGCTCTAGAGGAGAAGGGTGAACTCACGTCGCTGCACGGGCGGGTGGTGATCGGTATCCTGGTCATGCAAGACGTGGTTGCCGTTGTCTTCATCACACTTTCGGCTGGCAAGGTCCCATCGATATGGGCGCTAGGTTTGTTGGCCTTACCGTTAGCCCGGCCACTCTTTTACGCGATCATGAACCGATGCGGGCACGGTGAATTGGTGCCGCTGTTCGGACTTTTCGCAGCTCTTGTTCTAGGTGCCGAACTGTTCAAGTTGGTCGGGCTCAAGCCGGACCTTGGCGCATTGCTTCTTGGTGTCTTGCTCTCGCGCCATCCGCGCGCCGGAGAGGTCTCTGAGTCGCTGTTGAGCTTCAAGGACATCTTGCTGATCGGCTTCTTCTTGAATATCGGCCTAGCGGGCAGCCTGACGCTGGAAGCATTTCTGCTGGCCGTATTTTTTAGCCTCCTTCTCCCGCTCAAGGCAGCCGGTTTCTTCTACCTGTTGACCAGATTCAAGTTGCGCGCCCGCAGTTCTAGCCTAAGTGCTCTGACGCTCTCAAACTATTCGGAATTCGGGCTGATCGTTGGCGCAATCGGTGTATCGAGCGGCCTCATGCCAGCAGAGTGGCTGACAGTGATTGCGCTGTCCTTGGCGATAAGCTTCGTTGTCGGCTCTCCGCTCAACACGGCAGCGCATTCGCTCTACGCGCGCTTCCATGAAAAACTGATGGAATGGGAACACAAAGAACGCTTGCCGGATGACCAACCTATTGTGGTCGGAAATGCGCGCATCTTGATCTTGGGGATGGGACGCGTTGGTGCCGGCGCTTACGACACCATGAAGAAACTCTACGGGGATGTCGTCATAGGACTTGAGGGAGATGCGGAAAAGATTCCCACGCATCAGGCCCTGGGCCGGCGGGTCGTGCATGGAGATGCGACCGATTCCGATTTTTGGGAGCGCTTGCCAAAGGGTGAGATTGTTCTCGTGATGGTCACGTTGCCCGAACTGGGTGCAAAGCTTGACGTCATTGAGCAGCTGCAGGCGAATGGATACGACGGGCGGATTGTGGCTGCGGCGCGGTTTGCAGATGACATGGAGACGCTTGAAGCAGCCGGTGTCGATTGGGCCGCTGATACCTTCCGCGAAGCTGGGACAGGCTTTGCTGATGATGTCGCCGAACGGTTTTCCGACGAGCTCTTGCAGATTTCAGCAGCCAAGGGCTGATCTGGGTCCCGCGCTCGGGCGATTACGTGCTCGTGTCGAAGAAGCGAGAGCTCACGAGACGGCGCAACTGATCTTTGACCATCTGCGCTGCCTAGAGCGAGCTGACGTCTTCGTCGATAGAGACGCTTACACTTGGCCTATATGCGGTTTCACTTAGCGCCACTATTGGAAGCGTTGGCGCAGGATGCCGCTCAGCCCATCAACGATCGAGACTGCGATAAGGATGACGATCAAGATTGCCGCGACCTGCGGATAATCAAGTAGCCGCAACGAGCCGACGAGTTCGGTTCCAATCCCGCCGGCGCCGACCATGCCCATCACGGTCGAGGCTCGGAAGTTGTACTCCCAGCGGTACATCGTGACATCGGCGAATTGCGTGAAGACCTGCGGAACAACGCCATGCGCGATGACTTGCAACGGGCTGGCACCGGCAGCTTGCGCCGCTTCGATGGGAGCAGGGTGCGCGTGTTCGATAGCTTCGGCGAAGAACTTGCCGACCATACCAATCGAATGAAGCCCGAGAGCCAGAACCCCCGGAAGCATCCCGAAGCCGACGGCAGCGACAAAAATGATGCCCATGATGAGCTCTGGAATGGAGCGAAGGGCGTTGAGGATCATGCGCGCGAAGGAATAAACGAAGCGATTGGGTGCTGTGTTCTTGGCGGCCAAGAAGGCCAACGGAAGTGACAGGACAACAGCGAGGAACGTCCCGGCGACCGACATTGCAATTGTGTCGATCATCGGCTGAATCCAATGCTGCCAGCGGGTGAAGTCAGGCGGGAACATCTCTGATCCGACGACACCGATGGCCGGCAAGCCTTCTGCCAGCCGCTCCCCGTCGAACATGCCGCTCGCCCACAAGCTTGCAATGATGGCGGTCGCAACGACAACGATCTGCATTGTGAGAACCGACTGTCCGCGACGCTCCTCAGCGAGGAGAACCTCAAACTCTTCGCGAGCCTTGGTTGCAGAAACGCCAGTGTCCATTGTCATTGACCCCATCCTTGAGAAGCGCGGCTCACCCGATCATATTGGTGTGCGAAATGTTCCCCGCCCAATCGATAGCCATGGTGATTGGCCGTGCGTATCGGGCGGGGAGAGATTGTTTGCGTCGTAGCGAGGCGCGGATTAGGAGCTGCCGCCTACGCTTTTGCGGATGTCGCGGATGATGTCGTAATCGGCATCTTTGATCTCTGCGAAGCCATCAGCCTTGAACGGCTTGAGCACTTTGTCGCCTTCCTCGGTGCCTTTCTTGAGGCTGAAGAAAGCTTCACGGATGCCTTTCTGGAGATCGTCGGTCAGATCCGTACGCATGACCCATGGGTACTGTGGGATTGGCTTCGAGTAGCCAAGCACTTTCACCTTCTTCGGATCGATGCGGCCCTTTTCGACGAGGCGCTCGAAGATTGGGCGGCTTAGGCCACCGACTTTGGCGTTGCCGCGCTGGACTGCGACTGCGACTGCATCGTGAGCGCCAAGGAAGTTTTGCTTGTAGTC
Organism: Filomicrobium sp.; assembly: GCA_040219445.1. Lineage (GTDB taxonomy): Bacteria > Pseudomonadota > Alphaproteobacteria > Rhizobiales > Hyphomicrobiaceae > Filomicrobium. Next base: position 360,541 of record JAVJSM010000002.1, on the reverse strand, counting down.
TTCACCTGGCTTGATGCCGACCTGCATCATCGTGAACTTCGGTGCGAAGTGGCTCGACGTGGAAGCTTGGTCGCCGAACGCAACGTCAAGCTTCTTGCCCTTTATGTCTTCCATCTTCTCGACGCCAGCATCAGCGTTCGCGATGATGACCGACTGGTAGGTCGTGGAACCACCTTTGAGGCGTGCTGCGAACGGTTCGATGTCGAGCTTGCCGCCCTTCATTTTATCTTTCGCGATGGTGTATGAGGCAGGGCCGAAGTATGCAACGTCGATGCGGCCGAAGCGCATCGCTTCGATCATCGAAGAATAGTCTGTCGTGACGATCAGTTCGATCTTTTTGCCGATCGTTTTTTCCAGGTGCGCTTTCAGCGGCTGGTTATCCTGGATCACGGTGGCAGCATTCTCGTCCGGGAGAAGAGCTACCTTGATTTTGTCTGGGTTGTGAGAGCCGGCAGCGAGTGCGCTCGCCGCCGTCAGTGCCGCAAAGCCGGCCGCAAGTACGCCGGCAACTGACTTGATGACTTTCATCGTACATTCCCTATGATGACTGGCCTTATAATGACTGGCCCTAGGATGGCTAGACTTCCCCTAAAACCATTGGCGGTTTCAGAAGTTCGGTCGGCTCACGCCTTTGGGCGCGCGCCGTAAATCTTTTCAAGTGCTGCTTCGTTGAGTTCGGCGGGCGGCCCGTCAAAGACGACTTCGCCTTGCGACAGACCGATAATTCGGTCCGCAAACATGCGGGCGTACTCAAGCTGGTGAAGGCTGATCACAGCCGGTATTCCATCCTGGCGCGCGATGTTGCGAAGCGCTGACAACACATGTTCGGAAGATGCCGGATCAAGCGACGCGACGGGCTCATCGGCGAGGATCAGGTCCGGCCTTTGCGCAATGGCGCGGGCGATCCCGACGCGTTGTTGCTGTCCGCCAGACAGCGCATCACAACGTTGGAGCGCTTTCTCCAACAGGCCTACTCGTTCAAGGCACTCAAGCGCCCAGAAGCGTTCAGACCTTGGCAAAGGAAACAGGCTTCGGATCGATGAATAATTTCCAATCCGGCTGAGTAGAACATTCTGAAGCGCGGTCAGCCTTGCGATGAGCTGATGCTGCTGAAACACCATGCCGGTCCGCAGGCGATGTTTGCGCACGACCGACTTCGATTTCAGTTCACCCAGGTCGCGAACGGAAACCGAACCGCGCGATGGTGCGACGAGGCGATTCAACACGCGAAGCAGCGTCGATTTACCTGCGCCCGATGGTCCGAGCAGCACGGTTACCTGTTTGTCCTCGATGTCGATATCGACAGGCTTCAGTGCGACAGTCGCGTTGGAGTACACAACCTCCACACCTCGAAGCTTGAGGAAGGCAGGCGATGTCTCCGGGACGTGTTTGAGCATGGACAGCACTCCTGAAACGCATCCGATCGCAGTAGGTCCGCGAGGCACACAAAAGCATTGCGTTTTGCAATAGCTTTGCTACTTCATTTGCGGAAACTGATAGACGCCCTGCGTATCAGTTTTATGAATTCGATTTCGATTTGCTTCGATTTCAGATGACAAAACGCCACCTCGTGCAAACTCGCGAAGAGAGCTGACATGTTGCAGAAGATTGTCGTCGCCCAGCCCATCCACAGCAGTGTCGCGTCGTTGCTGCGACCCTATGGAGAGCTATGGATTAATCCAGGGCCTGAGCCGCTCTCGTCAGCGGATCTGGCAGATCATTGCGCTGATGCGGATGCCGTGATGGCGTTCATGACCGAGCGTATTGACGAGACGTTTCTTTCGCGGTGCCCTAGTTTGCGGATCGTTGCTGGCGCACTGAAGGGCTACAATAATCTGGACGTTGAAGCCTGTAGCCAGCGCGGTGTTTACGTCACCGTCGTACCCGACCTCTTAACAGAACCAACAGCCGAGCTGACGGTTGGAATGATGATCGCGGTGGCGCGAAATCTTACGGCGGGCGATCGATACGTTCGAAGCGGTGAGTTTCATGGCTGGCGCCCAAGGTTTTTTGGCGGCTCGCTGTGCGAGGCCAACGTTACCATTATCGGCGCAGGCGCTGTCGGGCAGACCGTAATGCGGATGCTGAGTGGTTTTGGCTGCAAGCTCACCTATGTCGATAAGAAACCTCTGACACCGGAGCTTGAAGCTAAATTCGACTGCAAGAAATCTGAGTTAAGTGAAGCGTTGCCGCAGGCCGACTTTGTGGTTTTGGCCATCCACCTGATGGCGGACACGCATCACCTGGTGGACGATGCGTTTCTCAATCTGATGAAGCCAGGCAGCTACCTTATCAATCCCGCACGTGGCTCAGTTGTCGATGAAGCAGCCGTGACCCGCGCACTACAATCGGAGCACCTGGCTGGTTATGCCGCTGATACGTTCGAGATGGAAGATTGGGCGCTCGAAGATCGGCCGGACGGTGTAGCCGAAGTCCTGCGCACGTCAGATCAAACGGTGCTGACCCCTCACATTGGCTCTGCGGTGCGTCGGGTTCGTGAAGAAATCGAATTGTCGGCAGCCCGCAGCATAATCGACGTTGCTGAAGGGCGTCTGCCTTCGGGTGTCGTCAATTCACACGTCAAGAGCACCAACTAAATTCATCCTGATAATGTTGAACCTAAATTTTGTTCGAACTTTTGTGACGCTTGCTGAGACCCGCAGTTTTGTTGACGCTGCGAAACGGCTGGACCTTGCCCAATCGACTGTTTCACTGCAGGTCAAGAAGCTGGAAACCGCACTCGGTGTCGTTCTTTTGGAACGCGGCCATGGAGGATGCGAGCTGACACCGCGAGGCCGTAGTGTCTTGCCGCAAGCACGCGCGTTGCTGCAATCTGCAGAGGCCTTGTCAAACGCTGTCGATGGCACAAGCATCACGATCGGTTGCAGCGGCAATGTCGCGGCCTATTACATTTCGGAAGACCTCAAGGGCTTTATCGATACCTACGGTTTGAAAATATCCTGGGACCTGACGGTCGCACCAAACCCCGAAGTGATGAACCTCCTCCTTTCAGGTGCCGTTGATATCGCCGCCATGGAGTGGCCGCCCAATGATCCGCGTCTCATCGTTCGGGCGTGGCGCACTGAGCCGCTTGTTGTGATTGTGCCCAATGAGCATCCGTTAGCGGGTCGGGGTAGCATCACTGCCAGCCAGCTAACCGGTTTGGAATTGATAGGTGGAGAGCCCGGCAGCGGGACTGGCACACTTTTGAAACAAGCCCTTGGGGCCCGCGCAAACAAACTCAAGATCAGCCGAAATCTCGGCAGCACCGAAGCCGTCAAGAGTGCTGTTCGTGCCGGACTCGGATGCTCGATTGTGCTTGCTGGAGCTGTTCGAGGAGACGTTGAGACGGGACGTATTTCCACGCTTTCGCTGAAAGGCACACCGCTAGAGAAGACGCTCTATGTGGCAATTCCAAAAGGGCTGCCGGAGACCTCCCTTGCTGCAAGAATGACCGATTTTCTTGACCAGACCAGCACCCAGCGGTGGGAAGCCGAAGCGCAAGAGTCTTAAGGCTTGTGACCGTGCCGGGCGCGACGCTTAGGTCCCCTGAACGACATAGGCAACAACTCTGCCGTCATGCAGTCGAAACGTCTTTCCATTCGAATGGAGCATCGACAACCAACTGCCGGAAGGGCTGATAATCCCCACCGGCAACTGTTGCTTCTTGTACTCAATATCGGTCGCAAACGGTTGACCTAAGAGCGGGCCAATGTCGGCTCGGATTGCGGTGCGTTTAAAACGAACGTGACGAGCAGGACCGCGGCACCGTTGGCCCAATAGTAGACGGCATCCAGGCCTGCAAAGCCAAGCGCGAACGGGGCTGCGACGAATACGATGCCAACGAGGCGATCAACAGCAACGTGCAACCAGTACGGCACCACGCGCAGAATTCCCGTTTCGTGGTCAGTCAAGATGGTGAGAAGTAAGGCTGCAACGCCGGTTGCGACAGAGATCCATTTGGCGAGTGGATTTGATGCGCCCAGCTCCAGGAGGAAGGGAAGGCTCATCAGGGCGATTGCAACGGGATAATCGACGTAAGCGTGAACAGTTCTGGTGACGAAACGTGGGTCCATTTTAATTTCTCCGATTTTTCTTTTTTGGGGTGATGATGCGGGGTGCGCCGGACCGCGACGCTTATCGATGGCCCGACGCTTCAAGAATTAGATTTCAGAAGGAAGTTTGTCGGCGAGCTTTGGCCAGTTGGCTTCAGCCATTTTGATGTTGCCGGAAATGTCCTTGTTCCAAGCCTGTTGGATGTCGCTTGACAGGTTCAAATAGAGTTTGCCGTCAACGATCTTCCAGAAGCGTGGGTCGCCATCGAACTTGGCACCAACTGCAACGCCATAGGCGCAGTAACCGCCGTAGGCTGGTTCATACTTCGCTGGGTTTGCCTTGAAGGTGTCGAGGTTGTCTTGTGAGGCGAAGCGGTAGGTCGCCTCCTTATGGACGACAGCAAATTTAGCATCGCCTTGGACCGGCTTACCTTTGGAAAAATAGGCCACAACATCAAACCCGTGGACAGCAAGGCCTGGGGCTGGCTTACCTGCGACCAGTACGGCACCCGTGCCAGTGTTGACTTCCGGGCCAGCCAACACAGGTCCCGTAGATGCGATAAGACCTGCGATTGCCAGCGCAAGAAAAGTCTTTGATTTCATGATCGATACTCCAGTTCCGTTTGTTTCTGTTTGGTTGGATCGAGTTACCCACCGGCAAGCTGCGCGTTGCGTCCTGCTTGGCGTGTCATTCGATAGAACTCTTTCAACATCTTCGCGAGATGATCTTGCTTTAAATCATTTCACCTGCAATTATCTATTTCGCAAGTACCATCACAAGCAAATCACGAAAGCGAGAGAGAGGATCATGTCCGAAAAGAAAACACGCCCAACCAGGAGCAAGCCGCCACTCAAGAAAGAGCCATCTGCATGGCCGATGTTTCTGAAAGCCCACGATGCGCTGGTTGCCCGCGTTGAAGAACGCTTATGCGATGCCGGACTTCCAGATCTTTCGTGGTTTACGGTGCTATGGGTTTTGGAGCGCGCGCCAGATCAGCGGCTGCGAATGGCGGAACTGGCCGATGCCGCTGTTATTCCGCGCAGTAATCTGACACGTCTTGTAGATAAACTGGAGAAGGATGGCCTTGTCGTACGCGAGCGGGTTTCTGGGGACCGGCGAGGAGCTTATGCGCGTCTAACGCCTGAGGGCGATAGCATGCGCAAGGCGATGTGGACGGTCTATAAGCCGGCCATCAACGAGGTGTTTCTGCAGCATCTGTCGGCGCAAGAGACGGTAGCGCTTCGCGAAATGATGGAGCGGCTTCTGGAAGCTAATCACACCGAGGTTTGAATTCGCTCATCGGAGAAGCCTGCGGTAATCACAAGCTCGCGCAGGATAGTTAGGAGCTGCCACGCTCGCCAAGTTGCAAGCGGTATATGATTAGCTTATGAGCCGGCCCGTCCGTCGTTTGGATTGGCCCGAAGCCGCAAGTTTGCATCAAACGGTGCGAACGCTGGTTGGGCTCATCAACGGCAGCGAATAGCTGCGAAAGATGCAAATTGCTTCGAGCGTACGACGCCAGCGCGCATAAGGTCTGACGCGCCAAACCCTGCCCCCAGAAAGTGGGGTGCAATGCGATTATTGGCTCGACCTCACCAGCCATCTCAGGCACCCCGGCCAGCGCTTCCGATACGGGCTGCAACCCGGCGATGCCTACAAAACCGCCCGAGAAATCTTCAATGCTCCACAATCCCATTCCGCTTCGGTCCAGCCGTTCGCTTTCAGCCAACATTGCAGCAACCGTCTCTCGTGGCAGAAGCGCGTCGTCGCAAAGATAACGACGCACGTCTGGATCGTGTAGCAAGTTTAGAACCGCATCGAGGTCATCGACCGTTGCTGGTCGCAGGTGTCCAGATGGCAAGTCAAGAACCGTCTTCATACGCCTAGTTCCGTGAGGTGCCAGTTGAGCAGGCCTCGAACTCAACCCGGCTTCTTTGCGACCAGGAAAATGCCTTTGCCTGGTCCCGGGGTCCATTCGTAATCGAGCTTAAAACCCGCGTGGGCGAGGTCATCTTTCAACGTTGCAGCCTTCATGATCTGAACGCGAGGAACAAAGCCCAGCGCATATCCGATTGGCAGGATGAGGCGGAACGCTGGGTTCATGTCGGCCAGACAAGCTGTGCTCGACACGAACACGCCACCAGGTTTCAAGAGGCGATGGACTTTGGAAATCGCCGCTTGCGGGTCTTCCAACAGGTGCAGGACGCTTAGACCAAGCATGGCATCATAAGACCCATCGGCGGCGTCAAGTTCTTCGATGCCAGATTGGCTGAAACGAACGTTGGTAACATTACCAGCCGCTGCCTTGCCTTTCGCGATCTCGATCATCTTTGACGAGATATCGACAGCATCAATGTGCTTTACGAACGGAGCGTGGACCAGCGATGTCGAGCCCGTGCCGCAACCGAATTCCAGGACGTTCATGTCATCACGGAGGTACTCCTGCGTGACCTTGAGCTTCTTCTGGTAGGCCGCCTCGTCCGCGACCGGCTTTCTCGCATAGCCCTCAGCGATACGGTCCCAGAAGCGGGCTTCCTTGCTCATGGTCGTCTCCGATTTGGCGGTGCGGTGCTGGCTCAGCGGCTTTCCGGCCACTTGGATATCAGCGGTCGATTGCATGATCACCCCTATATCTTGTTTGATTTGGTGACGTCATAAACTGACAGAAAACGCATGTGAATTGACAGAATTCGTCGGTTTGATATGCGATTTTGCATGGATTGGCGAACGGTACAGTTTGATTGGAACCGCGCACGGGCTTTCCTCGTGACGGCCGAAGAGGGTTCGTTGTCGGCTGCGGCGCGGGCGTTGGGGATGTCGCAACCCACTCTTGGGCGGCAGGTCAGCGCGCTTGAAGAGGAACTGGGTGTCGTTCTGTTTGAGCGCATGGGCCGCGCATTGAAGCTGACGCCAAGTGGACTGGAACTCGTCGAGCACGTGCGGGCGATGGGGAATGCGGCAACGCAAGTTTCGCTTGTAGCATCGGGTCAGTCGCAATCGGTCGAAGGGCGTGTTTGCATTACGGCTAGCGAAGTCACGTCGGCTTATGTGCTGCCCGACGTCGTTGCCCGTATCCGGCGCGAACATCCGGGCATCACGGTTGAGATTTTAGCGTCGAACGCGATCAGTGATTTGCGGCGACGTGAAGCTGACATTGCTATACGCAATGCTGCACCGACCGACCCCAGTCTGATTGCCAAGCGGTTGAAAGACGAAACGGCGTCGTTGTACGCGGCACCACACTTCCTCAAAAGCATCGGTGGGATTGCAACGCCAGAGGATGCACGCAAGGCCAACTTCATCGGCTTTGATGGGAACGAAGAGTTTCTGTTGGGTCTCCAGCGGCGCGGCCTGGATGTCGCGCCAGACAACTTTGCCATTCTAACGGCAAGTCACCTGGTGCATTGGGAACTCGTTAAGAAGGGGCTCGGCATTGGAGTTATGCCAACGCGCATCGGAGATGCGGAACCCTCCGTTACGCGCGCGATGCCGTGGTTCGATGCGTTCGAATTCCCGATTTGGCTGGTCGTGCACCGGGAGCTACGCACCAGCCGTCGCGTGCGGTTGGTCTTTGATATTCTAGCTGAAGCGTTATCGGAGAAATGATCAGCCGTTCTCAGGCGCGGTCAACGCGCTACATCGCGCGCGAAGCTTGAATACTTCTGCCGTATCATGTCGAGTTTTGGATCGATGTAGTTTCGGCAGAATGGTCGGTTGGGGTTTGAGGCATAGTAGTCTTGGAATTGCTCTGCTGAAGGCTTGAACCTGACGAAGTCGACCACCTGTGTGACGAGGGGGGTTTCAAAGTCGCTTTGTAGCGCTTCGAGTATCAAGCGTGCCGATGCGCCTTGCTCATCGTCAAACACATAAACTGCGCTGCGGTACTTTTTTCGAAACGCGTGCGCGTTGGTACTCGAATGCGTCCGCAAGTGGATCTCGATCAGAACTTCAAAACCGATTTCAGATGGATCAAAGCTTACAAGTACGGCCTCAGACAGGCTGTCGTTTGGTGGCGGCGCAGCGATGAACCCTTGCTCTACAGAGATAACGCCACGCAGAGATTGGAAGACGGCTTCCGTACACCAGTGGCAACCTCCGCCGAACCCCGCACGCATTGTCTTTTCTGACTTCATGGGTCAACTTCCGGGTTTCGAAACTCAATGAAGTTGTTGGAGGTCAGATATTCGATCACTTCTTCCAACCTCCACAAGACAGCGCTTATACGCTGAGTAAGCGGTCACGCTTGCGCACCAGGAACAGCAGCAGCAGGGCTGCAACGACCGGGACCGCGCCCCAGAACAAAATCTGCCTGTTGCCGGCATAAGGTGTCAGCAGTTTCTCCCAAGTCGAGACGACGGACACCGTGTGCATGAGAAGCAAAGCGCCGTAGGTCCAGGTTTTGAACGCGCCGATCAGGAACGCCAGGATGATTGCCGTTTGTATGACGCCAAGACCAACAGCAACCTGCTCGCTAATCTGGGAGAAATAGAAAACCTTAAACACAAGCGCGGCGTGGTCCGGGTAAAGGATCTTATCGATCGACCAGACAAGAAACAGGGCCGCACAAGTCACTCGAATTGAGAGCAGTCCTATTTCAAGCGGCATGTCGCGCGCGGTGGTATCCGTCATGACGTCATCTCCAAGTTTTGCAGGTGTTGTTATGGCTGCAGCTCTACGACGTCTTTGGCGGGTTTGCTGTCACAGTTTGTTGAAGGGACGGCGGCACGATCTCGAATGAGCACGGTTTGTTTTTTTCCGAGCCGAGTGGCAGGTCGAGATACCACGTGCTTCAATCTGTTTCCGCGCGAGGTTCCGGGCGGGTAAGCACAAAAGTTGCTGCAGCGGTGAGAACGATTGCCTGGACGCCGATAATCCAGAGCGATGCCCCAAACGCGGCTGTGCCAATCAGCGAGCATGCCATCACCAGAACGGCGCCGATTTTGGTCTTGCGGCTAATGGCACCCTGCGCCTGCCAGGCATGGATCGCCGGTCCAAAACGCGGATGCGTTGTCAGCCATTGATGAAGGGCCGGAGACGAGCGAGCAAACGCATAAGCTGCAACCAGCATGAACGGCGTGGTGGGGAGCAGCGGCAGCAGGACGCCGAGAATACCAAGGGCGGTCGCTGCAAGGCCGATGCCTAACCAAACCGTCCGTCCCAGCATCTCCTACTAACCCTTCTTCTTAACCGCGCACCCCAACGGCTCGCACGTCTCGTGAAATCAATCCGTATTTGACCCGGCCGAACTCAAATTAGCGACCCAAAAAGTATATTGGTCACACCTACGGTGCCTCAATCGTCAAACGTTTCGTATTTTTCCTTCATGTAAGCCACGCCGTCTTCAACGATCTCTTGCAGGACGTTCATATCAATGTCCGCGAGCTTGTTGATGTAGAGGCAGGACTTTCCCAGCTTGTGCTTTCCAAGGCGTGCAAGCTTATCTGGCATGTTTCCGAAGCCGTAGCCTGGAAGAATGTAGAGCGACATTGATGCCTTACGCGGCGAGAAGCCCGTCATTAGGAATTCACCTTCGCGGCCGCTTTCGTATTTGTAGTAGTAGCGGCCATAGCCGATGATGCTGTCGCCCCACATTTTGGCCTTGTAGCCGGTCACCTCTTCAAACCATGGCAGCAGCTTTTGGGCGTCTTCCCGGCGGGTCTTATGCTCGACGCTCGCGATGAAGCGCGCCGGGGATTTTTTCGTTGGGACGGTTTTGTTCTGTGACGCCGACATGGTGTTTTCCTAGCTTTGATATGGCGTGACGCGCCGCAATGTTCACATGGGGCGGCCCGGACGCGGCCGATAACCAGGCATCGACCATCCAAACGTGATCGCACACAATCTTAAGGTCAATGCGAAAGCAAAACCCAAAAATGCTGCGGAGACAGCGGACAAGCCGATGGAAATGAAAACAACGTAGCTGACTGCCCCGAGCAATGCGGCCGTCACGTAGATTTCGCGGCGCAACAGGATGGAGGGTTCCTGGCCCAATGTATCGCGGATAATGCCACCCACTGCGGCTGTGATCACACCCATAACGACCGCGACGAAGGACCCAACGCCAGCGTCGAGAGCCTTAGCCGTTCCGGCAACGGTGACGAGCGCCATACCCACGGCATCGAGCCACAAAATGAGCTGATATCGCGACTGCACCATGGGCGCGGCGAAGAAGACGAGAATTGCCACGATTGCGCAGACGATAGCTGGAGCGGGGGATTGCACCCAGAACACCGGCACATCGAGCAACAGGTCACGCAAGGTACCGCCACCGACGCCCGTTACGATGCCGAGCCAGATAAAGCCCAGGATGTCCATTTCCTTGCGTGAGGCGACAAGGGCCCCAGTGATTGCAAAGACGGCGGCGGAGGCAAGGTCCAAGAAGGGTAGCAGGCGTGAGAATGCCTGCATAAGCTCATCGCCGGTGTTCCAAAGCCCTATCATGTCCGGCCAGTTCATTGGCTTCTCCGTCGTTAATTGCCGTTTGGCGCGCTCAAGAAAATTAGAGACTTAGCCAAGGTGTTCGCTTCTTTAAACTTAGCCGTTGGTTGTTTGCATTGCAGAAAGCGACGAGAGGACGGAGCGACGGCCGGCAGGCAAACAGCCCTCCAGTAACAAACTCGGGATATGTCGCCGCTTGACTGACCGGTCAACTTACGTCAGTGTGCGGCCATGTCGGAAACGCGCGAAAAGCTTATTGATACTGCGATTGATCTCTTTCTGACCCGAGGCTACGGCGCAGTTGGGACGGCGGAGCTGTGCCGTCAGGCTGGAGTCAATAAGGGGACTGCTTACCACTTCTTTCCCTCAAAGTCCGATCTGTTGATTGCAGCCATCGAGAAATACACCGAGAAATTCCGTGCTGCGTTCGAGCGGATCGCGGCGAGTGACCGTGCTCCAGAAGACAAGGTTCGAGAATTGTTTAAGGTTCCGACGTCAGCAAACAAAAAATGCAAGTCGGAGCATGGCTTTTCCCAAGGATGCCTGATCGCCAATATGAGCCTGGAGCTCGGTTCCGTTGAGCCAGAGGTTCGTCTTGCTGCACAAAGAGCATTGAAGTCCATCCAAGCTGCCATCGAACCGATTGTTCGCGAGCTGGTGAGTGCCGGCCGGATACCAGACATCGACACGCGTCGGGGCGCGGAGATAATCCTTGGGCTTATTCAGGGCGGCATCGTTCTGGCGAAAGGCAACAACGATCCCAGCAAGATTGTGCAAATGGGCCGTGGTGCGATCGGTGCGTTGCGGGAACTAGAACCAACTTCGTAGAGAACAACCAAAACAGGATAAGGACGTCACCATATAACGATTGGAAATACTCTTGCTGGCTACAACAAAATTTGACCGAACGGTCAGTTGATCTGGCACTTAGGAGGTGCCACACCCCGTCATCAGAAACTTAGAACCAACTGAGGTTTGCGCATGATTGATCTTTACACTTGGAAGACTCCAAACGGCTGGAAGGTATCCGTCGCATTGGAAGAGCTCGGCCTGCCCTACACCGTTAAGCCAATCGACTTGTCAACGGGAGCTCAGAAATCTCCCGAGTTCACGGCGCTAAACCCCAACGGACGGATCCCGGCGATTGTCGATCATGACAACGATGATTTCGTTGTTTTTGAATCCGGTGCGATCCTCGTTTATCTGGCAGAAAAGACGGGGAAACTGATGCCAACGGATGCCAAGGGGCGCTCGGAAGTGCTGCAATGGCTGATGTTCCAGATGGGTGGCCTTGGACCCATGCAGGGTCAGGCTCATGTCTTTGTGCGCTACTTTCCCGAGAAGATTCCGGCTGCCATTGAGCGCTACAAAAACGAAACCCGCAGGCTCTATGGCGTGCTCGATAAACGGCTTGCCAACCATGAGTTTCTAGCTGGCGATTATTCTATTGCCGACATTGCGCATTGGAGCTGGGCACGCATCCATAACTGGGCCGACATCGATGCCAAGGAATTCCCGAACATGCTGCGGTGGATCGACCAGATCGCAGCGCGCCCTGCGGCTGCAAAGGGCGTCGAAGTTCCTGAACCCACTAATTTTCACCAACCGGACAAAGCTGGCGACGACCTTGTCGCAGGGCTGAAGACGATGGTGACCAACTAGAACCTGCACACCTAATGGAGAGCTGTGACGTGAAACTTTACGAATTCAATCCCGCCCCTAACCCGCGACGCGTCCGCATGTTCCTGGCCGAAAAGGGTATCAAGGTCGACATGGAACAAGTCGACATCTTCAAGGGTGAAAACCTGTCCCCAGAGTACCGCGCGATCAATCCGCGTGGTATGATCCCGACGCTCGTTTTTGATGATGGTTCGTTTATTGATGAGACGATGGCGATCTGCCGTTACTTCGAAGCGGAGCAACCTGAGCCGTCTCTTTTTGGGAAAACGCCGCGTGAACAAGGTGCCGTTGAATCCTGGGTTCGCAGGATTGAGCATGACGGCATAGCACAAGCCGCTTACGTCATTCGAAACAGCAACCCAGCATTCGAAAACAGAGGTGTTGCTGGCTTAGACGACTGTCCGCAAATCCCAGATTTGGTTGAGCGCGGTCGTAAAGGGCTCACTAAATTCTTCAAAACGCTCGATGACCAACTCGCCAAGAATGAGTTCATCGCTGGATCGAACTACTCGGCAGCAGACATCAACGCTTTGTGCGCTGTCGACTTCGCTGAGTTTGTTGGAGTCACGGTTCCCGAAGACCTGACCCATCTTTCAGCGTGGCGGCAGAAGGTCACTGCGCGCGAGAGCTCCAAAGCTTAACGGCGAGCCTGACTCACCGCCGACGACATAGATGCACGCGACTTCCCTAGAAACTCAAACCCCAGGCCGGACCTCCAGCCTGGGGCTTTTTCACGTCTGGTTGCGCGTATCGTTCCAATCGATACTCTGTCGTGGTTGTTTGAAGTGTGAACGACCTGCGGCCAGCAGTACGCTTGGATGCAAAAAATTTGATACTCAATGTCGGCGCCACAGATTGAGGGGCTCGGCGGGGGACCTGGAAAGCCCGGCATGTTCGATTTCACATTGTCCGAGATTGCGCTGATTGCATTCGGCTTGTTTCTGGCCGGTTTCGTTAAAGGTGCATCAGGCGTTGGATTTGCCACGACCGCTATCCCGATACTGACGCTGGGGCTGGGACTGGAAAACGCGATCCCGATGGTTTTGCTTCCCTCGATTGCCAGCAACGTTTTTGTCATGCTGGATGCGGGGAAATTTAAAGAAACGCTCTACCGGTTCCGGCATCTTTACGTAGCGTTGCTGCCCGGCCTCATCGTCGGCTTAACTTGTCTCTACTATCTCGATAAACCCGTTGCAGCAGCGGTGTTAGGCGGGGTGATTATTGTCTACGGTCTTTATGCCCTGTGGCGCGCGGACCTTGAAATCCCTGCGCGTTATGAACGCCCGCTCGCGTTACCTGTCGGACTAACCAATGGCTTCGTCAACGGTCTAACAGGGTCTCAGATTATGCCGGTCGTTCCCTACATGCTGGCGTTGCGGTTGCCGCCGAACGAAGTTGTCCAAGCCACCAACATCGCCTTTACGATTTCGTCGCTGGTGATGATCGTTGGGCTCGCTTGGCTTGGCTATCTGGACTGGGTCCGGTTCCTATTTTCGACGTTGGGGATTGTTCTCGTGTTTGCGGGTGTCCGAATTGGAACGTCCGCGCGGAAACTCATCTCTGCGGAAACCTACCGAAAAATCGTCTTATGCTTCCTTGTTTTTCTCGGAATTTGCCTGATCATTCCGGTGCTTTAAAACTTTCTCAATCTATGATCTGCCTGCTAGCGATAACGCGTTTGTTCAGCGGTCAGGTGCCATGGGGTTATTCATAATGATCTTTCAATTTCGCACGTCCTTATTCGCTTTGGTTCTTAGCGTCATGGCTATTGGCCCAGCGCAAACAAATGAGCGGAGCGTGGCTTTGATCCTGGATGCTTCAGGAAGCATGAGAGCAAAGCTCGCAAGCGGCGTGACTCGGATTGATGCGGCAAAAGACGCGGTGGAAGGACTTGTCGAAGGGTTACCAGACGGCGTGCGGCTGGCGCTTCGGGCTTATGGACATCAGTCACACCGCCGTAAGAAGGACTGCCGCGATACACAACTGCTGACAAAGTTCCAACCCATTGGGAACAACCGGCATGACGTTGTGAAGCTTGCGCGCGGTTTGAAAGCGCAAGGCTACACCCCGATCAGTTTGGTTCTTGAACAATCCGCAAACGATCTGAAATCTGAATCGGACGCTCCGGCACGCGTTGTAATTCTTGTCAGCGATGGCAAAGAGACCTGCGAAGGCGACCCGTGCGCGGTCGCGAAGGCTCTGGCAGCTGCCGATGCCGGTCTGGTCGTCCACACGATTGGATTCGCTGTGGATGTGGCCGCACGCTACCAACTGCAATGCATCGCGCGAAAGGGAAGAGGCAAATACTTCGAAGCCGATACGACCTCAAAACTCATCAAGCGGCTGTCCACCGCAGTCAAGACTGCGGCCGTGGCACCGGCTGCAGAAATCAAATCCAAAAGTGATAAGCCTGGAACGCTTCGGCTTACAAATCCAAGTGCCAGCCGTCACGACGTCATCAGTGTCGAAACCGGCAAGACCGTCACAAAACTCTCTGCAGTTCGGTCCTCGGTTGCGCTGCCAGCAGGGTTCTACAATGTCCGTTTCGGCAGCCAGCTTTGGCGTAGCATCGAGGTCAAGGATGGCGAGAGCACCAAGATCACGACCTCAATCGTTGCCATGCCGGCGGCGAGCTATCGCGGCCATGAGATCCGCGATTGGGAAACCGGTGAGGTTGTCGGCAAACTAGCTTCTTCGCGAAATTCAATGAACCTTTTACCGTCCAGTTACACGGTGAGTTTTGGCAAGCTGACGGTGCCTTTTCAGCTTGAGGCGGGTCAGCGCTTGGACATTCAAGCCGCGTCCGTCACTTTCAAAGGTCTACCGATCAACTCCCGAACGATTTTTGATAGCGAGGGCAATGAAGTCACGAGCGTTGCTGCGACGCGGTCCAGCGCAACGTTGCCACCAGGAAGCTACGTACTCGACCTCCAGCCAAAGAAGGTCCCGTTTGAGATCAAGGCTGGCGACAAGCTGAAGTTGAAGCTCAAGTAAGCGGTCTAAACGAACCGGTCGAGCGGGGGCTCTAACGGCGACCCACGTCCGGGTGAGGGTAAATCAGTCGCTGCCAGCCGTTTGCAAATAGCCATCGCGCGTTTGCGGCGTTTTGATACCGAGCCGCGCGGCAGCAACCTGCGTTTTTAGGACCTGAGCCGTACCGCCGCCAATCGTGAACATGCGGACATCGCGATACATGCGTTCCAACGGTTCCTGATCACCATAACCTCGCGCGCCGAACATCTGGAGCGCATCGTTGACGACCTTGATTGCGGTCTCTGTTGCGAAGGCTTTGGCGCGGGCGGCCATCGTTCGGTCTGGGAAGCCATTGCTTAGACGCTCGCCCGATTTGGCTGCCTCGTGCAGCATCAGACGGGACGCATGCACACCCATATCCATGTCAGCCAGCATCCATTGCAGGCCTTGGAACTCGGCGATGGGGCGACCGAACTGGTGGCGCTCATTCATGTATCGCGTGGCGTGATCGACCGCTCCGGCGGCAACGCCCAGCGCAACCGTTCCAGCCCCGACACGCTGGCCGTTATAGGCCGTCATCAAATCCTTGAAGCCACCGGCAAAGCCCGAGGGCGGCATCAAAAGCCAACGCGCGTCGACGACAAGGTCCTCAAAAATGAGCTCCGTTTCCGGCATCCCGCACAGGCCCATCGTCCGGCGGCGCTCGCCAACGGAGAAGCCTTTTGGCGCAATGCCGCGGTCGGGATCGACATGAACGATGAAGGCTCCGATGCCTATCGGACGGGCGTCTTCATCTTCAACGCGCGCGAAGATTAAATGAAGCTTCGAGACGCCGCCGCCCGTGATCCAGTGTTTGCGGCCATTCAAGATGTAACGGTTGCCATCGCGGCGTGCCGTGGTTTGCATTTCGGTAGCGGCACTTCCGGCTTCGGGCTCCGTGATGGCGATGGCGGGCTTGTCTCCGGAGAGCACCAGATCAGCGGCCAGCGCGCGTTGCTCATCTGAGCCATAGGCCATGATGGCACCGACGGCTCCCATGTTCGCTTCGACGACAATGCGAGCGCTAAGCGTGCAGGCGCGGGCGATCTCCTCGATGACAAGGCAGGTGTCATAGTAGCTGGCACCGCCTCCGCCGAAGCGTCTCGGGATGGTCATTCCCATCAATCCGGCGTCCGTCAGGTCGCGCACGTTTTGCCAACAGTAAGCCCGCTCCTGATCCCACTTGGTGGCGCGCCCAGCGAACACGTCTGCAAGCTCGCGGGCAAGATCTTGATAAGCTTCGGAGGTGCGGACTTGGAGCATGGGGCTGGCCTTAGGGCATCGAGCGGCGGGACGTCGTGGGAATCTGGCTTGACGATTACGATACGCCGCCTATTCTTCAGATCAATCGAATTAGTTATGAGTTTTAATTCAGAAGAACTGAAATTATGCGGACGCGCACGCTTGAAACTTTGCAGCGCATTGCCCGGCTTGGGTCGTTCAGCCAGGCCGCCGAAGAAGCCAACATGACGGTGTCCTCGGTGAGCATGCAGATGAAGGCCTTGGAAGAGGAACTCGATGCCGAGCTGTTCGACCGCTCGAACCGGCCGCCAACGCTGACGCCGCTCGGCCGACGGATCGCGGAGCAAGCTGCAAGCGTGCTGCGTGAGGACCAGATGTTGCGCGAGCTTTGTTCTCCAGGTCCGGGCCTTGTTGGCACATTCCGACTGGGCGTCATCTCGTCGATGGCGACGCGTGTGATCCCGAAGTTCCTGCAGCTTGCCCCCGCGCAGGCTCCTCATGCGGAGTTCGATGTCTCAACGGGCCTGTCGGCGGACCTTTCGCTCGCCGTGCTTTCCGGCCATCTGGATGCGGCGATTGTTACGCAAGCCGGGCGCGTTGATCCGGGGCTCAATGTGGATACGCTGGGGCGGGACCCAATGGTATTCGCGGTGCCGAAGTCTGCCCGTGGCCGGACGGTGAAACAGCTCGCTCAAGAACTGCGCTTCCTGCACTTCAAGCCGCAATCGGGTATCGGGCGGGTGATCGCGGCGACGCTTGCGGATCAAAAGATCGATGTACGCGGGGCGCGCATCTTCGACAGCATCGAGACGACGATGGAATGCGTGAATATCGGCATCGGCTTTACGCTGCTGCCGAAGCCCGACGTGCAGCGCTATGCGGCTGCGGGCGTCCGGTTGGTGAACGTCGGCCGTGGCACGGTTGAGCGTGAGGTGGCGCTGGTGACGCGCAAAGAACCTTCGGCCGAGCGCTGGCGGGCGGCGCTGTTGCACCTTCTGACGCTAGCGCAAGATGAGACCCTCAAGCGCCGCAGCTCCAAGCCGGTCGTTTGATTAACTGGGCGGAAACCAACACGGCAGATCGTAATTCCGTCTTCACCCAAGTGCGCGATAGTTGAGCTTTTCCGCAGGGTGTGGGGCACCAATGAGATTGCTTAAGTGGATCGTTGGCATCTTCGTCGTAGCGATTGTTTCTGCGATATCCATCTATGTTCTGGCCTATCCATCAACGACTGTCCGATACCGGCTGACAGCCGAAGTGCAAACTCCGGAAGGCACAAAGACAGGCTCGGTCGTCAACGAAATTCTTTTTTACACCCAGCCAGCAACTCTCACCCAAGGCTCCATCGGCCGTGGCAATCGCGGGCGCGGTGAGGCCCTTGTCGTCGATTTGGGCAACAGAGGCAAACTCTTCGGGCTTCTAATTGGGAGACTGTCTGACGGATCACCGGGCGATCCCAGACCAGCACAGATGATCTTAGATCTCTACGCGCCTAATTGGCGCGATGGAGAGGTGGGATACCGGCAGGCGCTGGCAACTGTGGCTCCAACTGAAACCCCAATTGAACTGCCGAAAAAATATTGGCCGTTCTTCGTGACATTTCGAAACCCCGATGACCCGACAACGGTTGAGAGCGTCAAAGCGAATGATCTTTCCAGCCGTTTCGGTTCCGGTGTGAAGCTGACCCGAATGACATCGCAGTTGGTCGATGCTGGAGTTTGGCCGCTTGACCGATTGGATCTTAGCGGGACTCCGCTGACATCTCAGGTGAAGGAAATGCTCCCCTGGTTGGATTGGCCTAGGGAAAAGATGCTCAAAACTGGGAACGGTAGAAGCCCGCTTAAAATGCCAAATAAAAAGACAAAGGGAACCACGTTTCTTGATCGGCCCCATTTCTTTAAGGATTGAATAAAATGGCTCTCACAAGTGACCTTTTTCACGCAATTCTCGCCATGGACGTTTACAACCGAGGCTATGGAGCTGGGATAAGTGGATTGTCTGAAGCGTCTAATGGGACCATCAAAATTGGACAGGCAAGCGTCTCCTGAAGTGGTTGGCCACACGCCCTGATCAACGATCCAAGATGATTCCAAACGAATGACGAAAACACCGCTCAGGTTCCCTTTCGCAAAAGGCCCTATAGCCGTGCACAATTTTCTCGTGCGGGCTCGAAGGGATGGCGTTCTACGAGACGAGTTAATTGAAGCGTGCGTGTTGAGCAGGGGACAAGAAAAAAGGACGCCCTTGGGTTTGGCTGGTCCATCCGACCTTGTTGTTGAACTTATCGGTCGTTATTCGCGCGTTCGGACCGGCTTAAGTTGGCGGAAGCTGTTTAGTGGTGGACAAGGGGTCCGCGCAATAATTCAGTTCAATGAAAACGATGAAATAGAAAAGTTCAGCGTCAGCCACATAAACCCTATTTGAAGTTGCAAAGGTTGGGTGCCTTGCGACAGGGATGCGATTCATTCAGCCGTGTTCATCAAGCAACCCGCCACCGGTTGATCGCGCGTGTGATCCTGGTAAAGGTGGCGCGCTGTTGAGGGAGACGGCAGGCATCAGAGGGTTCGCCGGAGATTATGAGCGAGACGAATCACGCAGCGGGGCGGGGCTTCCGCAAAGTGCTTCTCATCATTAGTGAGGACTGGTTTGCGCTGTCGCATTTTCAGCCGCTGATCACGACGCTTCGCGAAATCGCCGAAGACGTCGTCGTGGCGACGCGCTCCTCAGGGCGGATGGATGAGATCGAGGCGCTGGGCGCGCGGGTTATCGATTTCGACATCAAGCGGTCTTCGCTCAACCCGTTAGAACAGACCGGCACAGTCCGGCAGCTTGCGCGTCTTATCGAGGCTGATGCCCCCGATGTTGTGCATGTCGTCGCGATGCAGCCGATGGTGCTGACGGCGCTGGCGTTGCGGATGGTGCCGAAGCCGCGCGTTGTGATGCATCTCACCGGCCTTGGCTTTATTGGCATCTCAAGAGGGCTGGCGGCGCAAATAATCAAGCCCGTGGCGATGCTTGCTTTGCGCGGCGTGTTGAAACGCACTGACACTTGGCTTTTGGCAGAGAACCCTGAAGACCATACGTTCTTGCGCGATGCCGGCGTTGATGCTGGCGACCGGGTAACGATCCTGCCGGGAGCGGGGATCGACCCTGATGCCTTTCCGCCATGCGCTCCTCGCGCCACGACGCCCGTGCGCGTTGCTTTTGCCGGACGCATGATCCGTTCGAAGGGTGTTGAGGTTCTGGCAGATGCGAGCCGGTATTTGCGCGAAGAGGGTCTCGATGTTGCGGTCGACCTTTATGGCCGCACCGATGCCGACAACCCGGAATGCATTCGGGAAGACCAACTTCGGGCCTGGGAGCGAGAGGGGCTTCTCACGTGGCACGGGCACGTCAGCAATGTTGCCGAGATCTGGAAGGATACCGATATCTGCGTGCTGCCTTCGATCTCGCGCGAGGGAATGCCGCGGACCGTTCTGGAGGCTGCCTCATCTGGGCGCCCGCTCGTTGTAACGGATGTTCCAGGCAGCCGGCATTTTGTGCGGCCTGGAGAAGATGGCGAGATCGTTCCGCCAAACGATGCGGCGGCGCTGGCGGCTGCAATACGGCGGCTCGCGACCGATGCGGAGCTGCGCGCAAGAATGGGGCAGCAGGCGCGACAACGCATCCTCGACGGCTACACCATTGATCATGTAAAACGCGGCATCCAAGATGCTTATGCCGGGTTGCGCCGCGCCCCAAGGACCTGATGGCTGTTCCACTTCTCACACTGAAAGATATTCACCTGACGTTTGGCGGCACGCCGCTGCTGACGGGGGCCGACCTCGTTGTCTCGGCTGGCGAGCGGGTTTGTCTGGTTGGGCGAAACGGTTCGGGCAAGTCGACTTTTTTGAAGATTGCTGCGGGTGTCGTTGAGCCCGATCGCGGCGAGCGGTTCGTGCATCCTAATGCGGTGATCCGTTATCTGCCGCAGGAGGCGAGCTTCGAAGGGTTTGCGACGACGCGTGAGTTTGTAGAAGCGGGGCTTAAGCCAACGGACGACCCGCATGAAGCTCTGATGGCACTATATGCGTTCGGGCTGACCGGTGAAGAAGAGACTCAAAACCTGTCTGGTGGTGAAGCGCGGCGCGCGGCGATCGCGCAAACTCTGGTGGGGCGGCCGGATGTGCTGCTGCTTGATGAGCCGACCAACCATCTCGACCTTCCCGCCATCGAATGGCTGGAAAGCGAGCTTGCCTCGTCTAAAAGCGCGCTGGTTTTGATTTCGCACGACCGGCGCTTTTTGGAGAAGCTTTCCCGGGACACGGTCTGGCTTGATCGCGGCAAGACGCGTCGGCTCGACCAAGGGTTCGGCGGGTTTGAGGCCTGGCGCGATAAGCTCATCGAAGATGAAGAGTTAGAACTTCGCAAGCTCGACCGAAAGATCGCGCGCGAGCAAGAGTGGATGCATGGCGGCGTCACGGGTCGGCGCAAACGGAATGTGAGACGAGTGGCGGAGCTTGCGCAGATGCGTCAACAGCGCCGCGAGCATCGTCGGGTGCAGGGGAACGTCTCTATGGAGGTGACCGAGGGGCAGACCTCGGGGCGGATTGTCTGCGAACTGCGCAAGGTTTCGAAGTCCTATGGCGAAGGGCCGATCGTCGGTGATTTGTCGCTACGTATTTTGCGAGGGGATCGCCTCGGGATCGTCGGGCCAAATGGTGCTGGCAAAACGACGCTCATTAAACTTCTGACCGGTGGACTTGAGGCCGATAGTGGGGAAATCCGGCTGGGAACGAATTTGCAGATCGTGACGCTCGACCAGCGGCGCGAGGACCTCGATCCGAACACAACGCTAGCGGACTCGATGACCGGTGGGCGCGGCGACCAGGTGATCGTCAACGGCAAGCCGCGGCATGTCTATGGCTACATCAAAGACTTCCTGTTTCTGCCCGAGCAGTTACGTTCTCCGGTGTCGGTGCTGTCGGGTGGCGAGCGCGGACGGTTGATGCTGGCGCGGGCGCTGGCGAAAGAATCCAACGTTCTGGTCCTCGACGAACCGACCAACGATCTTGATCTCGAAACGCTCGACCTGCTGCAGGAATTGCTCGACGACTATTCGGGAACCGTGATCCTCGTTAGTCACGACCGCGATTTTCTCGACCGCATCGTGACAAGCGTTCTTGCTCCTGAAGGCGACGGTACCTGGGTTGAATATGCGGGCGGTTACTCGGATATGCTTGCGCAGCGCAAGGGTTCGGAGCCCAAGAAGCGGGGCAGCACGGAAAAGGCATCCGGCAAGCAAGCTACTCCTGCTAAAGACGGAACCGACGCGGCTGCAACCGACTCACCCAGCAACTCCTCGCCCGCAGCCGGGCAAACTCAACGCAAGCTTTCCTTCAAAGAAAAGTACGCCCTCGAGACGATTCCAGGGCGCATGGAAGATCTGCAAGCGCAAATCGCAAAGTTTGAAGCGGAGCTTGCAAAGCCTGACCTTTTCACCAAAGACCCTGATGCATTCGCTCAGGCGAGCGCTGCCGTTGCGAGTTCCCAGGAAGAACTCGCCCGGCTCGAAGACGAATGGCTCGAACTTGAAATGAAGCGCGAAGACCTAGAGGGCGGATAGGCAGAAGTAAATCTTCGGATAAAGCCTCTATCAGCCCTGTCTCCAAGACGCGCTCGACCGGCATTTCTTGCAAATTCGGTTTCCGGCCCAAGTACTCATGAAGTCTTCGCGACAAACTAAACAACTGCGTTTACGCTCCTCAGCCTTTTTCTCCGGCTCCAGGAGGCAATCCGACTTCTCATTTACGCTTTCCATACCCGGGTAATTAATGGACATTTTCGCGAAATCAAGTAGTTACAGCATGCTGTGCAGTTTTATCGCAGAGATTTCATCTCAGGTCTCGCCGCCACTTCATTGAAAACTTGGATAGATATCGAAACTGCTGTGCATTATCAGCGGTTAAGGAGGGCGGCGACTATAAGCGTCCGAACGGTTGCTTGATCTAGCGATTAACGCCACCATATCTCTGATAGTCGTCATTGCTCATACCAGCCGCCAGTTATTGGGGTTGGGTGTTGTGGCGCCCGAATTCGTGGGTCGCAATCGAACAAGCAATGGACCTGAAAGTCGCTTTAGAAAGGGCTTCAATCATGACGCGCATGGGCTCGTTATCGCACCCGCTGCTGCTTGGTTTCGAGGAAATCGAGCGCTTAATCGATAGAGCTGGCAAAGGTAGCGATGGCGGTTATCCGCCTTACAATATCGAGCGAATCTCCCAACCCTCTGAAAATACTCCTGAACTTTTGAGAATTACGCTTGCGGTAGCTGGCTTTACCAGCGACCAGCTTGAGGTGACCTTGGAAGACAACCAGCTGTTGATCCGTGGTCGTCAGGAAGACGATAAAGAGCGCGAATACCTTCACCGAGGTATCGCGGCCCGGCAATTCCAGCGGACCTTCGTACTAGCCGATGGCATCGAAGTTCGAAGCGCTGGGCTTAATAATGGGTTACTGGAAATCGATCTTGTGCGCCTTGAGCCAGAAAAATTGGTTCGGCGGATCAAAATTGGCAAATCGTAAAGGCAATGGGTGTCAAGCTGCCACAGTCCAGGTGTTATCTTGGATTCACTAATGGCGGTCAGGATCGAATCGGCCGAACATCGGTTTGGGTTCTTTAGAGTTGTTTGCGAATTTGCCGGAAAAGCGTGCCGATTTCACCAGATTTATGGTGCATATAGGAATTGGGGGCGCTGTTGCTCGCTGTTGGAGAGCAGCGCGGTGGATGGAGGAGTTAGCGTAATGGAAGCCAAGATCGAAATGACAAAAGCCATCAGTACCGATGAGCTGGAACAGCTCGGTGGTGGTGAGGTTGCCTATATCAAAATGCTGACGTCCGAGGAAGCCAACGAGATCTATCCTCTCGATGACACCCTCCCTGAAGGCATCAGCATTTACGCTCTGCATGCCGCGGATGGTACGCCAATTGCGCTGACGGATTCGATGCAGGCCGCGATCGGTCAAGCAATCGATGATGAACTTGAAGTGGCGAGCGTCCACTAAAGAGCGTTGCCCCTACGGCACTTGAAGGTGGTCTCGTGCGGAGAGGCCGCTGCCTATATTGCAACCCTTCCGAACCTCAGATTCGGCGGGGTTTTTTCTTGTCTGCTTCAGACGATCAGGTTGGATTTGCCGACGGACGTCGCGGGACACAGTACGAAAGTCGAACTGACCAAAGTCAGCCTGCAATAAGCTTCATACAATAGCTTTGCTTTTAGGAAAAATTCCTAACGAACTAGGCCAGACTGTTAGTTTGCCGTGCGTCGGTGGCCGAAAGAGGGGAAAAAAAGAAAATGGCTTCAAACCTGTCTTTAGCCGACCGGCTTGCGATCCACGACATCGACTCGTTGACGATCTCCATCCTACGTGCAGGACGCGAGTTTATTCTCGCAGAAATGCCCGCCGCGCTCGATGCTTTCTATGCGCATGTCGGCGGCTTCCCGCAGACACGTGGCTTCTTCCGAGATCAGCAGCATATGGCTGGTGCACGACAAGGGCAGCTGAAGCATTGGTCCGTACTTCTTGAAGGGAAGTTTGACGACAGCTACATGGCTTCAAGCGTCAAGATTGGTGAAACGCACAACAGAATTGGCCTCGAACCAGCAGTTTATATCGCCGGGTACAGCTTCTTAATGACGGAGTTGTCGAAGGCCATCTACACGAAGTTTTCTCCCAGCACTCTCAACAAGGACGGCATTTCCCAGCAGCTCAAGCAGCGAAAAATCGATGCAAAGGCGGCGATGGCGAATGCTGTGTCAAAGGCCGTGATGCTCGATATGGATCTTGCAATATCGGTCTATTCGACTGCGGCCGCACGTGATCGCGCTGACCTACTCAACAAACTTTCAACTGAGTTCGAAGCCTCGATGTCTGCAGTCGTTAATGGCGTCGCTTCAACAGCTGGCGAACTGCAATCGTCAGCCCAGGAGATGATCAATACGGTCGGACAGACGACGACTCAATCAGGCGACATCGCAACTGCAGCTGAGTTGACCTCTGCAAACGTCAACACAGTGGCAGCCGCCACCGAAGAACTGTCAGCCTCGGTTGTCGAAATCACAAGACAGGTTTCAACGTCTGCAGAGATTGCCGAACAGGCTGTCAGTACGACCAGCGTGGCCTACGCTAAGGTCGACGAGCTTGCACAGGCTTCGAACATGATTGGCTCGATTGTTGAAGTCATCAATGCGATTGCACGACAAACCAATCTTCTTGCGCTTAACGCAACGATTGAAGCCGCGCGGGCGGGTGAAGCTGGCAAGGGCTTCTCGGTCGTGGCCAATGAAGTCAAATCGCTCGCCTCTCAGACAGCCAAAGCAACGTCTGAGATCGAGGGGCAGATTCGCGGCATTCAGGAAGCGACCCGCGAAACTCTGAGTTCCATTGAATCGATCAACGAAGTGATCAATTCAATTCACTCTGTTTCCAATACGATCGCGGCTGCCGTCGAAGAACAGGGTGCTGCCACATCCGAGATCTCTCGCAATGTGACGGAGGCGGCAACTGGGACTGGGCGTGTTTCCGATAGCATTCACGAGCTCAACACGATGGCTGAAACGTCCCAAACATCAGCCCAGCAAGTGCAGATATCGGCCGAACAGCTTGGATCTCAGGCTATCAACTTGAAAAATGTCACGGCGACATTTCTTGAAACGATACGGAAGCAGGCCAACCAGGGCGACGCTTCGCGCGCTGCTTAGCGTTTCGTTTCCAAGCAAGACGAGCGTTGACAGACTGCCCGCACGCCGCGGGCAGTTTTTTGTTCAGCCTCGGTAATGGGCGAACTGACCGCGCGTTTTGAAGCGCTCCAGGTAGCCTGGAACAATCGTTGAGATCATATGAGGTTCTGCCACCCCCAATGCCGAGAGTGTCCGGCCTTCTTTGTTGGCACCGTCGCTGACGACGTTATCCACTTCCAGCATCCGCACCTGATCGACCGTCAATGGGCGGATGGAGTTCGGCAGCGGCCATGTCATTAGGGCCTGCAGTTTAGCGAGTGCGAACGGTAAACTAACGTAACCTGGGTTCTGCCCGGACCAGTCCTTTGTGCGGTCGAGCAATTGCTTGAAGGTCAACGCTTCAGGTCCGCCGAGCTCGTACGTCTGGCCTATTGCGCCGGCGCCTTCAACGCAGTTTGCCACCGCCTCAGCGACGTCTGCGACATAGACTGGCTGAAAACGCGTTTTGCCGCCGCCGATCAGCGGCAGCAATGGCGACATCTTCGCCATCGCTCCGAAGCGGTTGAAGAACTCATCTTCAGGTCCGAAAACAATTGAAGGGCGAACGATAATAGCGTGCGGGAATTCTTCGAGGACCGCTGCCTCTCCCTCCGCCTTTGTTTTCGCATACTCCGCAGGGGAGCTGCTTGATGCTCCGATCGCCGAGACATGTACCAGTCTCGATACACCGGCTTCTCGTGCCGCTTTGGCAACCGCACGTGGCCCATCGACGTGAACCGCTTCAAAGCTCTGGCGTCCCGATGGCGCAAGCACGCCGACCGAATTGACAACCGCGGACGCTCCGTCGACTGCGCGGGCAACCGAATCTGAATATCGCAGGTTTGCCTGAACAGGATGAATCTGACCGACAGTGCCCATGGGTTGGAGATGCCCGGCTAGGTCAGGTCTGCGGCATGCCGCGCGGATCCGCCAACCACGCGATGCCAACTCGCGAGTTACGTAGCGGCCTACGAATCCAGAGCCTCCAAAAATTGTCGCCAGGTCTGCGGAGGAGTGCTGTGCTGCCATTGTCGTCTCGGCCTTCCGGGTCATCCGTTGCGGTTCAATAAGACTGGTATAGTCAGCTGCTCGAGGTGTGAAAAGCAGCCAAAGGTCACGGATGCGTCTAACTTGTGTGTTGCTGCCCATGCCCGAGGTGGAAAGTCGGATAACATTGATCGCACCGATTTCGGTGAGTTGACCGGTTCTCGGCGATTTATCCGCGCGTGATCTTGGGCCAACACACGGCACAGGTTAGCGCGAACACTGCGCAGGCGCGTGTTCGGCCCGTGTTGGGCGTTGACAAATCTAACCACGGCAACTAACTCCGTGCCTTCTGTTTATACAGACCCCTTGCCCAGGTGGCGGAATTGGTAGACGCGCTGGCTTCAGGTGCCAGTGGCCGCAAGGCCGTGAAGGTTCGAGTCCTTTCCTGGGCACCAAACCCATATATTTTGATAGCGCGGTTCATTTGCTGCAGAACTTTTAAAGAGTGCGGAAAGTGCTGCTGAGTTGAGTGGGCCATTCCGGCCGACCTGTTAGTGTTGGCTTCGTCCTCAAGCGGTGTGAGCTAAAGCGCTGCAATATGGGCATAACTTGAACGGGTAGTTCGAGGTACGGTCGGCTTCTGCTAAATAAGTTGGCCAATGATTTTTCTAGCAACTAACTGAGTTTGCGAGCATGAGCGAAGCCGAAATTACGCTGCACAAAGGCGATCTGCCCGATGGGCTCACCTTCTCCGGAAGCGTTGCGATCGATTCTGAAACGTTAGGGCTTAATCCGCACCGCGACCGGCTATGTGTGGTGCAGCTCTCTGCTGGTGATGGCAATGCACATCTCGTGCAGTTCGACGGTCGGAGCTACGAAGCTCCGAACCTTAAGGCTCTGCTTGCTAACCCGCAGATCTTGAAGATCTTTCACTTCGCGCGCTTCGATGTTGCTGTAATGTCGAAGTATCTGGGTGTCGTCGCCGCACCGATATTCTGCACAAAGATTGCTTCGAAGCTTGTGCGTACTTACACGGATCGGCATGGCCTCAAGGATGTTTGTCGGGAGTTGGCCGGCGTTGAACTTTCAAAGGAACAGCAAAGTTCGGACTGGGCGGCCGAGAATTTAAGCGACCAGCAGCTGAAATACGCTGCGAATGACGTGTTGCATCTTCACGCCGTCAAGCAACGCCTCGATGAAATGCTGGAGCGCGAAGGCCGCACCCATCTGGCGAGAGCGGCGTTTGAATTCCTACCGATCCGCGCTGAAATGGATCTGGGTGGCTTTGGTGACCTAGATATCTTTTCCCACTGATTTGTTTGGAATCGCTGACAGAAATCTTGGTGTCAACGTCTGAACCAGTCCCAAATTCACCCCAATTGGCGGCGAATGATCCTGCTAGGGTGCGGAGGTGGCTTTTTGCCTGATTGCCGAAGTCGTTAGGTCCTGATCCGATTGACGTCAGGGATCGTAAGCCCGAGTTGTCGAACCCATATGTTTGAAGTCACCCTGCGCACTTTGGTGCCGCTTAAGCTTCCACCGACGGGGTTTTAACAAACATGGCGCATGCCTCATCGTTTGAGACCACGACGCCCCCGCAGGAGCGGAGCAGCCGCTTGGTGGTTGTCGGTATCGACCGATCGAGGATGTTCAAGCGCGCACGCAGACATACGTTGTTTGTGAAAACGATGCGGGTGCTCCTGCCGGCGGTTACGCTTGGTGCCATTGCTATTTACGGCGGGTCGGTTCTGCTTGCGACAAGTTGGAATGCTGAAACAGCGCTGCGCACGATTGCCAAGATCCTTCCTGAGAATCTTGCCATGCATAACCCTCACTATGAGGGCTATATGGACGATGGCGGGAAGTATTACGTCACCGCGCTGACAGCTAATCAGGACCTCAAAAAACCTGGCCACATCAAGCTCAACAAGATTTCTGGCGTCCTTACCGATACCAAAGGCGTGAAAACGCGCATCACGTCTGAGAAAGGAACATTCGATACCCGTAACTCCTCCCTTCGCCTTGGCGGCGGCATCAATATCGCCTCTGACGATGGGATGCGCGCCAAACTGGTCTCTGCTGTTGTTAAGCCGAAGGTAGGCACCATTGCTTCCAATTCTCCGGTCGAGGTGGAGATGCCCGGTGGATCAGTGAAGGCCGCCAAACTACGGATCTGGCAGAAGAAAAAGCTGGTTGTGTTTGTTGGTGGAGTTCAAACTCGGTTAACTCCACCATCCGAAGGGACCCAACCGCAGGCTGATGCCCGCACAGCTTCAACCTCGCTTATGGGCGGTTCCAGTGAGCCGGTCGATATCGCATCAACACAGCTCAAGGTTGATCGCGAGAAAGGTAAAGCCACCTTCATCGGCAACGTGAACGCGGTGCAAGGCGATCAGACGCTAAAAACTGCGCTGCTTGATGTATTCTTCGAGGAAAGCAACAGCAAGGAAAGCGCGACTGCCAATGCCACGGCGGCTAATCCCTTAGGCGGCAGCAACACGCGGATCAAGAGTATTTCCATTCCGCAGCCTTTGATTATGCGCCGCGGACAATCCGAACAGCTCACCGGTAGCAAAGCCGAATTTGATGTCCTCAATGACAAAGCCACGATCACCGGCAATGTCGTCATGTCAGCTGGGCCAGACCAGCGTGCCGTCGCCGAAGTCGCCAATCTCGATTCAAAGTCCGACACCATTTTATTGACAGGCAACGTGCTCGTCACGCAGGGCCAGAACCAACTTCGCGGCGATCGTCTTTTCGTCAACCGGGCGCGTGGACAAAGCCGCATGACCAACCCTGTACGCACGGGCCCGAACGCCGGTCGAATCTTTGCGCGCTTGATCCGGCCAGAAGCAGCCGCGGGAGCGAAGAACAAGGCAGCTGCGAAGCCGCTCGAAAAGGTGAGCGATGTTGCTGGTGCCTCTGCTTTATCTTTAACTTCGTTCAAATCTGACCCTGGCGCTCCGACCGAGATCACAGCGGTTAGCCTTGATGTTGACGACAAGCGCAGTGCTGCGACTTTTTTAGGTGATGTCCGGGTCGATCAAGGCCAGATCTCAATGCGCGCAAATAAGATCACGGCCTTCTATAATGGTAACGCCGGCCTTGTTTCGCAGGGCAGCCCCTCGGGCCGTCCTGTCGCGGGCGCTTCGAATGGCGCGGAGCTCAAACGGATCCGTGCCGACGGCAAAGTGATTGTCAAATCAAAGGGCGCAGGCCAAACGGCTTCTGGCGACTGGGCTGATATTGATATGGTCCAGAACACCGTTCAACTCGGTGGCGACGTCGTTTTGAACCAAGGCAAGAACGTCATTCGTGCCACCTCTTTGAACATTAATATGAAGACGGGAAATGCCGTTATCGATACCCTGCCCGGACAAGCTGGAGCAGGATGGGCATCGACGCTGGTACAGCCAACTCGTAAGGGCAATTTGAAAACGCCGATCCGCTCAATCCGCGGTGGACGCCCAAGCGCGGTTTTCTATCCTACGCAGCTTCAGAAGGGGGCCGGTGGCACTGCCAAGAAGAAGCCGCAGGGGGCAGACGCGAGCGCCAAGCCCGCGCGCCCGACGCAGAACCGCCAACCTGTTTCGTCAAGTTGGGAAGCGACGACCGAGACCGGTGGCCAATGACTCGGCTTGCCTATGGCGGCACTATAATTTCCTATGTGGGTAGTCAGGCTTGACCCTGCTCCTCGGACATCAAATCCCCCAGATTAAAACCCCTACATTAGTCATGCAATTTACGCGCCATTGCGCTTCGTCAGAATTTGTTGCAACAATCGCGCGCAACGCGAGGATGGTCAGTCTTGAGAATTTTCCCGTTCGGCAGGCAAAGCAAGACAACGTCTAATCAATCGGCGCGGCAAGCTCCGCAGCTGGTCGCGGCTCATCCGCAACCGATGCTTTCTGGCGATCCCTACGAGGATGAACGGTTATCAAAACCCCACGAGGCTGGTGAAGGCTGGCTGACCGTCACCCAGGTCAAAAAAAGCTACAAGAAACGGATGGTCGTCAAAGGTGTAAGCCTTGATGTGCGGCGCGGCGAATCTGTCGGCCTGCTTGGCCCCAACGGCGCTGGAAAAACCACCGTGTTCTATATGATCACCGGCTTGGTGCCCGCAGACGAGGGACAAATCACAATCGACGGCCACGATGTAACGGCCCTCCCAATGTATCAACGAGCCCGGCTTGGGATCGGTTACCTGCCGCAGGAAGCCTCTATTTTCAGGGGCTTATCGGTTGAAGACAACATCATGGCGGTGCTGGAGCTAGTTGAGCCCAACCGGAAGAAACGCAAAGAGCAGCTCGACCAGCTTTTGGAAGAATTTACGATTACCGGGCGGCGGAAATCTCCGTCGATCGCGCTATCAGGCGGTGAGCGGCGGCGCTGTGAAATCGCCCGCGCGCTGGCGACCCGGCCGGCGTTCATGTTGCTTGATGAGCCATTCGCTGGCGTCGATCCCAAAGCCGTTAACGATATTCAAGAACTGGTGCGGCACCTTACGCAGCGAGGCATCGGTGTTCTGATTACAGACCACAACGTTCGCGAAACACTCGACATCGTGGAACGGGCCTATGTGATCTTTGAAGGTCGAGTTCTGACAAAAGGTAACCCTCAGGAAATCATAAGTAACGAAGATGTCCGGCGGGTCTATCTAGGGAATATGTTCGCTAACCAAGCATAGCTTATGCTGCGGCGGATAACGGATGAGAGCAGAATTCTCAAGGTGAGTTGTAATGGCGCTTAACGCCAAATTAGAGCTTCGACAAGGCCAGCAGCTGGTGATGACCCCCCAGTTGCAGCAAGCGATCAAGCTTTTGCAGCTCTCGAATCTCGAATTGATCGACTACGTCTCAGCAGAGCTAGAGCGGAACCCGCTGCTTGAGCGCGACGACGCTGGCGACGGTGGAATATCTCCGGAACGTTCCGAACAGGACGAGGCTCGTAGCGGCAAAGATGGTGAGCCGAGTGCATCTGATGATTGGCTTGGCGAGGAGCGTGGCACGTCCGAAGCCACCAACGTTCTCGATACCGATTATGAGTCAATGTACCCAGATACGTCGGCCAGCGATCTGGGAGCGCTCGATAGTTCCCGTTTGAGCGGCTCGGAGTGGTCGTCGATCAAGTCGAACGGCTCTTCAGGTGGGGCGAGCCTTGATGATCCCAACCTGGAAGCTTTTGTTTCAACCGATTTGTCGCTGAAAGATCACCTGACCGATCAGCTATCGACTGCGGCTCTTGATCCCGCGGGCCGATTGATTGGACAACACCTCATAGATCTCGTCGACGAAGCAGGGTATTTGCCGGCCGACCTGGACGACCTCGTTGAAAAGCTTGGCGCGACGGATGAGCTTGTCGATTGCACGCTAGAGGCTTTGCAGACATTTGACCCGCCTGGTGTTTTTGCACGGTCGCTTGGTGAATGTCTGGCGCTGCAGCTCAAAGAGCAGAACCGCTACGACCCGCAAATCGCTGCCCTCCTGAGCCACCTTGATCTGTTGGCGAAGCATGACGTTGCCAAGCTTCGTAAAGCCGTCGGTGTCGACCTGGACGAACTGGCCGACATGATCAACGAAATCAAATGCTTGAATCCAAAACCGGGTTTGGCCTTTGGTAGTGTTCAAGTTCAACCTGTCGTGCCGGACGTGGTTGTTAAACCAGCCGCTGACGGGTCGTGGATCGTGGAGCTGAATTCCGAGACACTTCCAAGGGTGCTGGTTAATCGCAGCTACTATGCGCGCGTTTCGCGAACAGCGAATTCAGATGACGACAAAGAATACCTGTCGGAGTGTCTGCAATCGGCAAACTGGCTGGTCAAAAGTCTCGACCAAAGAGCCCGCACCATTCTCAAGGTCGCGAAAGAAATCGTGCGGCAGCAGGACGGGTTCTTTACCTATGGCATTCGCCATTTGAGGCCATTGAACTTGAAGACGGTGGCGGACGCCATTTCGATGCATGAGTCGACCGTGTCGCGCGTGACCTCGAGCAAATACATGGCAACGTCGCGCGGCATCTTTGAATTAAAGTATTTCTTCACTTCCGCCATCGCGTCAGCAGAAAATGGCGAAGCTCATTCATCAGAGTCTGTTCGGTTCCGCATTAAGCAGTTGATAGATGCGGAACGTGTGGAAGCTGTTCTGTCTGACGATCAAATCGTGGATATGTTGCGTAAAGAGGGCATCGATATCGCCCGCCGTACCGTCGCCAAGTACCGCGAGGCAATGCAGATCCCCTCATCGGTGCAGCGGCGGCGTCAAAAGCGCGCGATGAAACAGGTCGCCGGGGTCTGAGGTCAACCACAGAGCCTTAGTTTAGCGCAGGATTTGTGCTTGAAATGGCTTGACCCAGTACGTCCAAACCCCACTTCACAAGGGGTCGTTAGCCAATGCCGAGGGTGCACACGGCAATGCCTTGACACCCCAAGGCGATGCATGAACCATAAGACCTAAGGCTATATTTAGGTGGAAAAGTTAACGCGCGGCAGCTGTTGGTTAACCCATTCAACCTGTCCCAGGGTATGATTGTTTACAGGATAGTTCTTCTCCGATAGCCCCAGAAGAACATAAATAAAAATCAGGCGAAGCCTGAAGGAAAGGGCCAGTCAATATTATGACACTCCAAGTCACGGGCAAAAATGTTGATGCTGGGGACGCTTATCAGGCGTATATTACTGAAAAAATCTCCAGTGTTTTTGAGAAATACATTGGCCCAGAGATCTCGGGACACGTAAGACTGGAGAAAGAGCGTTCTACTTTTAAGACAAACTGTTCTATCCGGTTGCGGACGGGCTTGCTTGTTGAAGCTCATGGAACGGGTGGTGATGCCTATTCGAGCGCAGATTCGGCCATCGAACACCTTGAAAAACGCGTGAGACGCTATAAACGTCGTCTCAAGGATCATCATCATCAGCATCGTCAGAATGGAAACCAGCTGCCAGCGGAAATGCCGGCGCGGGACTATGTTCTCAAACTTACCGACGATGAACACGAAGAAGAACCGAAGACTGACCACCATCACCCAGTCATTATAGCTGAAACAGAAACTGGGATTCGTGAGTTGACAGTCAGTGAGGCTGTGATGCATCTCGATTTGGGGGAAAATCCGTTTTTGATCTTTCGAAATGCGGGCTCAGGGGGAATTAACGTCGTCTACCGTCGGTCTGACGGAAATGTAGGCTGGGTTGACCCGGCCAACGGTGGGAATTCGTAACTGAGCAACTTCGGCAATTGGCCTGGCTGGTTTTTAGAGTTTGCGAGCTAGGTTAAGCCGACGAGAGTAGTGAGTTTGCGGGGATTCGAGGCGTAGTCGGTGACGTCAAGCGAAGGCAGCAAACCGTGGGACAAAAAAATATGGACCTTAGTGACTTGCTGGAGCCAGAGGGCATTCTCCCCTCGTTGCAGGCCAAAAGTAAGAAGCATGCGTTGCAAGAGCTTTCGAACCATGCTGCCGAGCTGACGGGGCTCGATGGGCGCGACATCTTCGATACCCTGCTTCAAAGAGAGCGGCTTGGGTCGACTGGTCTCGGTCGTGGCATTGCCATTCCGCATGTGAAGTTCAAAGATATTGAGCGGATCGTCTGCTTGTTTGCACGGCTTGCTGAGCCGATCGAATTTGAGAGCCACGACGATGCACCCGTTGACTTGGTGTTCCTGTTGCTTGCACCTGAGCACGCCAGTGGCGATCATCTGAAAGCGCTGGCACGGATCTCGCGCCTCGTTCGTGAGCCGGCGACCTTGGAGCAGCTGCGAACTGCACCAGATCGTGAAGCAATTCACACGGTGCTGTCGAGCCCGATCACATCCAACGCGGCTTAGTCTTTTTTTGGCGCCTTCGGTTGCCCACCGCTCCCGTTGGTCGCGGCAACCGGCGCATGACAATTCTCCGCAACTTTAGCACTTTGGTGGTTAACACTGCGCAAGCTTGTGTTGGGGACGGTTGCCCGCCGCTCCCGTTGGTCGCGGTAACCGGCGAATTACACTTTTCAGCGACGCCTTCGGCTGCCCACGCTTCGGCTGCGCCTTGCGCATCCGGCGTGGCGTCGTGCCCGCAGCGATTAAGCGCAGACGCTTGCGTCGCCGAGCACGAGGAGTGCGCCAAGGCCAAGGCCGCCGACGATAATGCGCCACCACCCGAACAGCGCGAAGCCGTGACGGCTGACGTAGTCGAGCAGATATCTCACAACGAAGACCGCCGTGATGAACGCCATCGCAAAGCCTAATGCGATGCTCGTTGCATCTGAGACGTCAATTCCGGACCAGTTTTTGTATAGGTCATAGGCAAACGCACCCGCCATTGTGGGCATGGCCAGAAAGAACGAAAATTCGGCCGCTGAGCGCTTGTCCGTCCCCATCAACAATGCCCCGACAATCGTCGCGCCTGAGCGCGAAACACCCGGTACCATGGCCAGACACTGACAAAGGCCGATTTTGAATGCCAGTGATGGTGGGTAATCCATAACGTCCGCATACCGCGGCGTCAGCGGCAGCCGGTCGACAGCAAGCAAAACCACACCGCCCAGAATCAACATGACGCAGATCAGCATCGGGCTTTCGAACAGGACGCTCTTGATGAAGGAGTGCCCCAAGGCACCGATGACGGCGGCTGGCAGGAACGCCAACAAAATTGCAGCGACGAATCTGCGGGTTCGCGCATCACTTGGAAGATCAACCGCCAAGCGTATGAGCTTGGCTGAATAGACCGACAGTATCGCAAGAATGGCACCCAGCTGGATCAGGACTTCGAAGGTTTTTCCCGGTGAGCAAAAGCCTAGAAAGTGGCCTGCAAGCAGCACGTGTCCGGTAGAAGACACGGGAATGAATTCGGTAAGCCCTTCGATCAGTCCCAGCAGGATGACTTGCCACGTCGGCATGAGTGGTGATTCTCCCGATAAAAGTAGAGGTGCGCACCAAACACGCTCTTGTCCCTCGAGCAAGCGGTGCTATTGGGTTGCCTGGTGGGCGTGCTGCGCGGGCCACAATTGGTGTGGTTCGGGTTCACCCCAATTGCAGGCAACTGCCCAACAACGCAAATCCGGGACAATTGGCGGCAGGATCTTTCAATCGCGCGTCAATCGAGAGACTGCTAGAAGATCGCTGTTGCAGTCCCCATCCACGCTCGCAATTCCGACCGGTTGTTCATCGTCCGCATGCTAAGAGCCCATTTCAGGAAGTAAGCCAGACTACAATGCACAAGCTTACACATTTCCGGCTTTGCCCCTTATCCCGGTCGATCCGGGTGCTGCTATCGGAGCTTGGCCTTCAAGTTGAAATGGTCGAGGAACAACCTTGGGACCTTTCCTTGTCGTTTTTGCAGCTCAATCCGGCAGGTGAGCTCCCGGTCTTGGAAATTGACGCTGGGCCGATCCTTTGCGGCACCTATGCCATCAGCGAGTATGTTGCCGAGGAGTTGAAACGGAACCCGCAAGCTCTCGACGGCGCACGAGTGCCGCTCTTTCCAGGCAACCGTGAAGAACGTGCCGAAGTCCGCAGGCTTGTCGATTGGTTTCATCAGAAGCTCGACCGGGACGTCACACGGGAGCTGCTTTATGAGAAAGTCTATGCGCGCTTACAGCCGGGCATGAGCGGGCATTCACCTGATGCGGATATCATGCGGGCCGTCCGTGCCAATTTGCGCTACCATATGAGCTACATCAGCTATCTCGCCCATGGACGCAAATGGCTTGCTGGCGAAGATCTATCGTTTGCCGATCTGGCAGCGGCCGCGCACCTTGCGGCGATCGACTATTTCGATGAAGTGCCGTGGGAAAACTACCCCCAGGCCAAGGATTGGTATGCGCGCATTAAGTCCCGACCGGCATTCCGAAGCCTGCTTAGCGACCGGATTCCAGGTTCGCCGCCTCCGCACCAATACACCGATCTCGATTTTTAATCCGCGCGCATGCCGGCAAGTTTCCGGGTCTCGCGTATGATTGATCGGTTGCGCGAAGATCTCGAAACCCGCGCCTTTGCGCTTGGCTTTGATGCGTTTGGAATCTCACCGGTTACGGCCCTTGAAGGTGAACCTGCGCAAAGACTGCGGTCCTTTCTTGATGCGGGCTACCACGGCGAGATGGATTGGATGGCCGAAACCGCAACACGGCGGGCAGATCCGCGCCAACTTATGCCGACAGCTCAAAGCGTGATCATGCTGGGGATGAGCTACGGCCCCGAGGCCGATCCAATGCTTGCTCTAGGAGAGCAATCCAAAGCAGCTATCTCTGTTTACGCAAAGCGGCGCGATTACCATGACGTGCTCAAAGGGCGGCTCAAAGAGATTGCAGGCTTGGTGGCGCGGAGAGCTGGCGGCGACGTCAAGGTCTTTGTCGATACCGCCCCTTTGATGGAAAAGCCTCTGGCGCAAGCTGCCGGACTTGGTTGGCAGGGCAAGCATACCAACCTCGTTTCGCGTGCGCATGGGTCCTGGCTGTTTCTTGGAGCCATTTTGGCTGAGGCGAAACTCCCTCCTGACGCCCTGATGGAAGACCACTGTGGCAGCTGCCGGAACTGCCTAGATGTTTGTCCGACAGACGCGTTCCCTGCGCCCTATAAGCTCGATGCACGCCGCTGCATTGCGTATCTTACAATAGAGTACGGCGGCCATATCGCGCCGGAGTTCCGCAAACCCATTGGCAACCGGGTTTTTGGTTGTGACGATTGCCTGGCCGTCTGCCCGTGGAACAAGTTTGCAAACACCGTACGCCAAACCAAACTTGCCGTGCGTATAGAAATCGACAACCCCGCTTTGGCTGAGCTACTTGCTCTCGATGATGCCCAGTTCCGTCAGCTTTTTTCCGGGACCCCGGTCAAGCGGGCCGGACGGGATCGGTTTTTGAGAAACTGCCTGATCGCGGCCGGGAATTCGGGTGATGCTAAGCTTCTGTCACAGGTCCGGGATTTGCTGGTTGATCCTTCCCCGCTGGTGCGTGCGATGGCTGTGTGGGCGCTCGGCGAACTTGCAGATGGCGAAACATTCAGAGCTTTGCGCAGCAAGCTTGAACCGGCAGAAGCGGATCCCGACGTGTTGATGGAATGGCACCGGCGAATCGAAGAAGAAGGAGCTTCGAGTTGAGGCATCTGTTGTGTTTGGGATTTGGGTTTAGTGCGCGTCATCTTGCACAACGGCTTCAGGGCCAGGATTGGCGGATTACCGGAACGGTGCGCGACGCTGTGCGAGTTGGCACCGATCAAGAGTTGGACGTCGAGCTTGTTGCCTTCGACGGCTTACAGAAAAGCCAAGCGTTGACCCAGGCATTTCAAACGGCAACCCACGTCCTTATCTCAGCGCCTCCGGGGCCGCATGGCGATCCTGTGTTGCAGCATCACCGAGACGACCTTGAGCAAGCCTTAGAGAAGTGTGCGCTTCAATGGATAGGCTACCTTTCGACCATTGGCGTTTATGGCGACCAAGGCGGTGCTTGGGTTGACGAAACCACCCCAGCCGCGCCGCAATCTGAACGCTCGAAGCGCAGGCTCGAAGCTGAAACGGCATGGCTTTCGCTCGTGCCGGATGGCTCCGACCCGAAACAGCCATGCGTTCAGATCTTCCGGCTCCCAGGCATCTATGGGCCTGGGCGCGGACCGGCGAGCCAAGTTTTGTCTGGTCAGGCACGGCGGATCATCAAACCCGGTCAGGTTTTCAATCGCATCCATGTCGAAGACATCGCGGCAACCCTTGAAGCGGCGATGTCGGCCAGAGGAACACACGACATCTATAACTTGGCCGATGACGAACCTGCACCGCCGCAGGATGTTGTTGCTTTCGCAGCCGAGGTCTTGGACCGCCCGGTGCCACCGGCTATCGCATTTGAAGATGCCAATCTTTCACCGATGGGGCGCAGCTTCTATTCCGAAGTGAAACGCGTCAAAAACGAGCGAATCAAACAGGATCTGGGTGTTGAGCTGCGATATCCGACTTATCGGGAAGGGATTCGAGCCATCGCTCAGGCCCGAACTGCGGGTTGATCGATGCTGGCGGCCGGGCCCGTAGGTTCGGGCTTTTGGCGATGTCAGCGTTAGCGGCACTTGATGGCAGTAGAATTCGCCGAACTTTGCGCGATTATGCCCAAATCCTGGTGTTAATCTTTCGCGGATATGGCTGTGGGAGCTGCTTTTCGATGGACAGATTTTGTAAGTTACTGAAGCCGGTTATGCCTGTGGTGATGGGCCTTACAGCCGTCTCGGCTGCTTGGGTGACGGCTTCAGATGCCCATGGCCAGACTTCACCA
This sequence comes from Filomicrobium sp., assembly GCA_040219445.1. Lineage (GTDB taxonomy): Bacteria > Pseudomonadota > Alphaproteobacteria > Rhizobiales > Hyphomicrobiaceae > Filomicrobium. The sequence continues at coordinate 322,141 of JAVJSM010000002.1, read as the reverse complement.
AGCGAGATTGCCGAAAGATTCGCTGGTGCCGACCGTGAAGATGCAGATGCGGCTGCTCGTGAGACGCAAGTTCGCGATGAGAAAATCCGTGCCGAGGCGCGCAAGGCTGTCGAACGGGCCTTGGCGAAACAGTCTGAGGAAGCGCGTGATACGGGCGAGCCTGCTCTGTCGGCAGACAGCGCGTCGGAAGCTTCCTCAACCGAAAAGGTCGTCGATGCCAGCCCAGCGCCGGAACTGACCGAGCCAGCACCCTCTGAGCCTGCGGCTTCAGCGTCCGAGCCGACGACACCTGCTCCCTCCACCATCGATACGGGCTCAGCTGATGACGATGCCAAAGCTCTCGGCGAGCGCCTGCGTAATGTCCGCCGTGAAAAAGCGATTGAGGCTCAACGTCCCAGAACTTCCGAAGAGGCCACGCCTGCTGTCGAAGACAAGGGTCTTGTTTCTCAGGTTGTCTCAAAGTTCGCGACGCAAGCGGCTGAGTACATTTCTCCGCTCGTAGAGAAACGTGTGACGGTCATGCTTGTTATGGAAGTTGGTAAAACCGGCGTCCGGCGCTGGAGCAAGACGGCCGATCCGATGTTATGCATCCATGAGAACTGCTACCTGAGCCGGGGGGCCGATAAGCCTGCAGAGAAGCTCACCCGAGATCAGGCTTTCGGTCCGTCTGTGGCCGTGGTGAAACGGGGTGGCGCCTGCCGTTCGCAGCCTGCATGCATCTTCCGTGATATCGATCTGGAAACAGTTGAAGCCAAACTGCAGCCAATCGACTTGAAGTTCCTGCGGCATGATCGCCGGGATGCTCAACCAATCCGCGCTGACACGACATGCGCGATTATCGATGCGAAACTATCTTGTCGTGCTCCTGTTGAGGGCAAGAGCTGGAAGGCGTGGGTTGTTCCTGAAAGCGTTGCCAAGCAGGCGGGTGCCGAAGGTCTTGCATTGGCGTTGAAAAAAGGCATCGAGTAACTGGCCGCGCTTGGGCGTTTAGATTTTGATGCAGAAGCGCATTTTTCAGGCATTGTGACGCTGAACGCTGAGGTCCTGTGGTGCCCTATGTGGTCCCACAGATACAGGTGCTAATCAGGTTGCCGATTTTCCGAAAGCCAACCTTAATGAACGCTGGCCAGTTAGAGCCCTTCGCGCTTACTTTGCTGGAATGATTCAGAGGTCGTTTCATAAGGATTGCCGAAGTCTTGCGGCGGCGAAGCCGGTCTTTATCGCAGTTTGCTTAGCGGGCGCGTCTTTTGGGGCGGTCGGCTCGGCTGTTGCGGAAAGCGCGCGCGTCTGGCACCCGTGGTTTGAAATCGGCGGATACTACAATAGCCGCGACGATGATGGCCGCGGGTCATTTGGCACATCGCGCGGCGAAACGACGTTGTTTGCCCCGATCACCGGCAGCGAACAGGATCTTTTGTTCACCCAGGTCACGGCAAAGTTTTTTGCGGACGATGCACAGGAAGGAAACTTGGCATTAGGCTATCGGCGCATGGTTTCGCCGTCGATCATACTCGGTGGTTGGCTTGGGGCCGATGCACGTCACACGGAGCTTGGAAACACGTTTTGGCAGATGAGCGGCGGACTTGAGCTGTTGTCTCAATCTGTCGACTTTCGCTTTAACTGGTATGGCCCGATCACTGATCCGAAAACAACATCAGCGGATGTGGCTGAAGCACGTATTTCCGGCGACCAGATCTTTGTTGTGGGCTCCGAAGAAGTTGGTCTGAAAGGCGTTGATGGCGAGATCGGCTACAAATTGCCAATTGAGATGGCCGGGCTTGACCCAAGTGTTTTTGAACTGCGTGCCTACGGTGGCGGCTTTTACTTCGATGACAGCGCAGCATTGGAAGAAATTGCTGGCGGTAAGGCGCGCGTTGAGCTGCGGATCAACGATGTTATCGAGCAACTCCCGGGCTCGCGCCTGACAGCTGAATATGAAATCACGCACGATGATGTTCGCGACACGCGGCATGAAGTTGGACTGCGGCTGCGAATTCCGCTTGCAAAGGCCACAAGCGCCGCCAGCACGCGCTCCTCGCGGGGTTTACAGAACCGAATGCTCGACGCGATTGAGCGCGACACGGATATCGTAACGACTCTCAGCGGCCCGGAAGCTGTTGAAGATGCCCTGACAGGTACAGACCTTGAGCGGGTTGCCTACGCTTCACCGAACCAGGATATCTCGGCAACTTCCTCGGCAGCGGGAGCCAATTCTCTGGTCGTTGTGAACGGCACTGTTGTTGGCGGACAGAGCCTCGTTGCCGATCAGACCCTAGCTGGCGGTGGCGCAGCGTTTTCTGTGCGCGGATTGAAAACCGGGCTCGTTGTTCCGGTCACTGCTCCGGGTCGTGCCGGTCGGTTGACCGGCGCTGCAACCGACGTCGATAGTTTGACACTCAACGGTTGGAACACGCACGTAACCGGCCTTCGGGTTATTGGCAGTGGTTTCGCGGGCGTTGGCGATGGTATCGAAGTTGCGAGCAGTGGTCGAAACATCCAACTCACCAACCTTAGGATCTCAAGGACAGGTGGCGACGCGATTGACATCGACAACCGAAGCTGGGTGACCATCTCGAACGTCTCGACAATCAACACCGGCGAAAGCGGCGTCGATATCAACAATGGCAACCGTGTCAGCATCTCGCAGGTTGAGATTACGAACGCCGGCAGCGATGGCATTCAGATCAACGACAACAACAACATTTCGATATCCGGATTGTCGTTGACCAACGCCCCTGGAAGCGACGGCATCCAGATGGACGATGGTAACGTCATTACAATAACGGACAGCGTCATTCAGGGCTCGCTCGGCGACGGTATCGAACTCGACAATGGCAACGTCTTGAGCGTGTCGAATTCCAGGATCACCGATGCTGTTTTTGGTGTGTTTGCTTCAGGCGACGGCAATCGTGTGTCGCTGACGGGCTCGACATTTTCCAACATCAATTTGGTTGGATTATTGAACATTGGTGATGGCAACCGCTTCATCGTTGATGACAGTCTATTCTTCAATGTCGGTGGGGACGCTTTTAACTTCGACCAATCGGGACTGGCGACACTGCGGATCAGCAACACGACATTCGCCGGTAACTTTGGTTTTGGTCTCTTCTTCTTTTCTGACGGGCAGACATCTGTGCTCGATGGAAGCGATGGGAACATCAATACGGCGACGCTTGGATTGGGGCCGTGCACAGCGGTCCCGGGCAGCTTCACCGGTACAATCTCCTTCGTTGATGGCACATCGCTCATTGATGATGTAGCTCCGTGCAACTAGTGGCGTTGCGAGGTCCGGTGCGGTGCTTCGCACCTATGCGCCCAATACCGCAGATGACAGGCGCGCGCGTCGGCGCTATTGGAACTGTCGCAACTGGCGGCATAACGTACCGCCGCGAGCGTTGGGACCAGAATGCTTCACATCAACGATCTGACTTACCGAATTGAAGGGCGGGTGTTGCTTGACCACGCGACGGTCGCGCTACCGACGGGCCATAAGGTTGGGCTGATCGGGCGCAACGGCGCTGGCAAGACGACGCTTTTGAAGCTGATTTCGGGTGAGTTGGGTGCGGATGATGGTGCTATTGGGCTGCCAAAGTCCGCGACGATGGGATACGTGGCGCAGGAAGCCCCCGGCGATGCAACCTCGCTGATTGATTGGGTGTTGAGCGCGGACAAGGAGCGCGCCAGTCTGCTGGATGAAGCCGAGACAGCAACCGACCCAAATCGCATCGGCGAAATCCATGACCGTCTGTCGCAGATTGGCGCGCATTCGGCTCCCGCGCGCGCGGCGCAGATCCTAGCTGGGCTTGGTTTTGATGAAGCGGCTCAACAGCGCGCCTGTAGCGAGTATTCTGGCGGGTGGCGGATGCGAGTTGCTTTGGCGGCAGTGTTGTTCCTTGAGCCAGACCTGTTGCTGCTTGATGAGCCGACCAACTATCTCGATCTTGAAGGCACGTTGTGGCTGGAAGCTTTTTTGCGCTCCTATCCGCACACGATTCTGATGGTGAGCCACGACCGCAACCTTCTGAACCGCGCGGTGACGTCGATCCTGCATCTCGACCGGGGTCGGTTGACGCTTTATGCGGGCGGTTACGACGACTTCGAAGAGGCCCGGCGCGAGCAGCAACGGCTTGAGGGCAAGCTGAAGAAGAAACAGGACGACGAGCGCAAACGCATCACGGCCTTCATCGACCGTTTCCGGGCGAAAGCGACCAAAGCGGCGCAAGCGCAAAGCCGCATCAAGGCGCTGGCCAAAATGCAGCCCATCGCGGCGCAGGTCGACGAACGCGTGGTGCCGATATCGTTTCCCAAGCCTGAAAAGATGCCGGCCAGTCCGCTGATCCGGTTTGAGCGCGTTGATGTGGGATATGAACCTGACAAACCCATTTTGAAGCGGCTTGATCTCAGGATTGACAATGACGACCGCATCGCGCTGCTTGGCCAGAACGGGAATGGCAAATCGACGTTTGCGAAAGCGATCTCCGGCCGGCTGGACCCGCAGGATGGTCTGGCTTGGCGACATAAGCAGTTGACGTTTGGTTACTTCGCTCAGCATCAGCTCGATGAACTGAACCCCGACAAAACGCCTTACGATTACATGACCGGGCTGATGCCGGATGCGACGGATGCGCAGCGGCGGTCGCGGCTGGGGTCGGCTGGTTTTGGCTTTGAGCGTGCGGACAACAAATGCTCGACGTTATCGGGTGGCGAGAAAGCGCGCCTCTTGTTGCTGCTAGCGACGTTCCATGCCCCGCATATTCTGATCCTCGATGAGCCGACGAACCACCTCGATGTCGACAGTCGCGAAACCCTGATCCAGGCGCTGAATGAATATGAAGGTGCGGTGATCCTCATCAGCCACGACCGGCATCTGGTGGAAGCCTGCGCGGACCGGCTGTGGCTGGTGCGCGGTGGCGGGGTTGCGCCGTTTGATGGCGATATGGATGCCTATCAGAAACTCCTTCTGGAGGAACGCTCCAACAAATCTGCGCAGGGTGGGGACGCTGCTAAAAGCAAGCTGGATGACAAGGTTGCGCGCGCGGATATTCGTCGTGCGGCCGCCGAACGCCGTGCGCAGATCGCGCCTTTACGCAAGGCGATGACGCAGGCCGAAAAACGCGTCTCGCAATTGACCGAGAAGATTGCCAAACTCGACGAACAACTTGCCGATAGCGAGATTTACACGCGCGATCCGGATAAGGCACAGAAGCTCTCCATCGAGCGCGGGCAGCTTGCGAAAGAGCTGGGCGAAGCAGAAGAAGCCTGGCTTATTGCGACCGAGGACTATGAGACGGCTGCGCAGGTTGAAGAGGCTTGATCTTTTTGAAGCGCCTTCTTAACGCCAACACTTCCTAAAGTCGTGTTGGAGCTGCTCGCGCAACCGGCTCTGCGTAGTTCCCCACGCACTACTCAAGAGCAAACGCACTCAACTGACTTTCTTTATCGTGTCGAAGAGCAGCTCCAGATCCTGCGGACGCGACAGCCGGTGATCACCATCGGAGACTTCGGTCAGATCGATCCAATCAGCCTTGATGACGTCACGCATGGCCCTCGTGTGTTCCGGGGGAACGGCGTCATCCAGGAGACCCTGGAGGACATGGATAGGTCTTTGCGGATCGAAAACGCTTCCTTTGAAGACATGGTTGCGGCCTTCTTCGATCAGCGCCTTGGTGATCGGCAGCGGCTCGTCGTATTCTGATGGGCGATAGGTGACGCCGTTCTCCATCACTTCGGCACGGGCAGCCTCAGGCATTTGCTTCCAGATGAGCTCTTCGGTGAGATCCCAGGCTGGCGCGATCAGAGCCAACGCTTTGATGCGATCGGCCGCTTCGGGCTTTTCTTTCATAAGCGCGCGCAGGAGCAGGAGGGCAAGATGTCCGCCCGTGGAAGAACCGATGATGATCTGGGGACCGCTCGTCACCTGCTCGAAAACAGCGCGGGTTTCTTCGAGCCAATCCCCGACAGTTGCTTGCAGATAATCGCCACCTGACTCACCGTGGCCGGAATAATCGAACCGTGTGAGGCCATAGCCGTTCTGGGGTGCCCATTCCGATAGCGCTGTCGCCTTGGTGGAGAGCATGTCGGATTTGAGACCGATGAGCCAGATAATCCCGGCCTTGCCGCCTTCAGGGGTCGGTTGGTGGCGATACGCGATGCGGCGCGGTTTATCTTTGCCCACATCTAGGAATTGCAGTTCAGCGGCGCTCATTTTAGAGAGTGGCCTCCTGGTTTTTTGAGTGCGGACCTCAGCACCCCTCCTGATGCCAGGTATCACAGGCAATGAGAGGCAGACAGTTTGCTAGAATCCGGACCGACCATAGTGCAGATCATTCCTGATCTCGATACCGGCGGCGCAGAACTTTCGACAATCGAAATCGCGGGTGCCATCCGGCAGGCTGGCGGTACGCCCCTCGTACTGTCGCGTGGCGGACGCCTCAACGGTGCGCTAAAGGCCGCTGGTGGTGACCTAATTGAGTTTCCCGCTGCGACCAAGAACCCGCTTCAGATCCTATCCAACGGCCGAAAAATTGCTGCTCTCTTGAAGAACACGGGCGCGGCTCTGATCCATGCACGCAGCCGGGCTCCAGCGTGGAGTGCTTTGTTGGCTGCAAGGCACGCGAAGGTGCCGTTCGTTACGACGTACCACGGCGCTTACAACGAAAAAGGACCGGCCAAGCGTTTCTATAACTCGGTGATGGCGCGGGGCGACCTGGTAATCGCCAATTCTCAATACACGGCTGATCTTATCCGCTCGCGGTATGGCACATCGGAAGACATCATCCGGATCATCCATCGCGGTGTTGACATGGATCGGTTCGACCCAGCAAAGATCCCGGCTGACCGCATTGAGGACTTGCGCCAATCCTGGGGACTTGTAGCTGGCGAGCGGGCGATCCTGCATCCAGCAAGGCTGACGAGCTGGAAGGGGCAGTCGACCGTTATTGCGGCGGCGGGCCTTTTGAAGGAGCAGGGGTTGCTTGACGGCGTGGTGTTCATCCTTGCTGGCGATGCTCAGGGGCGTGATGCTTATGCGGAAGGGCTGAAGTCGCAGATTGCCGAGGCCGGGCTGGAGAGCCACGTGCGACTTGTCGGGCATGTTGCCGATATGCCGACTGCTTACGCTACCAGTAGCGGGGCGCTCGTCGCCTCTGTGGAGCCGGAAGCGTTTGGGCGCACTGCGACAGAGGCGCAGGCCATGGGGTGTCCCGTAATCGCGACTGCGATTGGCGCTCCGCCTGAAACTGTTAAGGCCGGTTGGTTAGTTAAGCCCGCTGCGCCCCAGGATCTTGCCGAGAAGCTTGGCATCCTTCTGCGACAAAGCCCCGACGAAGCCAAAGCTTTTGCGGCTGTCGGCCGGCCGCATGTCGAGGCGAATTTTTCCCTGCTGGCGATGAAGACGAAGACCCTCAAAGTCTATGATGAACTGCTGTCAGCAGGCCTGACTGAAGCTTTCCGCAGCTCAAATCGTTCATAATTTGAGTTAAGACCTTCTCGTCTATTGACTTGTAGGCGCTTCTTACAGATTCTCTCCGCAACCTTTTTAGGTTTGCAGGATAGTTCGCGCCCTCGGCTTACCGAGTGGCGCTTGTTTTGCAGACAATCTTTGATTTTGTGGCCATAGAAGGAGTTAGACCATCCGCCGTCCACACCGCGCCGCGCAAACACGTGAACCTGCCGGCCCTAAGATGAACGAAGCGATCCGCTCGCGCGAAGTGCGGCTGATCGACGAAACCGGCGATAACGTTGGAGTTGTCGATACCAACGACGCGCTTGAACGCGCGATCAACGCCAATCTCGATCTCGTTGAAATTTCCCCCGACGCTGAGCCGCCGGTCTGCAAGATCATGGACTATGGAAAGTTCAAGTTCGAGCAGCAGAAGAAGGCCGCCGAAGCCCGCAAGAAGCAAAAGACCGTTGAGATCAAAGAGATCAAGATGCGGCCTGCGATTGACGAGCACGACTACAACGTCAAGGTGCGTGCCATCAAACGCTTCTTTGACAGTGGTGATAAGGTCAAGGTGACGCTTAGGTTCCGCGGCCGTGAGATGGCTCACCAGGAGCTTGGCCGCAAGGTTCTGGAGCGCGTTAAAGAAGAGCTTGGCGAGTTGGCCAAGGTCGAGAGCGAACCCCGCCTTGAAGGTCGTCAGATGGTAATGGTGCTGGCACCGCGCTAAGGCTGCGGCAACCAAGGCATCGGTTGTATGAGCTCACTGGCTTTGGTCGGTTGGCAAAAAGCGACTACCAAAACGGCCCGCGCGCAAGACGCCGGGCCGTTTTTGGCATTTTTGTGGGTGTTGTCCGGGCCCGAAACCACCCGCTTGCACTACCTCTCCGGCCCATGTATAAAGCCGCCTTCTGAAGTCGTCCGGCGGGGCATGCCGTGACGGCTTTTTATGCTTTACGAAAATCTGGTTCGCTAAGCCTGGCCTCGCCTCACAAAGTCGCTCTTGGCGCTTGGTGGCAGCTCGGCCCTTACGCGGCCTATAAGGAGAACAAGCAAAATGCCCAAGCAGAAGACCAAATCGGGCGCCAAAAAGCGCTTCAAGTTCACGGCAACCGGCAAGGTTAAGGTTGCCCAGGCGGGCAAACGCCACGGCATGATCAAGCGCCATTCCAAGTTCATCCGCGATGCGCGGGGAACGATGGTTCTATGCGATGCTGACGCAAAGATCGTCAAAAAATACATGCCGTACAACCGTTAAAGCGGATGACGTTTTAGTGGGCTCCACACTCGGCACGCCGGTGTGGAGCCGGTCCTTAAGTTAGTCCACACTCGGTAAGCCGGTGTGGAGCTGTTTCCCCCAAACGGCTACCTGACCTGGAACATGAATTGCCGATCGACATGATCGCCTGAACGAGAAGTGAGCAAAACACATGGCACGCGTAAAACGCGGCGTTACAGCCCACGCCAAGCACAAGAAAGTCCTCAGCGCCGCAAAAGGCTACCGGGGACGCCGTAAGAACACCATCCGCATCGCCAAGCAGGCCGTCGAACGCGCCCTGCAGTATCAATATCGCGACCGCAAGCGCCGTAAGCGTACGTTCCGCGCTTTGTGGATCCAGCGTATCAACGCAGCCGTTCGCGAGGCGAGCGAAAACACGATGACCTACGGCCGTTTCATTGATGGCCTCAACAAAGCGGGCATCGAGGTGGACCGCAAAGTTCTCGCCGATATCGCCGTTCATGACGCTGCGGCGTTTAAATCGCTTGTCACCCAAGCGAAGGCTGCTGTCGATCAAGCTGCTGCAGCATAAGGCTGCCGCCTATGGTACCAGTCCCGATGCTAGCGGCTTTGGTCGCTAGTCATCTGGGATTTAATGATCCACTGAAAAGCCTTCCTCGACCATGGGGGAGGCTTTCGTTTTAGGTGCTGCCTGCTAAAGGGTCGACATCATGCCTCGCTTGAGGCACTTCTCCTGCGACCTTGAATTGGTTTGTTTCCGCCGGAAGCGGAATCGCACCAGCATCCCGCTCCCCCTCGCGGCCGCCCAACAGGATCCTGCCATGGGCGGCGGGGACAAGGAGCGGGATGTTAACAGTTCGATCTGAAATGCTCTAACGCCCGAAAAGACAATTCCCATGAGCGAAAACACCGAACTTTCTGTAATTGAAGCTGATGCGCTGAAGGCCATTGAGGCTGCCGCCGATTTGGCCGCACTAGAGACCGTCCGTGTTGACACACTCGGCAAGAAGGGCAGCGTCTCCAAGCAGATGTCGCAGCTAGGCAAAATGGCCCCCGATGAGCGCAAGTCGTTCGGCCAGCTCGTCAACCAGGTTAAGACTCGCGTTAGCGATGCGCTAGAAGCCCGAAAGGTTTCGCTGGAGGAAGCCGCACTCGAAGCGCGCCTTGCGACCGAGACCGCAGACATCACGCTACCCGTTCGCCTGGGTCCCCTTGCTGATGGTCGCATCCATCCTGTCTCGCAGGTGATGGATGAGCTGATTGAGATCTTCGCGGATCTTGGTTTTTCGGTTGCTGAGGGTCCGGACATCGAGACGGATGATTTCAACTTCACCAAGCTCAACATTCCCGAAGAGCATCCGGCCCGTCAGGAACATGACACGTTCTATTTCAACCCGGGCGAAGATGGCTCGCGGCTGGTTTTGCGCACGCATACGTCGCCTGTTCAGATTCGTACGATGATAGCGGAGAAGCCGCCGATCCGAATTATCGCGCCGGGTCGCGTATATCGTTGTGACAGCGACCAGACCCATACGCCGATGTTCCATCAGATCGAAGCTCTCGTCATCGATGAGGAGACGCACATGGGGCACCTGAAATGGGTGCTCGAAGAGATGTGCAAGGCGTTCTTCGAGGTTGATGAAGTCAACATGCGTTTCCGGGCTTCGCACTTTCCGTTCACCGAACCATCGGCCGAAATTGACATCGGCGCGGATGCGATTGGTAAGCCGGGCCAGTGGCTAGAGATCGGTGGTTGCGGCATGGTTCATCCCAACGTCTTGAAAAATTGCGGGCTTGATCCAGACAAGTACCAAGGCTTCGCGTTCGGCATGGGGATCGACCGCATGGCCATGCTGAAGTATGGCCTGCCGGATCTACGCGCCTTCTTCGCTGCCGACATGCGTTGGCTCAAGCACTACGGCTTCTCGCTGCTTGACCGGCCGACGCTATCGGGTGGATTGTCTGGCTGAGCGGCTCTAAAGGCACCACTGGCGCACAGCGTGGTGACGAACAAAGAAATGCGGCCGCGGGCTTGAACTCCGCGACCGCTTTTTCTTTTTTCGGAGCTGGATGTCGCCCCTAACGACTACCCAACATCGAACGAATGATGCCCCAAAGCACTGTGCCGCCAGCACCGCCGCCGGTGCCAGCCAGGAGGCCGCTCAGGATCTGTTCGAGGATACCGGTGCCGACCATGCCGCCGATGATTGGACCAAGCGTCGGGCCAAAGAAGTAACTGGCGATTGCGCCGGCGATCATGCCGACAATGGAGCTGGAACCGCGACCCGTGTTGCGGGCCAGATTACCAACCAGATTGCCGCCGAGAAGACCGCCACCGGCGCCAGCAACCAAAGGAATGAGTTGTTCGAGCATTTTTCGTTTCCCTGCAGAAGCTACGTGTTCGCCGATTGTTTCTTGTTTCGGCGGGTATTGCCTAGCAGCTCAATTCGACATCTGCAGCAAAGAATACCCTGTTGGAAATGAACAACTTTTCTTCTGAAGTGGGGCCTAATTCCAGTGTTCACTGTCGGTTTCGGATAATCGAAAGGTGCGGGCGGGGCGCGGTTCGCGATACTCCGCCTGCAACAGATTTGTCGGAAGTCGCCGTTAGCCTCGGATTTCGCCGCCGGTTGCCTTGGAAACAGCAGCAATAACTTTTTGCGAGACTGCGTCGATTTCTTTGTCGGTTAAGGTTGCCGCTTGCGGTTGCAGGGTGACTTCAATCGCCAACGATTTCTTGCCTTCTTCAGCGAGCTTGCCGCCTTCGAAAAGGTCGAACACATTAATCGATGTGATCAGCTTTTTGTCGGCCCCTTGCGCCGCCTTCAGCACATCACCAGCCGCTACATCGCGATCGAGCACAAACGCGAAGTCGCGGCGCACCGGCAGCAGATCGGTATTGCCCAAGGCCGGACGGGTGCGGGACTTTTTCTTCTCAGGCGGCAAAGCGTCGAGGAAGATTTCAAAGCCGACCACGGGTCCTTCAACATCAAGACCACCAAGCGTGCGCGGGTGGAATTCGCCGAAATGCGCGAGCACCACTTTCGGGCCAAGCCGGATGACTCCGGAGCGACCGGGATGGAACCATTCGGGCGCATCTCGCGTGATCATGAGCTTTGTTGGGTCCAGCCCAAGCGCCGCCAATACCGCAAAGACGTCGGCCTTGGCATCATACGCGCCTGCGGGTGGTGCAGCTCCGTCCCAATGACGGCCGTCGCCTTCTAATACTGCCGTTCCCGCACGGACGCCCGAAGCACATTGCATTTGGTCTTCCGGCTTGGCTCCGCGATAGGCCTGTCCCAGTTCGAAAAGGCCCGCATCGGCGAAGCCGCGGTTCTTGTTGCGCTGGACTGCGGTCAGCAGACCTGGCAGCAAGCTCGGGCGCATATCGCTCAGCTCGGTGGAGATCGGGTTGGCGAGTTGCAGTTCAGGCTGCCCGCCGCCGAAGGCTTTAGCTTCGCCTTCTGGGATGAAGGACCAAGTGACTGCTTCAACCAAGCCACGAGAAGCTAGCGTTCGGCGGGCGCGACCGGCCCGGCGCTGGCGGCTCGTCAGCACCGGCTTCGCAACCCCGCTCAGACGCGGCAACGGCGTCGAGGGGACATTGTCGATCCCGGCGATGCGGGTGACTTCTTCAACGAGGTCAGCGGGCCCGTGAATGTCCGGGCGCCAGCTCGGCACTTTCACTTTGAGCTTTTCACCTTTGCCTGAGATTTTGCAACCAAGGGCTTCAAGCGTTTTTTTGATTTCCGCAGGCTTGATCTTGAGGCCCGTAAGGCGTGCGACGAGACCGGTGTCGAAGTCGATTGTGAGATCGGGTTCCGGTGCTGCCCCTGCGACGGTTGCGCGGGATGGCTCTCCACCGGTTGCCTCCAGGATCAGGTCGGTCGCCAGATCAAGACCAGACCCGACGGATGCTGGATCAACGCCGCGTTCGAAGCGATAGCGGGCGTCTGTGACGAGGCCAGTCTTACGACCGGTCGCAGCCGTTCTTAACGGATCGAACCAGGCGCTCTCGATCAGAACGTTGGTGGTCGACTCGGTGCATCCTGTGTCTTCTCCACCCATGACGCCGCCCAGTCCCAATGGGCCGCTATCATCAGCGATGACGCACATGGTGTCGTCGACTTCGTATGTCTTGCCATCGAGGCCGAGGAAGCTCTCACCGGTTTTGCCCAAGCGCGCACGAACGGCACCTTTCAGTTTGTCGGCATCATAAACGTGAAGTGGGCGACCACGGTCATAGGAGATGTAGTTGGTGACATCCACCAGCGCGTTGATGGGGCGCAGACCAATGGCCTCCATGCGGCGCTGCATCCACAGTGGGGCCGGACCATTTTTAACGCCTTTGACGTAGCGTCCTGCGAACACCGGGCAGGCATCTGCGTCAGACTTTTTAAAGTCCAACTTGATCTCGACTGGGCAGTCGTAGCTGCCCTCAACGCCTTCAAGTTTGGGTTCCGGTTTCAGCTTCCCGAGCCCGGCCGCAGCCAAGTCGCGCGCAATGCCACGAACGCCGGTGCAGTCCGGGCGGTTTGGTGTGAGGCCAACTTCGATAACTGGGTCGTCAAGACCAACAGTAGAGACATAGGTTTCGCCGACCTTGCCGGCGTGCTCGTCGTCAACGTCAATAATGCCGTCGGCATCGCCTGAGAGTTCTAGCTCGCTTGCCGAACACATCATTCCGTTTGAGACCACGCCACGGACCGGCTTCTCGACAAGCGTTACGTCGAGGCCTGGAACGTACGTGCCGATCGGAGCGAATACGGCCAGCATGCCAGCACGCGCGTTCGGCGCCCCGCAAACGATCTCCATCGGCTTTCCGCCTGGGGTCACTTCGACCTGCAGCACCTGCAGCTTGTCGGCATCCGGGTGCTTTTTGGCTTCGAGAACACGCGCAATGGTAAAGGCCCCGAGTTTCTCCGCCGGGTTTTCAATGCTCTCGACTTCCAGGCCGATGGAAGACAGCGTTGTGGAGATTTCATCCAAGGTGGCGGATGTCTCGAGGTGGTCCTTGAGCCAGGACAGCGTGAATTTCATTGTTCGAACCTTTTAGAGCTCATGTTCAGGTTGTTTTGGCCCCGGCGCTAAGCCTGGGGTTGGTCTTTGGCTGGTTTGCGCCGAAGCCGTAGCTTAAAGCCACGGCGACGCAGTCCTGATTTCTCCGACTCCAAGCCATATTCTTGGCGCGCCCGCCTAATTCGGACCCAGATCCACACGAACGACACCAAAATGCGCATCAGCGTCAAGGCATAGTAGATGCGGAAGACGAAGCAATAGACGACAAACCAGCCATTTGCACGGTCCATCAGGATTGGTGAGGCTGAGAGCTCGAAGTGCTCCATCACGTCGAAGAAGCCGCCTCGCAGGACAAGATCGAGCGTGAACATCGCCGCGCCGACGGGTCCGGCGGATACAGGCTCGCCGTTGCGATAGATGAATAGGCCGATGCCCTCCGACTGCAACATCAGGCAGCTGACCGTGAACAGCACATAGAACACCACCATCGAAACGGCCATGGACCGGTAGTAGAGGATGGCGTGGCGCAGGGTTTCAACGCTGAAGCCGTATTGCACCCAGTCGTCGAGATCGCGGTGCTTCGTGTCGTGGTAGAACCACGTCAGGATCGCAACGACGATCATGGCGATCGACAATAACAGCGCGAATGTGATGGAGAGGCTCATCGCAATCCAAAACGTGCATCGTGTAGAGGGCTCAGAGACGATGAGGCCGAATGCCTGACAAACCGTCTCCCATTGCCACTCGTTTGAGTTGGCCAACGCGCCCGGCTCGGCTTATCGCGGACACAGAGGCGGGCCGACCTAGTGGGTTTGGCTGGCTATCTAGCGGCGGAGCCGGCGCAAGAGTTCAGGCGTCGGATAGGAGTCGGCCGGCAGGCCGTACTTCAGCTGCATCTCACGGACGGCAAACCGCGTTTTGGCTCCAATGATCCCGTCAACCTTGCCGACGTCATAGCCGCGACGTTTCAGCAAGCGCTGGACTTCCTTGGCTTCCTTGATTGGCAAAAACGGAATGTCGCGATCGCGGCCTTGCATCGGACCACCCTTGCCGCTGATGCGTGTCGCCAGATAGGCGGCCGTAATACAGTAAGACAATGAGTGGTTCCATTGGGTGTAGATGTCGAAGTTTGGATAGGCCAGAAACGCTGGCCCTTTGCGTCCCATCGGCAATACCAATGACGCCTGCAAACTGTCGCTGGTCAACGGACCACCTTTGGCGTTGCGCACGCCCCATTCCGCCCATTGTGAGCGAGGGAGTTTCACCGACAGATCGGCCTTCGACCAATCGAGGTTATTTGGCACGCGGACTTCCTCGATCCAAGGCTCGCCGGTCCGCCAGCCCAAGTGTTTAATGAAAGCTGCGGTTGAGCCGATGATGTCCGGGTCGCTCGCGAAGAGGTTGCGCGTGCCGTCACCATCGAAATCAACGGCGTGTTCCAGATAGTGCTTGGGCAGGAATTGGGTTTGACCCATTTCTCCCGCCCAGGACCCGATCATGTCAGACGGGCGCACCCAACCCTTGTCGAGGATCTTCAAGGCATACATCAACTCGCCTGTGAAAAGTTCCTTGCGGCGGCAGTCATAGGCCAGGGTGGCGAGCGCGCGAAGGATCGAGTACTTGCCCATCCCGGCGCCGAAGTCGCTTTCCAGTGCCCAAAACCCGGTGATCACCTCTGGCGGCACGCCGTATTTTTGCTCAGCACGGTCAAAGTACTTGCGGCGCAGCTTGATCTTCTTGCGCCCGGCCTTGATGCGATGGTTGGTGGCGAGGCGCTTAGAGAATGTGCCAAAGCTCTGTGCGAAGAAGCCTTGGCGGCGATCTCGGCGGATGATGTTCGGATCAAGCTTGATACCGCCAAGGGCGCGTGAAATCGTTCGTTCGGAGACACCTTCGGCACGGGCTTGGGCTTTGAACTCCCGCATCCAAGTTGAGAACTTGCCGGTGTTGCGACACTCCGCATGGGCTGCCTGCGGCAGAACGAAAGCAGCCGTTGCTGCGATCAATACGGTCACGATCAACGGGCGGGTTGCCGGTCTGCTCATGCAAGGTATCCTCTTGGTGTATTTGGCTAACGCCGGGATTTAGGGCGCAACAGAACTTCTCGCGCCGCAATCGTCAAGGCGAGAACATCGCGCAGTGTGTTCGACAAATGTTGGGGAAAGGATGTCTGCGGAGAAGTGAGACCTCCACCCATTGTATTCGTAAACACCTCTTAATATTTCCTGGCGATCTTTAGCCACCTTTAAGACTTGCACCCAGTTTTTCTCTTATATTTGATCCATATCAACTGCTCTTTAAGCTGTTTTTCATGGCCGTGAACTAGCCTCATCTTCGAAATCATGAAGATGGAAGGCAGACCATGTACGATTGGATTCAGCATCAACTGACGCTTCTTGTTTATTCGCCGCTTTATCCGGTCTGGAAACTCATGAGCGACGGTAACTCCCGCTACTTTTGGGTCTACATACTGACGGGTCTTGTGCTCACGGCACTTCTCTACTGGCGCGACCGTACTGCAGCCCCAACCGCGCGCATGCTGTTCAATCGCGAAAACTGGACAAGCGTCAGCGCCCAGAACGACTACATTGTCGTCGTCTTATCGGGTGTGCTGCGCCTCACAGTCCTCTCCTGGGCGTTCCTCAACTACAAGACGATCGCAGCGTGGGTCGCATCGGTCCTGGTCGCATTAGGTGTTCAAGGTGAGGTCAACGACAGCTATGCGGTGTTCCTTGGCTTCTGCCTGACGCTGTCGCTCTTCGTCGTCGATGATTTTGTGAAGTTCTTCTCCCACTACCTGATGCACGTCATCCCTGAGTTATGGGAGTTTCACAAGGTTCACCATTCCGCGGAACACCTGAACTTTGCCACCGCTGAACGCCTGCACCCCGCAGAAGTCGTCTTCTCATCCTTTCTGGGAGCTTTGAGCATCGGCGTCGTCAATGGCGTCTTCATCGGCTTTTTCGGGAACAGCCTGACGGTCGAGACGGTTTTTGGCGCCAACGTATTTCTTGTGGTTTTCAATATCTGCGGTGGGGTACTGCGGCACAGCCCAGTGTGGCTCTCATTCGGCCCGACACTTGAGCGCTACTTCATCAGCCCGGCGATGCACCAGATCCACCACTCCGACAAGGTCGAGCACTTCGACAAGAACATGGGCGGTGCTCTGGCGATCTGGGACCGAATGTTTGGCACGCACTACATTCCGAAGGGCCGCGAGGTTGACGGCTTTGGAATCGGCGAAGAAACCACCGATTTCAGGTCGCTTGGCGTGATCTATTTCCGCCCGTTCTCACGCGCTTACGACCTCTTGAAATCGCGTGTTGCTTCGGCTGAACCCAGCGGAGAGAGCGGTCGCTCGCAAACCTCGACCACCTAACCGGAATCGTCGCGACATTCTCGTCAGCGCAACTGACGAACAAAATCAAAAACGCGCCCCAGTTTCTTGGGGCGCGTTTTTTGTCGAGTATCTGATCGTCGCACAAGGCCGACGGATACAGAGCCTTATTTGTTGTTCAGCTTATCCGACCACATGGACATCGCCGATGCCATGTTCCGCTGCCACATCTCGGCGGCCTGCATCCACATCTGGAACGGGGCCATAGCCATGCCAGCCATTCCTGGAGGAGCTGCACCCATGCCCGGCATGGAGCCCATACCCATCGACTGGAACTGTTTCATCTGCTCCATGAATTCATTCGGCGACGACATAGAGACAGTTGGAGACTTGATCTGCTTAGCCCAGGCGTCCATCAGCTGATCCATCATCTGCAGCTGCATGCGGGAGGCTTCCTGCATTTGCGCACGCGCAGAATCGATCATGGTATCGGGCCAACCCATAGCCTTGCTGGCTTCGGCCATTTGTTCAAAAACCTTGCTGGAATACTCGTCGTTGGCCTTGGCCATCTGGTCGCGCCACTGCTCCAGGGCGTCAAACGCGTTGCTTGCCGCTTTTCTGGCTTCCTCTGTGAGGTCTGCGCCGCTGGAAAAACCTGAATTCGCCATTCCTACTGCTCCTCGCGATGACAAAATATGATGACGTGGTCGTTCTGGATTGACGACCTTTGCGGGCTTTGTAGCTCGCGCGGCATCGTCTGGGAACGGTCTTTTTTGTCGAGCCAAACCGGACTTTTCGTCCGCCGCACCCCATGTAAGCAGAGCCTGCTTCACAGCGTATTTTTGCGGCATGCATGCCTCGCACAGCGGCCAGTGTGGCAAAAATGGCGTCAGCAGGCAACGAATGAGACAGATCTACGCGTAGGCGAATAGGCGTATCACCCACAACGTTCAGGTTTCAGCGTCCTCCCGCAACTGAGTTTAGATTGCAGATGCAGCCACTTCTCCAACTCCCCGTTTCGTGCGGCAAAGGGCGACTGGCTGGCGCTATGATCGTACTAGCGGGCAATGACGGCCTAGTGTAAATGAGCGGCCATGACCGATACATCGCATATCCGAAATTTCTCAATCATCGCGCACATCGACCACGGCAAATCGACTTTGTCGGACCGGCTCATCCAGGTGACCGGGGCAGCAAGCGAGCGCGAGATGAAAGAGCAGATGCTCGACTCGATGGATATCGAGCGGGAGCGTGGAATCACGATCAAGGCCCAGACGGTGCGGCTCGACTATAAGCACAGCGATGGCAAAACGTATCAGCTGAACCTGATGGATACGCCGGGCCATGTCGACTTTGCTTATGAGGTCTCAAGATCGCTGGCTGCTTGTGAAGGCGCGATCCTGGTGGTGGATGCCTCACAAGGCGTCGAAGCACAGACGCTGGCAAACGTGTATACAGCTATCGACAACGATCTGGAGATCCTGCCGGTGCTCAATAAGGTCGATCTCCCTGCTGCCGACGTCGACCGGGTGAAAGAACAGATCGAAGACGTGATCGGTCTTGATGCCTCCGAAGCGGTGCCAATCTCGGCAAAGACCGGGCTGAATATCGAAACCGTCCTCGAAGCGATTGTCGAAACCTTGCCGCCCCCGGTGGGCGATGGCGACAAACCACTCAAAGCGATGCTGGTCGACAGCTGGTATGACGCCTATCTGGGCGTGATTGTTTTGGTGAGGGTTATCGAAGGCCGTTTGAAAAAGGGCCAGAAAATCAAGCTGATGTCGACGGGTGCAGTTTATCCCATCGAGCGCGTTGGCATCTTCCGACCCAAACAGGAAATGCTACAGGAGCTAGGACCCGGCGAGATCGGTTTTTTCACCGCTGCGATCAAGGAAGTCGCCGATACGCGCGTTGGTGACACGATCACAGATGAGAAGAAGCCCTGTGCTGAGGTTCTCCCAGGTTTTCGCCCGGCACAGCCGGTCGTATTCTGCGGCCTGTTTCCCGTCGATGCGGCAGATTTCGAGGATTTGCGGGAAGCTATGGGCCGGTTACGGCTAAACGATGCGAGTTTCTCGTTCGAAACGGAGAGTTCGGCTGCCTTGGGGTTTGGCTTTCGGTGCGGGTTCCTTGGGCTGTTACATCTGGAGATCATTACCGAGCGGCTGGAACGTGAGTTCAACCTAGACCTCATCACCACAGCGCCGTCGGTGGTTTACAACCTCTACATGACCGACGGCACGATGATTGAGATGCACAATCCGGCCGACATGCCGGATGTCGTCAAGATCGACCGCATCGAGGAACCCTGGATCAAAGCAACTATCATGGTGCCGGACGAGTATCTCGGTCCGGTTCTCAAACTGTGCCAGGAACGGCGCGGGCGACAGACCGACCTCACCTACGCGGGCACACGAGCGATGGCGATTTACGAACTGCCGCTCAATGAGGTTGTGTTCGACTTTTACGATCGCCTGAAATCAATCTCCAAGGGCTACGCGTCGTTCGATTATCAGCTGATTGGTTATGAGCAGAGCGATCTCGTGAAGATGTCGATCCTCGTTAATGCCGAACCTGTCGATGCCTTATCGATGATCGTGCACCGCACCCGCGCTGACAGCCGTGGGCGGGTCATGTGCGAGAAGCTCAAAGACCTTATTCCGCAGCATATGTTCCAAATCCCGGTACAGGCAGCCATTGGCGGACGTATTATCGCGCGCGAGACGATCCGTGCGCTACGCAAAGACGTCCTCGCAAAGTGTTATGGCGGCGATATCTCGCGTAAACGGAAGCTTCTCGACAAGCAGAAGGCCGGCAAGAAGAAGATGCGCCAATTTGGTAAGGTGGAAATTCCGCAGGAAGCCTTTATCGCTGCGCTTAAAATGGACGACAATTGATTAAGTCGCGTTCGTCGTTGGGAGTTAGCGAACTGAACTCCCAAGTCGGCGTGCGACGTTCAGGAGTTCAGTGCGCTAATCGCTCGTGCCACCCCAATCCATGACTTGAGTCTTCGTCAATGGCAGGCGGATGAGGAAACCGGTTGCGAGCCGGGCCGATGCGCCTCGCGAAGATCGTGTGCAATTGTTTTGGCGTGCTTCTCATCGCGCGCCAGGAAATGGACGTGAACTTCGTTTGCACCAAGCGTCGCACCGATCTGGCGAATCTCGGCGAGATTAAGCGAGGGTGCGTCAGAATTCGCATAGCCCGCAGCCAGAACGATGCGGTTCCCATCTGCCGTGTTGCGGACCAAAAGATAGTTGGACTGCATCACTTCAGGACACCCGATCAAAGTGTGCACATCATGCAGGTAGCGAGACCCAGAGGCACCGGTCCACGAGATCTGTTTCGTGGTGTCGAAGCTGTTTTCAGCCGGCGAGTGTTCAGGACGGGTCGCGTGAGGGCCTTCTAGACGCTTTTCAACGTCTTGCGCGGTGGCTTTTCCATGCCCCGTGGAGGCTGGCTTTCCCCGACCTTTGCCCTGGTCTGGGTGGCGGACTTGGCGGGATTTCAAAACGTCAGCGCACATTTTCGATACTCAAAACGACTCAATACAAAATGGCGCATACTTGACGCCGAACAAACGGGACCCATGAGATGCACTATAGTACGAAAGTGCGACATTTTGCCAGTGCTTTGCTCCGGAAAACATAAACATAGTTTGTCTTCGATCTCACTTAATTCAGTTGCGGCAAAAGCTACGTGACGTTTCTCTAAAGAACTCAACCGACCTTCGCACCCTCGCGCAGCGCAAATACCTACCTGCCTTACTCGCATTGCGAATAGCCGCACCGCTCGCAAGACCAACAACCTTCACGCCTGACGTAAGCGCCAGCTCCGCAACGCGGGCATTGGCGAGAGTTGCTGTTACTCATTGACACCTGGGATGAACTTGGCTGTGCCGCAAGGCCTGATGGTTCACCTTCGCTTGATTGCGCTGCGCTCGCGTTCACTGCCTCGTGAACTGAATGGATGGATGGCTCGGTTTGCACAGTGACGTGGTCGGGCAAGAACCCGATGCTGCGCATGTGGTTCTCGATGATCTCGCCAATCGCGGCCTGAAGGCTGGGGACGTAGTTGCCGCCAACCCACCTGCCTCCTTGCGGGTCGAATATGGCTTGCAGCTCTTCAGCGACGAAGGAGACATCCCCACCACGGCGAAAGACTGCAGAAATCATCCGGGTAAGCGCGACGGTCCACGCATAGTGTTCGAGGCTCTTTGTGTTGATGAAAACCTCATAAGGACAGCGGCGGCCGTCGCGTTCGACATCGTTGATTGTCACGTAAAGGGCATGATCGCTGCCCGGCCATTTGAGCTTGTAGGTCTTTCCAGCCAAGCTCGCGGCTCGTTCCACCGGCTTGGCGAGGTAAACAATGGAATTGGATGTGTTCGGAGGACTGTTTTCATCCGGATTGCGTCCTGCTGACCGATCTACGTGATCAGTTAGTACTTCGTCTTTGGCTTGCTTAGGCGGTTCCTGATCAGCGTTTCCGTTAGCATCCGTTACGGTGAGAACCGCGCCGCGCACTTGTGACGGACGGTAAGTCGTACAGCCCTTCAGCCCCATCTCATGAGCCAGCACGTAGACATCCTGGAAGTCTTCAAATTCGATCTCGGATGGGCAATTGACCGTCTTCGAAATCGAGCTGTCGCAATACCTCTGGATGGCTGCCTGCATAAGGATGTGATCGGCGGGTTTCAGATCCTGCGCTGTCACGAAATAGTCGGGCAGTGGCCCATCCATTTGGTCAGCCAAATGGTGGCGGTAATGGGCATGGGCGAAATCCTCGACCTGTTCGGTTCGATGGCTCCCATCCGCTGTCAGAACGTGCCGCTCGTAGGTGAAGTCGAACACGGGCTCGATGCCGCTGGAAACGTTGCCAGCTAGAAGCGAGATAGTTCCGGTCGGCGCGATGGTCGTCAGGCAACCGTTGCGCAGGCCATTCTGGCTGATCGCTTCTTTGATCTCGGGATTAAGATTCTCGAGCATCGGTGTGCGCAAAAACGCTTCGCTGTCAAAAAGCGGGAAGCTGCCTTTCTTGGCTGCCAGCTTCGAACTGGCAAGGTACGCTGTTTCTTGGATGGTGCGCATCCACTCGGCTGCAAGGCTTCGGCCACGCGCGCTGTGGTAACTTTCACCACACATAATGAGTGCATCCGCGAGCCCTGTGAGGCCCAACCCCATTCGCCGCTTTGCCTTGGCTTCTGACGCTTGTTCGGCAAGCGGGAAATGCGAGACATCAATCACGTTGTCGAGGAAGCGGACGGCAATGCCAGCCCGTTCGGCCAAGCTCGCGACATCGAGTTGGGCCTGCGGGGTGAACGCGTCTTTGACGAAAACCGTGAGGTTGAGTGCGCCCAACAGGCACGCGCCATTTGGCGGTAAAGGCTGCTCGCCGCACGGGTTTGTCGCGTGGATTGTCTCGCAGTAGCTGAGGTTATTGAGGGCGTTGATGCGGTCGATGAATATGACGCCGGGTTCCGCGAAATCGAAATTGGCCTGCATTATGCGGGCCCACAAGTCGCGCGCGCGGACTGTGCGGGCAACCTCACCGTCGAACTGCAGATCCCATTCTTTGTCTTCTTTGACGGCCGTCATCAAGGCGTCTGGCACCAAGACCGACAAATTGAAATTCGTCAGCCTTCCAGCTTTGTTCTTGGCGTCGATGAACTCTTCGATGTCGGGGTGGTCGGCACGTAGTGTTCCCATCATCGCGCCGCGACGGGCGCCCGCAGACATGATGGTCGAGCACATGGAATCCCAAACATCCATGAAGCTGACAGGCCCTGAGGCATCTGCACCGATGCTTTTGACCTTCGCCCCGCGTGGCCGGAGTGTTGAAAAATCAACGCCGATGCCGCCGCCCATCTGCATGGTTTGCGCGGCCTTTCGGACCGAGTCAAAGATCCCGCTCAAGTCATCCGGCACGTCGTCCATGACGAAGCAATTGAACAGCGTCACCTGACGATTGCTGCCGGCACTTGCCAAGATGCGCCCACCTGGCAAGAAGCCAAAGTCGGACATGGCGTCCTGAAACTTCTGCGCCCAGCGCGCGCGGTCTTCATCCGATCCTGGTTCCACGGAGGCGGCTGCCTTCGCGACGCGGGCGAACGTGTCCTCGACCGACTGGTCGATGGCTTCGCCGCCTGGCGCGCGTAGGCGGTACTTCATTTCCCAGATTTCTTTTGCAATCGGAACCATCGGGCTTCCCATCGGCAGGCCGCAAGACATCGCCTCATGACGCGGCCGCGCTCCGTCAATATCGGGCAGAATTCAGCGCATCTCTTGAGCCCTGAATATGGGGGTTCCATGCGCCAGAGTCAACTAATGTTCTTTTTGTGTTCTTATTTTGTTTTTAGGTAAAGTTATTGCAGCTCATCTGCTGGCAAGCTTTTCCCACCGGCTTCCAGGCGGAGGCGTTCGCTGGCGGTCTCTATACGCTCGCTGAGCAGCGCGCGGAACTCTTTGCGTGGCAGGCCGGCGGGGATGGGTTCCAGGATTTCGACGATGATGGTGCCCGGCTGCTTGAGGAAGGTGCCGCGCGGCCAGAACATGCCCGAGTTCAATGCGACGGGGACGCAGGGGCGCTCCAAGCCTTCGTAAAGAGCCAGAACCCCTGATTTGTAATCCGGCGGTGCACCGGGTGGGCGTCGTGTTCCTTCAGGGAAGATGACGATGTCGCGGCCATGATCGGCGCGATCGCGGGCTTCTCTCACCATCTGGCGGAGTGCGGTCGCCGCCTTATCTCTGCGGACGAGGATGTGTTCGAACTTGCGAGAGAACCAGCCGTAGAATGGGATATTGCCCAGCTCGGCTTTCATGATCATTGCCGGATCGCGGAAGAGCGGGATGAGGGCGAAGGTATCCCAGGCCGATTGGTGTTTGGCGGCGATGAGGGCTGCGTCATCGGGTAGGTTTTCTAGGCCACGAACCTCCATGCGCGTGCCAACGATGAGGCGCATCCAGAAGAGCGATGCATGGGCGTGCGCGCGCAGCCCGGCCATCGCCCATTTGCGCGGGCCGAACAGCAATGGCGAACCGAATAGCAAGAACACCGCCGTGTTGAGATAAAAGACGGCGACAAAAATGAGCGAACGGATCATCGGCGTATCTCTTGGGGCGCTTGCTTCGTGGCGGGAGGCGCGCCCGTTTGAAGCGCGTTTCGGTTAGGTGAGTTGGCAGACGGCTTCTGTCGCAGGCGAGCTAGCGTTAAGTGCAAGGTCGGGGGCCGGACGGCCAGCAGTTATTGCGTGCCAAGCTGGACGGGGCAAGGCCAAAGGCCGGCACCGCTCGTTACCGGTCCGCTAGCGGTTAGACTGAGCGAGCGTCGTTGCTCGAACCAGCCGAAAACGCCCAAGAGGCAGCAATCGACGCGGCTGAGGGAAAGAGCTTCAGGTACTCCGCCAGCAGGACGCGTGCCGTAACTGGATTGAGCCACCACTCCTTCTTGCGGAACGGCGGCGGGAGCACCGGGTGCGGGATCAGTTTGACCTCCGGCATGCGGCTCGACATTTCCATCAGGCTACGGCGCATGTGGTAACTCGCAGTGACAACGAGCAACGACTTAAAGCCGTGATCCTTCACCCACTTCACCGTCTCGATCGCATTGCCCTGCGTGTTAAGCGCTTCGTAATCGAGATCGACGCAGCACTCGATCGTCCTCCGGGGAAGGCGCGAACCTTTGACGAGATCGGCTTTCTTCGTCTTGCGGTTGACGCCGGTGATTAACAATCGGCCTGCTCGGTCTTGGGCCAGGAGTTCAAAGCCAGCTTTGATGCGAAGGCCACCGCCCGTCAGAACAACGATTCCATCGGCGGATGCGGCTGTCGGCCGAGGCGCGCGCGTGGCATCTTGCGCAAACAGGATGAACCCGAATGCGAATAGGCTCAACGCAATCGCCGCCGAGCCAAACAACCATTTTGCCTTGCGCTTCAAGGTCGCCGCCACCTTCAAGGGAGACCGTAGCGCTTTATGCCGCCCGAACTCCCGCAGTCTAACGCATCACTTCTGCTGCCACCGGGCCGATGAGAAGGCTAGTCTCATAACGACCGCTGACGGCATCCGAAGCCCATCATAGAAACAGCTTATCATGGCGGAATGCCATGCATTCCAAGCACTTCGGTAAAGACTTTCTAACTTTTTGTTTCTGTGTTGAAAATCCACCACTGATGGACCTGATCGCGTCAGTCCGTATGGGTGTTAAGGATGCGGTACACCCCAAGGCGAGACGTCAACATGCACAGCGCCGCGACGACGACGACGACGATGCCTAACAAGACGTAACCAGCCGGATCCAGATGCCCGGTGCCGATCAGTCTGTTGAGCTCAATTTCCGTCATCGAACCGCCACCCAAAAAGAGCGTCACAAACGGCATGATCAGGAAGGTCGCCATGGCGCTGAGCGCGCCCATAACCCCGGCGCGAATGCCAAGTGTCAGAAAGTGCTTCTCAAATTCTCGGGCAATGAAACCATCGGTTGCGCCGACGAAATGGAGGACTTCGACGATCTCTCGGTTGGAGGCCATGGCGGCCTGCGTCGCCGAGACAATGATCGCGGTCGTCGCAAGCGCCACCAGGATCAGGATACCAATTCCGCCCAGCGCCAGTGATCGTGTAACGGTCTTGATCTGACGTTGCCATTGGCGATGGTCATCGAGCGAGACGCCGTCGAAGCGTCGCGTCAGTTCGCCGGACAAGGTCTCGAAATTCGGGGGCGCCGCGCGATCAAGCTGAACCGCGATGAGGCGCGGCACAGGTAAAGCGTCAAGCGCGTCGGAGGTGCCAAGCCAGGGTTCGAGAAGATCCTTAGAAGACTGAGTGCTCAACGTTCGGGTCGATACGATGCCGGGCTGCTGCGTGAGAAACGCGCCGACCTCCTGCAGTGTTCGATCCGTTTCAATGCCTTCCTTTGGCAAAATCTGGATAGTCACTTCGCTGGCGACATCACGCAGCCAAGCATCAGCTGACTGGTTGATCATGTAAACGGCCCCGGCCGTCAAACAGGCCAGAAAACACATGATAGCGATCACCATGGTGAGCGATCCGCCGGTGACCGAACTTGGTGGAACGACAGGGCTTTGTGCGCCGCTTTTGGCACGGCGGTCGTCGCGAGCCGGCGCATAAAGGTCCGGACGACCTGTGTTGGGTGGTCCTGTTACCGGGTCGAGGTCGTCGTAGGGATTGTCAGATCGCGGTGACACTCAGATCAGCTCCAGTCAGTTTCGTTCCAGTCGGCGGTCAGACAATTCGAACATCGCCATCGTGTAGTTCCAGCCGCGGTGCTTTGTATTGGCGCATCAATTGATGATCGTGGGTGGCGATCACGACCGACGTTCCCAAACGGTTAAGCTCGACGAAGAGGCGCAACAGGCGCCGCGCCATCTGCGGGTCAACGTTACCTGTGGGCTCATCGGCCAGAAGAAGCTCCGGCTTCCCGATCACAGCTCGGGCAATAGCGGCGCGTTGCTTTTCACCGCCTGAGAGGACAGACGGGTAAGCGTGCATACGATCGCCAAGGCCGACCCATTGCAACAAGTCTGTGACATCCTCGCGGTATTCCCCGACTTGTTTACCAACGACGCGTAGTGGCAACGCGACGTTCTCCCAGGTCGTCAAGTGATCGAGCAGGCGAAAGTCCTGGAAAACAATACCGATGCGGCGGCGCAGCTGAGCGCGCTTCGCGGTGGTGATGTTACTTACATCGTGGTCGAACATCTCAATTTGGCCAGCGGACGGGTGGATTGTCATGAACATCAGGCGCAACAGCGATGTCTTGCCAGCCCCCGATGGCCCCGTCAGGAAGTGAAACGACCCCGGCAGAAGCTCGAAGTTGACGTCTGAGAGAATTTCCGGGCCGGTGTCGTAGCGAAGGCCAACGTTGTTTAGTCTAATCACGAATTGATCCAGTTGCGGCCAGGAGGCCCTTTGTCTCGTCGTTCAGGCGAAAGCCAGCGCTCTTATATGCGCGAAGGATGACCACCGATCAATTGACGAGCATTGTGGCCTCTCGATGGGAACGGGGCCTGCGTGCTGTTAAAGATGTTCATGGCGGGCGATTCGATTATCAATCGTTACCCACTATACTTGTATCTCCGCTCCTGTACGACCGCCGCATTTCGGGGTTACTTTCGTCGAGTTGCGCATCCGATCCAGCGTACAACTGTCGCTCTGCGCCCAGGCTTCCAACCCTTGGCGCGACGTCAGATCGACGAGATTTCAACGACCGCTCAAGCAACAAACAGAGACGCCAACCACCATGGGTAGTTTACGATCCGACATCGAAGTGATCTACAGCGCGGATACCATTGCCGAACGCATGAATTCACTTGCACACGAAATAGCCGAATTGAATCTGAAGCAGCTTGCGGTGGTTGCGATTTTGAAAGGCAGTTTCGTTTTCGCTGCCGACCTGATCCGCGCGATGCATGGCGTCGGGATGGAGCCGGAGGTCGATTTCATTACGCTATCGAGTTACGGCAAGAGCACCGTATCTTCAGGCACCGTCGATATTCTGCGTGACGTGTCGATCGATGTCGCCGGGCGCGATATTCTGCTTGTTGACGATGTCCTCGATTCCGGTCGGACGTTGGCTTACGCGAAGGATCTGCTCTCCGCTCGTGGCGCCGACAGCATCCGCACGTGCGTCCTTATCGAGAAGGACGTGGACCGAGCTGTCGATGTCTCCGCCGATCTCAAAGCCTTTACGTGCGAGAATGTGTTTGTCGTTGGCTATGGCATGGATATGGCCTACCAGTTTCGCGAACTGCCGTTTGTTGGACGCGTCGTCAGCAGTTAGTCGACGAACCTGCCAGTTAATCCACGCACAATTTCTCTCAGCTCAATGCCAAAGCATCCCGATGCCACATTCCGCCACTGATATAATGGGGTGGTTTTTGCGATATTTTGGGGCAGGGCAAGCGATGAAAATCTTACTGGCGGATGACGACTCCAGCGCGCGTGAGCTGGTTGCTAAAGCGTTGATTTCAGATCAGCACGAAGTGGTTTCTGTTGGTGACGGTACGGCAGCGGTTGAGGCCATTGAAGCTGACGGTTCGAGCTTCGAGCTCTTGATCGCCGACGTTGATATGCCAGGTCATAACGGCCTCGAAGTGGCACAGAGGGCGCGTGCGGTATCAGCCAACATTGCCGTGCTGCTGATTTCAGCCCACGTCCCTCAGCTGGAACGTGCTTCGGAGCTCGGCGAAAAAACAGCCGCGTTGGTGAAACCGTTTGGATTAGACGCGTTACGCGCCGAAGTCGCCAAGCTTACTGGGTGACCGGCAAGGGGTTGCATGCGGGGCCAGTGCAACGGGAAATCGTCGCTAGTTCACTTCGTAGCGAATGAAACTGCGGTCCTCATCCGCCGGTCACGCTCATATGGCGCGGCACTGCTGGTGCTTTGGTTTCCCGGTCGATGATGAAGTCATGGCCCTTCGGCTTGCGCAGGATCGCTTCATCTATGGCGCTCTCCAGAACGCTATCGTCGGGCGATGAACGCATGGCAGCGCGCAGGTCCGCGTCGTCGTTCTGGCCAAGGCACATATAGAGCATGCCCGTGCAGGTCAGCCGAACCCGGTTACAGCTTTCGCAGAAGTTATGCGTCATCGGCGTGATGAAGCCGAGGCGGCCGCCGGTTTCGCCAATCTCAACGTACCGCGCCGGGCCGCCGGAGTTGTAGGGGATGTCGTTCAGGGTCCAGCGATCCATGAGGTCGGCACGAACCTGAGACAGTGGCAGGTATTGGTCCGTGCGGTCACCGTCAATGTCGCCCATCGGCATGGTTTCAATGAACGTGAGATCAGCGCCGCGGCCATGGGCGAAGCGGATCAGATCGTCGATCTCGTCATCGTTGAAACCCTTCAGGGCCACCGCGTTGATCTTGATCTTGAGCCCTGCGCGTTCAGCCGCAGCAAGACCGTTCATGACCGTTTCGAGATCGCCCCAGCGGGTAATTTCTTTGAATTTGGTTGGACTTAACGTGTCGAGTGAAACGTTGATCCTGCGCACACCACAAGCATAAAGGTCTCCGGCCATGCGATGAAGCAGGCTGCCGTTGGTTGTAAGTGTCAATTCATCCAGCTGACCGGTTTCGAGATGTCGGCCCAGGGCTTTGAACAACCACATAACGTTCTTGCGGACGAGGGGTTCACCGCCGGTGATGCGCAACTTACGAACGCCTTTGCGCACGAAGGCCGAGCAGACGCGATCTAATTCCTCAAGCGTCAACAAGTCCTTCTTGGGCAAAAACGTCATGTGCTCGGACATGCAATAGACGCAGCGGAAATCGCAACGATCTGTCACCGAGACGCGCAGGTAGCTGACATGGCGGCCGAACGGGTCGATCATTGGTGGCGTCGAAGTATCGGGCGTGAGGTTAGCGGTCACAGCGTGGCATCCGAATTTTTGTGGTTGCGTCTTTGGGGCCTAACTTAGTGCGGTCAAGATCGTTTAACACCAGTCCTAAAAGGCTAAATCGAAAACAACGCGCCGAAGCGTGGAAGACAAGCGCCCAAAATGCTGCGTTGCGGCAGCGGCTTTATGCAAAAATATGTTATTATTGATTATCTCTACATGTTTAAGAAAATTTATCACCCCTTTCAGCTTCTTGCATACAATCCGAATCTCGCAGCGCGAGATCACATTTTCTGATGATTTGTTTTTTGGGCATTCCACTTCGAAGGGATGCTTGTGCTGCGACAAATTTTCATCCACGCTGCCAGCTATTCATAAAGCTTCATGAAAAGACTTGGTCCGACACGTCGGAACCGGGCGAAGCAATCCAAGGAGGAACGCGAGCGTGGGCTCTGGGGCTATGAGTATTTCCTCGGACGGCGACGACGCAGTTGCGTTGGCAGCTGAAGATCAGCTCCGCGTACAACTGCTGCAATTGCTCGCAACGCCTTTGTCGGCACCGCCAAGTGCCGAACTGCTTGAAGCTCTCTCCAACATCGGGGGTGACGACACCGCTTTAGGCCAAGCTTTGTCGGCTTGCGGAGCGGCGGCCCGGGACACAAACCCTGAAGCGGAAGCAGAAGCCTATCAAGACCTATTTATTGGGATCGGCGCGGGTATCCTCGTGCCGTTCGGCTCGTATTACCAGACGGGATTTCTGCACGAAAAACCGCTGGCAAGTTTGCGCGAAGATATGTCCTCGTTCGGCGTTGAACAGGACCCAAGCGTGAAAGAACCAGAAGACCATATTGCGTCGGTCCTCGAGATGATGGCCGGCTTGATCGACGGCCGTTTTGGCACCGAGGTTTCGCTTGAACGGCAGAAGACTTTTTATGACGACCATGTTGGGTCCTGGGCCCCGCATTTTTTCAAAGACCTCGCAGCTACCAGGCAGTCCGCGTTCTACTCGGCGTTGGGGGCCCTGGGAGTGATATTTCTAGAAATCGAAACCAAGGCTTTTGAGTACGTCTAGTCAAAGTCGGGATCGTTACGGCCTCTCAACTGAACGCCGGAGCGATCAAGAACTGAGGAGAAGAGGCGAATGGAAGAAAAGAAAGCCACTGCAAAAACAGACCGGCGCGGCTTCTTAAAGCTCGCTGGTGCTGGTGTCGTGGGCGGCGGTGCTGCTGCGGCAGCGGCTGCTGTTCCTGCAGCTGCGGCGCCTGTGGAACCCACCAAAACTGAGGGTTACCAGGAAACCGAACACGTCCGTCGGTACTACGAATTGGCGAAGTTCATGTAACCACGAGGGAGATTTCGGCCAAGACCACAACAATAATCCGGTCTGCGCCACTCCCAGGAGGATACGAATGCTCAAGAAAAAAGCGAACGGCAGTGCTTCGCGCAGTCATTTGACCGCTTCGGCATTGTCTCAAAGATCGGCATCCGGCGTTGTCGACCGGCGGCAGTTCTTGCGGAACTCCGGGCTTGCTGCTGGCGGCATTGCTGCGGTCACGGCACTAGCTACGACACGCGTTCAAAAAGCTGAAGCCGCAGCTGGCAAAGCGGGCGGAAAAGTCGAAGTCAAGAAATCCGTTTGTACGCACTGCTCGGTCGGCTGCACCGTTATGGCAGAAGTGTCGAATGGTGTTTGGGTTGGACAGGAGCCTGGATGGGACAGTCCATTCAACCTGGGTGCCCACTGTGCAAAGGGTGCGGCTGTTCGTGAGCACGCTCACGGTGCGCGTCGCTTGAAACACCCGATGAAACTCGTTGGCGGCAAGTGGAAGAAGATCTCCTGGGATCAGGCGATCAACGAAGTCGGCGACCAGATGCTCAAGATCCGCGAAGAGTCAGGACCAGATTCGGTCTACTGGCTGGGATCGGCAAAGTGGAACAACGAGCAAGCTTATCTGGGCCGTAAGTTCGCAGCCTTCTGGGGCACGAACAACATCGACCACCAGGCTCGTATCTGTCACTCGACGACCGTTGCAGGTGTTGCCAACACCTGGGGTTACGGCGCGATGACGAACTCCTACAACGATATCCTGAAGTCGAAAGCGATTTTCCTGATCGGCGGCAACCCGGCTGAAGCTCACCCAGTTTCGTTGCAGCACATCTTGAAGTCGAAGGAGCAAAACAGTGCTCCTCTGATCGTTTGCGACCCACGCTTCACGCGTACCGCAGCCCACGCCAGTGAGTACGTCCGCTTCCGTCCAGGAACCGACGTCGCTCTCATTTGGGGCATCCTCTACCACATCTTCGAAAACGGCTGGGAAGACAAAGAGTTCATCCGTAAACGCGTTTGGGGCATGGACCTCATCCGGGAAGAAGTGAAGAAGTGGACACCTGAGGAAACTGAGCGCGTCACGGGCGTTCCAGGGTCTCAGCTTAAGCGCGTTGCTTACACGCTGGCGACCAACAAGCCAGGCACCGTGATCTGGTGCATGGGTGGTACGCAGCACACCAACGGCAACGACAACACTCGTTCTTACTGCGTCCTGCAGTTGGCACTTGGCAACATGGGCGTCGCTGGTGGCGGTACGAACATCTTCCGCGGCCACGACAACGTCCAGGGTGCAACCGACCTCGGCGTTCTGATGGACACGCTGCCCGGCTACTACGGCCTCTCTGCTGGTGCGTGGAAGCACTGGTCGCGTGTTTGGGACGTCGATTATAAGTGGATGCAGGATCGCTTCGCCAAGATGCCTGGTAAGGGCAAGGATGGCGGCGACCTCGCCATGATGAACGAGAAGGGCATCCCGGTTTCACGCTGGTTCGACGGCGTATTGGAAGCCAAGGACAACCTTGGACAGCCTGACAAGACACGCGCCATGGTGTTCTGGGGTCATGCTCCGAACTCGCAGACGCGCGGTCCAGACCAGAAGAAAGCGATGGAGCAACTCGACCTTCTGGTCGTGATCGATCCATTCCCAACAGTGTCGGCCGTTATGCACGACCGCACTGATGGCGTTTATCTTCTGCCGACAACGACGCAGTTCGAGACGTCCGGCTCGGTCACAGCATCGAACCGCTCGCTGCAGTGGCGTGAGAAAGTCTTCGAGCCGCTGTTTGAATCGAAGGTCGACCACGAGATCATGTATCTCCTGGCCAAAAAGTTCGGCTTCGAAAAAGAGTTCTTCAAGAACATCGAGGTGAAAGGCACCGAACCCGTCATCGAAGACATCACCCGCGAATTCAACCGCGGCATGTGGACGATCGGGTACACCGGCCAGAGCCCAGAGCGCTTGAAGAAGCACATGGAAAACCAGGCCACCTTCGACAAGATCACGCTGAAAGCAAACGGCGGACCTTGCGACGGCGATTACTACGGTCTGCCATGGCCAGCTTGGGGTACCGCCGAAATGGGCCACCCCGGTACACCGAACCTCTACGACACCTCCAAACCCGTTGCCGATGGCGGTTTATGCTTCCGCGCACGCTTTGGTGTTCAGGCACCAGAGAAGTATGCCAAAGGCGATCCGGATGCCGACAACCTATTGGCTGTCGAATCCTATCCGGCCGGTTCGGAGATCCAGGATGGCTATCCAGAGATCACCTACGCCATGCTCGACAAGCTCGGCTGGACGGGCGATCTGACGGCGGAAGAAACTGCAGCCATCGAGAAGGTAGCTGGCAGCTCTGATCCGGCGAAAATGGGTAAGGTCAACTGGAAGGTTGATTTGTCTGGCGGTCTGCAGCGCGTTGCCATCAAGCACGGACTTGCTCCGTTCGGTAACGCAAAGGCCCGCGCTGTGGTGTGGACGTTCCCGGATCCGGTGCCGCTGCACCGCGAACCGCTTTACACACCAGAGCCGGAACTTGCAGGCAAGTACCCAACCTTCAGCGATCGCAGATTGCACCGCGTGCCGGTGCTTTACGAAACGATCCAGAAGAAGGGTATCGAAGAAAAGGTCTCCGAATCCTATCCGATCATTCTCACCTCCGGCCGACTGGTCGAATACGAGGGTGGCGGCGACGAGACCCGTTCGAACCCATGGCTCGCCGAACTCCAGCAGAACATGTTCGTGGAGATCAACCCGCGCGATGCCAACAATCTCGGTATCAAAGATGGCGAGATGGTCTGGGTCGAAGGTCCTGAGAAGGGCAAGGTCAAGGTCATGGCGATGTTGACCGAGCGCGTCGGTTCTGGCGTGGCGTTCATGCCGTTCCACTTCGGCGGCATGTTCCAGGGCAAAGACCTCAGGTCCAAGTATCCAGAAGGTGCAGACCCCTATGTTCTGGGTGAAGCCACCAACACCGCGCAAACGTACGGCTACGACGCCGTGACGCAAATGCAAGAATCAAAAACCACGCTCTGCAAAATCTGGAGGGCCTAATCCATGGCACGCATGAAGTTCCTTTGTGACGCCGAGCGCTGCATTGAATGCAATGCCTGTGTCACCGCTTGTAAGAACGAGAATGAGGTGCCGTGGGGCGTGAACCGCCGTCGCGTTGTCACCATCAGCGACGGTTCACCTGGTGAGCGCTCGATCTCGGTTGCCTGCATGCACTGCTCGGATGCGCCGTGCATGGCAGTCTGCCCGGTCGACTGCTTCTACCAGACCCAAGACGGCGTCGTTCTGCATAACAAAGATCTGTGCATCGGCTGCGGTTACTGCTTCTACGCTTGCCCATTCGGCGCGCCTCAGTTCCCGCAGGCTTCGAACTTCGGTTCGCGCGGCAAGATGGACAAATGTACCTTCTGCGCCGGCGGCCCGGACGAGAACCTGTCGGATGCCGAGTTCAAGAAGTACGGTCGCAACCGTCTGGCCGAAGGCAAGCTGCCGTTGTGCGCAGAGATGTGCTCGACCAAAGCGCTGCTGGCTGGTGATGGAGATTCCGTCTCCAACATCTATCGCGAGCGTGTTGTCGCCCGCGGCTTCGGCAGCGGCGCTTGGGGATGGGGTAAAGCCTATCCTGGCCAGGCCGGTTAAGTTCCGTTTTTTGGACGGACATGAAAAAAAATGCAGGGCGGCGTTCGCCGCCCTGTTTTTTGAGAACGTTGCGATACCCATATGACGAAAGTAGTATTCAATGGACCGTTTTATGGAGATCGCACGGACATGTTTCACCGCACTGGTTTGAAGTTGATTGTTGCTGGCGTTGTGGTTTTGGGCCTCGCCGGATGCCGGGAATACGATGAAAACCGACCGCTCTGGCATAAGCCGGGCGAGTACACCGGCTTGCAGGATGAAAAGCTCAATGATGCGCAACGTGAAGCGCTGCGCGAACGCGCCAGACTCCAATTCGATTAACGCGTGTTAGAGCGCGGCTGAAACGGCGCGTGGTTAACGCCGGAAACAATACCGCCGAGACACAAAAGGACCGATCGGCGCGAAAGCAGAACAACAAAGAATGCAAGCCCCGAGTTTGCGTACAGGAGAGTGAAATGCCCAAGTTTGATACCATTCGGGGACGCCGAACCGCTGGCTTAGGTTTGTTGTTTTTTGCTTTTGCGTTGCTGGTCGCATTGCCGGCCCTGACCTCAACAGCTGAGGCGCAAAACGTCCGGCCACCTGCTGATGCTGTGACCTCGGGCGGCCCGCCGTCGGGTGGCCCGCAAACGGTGCCTCAAGAAGGCGGTCAATACGATCCCGAAATCTGGCAGGAACTCAGACGCGGCTTGCAGGGCACCGTTTCTATTCCCGACAAGAAAGCCGGCATTCTTGTCGACTCGTCTGGCGAAACCTGGCGTGCTCTTCGCAACGGGCCCCTACCTGTCTACGGCGCTTACGCGCTTGGTGGCATGCTTGGCCTGTTGGTCTTGTTTTATCTCATCCGCGGTCGCATTCGGATTTCACATGGTCCGGCCGGGACGACGATCGAGCGCTTTACTGACTTTGAACGCCTTGGTCACTGGTTGCTGGCAACTTCGTTCATCATTCTCGCGCTCACCGGACTGAACATTCTTTATGGGCGTGATGTGATCATGCCAATCATCGGCAAGGAAGCTTTTGCTTCGATTGCTGCGACGGGCAAGTGGCTTCACAACTACGTTGCTTTGGCGTTCGTCGTTGGCTTGATAATGACCTTCATTACTTGGGTCTCTTATAACTTCCCGCATCCACGTGATCTTGTGTGGTTCCTGAGGGGCGGCGGCATCGTCGGTGGTGATCATCCACCCGCGAAGAAGTTCAACGGCGGTCAGAAGATCCTGTTCTGGCTGGTCATGCTCGGCGGCTTTTCGTTGGTGCTATCTGGGCTGCAGTTGTTGCTGCCGAACGAGTTCTCGTTCTTCGCCAAAACCTTCGCCTTCTTGAATAACTTCGGCTTCAACCTGCCAACTGAATTGACGGCCAATCAGGAACAACAGTTCGCCACGTCCTGGCATGGCATTGTCGCCTTGTTCCTCACCGTCGTCATTCTGGCCCACATCTATATCGGCTCGGTCGGTATGGAAGGCGCGTTCGATGCCATGGGCTCAGGTGAGGTCGACCTGAACTGGGCGAAAGAGCACCACAGCCTTTGGGTTGAAGAAGAAATGGGTAAGTCTGAATCCGCACCCTCGGGCACGTCGGCGCGTCCGACTCCGGCGGAGTGACATCGCGGCCTGCGAGTATGGTTTTGCGATTGTCCAACCATAACCCCAGGTTTGCCACCGCATTGGCTTTGACGGCGATCTTAATGTTCGCCGTCTCTGCCCGCTTCGTATCACCAGCCGCAGCGCAAGACGCCGAAGCATCGCCGAGGAAGCCGAGTGCTGAGGCATTGAGCGCATCGCCTACGAGATCTGAGTCAGCTGATACTGAACCTGAGCAGCGCGGATTTCTTGTCGGACATGGCGGCCCGGTCAAAGCGGTTGCGAGCGATCCAAAACGTCAGATCGTACTCACGGGTAGCTTCGATTACGCGATGATGGCCTGGGATGTCTCGGGCCAGGTGGCGAAGGTTCTGGGGCGTTTCGATGATCACGAAGGTGCGGTCAACGCGGTCGCTTTCGTTCCTGGATCGTCCTGGGTCTTAGCGGGCGGTGACGATGGTGCTCTGTGGATCTGGGATCTCGATACGAAAAAATCCATTCACCGTTTTGAAGGCCATTCTGCCAAAGTTGTCGGGCTGGCTGTTTCGTCGGACGGTGCATGGGCTGCCACGGCAAGTTGGGACCGCACGGTGCGTCTTTGGAATCTCAAAACGCGCGAACCCGGCCCTGTCCTCAAACAACACCAAGGCCCGGTCAATGCGGTGGCGTTCAACGACGACCACACGCTTGTTTACACCGCAAGCTACGATGGCCGCGTTGGGATTTTCAAAGCCGATAGCGGCGACTTCGTTCGGCCACTCTACAAGCACGGATGGGGTATCAATGTTTTAAAGCGCGTGCCGGGCGAGAAAGGCAAACTGGTGTTTGGCGCGCTTGATGGGACAGCGGCTGTCATCGATGCGGACAGCGGCAAGGTTGTATCGGAGTTGGTGAAGGCTGACCGTCCCATCCTTTCGCTTGATGTCACGCGTCAGCCCGGGCTTGTCGCGGTTGGCGCCGGGGACGGCAAAGTCAGTGTGTTCCGACTTGGCGACTATCAGCAAATTGAATCCTACCAGAACCCATATGGCCCAGCATGGGGCCTTTCGTTTGCACCGGGCGGAGCCAAACTCTACATCGCCGGGCTCGATGATTTCGTCACGCTGTGGACCATTACGCCGCGCGAGCCATTTGACCCCGTCGACAGTCCGTTTCCGCGTCGGTTCCAGGTTGCAGAATCGAGTGACGATCCCGTTGAACAAGGCCGCGTGCAATTTGCTCGCAAATGCAGCGTCTGCCACACGCTGAAAGAGGACGGAAAGAACCGTGCCGGCCCCACCCTTTTCGCGTTGTTCGGACGAAAAATCGCGACTGTACCGGGCTACCCTTTTTCTGAAGCGCTGAAGAAACTAGATATCGTATGGACCGAAGAAACGGTCGCCAGACTTTTTGAATTGGGACCGGAAAATTTCACACCGGGCTCGAAAATGCCGTTACAAAAAATGACGGATAAATCGCAACGGGACGCGCTGATCGCGTACCTTAAAACAACAGGGGCTGCGCATCAGGCAGCGGCTCCGTCATCTGAAGCTGGAAGTAAGGAACAATAGCAATGAAGGCCTTTATGTTGAGCGTCGTCGCTCTTGTTTTGCTGACCGGAGGTGCTGCCGTGATCGCCGGCGGGTTTGCGGAAACGTCGCAAGATACGTTCACCAGCAGCACTGGAAACGTTCGACACTGATTGCTATCAGCGATCGCTGGTATCAAGCGCTTTCGGGGCCAAACGTCGGCGGACGCTGAACTGCCCAGTAGCGCCGGACAGCTCGTTCTACGCGGGACAAATTCTCCCGCGTCTATTTTTCGATTGATCCCAATCAGCTCAGGAAATCGTTTGGCTTTTTGCCCGTGGTTGGCGCGCTTTCATCACCGCCATCCAGATAGTCGTCCGTGGTTCGGACACGCGGACGCTCTCCAAGCGCGAACGGATCGTCTTTCGATTTCGCGAGCGAGATTACGCGGCAGTTGTCGCACATCTGAATGAGGCGCAGTTGGCTTTCATCCTGGAACATGGAATGGCCGCGTAGTTTGTCGACAATCTTAGTGATCGACGCCTTGGCCCCCATCTCCTTGCCGCACTCGATGCACTGAAACGGCTCTTCAGTTTTTATAAGGTCAGGCGACAGGGCAGAGGTCGTGAAGTTGAAGCGCGGCTCGAGTTCGATGACACTTTCCGGACAGGTCGCAACACAGACGCCGCACTGAACACAGGCGGATTCCACAAATGCCAGCTGCGGTTTGTTTGGGTCGTCACGAAGCGCATTTGCCGGACAAGCGCTGACGCAAGACAAACACAGGGTGCAGTTTTCGGTGTCGACCACGAGGCGGCCATACGGAGCGCCTTGGGGTAGCGCGATGATGTCCTGCGGTTCGGGTGCGCCCTCGTACAACAGCGCGAAAACAGAACGTGCAACTTCGCGTTTTGAGCCTAGCGCCGTGAGGCGGTTCGACGGCATCGGCTCTAATGGCGCTGCATCATAGAGAACGGTTTCGACAGCGTCCGGGTCGATCTCGGCCAAGACTTCAATTCGCGATGGCTGATAACCCAGCGCCTCAATCATGACGTTGGCGAGCCCGGACTGATCCGATAAGGCTTCCAATTCTTCGGTGTGCTTAGGCGAGGCCAGGACAAACAAACGTTCTGCCCCCAAGGCCAATGCGGCCGCCATGGTATCGTGGCCGAGCATCATCACGCTATTAAGGGCTAAGGGAATTACGTTTTCAGGTAGGCCGCGACCAAAACGGGCCATCGCCCCGACAAGTTCGCTTCCATGTTTTTCATCATGCACCAGAAGGATCGGGCGCTTGCCGCCAGCTTTTTTGTAGGTGTCGAGCAGTAACGATGCGCGGGCCAGAAAATCGCTGCGATAGGGAAGGGCGTAGCTTGCGGCACCTGTCGGACATACGGATGCACAGTTACCGCAACCGCCGCAGATAGCTGGGTCGATTGCAACTGAATCGCCTGCACTTTCGATTGCTCCTAACGGGCAAACGTCCAGACAATTAGAACACCCGACCTTACCGGAGCGAGAATGGGCGCAGATACCGGCATCGAATGCGATGTAACGCGGCTTTTCGAATTCGCCGACCAGTTCGACGAAATCAAGCAAAGCTGTTGCGAGCGCCGTCGGATCGGCAGGGTCGATGCGCAGATAGCCATCACGGCGATCATGACCGGTGAATAACGGCGTGCCGCCAGAGAGATCCAGGATCAAGTCACAATCGAAGGATTGCTTCGGAGCGGGATCGTCGAACGTGAATTCGAACCGCGAAGAAGGCTTGGCTTGTGCGCAGTTTTCAATGCCAACCTGGAACTGGCCCAGTGTGCCTTGTGCTGACTTGATGCGCCCCTGAAACACGGGGAATTCAGCTTGCGCCGGAGGCAGAGCGTCGCCCGCGTCTGAAAACACGAGGATCGGTGACAAGCGGTCCTTCAAGCGCATTGCCACTTCGAGGACCTGCTGGCCGGTGCCGTAGACGACGCAAATGCCATCGGATTTCAGCGTTACCGTCGAGGTCATCTCGGGCGCGTGTGCGGCCTCTGCCAGAAGTGCCGCCATTTTCGGCAGTGCACCAGCGCTATTCTCGGCCCAGCCGGCGGTCTCGCGAATGTTTGTGAAGCGGAGCTGCGCCTGAGATTCCAATTCATCGGCAAGCCGAGCAAACAAAGGCGCTTCCTGAGTGCACGCGATATGTGCGCCGCCATCGCCTGCCAACACGCCCTCGACTGTTTCCAACCCGGCCCGGCACAGCTCCTGGTGGACCGGGAGAGCAGCCTCTAATCCCAACGCCTCGGCGAGTTTCGCACCGTCAATATCCATTGAACGCTGGCAATTGCATACAAGAAGGCGCTCTCCAGCGTTGGAATTCTTTGTCAAAGCAGGGCTCTCCCGGTTGGTACCGACCGTTCTCTGAGGAAGATCAGTAGAAACTCTGCGCAGGTGCGAAAGTCTCTTTTAAGTTGGCAAAAGTTCAATTATTCTCGACTTCCGGCGTAGGACTTAATACCTACGACACTTTGAAGCAGGAGTGAACCGCCATATGGCTTCTGCCGCCTTTATACCGATCGGAATTGTCGTTGCGCGGGAGCATATTGGCCATCCTTGGCAGGCTTACCGCTGGAGACCCGTGAGCGTTTTCCTGGATGCGCCGAAGATCGCCAATTGGCGGGAGCTGCGCAAAGATGGGAAAAATGTTCTCTACCATGCTGCAACGCTCGAACTTGAGTTGCACCGCCG
Organism: Filomicrobium sp.; assembly: GCA_040219445.1. Classification (GTDB taxonomy): domain Bacteria; phylum Pseudomonadota; class Alphaproteobacteria; order Rhizobiales; family Hyphomicrobiaceae; genus Filomicrobium. The sequence continues at coordinate 281,957 of JAVJSM010000002.1, read as the reverse complement.
CGAAACGACGGCCTATCAGGTTAACCTCGCGAATGGGGAACCGACCGTATACGTGGTGTTGAGAGAAGACCACGAAGCCGGTGGCGATTGGCCGGTCGATGTTCATTTGGTCACCGTTTCACCGTTTGAAGCGCAATCGCACAGCGATGTTGGCTTTGACAGTGTTGAAGGCGTTGCGATGCCTGAACGGCTGGTTGAAAATGTCCAGCAGTTCATCGATCTTCATCACCAGGAAGAGAAGTTCTACAAACGCAAACGGCAGCCGCATATGAAAGCCGAAGAGTACAAATTTGGCCAGGAGCCGATTGTATCCTTGCGAGAACGGCAAGGTTCGCCGTTCGAACAAGAAGCGCAACAGCCTCAAGCGGCACCACCACCTAACGGGAACGGCGGTCGCAGGACACGTTAATGACCGACAAGGCAAGTCAGCAGAATTCTTTCCTTGAGCGTTGGTCTCTTCGCAAGCGAGGGCTCGCTGAAGACGAACCTGAAACACCGGATTCGTCGCAGTCGGCGTCGCCTAATGTTGGGCAGCGCGATGTAGAACTCGAAGCTGGCGATGGAAGTTCTCACGCTGGACGGGTAGCTGACGCAGAAGACGACGGTGTCGCCGCGGGCGAAGCTGAAGTTCCTAAAAAAGACTTCGCTGACTTCGACTTCGAACAGCTCGACTACGATTCTGATTACAAGCAATTCATGGGCAACGATGTTTCGAGCGACGCGCGGCACAAGGCGTTGCGCAAACTCTGGGTATCAAATCCGGTGCTCGCCAACATGGATGGTCTCGACGACTACTGCGAAGACTACACGGACGCTGCAGTTTGCCTTCCCAAGGGCATGATGAAGACGGCTTACCAATATGGCCGGGGCTTCCTCAATGATGAAGAGGTTGCCGAATGGGAAGCGCTAGGCAAAGAGCCTGAACAGCTGCCACAAGACGCAAATGAGGACGCCGAAGTCGTTGCGGAAGCAGACACGAGTGAAGACGCGGCGGGCGATGGGCAAACCGCGGCTGAAGATGCCGTGGAGACAAATACTGATGCCGTCGTTGCGGACTCTTCGAGCGGTGCTGGCGCGGCATGCGGTGCTGCGGTAAAACAAGAAGACGCGCAGATGCTTGCTGAGTTCGAAGCTGAGAAAGCGGCGGATAAGGGATCGTCAAAAGCCTGACGCTCGATGCAGCGTGCCCTTGCGGATAGCACAGGGCCCAAATTCCCATTTGCTGCAAAGATGGCGCGAGCGCGTTCAGCTCAGCATTCTAACCTTATTCTTTTTTGTCCTCTGGAGGCGGATGGTCGAGGCTATCGTCGCCCAGGTGCTGGCGCAGCATGTCTTTGTATTGCTCAGCCATTTCCTTGACGAACACTTCATGGTTGTCGACATCGAGAACGTTTTTAGCGACGTGCGCATTATAGCGGGCGGCTGCAAACAGCATGGCCATCTGCACATCGCTGGCCTTAAACTTTTCGTTCTCGCGGTTGGCGAGGTCGATGAATTTGTCAGCCAGTTTGAGGAAGCCCATGGTGTCGAGCTGGCCTTCGGTCTTGGCCGCCGCGCGCCGCTGTTTGCGGTTCATGCCGGTATTCGGCTCTAAATTGAAGATGTCGAAATCCTTACTCATCGGGACACTTTCATTGTTGAGGTTTTTCGCCTTCAAGTTGGACTGTTTGAACTTCACCGGTCGCCGCATCACAATTGGCGGTCAAGGACGCCTGTTTCAACCGCAGTTCCGTGATTGAGACGCCATTTTCGATCCAGCAGGACAGCTCTGCGGTGCTCGCGAACTGATCTGGAAGCGACCCGCGCGAATAGACTGGCACGTTGTCCGACTTGGACCAAACAAACAGGTTTTTGAGCTCTGGCGCGGGAGTTCCATCAGGCAAAGTAAACACGGTTGCCGGTGCTGCCTGCGCAGCCTGACCCATGAGTGCCGGAGCGTCCGAAGGCATTTGTGTGATTGCAATTGTCGCGACTTTGGCGGGCGTTCTGCTGATGAACACCATCGCTTTGGCGATAGACGTGGCGTCTTGGGGATCGACACGGGCGACGACAAGGCGAGCCCGTGGATGCGCGGTGAGAAGCGCCTTCGCAGCATTGGTGCCATCTGACGTCTCGGCGGGCGCGTACGGGCGGACATCACCGTCGACAAGATCGAACGCAATAGGTTCGCCTTCGCCATCGCGTGCGAGCCGCTTTGAAATTTCAGGGTCCGTGTAGTCGACCCCGTCGCTGATGAGCGCGATGGCAGGTCCGCCCGGGTCGAGACCTGGCGTTATGGGGGGATCTTTGGCAGCTTGTGCGGCGAAGCTTGTGCCGAACCCAGCAATCACGATGAGAGCAAGGCACGGGTGCGCTCGTTTGATCCAATTCATTCGCTGTCCTGATCAACGAGTTTTGGCTTTGGGGCGTGATGCCCGGTTTGCGGACGTCCGGACCCGACCTTCAATGGCCCCAGCTGGGTCTCGATAAAGTCAGCCATCGCTGCAACGTTATCGAGCTCAAACACGGGCAATGTTGTGTCTTCGACTTCGTGATCCGCCGCGATGGCAATGACGAGCGGATCTTCGTCGGCCAGCGGTTTGCGCGTTATGGAAGCTTCGCGGCGAGCCTCGATTTTGGGAATGCGCGCTGACTTGTATCCTTCAACGATCACGAGATCGCATGGCTCAAGGGCCGCAATGATTTCCTCAAAGTTCGGCTCGGGGGCTTTTTCCAGTTCCGTGATCAAAGCCCAACGGGTTGCTGAGATCACGGCGACCTGTGAGGCTCCGGCACGGCGGTGGCGAGCGGAGTCGGTTTCACCGCTGTCGACCTGGAACTCGTGATGGGCATGCTTCAAAGAGGCGACCTTCAAGCCACGGCGCGTGAACTCTTCGATCAACCGCACCGTCAGCGTTGTCTTGCCGGACTTTTTCCAACCTGCAATTCCGATGATGGGTGCGCCGTGTTGCGTTCGCATAATCAAGGTCTTCTTGTTGTTTCGTATTCCGGCTTGCGGGTCTCGGTACGCCTAAGAGGGTAACTGCCCTGCTCTATAAAGCCCCCCGTTAGGTGGGAGAAAAGAGTGCTTCGACCTCGGCCAACTCCTCAGGTGTATTGGCATTAAAGAACGGATCGATCTGTTGCCCACCAATGTCTGCAAACGGGAACTCTAGGGCCAAAGTACCATGCCGATCGGTCCAATGCAGCACTTTGCGCACACCTTCGTTGAGGGCCGCCTCAAGATCATCCGCCAACTCGACGGGCCATAACCCTATTACAGGGTGCTTGTGACCACCCGACGCCGCAAGACCAATTCTTTTGTCCGAGTTTTCAATGGCCTGCTGCAACTGCGAAACAAGGTCGCCAGGAACCAACGGGGCATCAGTAGAGGTCGTTGCAATATGGGTTGCGCCGGGTGTTTCCTTGGCAGCCCAGCGCATTCCGGCCAGGACGCCAGCCAATGGGCCGACGTTGCCTGACACTGTGTCGGCGATGACGGGGAGACCGAAGCGGGCAAAGCGCGCCGGGTCGCCGTTGGCATTCAACACGACTTTGCCCACTTGCGGCGCAAATCGATCGAGGACGCGCGCGAGCATTGGCCGGCCCGCCAGTTCCAGAAGGCCCTTGTCGCCGCCACCCATACGGCGGGACTGACCGCCGGCTAACAACACGCCTGTGATCTTCTCTTTGTGGCTGCTCATTGGCGTTCGACGTCCTTGCCCTGACTGCCCTTGCGCGCGTGCTTTTTGTCTTCGTCTTCGAATGCGTTTGCATCAGCGTCGAACTCGACCCGTTCGATGCCAGACAGGCAGACGAAGCGTTTGCCTCTCGCTCGACCTATCAGAGTGAGACCTGCTTCACGGGCGAGATCGACGCCCCACGCGGTGAAGCCCGACCTGGAGACGAGGATCGGTATTTGCATCTTGACGCACTTGATGACCATTTCAGACGTCAAGCGGCCGGTTGTGTAGAAGATTTTGTCCTGGGGGCGGACGTCGTTAACGAACATGTAGCCGGCGATTTTATCGATGGCGTTGTGGCGTCCGACATCTTCCATGTAAACAAGCGGTTGGTCTTCATGACACAACACGCAGCCATGAATCGCACCGGCCTTCAGATATAGGCTCGGCTCGGTGTTGATTTTCTTGGTCAGGCCATACAGCCAAGAAGTTTTGAGGCGGGCGTCTTCAGAGAGCTTGATGCCTTCAAGTTCCTCAAGCAGATCGCCGAAAACCGTTCCTTGAGCACAACCGGATGTTTGGACCTTCTTTTTAAGCTTATCCTCATAGTCGGTTTCACGGGCCGTTCGCACAACGATTGTCGCGATGTCCTCGTCGTAATCTATCCCGGTGATCTCATCGCCTGACTGCAGCATGCCCTGGTTCAGCAGAAATCCGACGGCGAGGAGGTCTGGATGGTCGCCGATCGTCATCATGGTAACGATCTCGCGGCCATTCAAAAACAGGGTCAACGCACGTTCAGTGACCACCACTGTGTCGACCTTATTGCCGTCGTGATCGATCCCGCTGACTGTTTGTGAGAGCTTTGGGTCATCGGGCGTCGGCCGGACCTGGAATTCGCTCATTGGCTGCTGCAATTTGGTGCTCCGCGCGCCTTAGGGGCAGGGTTTCAGCGTTGGGCTTTCGGGCCATACCCAAATTCAATGGGAAGGCTTGGCATACCACACTTTATACCTTATCAGATAGGTCGGATATCTTACTTGATCGCCACGTGAGCTTCGCGCTGCTCGTTTCTGAAGGCTGTTTGGGATCGGGTGGAAATTACCGCAAGCTGTTTCTATCTACAGGTTGCAAGCCTTAGCGCATGGCGCGAGACGCTGCGAACGAAAACGCCTCGGGAGTATACAATAGAATGTCGGTTTCTAAGGACCTGATCCTTTCTGAATTGCGCCGTGTCAAAGGCCCTGACCTCGAAAGCAACATTGTTGATCTTGGTCTGGTTTCCGAGATCCTACAACGCGATGACCGCGTCTATTTCTCTATTACCGTCCCCGCCGAGAAGGCCGAGGAACTCGAACCGCTTCGCCAAGCTGCACAAAAGGTGGTGGCCGAAATCGATGGCGTTGCTGGCGCGACCGCAGTTTTGACGGCTGAAGCCGAAGCTGGAACAGCTGGTCAGCCAGCAGGCGGGATCGCGAGTGGGTCGGCGGCAAACGGCAGCAACGTGAGTGAACACCCGCGAGTTGCTGAAGCGCGCGCGCGCATGTCTGGACAATCGGGGGCTGCAGCAGCTCCAAAGGGCCCGCAGGCCGGTGCGGGCGTCAAGCAGGATGGGGTTCCGAACGTCAAGCATTTGATCGCGGTGGCATCCGGTAAAGGTGGCGTAGGTAAATCGACCACGACTGTGAACCTCGCGCTTGGCTTGCAGGCTATCGGCTTGAAAGTTGGCGTCCTTGACGCGGACATCTTCGGTCCCTCACAGCCGCGGCTCCTCGGCATCACTGGCCGACCAACAGCAGCGGAAGGAAACATCGTCAATCCGCTTTCGGGATATGGCCTGAAAGTGATGTCGATGGGGTTCTTGGTCGAAGAGGGCACGCCGATCGTCTGGCGCGGGCCGATGGTTGTCCAGGCCCTGCAACAGATGTTGTTCCAGGTGAACTGGGGTGAGCTTGATGTGGTGCTCATCGACATGCCGCCGGGAACGGGTGATGTACAGTTGACGATGGCGCAGCAAGTCCCGCTGTCAGGTGCCGTAATCGTCTCGACCCCACAGGACTTGGCGCTGATTGATGCCCGCAAAGGCCTTGCCATGTTCGAGCAGGTCAACGTGCCGGTGCTCGGCATTGTCGAAAATATGAGCACGTTCGTTTGCCCCAAATGCGGTGAAGAAAGCCATATCTTTGGCCACGGCGGCGCGCGGATCGAAGCACAGAAATTGTCTGTTCCGTTCCTTGGCGGCGTTCCGCTGCATATGGAAATTCGTGAGAAGTCAGATAGCGGCCAGCCTGTTACGGCAACAGCGCCCGATAGCGCGCACGCCGAGATCTACCGCGACATCGCTGCGCAAGTATGGGCCGAAGTCGAAAAAGCCAGCGGTCAAACCGTACCGGCTCCGAAACTCGACCTTGCTGATGATGGCACATCGCTCGACGTTAAGTTTGAAGATGGCCCAGCGGCGACACTCTCCGCAGAGCTGCTCCGCGTGATGAGCCCGTCGGCGGAAGTGCAAGGTCACTCCGAAAGTCAGCGTGTGACGGTGGCCAAGAAACGCAATGTCAAAGTTTCTCAGATGCAGCCGGTTGGCAATTACGCCGTAAAGATCCACTTCGACGATGGTCACAACACCGGGCTTTATGCTTGGAGCTATCTCGACACACTTGCCCGCGATAAAGATGCGTTGTGGGATAAGTATTTGGGTGAATTAGAGGCCCAGGGGCTCGACCGAGGTTAAGCGTTAAGCGCTGCTTTCAGGTTCGACATAAGCTTCAAACGGTCGGCAAGGAATTGCCGGCCGTTTTTGTTTTACCTTAGGCCATGGTGCGATGGGTCACATGCGTCGATGGGGCATAGGTTGCATGCGCCCTAAGTTGGTTAAAAGCACGCGCAATGATCAAGCTGACGAAGAGCTAAGGAGTAAGCAGATCATGAGCGTTGTGACCTCTCGCGTATTTGGCATCGCGGCCATCTTATTTGCCGCCTTTATTGTAATTCCAGTTGGCGTCTCACCTGCCCATGCGGCGAAGTGCGGAAAAACGTCTTCTGGTTTTCAACCCTGGCTCAAGGCGTTCAAAGCTGAAGCACGCGCCAAAGGCATCAAGCAGAAGACTTTGAACAGAGCGTTCAAAGGTGTCGGCTACGATAAGCGTGTGATCAAACGCGATCGTTCGCAGCGCTCATTCAAGCTGAGCTTCAACCAGTTCTACAAACGGCGCGTCGGCTCCTACCTGATGAAGCGGGCACGCGGAAAACTTGCAAAGCACCGCAAGCTTTTGTCACGAATTGAAAGACGTTTCGGCGTGCCTCCGGAAATTCTGGTGGCCATCTGGGGGCTTGAAACCAACTTTGGCCGCGACGGTTCTGGCAAGTACTCGATCATCCAGTCGATTGCGACACTTTCTTATGATTGCCGCCGGTCGGCGTTCTTCAAGCGCCACCTGCATGCGGCATTGCGCATTGTTCAGCGGGGCGACATGAGCCCGAAACAGTTGCGCGGTGGTTGGGCTGGCGAGATCGGCCAGGTGCAATTCCTGCCCGGATCTTACGACCGTTACGCCGTAGATTATGACGGTAACGGCCGCCGTGATCTCGTTCGCAGCGTTCCTGATATTCTTGCTTCGACGGCCAATTATCTGCGCGCACACGGCTGGAAACGCGGTGCCAAATGGGACCCAGGTACGGCGAACTACCGCGCCATTAAGGAATGGAACCGTGCCAACGTTTATGCGCGCACTATCGCGGTGATGGCGAATAAGCTACGTCGCTAATTTTACTGCGACATTGGGATTCAATTGACTTGTGCGGCGCAACATGAGATGTAGCTGGCATCGCGATATACGCGATGTCGGCGCTCCAGCGGCGTGAAGGGCTTTTGATCAAGCCGGGTATCAGCAAACTAACCCGGTCGTTGAGCGCCCCCAGTTGAGCCCGCCTTAGAACGATTCATCAGACAGCCCAGGACACGCGGGGCGTCTCCAGTCTCGAAGGCCTCATAAAGCGCACAGCGATGTTTGCGCTGACGGACTTCATGAGAGGAACACGCCTTAGCCGATACGGCCGGAAGCATGGCTTCTGGGCCGTGCCGTTCTGTGGCGAACTTGGAAATACAAAGACCTTATGACATTTAAAGAACTTGGCCTTGCTGCGCCGATCCTGAAAGCGCTGGAAGGCGAAGGATACACGACTCCCACCCCCATTCAGGCTCAAGCCATTCCGCCGCTACTCAACGGCGCGGATCTGTTAGGTATCGCGCAGACGGGAACCGGCAAAACGGCTGCCTTTGCGCTGCCGATCCTGACGAAGCTGCTGCAAGATGCCAAACCGCCTATGCGCAAAGGTTGCCGGGCGCTGGTGCTTTCGCCAACGCGTGAGCTGGCCTCTCAGATCGGTGAGAGCTTCCGCGTTTACGGCAAACAGACGGACCTGAAATTCGCCGTGATCTTCGGCGGGGTAGATATCCGTAAGCAAGTGAAGGCTCTCGCCAATGGTGTCGATGTTCTGATCGCCACGCCGGGCCGGCTGCTGGATCATGTTCGCGAGAAAACGCTTATTCTGTCGGGCACCGAAATCATGGTCCTCGATGAAGCCGACCAAATGCTCGACATGGGTTTTGTTAAGCCAATCCGACAGATCGCGAGCAAGCTCAGCCGAAACCGTCAGAACCTCTTCTTCTCGGCGACGATGCCAAAGGAGATTGCGGGACTTGCCGATGAGCTGCTCAACGACAACCCGGTTAAGGTTTCAGTGACACCCGTTTCGAAAACGGCGGATCGTGTTGAGCAAAAGATCATACATATCGAAGCGCGCAAGAAGCGGTCCCTGCTGGTCCAATTGTTCGATCAACAGGATATGGAACGCACGCTTGTCTTTACCCGCACCAAGCGCGGTGCAGACCGCGTGGCACGTCATCTGGAAACCTCCGGCATTACGGCTGCTGCGATCCACGGCAACAAGAACCAGCGGCAGCGTGAACGCGCCCTTGAGGCCTTCCGCAAAGCGAATGTCCGGGTTCTCGTAGCAACCGATATCGCAGCACGTGGCATAGACATCGATGGTGTTTCGCACGTCATCAACTTCGAGCTTCCCGAGGTTCCGGAAGCCTACGTGCACCGGATTGGCCGAACGGCACGAGCTGGTGCTTCTGGTCAGGCGATTTCACTGTGTGATGTCGGCGAGCGGGATCTCCTGCGTAGCATTGAGCGTATTACGCGGCAGAAGATTCCAAGTGAAGACCGCCGCGGCGACGACGAACTTGAAGCGACGCCTGCACCACAGCGTCCGCGTGAAGCCAACTTAGATGGCTCTCCGAATGGCCGCCCACGACGTGACCGTTCGAAAAACCGCGATGGCGATCGGCGCAAGAGATCTGATAAGCCCAGGAGTTTTTCCAACAAACAGCGCACCGAGCAGGACGCGACTGTTGTTGCTGGCAGCGAACAAAGTATCGCGGACAACCAGGCATCAGGTGACAATCCTCACCGGAAAGTCTCCAAAAAGGTCGGCCACCGCGGCCAGCGATCCGAGGCCGGACCACGCAAACCAAGAGGCGAGCGCAACGGCTATCCGAAGCGAAGTTCTGAAAAAGGTGGTGAACCGTTGAAGCGTTCTTCGCGCAGGACGGAGAACCAAGCGCGTTCTGGACCGTCTGAGCAGAACGGTGGGGGCAAGTCTCCTGAGCATTCGCCCAGCGAGGTTCGCGCAGATAGCACGACCGGTGGTGAACGCACACGCAGCGCTCGGACAAACGGATCCAGAAAGCCGGGGTCAGGCTGGAAACGCGGCCCAGGTAAAGCTCCAGCAAAAGACCGCGACGCATCAGGCGGGGCTGATCAGAGACGCCGGCCTAACCGGTCCAAGACTGATCGGAACAAACGACCCACCAATCGCGGTGAAGCCTCGCAAAACGGTCGCGACGTGTCGCCGAGACCTGCTTGAGGCACCTAATTCGCGCTAAAGCGTAGCGGCGCCGAAAAGAACAAAAACGGCTGGATCACCCAGCTGTTTTTTTTGCGTCAGGTTTGGGCTCGGCTTGACCTCGTGGTGACAATGCAAAACGAGATCGCAGCGAATCGCGAATGCCTCGGTGCGAATTACTTGCGGATCACCTTGTCGAAGTACCGTCTGATCCCTGACCACTCGCCTGTGCGGAGACATTCTGCGCGCTTGTCGTTGCAGTAAAGATCGCAGAAGTCCGGTGGCGCTTCCTTGCGGCATTCTCTACGGCATTGCTTTGCGATGAAAGAGCAGGTCATGCGTTTTTTGCTTTTGGCCAACGCTTCGCCATTCCCACTTGGGGCGATCATCAGTCCACATGCGAAACCGGTTAGGATCGCAAGGCCTACAAATGAATTTCTCACTTTTGGGAGTGCTCCGCCGCTGATGGTTGGGAAGTACGGGATGGGGACGCGTAATTAACCGGCAAAAGTTGGCGATAGTTGGCGGCAATCACTGCGCTGGCGTGAGGGTGTGTCCAAATCTCTTACTGCTTCTCTGGTTCGTCGTGAACGTAGCCACGATCGTCGCCGGAACGTCCGGCCTCAATCGCATTTTCAGCAACACGGGCGATGTCAGCAGGCAGGGCGAACGCGCCGCGGTGCACAGCTGGTGTCCAGTATTTCAGTTCGCCTTCAACGCGTTTGCGTAAACGCTTCGCGAGAGCTTTTTCCTCGACTTTCAACACCGCCTTTGAATCGGTTGCGAAGTTCAATGCGAACAAGCCGCCGAAGTAACAGGGCTGGTGGCAGATATAGGGCGCGACACGCTTGAAGAGCGAGGCGAAGATGCGGGTGGTGCCTGCGAGGTGTTCGGGGAAGAGTTGGGCGAGGCCGTTCTGAGTGACGAGGATGCCGCCTTTGGCCAGCGCCTTTTTGCAATCGGCGAAGAATTCCTTGGTGTGAAGAACGGCTGAGGGACCAATCGGCTCTGATGAGTCGACGATGATGCAGTCGAACTTCTCGTCGGTTTCAGCCACGTACTTCAAACCGTCTGCGACGACGACTTCTGTGCGTGGGTCCTCAAACGCATCTTGGGGAATTTCAGGGTAATACTTGAGGGCCGTGTCGATGACTTCCTTGTCGATTTCGACGAGGACGGCGCGCTCGACGCACTTGTGTTTCAAAACCTCGCGCAGGACGCCTCCATCACCGCCGCCGACGACAAGCACGCTTTTGGGTTTGTCGAGAGCCATCAGCGGCACATGGGCCATCATCTCATGATAGACATGCTCATCGGATGTTGTGAGCTGGGTCACGCCATCAAGCATAAGCACCGTACCCCAGGTGGGGTTGTCGAAAATGATCAGATGCTGATGGTCTGTTTTGACTTCGTGCAGGATTTTTGTTGCGCGCAGAGACACGCGCCAATCGGCGTGGAAGGTCTCTTCAATCCAACGCTCGCTCATCGGCGATACTCCTTAGCGGCCTGTAAACAAGTGGAATGTTGTTCAAGCTCTCAAGCTACTTGAATTGTCATGACGCGAAAAAGCAAATCCCGGAAGACAAAATCTTCCGGGACAGGTTTTCTCAGTCGCGATGCCGAAAGCGCTAATTCAAGCAGCTTTCTTCTGGCTCGAAACCACGATGTGGCGAACTGGAGCTTCTTTGGACGCGGCGGTCTGCCATTTCATTTCGTCCATCTCTTCGCCACGCTGGTGCTCTTTCACGACCACGTCTTCAGCCTGGAAAGCTTCGCGCAGAACTTCGATCGCCAGATGCGGCTGTGCATCGCCACACATAAACACGTCAAAGGCTGCGTAATCGGCTTCCGGCCAGCTGTGAACCGAGATATGGCTTTCCGAGAGCACGGCAACGCCGCTTACTCCGCCATTCGGTGTGAAGTGGTGCAAGTGGATGTGCAGAAGCGTTGCTCCAGCGACCTCCACACAGCGTTTCAAGGTTTCTTCAACCCATTTCAGGTCATCGAGCCGGCGAGCTCCGAACAAATCTATTATGAGATGTGTTCCCGCGAAGCGAACGCCGTCGCGCTCAATAAAGAAGTCTTTTCTTTCCTCCCGTGACTCCGCAACGGAGTTCACGTTCAGATCTTCCTCTTGGGCGGTGCTTGAACGAGTCAAGTCCATCCCCAATTGGAAGAGGGCGTCGTCATAGGCCATCGGACCCTCCCCAACCAGCAGATAGATGTGACCCGCCCGCTCCTTACCTTTGGGGCTTTTTGAACCTTGTGGGCTCTCCTTGACCTTAGGGGCAGGTGGACGAACGGAGGCGAGCCTTATGATGTGATTGGGGTCTGCATGCAAGGAAAAACTGATTCTGCGGGTGAAAAATTTTTTCAGCGTTTAGCCCTGATTTACCAATGGCTTCGCATTTCGGCATTGCGAGAAACCGTGCCGTTCTCAAAGGTTGGGCTTTAACAGGAACTTGGGCTGTCACAATCGAAAAACGGCGATTTTGGGAGCTGCTTCGGTGGATGGGGATTTCTGCAACGCCTCTGCGGCGCGGATTTTCTGCCAAAGTGGTGCGTTGCGCGTTGGCTTAGAGAACGACGGACACCGAGCTCACTCGCCTGATTTCCATCGCCTCCTACTGGTGGGGGAGTTCGCCAAATTCCAATCGGTTAACGGCCGCCCAAGAAACCATCGAGCAGCTTCTTTGCATCGGTTCCACCGCCGCCCTGACCACCGCCACCGAGCAAACCATCAATCACCTTGCCAGCTTTGTCGCCGCCGAATTGCCGTCCGAGATTGCGAACAGTATCGGCCGCCGCGCCTGGGTTGGTCAACAAACCGCTGACGTCCGGCGAGTATTGCAAGTTGCCGAACGGACCGTGAATGCGCACCGGAATCTCAAGACCGCTTGCATCGCGCGCGCCTCCTTGACCTGACAGACTCGCGACGAGCTTGGGTTTTGCGATGTAGTCAACATTTTGCTGCGGTAGGGCGACCTGGCCAGCGCCAGTCACGCGAATGAGCGGACTTAGAATGCTGAGGTCGTTGTTGGACGCGATACCATTGCGAATTTTGAAAGACGCGGTCATTTGAGAGAAATCGGTCTTCTCAGATGCTCCGCCGGAGATTTGGTCGAAACGCCCCTGCTGCAACGCGCGCAGCGACTTGGCGACGTTAACGCCGACAATGGCTCCATTCTCGAACGCGACATTTGCCGTGCCATGCAATCGCTTGACGAACTCAGCCTGGTTGCTTCCGACCGTCTTCAGCGCCAGCAAAACGCGGCCCTTGCCGGAGAGGAAATCGACATCGGCGGCGTCCTTCAGCAACGGTTGGGCAGACACGTTCGACAGGTTGAAATTCGCTGCCATCGCGGGTTTGGGGCGGCGGGCGTTAATTGTCACGACGCCTTTGCCGGTACCTTCATAGAGCTGCATCTCGTCAAGCTTGGCTGTAAGCAAGCTATTGAGGATATTAATATTCAACAACGACTTGCCGACTTTGTAGTTCTGATAAAAGAGCTGCCCAACTTGGAGCGCCAAGTTTGCATCGACGGCGGCAAGGCCTGTGAGATCAATCGGCTCCGTGCTCCAACCTGAGCGTTTGGTATAACCGCGCACACGTGTTGCGGGCTGTTGCTCGATCAGATCCTCAATTGATGCCGGTGCCCCTCCCGGAGCCGGCTGCGCAGCCGGGGCTTGAGGTTGCGCGCGCGATGGACGGGCCGCTGCAGCGCCTCCCTCGGGCGGAAGGTATTTGTTGAGGTCCAACACCGACAGGCGAAGGTTGCCGCTAATCTTGGGACGGACCGCTGCGGTTTCGACCTTGATGTTGCCGTTACCCGTCGCACCGTCGATATTGAGTTTGGTTTTCGACAACTGATACGTCGGGCCATTGGCTTTGAGGTTGCCCTCGAGCGAGAACGGGCCGAACCCTGTGGCCGGTGGCAATTTGGTGCCAAGCCAGCGGGCAAGGTTACGAACGGACGCGCTATCTGCGTTGACGACGCCGTCGAGGCGCAACGGTCCGGAGACGTCTACCGTGCCTTGATACCGACCATTCAGGTGTTGGGATTTGATGCGCGCATCAAGTGAGGCCGGGGCGTTCGTGAGGATCTTTTTTAAGGTCCCCAAGACGGCATTGAATTCCACTTTCTCCCGGCGATAGGTGAGGTTTCCGTCTGCGCCAAACGGTGTGCCAAGAGACTTCAGCGACAGGGTTACATCGATATCATCGAGCGTATGTTTGGCGGCCGTGGTTTCATCGAGGTAACGCAGCCTGCCATCGAGAATACGCACGTCGCCAAGCTCCAGACCTTCAAGGGCTGCAATGTCAAACTGACCGCCGGATGGCACGCCTGCATCACCTGCGTCGTTGACGGTTCCCTGGCCGGTGGCTTGCGCGTAGCGGATCGGTGCGCCTGCGTTTACGTGAGAGGCGAAGTCCCAGGTCTTGCGGCCGCTTTTGTCGACGCGGAAATCGAACACTGGCTGGCTGAGGACAAAACGCTCGACCGAGACATTGCGGGAGAGCAGCGGCAGCAGTTTCACCTGAACGGTCAGGTTGTTCATGCGGGCGAATGGCGGGCCTTCCATTCCCGGCGGCGGCGACAGCGAAACATTATCCATCGAGAAGCCGAGCGAGGGGTAGAAGCTCAAACCTGCTTTGCCGTTGATGCGAAGGTCACGGCCGGTCTGCTGTTTGACCTGACTCACGAGCTGGTCGCGGATGAAATCCACCGGAGGTGCGATGGCAAGGAATGCGATGCCCGCGCCAACCAAGGTCACAAGCCCGATTGCGATAAACATCAGGACGGAGCCGATGCCCCATGAGCTTTTGCGGCGCGCTTTGCGGCCAGGGCCTGCGCGACGACGCGGCGGCGGACCAGGACGACGCTGCTGTTGGGGATGGCCGCGCGGATCGGGCTGCGGCGCATTCGGTGGTGCTGCTCCGGGCCGATAGTTTTCAAAGCCTGGGGGGCGGCTTCCTTGCGTCATTCGTCGTCTCCCAAAAATCCACCGGCACGCTCGGGGCCAAAAAGGCCGGCTGCCGTCCACTCCGTTCACCTACAGCTAGGCTGGAATTATGTCACGCACATGCAAAACGGTGGGCCCTTTCGGCTGGGCAAAACTGTTGTGTCTGACGAAGAGCCATTGAGCGGACGGCTGCCTCAATCGCATCAAGTCTCTACACCTGCTCACCCATGGGTTGCATTTCGCACATTTCGGGCTGTTGCCTGTAAAGATTGCAACTTTTCTGTTCACGAATATGGCGTGACGCCATGAAAGGGCCACTACGACGACTCGCGAATCAGATAACCACAACCTATGCGTGTGTTATGTCTGAGTCGTTTTGCCGGTTCGCGTGTGGCGTTGGCGCTCGCGGTCGGTTCAGTCGTCGGATTTGGCTTGGTTGCGGGCTTGCAATCGGGCTGGGCCCGGCAGGAACAAGTTGAAGTTGTCTCCGGCCCGGCGCGGGTCATTGATGGCGACACGATTGAGGTTGCCGGTCGGCGTATCCGGCTCGAAGGGATCGATGCGCCGGAAAGCGCGCAGCGGTGTCCTGGCCGTTATGCGGGCGGCATCCTGGGCGATTGGCGCTGCGGACGGGCTTCGACCGCCGCGTTGCAGAAGCTGATCGGGCGCAATCCCGTCACCTGCCAATCGCAGGAAACCGATAAATACAACCGCTTGATTGCCACCTGTTTTGTTGGGGGCCGGGACATCAACGCCGAGATGGTTCGGCGCGGCCATGCCTGGGCGTTCGTCAAATACTCGGGCACCTATGTTGCGCATGAGCGTCAGGCGCAAGCGATGAAGGTTGGTGTTTGGGCGTCGCGCAAGCTGGCGCAGCCGGCGTGGGAATACCGGAAGCGTCGCTGGGCGAAGGCTGAGCAGGTGGCACCGACGGGCTGCGCCATTAAAGGCAACATCTCACGGCGGGGCCAGCGGATTTACCATGCGCCGTGGAGCCCGTGGTATCACAAGGTGCGCATCAACACCGCCAAAGGCGAGCGCTGGTTTTGCGATGAGGGTCAGGCGATTGCCGCCGGGTGGCGACCTGCGGCGGGGGGTTGAAACAAGCATCATACTGTTTGTTTCGTAGCAAGGAGCACTCGTTTAACGATTCGCTCGGTATGCTGCACCCGGACTTAACTCTGGCACCATTTGTAATAGCTGGCCCGCTTTATCGCCCTGAGATGTACGCAACAGCAAACCCATGAGCATTCACACGCCATACCCTAGCGAAAAGCTCGTGCGAGTAGCCATTCCGCTGGAATCGAATGCTTGGCATGGTTCTTCGGTCGAAACTATATGGGCAAATCACATTGATGGGTCACTCTACCGAGTGGAGAATTCGCCGTACTTTGCATTCGGATTGAGTTATCGGGATGTGATCGAAGCCGAAAAGATCGACGAAGGTCAGATCTTGCAGTTTGCTGGTGTTCGACAACATTCTGGAGCTTCCACATATCGACTACTAATCAACTTGCCGTTCGATGATAATCATCTCGTCAAGCTCTGGGACCAGCTCCAAATTCTTGGCTGTGCCTATGAGGAGAGTTTAGTCCTCGAATTACCCATGTGGGCCGTAGACGTGCCGCCGGAAACCGATGTGCGTCGCGTCTACAGTGTTCTCCAACAAGGGGAAGGGTCGCGCGTTTGGGAATTCGAAGAAGGTCATTGCGGACACATTCTTTAGCCTGGCGCTCATCGACACCCAGCAAAACTTGCCGAAATCCCTGATTTCGTGCAAAATAGTGCCCAATCTTCCTGGCTGTCACGGGAAGAGCTAACTTGTTGTGGGCGATTTTTGAGAACGCGGCCAATCAACCAAAAAGACGCCAAGGGGCACAGAATTCATGCGACTTGAAAAATCTATCGCTGCCGGACTGCTGGGAGCCGCCGTGTTGGGGCTCAGTTCGGTTGCCGCGCAGGCAGGCGGATCGTGGGACTGGCTGAAGCCGGAAGTGTTCGGCGAGCGGGCCATTCTGGATGGCAGGGGCATCATTGAATTCGAAGCGCCAAACCGCCCTGAAGACCAGAGCCATGTGCCCGTCTCCATCAAGACGAAGCTCAACGACGGCCGGACAATCAAGACCGTCTACTTCATCGTCGATGAGAACCCTTCGCCGGTGGCTGCCAAGTTCGAGATGGGCGAGGGCCGCAGCGAGGTCGCTTTGTCGGCGCTCTTCCGGTTCAACGCGGCGACCGATACGCGCGCGGTTGTGGAAGCGAGCGACGGGTCGCTTTACATGGTCTCCAAGCACACCAAGTTCGCAGGCGGGCAGGCGTCCTGCTCGGCCCCTCCGCAGGGTGACCCGAAAGAGATCGCCGCCAACATGGGCAAGATGACCCTTGAAAACGTCGGCGCTGTTTCGACGACGATGACGGTGCTGCGCCCGAAGATGAAGCTGACGCTTTCGCACCCGAACCACACCGGCATGGTGCTCGATCAGATTACGCTCTTCTACATTCCGCTGAAGATGGTTAGCGAGGTCGAAGTGCGCCAGGGCGATGACCTCGTCTACAAGATGACCGGTTCGATTACGCTGTCGCAGGACCCGACCGTCAACTTCGATTATCGCATCAACGGTGCAACCGAGATGAAGGTCACCGCGCGGGACAGCGACGGATCAACCTGGACGAAGACGTTCCCGATCGGGCAGGGGAGTTGATTCTCTCTTTGCGCCTTCAGTTGCCCACCGCCGCTGCGCGGCGGCAACCGGCGCCGTACTATTCTCCGTAACGTTGGGAGCGCGTTGATAGGAATAGCGGCGCATTTTTTGGCACGCTTCAGATGCCCATCGCTCGCGGTGCTCGCGACATCCGCGCGCCTGACAATCCTTCGCGAAGTTGAGGATCGGCGCTTCGGGTGCCCATCGCTCCCCTGTCAGCCCACACTTCCCAAGGTCGTGTGGAACGTGCTCGCGGCATCCGGGCCATGACATTTTTTTGTTGGCGCTTCGGGTGCCGACCTGCACCCGCGCCCTGACAACCAGCACTCGATGTTGGAGCGCGTTGCTAGGATTGGTGGCGCGCTTTTTTTGCGCGCGCTTCAGATGCCCATCGCTCGCGATGCTCGCGACATCCGCGCCATGACATTTTAGTTGGCCCTTCGGTTGCCCACTCAACAACCGGGCCATGACAACCAGCCACTTCGGACCGCAGGTCCGCGGGAGCAAGGCGACCCGGCGCTAGTCCAACACCGGCTTGCCGAGTGTTGGCAAATGCGCCGCCTGTCGGAGCGACCCGTGCCACAGGCACGGATCAGTCGCGTGAGACAAAGCTAATGAGCTTCGTCCCAGTTGTCGGCGGATTGGGCGTCGACTTTGATGGGTACGGAAAGCTGAACCGCGGGCAGGCTTGAGCCTTCCATCACATCGCGCGCGACTTCGATGACCTTGTCAGCCTCTGACTTGGAGGCTTCGAAGATTAATTCGTCATGCACCTGAAGCAGCATGCGCGCTGAAGTCAGGCCTGCTGCCTGCAACGCATCGGGCATACGCACCATGGCGCGGCGGATGATGTCGGCGGCCGAGCCCTGGATCGGAGCGTTGATGGCGGCGCGTTCGTGGAAGCCGCGCATCGAGGGGTTCTTGGTGTTGATCTCCGGGTAGTGGATTTTGCGGCCGAAGATGGTTTCCACGTAGCCGTTGTCGCGCGCGAATTGCTTCGTCTCTTCCATGTAGGCGCGGATGCCGGGGAAGCGTTTGAAGTAGGTCTTGATGTATTCGGCGGCTTCCTGGCGCGGGATGGAGAGCTGGTTGGCGAGGCCGAACGCGGAGATGCCGTAGATGATGCCGAAGTTGATGGCCTTGGCGCGGCGGCGGACTTCGCCGGGCATGCCTTCAATGGGCACGTCGAACATTTCAGACGCCGTCATGGCGTGAATGTCGAGGCCCTCTTCGAAAGCTTTTTTGAGCTGCGGAATTTCGGCGATGTGGGCCAGCACGCGCAATTCGATCTGGGAGTAGTCCGCCGAGACTAGCTTATTGCCTTTTTCGGCGACGAAGGCGGTGCGGATTTCGCGGCCCTCTTTGGTGCGCACCGGAATGTTTTGCAGGTTGGGTTCGGAGGAGGCGAGGCGGCCGGTTGTCGTTGAGGCCATCGAGTAAGACGTGTGAATGCGCTGGTCATTCTCGGCGATGTAACCGGGCAGGGCATCGGTGTAGGTGGACTTCAGCTTGGAGAGCTGACGCCACTCCAGCATGGTTTGTACGAGCTTGCGGGCGTCTTCGGGAAGCTCTTCGTTGGCGGCCAGATCATCAAGCAGGCCCGCGCGTGTTTCCCACTGCCCGGTTTTGGTCTTCTTGCCGCCGGGGAGCTTGAGCTTATCGAAGAGTAGTTCACCGAGCTGCTTTGGCGAGGCGAGATTGAACTTCTCGCCGACCAGTTCGAAGACCTGATCTTCGAGCGCGCCGATGCGCTGCTGGAATGTTCCGGACAGGCGCGAGAGAATGTTGCGGTCGACCTTGACGCCTGCCAATTCCATATCAGCGATGACACGGACCAACGGGCGTTCGAGCGTTTCGTAAACCGTTGTCATTCGCTCGGTGACAAGGCGCGGTTTGAGGATCTGCCAGAGGCGCAAGGTGACGTCAGCGTCTTCGGCGGCGTATTCGGTGGCCTTGTCGATCGGCACGCCGGCGAATGATTTGTCGGCGATCTTCTTGCCGGGCGCATGCGCGATCACCTGCTTGAAGGAGATCGTCGTGTGCTGGAGATGCCGTTCGGCGAGGTCGTCCATGCCGTGGCTGCCGCGCCCTCCATCCAGCACGTAGGACAACAGCATGGTGTCGTCGAGGCCCTCCATCTGGATGCCGTGCCGGGCCATGACGACGAGATCGTACTTGAGGTTTTGTCCGACCTTGAGAATGCCTGGGTCTTCTAAGAGTGGCTTTAGCGCATCAAGCGCTTCGCGCAGGCTGATTTGTTCCGGGCCGCGGTCACCGTCAAAATCAAGACCTCCGCCGTTTTGCGTATGGGCGATTGGCACGTAGCAGGCGTGGCCTGGTTTGGTAGCCAGCGAGACGCCGACAAGGTCAGCGTTGTAAGCATCCAGGCTGCCCGTTTCGGTATCGAAGGCGACGTAGCCCATCTCATAGGCTTCCGCGATCCAGTCGCCGAGTTCGGCGATGGTGGTGACGGTCTGATAGGCGGCGCGGTCGAAGGCTGCTGAGGTGGCGAGGCGTTTGCCGTGTTCGACAGAAGCTGTTGGTGTCCCTGCGGATGCACCGGATGTACTGTCGGCGGCCCCGCCTTTGCCTTTTCCCGACGCGTCGGACTTACCTTTTTTCGCAACGCTTGCGCCGACGGATTTTGGCAGTTCGGGTGTCGGTTCGGCACCTAAGCTTTCCGCGATGCGGCGGGTCAGCGTGTTGAATTCCATCTCGCGCAGGAATGCGAGGAGCGGTTCGCTGAGGGTTTCTTGAAGCGCCAGCTTTTCAGATGAAACTTTGAGCGGTGCATCCTGGGCAAGCGTTACGAGATCCCGGGACATGCGCGCCTGGTCGGCGAACTCGATGAGTTTTTCGCGACGCTTTGGCTGTTTGATTTCGGACGCTCGTTCCAACAGCTCATCAAGGCCGCCGTACTCACCGATCAACTGCGCCGCTGTCTTGACGCCGATGCCGGGAACGCCGGGGATGTTGTCAACGCTGTCGCCGGCGAGCGACTGTACGTCGATGACTTTGTCCGGAGCCACGCCGAACTTATCGAAGACCTCATCGGGGCCGATTTTCTTGTTCTTCATGCCGTCCCACATGACGACACCGGGTTGTACCAACTGCATCAGGTCTTTGTCGGAGGACACAATCGTGACATCGCCACCGGCTTCCACGGCCTGTTTGGCGTAGGTTGCTATGAGGTCGTCGGCCTCGTAGCCATCTTGTTCGATGCAGGCGACGTTAAATGCGATCACCGCGTCGCGAATGAGCGGGAATTGAGGCACCAGCTCTTCAGGTGGCGGCGGGCGGTTGGCTTTGTAGTTTTCGAAGATGTCGCTGCGAAACGTTTTAGACGAGTAGTCGAAAATGACCGCGATGTGAGTCGGCGCTTCGGCGACCTTGGTATCCGACAACAGTTTCCAGAGCATCTGACAGAAGCCGTGCACCGCGCCAACAGGGAGACCATCAGATGGTCGCGTCAGCGGTGGCAGCGCGTGAAAGGCACGGAAGATATAGCCGGAGCCGTCGACCAGATAGACGTGGGAGCCTTTCTGGATGGGGGCGGTGTCTCCGTTGGGGACGGAACAGATTTCCGCACGCGCGGGAGGTGCGTCGGTCGTGTCATTTTCTTTGCTCATGAAGGCGGACTATAGGGGCTGCGGTTCAGCTCGACCACCCGCTTGCTTGAACCGCTCACTCCATTTTTTGAGCTTTGGCAATCGTCGCGCGTAGGTTACTTTTCTGCGCGTAACGCCTAGAACTCCAGGGTGCCATTAGCGCAGCATGGACGTTTTTGCTTGCTGGGTGTCAACCTCAGTCTGCTGAAGTGCCTGGCGGGCCACTTCGGCGACATCCGACCAGTTCATGGATTCAAATCGGGTATCACCCTCTGCCGCACTTAGAATCCTCTGCAGAGCGCGGCGCATTTTAGTCTCCCGGTGGCGGTGCCCACTCAGGAAGTCTTCCATCGATTTGAGATCATCCGAATAGTGCAGCGACATGGTTTCACCCAACGGTTTTAACGGCGTTCAACATGCGCTCATGGTCGGGCATTTCGGGGCAGGCAATAAAGTGGCAATTCCGCGACATGGCATAACCCTGTGAACAACTTGGGAAAAACCTGTCCGTGTCAGGACAAGGCCAAAGCCGGGCTCGCGGCGGTCAAAGCCTTAGCCGATGCTGGTTTGCGCGGACCTCGCGAATGGGTTACAAGCTAGGACTCCAAGCACCCGTAGCTCAGCTGGATAGAGTGTCGGATTCCGATTCCGAAGGTCGCAGGTTCGACTCCTGCCGGGTGCGCCAGTTTTTCACAGCGTTACCAAAACCGTTCCAGCCGGCGAACTTACGCGTGCCACCACCGGGCTACCAAGCTGTTGAACAGCAGCGCTGACATCTGAGCCCAGCAGGTAGCCAAACCTCGTCATCCGACAGGCGATTGTTAGTCTGCGCAATCCGCTGCTATTCGGCTACAGCGTAGAAGCTGCTGGAAGGTGTTGCTACCAGCCCAGTGCGGGCGGCCCGGATTTCGTCTGCGATTTTCGATTTTCGAGACGCAGGTCATCGCTGCCGTCTGCTTTCGAAGCGCCACTAGGCAACACGGTGCCCTCAGCACCGAAGCCAGAACCCCGTCGGCGCGTAACCGGTCAAATTGAATGAGGTCGGCTTTGCCGTGCGCTTTGAGGTGGGAAGGGCCGGATTTGAGCCACCGATCAGAATCCGAGCCATCGCGCATGTTCAATCAGACGCGCCCAATCCACCGATAGCGCGCTTAAGCTCTCAATCTTCCCAACAAGCTCAAAAAGCTACTCAGAGCGAAGAGAGATTGAGCGGGTGTGGCTCCAACTGGCGCTTAGCAAAAAGCGCTTATTGCGATCTGTCTCGCGTGGGCAAACGCATCGCTTGGTTGAGAAATAGTGCATGCGCGTTCCAAAACATGTCTGCTGGTGAGGACCGATCACCTTACTCATCAATTCGTCTTAACGACTGTTAACAGCGGTGCGTTGATGCCGAAAGACGCGCCGGCTCGGGCCTTAGCTTAGGGGCTTTTGTCACCGCTCAGTCCCGCTATGGAAGAAGCTTGCGACATACCGCCCATCGGGCTCGGATTCACTTAACTGTCACGCTCAATTGCTAGCTTTCGTGCAGCGCAATATCCATGGAGGACTGTCCATGTTTTCGCTCGAAGGCCAGCGCGCGCTTGTTGTTGGGATTGCCAATGACCAATCGATCGCTTGGGGGTGCGCTAAAGCCCTGGCCGATCAAGGCGCCGAACTTGCCGTCACTTATCTGAATGCGAAAGCCGAACCACATGTGCGGCCGCTTGCAGACAAGCTTAATGCCCGCATCGTCGAGCCTCTCGATGTGCAAGACGACGCACAGATGGACAACTTGTTTGAGACCATCTCTCAAACTTGGGGTGGCTTAGATATCGTGCTGCACTCCATCGCATTCTGTCCGAAGGAAGATCTGCACGGGCGGGTTGTTGACTGTTCACGCGAAGGCTTTTCGTTGGCGATGGATGTTTCCGTCCATTCGTTTTTGCGTCTCATCAAACACGCCGAACCGCTCATGCCCGATGGCGGCACCTGCATGACCGTATCGTTTTACGGCGCAGAGAAAGTGGTCGAACATTACAACGTCATGGGTCCGGTAAAGGCGGCATTGGAATCGACAACCCGCTATGCCGCGGCTGAACTTGGACCCAAGGGTATCTCGGTGCACGCCCTCTCGCCGGGACCTCTCAAGACGCGGGCTGCAAGCGGCATCGATCACTTCGATGAACTCATGGCGCACACTGCAGAGCGCACACCGACGCATCATCTCGCAACGATCGAAGACGTTGGCGCGTATGCGGCTTTCCTGGCGAGCCGTGAAGCCAAGAACGTCACCGGCGGCGTTCACATGATCGACGGCGGCTACAGCCTCGTCGGCTAACCATTTGCCCTCGGGGGCTTAGTTCGGGCGGAGACCCTTTTTATGTCTGACAACGCGCATCAGCCTTGGCAAACGATTGCGTCTGCCGTGCAAACGCAATCGCGCTTGCTGAACCAGGCAGCTCAAAGCCGAACCTCCCGGGGCGTCAAAGAATGGACGGCGAACCGGGAGAAGATTGAGGCTACGACCGGGCGCATTACGGAGCTTTTTAGAAGGGCGCAAGCCGCTGGCACTTTGCAACAGGACTATCTGGAGTACCTGGAGGATGCCGGGCAACGCGCTGTTCTGACGCTCGACACGCTGCGTCAGCGTGGTGACATTTTCTTTGAGCACGAGGCTGCGGGCGCGCCGCCGGTTCTTATCTACGACTATGATGTTGTGATGGATGGCGCGTGCCTGCCTCATCCGTGCAACTACATGCTGCTGCGGATCAAGCCACCAGAAGGCCTTGAGGTTTTCCAGTGGAAACGCCCTTACGTCATTATTGATCCGAGGGCGGGACATGGTCCGGGTATTGGTGGCTTTAAGCCTGACAGCCAGGTGGGTGTTGCGTTGGCGGATGGACACCCTGTTTATTTTGTGGCGTTCAAGCAGATGCCGGAGCAGGGCCAGACGCTGGCTGCGGTTACGAACGCGGAAGCAGCTTTCCTGCGTGAAATTCGCAGGCTGCACCCAGATTCACCGAAACCCGTGATCGTCGGCAACTGTCAAGGCGGCTGGGCGACGTCAATTCTTGCTGCGACCAATCCTGACCTTGCAGGCCCGATTGTCCTCAATGGCTCACCGATGGCTTATTGGTCCGGTCGGCTCGGCCAAGATCTGATGCGTTACAACGGCGGAATGCTCGGTGGCGTGCTGCCAGCGATGGTGATGTCGGATGTTGGTGCTGGCAATTTCGATGGTGCTCATCTCGTCTTCAACTTCGAGATGCTCAATCCTGGGCGGACATGGTTCCGGAAGTATTTCGACCTTTACGCCGACGTCGACAAAGGCGCTCAACGTTTCTTGGATTTTGAACGCTGGTGGGGCGGCTTCTATCTTATGAAAGAAGCTGAGATCCGCTGGATCGTCGAGAGCTTGTTTGTTGGCAACAAGCTCAGCAAGGGCGAAGCACGGCTAGAGACCGGGCGACCAATCGACATTAAATCAATTCGGGCTCCGATCATCGTTTTCGCATCTCACGGCGACAACATCACGCCACCGCAACAGGCGCTCAACTGGATTGTCGATACCTTTTCAGATGAGACGGAGATTGAGATCTGCGGACAGCGGATCATCTACATGGTCCACGAGCAGGTTGGCCATCTTGGCATCTTCGTCTCCTCGTCCGTCGCGAAGAAAGAGCACTCACAGATGGCTTCGACGCTGAAGACCATCGAAGCGCTGTCGCCGGGCCTGTACGAAATGAAGATCGACGACATTGCTGGAGAAGGAACCGCCAAACAATTCACCGTCAGCTTCCATAAGCGCCAGATGTCGGACATCCTGGCCATCGATAGCGGGCGGGAGGAAGAAGTGGCGTTCGCAGCCGTTGCGCGCATGTCCGAACAGCTGGCGGAAATCTACGAGACCACATGGCGGCCCTACGTTCAGGCGATGTCCAACGAACAGTCGGCGCAGCTTGCCCGGTCGCTCCATCCCGTGCGCCTGAAAAGAACAGCTTTTGCATCGACAAACCCTTCGATGACGGCGGTCTCCAAGCTAGCCGATAAGGTTCGCCAATCCCGCAAACCGGCTCGTCCAGACAATCCGTTTGTTGCTGCCGAAGAGCTGTGGGCTGACGTTGTTGAGCAAAGCTGGCAGGTGGCAACGGACTGGCGTGCGTTCTTCTACGAAACAGCGTTTCTTTCGCTTTATGCCGGCCCGTGGGGGCAGTGGTATGGGACGAGCCACTTTGACCAACGGCCGCGTAAATCCATTGATGAATTGCGACACCTGCCAATTGTCGTTGACGCGCTGCATGCAATGGAGCGGGGCGGCTTAGCAGAAGCCGTCGTGCGCATGCTTGTCCTGCTGGCAAACACGCGCGGCAACGTTCGCAGAGACCGTCTTGAGCGCTCGTCGCAACTGTTGACGAGTGAACCGCCATTCCGGGACATGGACCCTGCGACCCGTGCCAAGACCATTCATGAACAGACGCTGATCGCACACTTTGAACCTGAACAGGGCTTAGCAACGCTCGTTAAGCTGATCCCATCGCGCACCGAACGAACGAAGGCCATGGAGATGGTTGAGTACGTCCTTGGCAGCGTGGAAGAAATGGAGCCGCGGTCGTTTGAGTTGTTGAACGTGATGCGCCGCAGTCTCGAACTTCCTCAACTCGAAGTTCAGCATCGGGCCGCACAATGACGAAGATTGAAAACAAGACCTGGAATGCGCTTGAGATTGGTGCGGAAGCGACCCTGCAACGCGTCTGCCGTGCCGAAGACCTTTACGTCTTTGCCAACGCGTCGGGCAATATCAACCCGGTTCATTTGCCAAAATACGATGGCGATGGAGACGGCGAGCCGGAAGCGGTGGCTCCTTCAATGTGGGTTGGGTCACTCATTTCGGCCGTGCTTGGAACCAAGCTTCCAGGTCCAGGAACGCTCTATCGCAGTCAGACCCTCGACTTTTTTGACCGGGTGCACGTTGGCGAAAAGCTTTGTGCACGCGTGCGGCTTGTTGAGAAAGGTCGCGACCGCCTCGCGCGTTTTGAGACTTCTGTCAGACGTGAAGATGGTGCCCTGATCGCCGAGGGCCTTGCTGACGTTACTGCGCCGGAGAAATCGATATCATTCAATGATCTCGATGTGCCTGAACTCACGGTGCGTTCGCACGTTCACTTCGACCGGTTGATCGAGACGGCAAGCTCTCTGCCGGCCATTCCGACCGCGGTCGTTGCGCCAGAGGAGCACAACGCTTTGGGCGGTGCCATACTGGCTGCCCGAGAGACGTTGATCGCACCCATCCTGATCGGTTGTCAGAAGAAGATCCGTGCGGTCGCAGATGAGATCGACGCAGATTTATCCGACTATGAGATCATCGACGAACCGGACCATGATGCTGCGGCGGCTCGAGGTGTGGAACTGGTCCTGCAAGGGCGTGCACGCGCATTGATGAAAGGTCACCTACATACCGATCAGCTGTTGCGTCACGTCGTCAAAAAATCCGGCGGGCTTCGAACAACGCGCCGTTTGAGCCACGTGTTTGTCATGGATGTGCCCGGGCTCGATCACCCGATGCTGGTTTCTGATGCGGCCATTAATATTGCGCCCGACCTGGAAGCGAAGGTCGACATCACCCAGAACGCTATTGACCTGGCGCGCGCGTTGGGAATTGAGACGCCGAAGGTGGGCATCCTCTCAGCCGTTGAAACCGTTAACCCGAAGATTCCCTCCACGCTTGATGCAGCAGTCCTTTCGAAGATGGCGGAGCGTGGACAGATCAAAGGCGGGATTGTCGACGGGCCGCTTGCGATGGATAACGCCGTAGATGTCGATGCTGCTCGTACGAAGGGCATCACATCCTTGGTTGCGGGCCGTGCTGACGTGTTGATTGTGCCAAACCTCGAAGCGGGCAACATGCTCGCCAAAGAGCTGACGTTCGTTGCACACGCTGAAGCCGGCGGACTGGTGATGGGCGCGAAGTGTCCCGTCATCCTAACCAGCCGAGCTGACGATGACCGAGCGCGGCTTGCCTCATGTGCCGTTGCCGCACTTTATGACAACTGGGTCAACAGGTGATGGTTGAGCGCAAGCTTCTGACACTGAATGCCGGCTCGTCGTCGGTTAAGTTCGCGGTCTATGGTCTGGCGCGCGAACCGGTGACCCAGGTTTCCGGTCAAGTCGAGAATCTTGGTCCGGCCGCACGTCTTTCTGTCAAGCCCGTTGGCGGCGAGAAGTTCACACGACAGCTTGGGTCTGCTGATCATGCCGAGGCGCTCAAAGAGATCATTGCGGAGGCGGTTGGAACGAACGACCGGGGCTCGTTTGCGGGCTTCGGCCATCGCATCGCGCATGGCGGTAGCGACTTCACGTCTCCTACAGCGATTGACGACGACGTTGTCCAGGAACTCAGGAAACTTGAGCCGCTAGCTCCGCTACATCAGCCGCATAATCTTGCTTGCGTCGAGGCCGCCCGCCGGCTGTTCCCAGATGCTTTACAGCTTGCGTGCTTTGATACTGCGTTTCATCGCGGACACCCGTGGGTTAACGATACGTTCGCCCTGCCGAAAGCCTATTTCGAGCGCGGCATCAGGCGCTACGGATTCCATGGATTGTCTTATGACTTCATTACGTCGGAACTGGCGAGGACTGCGCCCGATGTTGCGAATGGCCGGGTCATTATTGCGCACCTGGGGAACGGCGCATCGATGTGCGCTGTGAGAGATGGGCGCAGCGTTGCGTCCACGATGGGTTTTTCGGCTCTCGATGGCTTGCCGATGGGGACGCGCTGCGGTCAGCTTGATCCGGGCGTCTTGTTGTACTTACTTGAGCAGGAGCAGATGACTCCTGCAGACATAACCCGGCTACTTTATCGCGAGAGTGGACTTAAGGGGCTCTCCGGGCTGACGCATGACATGCGCGAGCTTGAAGCCTCCGACGACGAAGATGCGCGCAAGGCGATCGAGTACTTTGTATTTCGAGTGCGTAGGGAAATCGGAGCAATGTGCGCTGTGCTCGGCGGCGTGGATGCTCTCGTGTTTTGTGGCGGGATCGGCGAGAACTCCGCCACCATACGACAGCGCATCTGCGAGCAGATGGAATGGATCGGGATATCTGTCGATGCCGCTGCCAACGCGCAGAACGCTACGCGCATTGAGAGCGGTCAGGTCGCAATCTTTGTAATCCAGACCGATGAAGAGCGCGTTATCGCGCGAGCGCTTGCAGAGGCCCTTGCTCCGGATAGCTGACAGAGTGCTCCTTGGCGCGTTAAATCTCCGGCGACGACATACAGCCCCCCGGACATAGCGCGGTTGCCTCTTGAACACCTAGGCGAGCGCTATTGCCCTTGCTCCCAAGCTACCGCTTGTCCTTGGGCGACGCGTCCATCTTTTCAATCGCATTTTGGAGGCTCGCCAGCTGTTTCTGCAGGGCTTCGATATCGGAGCGTGTTGCATGTTGCTCACCTGGGGCGAGTTCGGCTTCTTCGGTCGCGTGCGCCGTTTGCATGGCATCGACGATGATACCGATGAACAGGTTCAAGACGGCGAAGCTCGTGACGATTATGAAGGGGACAAAGAACAACCACGAATACGGGAAGAGCTCCATCGTCGGCCGGACGATACCCATCGACCAGCTTTCCAACGTCATAATTTGGAACAGCGTATAGGCCGAAGCCCAGATGTTGCCGAACCACTCCTGCATGCGCGGATCGGGGTGCTGGCCGAAGAGCTTGGTCGCCAAAACGGCTGAGATGTAAAAGACGAGGCACAAGACGCCGATGACTGAGATCATTCCTGGAATTGAGTGGCCAATGGCTCCAATCACACGGCGCATTTGAGGGACCACTGACAGAAGCCGCAAGACCCTTAAGATTCTGAAAGCGCGCAACACCGCGAGGCCGTCGGACGCTGGAACCCAGGAGATGGTTACGATCACCAAGTCAAACCAGTTCCAGCCAGACTTGAAGAAATCAAACCGGTAGGCATAGAACTTCGCCGCGAGCTCTAGCGTGAAAATAAGCAGGACTAAAAAATCGATGGTGTAAAGCAGCGACCCCATCGAAGCGCGCATTGTGGCGCTTGTCTCTAGACCGAGCGTCACTGCGTTCAGCAGAATCAAGCCGGTAATGAACCAGACAAACTGGTTGCTTTCCAGGATCGCTTTGAGGCGGGTCCGGTCTGAAAGTGTTTTTGCGGCGGCTGCAATATTACCGGGCAACAGTCTTCTCCAGGCGTAGGCTTGATCACGCCGCGTCGGCGCCGACGAATAACTGGCGCAGTGGCAGCGTTTCAATGGATCGTGAAGGTCAGGTGTCGTTCTTAATAAAAAGCACCGTTCAATTCCAGACGGGCACAGCGTCACATCTTAATGGCGGACTATGCGCTCAGCGCCGATCCTTTTCTGTGTTCTCGAAGGATCCGTCCTTGGCAGGAAGCGCGGGAAGAGCAATGCCTCAATCTCAAACGGTTCTAGCTGGCCAAGCGGTAAACGTAAAAGAACGTTTACGGTCGAATTCAGACCGCAAACGTCCTTTTTTGCGCATTCTCACTATTGAGGAAGTGTCACCAGCATCACAATGAATGCTGGTTAGATGAGCGTGCCACCGCCGGGGGCAGGGATGTTGGCGGTGGCACGCGATTGCCGCTCCGGTCGGCCGTCAACGACCGGGGACGGTCACGGCGAAGTCGTCTGCTCGGGAGGAGGCAGCCTGGTTCGCCGAGAGGGTGTGGCGCAGCAGGAGATAGCCTGCGACACCAGATAGGATAGAGCCTGTTAGGACACCGACACGTACGCTTGCGGCTTCCGCGGAACCTGGGAATGCCAAGGTGCCGATGAACAAGCTCATCGTGAAGCCGATACCTGCGAGCAGGGCTGCGCCATGCATCATTTGCCAATTCACGCCCTTGGGAAGTTTGGCAAGTCCGAGTGCAACCGCCATCCAGACGAATCCCATGATGCCGACTTGCTTGCCGACGAAGAGGCCCAGAGCGATACCAAGCGATACCGGACCGAAGAGGTCTGACGGGCTCAAGTTAAACAAAGCGACGCCAGCGTTCGCGAAGGCAAAGATTGGCATGATCCCCAGCAGAACCCATGGCTTAAGGTCATGCTCGGTGCGCATGAGAACGGTCTCGCCTGACGCGTCGCCGGTCCTCGGCAAGTGCGGCACAAACAGCGCCGTCACAACGCCTGCCAAGGTTGCATGCACGCCGGATTTCAGCAGGAAGGCCCAGACAACGACACCAACCAAGATGTAGGGTGTCAATCGCGCGACCTTGAACATGTTCAAGGCTGCTAGGACGGCAACACCGACTGCTGATACTGCCAGCGAGGCCATCGACAATTCAGCTGTGTAGAACACAGCAATGATAATGATTGCGGCAAGGTCATCAATGATGGCGACGGCGAGCAAGAATATCTTCAAAGCGACAGGCACGCGGCTTCCAAGCAGCGCCAAAATGCCAAGCGCGAATGCGATGTCGGTTGCAGCCGGGATGGCCCAGCCGTTGATTGCGGTTGGGTCATTGTAATTAAAGCCAACGTAGATGAGTGCCGGCACGACGATGCCGCCGATCGCGGCAATGACCGGCAATGTCGCACGGCTGCGGTCAGACAGTTCGCCTTCCAAAACTTCTCGCTTCAGCTCCAAGCCGACGAGCAAGAAGAAGACCGCCATCAGGCCGTCGTTAATCCACAGCAACAGGGGTTTGTCGATGACAAACGTACTGATTGCGACCGTAATCTGCGTGCTAAGGAGCCAACCGTAAATGGTGGCAAGACTGGTGTTGGAAAAGATCAGCGCCAGAAACGTGGCAACGATCAGCAATACACCGCCGAGTGCATCACCCGACAGAAATTTGCCTAGCCCGCCGGGTTGTGCGGCGTTTTGATTTGCGTGTGAGCCCATGATTATATTCTCCCGATTTGGAACTGAAGCCACGGCGACCAAGGGCTAGGCCGCCGGAGCGTCTTGGTAAAAGTCGTAAAGGGCCTGCCACCTTCTATCGACGCGATGCGTCTTACTGTTCCGACGTGCCACCGCCGAAACGTTCCAGCAGTTCGCCTGCCGGTAGTTCGAGCCCGACCTGCTCTGCAAGTTGCGAAATTTGACCGACGTCGAGCTCACTCAGATCAATTCCGTTCTGAGACAGCAGCTCGGTAAATTGCTGAACGTCCAGGTTATCGAGTTGCGAGGCATCGATGCCGTGCTCGCTGAGCTGTTGCAGGATCGAGTCGAAACCGTTTCCGGTATCCGACTGGCCGATCAGGTCGCCAACCATGTCCGTTAATCTCGTCAGGTCGAACATCAATGTCTCCTCTATGATCCGCGGACGAAGCTTTGTGACGCTGGTGCGGAACTCGTTGCGTTGTCTCGGCCGACGGAACCTGTCGAACGCTCGATGATCGAATGGGCACAACCGTTCACTGATGCAAATGCGGGCGCGGAACTCGCGCTCGTTATCGGAGATCCATTCGATCTTTGTTCACGAAGTCCTTCGTTCGTCCTGGATAGGGGGTGGTTCATCTCTGCCTCAAGTTTCATCCGCCACGCGTTTTGCGCGGTTAAATTCACTTGGTGCGCGCCGAGAAAGCCGGCAAATCGGAAGCAATGTCTTTGCTGATAGACTTTTCCGATCAGCCCTGGTTGGGTTGGCTGCGGCGACATACGTTTGTGACCAACCGGACACCGAAGGAGTGGCGATGCCCAACTTGAGACAACTGGAATATTTGGTGGCGTTATCGCAAACGCGCCATTTCCGTCGCGCGGCTGAACGCGTAAACGCGACACAACCAACGTTGAGTGAACAGCTCAAGGCGCTTGAAACACGCCTCGGCGCGCAACTTGTCGAGCGCTCGAAGAATGGGGTTCTGATGACCCCTTTGGGCACGCAGGTCGTTGAGATCGCTAAACGGATGCTATCGGATGCAAACGAAATCCGCGTGCTGGCAGCTTCAAGCGATGGTGCTGGTCTGGCTGGTGTGCTTCGGCTCGGGTTACCGCCGACAATTGGTCCATACCTGCTGCCGATGGTCATTCCGGAGCTGCAGTCCCATTATCCCGAACTCAAGCTCTATGTTCGAGAAGAGATACCCGGGCTACTTCCGCATGCGCTTGAAGAAGGCAACTTCGACCTCGTCATATCGCTGTTGCCGGTTACCGCTTCCGACCTCGCATTCGCCCCGCTGTTTCGCGAGCCCTTGATGCTTACGGTCGCGAACAATCACCCGCTCGCACAAAAGGATGTCGTCACACGTGATGCTCTGTCCGGGGTTGATGTCTTGGCGCTTGGTCAAGGCCACCAGCTTCATGATGCGGTGCTGGCTCTGTGCGAGGATTTCGGCGCAAATCTGAAATACGAATACGAGGGAACCAGCCTCGATACGCTTCGCGAAATGGTTGCCATGAATCTCGGCGTCACGTTCCTGCCGGGGCTTTATGTCCAGTCGGTGTTGTCACGCGATCCAAATTTGAAAACTGTCGAACTTGATGGTCGCTCTCCCTATCGTACGGTCGGTTTGATCTGGCGAAAAACTAGCGCACGCCACAACAGCTATCTTGAACTTGCGGAGATCTTGCGGGATCAGGTTCGCAACCATTTCCCTAAGTTTGCGGTGCTGAGCTCGGAGACGTAAGCCAATCGAATAATTCGATCAAAGCGGCATCTAGATTCTATTGGTCAGCATTATTTCTCACTCCCATGTCCTGGTCATCGCTGACGCAAAACGGGCACTTCGGTTGAGGCCCCGCTGCCAAAGCGGCGTTTAGCAAATCCGGTTGAAGGCTGCGACCGGCTAAGCTGTCTCATCAATGCTGATAAGGAGGAATAAAATGCGCCACACTTACAAAATTCTCGCCGTTGCAATGCTCTTCGGAGCCGCTGCTGCGCCGCTACCGACACATGCTGCAACCGGTGACGCAACCCAAGCCGTGTTCCCACCATCTGTTCTGGCATTTGATCAGAAAGCCACCGACGGCAAGGTCAAAATCGATTATGCGCACATGCCGAAAGCTGGCTACGTCGCGATTTACGCAGCTGACAAAAACGGCAAGCCTACAGGCAAGCCGCTCGGCTATTCGAAGATCAAAGCAGGTGACCACCGCCAGCTGACGATTTCGCTCAACGAGCAGCCAAAATCTGGCGACGCGCTGTGGATTTCGCTTTACAAGGACGCTGATAACGACCCATCATTTAACCCTGGTGAGGGCGATAAGGCTGTTTGGTCGAAATCGGAGATGCCAGCCGAAAGTAAGATCATGGTGAAGTAGCACCAAGCTACTTGTCTCGAATAGCCTAACTCCCCAACTTGGGGCTCCAATCAGGCCCGGTAGCAAACCTTGTAGGGTTTAGCTTCCGGGCCTTTACTGGATGCACAAGACGGCTTACGGAAAGCGTGTTAGAACGCTGACGTTTTGTTGGGGGAAGGCAAGTTTGGAATTCGATGTCTGGTGGGAGGCGGCGCTCAATTTTGTTCGTGAGAACGAAACCTGGATTGAGATCGCCCTGTTCTTTTTTGCATTCGCCGAGTCGATCATATTTGCCTCGGTCTTCGTGCCCTCAACTCCCCTTTTTATTGCAATCGGCGCATTAGAGGGCGCTGCGGAAGGTCCGCTGGTTCCGCTTATTATTGCTGGGACGCTCGGGGCGATTGCAGGCGATCTTGCCTCCTTTACGATCGGCTTTGTTTTCCGGCGGCGTTTGCCGGAGCTTTGGCCGTTGCGGAATCATCCTAAGCAGCTGGAGCAAGCCCGCGCCTTTGTCGAGCGCTGGGGTATTGTTGCTATTCTGGTTTCAAAACTCTCCGGGCCGATGCGGCCAATAGTACCAATGTTGGTTGGGGCATCGGAGATGTCGCGTATCAAATTCTTCGCAGCAAGCGCCGTGTCGTCGGTCGTGTGGGCGGTGATTGTTTTAATGCCGGCCTACTACGGTCTGCATGCCATGACGCATTGATCCAACCGCCGCCAGCCATGGCAAAAACGCACCATTCTTCCCAAGTTGGCTAGAACAATATCTGCAGCAGCAGCGGCAGTAGAATTGCTGTGGCAAGTGCGTTCAACCCCATAGCGAGTCCTGCGAAAGCTCCGGCAATTTCGTTCACATGCATCGCGCGCGCAGTGCCAATCCCATGGCTCGCAGTACCCATAGCAAGACCGCGTGCGGCCCAGTTGTGAACTCCTAGGAGGTTAAGCAAAGGTGGCCCAAGCATGGCGCCAGAAATGCCCGTCACCATAACCAGAACCGCTGTTAGCGATGGCAAACCACCAAGCTGCTCAGCGATGCCCATGGCGACGGGGGCAGTCACCGACTTCGGCGCAAGTGAAACGAGTGTTTGCTGTGATGCTCCCAGCAACCATGCAATCCCCATTGCCGACAGGGCAGCAGTCATCGAGCCGACGACAATACTTGAGACAATTGCCAATGCGGATCGCCGTACTTTTTCAAAGTGGCGGTACAGCGGAATGGCGAGCGCGACGGTCGCCGGACCAAGCAAGAAGTGTACGAACTGTGCGCCGTCGAAGTAGGTTTCGTATTTGGTGCCGGTTGCGAACAGAATTGAGACGATCAACACTACAGCAATGGCGACAGGATTGAGCATCGGATTAAACCCTGAAGTGCGGTAGCACAGCATGCCGAATTGGAATGCAATGAGCGTCAATGTGAGGTGTAGAAGCGGAGACGCGCTTAAATAGACCCAGATGGTTTGCAGGTCGTTCATGCTGCATCTCCATCGGGTTTATCCTCATCGACCGTCGGTTTGTCGGCCATCTCAGACAGCTTGCTCATTAGCAACGCTGTGACGGCAACGGTGATGACCGTACTCGCCACCAACGCAACCGATATCGAAACAAGCTCGCGGCCTAACAGCGACAAGTGCAGCATGACGCCAACGCCCGCGGGCACGAAGAGTAACGACAGGTTGGCGAGCAAATGATCGGCAACGCCTGCCAGCTCGGTTGGCAAAGAGCCCCAGATCGAGAGCCCCGCAAACAGCAGCGCCATGCCGATTACAGGTCCGGGCACTGGCAAACCGGTTGCGGCGACGATGAGCTCACCGATCAGTTGGCAACTAAAAATCAAGGTGAGGTAACCGAGCATGGCGCGCCTTCTGGGCTATTTGATTTCGGGAAGAGACGGGAACGAGAGCTGCACTGAGTTTCAGCCGAGATGATGACTTATGCTTGCTTGTGGCGCGATGGCAGGCAACCGCTGCTTTCGCAGTCTGGCTGCGCGCCCCTAAGCCTCACGTTGTATCCCCTAAGCGCAAAACGTCACGCCGCTGGTTGGCGGGCGTGACGCTTGGGCCTGATGCAATCGTGGGACCGATCAACTGTTCACTTTGTCGAGCAAAGCGAGGATCCGCTCGGCGATTTGGGGTCCATATTCTTCCAACGCAAAGTGTCCGGTATCGAGCAGATGGAACTCGAGGTTATTCAGGTCACGTTTGTAGGGATGTGCGCCGGCCTCGGGGAAAATGTGGTCGTTTTTGCCCCACATCAGGAGGGCCGGCGGCTGGTGTTTGCGGAACAGCTCCTGCCACTTTGCGTACTCGCCAACGTTCGTGCCGTAGTCTAGGAACAATTCAAGCTGAACCTCCTGGTTGCCTGGTCGATCGAGCAAATATTGGACGTGCCAGTAGTTGTCCGGGCTGATGCGTTCAGGGTTTTTGACGCCGTGGGTAAACTGCCACTTGGTTGCCTCCAGATTGAGGAAGCCACGCAGCTTGTCGCCGTTGGCTTTGATCGGCTTAGCCCAATACGCTTTGATCGGGTCCCAGAACTCGCGCAGGCCTTCTTCATAAGCGTTGCCGTTTTGGATGACGAAGGCGGTCACACGCTCCGGGTCAGCTGCAAACATGCGGTAACCGATGGGTGCGCCATAATCCATCAGGTAGACTGCATACCGATCAACCTTCTTGCGGTTCAGGAGTTCCGTCATAAGCTCGGCGATGTTGGCGAACGAATACTCATAGTCCTCAGCAGCCGGCATGTCGGATGCTCCAAAGCCCGGGTAGTCGGGTGCGAGGACGTGATACCGCTCGGCGAGTTTGGGTATAAGATTGCGGAACATATGCGAGGACGTTGGGAAGCCGTGTAGAAGGAGGATCGTAGGGTTGGACGGATTTCCTGCTTCACGATAGGCGATCTTCAGACCGTCAATTTTTTCGCTGGCGTATCGGACTTGGGCTGACGCCACCGTCGGCGTTTGCAGACCATCTGCCAGCGTCTGGTGTGCGGCTGGCAGGGCCAACGTTAGGCTGGTTGCGAAAACCAAAGCCTTAAGGAATTTCTTGAGTTTAAGAGACATTGTCTGTTCCTTTCAAAGGTTGCGTGTCAGGTCTGTTGTTGAAGGTCGTGGTGGTCAGATCAGCTGTGGCTGGACCCAGCGGGTCGAGCCGCGAGTTCGTTTTTCAAAGACTCGTTTTCTGCGGCCAGGCGCTCGACCTCATCACGTAGCGGGGCGATGAGGGGCTCTAGCTCTTCCAGGGTCAGGCGCTGAGGGATGTGCTGTGGGCAGTTCCAGTCGAATGCTTCGATCGTCAGGATGACCGCGCGTTCTGGAAGTGCGCGATACCCTGGAATGCTCAGCTCTTCGATGAGGTCGGGGTCGGCTTTTGCGTCGACCAGTTTGACCCGACCCCACACTTTCAAGCGGCGACGGTTGGGGTAGTCCATCATGATCAGGGCGACGCGCGCATCGCCATTCAGATTTCCGACGCTTAGGTATTGGCGGTTGCCGCGAAAATCGGCATAGGCGATCGTCTTCTCGTCGAGGACCTTGACGAAGCCCTTGGGGCCGCCGCGGAACTGGACGTAGGGCCAGCCGGTCTCGGACACCGTCGCCTGGTAGAAGCCATCCCGTTGCGCGATGAACTCGGCTTCGCGCTCGGTTAGACGGTCGCCTCGGTCGGTATCAGGTGAAAGGAATTTTGCATATGAGCTGGCGGAACCCTGTGCTTCTTGCACCGCCAGTACATCGGGCGTGAAAGCGATTTCGGCGAATGCGCGGGCCATTGTGTTCTCCTTCTCAGATCTTGACTGCAAGCTGTTGATCAGGAGATTGCCCTATTCCATATTCGGAATTAATATTCTATATTTTGAATATTCTATTTTGGATATCGGAATAATGGATCGCTTCAAGGAACTTCAAACGTTTGTCGCCGTTGCCGATGCGGGTGGCTTCAATGCGGCTGGCCGGAAACTGCAAATGTCACCGCCCTCAGTCACCCGGTTGGTCGCGGATCTTGAAGCACGGCTGGGTACGCGCCTGTTTATTCGGACGACGCGACAGGTTGCACTGACCGAGGCGGGTGAACGTTTGCATCAGGAAGCGGCACGTATTCTGGCTGATCTTGAGGCGGTCGAGGCATCAGCTGCGGGCGCGCATGTTGCGCCACAGGGCTTGTTGACCGTCACCGCGCCAGTGATGTTTGGGCGGAAATTTCTTGCCCCGGTGGTGCGCGATTATCTTGACCACTATCCGACCGTCAAAGCACGCACGTTGTTCGTTGACCGGGTCGTCAACTTGATCGACGAAGGGCTCGACGTCGCGTTGCGTATTGGCGACCTGCCAGACTCTTCGTTGAAAGCAGTACGCGTTGGATCTGTGCGCCGGGTGGCTGTCGCTGCACCGAGTTACCTTAAAAAACACGCGACACCCGAAAAGCCAGCCGATTTAAACAAACACAAAACGGTTCTGCCCTACGACCTCAGCCCGATGCCGGTTTGGGAGTTCGTAAGCAAAGGCAAACGCCAGTCGGTCAACCTGAAGCCAGCCATGACCTGCAACACGATTGGCGTCGCACTCGATGCAGCACTTGTGGGATGGGGCATCACGCGGCTCTTGTCGTATCAGGTCGCCGATGCGCTCAAATCCGGTGATCTTGTTGAGTTGCTGCCGGAGTTTGAAGATCGCCGGTTGCCAATTCATTTGCTGCATTCCGAAACACAATTCACCGCGGCGAAGATCAGAACGTTTGTTGATTTCGCACGCAAGGCGCTTGGCAAACACGCAAAGAAGATTGAGGCTGTTTGAACGCTTGAATGTTTGGAGGGCTTTGTGATGTGTCTGACTTTTCGAATCTGGCCAACTGATTTTTTTGTCGACACCAGACTTCTTGGATTTTTCCTAGTCGCGAGTGTGCCGTTGCAAGCGTCCGCAGAGGAGTTAACGCGTGAGAGCCTGTCTAAATCTGAGTTAGAAAAGCTCCTGACGGGCAACAGCTTGGCCGGTAACGGTAAAGTAAAACAACCCGCCGAACCCTATGACTGGATTTCTCACTACGGCGCTGATGGCACAATACGGCTGGAGCTTAAGCCCGAATGGGGTGGATTGATCAGCAAAGGCCGTTGGTGGCTGACCGACGAGGGGTGGCAATGCCGCAAGTTTGAGACCGGGCATGGCAAAGAAGGATGCTGGCGTTTCGTCCGAGAGGGTGACTACGTGCGTTTCTTACCTGTCAGCGGTGTAGCTGTCGAAGGCCGGGCTGTTGTTTTGGAGGGGGACAGAATCGGCTATCTGCAGAAGTGAAGAGGATCCTACCATAGCGATTCTCGGATTGGAGCTGCAGTGCGGAATCGATTCATTGATGGTTCGCTGTTTTCAATTTTTGTGGTCGTGAGGTTTCACCCTAACAAGGATCGGTCCCCAAAATTCTACTCCACATCTAATGCGAGGCCGCCACTCTAAACAGTGCCCAATTGGGCGCATAGTGCTGTCTTTGTTTTCATGTCAGCGTGGCTTGAGATCATACTAAGATTCTACATCAGCAACTGAGGCTGAGTTTCACTTGCAAAAGATAATTGAAGTTCGGAGATGCAGCGCTAAACCGCGCCGCGACATATTTTTGGCACGTGTTTGTCTGGTCGCGGTTCTGGCGACGGGGCTGTCAGGTTGCATTGGCGCACACATCAAGGCTCTACCCGTCTCCGCTTATCCAGCTGAGCCAGTTGACACGAGTCTTCCGTCTGGCTTTAGCCAATACGGCATCGAAAAGATCAATGACAGCGAATATCGGGTTTTCCAAGATGGAACGCGCGTGACGCCGAGGAAGCACCTTGAGCAGATTGTTTTGGCAAGGGCTGCGGAGTTATCGCTCGCACTCGGCAGCAAATACCTCACCGCCCGAAACTCAAATTCGCACCTAAGATGTGAAGGCCGTAAGATGAAGCGCAGCGGCAAAACATATTTTAACGCCGGCTACCCAACTGTGGATATCAGAATCAAGCTCATGGGAAACCGACCACGGGGTCGTGTTATTGATGCGCAAAAAACTTTCGAAAAACTTAGAGGCCAGATCAAGCAGTTCACTGTTACGCCGGATCAGAAACTGAACATCTCTAACAATCACGCAAGGGAATGCATGCGACGCCAGAAAGAAAAAGAAGCGAAGGAACAGATCTAGTTCTTGCTGTGTCGGGTCTAGGTCGGCTTCACCTCGGCGAGTTCAAGCGGACTTGCCCGAGGTTTGTGATGTCGTAGCCACCAAGTTCTTCTGCTTTTTTTTGGAATGCAGCCGATTGCGCGAAGGACAGAAGTTTCTGCACGGGTGGTTCGAAATAGCTTCGGCGATCGACGAGCAGATCAAAGCGTTCATCGATGATTGGGACAAAATCGAGACGATGCTGGTGAGCCAAGGCGGAGAGCCCAAACGCCGCGTCCGCCTTGCCAGCTAGAACAGCAAGCGCTGCATCCGCTTCCGACAAAGCAGGCTCCGCAAATTTAACATTGCTCGCGCCCAGGCCTTCATCTGCCAACGCCTTTTGCAACAGGATCTGACTCCCGGCAGTTGCCTGTCGCGGAACAACCCTCCTCGATTTTAGGTCAGCCATCGACGCGATGCCTAAGGGATTTCCCTCGGCCACGACCAAGCCCCGTTTTCTCCACGCCCACTCAATCAGCACGACGGGAAATAGGTCCGCTGTTTCACGGACGGGCTCGATGTTCCAATCCTGGCTGTCGGCGTCATAGACGTGCAGGCCTGTTGCGATTCCTTCCGACTGGTTGAACCGTTCCAAGCCATCGCGGCTCGAATCAAAATAGGTCGCCAAGTTCGACCTGCATTCGCGCAAAGCCCATTCGAGCAAGGGGTCATGGCTGCCAAGAACCACGTTGGGGCGCTGACGCAAGGCGGCGACGCCATTTGCTTCAGTGTGTTGCGCGAGCCAAGAGTCTACAGCATCGCGCGGAAACAAGAGCTTGCCAGTTGCCCGCGTGCAGGGAACTTCACCTGCCGCCGCCATGTCGTAGACCTTGCGTTCCTTAAGCCGCAAAAGCTCGGCGAGTTCTTTG
Organism: Filomicrobium sp.; assembly: GCA_040219445.1. Taxonomy (GTDB): domain Bacteria; phylum Pseudomonadota; class Alphaproteobacteria; order Rhizobiales; family Hyphomicrobiaceae; genus Filomicrobium. The sequence goes on along the minus strand of JAVJSM010000002.1, from coordinate 241,851 downwards.
GTCGTGAGATACTTATCCATGCAGCATGTAACCCGGCTCGTTAGGCGAGAAATCCGAACCGGATTATGCTGCTTTCTGCAGGCCTGCATAGACCTAACGTCAAGCTGACAGGTTATCCTGCTTGTTTTGCTTCGGTAGCGGTTGCGTTTGGGAAAAACAGCTGTTGCCCGTCGCGACTGTAAGAACCAATGGCGCTTTGCCCTTCAGCCGAAAGAAGCCAATCGACGAACTTCTGGCCAAGGTTACTTTTCACGGTTGGGCATTTGTCTTTGTTGATGAGGATTACGCCATATTGGTTGAACAGTTCCTTATCGCCTTCGACGGCAATCTTGTAGTCGCCTTTGTTTTTAAACGCGATCCAAGTCGCGCGATCGGTCATGACGTACGCGCCCATACCAACCCCAGCGTTGAGAGTCGCGCCCATACCGGAACCGGTTTCGCGATACCATTTGCCGGAGCCTTTTGAGGGATCGACATCGGCTGCTGCCCAAAGCTTCTTTTCTTTTTTGTGGGTGCCGGAATCGTCGCCGCGCGAAGCAAAAATCGCGGATTTTTCTGCGACCGCTTTCAGAGCTGCTTTGACGTCTTTGGTTCCGGCAATGGCGGCAGGGTCGGCCGGTGGGCCAACGATGACGAAGTCGTTGTACATCAGGTCAAATCGTTTCACGCCGTGCCCTTCACTGACGAATTTCTCTTCAGCCGATTTGGCGTGAACAAGCAGCACATCGCCGTCGCAGTTTTTGGCGTTTTTGATTGCCTGCCCCGTGCCGACGGCAACGACGTTGACTGTGATGCCGGTCTTTTTCTTGAACGTCGGCAGGAGGTGATCATAGAGCCCAGAGTTTGCCGTTGACGTCGTCGATTGAACGATGATCGACGGACCGGCCAGGACGGGTGCCGTTGCCAACAGACTCGCGGCCGTGACGGCCAACGCTACCCTCAACACGTTCTTACGCATCTAGCTCACCCTCGTTTGCAGTTGATTCGAGATCACAAAACAATTCGTCCAGCGACAAAGTCGCGAACGGCTTGACTTTTTGGGGCTTCGAAAAAGTTTTCGACGCTTGTGTGCTCGGCGACCCTGCCGCGATGCATGAAGATGACGTCGCCACCGAGCCTGCGGGTTTGGCCGAGATCGTGGGTGATGAAAATCACCTTTACGCCGCGAGATGCCGCTCGGTTGACAAGCTGTTCGATCACCAAAACTGAGGCCGGGTCGAGGCTCGCGGTGGGCTCATCGAGCATCAGAACTGACGGGTTGATTGCAAGCGCGCGGGCAAGCGACAGGCGCTGTTGCTCGCCGCCTGAAAGCTTGCGAGCAGGCTGATCTCGAAGTTCGAGAAGGCCGACCTGACCTAGAAGCGCATCCCGCTCGTCAGCGTTTGTGCGCCCTAGCGTTCGCAAAACAAAATCGATGTTTTCGGCTACCGACCGACGCAGCAGAACCGGCTTCTGAGTCACCAAGGCCTGGAACCGCCGCAAGGTGTCTGAAGGGGGCTGCCCCCCCCATTCGATCATGCCCGCCATCGGCTGCAACAACCCATGGATGAGGCGCAGCAGGAGCGACTTGCCGGCGCCGTTAGGGCCCATGATCATAGTCGTACCGGTGCGCTGCAGGGTGAGATCAAGGCCATCGATCAAGCGTCGCCCGCCCGCCTCAAAGACAAGGCTTTTGACTTTGAGTGGAAACAAAGTTCCTGTGAGGTCTTGTGCGGGTGCCGTGTCGCTTGCATGCCCTCCAACGGTGTTTGGCGCGGATGCAGTTGCAGCGAGCGGATTATCTTTTGCCATGGACAACGTCATATCACGCATAAGCCTGCCTTGCCGCGCTGGCGCGTAACGATAGCGCTAATGCGTTCACGGTCATTGAAATCGCGAGTAGGACAATGCCGAGTGCCAAGGCTAACGCCAAATCGCCTTTTGAGGTTTCAAGGGCAATGGCGGTGGTCATGACGCGGGTCAGGTGGTCGATGTTGCCACCGACAATCATGACCGCACCGACCTCCGCGACCGCACGGCCAAAGCCCGCGAGCGCAACCGTGATCAGGCTATAGCGCGCGTCCCAAAGTACGGCGCCCATCGCCTGCCACATCGGTAGGGCGAGAGAGCGAAAAAACTCATCGTATTCGTTGAACAGATCTTCGACGATTTGCCGGGAGAGCGCAGCGATGATCGGCGTGATGAGGATCGTTTGGGCAATGATCATGGCCGCAGGTGTGTAGAGGAGCCCCAACGCGCCGAAAGGCCCGGCGCGAGACAGCGCCAGATAAACCAGCAAGCCGACCACGACCGGCGGAAGTCCCATCAGTGTGTTGAAGATGACGATCACGGCGCTGCGGCCTGGAAACCGCGCGACCGCAACGAAGCTTCCCAATGCGAGGCCAATCACGCAGGAGAAGAACATTGCGGAGAAGCTTACGTGTAGCGAAAGACCGATGATCTCCAGGAGGTCTGCATCTCCTGAGAGCACCAGTGCAAACGCCAACCTAAATGCTTCTGCAAAATCCTGCAAAATATGCCTCTTTGTACTACTTTCTGGACTATGCACAGTGATTGCTGCGCTGGCAACCAAAATTCGCATCCGTTCTTTGAGGACGGAACGAGGCGAGTTGGTGATGAAATGCGGAAGATTGGCACGCGCCAATCCCTCACCAGGTGATGCCGGACCCGCTCCAAAACCGCTTTCGAATTTGTTTAGGCTGGCTCTACAAAGGCACCACGCCACGGCGCAGAAGCGTTATTCTGACCAGCTCACGGCGGCGACACACAGAGTCCTGTGGGGCGAAAACGAAGCGCTTGAACGCCAAATCCCGATCGTGCTGCGGCTCATGAACTCCTTATGAACGCAACGTTCAAAATCAATTCAGCCGCCTTCCGACAATGTGGCGCTCATCGGGCAACAACAGTTCTTTCGGAGAAAAACAGATGACACTCAGCACCGCAGCAGCAGCCAATTCCAACCACATCATCAAGCGCTTTTTCATGATCGCCCTTTCGGCGTTCGTCCTGATGGGGGCAGTGATGGCCAACGGCACACCAGCTCTCGCCGGATCATATCAGCAGGGTTATGCAGATGGCCTCTCCAAGGGGCGCTCGGATGGATACAAGGACGGCTACAAAGACGCCTACATGGCGTCCTACGTTGATACGCTTATTGGCGGATCCCGCTACGCGACCGCGGACGCTGGCCAAGCGCAGTACATCGCGGGCTATAAAAAGGGTTACAAGAAGGGCTACAAGCAGGGCTTCCGTTCCGGTCAGCGCGATGGCGGCGACGACGGCTCCAGCGATGCTCAGAACTGGAAAGACAAGATCCGCGATAAAATGCGCGATTGCATGCGCAGCGGTGGGTATAACTGCTAAGTCTTGAGACACGCTGCGCCTCGGGGAAACGAGGCGCAGCCACTCGTAACAAACAACGGCCGCCGGGATCTCAATCCCAGCGGCCGTTTTCTTTTTTTCGCAAACAGCAGTCAGCTGAAGCTCTCCGGTCCTATGTGTCCGGCGACTGGATGCCTACTTGGTCGTCGAAACAACGCGCAGGTACGGCTTGATTGTTTTCCAGCCCTGCGGGAACAGATCCTTGGCGGCTTCGTCTGAAACCGTGCCGGCGATAATCGCATCGTCACCTGGTCGCCAGTCAGCAGGCGTTGCCAGTTTGCGCTCCGCGGTCATCTGCAACGAGTCGAGAACGCGGAGGATCTCGTCAAAGTTCCGACCGGTCGACATTGGGTACGTGAGCATCAGCTTGATTTGCTTGTCGGGCCCGATGATGAAAACCGTGCGGACCGTTGCGTTCGTTGCAGGCGTGCGGCCCTCCGATGTGCCTTCGGTATCCGCAGGCAGCATGTTGTAGAGCTTGGCAACCTTCAGGTCTGTGTCGCCGATCATCGGGTAGTTTACCGTCGCACCTGTGACTTCGGTGATGTCCTTTGACCATTCGACGTGGTTCTCGACCGGGTCCACGCTAAGACCGACAATCTTGGTGTTGCGGCGGTCGAACTCCGGCTTGAGTTTGGCCATTGCCCCAAGCTCGGTCGTGCAGACCGGTGTGAAGTCTTTGGGGTGCGAAAACAGGACCGCCCAGCCGTCACCGATCCATTCATGGAACTTTATCGGACCTTGGGTCGTTTGTGCTTCGAAATCGGGAGCGATGTCATTGATGGCGAGGGCCATGGAAACCTCCTGGGCTTGGACAAGTTACGGTCCTTCTACTGCCGCTATATGCTGCGCGAGGGTTGAGAAGGAAAGATGGGCTGGTACACTTTTTTTGTTGTTGCGTCGTGATCAGCCGCATTGCTCGCGGAAATGGCAGACTTTGATTATGCACGACGGAAAAGCAATGCGCCAAGTCAATGCTCTTGGCGACTAGAGCCTGAGCAAAGAAACAACTGACAAGCCAACACAAAAAAGAAAAGGGCCAGCCCTTATGGCTGGCCCTTAGCACAATAATTCGAAGGCGTTGATCTCTGGATTAGATCATTGACTGGCCGCCGTTTGCGGAGATCGTCGAGCCGGTGATGAAGCCTGCTTTGTCGGATGCCAAGAATGCAACGACGTCGGCGATTTCTTCAGGCTCGCCAAGACGGCCAACCGGGATGTGCGGAAGGATGTTCTTTTTGAGAACTTCCGGATCAATCGCGCGGACCATTTCGGTACCGATGTAGCCAGGGCAAACCGCGTTGACGGTGATGCCTTTGAACGCGCCTTCCTGGGCGAGTGCTTTGGTAAAGCCGAGGTCACCAGCTTTGGATGCGGAATAGTTCACCTGACCCATCTGACCTTTTTGGCCGTTGATGGAAGAGATGTTGACGATGCGTCCGAAACCGCGCTCTCGCATACCACCCCAAACCTGATGGGTCATGTTGAACAGACCATTGAGGTTGGTGTTGATGACTTCCTGCCATTGCTCGCGGGTCATCTTGTGGAACATGCCGTCGCGGGTGATGCCGGCGTTGTTGACGAGGATATCAACCGGACCAACTTCAGCTTCGACTTTCTTGACGCCTTCGGCGCAAGAATCGTAATCGGCAACCGACCATTTGAAGACAGGGATGCCGGTTTCTTCTTTGAACTTGTTGGCAGCTTCATCGTTGCCGGCATAGTTGGCAGCAACCGAACAGCCTGCGTTTTTCAGTGCGAGCGAAATTGCGAGGCCGATACCGCGCGTTCCTCCGGTGACAATGGCAACTCGAGCCATGGAACTCTCCTTGTTTTCGTTCATTTGTGGAATGGGTAGCTGGGCTGCTGAGCGCAGCATCAATGCTTGGGACGCAGGGCCACTCGCTAGTCAACGAGACCGGCCCTGCATCTTGATGGCTACAGTCAGTCGCGCGCTACGCAGAGGGCAACGCCCATGCCGCCGCCAATGCACAACGTCGCCAGGCCTTTCTTAGCGTCGCGACGCTTCATTTCGAAGAGCAGCGTGTTGAGAACGCGGCAACCCGATGCGCCGATTGGGTGGCCAATCGCGATGGCGCCGCCGTTGACGTTGACCTTGGAGGTATCCCAGGCAAGGTCTTTGTTCACGGCGCAGGCCTGTGCTGCGAAAGCTTCGTTTGCTTCAACGAGATCGAGGTCATCAGTCGTCCAACCCGCTTTCTCTAGCGCTTTGCGGGATGCTGGGATTGGGCCTGTACCCATGATCGCAGGATCGACACCGGCCGTCGCAGCCGAGACGATGCGTGCCATTGGTTCGATGCCGCGGCGTTTGGCTTCTGCCGCCGTCATAAGGAGAACGACGGCTGCACCGTCGTTGATGCCGGATGCGTTTGCAGCGGTAACCGTGCCTGCTTCACGGTCGAAGGCCGGGCGAACCTTGGCGACACTATCCAGCGTGACGCCGTGTTTGATGTACTCATCCGCGTCGACGACGGTTTCGCCCTTGCGGGTTTTGATCGTCACTGGTGTGATTTCGTCTTTGAATTTGCCAGCGTTCTGCGCGGCTTCAGCTTTGTTCTGAGATGCAACGGCGAAGTTGTCCTGTTCATCGCGCGTGATCTGCCACTGGCGGGCAACGTTCTCGGCGGTCGTACCCATGTGGTAGTTATGGAAGGCATCCATCAAACCATCACGAAGCATGCTGTCGAGGAATTTGAGGTCGCCCATCTTCGTACCGTTGCGGAGGTGTGCAACGTGAGGCGCCTGGCTCATGCTCTCCATGCCACCCGCGATGACAATCGATGACGAACCATCTTGGATCTGCTGTGCACCCAGTGCGACAGCGCGGAGACCTGAACCGCAGAGTTGGTTCATGCCCCAGGCTGGGCTTTCGTGCGGAATGCCAGCGTTAACAGATGCCTGACGTGCTGGGTTCTGACCTGCCCCGGCAGCCAGGACTTGGCCCAGGATGACTTCGGAAACCTCAGCTGGCGCAACACCGGCGCGCTCCATTGCGGCTTCGAGAGCGACTTTACCCAAATCATGCGCTGAAAGTGCGGACAATGAGCCGTTGAATGAACCAACAGGCGTACGCGCCGCGCTGGCGATGACGATCGTTTCGTTGTCCTGACTCATTAGTAGTCCTCCTGGCTAATTGATCTGCGCACGGTTGCGTGTCGCGTGTTTGGTTAAGTGAGGTCAAGTGGTTCGGATTGCCGGACTGCTCCGGCGGTTGCGAAAAAGACGGTCAAAGCGGTCATAACAGGATAAAGTTTGGCCCTGCAATCGAGACAAGAGGCGCAGACACCCCTCCTATTGACTAACCAGATGAGTAAAAAGCCAGCACAAACGACTTAAACTAACGGAATGCTTGTGATACCTTGCCGCAATGCAATAACATGGTAGTCCGCGATGCGGCAGCCTTTTGCATAGATCCTTGCAACGAAGCGAGTAGAACGACAGATGCTCAATACGCCGGACCAGCGCCAGGAAAAACGCGAAGCCGTTGTCATCAAGAAGTATGCGAACAGGCGTCTCTATAATACTGAGACGAGTACATACGTAACGCTTGACGATTTGGCGACGATGGTTCGGTCGGACCGCGACTTCGTTGTATATGACGCAAAAAGCGGCGATGACCTGACCCATTCGGTTCTGACGCAGATTATCGTTGATCAGGAGAGTAAGGGCCAGACACTGTTGCCCGTGCCGTTTCTGCGCCAGCTCATTCGCTTTTACGGCGACAACCTCTCGCGCATGGTTCCCACCTACCTGCAATTCAGCATGGAGACTTTTGCCCGCGAGCAAGAACGCTATCGCGAGCAAATCTCGACGGCATTTGGAAACACCTCAACTCCGTTTGAGGCCTACCAAGAGCAGGCCCGCCGCAACATGGCAATTTTTGAACAAGCCATGGCGATGTGGCGACCATTCCCGGCAACTCCAGCTGGTGAGAAAGCAGGTTGTGAGAGTGGCCTCGCCGGTCCGGACGGCGTTCAGCCCAAGCAAGAAGAACCTGCTGGCGAGCGCAACGAGCTGACAGAACTCAAGTCTCAGCTTGCTGCCATGCAGAAGAAAATTGAACAGCTAGCTCAGGACAAGGATTAGTCCGCGGGTGGGTTCAAGACCGGACGGAACCTGTCGCGACGGCCTAATGCTGAGAATTCAAGCTTGGTTGCCCTCAGTCGCGGCTCGAAAACCTTCAACGACCACGCGCTGCTGCTCCCTCGACCCCAACTCCTCGGGGGCGTTCCAACTTTGCGTGCTAAGTTGGCTTTGATCCAGTTAGAGATCGTCTGACAGCTCATCCGCTGTGATCGGCTGGCCGAAGTGAAATCCCTGCAGGTAGGTGATGCCAGCATCCGTCAGGATCTCGACGCATTCCTGATCACCGACCCACTCTGCGACCGTTTCCATGCCAAACGTCTCCGCCAGCTCAACCATCGTTTTGACGAAGATCTGATCCGAGCTGTCTATCGCGAGGTTTTTGACGAAGGCCCCGTCAATCTTGACCAGATCGACCGGCAGGTGCTTCAGGTTCTTGAACGATGTGTAACCGGCGCCGAAGTCGTCGATTGCGACGCGACAGCCAAGTTCGCGCAGTGTATCGACAAAGGCCACTGCTTCATCAAGGTCATCGATAACACTTGTTTCGGTGATCTCAAGGACCAACCTGCGCGTCAGGGATCGATCATTGTCTGTCAGCTCGCGCAGTGTGTCGAGCCAGTCCTGATCGGTGGCGGTAACGCTAGAGACGTTGACCGACAGAGTGAGCTTTGGGTGCTTGCGCAGGAGGGCAACTGACAGTTCCAACGTACGCCGGTCGATCAACCGCAAGAGGCCGAACTGCTCAGCGAATGGTATGAATTCACCCGCGGATAGAACTCGCCCGTCGGGCTGGCGCATCCGCAAGAGACACTCAAAGAAGTCGGCTTTTCTGGTCTTCGAGTGAACCAGCGGTTGCAAGACCAGATACATGCGGTCTTCATCGAGCGCGGACAGGATGTCGTCAGCGATCGTGATACGGCGTCGGCGGCGCACATCGTGTTCGTCATCCGGACTGAACGCAACGAAGTTATCGTTCCGCCGGCCGCGAGCGGCTTCAAGTGCGCTTAAGGAATGACTGAAGACCTCACGGACAGTCTTGGCGTGCTCTGGTGCAGCAACCCCACCAACAGAGATCTTTGCCGTGATCTGGCAAGCCGATGTTTCAATCGGCGTATTGCGCACGGCTTTCATGAAGCGGTCAGCAGCCATCCGCATCTCAGCGGTACCGCAATTGTTGACGATGACGCCGATCTTGTTGGACGAATAATGCCCCATAACATCGCCACTGCGCAGCTTACCTTTAACGACGTCTGCGACGCCGCGGAGGACCTCATCACCAATTTCGAAACCAAATGACTCGTTGACCGCTGAAAGGTTGTTGACCGAGATCATAAGGAATGTGCTGGCCGTGCGCCGGCGCTCGGCGCGCCCAAGGACAGCTGCCAACGCCTGGGGAAGCCTAGTTTTGTTGAGTTGGCTCGTGGCATCAGAACGCTCAGCGCTGAAATGTGCGGCCTGTTCTGCAACAAAGCTCTCGTTAACGACGCGGATTTTTCCGCGCACTTCGGCTGGCGCGCCTTGCTCGTCCAGCCACCAATGACCGTATTCCTCAAGCCAAATCGAGGCCGTCCCAAGCAAGGCACCGGGCTGGAAACGATACTGAATTCGGTAAGGAATTGCCCGGTCTTTTGGTAACGGTGTTTGCGTGGTGAGAAGAGCACGACGTCGGGAAGCATGCTCAGGCACAATACGGGCTTCGAAACTTTGACCGCGCGAAATATCGGAGGGATGCTCAAACCCTAACAGGGCGGCCGCATTCTTTTCCCAATGAACGTGATCGGACCTCAGATCCCAGATGAATCCGCTTTCGTCAAAAGTCGACAGAACGCCTACCAGCTCGTGCTGATTGGGCTCAGCTGAAGTGGCCTGCTCAGCCCGAGGTTGGATAACTGTCTGGCGAGCGCCCAGGGCGGTCTCAACAGCGTCCTCAGAAACTGCCTCCGAACCCACTGGAACGGTCTTTTTTTGTTGCGCCATCATCGGTAGCAGAATTTCGCTTTAGCCATGTCTATCTCAGCCGAGAGCAGAGCCCCTTCTGCTCGTCGCACGACAGAATCTGCTGATTTTGCCCAGGCTATAGGGAAAGCCCTAACAACAATTGAAGCGATCTACGGTTGTATCTAATGTATACAGATGGAATGTTGACGCAGCCTGTGGGCGAAGGGGGCAGATCCACAAATAACTATGCCTAATCAATGCTTTGGAATTGGTTCTGGCGTCATTTACTCTACAGGAGAACCGCCGCTTCCGATGCAGGTTTCCAGCATAACGGCCTAGCTTGTTTAGTTGAGGCGATTGTTTGCTTCTTCTCCATTTGTATTTCTCTCGTGCTCATCGATAAGTATGTTAAGGGCCCTGATAAGCATTAAGTGAGCATCTTTCAGGCGCCCGTCTTCCCTAACCTGATCATTTATTCTACTAAGCAGAGCAATCATAACAGGCAACGACATATTACTTGTCGCACTGTCTAGTTTTTTTAGTAATTCCCTCTCCATTACTTCCCCGCCGTCAAGATATCTCTATTCATCAAAAACAGTTCTTTAAACGTATCCGCTAGCAACCTGCTTAGCACGCGCTTGTTATAACATCGACGTTTCCCAGCAAAGTATTCTCAGCGCACAATTTTCTCCAACGCAATGCCGTAACTCTGACCAAGATCTGGGCAATTAGCCGTACATGATATGCTTAGTTAGAATTTGAAAGCCAACATCTCGAGCCTCCTCAATCCGCTCGCCTGGATTTCGCCCAGACTGCGCCAAACTGGCGACACCTTGATTGCGCGAAATAGATCCCAATCCGAGGGAAATGAGACCAACGCTAATGATGATCTAACGCCCAGCCGGGACGTGTTCTTTGTCTGGCCGCGCCGCAGATCCTGAGATGCACCGTATGGCTAGACCAGCGGCTTTGCAGATCGTTAGCGTTAACGATGCGTTAAAAGGTTGCTGCAATGGTTTGGGCTGTATTTGCGCGTAGTGTTTGGGGAGTTTTGAGTATGTACCGCGTCGCGCCGGCCGCAATGATTGCTGGCCTGTTTGTAGCTGCGTGCAGCACGGGACCATCAACGGTTTCAACTGGCTTTAACGACAGCGGATCCTCTCCCTCAATAACTCAACTGAACCCCACATCCTCGCTGGGCTACTCATCTGGACGCCGCGCTTCGACCCGATCATCTTCTGGTACGCGCGTTGCGAGCCTTAACGACAAAATCCCAAAAGGTACCTACGAAACTGCACCACGCGGCGCACTCGCTGATCGCGACTATTCAAGCACCCAGCTCAATTCAGAGCGGGCTCTGGTCGTCATCAACGAGTATCGCAAAGCGAACGGACTGCGAGCGCTGAAACTCAATGCGAAACTCACAGCTGCGGCCAAAGCTCACTCGCGCGATCTGGCAAAGTGGGACCGTATTTCTCACTACGGTTCAGATGGCTCCAACCCATGGGACCGAGTTAAGCGCACAGGTTACAAGCCACGGCTTGCAGCCGAAAATGTCGGGACTGGGCAGGTTACGTTTGAAGAAGTGATGCGTGGCTGGAAGGAAAGCGCAGGCCACAACAAGAACCTACTGCTCGCCGATGCGCGTGAAGCTGGTTTGGCGCTGGTCAACGACCCACGCACTGAGTTCAAATCATTCTGGACGTTGGTGCTCGGCTCCAGCATGTAACGCTGTCGCTTCAATAACAAACTTCAAAAATTTTGGTTGCGCGTTCGGTGGCAATAGTAGAGCTGCTGAGCGCTCGTTTGTTGGTCAATGCTCGCCTGCACAGCGCGACCTGTCTTTAGGTCGTCTTGCCCCAGGTGCTCCAGATCGCGATATCGAGACCCAGTTTTTGACGCGCGACGAGATACTGCAGAAGCGCGGTTACTGCCAGGGACGTTGACGTTGCGATCGCTGCGCCGACCAGTCCAAGCCACGGCACCAGCAGCAGGTTCAACACAATGTTGAGGATCGCCGTGAAGACGAGGACCACGGCACATGCGCTTTGTTGCCCAAGCATGTTGAGCAGGAATTCGCTCGGTCCCATGGCGGAGCGAAACAAGAAGCCGACCACAAGGATGATCATCACCGGATAGCCCGAGGTGAACTCCGGTCCAAACAACCACAACAGCGGCTGGCCCAATAGCAGAATCGCTGCTGCTGCGGCGAGTGATGGCCAAAATGTCCAGTTTACCGCATCTCGCACAAAGCGCTCCAGCCCCTCGCGATCGCCGCGTGCGTTGAGGGCCGAGAAGCGGTTCGCCACCGCGCTACCGACCGCATAGTGCACGAACATTATGAGGCTCATGGTTTTGGCAGCGGCAAAGTAAACGCCAACATCATGTGGTGTCAGAAAGGTCGACACGACGAGCACATCGACGTTCTGAAGTGCCAATTCACAAGCGCAAATGACGAACAACGGCAAAGACGTCTTCAGCCACAGCTGCCAATCGTAGTCCCTCGAACCGCTGGGAACGACTTTCGAGGTGTTCCATTGGATCAGAGCGAATTGCAGTAACGCTGCGAGCCAGGTTGCGATCACCGCAGCTGCTGCTGCCGTCGTTGCCTCCATCGGCAGACCGCTCGCGTAGGCACCGGCCATGACGCCGAGCACCAGGAGCGGACGCAGAACGTAAGGTGGAATAAGCGCGGCTGCCATCCACGCATGCGCGCGGCCGAAACCATCCTGCATATCGCCGAGCGCGTAGATCGGAATGCAGACGAGGGCAAGGTAAAGTGGCAGGACGTAGTAATTCGCCACGTAAGGCTCAAAGAGCCAGAGACCAGCGAGCCCGACGACTGCCAAAGCCGTTCCAATAAGGAATGCCGCCAGGTTCGTGCCGACTTTCAAGCCTCGTAGAAGGGCCAGTTTGCCTTGCTCGCGGTATTCTGGAACAAGGCGGATCACGACCATGTTGAGGCCAATGGACGACAGCCCGCCGAGAACTAAGACCCAGGTCCAGACAAAGACATAAATGCCGTATTCGAAGCTCCCCATCCAACGCGCGAGCACGATCTGGGTGAGATAGAGTAGTGCGGCGCTCACGACGCGCACCGCAAACGCTACGACGGCATTGCGTTGGGCAAGCGAGCGGTCGTTGTTACCGGCAAGGACTTCTCGAGCGATACCTACAGCTTGTCCAGTCAGCATACGGAGCATGTCACGCCAGCTGGTCGCGGGCGCAGGCTCTGCGGCCGCCGCGATATCAGTGGCGTTTTCGGACTGGGCCAAGTCTGGCTCCTTAGCTGATGGCCTTGTGGTTGTAAGGCTTCCGCCCTTTTTACAGAACTGTTTGTTGCTCGGCGGTTAAGCGGCCCGCAAACGTTTACAAAGGGTTAGCGGTTAGGACGATGGAGAGAGGCGTTCACGCTCGCGTTTGCGCACCAGCTGCGCAACGCCAGCCCAGGCCCATGATCGACCGGCATCGCCCTGTTGACCGTGAAAACTGGAAAAAAAATCGGCGATCTTGGCTGCCATCTGGCCATGCTGGGCCTCCAACGTGGCCGCCATGTTTTCAACCTCATGAGGGTTGGGGGTTACGTCTTGATCGGGTGCCCACAGGTCATTCATGGTTCCTTGCCCTCAATTCTTGATTGGAAGTTTCTGCCACCTGGAAAGCAAGAACGAAGCCACAATATCAGTGTCATATCGGGACACGCGTGGGCTTTGTAGATGGCCTTGCCGATGCCCGATAGGCATGAAACACTTCGGAGACAGCCCTACTGACCGGGAGATTGACCATGACCCGCCCCATGCCGAGACAGGGTGCTTGCCAGAAGCTCTTGGTATTTGGACCAAATCAGCACACCGCCGGGCACCGTCGTCGAGGCTTTGGCGCTTTGTTTGCGCTTTGTGTGATGGTCGGTGTGGGAGGCACGCTGGTCCTGAGTGAGGCCCAGGCGGCAGATGGTGCACCATCTGTTTCTTCTGAAGCTGGGAACACGGCGCAAGGTTCGGGAGTGCCCAAAGGTGATGCTGGCCGGAAACCCGCAGCGGGAGACAAGGCAGCGCCGCAACGCGGAGGACCGGAGCGTCGTCAAAGGCCCCGCGGCTGCCCCTATCGCGACAAACCACTTAACCTGATGGTTTGATTGGAGTCTTGGTTTGCGCCTTCAGATGCCCACCCATTGTTTTGCGCTTCAGGTGCCGACATGGCACCCGCGCGAGCATCCGGCGCTTTTTCACAGAGCCTTCAGAGCCCAGACGGCATCCGGCACCAAACAATTCTCTGCAGCCGACCGACCTATGTGCGCAATGATGAGCTAGTTCTCGAACACCTTATGGAGCGTGCTCGGCGCAGCTGCTGCGGCCTGTTGCGGCTTCTTTGGTTTCTTTTTCGTGACCGGTTTTTTGATCGCCTCTTTGGGCTTCGCAGGTTTGTTGATCTTGCGAGGCGAATGCTTGCGCTTCACACGGTTCTTGGCTGCTCGCAGGCGGCGAGCCGACTTTCGATGGCCACACGCCCACGAAGTCACTGTATGGCGGACACTCTGGGCGCGGCGGGCATCAGATTGAAAAGGTACGTTATCGACCGTATCCGTATTGAAGAGCTGCTTCCAACCAAACTGGCGGAATCCGTGTTCCAGCAGACTTGCAGCGCGCACATTGCGGTCGGCGCTGGAGGGTTCGCCCAGCACAACCGCCATGATCTTGCGACCTTCACGCGTAGCGCTGGCGACGACGTTGAAACCGGAATCGCAAATGAAGCCGGTCTTGAGGCCGTCTGCACCTTCAAAGGACTTGAGGAGCCCGTTGTGGCTGCTTAAGCGGCGCTTACCCAATCGGAACGCCGGCATAGACCAATAATGGGCATGCTCGGGGAATTCTTTGGTGATGGCGCGGGCAAGCTTTGCCAGATCGCGGGCCGTCGTTACCTGGCGTTTGTCTGGCAGGCCGTTCGGGTTTGCGAAGTGGGTCCGGGTCATGCCCAGGCGCTTTGCCGTCTTGTTCATGCGCTCGATAAAGCGGTCATGGGTTGGGCCAAGGGCTTCGGCGATCATGACTGCAACGTCGTTGGCTGACTTGATAATCAACGCCTTTAACGCCGTATCCATCCGCATCTTCGCGCCAACGGGAAGGCCGACCTTACTCGGTGGCTCCTTGTATGCGCGCTCTGTGCAAGTGATCTTGGTATCTAGCTTGATACGGCCGTCGCGTAAGTCCTCGAAGGCGATGTAGGCCGTCATAATCTTGGTCAGCGACGCGGGATGCCACTGGTCGTCGATGCTCTCGGAATAGAGGATCTTGCCGGTCTCGGCTTCGAAAAGCAGTGTCGGGCCGGCCTGTGCGCGGCCTGCAAACAGGACGGCGACTAGGATCGCGGTGACCGACAGAAGCATTCGCATGGGATTTTCCCTATCTCGCCGTCGTGGCGCCTCGGTGGTAGGGGGTTAGCATATTTGCGCTTGGGCAGACAATTCCGGTGCCCACGGTCGGAACTATAGGTGTGGTTTGACACCCACAGTCCATTTTAGTTGGCCCTTCGGATGCCGACCAGCATCCGGGCCATGACATCTTTAGCTAGGCGTTTCGGATGCCTACCGCTTCGCGGCATCCGGCGCATGACATTTTTAGATGGCCCTTTGGATGCTGACGCGCATCCGGGCCGTGTCATCCTCCGCTCTCCGGATGCCGATACTTTCTTGTGCGCTTCAGGTGCCGACATGGCACCCGCGCTTTGTTTACGCTTTTCTTGGCCAACTCTTCCTAAAGTCGTGTTGGACGCGGTGCCGACCCGCACCGAGGTCCCTAGCTGCCCTTCGTTCTTCAACACTGCCGCAGCAGCGATCTGAATTTCTCGACATCGAGATTTTGGCCGATGAAAACGATGCGCGTATTTTGGTTCTCGCTTGGCCATTCGTCCAACCGTTCGATTTCGTGGATCTGGCTTTGCACGCCGTGGACGACGACTGGTCGCGTTGGGTCATCAGCGAGCTTGAACAACCCTTTCAATCTCAAAAGGTCCGGCCCTGCCGCGACTCTAAGGGCTTGCAGAAAGAGATAAAAACTCGATTGCTCCAGAGGCTCATCAATCGTGATTGCGTGGGCACCTATGCCGCTGTGGTGCCGGTTGGGATCGTGAGAGTGGTCATGGTCGTGCCCCGCCTCGTGCTCATGATGGTGATGATCATGTTCATGGTGGTGGTCGTGGTGTTGGTGGTGATGACCGCCAGGTTGGAGCAGAACTTCTTCTGCCGAAAGCCACGCGAGCGCATCCTCACCCTTGGTGCGGAGGTCGTAGGTTCCATTTTCGAGCAGAACCTCCAGGATGCCCTGCCAATCTTCCTTCCGGTCGAGGACTTTCGCGGTCGGGTTTAGGGTTCTGACATTCGTGATGAGGCGCTTCAGGTCGGTCTGGCTGGCAGGATCAGTTGCAAGATCGGACTTGCTCACCACGACGATATCGGCGAGCGCGATCTGCTTGGGCGGTTCTGGGTAACGATCAAGCGTTGTTTCCCCATGGACGGCATCCAGCATCGTCACGACGCGGGTGAGGGCGAACTGGGTTGCAACGATGCGATCCATAAGGTTGCCGCTAGGCGGGGCCAGCAAACTGGCAACAACAGGCGCGGGATCCGCAAGCCCGGTTGTTTCGATGATGACTCTATCAAACGCTTCAATCTCGCGGTTTTTGCGGCGGTTCCATAGATCGAAGAGTGCTTGCTTGGCGTCGCTGGAGGCCGTGCAGCAAATGCATCCTGTCGTTGTCGTGACGAGATCGCCTTCTACGCCCGCAACCAGATCATGGTCGACGGAGACCTCACCGAATTCATTTATCAACACGGCGGTGCCTTTGAACTGCGGATCGCGCAGCAGGTCGTTGAGGAACGTCGTCTTTCCTGCACCGAGGAAACCGGTCAAGAGCGTTACTGGTATGGGTGACATCGGGCCTATTTCTTCGCTGGATCGGCAGATTTCGCAGGATGTTATAATGTCCAAATAGGCCGGATTAAAGCGGTGCTCGATTGGTCTTAGTCCTTCACCTCCGCGGGTCGCTTGCCGCCACCGATTGGCTACGGTGCCGTATCGGATAGGATCTCTCGAAACTTCCCGGAGAAGCGCTGAGAGAAGCTGGCGGTTAGATGGTGGGAATCGAACATCACTATTTGGCCATCAAGGACCACGCGGCAAACGTTATTAGGGCAAATCAAGCTATTCAGGTCCAGGATTTCCGCATTCTCGGGGAGGTCCTCCTTTGGCGTCCGGGGATAGGCATGGCGTACCGTCAGGCGTTTCAGCGGCCATTTGCATTGCTCAGGATCTCGCGTCTCACGCAAGCACTTAAGAGCATCAACTGGCAGCCATGGTGTATCGCGCATGACAACCGTGCGTGCAGTTTCCGCGAGCCGTCTTATCACGCGGGTCTCTGCTGCCAGATCGAGACGGTGCCTGGTGCCGGCAACCACGATGAGATCCGGGTTGATTGCCTCTATCTCATCGAGCGTTGTCTTGAGCCACTCTTCGCACTCAACATAAGGTCGTTTCCGACCACCCTCCGAGGCGATCTGGACCGCATCGATCGGTCGGCATGAGGCCTTGATCCGGACCACAAGGCGCCAACCCTCCTGACGGGCCGCGACGTCTAGTGGCTCAAACCAATTTGCGGCGTGGGAATCACCAATCAGGACAACGGTTCTTTGGGCGCCCGGCGCGCCATAAATGCAGGGAGGCGATTTCGTTTCTGAAAAGCGAACGAGACACTGGTCCGGGTAAATTCTGGGACGGTCTTTCTTAACCTGAGCGCCGCTTACATGAACGCCGTTGCCGATGTGAATGCTATCCGGCGCGAGATGCCGTAAGCCTACGCCTGTCAGTGCACCTGCTGCGATCAATCCCACTCCTAAAGAATATGCATGGCGGCGGTTTGATGCGAACAACGGTGCTCGCCGCACGGGCTGCTCGATGGCGTAGTACGTTGCGATTGCCAATAGGAACGACACCGCTATTGCAGCGAGAAGAGCCGTGGTTGTGTCGCCAAATGCGAGGCGCCCAAACACAAGCAGCGGCCAGTGCCAGAGATACCATGAGAACGAGATGCGTCCCACAAAGCGGAGTGGCTCGTTTCCAAGCACCGCGCCGGCCAGAGACGCTTGGGTTTGGTTGCTGAATATGAGCACTGCTGCGGCGAATGTTGGCAGGCTGGCGGCCCAACCAGGATAGGGGTAGGCGTCCGATATCATAACAAAGCAGCCAAACAGCATGGCCAACGCTACGAAGCCGAGCGCATTGGCAGCACCGTATTTGCGCAAACGGATATGTGGCTCGATGATCGCCAGTACGGCGCCCGCTAATAACTGCCAAGCACGCGTCGGGGTACTAAAGAACGCCCACGACGGTTCGCGACCGGTGAGGTAGACACTGTATGCGAATGAAGCTGCCAGAAGCCCTGCAGCAAGTGCTGCCAGCCACTTCCACTGTGTGTTTGGTTTTGTTGGAAACAAACTAAGTGCGGCCACGATCAGGATCGGCCAGACCACATAAAACTGCTCTTCGACGGACAATGACCAATAGTGCAGGAGGGGATTGTCCTTATGATCATCTCCCAGATAGTCGGTGGCTGATTTAGCCTGCTTGATGTTGTGATAGAACAGGGCTGCCGCCGCGATGTGCCGGCCAAGTGAACGGGCGTCTAGGATTGGAAAAAACAGGGCTGCCAGTGCCACCGCGCAGAGCACAAATGTCGCGACGGGGAGAATGCGCCGGATGCGCCGCTGCCAGAAGCCGAGCAGATCAACGCGGCCCGTGTCGCGCAATTCATTCAGCAGTAGCCGTGTGATCAGGTAGCCGGAGATGACAAAGAATACGTCGACGCCGACGAACCCCCCGGAGACCCATTGCGGAAATGCGTGGTAAAACACCACTGCAAGAACGCAGACGCCCCTTAGCCCCTCGATATCCGTTCGAAAATCATTTGTTGCAACGCCTGCTTTTCCCACCATCCCCGCCGCGCTTGTTCAGTTTGTGTCGGCACGAAATATCCGCCTAGCGCGCAGAAGGCAATTTTTGCGTGGGCGGTCCTGGGCAGAGATTTGGATCTGCTAAGAAGCCAAGAATTGGAATATTTGGAAAGAGTGGTGCCCCTGGCCCGACTCGAACGGGCACTCCGGTGAAGGAAACGGATTTTGAATCCGTCGCGTCTACCAATTCCGCCACAGGGGCTTAAGAAGCGCGGACTATACCCACGCCGTTGGCCGGGTCAACGGTCGATGTCCGCACCCGCAGATTAGGGAGCGGAAAACTCCGCCGGATTTGTGGCCGCGGGCCTGCCGTTCAAACTGCGCATCTGGCCAACCCGGGTCGGGTTAATCACCAGCATGACGAGGGCCCCGCTTGTGCGGCGCAACCCTTTCGAAAGCAAAAAAATCAAGAAAATTCTTGGCTTGTCCCGCCTGGAACAGCGGCGTGCGGCCGGCTGCCGCATATTGGCTTCAACAAACGGCGCAGGGCGCCATCAGTGAAAACTCAATTTTGGGAGCCAAGACAATGAACACCACGATTATCGCAGCATTAACCGTCGCAATCATCGCAGCAACCGCAACCCAGGCTTCGGCTGTTAGCAGCTCAGTTAAGTATGCCTGCATGGGCGACTACCTCTCCTACTGCTCGATGCATGCTCCAGGCGGTTCCGGCGTCAAGCGCTGCATGCGCCGCAACGGTGCGAAGCTCTCACGCAGCTGCGTTAAAGCTCTGATCGGCGCAGGATACGTTTCCAAGGCTGAAGTTCGCCGCCGCGCGGCTAAGCTGGGCCGCTAAGCTCATCAAGTCCCAACCAATTAGAAAACCGGCGGGCCTCTCTAGGTCCGCCGTTTCCCCTGTTTCCCCACCCCTCATTGGTTAACACCACCCAAACTGGCAAATCCCGCAGTCTTGCTCGATGGCTCCTCGAGCAAGACTTGCGGGTTGCTCAACCCACCTTTTCTTAACGATTTCAATTGATTAGTCGCACTACAGCCCTGATCCATTCGCGGCATGGTTAAGAATTTCTGATCTTTTTTTCACTCCTGTCCCGGGCGGAACAGCGGGCCAGCGACGCTGCACGCATAGTGGGTTCATCAGACGGCAACAAACAAACGCCGCAACGCAAACCTCGAGACCCTGGAGCAGACAAATGACCAACATCGCAAGCAAAGCCATCATCACCGCAGCAACCTTCGCAGTCCTCGCAGCAACCGCAACTCAGGCATCCGCCGTCAGCAGCTCTGTTAAATATGCCTGCATGGGCGACTACCTCTCCTACTGCTCAATGCACGCGCCAGGCGGTTCCGGCGTTAAGCGCTGCATGCGCCGCAACGGTGCGAAGCTCTCCCGCCGCTGCGTAAAAGCTCTGATCAGCGCAGGTTACGTTTCCAAAACCGAAGTTCGCCGCCGCGCTGCCAGCCTCGGCCGGTAAGCGGAAGTCACAACTCAGATCAAGAAAACCGGCGGACCAGGCAGAGGTCCGCCGTTTCGCGTTTTTGGGGCGGTTGGACGTACCTCGCATTCGGCAGACAGATTGACCAAGCCCGAGCCGCCCCAAAAAACACCGCGGAACCTGCTTTAGTCGGCAGGCAGCACGAGTCGTCATACCGTGCCTTTAGGAGCAAAGGCTGTGACATCGAACACCGACATGATCCCTGGCGAAGTCAGCGCGCACATCGCAGCGCGACTTGAGGAGGTTGAAAAAACAGATGGCGTGCGAATTCTGTTTGCGGTCGAATCCGGCAGTCGGGCTTGGGGTTTTCCTTCTCCGGACAGCGACTATGACGTGCGTTTTGTCTACGCCCATCCGCTTGAGTGGTATCTCCAGATCGACGAAGGCCGCGATGTCATCGAACGCGGGATTGATGAACATCTTGTCGACCTCGCGGGCTGGGACATTCGAAAAGCCCTTCGGCTCCTGCGCAAATCGAACGCCGCGCTTTACGAATGGACCAGATCGCCGATCATTTACCGCGACGAGGGTACCGCGCGCTCCATGATCCAATCGCTGTTTGAAGCGTCGGCCAACCGCAAATCGCTTTGCCACCACTACTCGCATACGGCGGATGGGCAATGGCGGCGGGCCATCGCTGGGCGCGAGCAGGTGAAGTTGAAAAAGTACTTCTATGTCGTTCGGCCGCTGCTTGCATTCACTTGGGCGAAGCGGTTGGGGACACCACCGCCGATGAACATCGATGACCTGCTGCTGGAGGTGCCTTTACCGCCCGAGGTCGATGCGGCTTTTCAGGACGTGCTGTCGCGAAAAGCAGTCACAGATGAGACTGGGTTATCACAGCGTGTCCCAGGGCTTGATGCTTGGATTGAACAGCAGTTGGACCAGGCGACCGCCAGCTTGGCTGAGATGCAAAGCGATAACAGCGGTGCGCACCAAACGGATGCGCTCGAACGGGCCAACGCGCTTTTTCGGGCGGTGGTTAGGTCGGAGATTTAGGCCGATTTGCGCTGCCGAACTGGGGAGCGGTTCCCCAGTTGGCGAACACGCCGGCTTGCCTTAGGCCGCTTTGGCACGGCCGTCGACGAGTTTGACGATATCGGCCATGATGTCGTTGAGCTGGAAGTCTTTGGGTGTGTAGACGGCTGCGACACCCATCGCCTTGAGCTGAGCTTCATCCTCTGGCGGAATGATACCGCCGACGATCAGCGGGATGTCGCCGATGCCTTCGGTGCGCATTTTTTCCAGCACATCTTTGACCAGCGGCACGTGGCTGCCGGACAGGATCGACAGGCCGATGACGTGGACGCTTTCGTCGACCGCAGCGCGGACAATTTGCGATGGTGTCAGACGGATGCCTTCGTATACGACTTCCATACCGCAATCACGGGCGCGTACGGCGATCTGCTCAGCACCGTTGGAGTGGCCATCAAGACCCGGCTTACCAACCAGGAATTTCAGGCGACGGCCGAGGCCTTCGGAGACGGCTTCGACCGAGGTTCGAACGGCTTCGATCTCCGCCCCATCGGTTGCACGGCCCGACTGGGAGACGCCGGTTGGGGCGCGGTAAGCGCCGAAGATCTGGCGCAGTGTGCGACCCCATTCGCCGCTGGTGACGCCTGCTTTGGCGCATGCAATCGAAGGCTCCATGATGTTGCGGTCTTCTTTTGCGGCGGCTTCGAGATCAGCAAGGGCTGCTTCAGCGGCTTTACTGTCGCGGCTTTCGCGCCAGGCTTTGAGCTTGGCGACTTGCTCTGCTTCGACGGCCGGGTCAACGACGAGGATTGCACCGTCACCGCCTGACAGTGGCGAAGATTCCGTTTCGGTCCATTTGTTGACGCCGACCACGACCTGGTCGCCCGCTTCGATAGCTGCCAAGCGTTCGGAGTTGCTCTCAACCAGCTTGCGCTTCATGTAGTCGATGGCCGCGACCGCTCCGCCCATTTTGTCGATGGCGGCGAGTTCGGCGAGCGCCTCTTCTTTGAGGGCGGCGACCTTGGCTTCGACTTCTTTTGATCCGTCGAAGATGTCGGCGTAACCCAGCAAATCAGTTTCATAAGCCAGGATCTGCTGCATTCTCAGAGACCATTGCTGGTCCCACGGACGGGGCAGGCCGAGCGCTTCGTTCCAGGCTGGAAGCTGGACAGCACGGGCACGTGCGTTTTTCGACAGCGTTACGGCGAGCATCGAGATGAGGATGCGGTAAACGTTGTTTTCGGGCTGCTGCTCGGTGAGACCCAGCGAGTTGACCTGCACGCCATAGCGGAATCGGCGGAACTTCTCTTCGGTCACGCCATAGCGCTCAGCGGTGATCTCGTTCCACAGCTCGGTGAACGCGCGCATTTTGCAGATTTCGGTGACGAACTTCAGACCTGCGTTGACAAAGAACGAGACACGTCCGACGACACGACCGAAGTCTTCTTCAGCGACCGTGCCGGACGCCTTAACGGTATCAAGAACGGCGATGCCTGTCGCAAGCGCGAAGGCCAGCTCCTGGACTGGTGTCGCGCCGGCTTCCTGTAGGTGGTAGGAGCAAACGTTTGTCGGGTTCCACTTCGGCACTTCCTTGTAGCCGAACGTGATCGTGTCTTTGATCAGGCGCAGTGACGGCTCGGGCGGGAAGACGTAGGTGCCGCGCGACAGGTATTCCTTGATGATGTCGTTCTGAATTGTGCCCGTTAGCTTGTCGCGTGGTGCGCCTTGCTCGTCGGCCACGGCAATGTATAGCGACCACAGCCACGCCGCTGTGGCGTTAATGGTCATTGAGGTGTTCATCTGGTCGAGAGGGATACCGTCGAGCAGGGTCCGCATATCGCCCAGGTGACAAACCGGTACGCCGACTTTACCGACTTCGCCGCGGGCCAGCTCGTGATCGCTATCGTAGCCCGTCTGGGTTGGCAGGTCGAAGGCGATCGACAGGCCGGTTTGGCCCTTCGCGAGGTTCTTGCGGTAGAGCTCGTTGGATTTGGCAGCCGTCGAGTGACCGGCATAGGTGCGGAAGATCCAAGGCCGGTCGGGGGTGCTCAGCGAACCTGCACCTGCTGCGCCGCTTGTGCCTTTGGATGCTTCATTCTTGTTATCGGTCATTCCGTGTGCTCTCGGCTATGTCGTTCGAACCAGTGGCCGAACTCTACATCGCCGATGCTGCGTCGCGCAAACAGAACTCTTGTCCGAGTGATTTGGAGTGTTCGAATGACCAGATGGGGCGGAGGCAAGCATCCATGACTTGCAGATAAGCCCCGACATTTTTGGCGTTTTAGGGCTCGCGCCCTGCGAGACGCTGGCTTCGTTGTTTGGCTTTTCAGCTGCGTTGCGATGCGCCGGAACGCGTGGTGTTTCCACCAACGGCTTCGTCCATGCGATTGGCCATTTTTCTCTTGCCAATCATTCGGTTAACCTGCCAATCGCTGATTGACCGGCAGATATCCATGACGATCAGGACCACCATAAATATCGCCATGATGCCGATAACAGAGGCGATGATTGCCTGAACCGCGGGGTCGTCGGCGAGCACAATTTGGTTTACGCGTGCAACGTATAGGAAGGTCAGCGCAGCCATCACGTAGACTGGCACCGAAGCTGCCGCCAGGTAAAAGCCGCCTGTCACTTCCCTCGTCAGCAGGGCAGCGAGCACACACAACATAATGACGACGTAAACCGTCAGAGCCTCAACATCGAGGATCTGATTGATCAGTTCGGATACTTCCGACATTGCTTGAGCAACCTTATTTGGACAGCGGACCTGGGCCCTAAACACCGTTCATGCGGTTTATTTCCCGTTAGTGTCTCAGCAGTTGCTTAAAATTGTGTATGCAGTCCTTGGCCGAAGGTGTTTGTGACCTAAAGTTAACTGGGGACTTGTCAGAAGCGCCCTGACAGTTTTTATTTCCGCACTGCAATAGACTTTAGACACACGCACAACAAATTAATCTGGAGCACCCACGCACATGTCGAGCCAAAGCGCCGCCGCGCAGACAAATGTTGCAAATGAAAACGGGGCGGGGGCGTCAACTGCCGAATATAAAGATCTATACGAAGTCGGCGAGATCCCCCCGCTCGGACACGTACCCAAAAACATGTATGCCTGGGCGATCCGCCAGGATCGCGAAGGCCCACCTGAATCAGCCATGCAGGTCGAGGTGGTGCCAACCTGGGAACTCGATAGCCATGACGTGCTCGTCCTAGTGATGGCTGCTGGCGTCAACTACAATGGCGTCTGGGCAAGCCTTGGTACGCCAATTTCGATGTTTGACGTCCATAAAAACGACTTCCATGTCGCTGGGTCGGACGCTTCTGGCATCGTTTGGGCCGTCGGTTCAAAGGTTAAGCGCTGGAAAGTCGGCGACGAAGTCGTCATTCACTGTAACCAGGACGACGGTGACGACGAGGAGTGCAACGGCGGCGATCCGATGGATTCGCCTTCGCAGCGCATTTGGGGCTACGAGACGCCGGATGGATCTTTTGCCCAATTCTGCCGCGTTCAGGATCGGCAGCTGCTGCCACGTCCAAAGCACCTGACCTGGGAAGAGAGCGCCTGCTACACGCTGGTTCTCGCGACCGCCTACCGCATGCTGTTCGGCCACCGTCCGCACATTCTGCGTCCAGGCCACAACGTTCTGGTCTGGGGTGCATCGGGTGGTCTCGGGTCAATGGCCATTCAGCTTTGCGCTACGGCTGGGGCGAACGCAATTGGCGTCGTTTCCGAAGAAGACAAACGTGATTTTGTCTTGCAGCTTGGTGCCAAAGGCGTCCTCAACCGTAAAGATTATGACGGTTGCTGGGGCCAGCTTCCAACGGTTAACACGCCTGAATTCAACGACTGGATGAAGGCGGCACGTGGCTTCGGTAAAGCCATCTGGGGCGTAACCGGCAAAGGCAACAACGTCGATTGCGTGTTCGAACACCCTGGTGAAGCGACCTTCCCGCTGTCGGTCTTCATCGTGAAGCGCGGCGGTATGGTGGTCATTTGTGCAGGTACGACGGGCTACAATCTGACGATGGACGCCCGTTATCTGTGGATGCATCAGAAGCGTGTTCAGGGTTCGCACTTCGCCAACCTCAAACAGGCTGCACAGGCCAACACGCTGGTGGTTGAGCGCCGTATCGACCCTTGCATGTCAGAAGTCTTCCAGTGGGCGCAGATCCCGAAGGCGCACATGCGCATGTGGAAGAACGAGCACAAGCCAGGCAACATGGCTGTGTTGGTTTCTGCTCCAACGACGGGCCTTCGCACGCTTGAAGATACGCGCGAAGCCAGCGAAGCGCGGTTCGGTAGCTAGGTCGTTTCCGCCTTAGGCGGGGATGGTTCCAACTGAGCTTGAACTAAGCCGACGGCTCATAATTGGAGGGCGCTTTTCGCAGAGCTGCCCTGCCAAAAACGCAGACAGAAAAGGCCCGTGCGCAATTGCGTGCGGGCCTTGTTTTTGGCTATTGACGCTCGGTCACAAATTTAAGTTTCCGCATCGGCAACCCCGAGCATTTAAACCCCGCGCCAGGCCCTCCCATGTTACTGCGGCTCGCACCTTTCTTATTCGTCCTACTCTGGTCGACGGGCTTCATCGCTTCGAAAGTCGCCGCAGAATATGCAGAGCCATTCACGCTGCTCGCGATACGTTTTGCGCTGGTGCTGGCGATCCTCCTGCCGTGGGTTTTGTTGACTGCGCGACCATGGCCCAACTCGAGCATTGCCTGGCAAACTGCGTTGAGCGGATTTCTAATTCACACCGCATACCTTGGGGGTGTTCTCTATGCCCTTCGTGAGGGCATGCCGGCAGGGATCGTGGCTATTGTCGTTTCCACCCAACCTATTCTCACCGCACTTTTGGCCGGACCACTTTTATCGGAATGGCCGGACCGGCGGCATTGGCTGGGCCTTGGAATTGGTATTGCTGGCGTTGCGATGGTGTTATGGCCACGGCTCGGCATCGCATCGCTTGAGGGCGGGTTTGGCTTTGTCGCGCTCTTGGGCGCGTTCGCGGCACTCGCAGGCATCACGCTTGGTACGCTGAACCAGAAGAAGTTTGGGATGAGCGGTGATCTTATTGCGCTGACGACAGTGCAATATGTGGCCGCGTTCCTATCTTCGCTTCTGTTCGCGCTTGTCACAGAACAGATGGACGTTCAATGGACGGTTGATTTCTGGCTGGCAATGCTTTGGCTTGTCGTCGTCCTATCGATCGGCGCGATCGGTTTGCTTCTCATGATGATCCGCGCCAGTGCGGTGTCCAAGGTGACAAGCCTGTTTTACCTCGTCCCGGCGGTGACCGCTCTCATGGCGGCTGTCATGTTCGATGAGACGCTGCACTCGTTGCAGTTTGCTGGCATCGCGTTGGTGATGTTTGCCGTCTTCTTCATTCGAAAATCCAACACGCGCGACGGATAGCCTGTGCAAGGTATCGCCGGTCCGCACGTGTTTGCCCAACGCTGCGCAAGCGCGTGTTAGAGACTTAATCTTCCCAACACTGCGCAGGCGCGTGTTGGTGTGCAAGCCGGTGCGGAGTGCACTTTCCTTTGGTCCACAATCTTTGCCCAACACTGCGCAAGCGCGTGTTGGTGTGCAAGCCGGCGCAGAGCTAGACCGACCGATCTGGGATGAGATGATCTTTGATATCGCGCCTGTCGGCTTGCACCCGCAGCTTCTTCAGTTCGATTAGGCCGCGGTTGAGCTCCGCGCCCAAGATGATGATGACGGCTGTCACCTGGAAGAAAATCATTGCGACCATGAGCTGCGAAAGCCCAGCGTAGAACCGGGAGTAGTCAGAGATTTCTAGATAGTAGGAATAGAGGCCTGCCGTTGCGACCCACAGGAATGTCGAGAGGGCAACGCCCGGCAGCACGTCGCGGATCGAACGGTCACCTGCGGCCAGCCACAAATGCAATCCGAGTAGCTGGGTTCCTATAACACCGCCTGCAAGCAGGTAGCGAAATCCAAAATCAAGCCATGTCGAGTCAAGAAGCGACTTCAACCAAGAGGGTTCGAAGCGGGCGGCAATACCAGGGCCGACGATGATTGCCCAGGTCAGGACCAGCATACTTATGGCGCTCACCAATACGAACAGCATGCTGCGCATCAGCACCAGCGGGTACATGAGCGTTTCATGCTCGCGGTAAGCTCCATTCAATGCGGCCCGCAGGGTTTCAATGGCGCTCGTTGCAAAGAACAACGCGATGGCACCACCGAAGGTTAACAAATCGATCCGCGTGTTTCCCATGATCGAGACGATCTGCGGGGCCAGAACCTTCGCGACGTCTTTGGGCAAGATGTCGAAAAGATGGTTAACGGCCTGCTGGGCAAGCTCAGGGGTTCCCAATAGGCCTGCAAGTCCGGCCAAGAAGATGCAAAAGGGGAAAATCGAGATGATGAACGAAAAAGCAACCGCGCCGGCGAGCGAAAAGCCTGAATGCTCGTAGAGCCTATAGAGGGCATTCAGTAATTCGCTTTTTTCTTCATTCATTCTTGTCATCCGTAGCTTATACCGGAACCTTGGCGGTCGTTAACGATCCGCTGAGGTAATTCGGGATGTTGTTTAAAGCGTTACCTGACATCACGAAACACCAAAATGCGGCCGCAAGCAGCATGGACGCAGGCTCGTCGGGATGCTTGAATGCGACCAATTAAGACTTTGTTTGCAGTCAGTTAGAGTATTTCGCGCGCGTTGATCGAGTGTTTGGAGTAGCGCAATGGACGCCGATACCGGCGAAAAAGCAGTTCGCGCCGGTCCAGAACTGGAATTGCTTACAGGTGGCTCCATCGGCCGACCTGGTGATTTGCGCGTCGTACGCAAGATGCCAAGGCCCAAGGTCAAAATCCACGCCAATCCTCCACATGCGCGCCGTGACAGCGGCTGGCAGTTGCCGACAGAGCCTGACGATCTGACGAAAATCCGTCGCATCAAAGCGCCCTTGGCCGAAAAGCTCCGCCGCATCGGGGTCCTTTACTTCGAGCAGATCGCAGGGTGGACCGATAGCGATGTGCGCAGTCTTAGCGCGGCGCTTAATCTGGGTGAACGGATCTACCAGGAAAACTGGATCGAGCAGGCTGCGAAGCTTGCTTTGAGGCGCAATCCGGCGGCCTCGCTTGGTCCGCAAACGCACCGCGGCGGTGCGTTACCCATGCCAGCCGCCGCACCGCACAAGCAAGTCGCGCCTGGATCCAATGGAGCAGCGGTCGAGCAGCGGTCTACGGTTGGGTCCGGACTGAGGTATCAGAACGTCGCCGACCTCGTCGCAAGCGTCGCTGCGCGCATTCGCTCGGGTTTAGCTGCTGGCTCGTCTGAGGCGGGCACGCCGCAGGCAAAACCGGCGGCAACGACTCCGCAGATGGCGCGTATTGCCGTTGCTGATTTCAAAGTCCGGGAACGAGCACCTGGCCCCACGCTGGTAGACCGAGTGAGGCCACCAGAGCCAAACTCCGTGGCCGATCATGTGCAATCTGCTAGCGGCAGTATTGCCCTGCAGCTCCCTGGTGTGCTGGCCCACTTTCCTCGCCGGCCGGGTGATCCCGAACCCGTCGTAAACCTTGCAGCAGATTTCAGCCCCGACTTAGACCGCGAGGCTCCGGAACTAGCCGGCCTGGTGCCGACCACCGATCAACTACTCGATGGGCGCCAGGATTTGACGCTTATTGACAATTTGCCGATGCGGGTTGCCCTACGGCTGGAAGAGCTTGGCGTCACCAGGTTCTCCGAAATCGCAGTCTTTAGCGCCGATGATGTTGCCGCTCTTAGTATCGACTGCGGGCTTGGCGACAGGATCACTGAGGAGTGTTGGGCCGAACAGGCCGCTGTCCTAGCGGATGGCGGGTTGACCAAGTCAGCAAAGCTTCGACAATCGCGCCGAGACGTTACCTTGGCACCGTCGCCCGGCCCGGCGTTGGTCGCGGACGATGGTTTGCGTCGCGAACTTGATGCGCGCGCACGCTCCAAGCGGGAAGAACTTGCAAAAGCTCTAGCGCTTGCCGAAGAAGCAGAGGCACGCGCGACGGCCGAAGCCGAGGCTGATGCCAAAGCTAAGGATGCTGCAAGGGCTGAAGCGGAGTCCCAGGCCCGCGCGGAAGCAGAAGCGAAGGCCGCATCGGCAGCGAGCATGCTACCAGCCGATCCCGCTACTCAGTCACCGACAGCAGATACGGCTCAGACGCACGCGCGCTCGATCGTTTCCGAACTGCCAAAACCAAGGCCCCGGCAACACTGCGACTTGGAAGACCTCGCCTCGAAGAGCAGATCGCAGCAGAACGGCGCGCCGGTTTCTCAACAAGCCATCGTGCCGCCGCCACGGCGGCCGGGATCGAAAAGCCCAGTTCGTCCGCCAAACGGCCATGAAGTATCCCGCCACCTTATCGAGCAATCGATGCAAACCGAGGCGGAGGTGGAACTCAAACCGCGACCTGTCAGCAGCCGCCTGTTTCAGGCTGACGAAACCCTGGGCAACGCCGCGCTTGGCCCTCGAGCCAGCACTTCCACGGCCCGGGATACGCCCGTAAAATCAAACGGTTCACTGAATGCTCGGCTTGGCGATGGGTCCAATGCGCGGGATATCGATGCGGAGGATTATGCGGCTTATCACCGCGACATTGAAGAAGCGTCGGTGGAAATCGTACCACGTCGGCACGGACCGAAGGGGCCAACAGCATTGCCCGACGGAACGGCACCTATTGCGGCTGACGCCCCGCCAAAGGGTTCTGTTGGCCGGTTTTTGAAGGCCCTGCGTGGCCATTAATCCGTGTATGCATGCCCACAGTCTTGAGCGCTGTAGATGTGTTATCAGCAAATCTGACTAAAAAGCCGGTTGCAAGGACGATTCCGCTGATTATCCTGCAGCGCAATCATAACTGCGCGGATTGCCGACGCGCCCCATAACAACAGCGACGCCAACGAGCACTTTTCGAAAGGATTAGCCAATATGAGCACCGCGGAAGTCATCGCGACCGGTTTGAGCATGGATAATGCCGAGAGTTTTCTTGCCTCCTGCAAGGCAGCTGTCGATGAAGCTCAATTGGTCCTCGATGCCGCCAAAGGCGGAGTTCGGCGGCGGATTGCTGAAGTCGGCGGCAATACGGACGCGGTCCAGCACAGCGTCCACGGCCTCGCCTGGTTGGCAACGACCGTCGAGGGCATCCGCCAGATGCATGCCTGGGCCGAGAGCCTGAAATCCGAAGGCCGTCTCAGTGAAATGGAATTGCTGCTGACGGGCGCGGCTTTTTCCGAGTACCTGTCGCAGATCGCTGGCGGCATCCCGATGAGCCAGTGCGAAATGATCCGCCCGGCTGAACTTGGCGTTTCCCGCGATGTGGTCCGGAAGTTCCAGGACGCTACCGCAGATGTAGTTGAGTTGGGCGCAAGCGATGAAGTGAAATCTCGTCTGGCCAAGATGATTTCGGATGCCCAGGGCGCGACGACTTATGGTGATTCCGGCCTCGATGAGATGCATGCCGAAATCCATGAGCAAATGCGCAAGTTCTCGGAAGCCGAAGTCGTGCCGCATGCGCATGAGTGGCATCTGGCCAACGACTACATACCGATGGAGATCATCGAGAAGGTCGCTGAGCTTGGCGTGTTCGGCCTGACGATCCCGGAAGAGCTTGGCGGTCTCGGGCTTGGCAAAGAAGCGATGTGCGTCGTTTCCGAAGAGCTGTCGCGCGGCTATATCGGTGTCGGGTCCCTTGGCACACGGTCGGAAATTGCGGGTGAATTGATCCTGCATAACGGGACCGACGCGCAGAAAGAAAAGTACCTGCCGAAAATCGCAGCTGGTGAAATCCTTCCAACCGCAGTTTTTACCGAGCCAAATACGGGGTCAGACCTTGCGTCTTTGAAAACCCGCGGCGTGAAGGACGGCGACAGCTATACGGTGACCGGCCAGAAGACCTGGATTACCCACCCGGTTCGTGCCGACTTGATGACCCTGTTGGTTCGCACCAATCCCGATGAGAAAGGCTATCGCGGTCTTTCGATGCTGCTTGTGGATAAGCCACGTGGCGATGACGACAACCCATTCCCCGCTGAAGGTATGAATGGCGGTGAGATCGAGGTTCTGGGTTATCGCGGGATGAAGGAATACGACATCTCGTTTGACAGCTTCAAAGTCCCTGAGAGCCAGCTCCTGGGTGGTGTCGAAGGCCAGGGCTTCAAGCAGCTGATGAACACCTTTGAAGGTGCTCGCATTCAGACGGCGGCGCGTGCGGTCGGTGTTGCGCAATGCGCGATGGACCTGGGCCTTCGCTATGCACTTGAGCGCATCCAGTTCGGCAAACCGATTTTCGAATTCCCGCGCGTTGCCAACAAGGTCGTCATGATGGCGGTGGAGACGATGGTTGCGCGTCAGCTCACATACTTTGCTGCACGCGAAAAAGACCTTGGGCATCGCTGTGATCTGGAAGCAGGCATGGCGAAGCTATTGGGTGCCCGCGTTGCCTGGGCAGCTGCCGATAACGCGCTCCAGATCCACGGCGGCAACGGCTTTGCCCTCGAATACCCAATTTCACGCGTCCTTTGTGATGCCCGCATCCTCAATATTTTCGAAGGTGCTGCCGAAATTCAGGCGCAGGTCATTGCTCGCCGACTGCTGGAGCAGCCGAAGGGTTGATCTGTGGTGCACCTTTGAGGTGACACGAAACGCGACTACATAAAGGGCGGTCATGGTGCCATGGCCGTCCTTAGATGTTTCAGAAGGCTTCGCAATGTCGGCTGCTGCTTCGCCAAATCTTGCCCCGCGACGTCAATCAATTCCCGTCAATGTCGGCGGCGTGACCGTCGGTGGAGGCGCACCGGTTGTCGTGCAGTCGATGACCAATACGGACACCGCCGACATCACGAAGACGGTGCTCCAGGTGGCGGCCCTTGCTCGGGCAGGTTCTGAGCTAGTGCGGATCACAGTCGACCGCGACGAAGCCGCCAAGGCCGTTCCCCATATCCGCGAGAAGCTCGATGCGATGGGTTGCGATGTACCTCTGGTGGGTGATTTCCATTACATCGGGCACACGCTTCTAGGTGAGAATCCAGCTTGCGCTGAGGCGTTGGCGAAGTACCGGATCAATCCAGGCAACGTCGGCTTCAAGGACAAGAAGGACAAGCAGTTTTCTGCGATCATCGATCTGGCGCTGAAGCACGACAAGCCGATTCGCATTGGCGTCAACTGGGGGTCGCTCGACCAAGCGCTGTTGACGCATCTGATGGATGAGAATGCTGCGTCTCCTGAGCCCAAGGATGCGAGAGCGGTAATGCACGATGCGATGGTCGTCTCCGGGTTGCAATCGGCGGCGCGCGCGGAAGAGCTTGGGCTTGGCGGGGACAAGATCATCATTTCCGCCAAGGTTTCGGCCATTCAGGATCTCGTTGCCGTCTATAGCGCGTTGGCGCAGCGTTGCGATTACGCCCTACACCTGGGTCTGACGGAAGCGGGGATGGGCACGAAAGGCATTGTCGCTTCGTCGGCTGCGATGGGGATTTTGCTACAGCAAGGGATCGGCGACACGATCCGGTTCTCGCTGACACCAGAGCCGGGCGGTGACCGAACGCTTGAAGTTCAAACCGCACAAGAGCTCTTGCAGACGATGGGGCTCAGATCATTCGTACCTGTTGTTGCGGCATGTCCTGGCTGCGGGCGTACCACGTCGACGGTATTCCAGGAGCTAGCGCGCGATGTCCAGGATATGATCCGCGACCGGATGCCGGACTGGAAGACGCGATACCCCGGCGTCGAGACGCTGAACCTCGCGGTGATGGGGTGCATCGTTAACGGGCCTGGAGAATCGAAACACGCCGATGTTGGGATTTCGCTTCCAGGCACGGGTGAGTCTCCCGCTGCGCCCGTTTTCATCGACGGCAAAAAGGCGATGACGTTACGCGGGCCGAACATCGCGCAGGACTTCAAAGGCATCCTCGAAGATTACATCGATAAGCGCTTCGGTTCGCCGTAGCAGCGCATCGGTTTGGCTCCGTTTGATGGCGCTGCATGTTGAAGACGCAAAAAAAGGCGCGCAGGGTGCTCCGCAGCGCGCCTTTTGATTTGTCGAGTTTGCTATCTGTCGCTCTAGCCCGAGACCCGCGCCATCGGACAAGAGGGTGTCACACCTTAGCGGCTCGAACGTTCGCGATGTTTACGAACGAACAGTGGCTTGCGAGCGCGTGGCTTGAGGACGAGAAGCGGACGCTCGCGGCGGACGTGCTTAACAACCGGACGCGGTTTGCGTGGCAGTAGTTTGAAGAGCGACTCGCGCGGTGCCCTTTTGAACAGTGGACGTTTGAAGAGCGGACGAAGCAGTGGTTTACGCTCGCGACGAACAACGACAGGTGCTGGGCGCGGCTTGCGTGGGAGGAGCTTAAACAGCGGGTCGCGCGGCGGCAGTTTGAACACTGGGCGCGTTACAACTGGGCGCGCGACGACGGCGCGTTCCGCACGCTTATGCTTGAAGATTTTGCAGATTCTGCAGTCATGGGCGCGCTCGCCGCGCTTGTGACCGGCTTCAGAAATTGTCGGCATGCCGGCTGCCACAACGACAGCAACCGCAGCGGCGGCGACGAATTTGAACATGAATGACCTCCAGATACAGATTGGGCGCACTAATCTCCCGAGTGAGCCAGTGGCACCAAAATGCTGTGATCTCTTCAAAAATTCATCAGTCGTCTCAGCGTATAGTTAGTTCTCGTGGTTAATCTGGTAACGGATTCAGCTGCGGTCGGCAGACGATCTGTATTGAACTGCAGGCAACACTCAACTTTGGCGAGTTGCCACAAATTCTGCCGTTTGGCGCAGCACTTCAGCCTTTTCGCCGAATGGTCCGAGCGCGTCTTTGGCGGCTGACACGGTTGCGGCCAGTTCTGCTTTGGCTTCCGCTATGCCCATTAAGGATACGAGTGTGGCCTTTCCTGCAGCAGCATCTTTGGCCACCGCCTTGCCCACCGTTGCGGCATCACCTTCCACGTCGAGTAGGTCGTCAGCGATCTGGAACGCGTAACCCAGATGGCGTCCATAGCTCGCCAGAGCCTCGTGGTGTGCCGGTTCGGCTTCGGCCAGAACAGCACCGGCTTCGCAGGCATAGGCAATGAGCGCGCCGGTTTTCATCGCCTGCAATCGTTTGATATGCGTTGTATCTACCGACTTGGGGATGTTGAGCTTGTCAGCTTCGAGATCGAGGGCTTGGCCGCCGACCATGCCGCGCGCGCCCGAGGCCTTGGCGAGAGCTGCTGCAAGCTTGGCGCGTACGGTTGGCGAAATATCTCCGCAGGTGGCCAACACCTCGAAGGCGAGCGCCTGCAGTGCGTCACCAGCAAGAATGGAGGTCCAATCGTCAAATTTCGCCCAGACGGTCGGCTGGCCGCGCCGGAGCGTGTCGTTGTCCATTGCCGGTAGATCGTCGTGAACGAGCGAATAGCCGTGAATCAGCTCCACCGCGAGGGCGGGTGCCAGAGCCTGTGTTTGCGGGATATCGAAGAGCGCCGAGGTCTCCAGAGCCAGGAACGGGCGCAGCCTTTTGCCGCCCCCAAGCATCGCGTGTCGCATGGCCTGTAGCAGGCGTTCCGGCGTCCCGGCGACCATCTCACCTTCAAGCAGGTGAACCAGCTCAACTTCGATTTTGCCAGCAGTTTCCTGCAGTTTAGCGCGAAAATCCATCGCCTGACGTGGAGCCTCCATTGCCTGATACGGAGCCGTCGCGTTAGAGAACGGCTGTTAGAAGGTCAAGGTTGATGGGTGCGACCGTGCAAAATCAGGAAAAAACCTTGGCTTTGAGGGCTGGCGCCATGCAGATTTTGCGATTATAAACCCGCGTTCGAGCCCCCGATTTGCTGGCGGGCACCCTATGACATTCCAGCGCCGTCCGTTAACGCTTGCCCCTATGCCAAGCCCGTCAGAGGCTGAGGCACGGTATCAGTATTAGCCAAACCGGCGCAGTTTTATGCCCAGGAGACGATATCATGGCAGTGCCAATGAAAAAGGTCTCGCGTCAAAAACGCGGGTCAAGACGTTCTCACGATACGCTCAGCGCGCCGACCTATGTCGAGGACAAGGAATCGGGTGAGCGCCGCCGCCCACACCACATCGATCTGAAGTCCGGCAAGTACCGCGGCCGCCAAATTCTGGAACCCAAATCTGACGTTTGATGCAGATTTGGCGCTGCGGATGAGCTGATCAGCGGGACCAGCGTCTTTCCCGGCGCGCAAAAAACTTTGTGTGCCAGTTGCGGTTGGTGAAGTTAAACCGCCACAATGGCGCGCTATAGCCACACGCGCAATCGACTCTCAGGGGAGTAACGCATGTCGATAAGGTCCTTGCCGCTCATTATCTTCGCCTTCATCTTGTACAATGCCGTCGTCCTGCTCGGCTTGGCTGGCGCCAGTGGCTCTGCTGAGAGCATTCTGCGTACCGAGATTTTCGCGCTACCTTCATTTCGCGGAACTCCTGAAGGTGCCGAACCGGTCACTTGGAGCTTTAACTGGGGCGATCTCATTTTGTTCGTGACGATGATCCTCTTGTTCGTCGAGATCCTCAAAGCGACCTATACTTCGACGTCATCGCTCCTCGACCACGGCCTCTCGATGCTCGTGTTCATCGCGTGCTTGATCGAGTTCCTGATGGTTGATGCGGCCTTCACGAGCGTCTTCTTCCTCTTGATGATCGCAACGTTGATTGACGTTGTCGCCGGATACACCATCGGCATACGTGTGGCGCGCCGCGACATCGGATTTGGCGGTATGGCTCCGCACTAAACCAAGCACGCATCCTGTTTTGGCCAGCGGTTCATTGCTGGTGGTGACGTGAATGAAATGGACGGCTGGTTCGATTTGAACCGGCCGTTTTTTATGCCGCACCAACAAGGCAAAAAGCACTTGTCCCAATGCGTTTTGGGTCGGGGGGTTGGAACAGACGCCGACTTCCCGCAGTATCCAGCTTGAAGTCCGGTGATTCGCGCGTCCGGGCCATCTTCACGCCTGGATGTGTGTGACCGGACGCCGTTTGGTTTCGCGTACCTGGCGATTGAATGTTGGGGACAGCGAAACGATGCCTGCCGCTCAAGTCAATGTTGATGTGCCAGAAGGTGCAGCCGCAAATCTGTCTTTGCGTGCTTCACTTATCCTGACGCGCATTGCTTGTGCGCAAGGGGCGACGCGGGCGCAGATTATGCGCGACCTCTCAGCCCTATTCTCACACAAACTTTCACCCGCCGAATGGCGCGGCATTGCGCTTGCTGAGATCGACGCGCTTCACGAAGCGGGCCTCACGGCCGAGACGCGCGGCCGTTTAACGGCGACAGACACCGGCAAAGAAACCACCGATCTCTTTCTGGGTCGCAAAGGTGTCAATGGAGGTGCCTGGCCGGAGACGCGTGACGGGCGATTGGTTGCCAAGGGGCTTGGTGTCGAACCGATCGGACCTAAGAAACTCAAAGCGCTGTTAACGCCTGATGGTTTGCGTGCATTCATTCTACAGAAGGCTTTCAACCTGCCCGTTAGCGGCACGCAGACGACTGCAAAACTTCGTGCTCAGCTTGCTGTGGTGGCGCTGGAACGAGCATTCGGCAACAAGATCAAAACGGGTCTTGGCGCTGGCTCAGGTTTTTCCGCGAAGGCCGGGCGGCTGTTGGCGGGGCAGCTCTCATCGCGCCCTCGGGATCTTGGGTCAGACGGAAGGCTTGTGGCGACGCTCGCTGCCGAGGCCGTCGATGCCCGCCAGCCTGATGCTGATGCCCTGCGCGCGGCGATCCTGCGCAAGTTAGCCGATCGGGCTTTGCAGGAAGATGTCGCTCCGCCGGCGGAGATCAAGGCGAAGGTCGTGCAGGTTAAAGCGTCGCCTGCAAAGCCGATCGAGAAACCCGCCGCTGCAAATGATGCCGGGCTCCCTGGTGCGCCTCTGCCCCCGACACGCCGGCCTGATCCGGCGGGGTTTGCCAAGGTCGTGCAAAACGTTGCCAGCACGTGTGCCGATGGCTGGGCTGGAAATCGCAAAGCGCTGATCTCGCGGGTTTGGACAAAGCTATCAGCTCAGCACCCAGAGTGGGGGCTCAGCGAAATCGAATTCAAGTGCATGCTCGCCGAAGCGCATCGCACCGGGCACCTTCTGTTGGCAACGGCTGATCTGAAGGACAAGTCGATGCGCGAGGAAATCGAAGCCTCGGCGATCACTTACAAGAACACTCAGTGGCATCTGATCCGAGTCGTAGAACCCGACTAATCCGGGCCAGTGATCAGGAACCACACGCTAGCGTAGGGACGATTTGATTTATGCAATCGCTTGCACAAGAAGCTAACGCTCCAGAGGGGTTGTCGGAAGCTTTCGAGCATTCCATCACCTGGGAGGATGACGTTTGGCGGGCCGATCCTGTCGATGTCGATGGGGTGCATGCGAAGGCGCGCAAGAAGTTCTTCAACCTCGTAACAAGCGTTCGCGAGGAAGGTAGTGCTCAGGCACGTATCCTGCTGTTTCACGGTCAGTCGGGTGCAGGCAAGACGCACCTTATCCGAGCGCTGAGAACGCAGGCACATCGGAGCCGGCAGGCTTACTTCGGCTATGCGCAGATGACGCCCGACGTGGCGAACTATGCCGACTATTTCTTGCGCAGGCTGGTCCACTCGCTTGAAAAACCGTTTGATCCAGATAAGGCCGGTGAGAGCGGTCTGCAGCGGTTGACGGATCGCTTGATGGCGCATTGCGCAGGCCTTGCTGCCGAAGACATCGACGAGTTGCGCGAAGGTGACTTATCGAATGAAGACCTTGCGCGTTTGGTCTTGCGGCTTGCCGATGAGATTGTCGCCGAGCCGGGGTTTGCTGAGTGCGAACCCGACGTCAATATCGTGCGGGCGCTGCTTTATCTTCAGCGCAAGGACCCGCGTATCGATCAGCGCGTGAGGCAATACCTTTACGGGCGCGAGCTGAACCCGCTGGCGCATGAAGCGGTTGCAGCGCTTGACCCTAACGATGGCGAAGGCCGCGCGTTTGAAATCATTGCAGCGCTTGGCCAGCTGATGTGGGTCGTCGATGGTGCCGTTATGGTATTCTGCATCGACCAGGTAGAAGACCTCGTCAACTTCTCGGACCCTGAAGCACGCTTCCAGAAAGCCGTTGGCGATCTCATGCAGATCACGAACCGGGTGCCGAGCAGCGTCGTCATTATCTCCTGCCTTGATGATTTCTATGACCGGGTGCGTGAGCCGCTGGCGCAATCTTTCCGCGACCGGATCGAGAAATCAGGTCCTGTGCCGCTTTATGAAAGCCGAAGCGCCGACGAAGCCCGCCAGATCATCGCGAAACGTCTTGAGCATTTTGCCGAAACGACCGGCGGTGAAGTCAGTGTCGGTGACCCGAGCGCCTACTTCGGCCCGACGTTCTTCGAAGAGTTCGCCGGATTGTCGACGCGACGCCTCTTGGAACATGCGCAAGCGCGCCTTAATACCTTGGCTGCTCCCGGCCTTGAAGAGGACGAAGATGCTGGCGGGGCGGGCGGATTTATCTCGGAGCTTGCAAAAGCTCTTGGCGGGTTTGGCCTTGGCCAGGAACCGGTCACGCCGCTTGCGCCTGCGATCGACTACCGAGACCTGTGGGACCGCTTCCAAAATCAGTCGGAAGCCGAGATGCCCACCGATGACAATGAGCTGATGGACGCTCTTGTCGCCGCCTTGCCGCTGGCTGCCGATGAGTGGGATGGCGCCATCTCGCTGAATGTTGAGCGTGTGGAAATTGCCGATGACCTGCCCGTGTTCGACCTCACTCTAAAACATGCGTCGGGCCTTGATCAGCAGTCGCGCATCTTCTTGTGCAACAAGCCGACACAGGGTGGTGGTCTGAAACGCCAGCTCGAAAAAGTTCTGGCGGCTATGGGCTCGAAGCAGAGCTTCATGTTGCGCGCCTCTGACTTCCCACCGAACAAAAAGAACCAAACCGCGCAAGCGTTCCGCAAATACCGCGACGGCGGTGGCCGTTCGCTGCTGGTGCCAATCCCTGAATGGGAGCGGATGATCATGGTGCGTGAATTCCATCACCACCACCGCAACGATCCAGGGTTCAAACAGTGGTTCGCGAACAGCAAGCTGTTGTCGAATGTCATCGCAATCATTCAGCTGTTGCGCCTCGACCTGCTTGGACGTCCGCTGCCGGCGCCAACTGACGGTGTTCGTCCACGTACCAAGCCGCTTCTGAGAACGATTGAAGGCGGCGAGAACGCTCCGATTGCAGGGCTGGAGCCGGTCGATCCAGATCAGCAGCCAACCGGTGCACCAGCAGCTATTGCCGAGTTGACCGGCGCAGTTGCCAACGGCCTGGCCCCTTGGGGCGAGCCGGATGCGATTGGTGATGCTGAAGAGCCTGCGCAAGCAGCCTACAACCCGGCAGATGCAGAGGAGTTTGATGAGCCCTCGCTTGTCGGACGCATCGATGTCGGCCGCGAGCTCAGCAGCAGTGGCCGTCAAATTGGCCTGAAGAAGAGCATCATGAAACGCCACTCTGCAGTGCTGGGTGGTTCAGGCTCGGGTAAAACGACACTCGCTCTCAGTATGATCGAGCAGCTGTTGCTGGAGGGTATTCCGGCCATCCTGATCGACCGTAAAGGTGATCTTTGCTCGTATGCCAATCCTGACGTCTGGCGCACTCATGTCGATGAGATCGCTGAGCGCCATAACATGCGCGAGAAGCTGGCTGATGCGATTGACGTCGCGGTTTACACTCCGGGGCGCGCTTCGGGGCGGCCGATTTCGATTACCCTGCTGCCGAACGGCATTGCGGAACTTCCAGAGCACGAGCAGCAGTTGCTTGCCAACCTGTCGTCGGCGGCGCTTGGCGAAATGCTGCATCTAAAGAATTCTGCGACCCACCAAAAGCAATCCGGTTCGCTGTCTGTTGCTTTGAAGATCCTTGGCAGCCGTTCGACGTCCGAAGTGACGTTGACCGATCTCATCACGCTGCTTGAAGACGAAGATCCAGAGCTCACCGATCAAACGCAGCGCATGGACCCATCGGGCAAGATCCGCCGGGATCTGGTGGCGCAGCTCGATAGCCTTCGACACCGTAATGCGGCGCTCTTCGATGGCGGCGGCGAGCCGATGAGCATGGAGTCGTTCCTTGGGCTTGGCCCGTTCGAACGCCCCGGTCGAACGCGCCTTTCGATCATCTACACGGGCTTCCTGGGCGACAACGAGAACATCCTGTTCTGGGTTTCGCAGTTCCTGTCAGAAGCTCTGCGGTTCTGTCAACGCAACCCGAACGATGAGTTGCAGTCGATCGTCATGTTCGACGAAGCCGACCTTTACATTCCGGCTAATGCAAAGCCGGCAACTGCGGAACCTCTGCAAAGCTTGCTCAAGCGTGCGCGTTCAGCAGGGCTAGGTTTGATGCTGGCGACACAGTCGCCTGGCGACCTCGACTATAAGAGCCGCGATCAGATCACCAGCTGGTTTATTGGACGCGTGCGTGAGGATACGGCGCTCCGGAAACTCAAAGCGGCGTTCCAGAGCGAGAGTGGTCTTGATCCTGCCGCGGTGCTGCCTGGCCAGACGGTTGGTGAGTTCCATCTTGTGCAGGAGGGGCTCGTGCGGGCGCTTAAAGCTCAGCGGTCTCTCATCACGGCCGAGCAGGTCCCGTTCGATCGCATTGAACAACTTGCGCGCGAAACTCGTGGGCAGGATGAGAAGCAGCTGCCGCTATTTGAGCGGCGTTGATTTTTACCCGCGTAGGGCGCGCTCACCCTATGTTGCACTGCGGCATTTCTGCGAAGGATGGTGCATTTGGTAGCAAGATGGCTTAACAGTTCTTGCTGATTGCACAGTTTTCGGGCCTTTCGGGCGCTTGCATACTCTGCAGGCAGACGATTGAATTCACTCGGGAATTTCTCCTTGTCGATGGGTTTGCTTTGTTCAGATTTGAAAAAAGCATACTCCACGGCAGAATTTTCGAAAATTGTGATGCCAAATGGTCGTTTCCGTACTAATCTTGTGGTTGTGGCGCGTGCGTTAAACTGCGTTTCAAGTTCGCGCTTCAATTGAGTTTTGCGGGGTAAAAGTTGTGGCTGCAAAGTCTTTCGTTATGGTGGTCTTGGCCACCCTGGCGGGACCAGCAATCGGAATCGGGTTGTTCGTTCTGTTCAGTAACTTCTAAATTCTGATACGCGTTTTGCTGCGTTTGATTGTGGGACCTCTAACTGGCTCCTATACTGTCGCTCGGCCTTTTCCATATTAGTTTGGTCACTTAATTGCTCCGGACCGTATCATCTGGACGCTTGGCTTTGGCGGTGTAAGAAGGTTCCCCGGTGCAGATCGCTCGGCGGCCTTCCCCTTGAGACACAATGCAAAACTCGATCCCGAACGACTGCTTTGCGCCTAGTTCGGCGCTTATGGCTCATGACGAAGCCGTTGGGCTGCTGAAAGCGCGTATTTCTCCTGTGGCCGATCTAGAGAGCGTGGGGCTAGAAGCGGCAGGCGGACGCGTCCTGGGTAGGGCTGTCACAGCACCGCACAACGTGCCCAATCATACGAACTCGGCTGTTGATGGCTACGCATTTTGCTTTTCCGATTATGACTCCGTCTCAGGCTCAAGCCTGCCAGTTGGTGGACGGGCGGCTGCGGGACATCCGATTGAGGGTCCTGTTCCGTCATGCCATGGCGTACGCATTCTGACAGGTGCAGTCTTGCCCGAGGGCGTGGACACCGTGGTCATGCAGGAAGACGTCACGACCGCCAACGACGGCGGGGCCGAAGTTGTCAACTTGCCTGCGGGCTTAAAGCAAGGGTCTAACATTCGTCGCGCAGGGGAAGATCTAAGAGCTGGGTCGGAGATACTGAGCGCGGGGCACATTCTGCGGCCGCAGGATTTGGCCGCGCTTGCGTCGATAGGAATGGGGCAGGTGTCCTGTCATCGGCGCTTGAAGGTCGGCATCGTCTCATCCGGCGACGAAATTGTTCGGGCTGGTTCCGGAGATTTGGGTGTCGGACAGGTCTTTGATGCGAATGCGCCTATGCTCGAGATGCTTGCCCGACTTGCCGGTTGCGAGCCCATTGATTTGGGCATTTGGCCAGACCGGCGCGACGAGGTCCAGAGCCGTCTTGCAGAAGCCGCGCAATCGCTTGATGTGATCCTAACCTCGGGTGGGGCGAGTACGAGCGAAGAGGACCATATGTCGGCAGCTCTTGCCACACTTGGCTCTCGGCATTTTTGGCGAATTTCCGTGAAGCCAGGACGCCCCATGATGTTCGGCCAAATCGGGTCATCAATGATGATCGGTCTGCCTGGAAACCCGGTGGCGGTTTTCGTCTGCTTCCTGATCTACGTCTATCCGTTGTTGCGCAGGCTTTCAGGCACGGGTTGGCTGGTCCCGCAGCATTTTATGTTGCCTGCCGATTTTGAATTCCCGAAGCGAAAGTTGGGACGGCGCGAATACTGGCGGGCCAGCTTGGTTCAGGGCGAGGAGGGCATGGC
Source organism: Filomicrobium sp. (assembly GCA_040219445.1). Taxonomy (GTDB): domain Bacteria; phylum Pseudomonadota; class Alphaproteobacteria; order Rhizobiales; family Hyphomicrobiaceae; genus Filomicrobium. The sequence goes on along the minus strand of JAVJSM010000002.1, from coordinate 199,575 downwards.
TGTCGAGAAGTTTGCCCGCGATGGCTCCGGGCTTATCTCCGGGTTGCGTGCTGCCGATGGATTGGTGGAAGTCGAGGAAGACGTCAAGGCAATCCAGCGAGGCGACCTCGTTCGGTTCATCCCCTTCAGCCAGTTCGGCATTCTGGGTTCGTGATGAATGAACACAGGGCTCGTCTGGCACGACCGTGGTCTGGATGAGCCCTGTTTTTTTCGTGCCAGCTGGGCCGTGGTGATCGGCCTCAGGTATTCATTTCTCGGAGCTTAGTGAGACAGCAGAACCGGCACGTTTTGTTTTTCCAAGATCGTTCGGGTCAGGCTGCCAAACAAAGCGGACGTGAAGTTCCCGCGCCCATAAGCGCCCATCACCAGAACATCGGGATCTGTCTTTTCGCAGTGCTCCAGGATCTGTTCGGCGATACGGCCGGACGTCATCGTGATCTCATTGGTGGAGATGCCGTGACGTTTCAGATGTTCAAAAATGCTTAAGCCTGGCATCCGTGAGACGGAGTCGTCGCCCTTATCGTCGTCGGCCATCAAGACATCTAGCGATATCTTTGTCTCGAGGATTTGCATGGCATCAGTGAGGGCTCGGGCTGCAAAGCGGCTGCCGTCCCAGGCGACGGCTGCGGTTTCTTTGAAGTCAGTGACCGGCCTGTTTTTCGGAACGATAATGACGGGCTTACCTGCGCGCAGGAGCAGCTCTTTGGGATCGACCGTTCGATGCATCTCTGAACGAAACACAGATTCAAACTGGCCAATCACCAGCAGGTCGAAAAAGCGGGCGGACCTAGCCAGCATGATATCGGGTTGGCCTTCTTCGACTAGCCAATCCGTTTCACCCGTAAAGCCAGCTGCCTTGATCTGCGCGTGGAATTTGTCGCTGATCGCCGCGGACGCCTCTTCCTGTGCCTGCTCCATTCCCTTCAGCGCATCTTGTGGGATCCAGCGACGCACGTGGCTGTCAAATCTCGTCGGCGAATTGACCTTTAGGCCGGTTACCGCCGCGCCGTACTTGGTTCCCATTTTGAGAGCGAATTCCAGAGCCTTTTCAGAGGCTTCATTGCCGTCATAGGCGACGAGCAGATCTTTAATTGCCATGTCTGGGTTTCCTCCTTGAAGCCCGCTCCAACATTGTCAAACGGACGCGCATCTTTTTTAGAGAGTTGCTTTGTTTGTTTCGAAGACGTGGTACCAGAAGCCGCGTCGTTGATTGCTGCGTGGCGATGCTGCCCACCTTTGGCATACCACATACCAACATGCAGATTCCAGCTGTCATTCGCGATTATCATCGCTTCAAATTGCCCTGGCGCCAATGATGCTACGCAAACTTGGAACGGCGGTATCGCTTTTTTCCCATCATTCATCATGGGCGTTGAGAAAGGGCGGCGGCGACGCAGAGGATGTCGGCGTGTGGCGTATGAGATTGCAGGGCTGTTGGACGCTCAATCGCGTGCCACCCAATCCGCGAGGCGGCGCATAAAACCCATGCAGTTCGCCAGTTCACTTTCAGCGACCCACTCGTTTGCTGTGTGGGCTTGGGCGATATGACCGGGGCCGCATACGACAGTGTCGGGGCCTTGAGTTTGAAACAAACCTGCCTCAGTCGCATAGGACACCGCGAAGGTTTGGTTGCCGCCGGCCAGCTGCATGGCGAGGGTAACAGCGGAGGATTGCTCGCGCGTGGCAAACGGCGGGACGTGATTGACCAGTTCAATCTCGATCGAAGCTTCCGGGGCGACTTCGTGCATGGCGGGCAAACAGGTCTGGTTCGCAAAATCCCGAAGGCGTGTTTCGATGCTCTGCACGTCGAGGCCCGGCATCGCACGCACTTCAAAACAGAACCCGCATGAGATCGGTACGATATTCGTGGCTGTGCCGCCTGTGATTGAATTCACTTGCAGAGACGAGTACGGCGGCTCGAAACGATCGTTGCGCTCTTTTTGCAATTCAGCGCCGATGCGGCGCAATTCACCGATTAGCTCAGCCGCCACATGCACGGAATTCACACCAAGGTGGGCCATGCTGGAATGGGCGGCCCGCCCGTTGACTTTGACGTCCCACCGCGCTGGCCCCTTATGCGCATCAACCACGTTCATGCCTGTCGGCTCACCAACAAAGATGATTTCAGGCATTGGCAGGTCTTCGCCGAGGCGAGCGATCATCGGCCTTACGCCGACGCAACCGATCTCCTCATCGTAGGAAAACAGGATGTGGATCGGGCGGGTGAGGTCACGGGCAAGGAACTCTGGTACAGAAGCCAAGACACAGGCGAGATAGCCCTTCATGTCCGTTGTTCCGCGCCCGTAAAGGCGGCCGTCGCGGGCTGTCAACTTGAATGGATCGGTGTCCCAGTCCTGGCCCGTGACGGGTACGACGTCCGTATGCCCGGACAAACCTATGCCGCCGCCCGCCTCCAAAGGCCCGATCGAGGCGCAAAGGTTGATCTTTTCGCCCGTTGCGTTGGGCAGGAGGTGTGAATGGATCCCATGGCTCGACAAATAGCCGGCAACGAAATCGATCAGCGGAACGTTGGTTTTGTGGCTGGTGGTGTCAAAGCTGACGAGGCGCTCGAGAAGTTCGAGATGAAGGGAGTCGCTTGGTGTTTCGCTCATTTAACGCGATGGTCTCAGGTCAGTTGACGATGGGAACAGAGAAGGGGCTATCAAGAGAAAATGCCGGTACGGCAACGTCGAATAAGCGCCCCTCTTCGTCGACCATCTGGTAGCTGCCGACCATAATCCCAGATGATGTTCTGAGCGGACAGCCCGAGGTGTAAGTGAAGGTCTCGCCCGGGTCGATCTTGGGAGTTTGGCCGACGACACCCGGGCCGCGAACTTCTTCGCGGCGGCCTTCGGCATCGGTGATCTGCCACAGGCGGGAGCGAAGCTGGACGGCTGTCTCGCCGTCGTTTGAAATCTCAACGGTATAAGACCAGAAGAAATAGCCTTCTTCCGGAGAAGACTGTTCTTCCATGTACTCAGGTTCGACGCGCACGCGCACGCCTTCGGTCACAGCCTCGTACAACATGCTCTTCCCTGACTGCAGCAGCCGCCGGTCACTCGGCCCCCGCGATTGCGAGCTCACGCCCACCTTTCAGCGTGTGGTGATCCATAGGCAATCGCCACACCGCTTAGAAACCAATTGCGTTTCGGCGCGGGAGTGTACGCGAGCAACGCAGCTGGTCAACTGCTAGACTGGGTTGCGGGGTGGCGTAAACGCCAAAATTTTGACCGCTGCAATATAATTGGGCGCGTGGAGCCGGTGTTACGCGGTTGCCGCTAACGCCTGATCGAGGTCGTTGATGAGATCCTGGGCATCTTCCAATCCAACCGACAAGCGAACCATGCCGTCGCAGATTCCGAGTTCGGCGCGGGCTTCTGGCGTCAGGCGCTGGTGCGTTGTGGTGGCGGGATGCGTGATCAGGCTTTTAGCGTCGCCGAGATTGTTGGAAATCTTCACGATATTCAACGCGTTGAGGAACCGGAACGCCGACTCTTTGCCGCCTTCGATTGCGAACGTCACGATCTGACCACAACCGGTCATTTGTCGGGCGGCAAGCTCGGCCTGGGGGTGATCGTCGCGGCCAGGGAAGATCACGCGGCCGACGGCCTTGTGGTTGGCCAGATGATCGGCGACCGCGCGCGCGTTTTCGCACTGCTGCTTGACCCGTAATGGAAGCGTCTCCAGCCCCTTCAGCAGGACCCAGCCGTTAAACGGGCTCATGGAGGGACCGGTCTGGCGCAGGAAGACTGAGAGGTGATCGTCGAGGAAGTTTTGCGAACAACACACCGCGCCACCCAGGCACCGGCCCTGGCCGTCGATGTGTTTGGTTGCTGAATAAATCACGACATCGGCACCGAGTTGCATCGGGCGTTGCAGCATGGGCGTGGCAAAGACGTTATCGACGAAAACGAGCGCGCCAACTTCATGGGCCAATTCGCTAACCGCTTTGATGTCGACCAGATCAAGTGTCGGGTTGGCGGGAGTCTCGAAAAAGACCGCTTTCGTGCCGGGGCGAATGGCGGCTTTCCAGGCTTCGATGTCGGTTCCGTCGATCAGTGTGGACGCGATACCGAAGCGAGGCGCCAGATCTTCGACGACGTATCGACAAGAGCCAAATAGGGCACGGGCAGAGACGACATGGTCTCCGGCCGACAAGTAAGACATGAGCGCTGCGGTAACAGCAGCCATGCCAGTAGCGGTCGCGCGGCAGGCTTCTGAGCCTTCCAGCAAGCGGACACGCTCTTCAAACATCGAAACGGTCGGGTTGGCAAAGCGCGAATATTGGTAACCGGGCTCTTCATTCTTGAAGCGGGCTTCGGCCTGCTCGGCGGAGTCGTAGACGTAGCCTTGGGTCAGAAACAGGCCTTCGGACGTCTCACCGAATTGCGAACGCTGCGTGCCGCCATGAACGAGCCGTGTCGCCGGAGCCCAGTCTTCAGCCGCAGCTGCCTTTTTATCTTCAGGTTTCGCGGTCATTCCCGCTTCCTTTCCTCTATTCTGCCGCGAGAACATAGCCATCGCGGACGGGCCGGCATAATGAGGCCGGGCCCCACAAGCAAAGCGTGCGAGAGGTGGAGCGCGCGGCCTTTTAGCGAGTTGTTTTACGTGGCTGCAAGCCGGCCAGCCAAATCACCACGGTTCAATGATCTTGGGACTACAGGCATTTCGGTCTTGGCGTCAAGGCATGGTTAGTCTAGGCCCTTAAAGGCGACTTGCTGCTAAAACTGCAAAATTCGTAATCAGGAAGCTGCCAGACGAGGCGACGTTGCACGAAGAAGCCAACACCACAACCAACTTGAATGAAGGCGTTTTTCCGGTTCAGGCCATTGAAGCACTGATCCATGACGGTGGAATTCTGCTAGAGCGTCCGGTGGCTGACAATCAGCTGCAACCGGCGAGCCTGGACTTGCGGCTTGGGGATTTTGCTTATCGCGTGCGGGCGAGCTTTCTGCCGGGGCCTGGTGTTTCGGTTTCCGAGCGGCTTGAGGATGTCAGGCTGCACACCGTCGACATTAAGGATGGTGCTGTTCTGGAGACGGGATGCGTTTATGTCGTGCCGTTGCAAGAAGCTCTCGCGCTGCCAACTGGCGTGTCTGCGTCAGCCAATCCGAAGAGTTCGACGGGCCGGCTTGATGTGTTCACGCGGGTGATTGCTGATGGTGTGGCGGCATTCGATCAGATACCCGATGGATACAAAGGACCGCTTTACGCGGAGATCTGCCCGCAAACGTTTCCAATCGTGGTGAGAGCTGGATCACGGCTTTCGCAAATCCGTTTTCGCAGCGGCTCCCCGGTGCTCGAAGACGACGTGCTGGCAAGCGTGCATAAGGACCAACAGCTCGTTGATATCACAACAGCAGACATAGACGGCGGTCTTGCGCTGTCGGTTGACCTCGACCCGCCGGAAGACGGTCTCATCGGTTATCGGGCCAAGCGGCACTCCGGCGTTGTTGATGTCGATAAACCCGGGGCGTGCGCCATTCTCGATTACTGGGAGCCGATTTATTTACGCGGCGAGAAGCGGCTGATCCTGGACCCGGATCAATTCTATATCCTGGCCTCTAAGGAAGCGGTCCATGTGCCGCCGGGGTTTGCTGCCGAGATGGTCCCGTTCAATCCGTTGGTCGGCGAATTTCGCGTGCACTACGCTGGCTTCATGGACCCAGGGTTCGGGCATGCACCAGCAGGTGGTGCGGGCTCACGCGTTGTGCTGGAAGTCCGCAGCCACAAGGTGCCGTTTATCCTGGAAAACGGGCAGATCATTGGGCGGCTCATCTATGAGCGGCTAACGGAGGTGCCTCGTCTGCTTTATGGGCGCGATCTGGGATCGAATTATCAGGCACAGGGGCTGAAGCTTTCGAAGCACTTCGCATGAAGCGGTTGCTGCCCACCTCGCACTTCGGACCACCCCGCATGATTTCTAAGAGCGAATGACAAGCAACAACGACAGCGCTGAAGCCCCACAGCTCCGCATCTATGTCGATGCGGACGCCTGCCCGGTGAAAGACGAAGTTTACAAGGTGGCGATGCGCACGCAGGTGCCGGTTGTGATCGTTGCCAACAGCTATATGCGCATTCCCAGGCATCCGCTGGTCCAGCAGGTCGCCGTATCGCAAGACCCAGACGCTGCCGACGACTACATCGCCGAACGCGCTCACTCGTTGTCAATCGTTGTGACCGCCGACATTCCACTGGCAGACCGCTGTCTGAAAGCAGATGCGACCGTTATCGGCCCGAACGGCAAGCCCTTCACGCACGATATGATTGGCTCGGCGATGGCGACGCGCGCGCTCATGCAAGACCTTCGCGCGGGTGGCGATATTGTCGGCGGGCCGCCGCCATTCGATAAGCGAGACCGCTCGCGGTTTCTCTCAGCGCTTGACGAAGCGATCGTACGGTTGCGCAAAGCGTAACGCGCTATGCGTCAAACTAATTTGAAATAGCGCTCGATGAAGCGGCGGTAGATTTTGGTCAGGCCCTCGATGTCGCTGAGCGGCACATGCTCATCGACCTTGTGGATCATTTCGTTGACGAGGCCGAATTCAACCACCGGACAGGCGTCTTTGATAAAGCGCGCATCGGATGTTCCGCCGCCAGTTGTCAGTTCTGGTGTGCGACCGGTGACATCCTGGACCGCCTGCGAGATGGTCTCGACCAGCGGGCCGGCTTGGGTGCAAAAGACATCGCCAGTGCCGGAGAACGTCAGGTCGAATTCAGTTGAGGTTTCTTTGGCGACCGCTTCAATTTCGCCTCGCGCCCAGTCCTGAAGGCGCTCCTTGGTCCAGGTGTCGTTGTAGCGGATGTTGAAGAGCGCACGGGCTTCGCCAGGGATGACGTTGCTTGCTGTGTTTGGGACTGAAATGACGGTCACGGCCAGATGAGATGGCTGGAAACGTTCTGTTCCATCATCGAGGTGGGCCTGCGATAGGCGATCGATGATGCGCGCGAGTTTGGGTACGGGGTTGTCGGCCTTGGAAGGGTAAGCAGAATGCCCCTGGCGGCCGTGCACGATCAGCTCGCCGTTTAACGAGCCGCGGCGGCCGATCTTGATTTCGTCGCCCAGCGCCTTAGGGTTTGAGGGCTCTCCGACGAGGCAGGCATCGAGCGTTTCGCCGTTTTCCTTGAGCCAGTCGAGCATCTTGACGGTGCCGTTGATGGCGGGGCCTTCTTCATCGCCGGTGATGAGCAATGACAATGAGCCGGGTAGATCTCCACGCTCGTTTTTGAGCTGCGCCAATGCCGCGATGAAACAGGCGATCTCGGTTTTCATATCGACAGCGCCGCGACCATAGAGGATGCCATCGCGGATTTCGGCGGAGAATGGTGGGACGCTCCAAGCGGCTTCATTGCCAGGGGGGACGACATCCGTATGCCCGGCGAAGCACAGGTTCGGGCTTGCTGTGCCGAGGCGCGCGTAGAGGTTGTCGACGTCTGGTGTGCCGATCTGGCTGAACGGTAGCCGGTGGCAGGTAAAGCCCAGCGGTTCAAGGACGCGCTCTAGAAGATCGAGCGCGCCGCCTTCGGCCGGCGTGACGGAGTGGCAGCGAATGAGCGCTTGGGCGAGTGCCACAGCATCATTAGCGGCGGGATCTTTGAGATCAGGAGAGGTTGTTTCGGTCATGGCCGATCATTAGCAGATCTGGCGACGAGGTGAAGATCAAGCATGCCGCAGGGTTGGCGGCGGCGCCGGAATCGGTCTTCGAGGTCGCAGCGGTTGCGTTAACCAGGATCGGGGCCGTATTTGTTGGGGCCATTGGTGCCGCCATAAAATCCGAGCCGGATGAGAAACCAAATGCCGGCCGCCCCCGTGAACCATCCAAGCCAGTCGGTCAGCCACAGTGCCTGCTCGAATTGCGGCTTCCAGCCGGTGAAGAAACTTGCGGCTGTTAGTGCCGCCGGGGCGTAGAAGATAACGCCCAGTAGGCCGGTTTGTCCAAGATCATGGAGCCGCTTCGTGTTCAAGGCGGCGAGTGGCACAAGCAGCCCGATGGACCAGATCAACCCAGCAAAACCAGTTTGCCGGGTCAGGCTTAGTACTTCTTCGAAGGGATTATCCGAGAAGACCGCCCAGAACGAGAACGGGCTTGCGGCAATGAGTACGATCAGGCCGAACCAATAGGCCAGCCTGCCGATGCGGCCGCGGAAGCTGAGAAAGAGACTGAAGGGATTGAGCATCTCTGTTTTTTCTCTTGCTTCTCAGTTTGTTGGGCACCTGGCCGCGTCAGTTCAACTGGAACGACAGACCGACGCGTACGACAGTGAAATCAACGTCAACGTCGTTGATCTGGAGGTTGCCGTCAGTAAGGTCATCGCTGAAGTCATAGTGGGAAACATCTATGCGGCCGCTAATCGATTGAGTGAACTTCATCTCAGCGCCGCCACCGACCGTCCATCCGGTCAACACATCTCCTCCGCTTAGACCTTCGGTTGAGCTGAAGCCGCTGCCAGCAGCGGTGACGGAGGCGTCAACATCGAACCATGTCCAAGCGACACCGCCTGTGGCGTAGACCAACATGGGGCCAAAAGCGTATCCGACCCGGCCTTTAATGCTCGCCAGCACATCCGCGCTAACGTCGACGCGTCCGGAATATGATGCCGGCTCGCCGAAAAGCATCGGATCAAGGGACAAGTCGTCGCTGAAATTACCCGCGACGTTACCGAACGTCGCTTCGCCCTCAACGCCGAACACAAAGTGACCGCTGTGGAATTGATAGCCGGCGTGAAAGCCGCCGAGCTCGCCGTCAAGTTCAATAGGGCTGTTGCCCGAGCCTGCATCACCCCACGCGCCGCCGCCGTGAAGCCCAACGTAAATCCCGTTCCAGATCGGCGCTGGTGCCTGCGCATTGGCAGGCGCTGCCACCAGCATTGGCAAGCAGCATGCAACAGCCGTGGAAACGGCTTTTGAGGATAAGCGATACATTTTTCCCCGCTCTTGTCTTTCAACTGCAATCACGCCCCACAACGCTGCGAGCCGCGATACCAAAGTGTCTTGTCTGCCAAACTCCTGTGAGTCTCCAACCTAGCGCCGCGGCGCTCAGCTTAGGAGGCGAGTTCTCCGCTGGATGTTTGTTTCAGCATTGCCGCCCCGCCAACGCTACCGGGCGGCTCAACAGCGATCGTCTGCTGCACCATGTTGATTTTCTGCCAGATCTTGTTGGAGATGTTGGCTGTGATTTGCCCCAGATCGCTAGCCGTTTCGATGATCAACGGATCGCGCGTTCCTTGTGCGTAAAGCGCTGCAATTTTCGCAGCTAGCGACAGCATCTCCGTGCAGTAATCTAGGTATCTTGAAAGCTCAAACGGGGTCATTTCTCGCTTTGGAGATGACGGCGTCGATGTGCCGACAGTCGCCGTCCGGCTTGGGTCTTTGGTCAGCTGGTGCATGTCGATGACGTGGACGATGGAGCGCAGCTCGTGCAGGTCTTTTAGTGCGAGTTCCCGATGCCAACGACCTTCCAGCGTCGTGAGAAAGTAGATGCCCGCACCGGTCACGATCAGAGTGTTCACAGCTGCATCTATTCCCTCCAAGACACCGTACAAATTTTCCGTCTCGCTTTTGACGGTGATGTAACTCGCCACATAGGCCAAGAGCGCGACGCCAATCACAAAAACGATCGCGACGCCGATGCGCAGAGGAATATTGGGCTCCGATGCGAGCGCGACTTTGCGTTGGCTATTGCGCGCAATTTCCGAAAGCTCAGCGCAGACTTTCGATAACCCGCATCCGGGAAAACGTTCCGTAATTCGGCGCTCGAGTTTTTCGACTGTCGTGATCAAGTATTCTGGATTGAGACTGCGATATGGCATTGGCCCTTCCGGCTTTATTTGCTCTCGATTGGAAATCGGTTTTCGTGGCAAGCCTTTGCTTTCGCGTCGGCCAACAACGACTTCCTGCAATCTCTAAAGAAACGACGACATTCGTGGGGCAAACGAAGGAGAAATTCGCCTTCAATCGCCTTATCCGGCCGCTAACTTGTTGCGGTTGAAGTGGTGTCGGATTTTGCCTTCGCACCGACAGCGCGCATGCACAGTGGCAGGACTGCAAGCAGGCCCAGCAGGGTCACGGACACTACGGTCGAGAGTAAGCCCTTCGGCATTGGCTGCCGGGAAGCGGCTGGTGGGAAACGCATAAACTAGATCCCTTTTTTCGATACTCGCGCAGAACGTTAGAGGCTGGGCATTAACAACTTGCTAACCAACCGCGAGCCGCACGGTGGTCGCAACCCGGCGTTCGAAGCGCCTGCTCGGAAAGGGTGAACTTTGAGCGCATGGCAAAGCCTGACGATGAACGCGTGAATTGATCGTTTGCCACTTGCGTTTGCCGGACCCGGGTCAGAGACTACCGTCCACGCTACCCAGTTTTCCTATGACAAATGAAATGCGCAATTTGAGCGCCAATAATCTGAAAACGATTTCAGGGAGTTTGAAATGTCCCAACGCGTGCTTGTACTCCTCGGCACCAAAAAAGGTGCGTTCATTTTAGAAGGCGACGAAGCGCGAAAGTCGTTCGCGTTACGTGGGCCGTACTGCGAGGCGTGGCCGCTTAATCACGTCATTGCTGACCCCGCCGACGGCACCATATATGCGACCGGCGGTAATGAATGGTTTGGCCCTGCGGTCTGGAAATCAACCGACAAAGGTGAGACCTGGACGCATTCGAGCGAAGGCTTGAAATATGCCGAGGGAGAGGAGCCGATTAAAACCGGATGGAGCTTATCGCCGGGTCAAGACGAACTCTACGTCGGGGTTGAACCGGCTGGGCTCTTCAAAAGCTGCGATGGCGGGGTGACATTTGAACACATCCACGGGTTGCGCGACCATCCCTCCCGCGAGCACTGGATGCCAGGCGGTGGCGGGCTTAACCTGCACACCATTGTTCGGCACCCCAACGATAAGGAGCAGCTCTGGGTCGGCATGTCGTCTGTTGGCGTGTTTCATACCGGCGATGGCGGCAAGAGCTGGGTGCCGCGAAACAAAGGGACGCGTATGGATTACATGCCAGAAGGGATGTCGAAGTACCCCGAATACGGTCAATGCGTGCATTCCATCGCAATGGCGGCCGGGATGCCCGACCGGCTTTATCAGCAAAACCACTGCGGCATGTACCGAAGCGATGACGGAGGGTTGACCTGGTCGAGCATCGAAGCTGGTCTGCCATCTACATTTGGATTTCCCTCTGCCGCCCATCCGCGTGATGCTGACACGTTGTATCTCATCCCGCTCAATGGCGACATTCTTGGACGTTTTGTACCGGACGGGAAAGCGGCTGTCTGGCGGACTCGCGATGGCGGGGAAACCTGGCAAGACCTTCGGGCGGGCTTACCGCAGAAAGACGCGTTCTTCGGCGTGTTGCGGCAAGCCATGGCAACGGACAATCTACCTCAGACTGGGCTCTACTTCGGAACAAGTACGGGTTCGGTTTATGTCAGCGGTGACGAAGGCGAAACTTGGTTTGAGGCAGCCAAGCATTTGCCGACGATCACCTCTGTCGAAACGCTCGTGGTGGAATGACGTGGCTGGTGTCGGACACAACAGTGCGGCTAAGAGGCAGGACGTTGTTGGCGAAGCGCGTGCGGTTAGCGTTTTGGTCTTGTTGCCGACGGCTTTGCGTCGGCTGTTCCCAGAAGCACCTGGTCGGCTGGAACTCGTCGCTGCTGATGTTCGCGGTGTGATTGACGAGCTTGACCGGCGCTGGCCAGGTATGCGGGACAGGCTGACGGATTCGACGCCGAAGATCCGTCGGCATCTCAATGTGTTTGTCGGTGAAGATCGGGCCCGGCTGGATACGAAGCTGACGGAGGGCTGCCGCGTCACCATTATGACCGCCATGAGCGGTGGGTAATGCTCGATACGCCGGGTGCCAAAAACAAAAAAGCGGACGCCTATCGGGAAGCGCCCGCTTGTACTCTTTGCAAATGATCGTCCGCGTTAGTCGCGCAGAAGTTCGTTGATGCCCGTTTTCGAGCGCGTTTTCTCGTCGACGGTTTTGACGATAACGGCGCAATAGAGGCCCGGACCGGGAGAACCGTCCGGCAATTGCTTCCCAGGCATGGTTCCAGAAACGACTACTGAATATGGCGGCACGCGTCCCATGTGAATTTCGCCGGTTGCGCGGTCGACGATTTTGGTTGAAGCGCCGATGTACACGCCCATCGACAGCACAGAACCCTCGCCGACGATGACGCCTTCAGCGACTTCGGCGCGTGCGCCGATGAAGCAGTTGTCTTCGATGATCACCGGTCCGGCCTGCAGTGGCTCCAGCACACCGCCAATACCGGCACCGCCAGAGATATGAACGTTCTTGCCGATCTGCGCGCAGGACCCAACAGTGGCCCAGGTATCCACCATCGTGCCGCTATCCACATAAGCGCCGAGGTTGACGAAGGATGGCATCAACACAACGCCAGGGGCGATGTATGCGGAGTGGCGGACAACGGCACCGGGTACGGCGCGGAAGCCAGCCTCTTGGAAATTCTCAGGCAGCCACTCGTCGTACTTCAGCGGAACCTTATCCCAGCCATGGACGCGGCTGGCATATGTACCGCTTTTCTGGAATGGGATGATGACGTTATCGGTCAAACGGAAGGACAGCAGAACAGCCTTCTTGGCCCACTGGTTGACGGTCCATTCACCGCCTGCGCTTTTCTCCGCAACCCGGACTTGCCCTGAATCCATCAAGTTGAGCGCTGTTTCGACGGCCTCGCGCACCGGACCTTTGGTCTGGGTGTTGATCGTATCGCGCGCTTCGAATGCATCCTCGATGGTTTTGATCAGATCAGCGTGGCTCATCGTTTGGCGTTCCAATTCCTGTGTTGATTTTTTCTATGATGGGGGCTTGTCGCCTCTGGGCGACGCCAAGTCAATCTTGGCGGGCGTGTGCCAGCCGCAAGTTGGCCGGCCTCACGTTGTGTATTTGGGCTGGTAGATGGGTTCGTGCAACGCTCCGCAGCGTGATAATCCTGACACTAACTGCGGGCATGGTCGCGCGGGTTTTCTCAAGACTGAGGCTGAAAATGGCAACGGAACATTCGCTGAGTTATTCAATCGTGGCTGGTCTGGGCGCGCTGCTTTGGGCGCTCCTGTCATCCGTCGTACTGGTTGTCGTTGAACTGATGGCGGCGCTATTTACTTACTTTTACCTCGCCATTTTCGAGCGAGAGTGGTTCGGCTACCTGATCGGTTATGCGCGCGAAGTGCTGAACTTCTGCGTCAGCCAGATCGAAATCTGGTTTCCAGCCTTTACCAACCAAGCCAATGCGACACTCATTGGAGAGCTCGCGCCGAAATCGATGCTGCTTTTGCTGATCGGATTGGTTGTAGGCGCCCTGATCCGGCTCTTACTGTGGGTGTTGCGCCAGACCTATCTCGCGCTGGCGGGCTAGACAACACAGCGCTGAAGGGAGCGAAATTCGATACGCCTGCTCCCAGCAAACGTGCTTCGGTCTAGCGTTCTGGCCGACGTTTATTTCAACTCGGCCTTGATCAGCTCCTTGGCCTCTTCGCTATCCCACTCTGCGGGGCCAACCAACCTTCCAACCTCGCGACCTTCAGCGTCGATTAGGAGCGTTGTCGGCATCCCGATCACGCGCAATGGCTTTGACGCCTTACCTGACTTATCGACGTAGGTTGCCAGCGACGACACGTTGATCTGGTCGAAGAACCGTTTGGAAGCTGGAACACCGCCGCGATCAACACTTAACGCAATGACCTCAAAGTTATCGCCGCCCATCTCTTTCTGCAGGCGATCAAGTCCGGGCATTTCTTCACGGCACGGCGCACACCATGTCGCCCACATGTTCAAAAGGACCGTTTTGCCGCGGAAATCGGCAAGGGTCATTTCTTTCCCGTCGGCGTCTTTAAATGAGAACTCGGGAACTTCTGACGGCTCGGGCCGCCGAACGAAAGCCATCAGCCCATTTTTGGCGTTGTCAGCTGCCGGTCCAACCGATCTATCGGCTGTTTCTGCGCCAATTCGGGTTACGGCGTTGTCAGGAGGCGTGCCGGTAAAGTATACCGCTGCGAATCCGATCAGGACGAGCGACGATGCGATCCAGGCGTACATAGATGGAGACATTCTCCAGCTCTGGCTGCGCACTTCATCCTGGCTATCCGAAGTCATCGTTTCGTTTTACCTAGTCTGTTGATCCGAAAACCCGTCGTTATTCGAGCGCGATGCTATCGTTGCATCGATAACGCGTGACGCAAACTGGAGCACAATGCCGTGACCGAAAAAGACGCCAACCAAATGTGGGGCGGCCGTTTCCAAATGTCACCTGCTGAAATCATGGAAGAAATTAATGCTTCGATAGATTTCGACAAGCGAATGGCACGCGAAGATATCGCCGGGTCGCGGGCTCACGCGGAAATGTTGGCCGCAGTCGGCATTATAACGCATGACGATCATGCTGCGATTGACAAGGGCCTGACCCAGGTTGCCGCCGAAATAGAGGCTGGAAGTTTCGAATACTCCCGTTCGCTCGAAGACGTCCACATGAATATCGAGGCACGTCTAAAAGAGATCGTCGGCGAGCCGGCCGGGCGGCTGCACACCGCCCGCTCGCGCAACGATCAGGTCGCGACTGATTTCCGGCTTTATGTGCGCGCCCAGATCGACCAGTTCGATGCTGCGCTGGCTAAGTTGCAGCGCGTACTTTCTGAAAAAGCGCTGGCCAATGCGGCAACGGTGATGCCCGGCTTCACGCATCTTCAGCCGGCACAACCGGTGACGTTCGGCCATCATTTGCTGGCATTTGTCGAGATGTTTGGCCGTGACAGGGGGCGGTTCCAGGACGCCCGCAAGCGGCTGAACGAATGCCCGCTTGGTGCGGCTGCGTTGGCCGGCACCTCATTCCCGATAGATCGGGAGATAACCGCCACAAAGCTTGGTTTTGACCGGCCGACAGCGAATTCGCTCGACTCTGTCTCGGACAGGGACTTCGTGATCGAAACCCTTTCAGCCGCTGCGCTTTGCGCTGTGCATATTTCTCGGTTCTCGGAAGAAATCGTGCTCTGGGTGACGCCGCAGTTCGGATTTTTGACGCTCACCGACCGTTTTACGACTGGTTCGTCAATCATGCCGCAAAAGCGCAACCCAGATGCGGCTGAGCTTTGCCGCGCCAAGGTCGGCCGGATAGCAGGGGCGTTACAGAGCCTGCTCACGGTCATGAAGGGGCTGCCGCTGGCTTATTCAAAGGACATGCAGGAAGACAAAG
This sequence comes from Filomicrobium sp., assembly GCA_040219445.1. Classification (GTDB taxonomy): domain Bacteria; phylum Pseudomonadota; class Alphaproteobacteria; order Rhizobiales; family Hyphomicrobiaceae; genus Filomicrobium. The sequence continues at coordinate 184,360 of JAVJSM010000002.1, read as the reverse complement.
AGGTCGCGTTCGATGCGCTAGACAGCCTGAGACTGGCAGTTTCAGCGCTTTCCGGCATGGTTGAAGACATGGAACCTGTGCCTGAAGCGATGGAGAAAGCCGCCGGTTATGGATACTCGACGGCCACCGATCTGGCCGATTGGCTTGTTGGCGAGCTGAAAATGCCCTTCCGGGATGCCCATCACGTAACCGGTTCAATCGTGGCAGAAGCCGAAAAACGCAGCGTTGACCTTGCCGATCTGCCGCTTGAGGCCATGCAAACGGTCGAAGCGCGGATTAACGATAGCGTTTTCTCCGTGCTTAGCGTCGCGAACTCGGTGGCCAGCCGCACGAGTTATGGTGGAACAGCGCCACACAACGTTGAGAAAATGGCCCAGCGCTGGATTGCGCAGTTGGACAGCGAAGCTGCAGGGCGTTAAGTCTCTGGGTAGTGTGATGGGGGCGCTTCTGCAAATGCATTTCTCCCCCGCTCCGCCACCGCCACAAAATGGCTTCGCGCTGTGGTTAGTGGATGGCGGTAGACGCTCTGAGGATGATGATTAAGCCCATGTCGAGCCTTACCAAAACCTGTGTCGTTGCTGCCATTCTGGCGCTAACGCTTGCTGGCTGCGGTATTCGTGGCTCGCTGGACGCGCCTCCCCAGGCCAAGGCGGAAGGTGCTGCAACGTCACCTGTAGCCAAGGGCAGTGCTGAAGGCACGGCTGGACCTCAGAAGCAACATCGCCCCTTCATTCTCGACGGGCTTTTGCGCTAAGCTCACCTCGAGCCCCAGAAAATACCTCCGCCCATACGTCATCGGGCGGTGATGTTCTTTCTCCGACAGATCCGCGAACTCATGCACCATTTTTCCTATAAGGCCGGTGTTCTGCACGCCGAAAACGTCAATGTGTCCGAGCTCGCCGAACGCGTTGGCACGCCGTTCTACTGCTATTCGACGGCGACGCTCGCACATCACTACGAAGTGCTTCAAGCTGCGTTCTCCAAACTTAACGCGTTGATTTGCTTTGCTATCAAAGCCAATTCCAATCAAGCAGTGCTGGCGACGCTCGGACGGCTTGGGGCGGGAATGGATGTTGTCTCAGAGGGGGAGCTACGCCGTGCCAGAGCGGCGGGTGTGCCAGCGAACAAGATTATTTTCGCCGGTGTGGGCAAAACCCGCGCGGAAATGGCTTATGCGCTGAACGAGGGCATCCTCGGGTTTAACGTTGAAAGCCAGCCGGAGCTGGTGGCCCTTAGTTCGGTTGCGTCGGAGCTAGGCAAAGCAGCCTCAATCGCGATCCGCGTGAATCCGGATGTCGATGCCAAAACACATGCGAAGATTTCAACTGGCAAATCGGAAAACAAGTTTGGCGTGCCCTACGTGGATGCGCGCAGCCTCTATCAGGAGGCCCGTAATCTTCCCGGTATCGATGTCGCCGGAATCCATATGCACATTGGCAGCCAGATTACGGATCTAGCGCCTATGAGGTCAGCGTTTACGCTGCTCAATCAGCTGGCGAAGGACCTCATAAGCGATGGGATAGCTTTGCGGCATCTCGATCTGGGTGGCGGACTTGGCATTCCCTACGATGCGACCGAGCCGCCGCCGCCTTCGCCCCAGGACTATGCTGGCGTGGTCTCGGACTGCCTGGGCGATCTTGATCTGGCGGTGATCCTGGAACCCGGCCGGATGATTGCCGGGAATGCGGGTATTCTCGTTACGCGCGCCATCCACGTCAAAGAGGGGGCCGACAAGACCTTCCTGATCGTCGATGCGGCAATGAACGATCTCCTACGACCAACCCTTTATGAAGCCCATCATGACATCTGGCCTGTAAGCCAGGGCCTGAAAGCGATGCCTCCGGTCATCCAGGATGTTGTTGGTCCTGTCTGTGAGACCGGCGACTACCTCGCGCTAGACCGGTCGCTTCCGCCATTTTCCGAAGGTGCGCTATTGGCGTTGATGTCGGCGGGCGCTTACGGCTCGGTGATGGCTTCAACGTATAACAGTCGGCCACTGGTACCTGAGATCATGGTGCGTGGCGAAGACTACGCCGTCGTCAGGCCGCGCCCGACCTATGATGATCTCATCAACATGGATCGGCTGCCCGACTGGCTCGATTGAAGCTGGTTGCACGTGCGCCAACTAAGCTTCTGATAGTCATCTTCGATTAGAACGAAAATAGAACAAAAGCCTTCGGAAAATTGAGGTCCGTCAGCCGAGCGGTATGCTAGTCTTCGCCGCATGAAAAACCTTGGCCAAAGCAACGATCGCGGGGGGCGCGCCGAGACGGCGCGGGCCCAGGCGGACTTCGCTCTCGAAAAGAAGATCGAACGCAGCGTTTGGATGTTGTTTCTGGAGCGGCTTTGGCCTCGGCTCTGGGTGATTTTTGCCGTTGTGGCCGTGTTTTTCGCAGTTTCCATGGCAGGGATCTGGCCGGTACTTGGCGACCTGCTGCAGAAGGGTCTGCTTGGCGCTTTTGGCCTCGCGATGCTGGGCGCGCTTATCTGGGCGGCACGCACGCCTTGGCCGGACCGAGACGAAGCACTTCGACGCCTGGAGCGGCTGTCCGGTTTACCGCACCGCCCGGCCTCGTCCTACGACGATACGCTTTCGGCAGGGTCAGGAGATCCTGCGACGCGCGCGATTTGGGTCGCGCACCGCAAGCGTCTCACAGCACTTCTGGAGCGCCTGCGCGTAGCCGGACCTCGCCCCAATACGCCTGAAAAAGACCCCTGGGCGCTTCGCGGTGCGTTGCTTGTCGGTGTTGCTGCGCTGACGGCGTTAGCGGGCGATCACTGGTCAGACAGACTTGCGGCGGCGTTCCGGTTTGCAGAGCCTGAGACAGTCGTTTCGAAGCTTAGAATCGATGCTTGGGTTACGCCGCCGGCTTATACCGGCAAGGCGCCGGTGCTCTTGGCTGATGGTGGGCGAGGCGCGAGTGGCCGCCCCGCGAGTGCCATTGCGGATGGTTTCGTCGAAGTGCCTCAGGGAAGCGAATTGATCATGCGCGCCAGCGGCGAGGCGGCAAGCAAACTAGCGCTTGAGATCCTCGATACAGACGACGCTCCGCGCACGATTACGGCGGAAGCTGCAAAAACGCCTGGCGGGGTCGTAGAAGATATTGCTGAAATCCGGGCGACCATGAAGACGTCTGCCCGCGTTCGGCTGGTCCATGAAGAGACTGAAGTGTTGGCGTGGACGTTCGCTGTTACGCCAGATGAAGTTCCGACAATCGAGCTGACCAAAACGCCGCGTCCCACACAACGGGGCTCGATGAAACTCGAATACAAGGTCGGTGACGATTACGGCATCGTATCGGCACGCGTGAAAGTCGTTCGAGCGGGTCGGCAAGAACAGGATCCAGCCACGGCCTGGGCTCGCAAGGATGTACTGAAAGGACCTCGGCTTCCGTTGTCGCGGGCACCTGAATTGACGCTTAGGTTACCTAAGACCAATGCGACCGAAGGCACTTCCGTTACGCATCTGGAGCTTGGCTCTCACCCGTGGGCTGGGCTCGATGTGATCATGACCCTTGAAGCCAAGGATGGCGCGGGGCAGATCGGCAAGTCCAAACCGATTGAGATGGAGCTTCCGCAGCGGCTCTTCCGAAAACCGCTGGCGCGCGCCGTTATCGAGCAGCGGCGTAAACTCGTCGAAGATTCCCGTTACCGGGATCAGGTCGTCATCGCGCTTGATGCGCTAACTTTGGAGCCGGAAGGTTTCATCGATGACGTTCAGGTTTACCTGGGTTTGCGCACGGCGTCTTACCGCCTGCAGCGTGACCTCACAAAACCTGGCCTTGATAGCGTTGTCGGGCAACTCTGGAACGTTGCGCTGCGCATTGAAGACGGCGATTTGAGCGATGCAGAACGACGTCTGAGGGAAGCTCAGGAAAAGCTTGCCAAGTTGCTGGAAGAAGGTGCGTCGGACCAAGAGATCCAAGACGCAATGAAAGAATTGCGGACAGCGCTCAATGAGTACCTCCAGCAGATGGCGCGCGAAGCGCAAAACAATCCAACGACGCCGAATGGCCAGAACTCGCAACAACAGCAGCTGAGCCAGCAAGACCTCGAACAGATGATGAAGCAGATCGAGGAAATGGCAAAAAGCGGCGCGCGTGATTCAGCTCAACAGATGCTGAGTGAGCTGCGTGATTTGCTTGATCGTCTGCAATCAGCCGACCAGCAGAACGCCCAAGGTCAGCAGAACCAGCAAATGATGGAGATGATGAGCGAGCTGGGTGATATCGTCGGCCAACAGCAGCGCTTGATGGACGATACATTCTCGCAGCAGCGCCAAGACGGGCAACAACAGGGACAGCAAGGTCAACAAGGACAGCGTGGGCAGCAGGGGCAGCAACAACGCGGACCTCAAAGCGGGCAACGTGGACCTCGCGGCCAGCAGCAAGGTCAAGGACAACGCGGTCAACAAGGTCAGCAGGGACAGGGCCAACAAGGTCAAGGTCGTGGGCAGCTCAACTCCCGCCAGCGGGCATTGCGTAACCGTCTTGGCCAGTTGCAGCGCGATATGCAGGGCAACGGTATGGGGCAACCGGACCCGATGGCCCAAGCTCAGGAAGCAATGCGCAATGCTGAGCAGGCGTTGAAGGATGGCGATCTGGAAGGCGCGATGCAGGAGCAATCGCGAGCGCTGGATCAGTTGCGCAAGGGTGCGCAGGAGATGGCGCAACAGATGATGCAGAACTCGCCGCAACGATTTGGCCAGAACGGCGATACACCGCGTGATCCTCTCGGCCGGCCGCAGCGCTCGCAGGGACCCGATCAGGGAACGTCGGTGAAGGTTCCTGATGAGATCGATACACAGCGAGCGCGCGAACTCCTGAACGAGTTGCGCCGGCGTCTTGGCGAAGCTCAAAGGCCCGTTGAGGAGCTGGAGTACCTCGAACGGTTGTTACGCTTCTACTGAGGGGCTGCAACGAGGCGGCGCGGCGGGCGCACGTGGCTCGCCGTTAAGTGGCCCCATGGGGCTTATCCGGGTTAGCCGAAGCGAAGCCAAACCTCGAATGTGTTTGAGAGCCTTCCGAGAGCCTGGAACGCGGGTTGCTAGAACGGATTCCAGGTCTGCTTTTTGGTGAATCGGATGTAGCCGATGTTTGCTCCAATTCTCAGGCCGAGGCCGGTGCGAATCGGCGCGAGGATTGTGCGGCCGCCCTTCAGCAACGTTACACCGACGCCACCGACCAGATAGGCCGATCCATTGACACCGGTATAGTTGCGAAAAAGGCCCTCGGGACTGTCCAGAGAATATGCCAGGAACATCGTGCGCGAGCCTTCAGCGCCAAAGTCGTAGCCTAGTGATGGCCCATGCCAATAGACTTTCATTCGCTGGCCATTGCGCATGAACAAAGTTCCACTGCCATAGCGCACGCCCGCGAGAAATGCGCCGCCGCCCTCCTTCCCAAGGACGTAGCCGGTCGGTTGACCCCACTTGCTAAACGTATGTTCGATAACAGTAGCAAGGTTGGTTGAGATGCTGCCGAAGAAACCGCGCGTCGCATCGCGGATTTCTTCGATGCTGTAACCTTCTTCTGGACCTGCAAACGCTCCTGGTGGTGGCGCGACGAACTGAGAGTCTGCGACCCGCGTACCGTCGGCCAACGGCTGCGGACCTGGACCTAGCTGCGGTCCGTTTGTTTCTGGTGCTTGTTGCGTCGTGGTTTGCCAGGCGTTTACGGCGGGAGGTTTTGGAGCGGGCGATACCTTTGCCGTTTTCTGTGGTTGCGGCTGGGGTTTTGGTTTGCTGGCGGGCTTCTTCTCCGCAGGCTTTGCGGAATTCTTGGCCGATGTAGGTTTCTTGGGCGCAGGCTTACTGGGCGCATCCGCGAAAGGTTCAGCCGGTTCTGCCTCTGGCAAGCGAACTGCGGTTTTCGCGGCTGTAGATGGCTTGGCGTTGACACCGCGGCCGGCGGCAATCTCTTCGTCGATCTTGGCCAGCGTGTAAGACGACTTGGCCTTCATGACCGCCAACAGCTCGACACCGGTTGCCTTTAGTTCATCCAGCTTGGCACAATCCGCACCGTGTTCCTCGCCGATCGCGCCCAATTCGTCCAGGCGCAACAACAGCGTGTTGGCCTTTCCATCGAGAGCCGCGGTCCGAGCATCGAACAGGTAGTCTTGGGCAAGGGATTGGAAGTTGTCGTCGGTCCAGCCCTTAGCGGTCTTCAGCTGGGCAATGCGGGTCTGCAGGACCGGCGCCATCTCCGAATTGAACTGGCGCAAAGCCGCGCCAGCCGCGTCTACCTCGTTGGAAAATGCGGAAGCTTCACATTGTTTCGCAATGGCGGGGGATGAAACGCCGAGGCTGACCCCCAGCGCCATGACGGCGAGCGAAGCGGTAACCGATGTGTATTTCGACACGGGGTAGAACATAGCAGTCCTCGTCTTTGCGCCAACTCGCCGGGCTGACCCATGGGCACGATTGGGACTATTCCAATCTACAAGACCCATAGGCAGCTGGTGCACAGAGACGAACCCTGCCGTCTCTCGTGTCATTTCGTTGGAACGGTTTTTACAACGCTGGCCAGCGGCTTGGCATTGTGAGCCGGGCCGGCAAATTCCTTTTTGATCGCCTCATCATATCCGGCCAGTGATATAGCTGGTGCCTTTGGCGTCAAATGGACAATCTTGAAACCTTTTTTCTTTAACTCTTTCAAAAGCTTGGGCATCGCTCTTGCGGTCGACTTCTGAAAGTCATGCAGCAGTATAATGCCTTTGCCCTGCTTTGTGATCTTCGACATGACCGATCTGACCAGCTTATCGGGATTGCGGATCTTGAAGTCCTTCGAGTCGACATCCATCGAGAAAATGCCTTGGTTGCGGCTCCCAAGATAGGTGACGGCATCATCAGGGTCTTGCAGGAAGGGAAAGCGGAAAAACGGAGCCGGAGCCGCTCCGAGTGCGAACTTCACCGCGCTGATGCCCTTTTCAATCTCGGCACGGCCAGCCTCACCCTTCATCTTCTTTTTTGCGAGATTTGCATGTGAAAACGTATGCGTCCCGACGGTATGGCCATCTGCAGCGACGTTTTTCAGAATAATCGGATGCCAGACAGCATGCTTGCCGATGACGAAAAACGTTGCCTTGGTGCAATGCTCTTTCAGAGCCTTCAAGACAGCCGGGGTGTTTTTCGGCCAGGGTCCGTCATCGAACGTTAGCACCACTTCGCCCGGCTGCAGGAAGTCGTAGATTTTGTACTGCGCGAAGCCAAACGCCGGACCGCCGGTGGTATCGATCTCAACGGTTCTGGATACGCCAAGGGCATTCGGGTTACCGGGGCAGCCTTCGGCAAGCGCGGGTGTCGCAAAGGCGAGGCCTGCCAGCGCGGCGGCGAGCATCGTACGGATCGACATGAGTTGCCTCCTTGTTCACCCGACCGCGCACAAGGTGCGCTGTTTCCGGCCGGTTCCTGGATTAATCACGACTGGACCCGCAACGGGGCCATCTTTATGCGGACTGGGCCGGATAATGGGCGCTAAAAATGGGCAAGTTCAAGCCCCTAGGCCGACTCTCCGTTGAAAACGCCCGTTCTGTCGCTTCCCGGGCTCACCAGATGCCGTCCCGTCGGCACTTTGATTGCACTCCCACAGCTAGCAGCAAAGCGAATCGCCCGTGCCGTTTCAAATCGAGACGACATGTGGGGTCTGGATCCCAAACGGCAACATCGCCTTTTGCAAAACGGGTCACTTGGGCGGGAAGGAACAAGCAATGGTCTCAACGCAAACCGGCGGAAGGTTCAGTTTTCCAGCTGTTCGCCAGATCGACGCCAGCAGCTGGATTAGCTGGAGCTGTTATGCGCTCGGGTTTTGGCTTGCAGCAACGCCTGAGGTCTCCGCGGATTTGAGCAACGGCGGCATCAACGCCATCATCTTACTGGCTGCCGTGGCGGCCTTTTTCGTTATGACATCGCTCATTCAGCGTCACATGAAGCTCTCGCTGGCCGCCTCATCATTTGGTCATCCCAAACGGCTGGCGACTGACGGAATTTTTCGTTACTCGCGCAATCCGATCTATCTGGCGTTTCTCGTACCGCTTCTCTCGCTTGCCGTCCTTTCACCTGCGGGTGCGGGACTCTCGATACTCGTTTATCTGGTTGCTATGACCTTGTTTGTCATACGGGCTGAGGAGCAGGTCTTAACCGCCAAATTTGGAGCTGAATACGGAGCATACCGCGCCCGCGTGCCGCGCTGGCTTTGGCTCGTTTGATCGGGACCAGCGCAGGAGGACACAGGCTAACGCTTACGGCTGAGCTGGCGGGCCAATTTTCGTTTGCGTAGCGCCAGCCATTTCCGGCAACTAGGGCGGGCAAGATTACACCGGACCTTGATCCGTGGTCCCTTTGAGTTTTTCCCCCGGCGTCCTCGCTTCCAAGCGCCCAGATCGCTCAAGACCTTAGAGCGATCCATCGAAATATCGCGGTTGGCTCGCGCGATGATGTCTCCCGCTGTCATCGCTGACATGAACGGATTTGCGCGTATCGCCGCTGGCGAAATAAGGCTCCGCAGCGGAGTCGTATTTTTTGCCTTCAGAACCTTGGTGGCACCGTTGGGACCCAATAAGTAGGCGAGGCGTAAGTGTCCGTACGTGGGTCTTAAATCGTGTCGCACGAGGTGTGCCGCCAATTCGCGTGAGTATTCCGCGATGACTTTTCTTGCAAACGCGCGATTGGTTCTGAGCTTCAAAACTTCGGCTTCGGACTTGCCAGCAACCTCATCGGCGAAAGAGCGACGGACGACGTAGAGAAATGTTCCCTTGATGAACTGGAATGGACCAAGGGCACTGGAGCGAGGGTTTTTGAGGAAATCCCGGCCGTCCGATTCCGCCATCATCAGGCGGTCCAGATAGGTTTCGAAGTCTGCGTTACCTTGCTGGAGACCGGACTTTTGCGCCTTCTTGCGGGCCGAGAACTGGGTGGTCTCTGGCGGGTTTTCCAAGCCTGCGACGGGTTGTGGAGCCACCAATAGGGCTATGGCGCAGGCAGCGATGACGCTTCGGCGGAGCACTGTTTTCATTCCCAACGATTTCAAGCTGGTCACTCTACGGCGCAAAAAACTCAGGTCAAAGTGCGTTCCATTGTGCAGTCTGGCGAGACTTTTGCTAGGCTTTGGTATGATGAGAAGCCTGCGCATTGTCGGCACAAATACTGGAGCCGACGGTTAATCTGCCAAAAGTTTTATGGGTCCGGCGCACTTTTTTTGCCCATGTTCCGATCGGAACAGACCAATCAGGGGCTGGCAGCTAAGTTCAACTCATCACAACGGACGGGCCGAGCGGCCAACACCAAATTGGGAGATGAACGATGAAAGCCAACATGATCCACACCGCAATCTTCGCTGGCGCCGCAGCAGCTGTTGCTCTGGTTGCCTTCGCTTCCACCGACGCTGAAGCCCGCGGCGGTAAGGAAATCTATCAGAAATCCTACAAGTTCGATAAGCCGATGCACGGTTATGAAGGTCACGCTGACCGGAACTACTACTGTACTTACAAGCGCTTCCCGATCCGCAAGTGTAAGTGGAATGGCCGCCGCGAAGTTTGCAAGGTCGTGAAGTGGGAACTTGAGCAGACCTGCTACTAAGACCAACACAAGCCAGCGCAGGTTGCCCTCCTTTCCCCCAAGGTTGAGGCACTGCGCGGCTCCTTCAGAACAGAATTCACTACGACTTTTTTGCTCCCCTCGAGCCTGCCTGGCCCCGGACCTTCTCCCGGGGCCTTTTTTGGTTGCGCGCTTCGGATGCCCACGCTTCGGCTTCGCCTCGCGCATCCGCGCGCCTGACAACAAGCCATCAAACGGCTCGCAGAGCCGAGGGAGCAAGGCGACCCGGCGCTGGACCAGCACCGGCTTGCCGCGTGTTGGGCCAAATATGCGCCGCCCCGTCGGAGCGGCCCGCGCCTCAGCGCGGGACAGCCGCGTGAGACATCTTATGTTGCGCCTTCGATTGCCCACATGGCAACCGGGCCATGAAAACAAGCCATCTAAGGCTTGAAGTGCGCCGGAGCTTGGCACGCCGGTCTCGCTTTGCTTAGCTGCGCCTCATGACGGACCCTATCGACACCGGCCACTTCCGCGCGCGGCTCATTGCGCGGCGCGATGAAGAGCTTGTCCGCATCGACGCCGCGTTGCAGCGCATTGAAGATGGCTCTTACGGCGAATGCCTCGTGTGTGAAGAGCTGATCGCGTTGAAGCGGCTGGAATTCGATCCGGCGATCGCGACGTGTGTTAGCTGCGCAGCTCAGCGTGGCGGGTGATGCGACTGACGTTCGGGCCCGTGTTTCAGCCGAGACATTGCCGCGACGTGTTTTCGTTTATACGGACCAGGAATTGCATCACACGCGCACTGCGATTTTTATTGTCCTGCGCGACGCCTGAGGAAGGACGAAAACACCGTGAGCCTATTTACGAAACCACCAGCCGAATTTCCCTTCACCGCAAATGTTAAGGAACGGCCCGCGCAGTATCAAATCAAGTCAGACCCAAGCGATGCCATCGCGACTTTGCTGCTCGGTGTGTTCTGGCTGATTTTCGGCTCCGCCATGATCTACCTGATCGTGCAGGAATTCTTTGCGGATGCTCCCGAGTCCGCAGCGCTCGGCAACTGGATCACGTTTGGCCTATGCGCCGCCTTTATCGCTTTTGTGCTGTGGTACATCTTTCCGGAAGTTCGCAGCAGTTTCCGTACCCTCGACGTTGAGATCACTAACAACGACGTTTCGGTCAGCGTTAAATCGCCATTCGGTTCACAGGCTTGGAGCGACCCGTTAACGGTCTATGAGGGCGTCGCCAACCTCGACCATGGGATGCAGGATCTGGGTGGCCGCAAGGCCATCATCGGCAGCGTCGTCCTCAAGCACCCGGACCCGGAAAAGTCCGTGCCGCTCGCCATTCGCGAACAAACCAAACTTGGCAAGAAGACGGTTTCGCGATTTGCTAAACAACTGGGCGTGCCGGCTCTTGAAGGCGTCGGCGATGCCACTGGTGACAAGGCACTGCCGGAAGGTACACTGCTCGTCAACACCGGCAAGTCGCTCATACTCAAGCTGTTCTACTGGGGCTGCCTTGTCGCGGCGGCGGTCGTCGGTGCGATCACAATCTACCAGGTGTTTGCAGCCGGTGGCGATGCGGAGTTGCTGATCCTGCCGGTCTTTTTCGGCTTCACCGCTTGGCTGTTGCGGATGTTCTCATCCTGCTACGTCACCGCGATGCGCGAATGGCAAGGCGACGTCTGGCTGCGCTGCGATGCGATCTCGAACTTCGAATACCGCTTCAAGCCCGAGGCGATCAAAAGCGCGCGGCGTTTTGAAGGTAAGACGGGTGGTGCCAGTTCTCGCATGGGCACTGGCTCCAGCTCGCAAAGCACACACACGCCGTGGATCGCGATGGGCGTTGAGGGCCGCCTGATCCCGTTCATCCTCGACCTGCAGGGCGACTACGTAAACGAGAAAGCGGTCTACCGGCTGGCAAAGGCGGGCTGAGCTATCTGGGAATCACACCGCATTCGCCGACGTGGGCGAGCGGTTGTTTGGCCGCACGGCGTCCGCAATCGTTGGAATAGGTGCGGCCGTCGCAGCCGCAGACCGGGCTGTAATTGCGGGGGCATATACGTGTTGAAGGTACGCACTTGCCCAAAGCGTAGGGCGGGCGCTCGCCGCAGGTTGCCGGTTCTGGATCGCACCATAACACTTCGCCGCAAGACGCCGGGTCGATCAATGCGCAAACGTCGCCGACTTTTGGTTCTGACGCGAGCGCCGCGGTGAAGGTACTGAGGGTGATGAGTAGAGCGGATAGAAACGTAAGGCGCATGCGAATGTCTCAATATCTTAGATGGCTCAATGGCCAAATCGTCGACCGGGGTGCTTTGGGCTTCATCATGCACGGACGGCACAAAGAGCAAAAGCGCATCAGCCTCCAAATCTCGCTTCTGGACTAACGCAACACTTCAACAACGACAAATGCCATGGAACTCATTCGACCCACGCACCACCACCTGAGCGACTATGCTGCCGCCCTGAAACGCGGGTGGGCTCCCGACAATCTGCGCGCGGCCTCCACCCAGGATGAACTCGACGCGATCGCCAGAAACCCCGATCGATTCCTCTCAGCCTTTGAAGACCGCGAGGCAGTCGGTGGACCGATCACGCTTCCCGATGGAACGCGCGCCCCGCGTCTTCCGGGCATTAAGCGTTGCATCTGGTCGGATGGGTTCTGCGGCATCATTGGCCTGCGATGGCAACCGGGCACCGAGGAGCTTCCCCCGCACTGCTGCGGCCATGTGGGTTATAGTGTCGTGCCGTGGCGACGCCGCGAGGGGTTGGCGACCCGCGCGCTTCAGGCCCTGCTTCCCGAAGCGAAGAAGACGGGTTTGCGTTACATTGAGGCGGCGACGAACCCCGAAAACATCCCGTCGATTAAGGTCATTGAGAGCGCGGGCGGCGTTCTCGTTGAGCGCTGCCGGGTGGCGGATTGCTTAGGTGGCGTCGAAGCCGTGCGGTTTCATATCCGGCTTGGTGATGAGGGGGATAGTTTTTAGTTGCGCCTTCGGATGCCCACGCTTTGTTTTGCGCTTCGGGTGCCGACCAGCACCCGCGCAGGCAACATGAGATTCTTTTTTGCGCCTTCGGTTGCCCACCGCTCCCTGCGGTCGCGGCAACCGGCGCATGACAATTCTCCGAGACGTAGGAGGATGGCGCTACCGATGTGGCCCGCCCCACTGATGCGAGCGGTCCAAGCCTTCGGCTTGGCCCGTGTTCGAGCTGGCGCCGCGCTTCGCGCGGCGACCGCTCGCATCAGTGGGGCGGGGGAGTGAGCTTGTGAATTCTACTCACGTCGCTTCGAGTCCAAATAGGTGCCATCATTGAGACGACCAACGCAATCCAAGAAAAGGCGTGGGCCAACAGCGATAAAGCCGATCATTCCACAATGCCCAGACCGTCCTGAACTGGCCTCTCGCTGGGGCAGTGCATTCGATTAGGTCAACTTCAATCTCGTCGTTCCAATATCCATAGGTGGGGCCGAGATTTACGTAGATTAGAAGGCTGATGGACCGCGAGTATCCTTTTGCAGTTTTGTTTTTCGCAATTTCACGAATTATGGCTGGCAAGGCTCGACGCCTTTCCAACCAGTTCTCTACCGGGTCACGCTCTGCCCAGCTACCGAGTTCAGCGAGCCTAAGATATTCTTCTTTGCGCTTTCTACCGGGCTGAATTGCTTCCGCTGCTTGGACCTGCATCGCATTACCGTTCCGCAGCAAAACTTCGAAATCTTCTCGCTTAACATCGTTTGCAGCCAATCGAACTCTTTTCGCCCCCGTCTTTTGAGCGAAAATGGACGCCAAATGAGCCTCACGTAGCCATTTGGCCTGTCGCGAGAAATATTCTACTTCCGTCATAGATTTTTCGACCTGAATTACTTCGCGTTTGAAAACTGAGGTAGCCTGCCATTGTTCAAAGAAAACTCGGGGTTTCATCCGATAGCAATCTCTAGTTTGGTCCAGGGGCGAGCCCCTGGTTCGGGAGCGCGAGGGCAGAATGAGCCCTCGCATTGCGCCGCAAACTACTCCGCAGCCTCCTGCTTGCCGCCACCCGTCTTCCGCGCCCTTACTGCCTTTTTCGCAGCGGGCTTTTTGGCTGCTGGTTTTTTTGCAGCCGGGGCGGCCGCTTTTGAGGCGCGGCGGCGTTTCAATAGCTTTTTCAAGTATTGGCCGGTGTAGCTTTCGGGGACGTTGGCGACATCTTCTGGGGTGCCTGCGGCCACCACTCTGCCACCGCCATCGCCGCCCTCGGGGCCCATGTCGATAATCCAGTCGGCCGTTTTGATGACCTCCAGATTGTGCTCGATCACGACCACGGTATTCCCTGCCTCGACCAACTGATGCAGCACCTCCAAAAGCTTGGCGACGTCGTGGAAGTGCAGGCCTGTCGTCGGTTCGTCCAGGATATAGAGCGTGCGGCCGGTGGCGCGTTTTGACAGTTCCTTCGCCAGTTTGACGCGCTGCGCCTCGCCGCCCGACAGCGTCGTCGCCTGCTGGCCGACCTTGATATAGGTGAGACCGACGCGCTTGAGCGTTTCGAGCTTGTCGCGGATCGACGGCACGGCTTTGAAGAACTCCGCGCCTTCCTCAACCGTCATGTCGAGCACGTCGGCGATGGACTTGTCGCGGTAGCGGACTTCGAGCGTCTCGCGGTTGTAGCGCTGGCCCTTGCATTGATCGCAGGTGACGTAGACGTCGGGCAGGAAGTGCATCTCGATTTTGATGACGCCGTCGCCCTGGCAGGCTTCGCAGCGCCCGCCCTTGACGTTGAACGAAAAGCGGCCCGGTGCGTAGCCGCGTGCCTTGGCTTCGGGGAGGCCGGCGAACCACTCGCGGATCGGCGTGAAGGCGCCGGTGTAGGTGGCCGGGTTGGAGCGCGGCGTGCGGCCGATGGGCGACTGGTCGATGTCGATGACTTTGTCGAGGTGTTCGAGGCCTTCGAGGCGGTCGTGTTCGCCGGGGTGGGTGCGGGCCCCGTTCAAGCGGCGGGCGACGGCCTGGTAGATGGTGTCGATGAGGAGCGTCGACTTGCCGCCACCGGAGACGCCGGTGACGCAGGTGAGGAGGCCGAGCGGGATTTCGGCGGTGACATCCTGCAAGTTGTTGGAGCGCGCGCCGACGACTTTGAGGGATTTGCCTTTCTTAGGCGCGCGGCGGTTGGCGGGCACTTCGACAGCGCGTTCGCCGGAGAGGTATTGACCGGTTAGGCTTGCCTTCGATTTCTTGACGTCTTCGGGCGTGCCCTGGGCGACGATCTGGCCGCCGTGGACGCCTGCGCCGGGGCCGATGTCGACAACGTGGTCGGCGCTGAGGATGGCGTCTTCGTCGTGCTCGACGACGAGGACGGTGTTGCCGAGGTCGCGCAGGTGTTTGAGTGTGCCGAGCAAGCGATCATTGTCGCGCTGGTGCAAGCCGATGGAGGGTTCATCGAGCACGTAGAGGACGCCGGTGAGGCCTGAGCCGATCTGGGAGGCGAGCCGGATGCGTTGGCTTTCGCCGCCTGAGAGCGTGCCGGAGTTGCGCGACATGGTGAGGTATTCGAGGCCGACGTCGTTGAGGAACTTCAGGCGCTCGTTGATTTCTTTCAGGATGCGCTTGGCAATTTCGAGCTGCTTTTTCGTCAGGCGCTCGGGCAGTTCGAGGAACCACGGCAAGGCATCGCGGATCGACATGTCGCAGACTTCGCCGATGTGGAGGCCGTTGATTTTGACGGCAAGCGCTTGTGGTTTGAGGCGGTAGCCGTTGCAGTCTTCGCACGGGTGGGCGAGCTGGTAGCGCGAGAGTTCTTCTCGGACCCAATCGGAGTCTGTTTCACGCCAACGCCGCTCGATGTTGCCGATAACGCCTTCGAAGGGCTTGCTGGTTTTGTAGCGGCGCAGGCCGTCTTCGTAGATGAAGTCGATTTCCTCACCGGCAGACCCGAACAGGATTGCGAGCTGGACGTGTTTGGGGAGGCGCTCCCAAGGCGTTTTCATGGAGACGCCGTAGTGTTTCGTCAGCGCGACCAGGGTTTGCTCGTAGTAAGGTGAGGTCGCGCCGGTCTTGGCCCAGGGATAGATCGCGCCATCTGCCAGCGAAACCGTGCTGTCTGGGACGACGAGGTCGGGTTCGAACTGGAGCTGCGTGCCGAGGCCGTCGCAGGTCGGACATGCGCCAGCCGGTGCGTTGAAGGAGAAGAGGCGCGGCTCGATTTCGTCGATCGTGAAGCCGGAAACAGGGCAGGCGAAGCGGGCGGAAAAGACGATGCGCTCGTGGGTTTCGTTTTTTGATTTGTTCGCGCCAGCGGTTTTGCCTTTGGCGAGCGGTTTGTCGGCGAACTCAACGATGGCGATGCCGTCGGCCAGCTCAAGCGCGGTTTCGAAGCTGTCGGCGAGGCGGGAAGCGGCGTCCGGGCGGACGACCATACGGTCTACGACGACGTCGATGTCGTGCTTGTATTTCTTATCGAGGGTTGGTGCGTCAGGGATTTCATAAAGTGTGCCGTCAATCTTCACGCGCTGAAAGCCACGCTTTTGCAGCTCGGCCAGTTCCTTTTTGTATTCGCCCTTACGGCCGCGAACGATCGGGGCCATGAGGTAAAGTCGTGTGCCTTCATCCAGGGCCAGGACGCGGTCGACCATCTGCGTCACCGTCTGGCTTTCGATGGGTAGGCCGGTAGCTGGCGAATGCGGGACCCCGACGCGGGCGAATAGCAGGCGTAGGTAGTCGTAGATCTCGGTGACCGTACCGACCGTCGAACGCGGGTTTTTGGAGGTCGTCTTCTGCTCGATGGAGATGGCCGGAGACAGCCCGTCGATATGGTCGACATCGGGCTTTTGCATCATCTGCAGGAACTGGCGGGCGTAGGCGGACAAGCTCTCTACGTAGCGCCGCTGGCCTTCCGCATAGATGGTGTCGAAGGCGAGGGACGATTTGCCCGATCCTGACAGGCCCGTGCAGACGACGAGGGCGTCGCGCGGGATCTCAAGATCGACGTTTTTCAGGTTGTGCTCACGCGCACCGCGAACGTGAATGACCCCAGCTTTGGGTTGATCACCCGTTGGCCGCTTACGCTTTACTTGTTTTGCCATGAGCTTTGGTACTCGAAGCTGCCGATCTGGGCAATCGGCAGCACAAAGGTTTGGGCAGGGCTATATAAACTAAACGCGCTGATCTCAAGACCAGCGCGCGTAAAGCCTAAATACGTGTCACCGCTGCAGCCATCTCTGGCTCCGCGCGTTTATAAATGCCTGAAGCGAGCAGCTGAGCTGGCCAGTCAGCGATTGAAATCGAAGCGATAGGTTGCACCGAACATACCGATGAACTGGTCTTCGCTTTCGACAATCGGGCTGTCAGCTGCATCTCCGACCAAGCGAAGGTATTTGCCCGAAGCTTTGAGCGTGATGCGATCCGTCAGGTCGTAGGTGGCACCGAGCTCGACGTGTACGTCTTTGATGCCGGAATCGGCTTCGTACTCGCTCAACCCTGCGACTGACGAAAACGCCTGCGCGCTGGTGATGCCGAAATAGGATTGCATGTAAACGTCGTCAGCGAAGGTCGCGCCGACGCGCACCTTGCCCACCAGACCGCGGCGTATTTCTTTTTCCAGGGTACCACCAAAACGGATCTGATACCCATCGTCGTCGCCTGAGACGATCTGATGGTAGGAAACATCGAGCAGAACCGGACCGATGTTATAGCCTGCATAGGCACCGATGACGAAACCTTCATCGACGTCGCCTAAGCCACGCAGCAAGTCACCGTCATCTTCATCGCGGCCAAACGCGTATCCGGCGAGAGGGCCGATCTCGAAGCCATTGTACTGCCAAAGCCGGAAGCGGACATCGTCAGCACCGTTGACCGACACGCGGCCACCCAAACTGTTGTTGCCGAACTTTGGGAAAATCATCGGGAAGCCAAACGCTTCGTACTCGTCCGAACCTTCGTACTTCGGACGGATGCCAACCGCGCCACCGACGCCGATACTGAAGCTATTGCTTGAGCTTGCACCGTAGCCGTCGGTTGCCTGTGCCGGTGCGAGCGATGCCCCGATCGCGATGGCAGCAGTTGTGATCGTAGCGACTAGAACATACGAAGAGCGCATGTTGACCCCTTGGAAACGTGTCTTCAGCCTTACCTAATAGCAGCTGAACGTTTCGCTAGGTTAATAGATTGCCTCAAATGGCCCGTCTTACGTGGAAAGCGGATGCTGTGTTGCCGAAATGTGCCGTCGATTTCTCGCAGGTGCCGAAAAAATGGAAGTCGTCTTATTGCTTTGCCAGATCAGGCAAAAGAATTCTGATCTAGACACGAAAAGATGATCGGGACGGATGATTAATCAGCTGCCGGAGCAATTTAATTTGCTCCGGCCGGAACGGCTAGAATTTGGGTTGTAACGGCCGTCACGTCAGCCTTTGGCTTTGACGTAAGAGCCAGGTGCTTCTTCAATCGGATCAAGCATCTCACCAGGCTGACGTGGCGCGATGTTTTCGCCGGAGTTCTGAGTGAGCCACGTGATCCAATATGGCCACCAGGAGCCAGGGTGCTCGCGAGCCATGTCGATCCAATCCTCAAGCGTCTCCGCTGCCGCCTTGGACGCCGTCCAATACTGGTATTTGACCTTTGCGGGTGGATTGACGACGCCTGCGATATGGCCAGAACCCGCCAAAACCAACTCGACCGGACCGCCGAACAGCTGGGCCCCAATGAACACCGACTGAGCTGGTGCGATGTGGTCTTCTTTGGTGGCGAGATCGAAGACGGGGATCTTGATGTCGCTAAGGCAGACAGTTTCGCCGCCGATCTCCAACTGTCCCTTAGCCAGTTTGTTCTCGTGGTAGAACTCGCGCAGGTAATAGCGGTGGTTGGCCGCTGGCATACGTGTCGAGTCCTGGTTCCAGTAAAGGAGGTCGAACGGGAACGGCTTTTTGCCGAGCAGGTAGTTATTGACGATGTAGGGCCAAACCAGATCCTTCGGACGCATCATGTTGAAGACGTTGGCCATGCGCGACCCGTCTAGGTAACCGCGTTCGGTCATCATGTCTTCGAGGCTCTTGAGCTGCTGATCGTCAATGAACAGCAGGAGGTCGCCAGCTTTGGTGAAATCCACCTGGGTCGTCAGGAAGGTGACCGAGCGGAACATGTTCTCGCGGCGTTTCGAAACGTAGGCCAGGGTGGTCGCAAGCAGCGTTCCGCCGACGCAGTATCCCAGACCGTTGATTTTGTCTTCGCCGGTTTCCTTCTTGACGGCCTCTGCGGCGGTCAGGACACCCTTCAGCATGTAGTCTTCGAAGTTCGTGTCCTTTAGCGACTCATCAGGGTTCACCCACGAGATGACAAACACCGTGAAGCCCTGGTCGACGACGTATTTGATGAAGCTTTTCGCAGGCGTTAGGTCGAGTACGTAGAACTTATTGATCCATGGCGGCACGACGAGCAGCGGAGTCTTGTGGACGGTTTCTGTCGACGGCGAATACTGAATCAGCTGCATGATCTCGTTTTGGAAGACCACCTTGCCCGGCGTTGTCGCCAGGTTGCGGCCAACTTCAAATGCTTCGAGGTCAGTCTGGCTGATTTTCAGAAGGTCGCCCGACTTGCGCATGTCCTCAGAAAGGTTGGAGATGCCTTTGACTAGGTTTTCAGCGTCAGTCGCGAACGTTTCCCGGACCACCTCAGGGTTGGTCATCGGGAAGTTCGATGGAGATAATGCGCTCGTCAGTTGCCGGAAATGGTACTCTGCCCGCTGGCGATCACGCTCAGAGAGACCTTCGGTTGTTTCCAGCATGTCTTCGGCCCAGCGGCTGGTAACAAGATAAGTCTGCTTCCAGAAATCGAAGTACGGGTTGCTCGTCCACTCTGGGTCTTTAAAGCGGTTGTCGCCTGGCTCCGGCTCGGCAACCGACATCGTCTCTTCGCCCATCATCTTCATGAGCGTGCCGTTCCAGATCTCGGCGTAAGACCGCATGAGATAGGCTTGGCTTTCGGCAAACTTCTGCGGGTCATGGGTCACCCAATGCGCCAGCAATTCGTTCATCGTCTTGGTGGCGTCTTGGATCTCGCTCGCAGTCGAGTAGGGCGTCGACTTGTTGTCTGCTCGGTCGAGGTAGTCCGACATCACCCGACCGGCCCCTTCCATGAAGCGGAGCATGTTCTGAGCAAACTGCTCAGGATTAGAAATCTGATACTGCAGCAGGTCTGGCTGGCCGTCTTTGGATTCGTCGGTCATATCAATTCTGTGCCTTGGCGTTTCCTGCGGATCACGGACCCGCCCCAATTTCGCGATTTGGCCTCAACTTACTTAACTACTATTGCGGGCCAATGGCGAATAACTTAGTGCTTTACGCAGCCTCGCGGCAACGCAACATTAGTGCGGTCTGGTGGACTTGTGAGACTGTTGCGTGGCAGGGACTTTGGCGGGGTCAGATTATCCAGAGTTTATTTTGGCGTCGGTGCTTCTTTCTTGAAAAAGGGCGTGAAGACCACATGAGCTGGATGCAATCCAAAACCACAGCCTGCTGCTGGGTCGCCGTCGCGACCCTAGCAATGCTGCTTGGTGGCTGTGGATTATCCGGGTCAAACACCGTGCTGCCGCGCCTAGACCGCGACTCTTTGGCAGCTGTTTACGACACGAAACAAAAAGATGCTGCGATCAAATCCATGTCGCAGTTGGCCGAAAAGCGGCAGGCGGAGGCAGACAAAGCCCTGTCTAAGCAAAATTCAAAGCCCTGAAATCGTTTCTTGACCGGATTTTGATTTAGTCAGGCAATGTCGCGGTTAGGCCTTCGGTGCCTGAGAGCACTGGACGGGCCCCTGTTCCAGGGCGTATCTAACGCGTTGGCGCGCTAGTTTTTGAGACCAGCCCTCATTTCAACGTGTTTTGGCCCTCAATCCCATCGTAGAGCCCCTTTTAGTTGGGGCACGACGCTGCTAGCTTCATGATGCTATCGCTTGACGAAGCGCCGCGACATAGCAACCCCGCAGTCAATTTGGATGCCTGCATTCAAGCAAAGATCGCTCCAATATCGAGAGAACAACCCGTGATCGAGGAATTCCATTCTATCAAGCGTTTACCGCCTTACGTGTTTGCTGAAGTCAACCGACTGAAAGCGGACGCCCGAGCGGCCGGCGCGGATATTATCGATCTTGGGATGGGCAATCCTGATCTGCCGACGCCGCAGCATATCATCGACAAGCTTTGCGAAACGGTTACGAAGCCGCGGGCGCATCGCTATTCGGCTTCCAAAGGTATCCCTGGGCTACGCCGCGCTCAGGCGGCCTATTACGAGCGTCGTTTTGGGGTTTCGCTCAATCCGGACACCGAGGTCATCGCGACACTGGGGTCGAAGGAAGGCTTTGCCAACATGGCGCAGGCGATTACTGCGCCCGGCGACGTGATCCTGGTTCCCAACCCGACCTACCCGATCCATGAATTCGGCTTCATTATTTCAGGTGCCGCGATCCGGCATCTGCCTGCAGGCAATGGCGAAGACTTCTTGCGCGCTTTGGAGCGGGCATGGAGCCACTCGGTACCGAAGCCGCGCGCGGTCGTTCTCAACTTCCCGTCGAACCCGACGGCAATGGTTTGCGATCTCGACTTTTACAAAGAAGTTGTGGCGCTGGCGAAAAAACTGGATCTCATCATCCTGTCGGATGTCGCCTACGCAGAGATCTATTTCGAGAACAACCCGCCGCCTTCAATCCTACAGGTGCCCGGCGCGATTGATATCTCGGTGGAATTCACCTCACTGTCGAAGACCTATAGCATGCCAGGCTGGCGCATGGGGTTTGCCGTTGGCAACGAGCGTCTCATCGGCGCGTTAGCACGGGTCAAGTCCTACCTTGACTATGGAGCCTTCACGCCGATCCAGGTTGCAGCAGCAGCAGCACTCAACGGGCCGGATGACTGCATTGATGACGTCCGCGGTGTTTATAAAGCTCGGCGGGACTGCCTCGTTGAGAGTTTCGCGCGGGCGGGCTGGGACGTACCGCCACCGCCAGCGACGATGTTCTGCTGGGCACCGATCCCGGCACCATTCCAGAAGCTGGGGTCGGTTGAGTTTTCAAAGCACTTAATCGAGAAGGCCGACGTAGCGGTTTCACCAGGCCTTGGGTTTGGCGAATATGGCGAAGGTTATGTCCGCATCGCGTTGGTCGAAAACGAGCAACGTATCCGCCAAGCGGCACGCAACCTCAAGCGCTTCTTTGCGCAGGCTGACGAAACCATGCACAACGTGATCCCACTCGCGCAGAAAGCCAACGGTTAGAGACCATTCAGACATCATGACAGCTCCACTCAAACTCGGCATCGCCGGGCTTGGTACCGTCGGTGCCGGGCTCATCAAGCTCATCGAAGAACACGGAGAGCGGTTGGCCGGTGTGTTGCCGCGTCCGGTTGCTGTCGATGCTGTATCGGCGCGCTCCCGGGATAAGGACCGCGGCGTTTCGCTTGAGGGTATGCGCTGGTTCGATGATCCGGTAGCGCTTGCTTCCGATCCTGGCATTGATGTGTTCGTTGAGCTGATGGGTGGTGAAGATGGCCCGGCCAAGGCTGCCGTTGAGGCGGCACTTGGTGCTGGCAAGCATGTTGTCACTGCCAACAAGGCTCTGCTTGCGAAACATGGTGTGGCGCTGGCGCGGCTGGCGGAAGAGAACGGTGTCGCGCTCAACTTTGAGGCTGCTGTTGCCGGCGGAATTCCAGCCATCAAGACCATGCGTGAAGCGTTTCTGCCGAACGCGGTTTCGCGCGTTTATGGCATCCTCAACGGGACCTGCAATTACATCCTGACCGTGATGGAAGAACAGGGCCGGAACTTCGATGACGTGCTGAAGGAAGCGCAAGACCTCGGTTATGCGGAAGCTGATCCGACGTTTGACATCGGCGGTTTCGACGCGGGGCATAAGCTCGCCTTGATGACGAGCCTTGCATTCGGGACAGAGGTTGCCGCCGATCAGCTTCACGTCGAGGGTATCGAGACGATCACCAAGGCTGACATCGAGGCGGCGAGTGATCTTGGCTACCGGATCAAACTGTTGGGTGTCGCGATGGAAACGCCAAGCGGTATCGAGGCGCGGGTTCACCCGGCGATGGTGTCCAAGCACTCAGCAATCGCGGAAGTTTCTGGTGTCACCAACTGCGTTGCGCTGGAAGGAGACTTCACCGGGCCGCTGCTGTTGGTTGGTGCGGGTGCCGGGGGCGGGCCAACGGCTGCGGCTGTGGCAAGTGACATCGTTGATGTTGCGCGCGGGATCGTGTTGCCGCCGTTGATTACGCCGACCAAGGATCTCAAGCCGCACAAGAAAGCGCAGATCGGCGAGCATTGCGGTGCGTATTACCTACGCATGATGGTGCGCGATGAACCGGGTGCGATGGCGGCCATCACCAAATGCATGGGCGATGAAGGCGTGTCGCTGGAAAGCGTCGTGCAGCGGCGCGACCGAACTGCGCTTCCAGGCAGTGGCAAGCCGACCATCTCTGGTGCGCCGGCGATTGTGATCATGGTCACCCATGAGACGACCGAAGATGCGATCCGCCGAGCGGTGGCCAGCATCGAAGCAATCGAAAAAGTCACCGACAAACCGCAGGTCATCCGGATCGAGAAGCTTTAGGGGTTTGTGGGCTCCGGGGGTTTATCGCACTCGGTACCGGGCCGGATTAGCTCGTCGGGACATCCAGCTTGCGGGTGAGGCTTTCGAACTCTTTGCGGAGCTCTTCGTTCTTGAAGATCTGCTCGAAGGTTGGGGCTTCGAGTTTCTGGATTGCCTCGAACGATGCTGCGGCATCGCGCATCAATGAGCGGAGCTGAAAGCTGGCTTCGACGGTTTCGAAGGTATTATCGGCGATCCTCAAGTCGTGCGTTGCACGCGCGCGAGCCTCGGCCAACTGCTCGCGTTGCTGGGCCAGATACTTGCGATAGCCACGGGCGGCTTCCTCGGCGATTTTCTGGCTTTTCAAGTTAGCTTCCAACGCGCGGATCTGGTCGGGCCGGTTGCCGCCTGAGCGCAAAAGCTTCCGGGTCTTGTTACGGGCCGATTTGATGTCGCGAAGGATACCATCAAGCTTGGGAATGTAGTTCTCGTCGATCTTGTCGATGGTCGCCTGTTGGGCCTGGACCAGCATTGCAAAAAGCGCCGCGTGCATGGCGAAGTACTTGCGTGCGGCGTTCATGTTTTCGCCAGTTGCCGAGAGCCGGTCGGCAAGCTGGCCGTCGATCAACTTTGCAGCATTGAAGGCCGCGACGAGGCGCACGAGATCACCTGAGAGGACGCTATCGAGCAGCAGATCGATCTGGCCATCGCCCAGCTCAATGCCGGACTTGACCAGTGCCGCGCGGATCTCGGATTTGGCTTTGACGATTTCCTGCTTGTTGCGCTCGATGCGTTCACGTGCGTCGGCGATATCCGACTCGAGGCTGGATACCGTATCTGAGATGATGCCGGGCAGCACGGAGTCCTTCGGCGCAGTGAGCTGGCGCTCTTTCATCGAGACGATGCTGTCTTCAAGCTCGCGGATGTTACGGCGCAGGCCTTCGACTTTCTTTTGCACCTCTACGACCGGCGCGTCGGTGACGATGGCCAATGCACTGTCCAGCAGATCGCGGATACGGTGCTCGCGGTCTTCGCGCGTCTCAGTCCAAATCGGCGTGACGAGGAACTCATCCTTGCCGGGCAATTTGCGCGCATCAGAACGTTGCTTGGCGGTGTCCTGCAGGATCGCATCGATCGCCTGCATAAGGTCGCGAGCCTGCTGGTAGGTTTTGTCGTTGGCGCGCGGATCGGTATCGGGGGCTTTTGCATCAGCCGTTTCAGAGCCCAGTCCAGTTGCCTGTGCTAACAGGTCGCCAATGGTGTCGCGCGACGAGGTTTGTGCGCCAACTTGCCCAGGACTGACTGCCGTCAGCGCCACAGCAAGAGCAAGAGCAAGCGTCGTTAAACATAATCCGCGTTTCGAAAGCGACATTGGTGACCCTCCAACCACTCCGCCATGAAGCATCAGAACATGGCATTGAGATGGTTTGCGGTCCTACAATTCGCAAATCATTCTTGGCGGCAAGGTTTCCAACCGTTGAATTTCCACGCTTTTTCTGTGGCGGCAGCTATGCGGGCACACGGCGGTGGGCTTGCCCAATGAGATTATCAAAACGCTCATCGATCTGGCGGGCATCCGTCAGCACCAGCATGTGAGTGAGCGAAGGCGACAGGCTGCTGGCCGATTTGGGCAGCCGAACCTTCTCCACCGGGGCCAACCATTCGCTGTCTGGTCCGGCGAAACACAAGCGCAGATCCTTGCTGCTGACGAACAGCAGTGCGAACGGCAAAGCACCGCTGTGGAATGTGATCTGTTTTCCAGACGGTGTGACTTCACAGTCTGGCGCGGTTTCGAGGATGCGGCGCACTATGAACCCAGCGAGCGGTGCGTAGGCTTTGGCTGACGCCGTGACCGCCATCACGTCGGGCGACAACGTTGACTTGGTGCTTGAAGCTGCGGGTTTGGCGGCAGTGGGCTGCGCACCCAGCGGAGTAGCGGCTGGCGTTGGTGACGGCTTGGCTGCCGGTTCAGATTTGACTGGTGCTGGTGTTGGCGATGGTTCGCTGGAATGGACCAGCCGCAGCGCGGGTTTTGGCCGTGCGATGGGAGGTGCCGGGCGCTCCAAAACGATCGCGGGCGAATCGATGCTGGCCGCTTCTTCGCGGGCGGCCTCGACGCGTGGCGAGGTGACTCTTTCGGATCGGGGCGTAGGCTCTTCAGCGGCCGGAGTTGCTTTTGTTGCTGCCGTGGCATCATTGGCTGCGACTGCATCGAGCTCACAGTAGATCGGCTGGCCACCATTGTTATGGATGCGTTCCAACCAGGAAGCCCAGGCAAAAAGGAACCCCTGCTGACGCAGCCAATCAATCGTGTCGTTGCGATGCGCGAAGGCCTGAGCATCGATCGTTGCCATCCATTCGGCAAGGTCGCGGCCGCTATCGGCCTTCAAGCTCGTGATGAACTCCAGTTCCTTTTCGGCGTAATCGCGGCTCATGCGTCAGCATCCTGTGTGCCGGCTGGATCGGCGGTTAGATCCAGCGTTTGGTCTTGGCCTTATAGTCCCGGTACGCATCACCGAATTTCTTCTCTAAGTATCTTTCTTCAGGCAGGATCGCGAGCCAGGTAACGAGCCCGATAAAGACCGGCACGAGAATCGCGAACCAAATATTCTTCGTCAGCTCTGCAACGCCCAACAGAACCATGGCGTCGCCGAGATAAATAGGGTTTCGCAAACGCTGAAACGGACCCGATGTTACAAGTGCGGTTGAGCCCTTGTGCGGCATCACCGTTGTCTTGGCTCGGCTTAACGTCCAAAGGGCCCAAGCGATTAGTCCGAGCCCCATGGCACCAATCGACAGTCCCACCGTTTGGGCGGCAAGGTCATCGACCCCTGGCCAGGAGAGCGGAAAAATCCGTTTCAGCACGATCGCGCCAAATACGGTGCCGACCAACAAAATCGGTGGCCATGGCACGCCACTTGGGCGGTCTCCGGCTGTGTTGTCATTGGCGTTTAAGCTAGCCAATTCAAGTGCCCCAATTCACCCCTACCTGCGAATCGTTATAGCGAATCACGCCACCAAAGTCTTGCGTGAGCCTCGCGTCTCGCCGATTGGGCACTGTTCCAGTGTCGCGGGAATGCTTGCTTCGCCACACGCCTGCCGCTTGCGCGGTGTTAAGCGTGCGAAGCGCCGGTTCGTTTCCGTCGCAACTGGGCAAGACTTCGACGGCGGATTTCATGACATACTACGCGTCCAAAATTTTCTGGCTGTTCGCGCAGCCGTCTTCGCTTTCCGCGCTATTGTTGTTGAGCGGATTGCTGGTGCTGTTGATGTCGCGAAGACGTCGGCTCGGTCTGGGCTTGGCGTTGCCAGGTTTGGTCATCCTCATGGCGGGCGGCTTTCTGCCGATCGGCAACTACCTTGTTTACCCTCTGGAACAACGCTTTGCTGAAGTGAAGCTTCCAGGAGACGGTGAGCCTGTTACCGGGATCATCATCTTGGGTGGTTTTGAAGATGGGTGGGTGAGCGCCGGACGGCCTGGGCTTGCGGTTAACGAGGCTGCTGAACGTTTAACGGAGGGCGTTCGGTTGGCGCGCCGGTATCCTTCCGCGAAGGTTGTGTTCACCGGCGGCGTCGGCGGGCTCATGGCGGGTGGTTCCGATGCTGCCGGACCGGTCGGACAGTTTTTGGAAGATACCGGTATTGATCCGCAGCGCGTTGTTCTCGAAGACAAGGCACGCAACACCTACGAAAATGCGAAGTTTGCGGCGGCGCTGCTTAAGCCGAAAAAGTCCGAGACGTGGCTGTTGGTGACATCGGCCTACCACATGCCTCGCTCTGTCAGCGTGTTTCGGAAGTTTGGGTTTGCGGTTGTTGCGGCTCCGGTTGATTACCGCACGCGTGATCGCCGTGACCTTGTGCGTATGTTCTCGTCAATACCGGCTGGGTTGGAGCGTTTCGACCTGGGCGTACGGGAATGGATCGGCCTTTTCGGGTATCGGATCATGGGGCGAACCAAGCGACTGTTTCCCGGTCCAAGCTGAGGAATGCGGATCTCGGTTCTAATGGGTTTGGCGTCGGCTGCGCGGGTCGATGCCACACCGGCGCATGGTCATCTCGGGCGTGGCGTGACGCGGAAGTCTTTCTGTTTGAGTTCGGCGTCGAGATCGTAGGTCTTGCAGCCCTTCTGTTTCAGCTGCTGGTTCATGGCGCGGAGTTCAGCCAGTTCACGTGCCATGCGGCTATCGCGGTCGAGCGATTTTCCGTCCGTCACACCAACGCTTGATCCCATCGACTGCAACTCGCGTGAAAAGGCTGTTGTACGGCTGCGCTGGCCTTCAGTTCGCAAACTGAGAATGCGGATCTGCATCCGGCCGGCGATACGACCGCACGTCAGCTCTTCCTTTTCGTTGCTAGCCGTGAGTTTTGGCGCGGGCGACGCGGCACAGCCTTGCAAAAGGGCTGGCAACAAGACCAGAACCGCCAAGATTTTGCATGTGCGAAGCAGGCGCTCAGCTCCTAATATGAAATCTTCTTTTGGGTGCAGCAGGTACGATAACTAAAGCTACGCAATCCAGGCTTCAGTGAGGCGTGTTCACGGTGATAATCCGGACGCAGAGCGATGTCATTACGCTATAACTGCCATGATTCTGGGTCGTGATTTGTGCGGCCTGAGCGCTCATCCACGCCTTCGCGAGCTGACCGACTTGCACACAACTTGGCGGAGATGCTCAATTCATGGCTCGGTTTGCCGGTTGCAAACGCCTTTGCTGCCGGCAAGTAGATGTCTTGATCAGGGCGGAACTTATGACTGTTCACCTCGTAAAACTGTGCGTCGGCGCGGACTCCATTGCCGACCTTGCGCACTGGCAGGCTTCTCGACTGGCGGGCAAGCGGAAATCGGGTTCGCCCGGCCGCCTCTTTCACGAAACCCACCAGACGCCGAAAAAGACAGCGGAACTTCTGGATGGCGGCTCACTCTATTGGGTCATCAAAGGTGTTATTCAGGTGCGTCAGCGGATTGTTGGGTTTGAAGACGGCCAAAAGGCCGACGGTCGCGCCTGCTGCCTGATCCTATTGGACCCAGAGCTTGTTCCCGTGCGCCCAGTGCCGCGACGTGCGTTTCAAGGCTGGCGCTACCTGGGCCAAGATGAGGCACCGGCCGATTTTGCGGATCTTGGCGGAGATGATCTCTCGGGCCTACCGCCCCAGATGCGACGAGACCTCGCGGAGTTGTGCCTGATATGACGCGTGTTTCCCGCTTTCTCACCGAACATGCCGCAGGCCTGCCAGCAACCGTCCCCTTTACCGGTCCAGAAGCTTTAGAACGCGCGCGCGGGCGGGCGTTCAAAGCCCGGTTGGGCGCGAATGAGAGCGGCTTCGGTCCCGCCCCGTCCGTGCTTGAAGCGATGCGCGAAGCTATCCACGGTAACTGGATGTATGCCGACCCGGAAAGCTATGAGCTGCGGGCCGCGATTGCGACGCATCATAGCGTCGGCGCTAACAATGTTGTCGTTGGCGAGGGGATCGATGGCCTGCTGGGTCTGACGTGTGCGCTTTATCTCGCGCCTGGCGAAACCGTCGTGACGTCTGATGGGGCGTACCCAACGTTTAACTACCATGTCGCGGGGCATGGCGGCCGTTTGGTCAAGGTGTCCTATCGTGATGACCAGGAAGATCTTGGCGCGCTTTTGGATGCTGTCCGAAAAGAACGCGCAAAGATCCTCTACGTTTCGAACCCAGACAACCCGATGGGGTCGTGGTGGCGGGCCGAAGACCTTGCCAACCTGATGGCCGATCTACCAGACGAAACGCTGCTGTTGCTTGATGAGGCCTACTGCGAAACAGCGCCGGCTGGGACGCTTCCGCCGATTGACACCGGCAACCCTCAGGTTTTGCGCTACCGCACGTTCTCGAAGGCCTATGGGATGGCAGGCGCGCGCATTGGATATTGCGTTGGCGGAGAGGACCTGATCGGGCCTTTCGACAAGGTCCGTAACCATTATGGTATCAATCGGCTCGGCCAGGTGGCCGCACTGGCAGCGCTCAAGGATCAGGATTACCTCGCCGAAGCGGTTGCAAAGATCGCCGCCTGCCGCGGTCGGATTTCTCAAATTGCAGCAGAAAACGGCCTGGAGGCTCTGCCATCGGCCACAAATTTTGTTGCGATCGATTGCGGAAGGGATGCTGATTATGCGCGGCGGATCCTCGAAGAGACACTCGCCCGGGATGTGTTTATTCGGATGCCAGGTATCGCCCCGTTGAACCGCTGCATCAGGGTATCGACCGGATTAGGCGCCGAAATCGAGTTGTTCGCCGCCGCCCTGCCTGAGGCGATCAATGCAGCCGAAAATCGTTAACGAACGGCGTTGACCTTAGCGGACGGACGGCTAGGCGCTCTTTGGCACCGCTGGCGTTTGGTGCCGAATTGTGCAGGTGCGTCGTCACTGATTAATCGGACCACGCGGAGAACGCGCGCCATTCTCGCGCAGCGCCGTCGCGTTGTCCTAAACAGCAGCTGCTCTTTATTCTCTCACTATTTGATTTGATCGCCCATCAAATAAATGCATCGAAAAAGTCAAGAGCCCGCGGAGATCGCATTTGATCTCCCGGGCTCCATCACTGCAATCTGGATTGTGGCGCTAATTTATTTCGGACAATTTGCAATTATTTTCGACTTTTGAATTCGATCCATCATCATGGAAATCGAAATTGCGAATTGAATTGCTTTTTTGTTTCCGACTGTTTGCACCAACCCGATTACATCAGGTTTCATTCAGGCTTCCGTCGTTTCCACCGAACTTGATCGGAGCAGCGCGCATGGCAGAATTTAACGCTGCTTCTTGCCGTGGTGTATCCGCGTTCACGGGCTACGATACGTCGGCTTTCCCGACTTTGGCCTGCGCATGTTTTAGCTATGTCTATTTCGGATTAAACAACAACCGAATAAATGCTCAGCGTTCTTTAATCCTCATTTCCGGTTAGGTGGGCTCATTTTCGTAAACCTCCTACTCAAGTATTGAATTGATGGTGCTCCTCCGAGTGTTTTTTGTCAACTGAGATTCGTTTTTGCAGCGCACAGCGTTTCTATTCGAAAGAGCCTAAAAGATCCAAACATTCGCAAGCCCATCATGCGGTGCAAACGCCGTGTCGCAGGTCTTCGTTTGTTTAAGAATTTCACGACGCTTAGAGCTGCCAGCTCAACGCTGGGCGAAGCTTCGTTTGCAGGACAGCATCGACATCGCCGGCGAGTTTACGAAGGCTTGAGAAAAAGTCTGTAGTTTTAGCGAAGTGCCTAACTTGTGGGCCTTTGGAGTTGAGTGTCAGTTGGCCGCTATGTATCGCTTCGTTACCGATCTCTTAATTCTCGTCGGCATCGTCCTGGGCGTTCGGTTTATCGCCGAAGGAGGGCTCGAGCCGTCGGCGTTGATGAATGCGCTCTCCAACTTGTCCGCTCCCGATTTCAGCTTTAACCCAGACATGAAGTCCCTATCCGTCGGGTTTATCGTGGGACTGGCTGCCGGTGCCTTGGCGAACGTTCATTGGGCGACCGTGCCTGCGCGCACTTGGCACTGGATGTCTCACCACAGCTCCCGGCTTAGCTACGTCGCGCTCTCGCTCGGCTTTGCCGTCGTTTTGATCTACTATTGACTTGGTGTTTGCGACCCCGCTCGTTTGTGGTCGGCCAAAGCTGGTCTTGGTCTTTATCCCGTGCCCGTCCCAATGCCTTCAAAACGCTGTCGCCGGACTTCGCGATCCATGCTTCCAGGTGCCGTGGTGTGAGCTTCGGCCGCGATGAGCAACGTCAGCAACACCGCATTCAATAGCCTTGTGCTCTCTTTTCGTGGGGCGAAATGCAAAGAGCCCGGGCCATTGGCCAGGGCTCCCTTGTCGTCCCCCGTCTAGCAGCTCAGATTAGACCGAGTAGTAGAGGTCGAACTCAACTGGGTGTGGCGTCATTTCGTAACGCATGTTCTCTTCCATCTTGAGCTCGATGTAAGCGTCGATGGTGTCGTCAGAGAAGACGCCGCCGGCTTTCAAGAACTCACGGTCTTTGTCGAGGCTCTCAAGAGCTTCGCGCAGGCTGCCAGCAACCGTTGGGATTTGAGCCAGTTCAGCAGGTGGCAGGTCGTAGAGGTTCTTGTCCATCGGATCGCCTGGATGGATTTTGTTGGCGATGCCGTCGAGACCAGCCATCAGCATGGCTGCGAAAGCCAGGTACGGGTTGGCGGTCGGATCCGGGAAGCGGACCTCGATGCGCTTAGCTTTCGGGCTGGTGGTGTAAGGAATACGGCAGGAAGCCGAACGGTTACGGGCTGAGTAGGCCAGGAGAACTGGCGCTTCGTACCCGGGAACCAGACGCTTGTAGGAGTTGGTCGAAGCGTTTGTGAAGGCGTTGATCGCTTTCGCGTGCTTCAGAATACCGCCGATGTAGAACAGGCAGGTTTCAGACAGGTCGGCATACTTGTCGCCAGCAAAAACCGGGTTACCGTCTTTCCAGATCGACTGGTGGCAGTGCATGCCCGAACCGTTGTCGCCGAACACTGGCTTTGGCATGAAGGTTGCCGTTTTGCCGTATGCCTGGGCGACGTTGTGGATCGCATACTTGTAGATCTGCAAGTGGTCGGCGATCGTCGTGATCGGAGCGAACTTGATACCCAGCTCATGCTGCGATGCTGCAACTTCGTGGTGGTGCTTTTCAACGGAGACGCCCATTTCGCCCATGACAGCAAGCATTTCAGACCGAATGTCCTGGGCGCTGTCGATTGGTGGCACAGGGAAGTAGCCGCCTTTCATGCGTGGACGGTGGCCGAGGTTACCCATTTCATACTCGGTGCCCGAGTTTGAAGGGATTTCCGTCGAGTCAACGCGGAAGCCTGTGTTGTAGGGGTCTGCGGTGAAGCGAACGTCGTCGAACATGAAGAACTCAGCTTCTGGTCCGAAGAAGACCGAGTCGCCGACACCGGTCGACTTCATGTAGGCCTCAGCCTTCTTCACGATCGAACGTGGATCGCGCTCATAGGCCTGGCCCGTCGATGGCTCTTGGATGTCGCAGAAAACAGCAAGCGTTGTCTGCGCAAAGAATGGGTCGATGTGGGCCGATTCCATATCTGCAATCAGCAGCATGTCGGACGCTTCAATGCCTTTCCAGCCTGCGATCGACGAACCGTCGAAAGCGTAACCGGCATCAAACAGCTCCTCGTCAACGCAAGACGCGTCTGCAGTCACGTGCTGCATCTTGCCCCGCGTATCGGTGAAGCGGAAGTCGACAAACTTTACGTCCTTGTCCTTGATAAGCTGGACAACATCAGCTGCGGTTTTCATGAAGTCTCCCCGTGTTTTGGAGCGAGTTGAGTTTCTAGGAGAATTGCACGCAAACGGGAGTGTTTGCAGGCAGGGAAGGTAATCTGTGGCAGGTATATTTTGTTAGACGGCTTCCGAGCCGGTTTCGCCGGTTCTGATACGGATTGCCTCTTCTACAGTCGAGATAAAGATTTTTCCATCGCCGATGCGGCCAGTCTTGGCTGCGTTCTGGATGGCTTCAACGGCTTTGTCCAGCATTTCGTCGCCAAGGACAACTTCAACCTTCACCTTCGGTAGAAAATCGACGACGTATTCAGCGCCGCGATAGAGTTCTGTGTGACCTTTCTGGCGGCCAAAGCCCTTTGCCTCAACAACGGTGATACCTTGCAGACCAATCTCCTGCAGGGCTTCTTTCACTTCGTCGAGTTTGAATGGCTTGATGATCGCTTCGATCTTTTTCATGTTCCCCTGGACCTCCATTTACTGCACGGCCAGCAGATGCTTGCCAAAGCAGTTGACGCGCGTTGGATAGCATTTCCTGTGCCAAATGATGACTCAGAAAAAATCCTTTTTATTTCTAAGGCTTTGCGAGCTGAGTTTTAGGCGCATTGCCTTACAAAGTCTTAGCAATAGCTCAAGATTTAATCTGTTTGCACAATATATGTTCAGCGTTGTAGTGCCCATATGGCTAGTTTTTAGGCTTAAGCCGAGATCGGGAGTTGCGGGATGGTTGATTACCCCGTCGAGATCCTAACCAATGAGCAGATGACCCACGCTGATAAATTGGCGGTTGAGATGGGTATCGCAAGTCTCACGCTGATGGAAAATGCCGGGCGTGCTGTCGCCGATGAGGCGATCAAGATGGCCGATCATGGGGCTCGCATTGTCGTGTTGTGCGGGCCTGGCAACAACGGCGGCGATGGGTTTGTCGCTGCGCGCTACCTGCGCGAGCGCGGTTACGACGTGGCTGTGTATCTCTATGGCGATGTCGAACGGCTAAAAGGCGATGCTGCTGAGATGGCTCGGCGGTGGTTGGAGATGGGGGCGGTGGAGCCGCTTGGAAAAGCTCAAGATGAAATCGAACGCGCTGGTCTCATCATAGATGCGATTTTTGGGGCTGGCTTAGCGCGCGCCATCGACGGAGAAGCTGGCGACCTTATAGCGGCCTGCAACCACACGCGGATCTGCGATCTCCTTGCAGTTGACGTGCCGAGCGGGCTCAGCGGCACAACGGGGCAACCGCTTGGCGAGCATGTCTTTTGGGCGGATCGGACCGTCACGTTCTTTCGATTGAAGCCCGGGCACGTCCTCTATCCGGGGAGGCAACTCTGCGGGAGGGTTGTTCTCGCGGATATTGGGATACCGGATGCGGTCCTTTCCGAACAACGGGCAAGTGGGTCATTTCCCTTCGATCCGGTCAAACACGACATCGCGTTAAATGACTACCGGCAAGCTTGCTCGACACTGCGAGATAGCAACCCCGAAAATCACAAGTATGATTTTGGACATGCGCTAGTACTCAGCGGGCCTGCGAATGCCACGGGTGCTGCGCGACTTGCTGCGCGAGCGGCCTTGCGAGTTGGCGCTGGGTTGGTGACGATGCTCAGCCAGGCCGACGCTCTGCCGGAAAACGCCGCCCAGTTAACAGCGATCATGCTGAGGCGATGCGAAGCGCCAGAGGACTTTGCCCGATTTCTCGCCGACGAACGTAACAATGTGGTGCTGATAGGCCCAGGGTTTGGCGTCGGAGAAAATACCCGACGAATGGTGCTGATGGCACTGGTAGCGAAACACGCAGGCGTCGTTTTGGATGCAGATGCGCTTACGTCGTTTGCCGACGACCGTCACCGGCAGGAGTTGTTTACCGCAATACATGCACGCCATGATCATGGGGCTCTTGGGCAGAGCACTGGGCAAGTCGTGATGACGCCGCACGAGGGAGAGTTCAGGCGGCTGTTTCCTAACGTTTCGGGATGCAAATATGAACGCGCTCGTGATGCGGCTGAGATGAGCGGTGCGGAGATCGTGTTGAAAGGTGCCGATACCGTGATTGCCGGCCCGAAACGGGAGTCACCCAATTTGAGGATTAACACAAACGCACCGCCCTGGCTGGCGACGGCTGGCTCGGGAGACGTCTTGGCTGGGCTAATCACCGGGCTTTTGGCTCAGGGTGTGCCCGCCTTTGAAGCCGCTTGCGCTGGCGTCTGGATCCACGGGAAATGCGCGAACCGGTTTGGCCCTGGGCTCATTGCCGAGGACCTGCCGGAGATGGTTCCGGCTGTGTTGCGCGAGCTTTATGTGCTCAAAGAAGCTCTAGCGAATCAGGAGCGTGAGGCTCGTCGGAAGAACAGAAGTGGCGGACACGCCTAGTCCGTCTCGACTCAGCCGTTTCTCGAGGTTTGGCGCGAACGATGTTGGTCGGAGGCGTTCCGCGACAAATGCCGCCGAGATGCCACACAATCGGGGTCGAATGCTGCTATAAACACCGAGATTGGTGTAGCTGGGGCCAAAGGGCATTGGGCGGCAGCTTGAGTTGCTGTTGCATGGCCCTTTGTTTCGACGCAAAAACGGCGGCAGAACCTTAGCGATACCAGAAGGTTAGAGCGGAAACTGGCCGAATGATAAGATGCAGCGCGAGGCGAGCTAAGTTCGCGACACATCTGTTAACCGCAGGTGTGATGGTTGCGTTGCCTGTTCTTACTTCCGTAAGCGGGGAAGCTGCCGTCGGAAGAGAGACGCAGGCCAATGTCCGAAACGGGGCGCTGGCTCTGCAGCGCGGTAAATCGCCGGAAGCCATTGAGCACTACACAGCGGCGCTGAATGATCGCGGCTTGCCAGATGATCGTCGCGCCACGATTCTGAATGACCGGGGCGTCGCCTTCGTGCGGCTGGGCAAGACGCGCGAAGCCATTTCGGACTTCAACAAAGCGGTCGAACTGTTTCCGGAATATGCCGCGACCTACAACAACCGTGGCAACCTTCTGCTGGCGTTAGGTCTGCCGGGAGAAGCGATCAAGGACTTCAACCGTGCACTGGTTTTGGCACCGGGCTACGCCGCTGCCTACAACAACCGTGCCGGCGCTTTGATGCAGATCGGCAAACCGGGCAAGGCGATTGGGGATTTCACGCAGGCGATCAAGCTATTGCCGCAGGCCGCAGCACCGCTTGCCGGACGCGGCCGGGCGCAACTCGAACTTGATCGCCCTCATGCAGCGATCCGCGATTTCTCTCGCGCCGTGGGTTCGGACAATCGGTTTGCTTCGGGCTACCGGAACCGGGCGGAAGCCAAATTGAAGGTAGGCCACTACGCCGAGGCTATCGAGGACCTATCTCGTGCGATTGCTTTCGACATTGGAAATGCCGAAGCCTATATGCTTCGCGGGCACTCCTATCTCTCGATGGGCAAGATCGAAGAAGCAATCGCCGATTTCACACGCTATCAGGAATTGCGGCCGCAGGATTCAAAAGGCTTTGAAGCGCGAGGCTTGACGCATGCCTTGGCCGACTTGACGGAAGCCGCTCTCGGCGACCTGACGCGTGCCATCGAGCTGAACCGCCGCTCCGCCGTGGCATTGGCTTATCGTGGGTTTGCCTACACCCGGTCAGGTCAACCCGAAATCGCCAAAAGCGATATTGCCTCCGCAATTAAGCTTGATGCCGAAGACCCGGATGTGCTTTGGGCGAAGGCTGTCATTGACGACGCGCTTGGTGATCCTGATGGCGCGATTAAGTCGTTGAAAAAGGCCGTTTCACTGCGTCCTGACTTCAAGCGCGCAAAGGATGAGCTCGCGCGCCTAGGTGTTGCTGCGGCAGTGTCCAATGATGTGGTCGTTGAAGGGCTTGGAACCGACGACTGGCGGGTGGTGATCAACGCGAAACGCTATTTTGCGCTCAATTCGAAAATCCCAAAGCTCCGCGTGCCGCTGGAGATGATGGGCGAAGGCAAACCCCGGTTGCTGTCCTGGGAAGAAAAGAAGAAGCCGTTCAACAAGATCGGTATCCTGACCTATCACAGCGGTGTCGTTGAAGGCTCGAAAGGTGCCGAAGAAACAGAACACGCGGCAATCATCGATTTGCGCACAGCCAGCGTCGTCGCGATCCAACCGCACCGGCAGGGCAAGAAAGTTGCTGGCTGGACGTGGTCGCAAAACGGCACTGTGACGATCGCCAGCGTTGACGGCGTGACGGATCAATTCCAGCTACGTCGAGGCTTAGCTTCACCGGCAGCGTTGGCCGCACGTAGAGCCCGTCGCAACCGCAACTACTCTGATGGTACACCGAGCTGGGCACCCTGGGCGGAAGACGGCTCCTTTGGATTCAATGCCACGAATAAGCGCAAGAAACGCCGCAGCGCCAAGCGTCGGCGCAAGAAGCAAAAGTCGCTGTTCGAATTGCTGTTCAACTGATCAGGCTGCGCTTCGTGCGGCCGGGCACTCCTTTGCCACGTGTGCGCTGCCCTCTTGACCGAGATATTTCCGCAGACAGATTTCGATCACTTCAGCGACTGCGGCGGTTGTTCCTTCCCTGATTATGCTTCACACTTCAATTCGCGCAACGCTGTCGTGGCAGCGGACGACAGACTGTTGCTCAGACGGTGTGATGTGACGCCGTCGGATTTCACGAAAAGTATTGCGTAAGGGGTCTGCCGTCATGCGTCGAACTATGTATTCGCTCTTTGCCATGGTGTTGATGGGCGTCATCATCACCAGCCACACTCAGAGTGCCCAAGCGGGCGTTACAGTCAAAATCAGCAAGCGTTCTCAAACCATGCATGTCTACGTCGGTGGGCAATTGCGTCACGTCTGGTCGGTTTCGACGGGCCGGCGCGGGTATCGAACGCCATCGGGACACTACCGCCCGCAACGCCTGGAGCGGATGTGGCACTCGCGCAAATATCACTGGTCGCCGATGCCCTATTCTATTTTCTTCCGAGGCGGCTACGCGATCCATGGCACCACTGAACTGAAGCACCTCGGGCGGCCCGCCTCTCACGGCTGCATCCGCCTTGCGCCAAGCAATGCGCGGCAACTGTTTGGGTTGGTTCGTCGTTATGGTTCCAGGTCGACGCGGATCCAGATCCGGTAGGGTTGATTCTTAGTTTGCGCCTTCGTTCGTCAACACTGTGCAAGCTTGTGTTGAGCAAAGATGCCCACCGCTCCCTGCGGTCGCGGCATCCGGCGCGTGATGGTTTTTTGGTCGGCCCTTCGGTTGCCCACACGGCAACCGGGCAATGACAACCAGCCATCATCGGCCCTTAGGGCCGGGGAGCAAGGCGACCTAGCGGCGCTTGGATGTATTCTCAGTAATTCGTCATCCCCGGCTTGGCCGGGGATCTATCCAAGCTAATTTGAATACACGACCGCTGATGCTAGCAGTGCGGTGGCCGG
The DNA here is from genome assembly GCA_040219445.1 of Filomicrobium sp. Lineage (GTDB taxonomy): Bacteria > Pseudomonadota > Alphaproteobacteria > Rhizobiales > Hyphomicrobiaceae > Filomicrobium. The sequence continues at coordinate 146,643 of JAVJSM010000002.1, read as the reverse complement.
ATCCCCGCCTGCGCGGGGATGACGCTGAGGGGGTGACGTGTTTGCCGTGTGTTGGAGAAAATGCGCCGCCCCGCCCGAGTGGCCTGCGCGCTTCGCGCAGATTAGCCGCGTGAGACATGATTAGTTGGCCCTTTGGTTGCCCAGTGCCAACCGGGCCGACTACTCGCACATTGATCTGCCAACACTTCCTAAAGTCGTGTTGGACTGGGTGCCCACCAGCACCGGCGCTAAGAAACTCTTACCTTTTGTCCCAATATTAGAAAGCTTGCCGAAGTGCTTAAAAAATCTCTCAAATTAATCTTTCCGCAGTCGCATAAGGCTAACGTTTCGCTTGTCTTCGTCCTGATGAGTTCGCCGGCACTTCGAGTGAGGTTCGCCGGCTGTTAGTAATGCGTTGGAGTAACAAAACACGATGCGGGCACGTAGTTCTTTCTACGCGGCAACGGCAGCTACCGCGCTGGCGTTTTCGCTCCCGACCCTGGCGGTCGCTGAAACCGTTGAGACGGTCCCAGCCAAGAAAGTCGAAGCTTCCAAACAGATCGTCCTAGCAAACGTTGCTGACGCAGCAGAGGCGAAGCCGACTGTGGTCAAGCAAGCACCAGCTAAGGCAGCCGCTGAGAAAAAGGTGGAAGCCGAAGTTGCTGCTGTGACGGTTGCTAAGCCAAAGCCGCGCCCGGTCGCACCGTCTTTGCGCGCGTCGATCAACCTGTCGTCGCAAACGATGACCGTAAAGGTGCACGGCAAGACCAAACACGTCTGGAAGATCTCTTCGGGCCGCCGCGGATACTACACGCCGAACGGCACCTGGCGTCCGCAGTGGATGACGCGCATGCACTACTCGCGAAAGTACGACAATGCGCCGATGCCGCATTCGGTGTTCTTTTACAAGGGCTACGCCATCCACGCGACCTATGCCACCGGGGCCCTTGGCCGTCCCGCATCGCATGGCTGCATTCGTCTGTCGCCGTCGAACGCCAAAAAGTTTTACAACCTTGTGGGCAAACACGGCAAAGCGCGCACCCGTATCAGCGTCACCGGCAGCACGCCAAAGCGGACCTATGCCAAGCGCAAGAAGAAACAGCGCAAGACCTACAGCGCTTCGAACTACTACACGGGATATTCGGCTTACAAGCCGGCAAAGAAAGTTCGCCGCAAGCCAAAGAAGGCCAAGTACTACAAGCCGCGCAAGAAGAAGGCTTATAAGCCGTCTTACAGCTACTATGCTCCCAAGAAGCAGCTCACTTGGCCGGGTGATCGCTGATCCGATGGGACGCGGCTGCAAATGCCGCGTATAATGAAATCACCAAAGCGGCGCTCCATCTGTGGGGTGCCGCTTTATTTATTGCCGGCTTCGCGATCAGGGCATGCGAAGGTTTTCGTGTTCTTTGAGAACCTTGCCGGTTTCGTTGTCGAGTTCGATCAACTTCACGCGGTATCCCCAAAGCCTCGCAAGATGATAGAGCGTGCGCTCGCAATTGGCGCGGTCGAGCAGCACACCATTGCGGACGTTGTGCGCGACGACCAGTCTGCGTGAACCCTGAAGATCAGCTTCGACGACTTGTAGATCTGGATCAATCGTGGAGACGCAGTACTGCTCGGACAGTGTTTGTCGGACTTGGCGATAACCGCGCTCATTGTGGATCTTTGAGACGAAGACGTGTGGGCGTTGCGATTCGTCGTGGATGCCAAACAGCCGGAACTCGCGGATCACGCGGGGCGAGAGGAATTGGAGGATGAAGCTGTCGTCGCGGAATTCGGCCCAGACGCGCTTCAACGTTCCGACAGGATCGCCATTGCCGGCGATATCAGGAAACCAATCTTTATCTTCCGAGGTTGGCTCGGTCGTCATCCGCTCGATATCGCGCATCATGGCGAAGCCCAGCGCATAGGGGTTCATGCCTGAGTAGCGTGGGTCATTCCAGGCTGGCTGCATGGTGACAGAAGAGTGACTGTGCAGGAACTCCAGCATCGAGCCTTCTGTCAGAAGTCCCTTGTCGTAGAGCCGGTTCAGGATATGGAAGTGGGTCCACGTTGCGCAGCCCTCGTTCATCACTTTGGTCTGGCGCTGCGGGTAGAAGTAGGTGGCGAGGTTACGAACGATGCGCAGAACCTCACGCTCCCAGTCGGCCAGCTTGGGCGCCGTCTTCTCCAGGAAGTAGAGGACATTCTCTTCCGGCAACCTTAGTTGCGAACTGTTGGAGCTTGGCGCGGGTTTATCGGCTTCGCCATCTTCGCCGTTGTCCTGGCGCATCTGCGGGACCGTGCGCCACAGATCGTTAAATGATTGCTCCTCATACAAATGCCGCTCACGGGCGCGCTCGCGTTCGCGTGCCAAGGAGACGGTGCGGTTGGCACCAGGATAACGGCTGATACCCTGCTGCATTAGAGCATGGGCAGCATCGAGCACCTGCTCAACGGCATTAGCGCCGTGTTGCTCCTCGCAACGGGCAATGTACGATTTGGCAAAGTCGAGGTAATCGAGGATGGCGTCCGCACGGGTCCACTCCTGGAACAGATAGTTGTTCTTGAAGAAGTGGTTGTGGCCCATCGCGGCGTGCGCAAGAACAAGCGTGTGCATCGTCATGGAGTTCTCCTCCATGATGTAGTTGATGCACGGATCTGAGTTGATCACGAGTTCATAAGCAAGCGCGCGGGCACCTTTGCGGTAATGCAGTTCGTCGCGGACAAAGTGTTTGCCGAACGACCAATGCCGGTACATACGCGGCAGACCGATCGACGCATAGGCATCAAGCATCTGCTCAGACGTGATGACCTCGATGACGTTGGGATAGATGTCGAGTTCCAACTCACCGACGCCGATTTCCTCGCAGGCATCGTAGGCCTTTTTCACAAGATCGAAGTTCCAGTCCGCACCTTCAAACAAAGGCTTGGTGGAAACCGTCGCGGCACTTTCGTTTTCAGTTTCTTGCATGGGCCGGTTGACGCTCCCGATTAGCCGGTCTTCGCCTTGGTCTCTTCAGAGAAGAGATTGCGAAACACAGGATAGATGTCGCCTGGTTCAGCGACGCGCCGCATTGCGAAGTTCGGGTTTTCACCCAGCAACTGTTCGTAGCCATCCCAGACTTCGCTTGATGGGTAGGGACCGTCATCAATAGAACCGACCTCAATGTAGGCGAAGTACTGGCACTGCCCAAGGATGCTCGTTTGCAGCATGTCGATGCATTCGACCATGTCATCAGAGAAGTTATGGCCGTCTGAAGCTTGTGCCGCGTAGATGTTCCAATCCGATTCCGGGTAGCGTTCCTGGATGACGCGTTGCATCTCGATGAGCGCAGTGGAGATGACGGTGCCGCCGGTCTCGCGGCCGGTGAAGAACGTTTCTTCATCAACCTCCTGCGCAACGTTGGTGTGGCGGATGAAGACGACCTGCACTTCTTTGTAATGACGGCGCAGGAACATATTGAGCAGGATAAAGAAGCGCTTCGCGAGGTCTTTCAGTCGTTCCGTCATTGAGGCCGACACGTCCATCAGACAGAACATGACGGCCTGTGTGGATGGCTTGGGCACGCGTTCGTGACGGTTGAACTTCAGATCAAGTGGATCGAGGTAGGCAACGCGTTTACGCAGCGCGACGACACGTGCGTGGCGCTGGCGTAGCGCTTCGACTTTGGCTTCATCAACCGGCGTTTCAGCTTCGGCTTCAGCAAGTTCTTCTTCCAGCTTTTCCAAATAGGCGAGGCTAGGGCGGCTGAGAGCAATGCGGCGGGCCAGCGAGTTGCGCATGGTGCGCACTTGGTTGAGCTTTGATGGTGGGCCGTCGGTCGCATATCCGGCGCGCGTCAGTTCGGTCGACTTGACCGACTTGAGCTTGGTCTTGACGAGATTTGGAAGCTTGAGATCCTCGAAAAACACATCGAGGAACTCTTCCCGCGTCAGAGCGAAAACAAAGTCGTCTTCACCTGTTCCTTCCTTGGAGCCCTTGTTGCCTCGACCACCTCCGGGTGGAGGTTTAGGTATTGCGTCGCCAACGACCATGTCGGTATTGCCGGGCAGCACAAAGTCCCGCGAGCCCGATTTTGAATCCAACGAGAATGTCGGTTCACGCAGGCTCTTCGAAGAGATCTTTACTTCCTCGCCGGCATCAATATCGGAAACCTTGCGGGTCTTGACCGCATCACGAACGGCTTCTTTGATTTCAGCCTTCGCCCGGCGCAAAAACCGCTGTCGGTTCCCAAGCGACTTCGACTTCGGATTGCGCCGCCTGTCGACAATCTGCATTGGTCAGCAACACCCTTCCTGAACGTGGAAACGTTCTTGATGCTTCAGCGGGACCGGGTGACATTCGCACTTCAGTGCCCGCTGAAAGCTTGTTTGCTTCGCGTCAGCTCGATTTCTTGACGCGCATGTACCATTCGACCAACCGGCGGACCTGACGGGCAGTGTAGCCGCGATCGATCATGCGCTGCACGAATTCCTCGTGTTTTTTCTCGGTCTCGCCATCCTTCTTCGCACCGAAGCTGATGACTGGAAGGAGATCCTCGACCTGGCTGAACATCCGGCGCTCGATAACGTCGCGGATCTTCTCATATGAGGTCCAGCTTGGGTTTTTGCCACCGTTCTTGGCGCGGGCGCGAAGCGAGAACTTGACCACCTCGTAGCGGAAGTCTTTCGGGTTCGCGATACCCGCTGGCTTCTCGATCTTGGAGAGTTCCTGATCGAGAAGTTCGCGGCTCATCAATTGGCCAGTGTCAGGGTCTTTGAAGTCGTGATCCTCGATCCAGGCGTCGGCATAGGCGACATAACGGTCGAAGAGGTTCTGGCCGAACTCATTGTAGGATTCCAGATAAGCTTTCTGGATCTCATTGCCGATGAACTCCGCATAGCGCTGACCGAGTTCCTCTTTGATGAACTCAATGTAGCGGTCTTCGGTTTCCGATGGCAGCTGCTCACGGCGGATCGACTGCTCCAGTACGTACATAAGGTGGACCGGATCGGCGGCGACTTCCTCGTTGTCGTGGTTGAACGTCTCCGACAGGATTTTGTAGGCAAAGCGTGTCGAGACACCGTCCATGCCTTCGGTTACGCCGGCAGCATCGCGGTACTCCTGCACGCTGCGGGCATGCGGATCGGTCTCTTTCAAGCTCTCGCCGTCGTAAACGCGAAGCTTGGAATAGAGCATTGAGTTCTCGTGCTCGCGAAGCCGCGAGAGTACCGAGAACTGAGCCAGCATCTCAAGCGTGCCCGGTGCGCACGGCGCGTCGGCGAGTTCGCTGGAAGTAAGAAGCTTTTCGTAGATCTTCTTTTCATCCGAAGCGCGCAGTGAGTACGGCACCGACACGACGTAGATGCGGTCGAGGAAGGCTTCGTTGTTTTTGTTGTTTCGGAAAGACTTCCATTCGCTTTCGTTGGAGTGAGCGAGAATGATACCCTGATAGGGCAACGCGCCAACGTTCTCTGTGCCGACATAGCTGCCGTCCTGCGTTGCCGTGAGCAACGGGTGCAGCATCTTGATTGGCGCTTTGAACATCTCCACGAATTCCATGACGCCTTGTGTCGTGCGGTTAAGGCCGCCGGAATATGAATAGGCATCAGGATCGTTCTGGCCGAAGAACTCAAGCTTACGGATATCGACACGGCCGACCAGCGAGGCAATGTCCTGGTTGTTTTCGTCGCCCGGCTCAGTTTTAGCGATGCCGATCTGGCGCAGGCGCGACGGGTAAACCTTGACGACCGTGAACTTCGATAAGTCGCCGCCGTATTCATCAAGCCGCTTCATCGCCCAGGGGCTCATAATGCCGGTCAGGCGGCGGCGTGGGATGTTATATTTTTCCTGAAGAACCGGCCCCATCTGGTCGGGGTTGAAGAGCCCGAGCGGACTTTCAAAAATTGGTGAGATCTCATCTCCCGCTTTCAGAACGTAGATCGGGCAATGCTCCATCAGCTCTTTTAGGCGTTCTGCAAGCGAAGACTTGCCACCGCCGACGGGCCCGAGGAGATAAAGAATTTGCTTTCGTTCTTCGAGGCCCTGAGCTGCGGAGCGGAAGAAGCCAACAATGCGCTCAATGGTTTCCTCAAGCCCGTAGAAGTCTTTGAAGGCCGGATAAACCTTAATCGTCCGGTTCATGAAAATTCGGCTGAGCCGCTGGTCGCTGGCGGTGTCAACGAGTTCGGGCTCGCCGATCGCTTCCATCATCCGCTCTGCGGCGCTGGCGTAACAAGACGCATCCTCTCGGCAAGCTTCGAGGTATTCCTTCAAGGTCATTTCGACGGGTCGGTGCTTGTCGAATGACTGCGCGAACTCTGCGAAGAGGTTATCTTCAGTCGGCAAGGTCATAGCGAGCTCCATGTTGTTCCAAGAGCGTCCGCAAAGCGGGCAAGCTCAATTGTGATCCCCTTAAGTACATAGGGCACAATCGCAGCGCCGGTATGGCGGCCTATGGCTTGTCGCCTTATTCTGTGATCCGCCGTTTAGTCGGCAAAGCGATTAAGCAAATACGTTTCGCAATAGCGGGAGTGAGGACACCGGCGTTTTTTGCGAAGAAAATGCCTTGCGAAGAACACGCCACACTGCTCTTCCCGGCCCTGAACTACAGAGGCTTTCCTCCGCCACGCCAACTGCGCGGCTCGTTCCCAACTCATTCCGCCCGTGCAATCATCATCGCAAACCCCCGCGCATATGCAACAGCATAAATGTTGATGAGAATACTGTTTCGCGAGGGCGTGACATCCGAGAGCCACCGCGGATCGAGTTAACGTGAGGATATAGTCCACCAACAAAGTGGCCAAAGTTCTCTGAGGAAAGCCTACTTTCGGGCAGCTTTCAGGGCCCGCGGCCGAACAAAACCGGCGGCCTGATAGATATGACCCAAGAGGGATCAACCTATTGAAAAAGAATAATATTCTGGAGGAATGGCAGTCCCTAGGGGAATCGAACCCCTCTTTCCAGAATGAAAATCTGAGGACGACCCTAACGTCTGAGCTCGAAACCTGTAGAAAAACCTGCAAAATCAGAGGCCCACAGCACGAATAAGGACTAAAATCTACGCCTCGACACGATCAACGTGCTTGCAGATTGCTTGCACATGATCAAAAAAGGGGGCGATTTGATTGCCAGGTAGGAAAGCGCGGATATCGCGCAAATCAATCGCAGCGCTTGAGCCCGGCGATTGGATCACAGATGACACGCTGCCCGGTTTTAGGGCGCGCCGCACGAATCGGCTTGCAAGCTATATTCTCTCGATCCGCCTCAATGGTCGCATGAGGTGGATAACTCTCGGAAACGAAGCGGAGCTAACCCCAGAACAGGCTCGAGCGGAAGCAGAGCGGCTTCGAGGACTTAAGCGCCAGGGAGTCGACCCAGCACGTGAACGAGATCGGCGTAAATCCGCGGTTCTGATCAGAGATGCGCTGGACCTTTTTTTGCGGGAGCACGTCAGCACCAAACTCAAGCCACGCACCGCGACACATTACCGTGAAGTTATCGAGCGCGCTTTGAAGCCCGAGTTTGGAGACTGCCGCATTAACAGTGTCACGAACCTCGACGTCTCACAGTGGCACGCATCGCTGTCCAAGACCCCGACCAGTGGAAATCGATCACTGGCTATACTTTCCAGTTTCTTTTCGTGGGCCTTAGCGCGGAAGCTTGCCGGATCAAACCCGTGCGCACAGGTGAGGCCGTATCGTGAGAGGAAGGTAATTCGGTACCCGACGCCGGAAGACCTTCGCGCCCTACTAGCTGCCTGCGATGAACTGGTAGACGAAGGGCGACTAAACCCTTTTTTTGCGGCTGGGATCCGCGTGCTGGCACTCACCGGCGCTCGACGGTCTGAGGTCTTCGAAGCGCAGTGGCATCAGTACGACAAAAGAAGAAGCGCACTAGTCCTCCGTGATCCGAAAGGCCGGGAGACCGTGCTGGCGCTGCCGCCAGATGCTGCAACAATTTTGAACGAGCTTCCACGTTTTTCAAATATCCCGTTCATATTCCCAAGCTTGAAGACCCGCGGGCCGTTCGTGAATTTTAGTGCTCAATGGGCGAAAGTGATAAAGCGTGCCGATGTGGGTCGTTGGCGTATTCATGATCTTCGACATGGATTTGCATCAACAGCAGTGAGTTCGGGCGCATCGCTTGCGGTCATCCAGCGTCAACTCGGCCATTCAAGGCCGGCCACAACCGCAAGGTACGCTCACGTTGGCGATACAGAGAAACACAGCGTCGCTGCGACCGTGGCGGACTTGCTAGGCGGAGACGACCGTGACGCAGCCTAAGCCGAATGCGCCGACAACCGCGGCCGAAAACGAAGGTATGGCGGAGATTTGCGCTCTGCTTCGGGAATTCAATTCCGCAGTCGGCCGCCGTGAATATGACTATCGTGAACTGCCGACCGAAAAGATGACGCCACAACGACAAAGGGAAGAGGCACTCCGGACGATCCAGTTCTTTGGATCGCCTACGTGGCCGGCGAGGAAATTGGACGTTACCCGTCCAAGGACGAAGCGCTCGTAGCTGCGGAAATCGCAGCGGCCCAAAAATTATTGGTCTGAGCCATGCCCCGCCGGCTGTTCGGCGGGGCTTTTTTTGTGCCAAGCGCACCTCTGCCGAAACTCTCCGTGGTCCAATGAAACTGAACGCCGACCGATTTTTCATCGCGCGCGCTGAGCCCCGTCAGTTCGACTTTTTCAGTGAAACTGACTTGAAAACGTTTGCGGGCTCGCCTGCCTGGGGTCAGTGCGCGGTTTCAAGTTGTGTGCTGACAGTCTCGCAAAAAATGTCAGTGCGCAACTCTGTGTTAATACACAAATAATATTGTTTAAATCAGGCTTGAGTGTTATTACATGGGATAATGTAAGTGCACAATTTCTGGCTAGTTAGAGGCAATGCAGTGCTCAAAATCGGTGTGATAAATTCGAAAGGCGGTGTCGGTAAATCCAGCCTTGTGCGTGCGCTCGCGGTGCGTGCGGCAAAGGATTTCCCGCCAGAAAATGAAGACGATTCAGCGCGCGTTGCCGTTGCGGATTTGGATCCACAGCAAACCGTGGCGCAGTGGTGGGCAAGACGGTCGCAAAATGTTGGTTGGCAGGCCGGCAAAGTGGAGCTGCTAATAGGCGCAACGACCGCGCAAGAGGTCGAAGACCGTCTGTCCTACAGCCCTCACGCGTTCGAATACGTATTTCTTGATACACCGCCCGGGCACCTCATGGAGGTCGAGGACGTCGTGAGATTGTCGGATATTGTGCTGATCCCCATCCGGCCCGACTACGACACCGTCCTTGCGTCGCGGGACGCTCTCGCGATCCAGCAAAACAGCGGGACGCCCGCGCTTGCTATCCTCACACAATGCCCAACAAACGCACTGGCGTTCGGGGAAACCGCGCGCGAGGCACTGGAAAGCGTCGGCGTTACCGTGGCGAAGGCTGGCACGACGATGCGGATCACATGGAGCAAAGCGTTCGACACCGGCAAATCGCCTGCAGAGTTGAAAGGCGTGGCGGGCACCGAGATTGATGACATCTGGCGGGAGGTCGCGAACCATGTCCGAAAAGCCTGATGTTGAAACCTATGCGCTCGGCGATCTATCCGAGCACTTTGACGCGCGCAGCGGAACGAAGCAGCGCATTGCTCACGAGCAGAAGATCTCCAAAAGTCGGAAAGCCCGCGACGCACGTCCCAAAAACAAGACCTCGAACATCACGATACGGATCTCACCCCGCGATAAACAACAAATTCAGGCACTCGCAAAGCGCATGGGCACAAGCGTTTCGGAGATGTTCCTGAAGCTGGCAAAAGAGCAAGCCAAGAACGTTGGTATGGAATGGAAGGATTGACCGGATGTTGCGTGCGGTAGCCGTCATTACGGGCGTTTGCGCACTAACGCTTGGTGCACATTTCGTCGTTGAGAAATCGGGCTTGCAGGGCACTGTTGAGGCCCTGGTGGCCTATGGCGCGGTCATCGTTATCGCCGTGGTTGCCGCAACGCTTGGCGCCGCCACTGAGGCTCGTAGATATGCGATTGCGGCAGGTTTGATGCTTGCGCTAGTGGCCGCGGAAGCCACCGCGCTTATTCGTCTGGCCGAACGCGTAGTCGTGGACCGAACCGAAGCGGCCAGTGTGATTGCTGGCAAGTTGCGCGAGCGTGAGCGGGCGGAAGGTGCCGCAAAAGCCGCTCAATCTGCCATACCCGAAACAACACCACGGCTAGAAGCCGCCATGGCATCGCTGGAGCGGGCCGAGGCCGCACAGGCAAAAGCCACGGCGCAATCAGGCTGCCGACGCCAGTGCACCGCAGACATGCGTGACCGTGTTGCGCGCGTACTGGCGGAAGTGGAAGCCGCGAGAGCTGATCATATCGAACGCCGGAGGAAGGCCGAAAACGCTGCGCAGTCAGCTGAAACAGCGCTTGCCGCCCTCCCCATGGCCCGCAGTCCAACACCGCTTGCTGACGCTCTTGGCGTTGCGCCTTGGTCTATCGATCTTGTTGTTGGTGCGTTGCTGTCGCTATCGATTAATGGTGCAGGAATTTTTCTCATCATGTTCGGAGCAAAGGGTGCTGCGCTCACTTCATGCACTGACACGCCAATGCGCACTGACATTCAAGTCTGCACTGACACTGAGAGCCAAGAGGCACGGCGGTTTGTGAACGAGCGGTTGAAGTCATGTGCTGGCACTGACATCGCGCTTTGTGACATCGCAGCCGACCTAGAGCGGTGGTCGCGCGCTCAAGGTATTGAGGTCCCTGCCACCAAATCGGTGCTGAAGGAAATGGAGCGTGCGGGACTCTCCGCGTATGTGCAAAACGACATGGCTTTTGTGCGCAATACGACGTTCGCGCCGCTGCTGTTGGAGGCGAGCTAATCACACCCGCATCCTTTCGGCCCGCCTTTTCATTTTCGCGTGGACGATTTCACCCAAGTGCAAGGTCAATTCCTGATCGCTCCAGCATTGGATTTCTAAGGTTTCCGCCGCACCTCTGATCTCTAATTCGCAAAGCGTTTCATCGAAGTCTGGCCCCATATCAATCCAGGATTTCCTGAGCTTCGATACTGACGCAAATCCTTCCCACCTAGCTTTCATGTAGGTTTCCAGTGTCTTGGCGTTTTCTTTTCCAGACACCCAGACCCTCAAGAACATTCGTTGTTCCCAAAAGGGGGAAGCCCCGTCCAGGACATCAGAAATAGAGTCCTTGTAAGACGATGTGTGTCCTATTTTAACGGGACGCGCGCCGTAGTTATCCCCCATCTTGCGTGGGACAAGATCAGCAGGCCCAGCAAGATAGATCGCGACGAACCTACCTTGGCGGAAGGCTGTCTTGATGGCGTCGTCAATTTTTCTGTTTTTTTGCACGCATTCAAGCTCGCCGATTTGCGTGAACTCCGTAATGGGGCAGTGGTGTTTTTGGGAAGTTATCCACGGCGCAAAGCTTCAAGTCATAATTGCGTGTCTTCATTGCCACAGATGCGAGTTTCTGGCTCTTTTTCTTTTTCTAATGCTTTTTTTGCTTTCGGATCTAGGCGAATAGAGCCATAAGGCGTACCCATACATTGAATGATGAGCCATTGTGCCTGCGATTTAGAAGCCCGTTCGGAGATCTCCGTTCGGGTTTTTTTGTGCCTGAATTGAAAGGAGGCAACGAGATGTCGAAGTCGCCATTTGTAAGCGGCCGAAAGCTGGAACAGGAATTCGGAATAGCGCCCTTGATGCGTCGGAGATTGGAGCGCGAGAAGATCCTTCCTTCTCCCGTTCTGCAGTCCGTAACTAAAGCCGGCCAAGTCAGAAAAATCTACAGCCGTGCTGAGGTCGAGCGGGCGCTGGGCCTTCATGCGACCTAGCTGCCTAACCCAACAATGATCGAACGACCGACCGCCTTGTGGGCGGTTTTTTTATGGAGAAATGGAATGCGAATTTCACAGCAAGCCGCCATTTACGCGAGCAAGATAAGGGCGGAAACTCTATCCGGCGGCGCTATTTTAGTTGGCCCGCCTGCAATCGATCGTGCAACTGGCAATGTCGTAATGTGCATAACCAGCCAGGCAAAATCGGGCAGGTTTCGATCTGGTATGGTGGTTCTGCGTTCCTTCGACGATGCGCCGTCGCTCCGGAAAGGCTTTATGCGCGAGCTCGGCGGGCAGGTCCGCTTTTTCGAAACCTTCGTCGACAAGATGGAGACGGCAGTCGAGCTTTGGCCTTGCCCGGAAACCGCGGGTTGGCTCGAGTGCGCGCAGAGGGAGGCCGCTGAAGGTCGTGGCGATTCGGTGGAGCTGAGACTTGAGGTCGGCAAATGAGTGGTCAGTACTCAATCTCCTATCTGATTGCCTTGGCGGATCGGTTTAGCCGACCCGCCCGAAAAGTCTCAGCATCGGCGCAGCAAATCTCCGGCAGTATGAAAGCTGCAGCCGGGGCGGTTGGGCTAGCGCAACGTGCGATAACAGGAGTGGGCACCGCTGCCACTCACGCAGCTCAGCGCGTTAAGAAGCTCTCATACACCATGGTTGCTCTACGTCGTGTTCAGCATGGCCTGATGGGCGGCATGATGCTTGGCTTCGGTGGTGGAATGGTTGCTCGGTCCGCCGTGTCAACACTCCTTGACTACGAGAAGACGATGAACGAGGTGCGGGCAAATATGCTCGACACCATCGGTGGCGCACCCGTCATCAAGGGCGCCAAGAGCCTAGAGCAATCCGTCAAGCTCACGCAGATGCTGCGCAAGGAGACGATGCGCATTGCGCGGGTCTCGAAATTCAGTCCGACTGAGGTGTCAAAGGCCCTCTTGGAGCTAGCCCGCATGGGCTACGACGCTCAAACAGCGATGAAGCTTCTGCACCCCACCGTCCGAATGGCTGGTGCTGCCGCCATGGATGCTGGAACCGCTGTCGACTATACCACTAACATCATGACGATGTTCGGAAAGGACGCGAACAAGGCAGCCCAAGTCGTCGACAAGCTTGCTATGGCCGTGTCCAACACGAACCTCACGTTCAGCCAGCTATATGAGGGCCTGAAGTATGCGGGCCCATCAGCGTTCTCTGCTGGGGTCGGCATGGATGAGACAGTAGCTGTCCTCATGACCCTTGCGAAAGCCGGACAGAAAGCCTCCATGGGCGGCACAGCCTTTGCTCGGCTAATGGAGTACAGCTACCAGAAGACACCGAAAGCGGCTAAAGCGCTGGCTGCAATCGGGATGTCGTTTAGAGATCTGGTTGACCCCAAGACCGGAAAGCATGCGTCCATGGTCGACGTGCTCAAAAAGTTCGCCGAGGCGGGTCAGAAGTTCGGCCGTGGCAAGGTCATCGAAGCCATTCAGCGGCTCTACAAGCTGCGCGGTGGTCGAGCCGCAAAAGTGCTGTCGGACTTCGACCTTATCGAGGACATCGAGAAGAACGTCAGGCTCCTGAAGCAGGCCAAAGACCGAGCCAAGCTGATGGAAAAAATCATGATGTCCGGCGTCTACGGCGCTGCAGAGAAGCTTCGCGCTTCGCTCTATGAGTTGGTGATTTCGCTGGGAGATGCTGGGCTGTCAAACAACCTCACTTGGATGGCCGACAAGCTCCGCGCCATGGCCAACTACGTCTCGAATATGTCGCCGTTCTGGAAGTCCATTGTGGCCAACGCCGCAACACTGGTCGGTGTGTTCTCAGCCCTTGTTATCCCGCTAGGCATTTTGGCGTTTGCGTTATCCGCACTTCGGCCGGTGATCAGCCTTCTACTGTCCCCGTTCAAAGCCCTAGCCAGGATCGCCCTCGCATTTGCTGGTGGCCTTCTTGCCGGCCTTGCGCCACTCGCCCGAGCTATCGTTCTCGTTAATCGATATGCTGGAGCAGCTGCAGCACTGAAATTCGCGCTTCTAGCGCTGATGCGTTTGGCAGCTATCGGGCTTGCAATCACTCTGGTCTGGTGGGGCTACGAGAACTTCGACCGCATCAAGCAGTTCCTAGCCAAACCACACAAGTTCGACATCATCTTTCCCGAAGCCCCACCGTGGTTGAAGGATTGGGTCGCTTACAACGTCTCAGGTTTTACGCCAGAACAACGAAAGATGTTCGATGAGCTCAGGGGTGCACCTCCTAAGCTTCCACCTGGAGTTGGCAAGCATTGGGTCAAGCCGGGACAAAAAGCTGCGGCACAGGCTTCCAAGATCATGGGACGCTTGCCAAGCGGCATCGAAATTCCAGGGCCGACACCTAACCCCGCCCGCATTCCACAAGTCCAGGTCAAAAGCCAGGTCCAGGTTGATCCGGTCACGTTCCAGCCCGCGCAAGTGCAGGTCCAGGGCACCGTTGACGGGTCGGGTCTCATCCGACTCCAAGGCACCGGTGCAGTGCAGGCCAACCGCGGCAGAGCTTCGCCCAGCGCCGGCACCGACTCTGGCGTCGACAGCCGGGTTGCACCTTGAAGGGGCTGGACAGATGTTCAAAAGCAAGGGCGAGCGACACTTAGCGAGGCTTGACGGGCTAGAAGAACGATTTCGCCTCGGACTTTCAAAGGCCGCGAATGTCGCAGGTCGCGCGCTTTCGGATGAGCTCGAGCAAGGCATGAAGTCCGCAAACGTCCCATCCGAACCAGGCGGATACCCTGGCGTTAGGTCCGGAAGGCTAATCAACTCAGTTGGCTACGAAGTATCCGGACACCGTTTCCTTCGCTTCGGACAGGGTCCGGCGATGAGGGTGTCCTTTGACTATGCGATCGGCACCCATGAGGGCACGAGCAAGATGGCTCCACGTCCGGGCGTGAAGATCGCAGTCGAAGCCAAGAAGGACGACATCGAGCGCATCTTGGGGCAGGTGACGTGGCGATTTATCGTCAGCGGCTGAGCGATCAGTGTCCTGCTTTTGGGCGCGGCTAAGACACTAAGCCGATTGAGCAATATTGGCGTCCAGAGAAATCAGGACACCAATCGAGATGCTCCCAGGACAGCAATTAAAGAGAAATATCCCGCTCGCGTAACTGCGTGTGGGCCTCACGGTTCTTTAACATCTAAAGGAAGGAAGGCGCATCATGCGCGGAGAAAAGACAATCGACCTTGGTTTTGACATCAAGGTCTCAGTTGGCGGTGAGTATGTCCACGAAAGTGAGGTGACGGTGCGCGCGCCGGGCCTCGACAAGTTCCAGGTCCACACAAAGATGCAGGCCTACGTCGGTAAGGCCCTCGCTGGGATTGCCGGTATGCGAGGACAGCTTCAGGACGCGGCTCAGGACACCAATGAGGATGAGCAGGACACGAATAAAGATGAGCAGGACGTCATGGTCCTAATGTCAATGGGCATGAGTGGCGATGACTACACCGAATTCGCGGCCTTCGCGCGGAAGTCCCTCACCAACTCCAAGCTGGCAAGCGTTGGCGAGAACGCTAAGCTCACTGATGAGGCCTGGCTGGAAATCGAGGCACAAGGTGGGATGGAAGCCGTGATGCGTATTCTATCGGCATTCACCGATTTTTTCTTCGATGCCCTCGCGTCCAAGCCCGAGAATGGGAAAGGCAAATCGCTTACCTCTGCATCGCATATCAAGGGGCGCTCGACGAAGAAAAAGCCAGAACCTACCCCTGGCTGAAGATTGAACAATTAGCCAGTGACCTAGCCCGGTACAATGCCGAGCAGGAGCGCGAGATGAGGAAGGCTCGTAAATAGGCCCTGGAGTGATCCGGGGCCTTTTGCCTTCTTAATCCAGGGTGATCTTGGAATAAGTCATGTAATCGTAAATATTTCTTCAAATAAACATGTAGAGAACGGTAAGGTTTCGGTAAGTAATAATATTGTCTAAACTTAAATTTTTGAAGCTTTATTCGTGATTTGACTAAGGAAATACTAAGGTCTTTTACTGATAACTACTTATTTTTACATGATCTATGGCCCCCTAATGATTCCCTAATATTCAGCGGCAGCGTATATCGCCCCAAGTGGACGATGGGCCGTTAAGCATGCAAGGTCATAGCAAGTATCCAGCGTGATCCGCAGTCGGCCATTTTGGAGTCGTGCACGATGGTCAATTCGATAAGACTTAGAAGTAGCGCTTTAACGAGAAGGCTGGCGCTCTTTGTAGCTTTGTTCGTGTTTGCGGCAGCCTACTATTGGGTATCGGCAACACCTCATGTGGCGGTGGCTACTAGTTCTGAGGCGGGTGCGGATCAGCCTAAGCTCAGAGACCTGCCTGATGTCGTCCAGATCGCATTCCAAGACGTTTCGTGTCGGTCGGTCCAAACCTTCCGGACCTGGGCCGCTGCAGCAGCGAGCGGCGACTACAGCCAAGCGTTACCAGGACCGCCGGCATGTTTGCAGCTTCCTAGGCGAACTCGGGTAACACTGACGGGCCGTGTCGCAGAGGTAGAGTTTTTCGGGAAAGCGACAACGCTCCGCCAATTCAATTTTGGGGCTTTTACGTTTTGGATCGAAGACGTTTATCTTGAGGCTATTACCCCTCCCCCAACGCTCTCCGCTGGCGCCCGCACAATAGTTTCTGACATGAAGAGCATGTACGACGAGGTCAAGCGTGTCAGGCATATGCCGGCGTTCCACCGTTGCAAGTTTGGAGCATGCTCGCCCATTAATCCGGCCTTCGATCGAACTTTTAAGCGCGCTTGGCGAAAAGATGTGATGCCGCTGTATCGCGAACTAATTGGGCATGGTGTGTCTGTGACGGCTATGGATATTCGGATGATCGCTGACGACTACGCCGATACCAGCGGTGCCGGCAATGAATTCACAAAGCAGCGGGCATTGGAGCTTGAAACCCTATTCAGTGAATACTGACTACCGTGGCTGCACCGGATTTCTGGGCAATACTAAAAAGGGTTGTGCGCGCAAGAAATCAGCGGCGCATCAACTCACTTAGGTGCTGCCGCTCCTCAGAAGCAATGGCAGCCGCGCGATGCCATTCGCAATGCGCCGCGCCTCATCGCTGGTAAGCCTGTTTGTGTGCCAACGGCGTTCATCTAAGTCTTCATAATAGAGGTAGCAGATCGGAAGGCCGGTCGCGTCCTTCACAATGAAGGACTCGCGCTTCTGCTCAGCCGTCCATGGTGGAGGAAATCTTCGATCGGTCATGAGGCCTCACAATATCAGCGAAGCCTTTCTATAGCATGGAACAAAGAAAGAACAAAAGCTAGATAATTACACGTGACAATTATACTTATCACTAGTAATATATGAGGCATGGAACGGAGTGATCACCATGTCGAAAATCGTCAAATCAGAGCATGGCAAGGTTGTAGCGCCTGCCAAACTTACAGACACTGCGAAGTCCTTTGCAAAAGCCTCAAAGGCTGACAACACACGTCGTGCATACGCGGCGCAGTGGTCGAAGTGGCTCGCCTATTGTGAAGTGAATGGGATCGATCGCGAGCCACCTGCCCGCGCCGAGGATGTGGCGAACTGGATCGCTGAACGTGCAAGCGATGGGCAATCGGTATCAACTTTGCGAACGGCCGTTGCTGCAATTAAGGCGATACACACCGCTACGGGGTTGCAGTTCGACTCCACTGCGCCGGCAATCAAAATGGTAATGGCGGGTGTTGTTAGGCAAAAGGGTGCGCACCAGAAACAGGCCGAACCCCTTCGCGGCCTTGATGTTCTTGAGATAGTAGAAGCATGCGAAGCGACTCCAAGGGGCAAGCGAGACGCGGCACTATTCGCGCTTGGCTATGTGTTCGGCCTTCGTCGCTCGGAACTCGTCGCGTTGACCTGGCAACAGCCAGGCGAAGGCGACGGCTTCGTAAGGATCACGGCAAAGACGATTGAGCTGACAATGTTGCGAAGTAAAACCGCCGGAGGCAAACCCGAGGTCGTTACTGTTCCTCGCGATGCAAACCCTGCTGCGGTTAAAGCCATCGAAGTGTGGGTTGAGGAAGCCGCCATAGAGCCGGGGTCACCTCTTCTCCGTCGTGTTCGCAAGGGAGGTAAGGTGTCTGGCGCAATGCAGGGGCAGTCGGTTGCGCTCGTAATCAAATCTCGCGTGCAAGAACACTTCGAGGCGAAGGGTGTTCCAGCCGATCTCGCGAAGGTCGAGGCGGATAAGTTCAGTGGTCACAGCCTACGAGTTGGATTCGCAACGACGGCCGCTGAAGCAGGGGCAGATCTTCGAGCAATCGCCAGCGTGACACGTCATGCATCGATCGAGATGCCGCGACGTTATGCGATGCGAGCGGACCAGCTCAAAACCTCGCCGCACAATCTCGAGGGGGTCGGCTTAGACCGGAGGTCGCTTTAGCGAGGCTGCGAAAAAGAAGAGGATGAGAGGAGAAAATGGGGACGGCGACTAGTTGCCCCTGTTAGTCTCTCTTGCCAGTTTCGAGTGCTTGCAGACTGCTTGCAGATCAATTTAGAAAACTAGCTAAGTATTGGCAGTCCCTAGGGGAATCGAACCCCTCTTTCCAGAATGAAAATCTGGCGTCCTAACCGATAGACGAAGGGACCGCGCGGAGCCAGGGTTATATTTCGCTTCGGCAGCGATTTCAAGTCTCCCTGGAGGACATTTTGTCCGTAGCGTTGAGATGCGCCTGCAAGCTCGATTTTTCAAGTCTCCACAGGGCGCTGGATAACTTTGGCATTAGAATCGTTGTTCAACGTGAATTGGTTTTTGCCGCGTCTTCGATGGTGAGTTCGATGCGATTGCGGCCGCCCCAGGTGTCCCGGCGAATGGTTCCACAAAGATGGATTGGCATGCCACCGTTTGCTTCAAGCAATAAATCTCCTAATGGCTGTCCCGCAGCCCGAAATGCAATGGCATCTAGGCGTGACCCATCTCCGGCCTCGACTACAGCACGGACATGCGCATCTCTAACGATCTTGGCAAAACGAATCCTATGCGCGGGAAAAGCAAACCGGGGTTGCGGGTTGCCTTGACCATAAGGCCCGGCACGATCGAGCAGCGTCACCAGTTCGTCTTTTGCGGCCGATGGGGTCAATGCGCCATCCACTTCAAGTGCGGCCGCGGCGCGCGCTTCATGGGCGCTATCAGCAAGCTCTTTGGCAAGGAACGACTTCAGGTCTTCGAGCTTATCTTCTGCAACCGTTAAGCCGGCTGCCATTGCGTGGCCGCCACCTTTGATCAACAGCCCTTCGGCGACGGCTGCCCGGACTGCGCCGCCGATATCGACACCGGCCACAGAGCGGAGAGATCCGGTTCCGCTCTTGGCACCCGTTGAGGCATCTTTGGTCCATGACAGAACGCATGATGGGCGTTGGAAGCGATCCGTCAAACGGCTAGCGACGAGGCCGACGATACCCTTGTGCCAGTCTTCTGCACCGAGCAGGATAATTGGCAATTCAGGCTCAATGGCGAGAACGGCGTCCGCTTCAGCCATAGCTTGGTCGAGCGTCTGGGTTTCGATGGCTTTGCGCTCGCGGTTTAGCCGGTCGAGGGTTTCTGCGATTTTATGGGCTTCGCGAGGATTTGCCTGACTCAGCAAACGTGCACCCAGTCCAGAATCGCCGATCCGCCCTCCGGCATTGATGCGGGGACCTAAAATGTAGCCGAGGTGATAAGGCGTTGGTGCTTGGTCGAGGCCCGCTGCATCGAACAGCGCGCGAAGCCCTGCATTGTGGCGCTGACGCATGACCTGAAGGCCCTTGGTGACGTATGCCCGGTTGAGACCTTCCAATGGGACGACGTCACAGACCGTTGCGAGGGCGACGAGATCCAGCTCGCCCATCAGTGCGTGCTCTTTCTTGCCGTTAGAATAATAGCCGCGTGTGCGCAGTTCGCGGGCTATGGCAACAAGCACCAGAAAGACAACGCCTGCCGCGCACAAGTGCCCTTGTCCGGAAACGTCATCCTGGCGATTCGGATTGATCACGGAATGAACGTCAGGCAGCGTTTCGTCCGACTGGTGGTGATCGATAACGATGACTTCAGCACCGACGGTTTTTGCATGGGCGAGCGGTTCGAAGCTGGTTGTCCCGCAATCGACCGTAATGATCAGGCTCGCGCCTTCGCGCGCCAATTCTTCGATCGCTTTCGCATTCGGGCCGTAGCCTTCAGACAAGCGATCGGGGATGTAGATGCGGTTCTTTAAGCCATGATGGGACAGAAAGCGCGCCATTAGCGCCGATGAACACGCCCCATCGACATCATAGTCACCGAACACCGCAACTTGTTCGCCTTTTTCTACGGCATCGGCGATGCGAGCTGCGGCTTTGCCCATATCGCGCAGGCTGTCAGGATCGGGCATTAGCGCTTTTAGGGATGGGTCGAGAAAAACCGGCACGTCATCGATCGTAACACCACGTCCTGCTAACACGCGCCCGAGCAGTTCCGGCAATGCATGTCGTTGTGAGATTGCCGTGGCAATGGCGTGATCGTGCCCGCTCAGCCGCTCTTTCCAGAAGAAACCGCGAACGGAGTTTTCAACGCCCAGAAACGCTTCGCGCGGACCGGTGTCGTCTTCGGTGAGTTTTTCGACTGCGCCCATAGCACCTACCCCTCTTCGCGTTGCGTCTACCCCGATTCGAGGGTGACTTACGATGGCATGGGTGGGGATAAACAGGCTAACGGTTGCCGTTGGAAATTGATCCGTCTGGGGAAAACTCGATCACACGAAACTCCGCCCCGTCCGGTGCTCGGACTGCGGCGGCCCCAGCGATCTCTGGCGCTGGGGAGAAATCGTGGAGATCCCAGGCGTCGGCGGTGTGTCGCCCCCCGTCGATTGCGAGCACTTTAGCAGGCTCATCGGGCTTTACAGAAACCTGGAAGCTTGCCAATCCGTGGGCGATGCCGGCACCCGTTGCTTTCAAGTACGCTTCCTTACGGGTCCAGCAGCGGACCAACGCATCGAGCCGCTGTTCTTCTGGCAAGCTATCGATCTCGTCAGCTTCCTGCTTGGTGAAGAAGCGCCTCGCAAATCCGTCTCGCAATGGGCGGATGGCTTCGATATCGACGCCGACTTCAGCTGTATTGCAAATCGCTAATGCGGCGGTGTCGGCTGTATGAGAGAGGTTGAAGTGCGGATGTTGCGGCGTTTCGTTTGAAAGAAACGGCTTGCCGGTGGAGGTAACGGAGAATTGCAAATGCTCCGGCGGCAAATCGATGGCTCCACTCAAGATCTGGCGCATACGCGCCCGGCCAACGATGAAGCGTTTCCCATGGTCTGCATGGGCGAATTTCTTTGCTCGGGCGCGCTCATCTTCCGATAAGACTTTTGCGAGCGAAGAAATCTCGGTCTGCTTGGCTGCAAGGGAATAAAGCCAGATCTCGACCAGGGTCATGTTGCGGGCCGGGTCTTTTCGGTTTGCGTTTGGCCATTGGATGCCGTCGCCATCCCGAAGTGAAAGCCGAGTGACCCCTGCTTCCAAGGCAGAACTTCGTCTTCATCCACCTCGTAGATCTCTGGTTTCACGGGGACGTCTTGCTTTGGCTTACTCTTTGCCGATGGCTTTGCTTTGCGATTGTCGGCACGCTGCTTCGTTTTTCTTTTTCTCTCTTTGCGCGCGCGTGGTGGTGGGGCAATCCGAGTAAGCGGGTAGGCCTCAGAAGCCGCCTCCTTCTCGTCTTCGCGCAGCTCAGAAATCGCGCCATAGTACGGCATAAGACGCGGAATGATTTTACTCCCAGCCAACTTCTCGGCCACTCTCGCGCGATAGTCCTCGACCAGCTCGGGCTGGGGTGCGTAGGGCACCGTATGGCGCATGTGAACGATCTTGAAACCATCTTTCTTGAGGCCCGCCAAGATGGCCGGAAGAGCTTTCGCCGTTGATGATTTGATGTCGTGGAACAACAAGATGCCGCCACCGCGCGCGCGGGTTCTAGCAAGCGTCACGCGGGCGAGCTTCTTTGGGTCCGGTATGAAGCTGTCATCAGACACGACATCAACGGTGAAACTGGCAACGCGCTGGCGCTGCAGATAGGTCAGCAGAGCCGCAGAATCGTTGAGACCCGTGAAGCGAAAGAACGGTGCAATGCCACCGCCCGTGGCGGCCTCTAGAGCTGCGAATCCGCGCTCGATTTCGTCATGCGCTTTTTTCGCTGCCATATTGGGCAACCGTCGTGGATGCGACAAGGTATGGCCGCCAACCGTGTGCCCGCGCGCGATGATATCCCGGGCGAGCGCGGGATACGCGACCGCCATCTTGCCGACTGCGAAGAAGGTCGCCCGCGTGCAGTGCTTTTCAAGCGTGTCGAGAATTTTTGGGGTGACCCAAGGGCTGGGCCCATCGTCGAAGGTGAGCACGACCTCCTTAGGGCGCAAGAAACTTGGTTCGCGCTCCTGCTTAGTTAGCGCGCCAAACAACGGACCGCCCGTCGCGTCGATTTCGACGACGCGTTCAAGCCCGATCGCTTGATCAGGGTGTTCGCACTCCGCAGCAGCCGGTGATGCCAGCGCCGTAGCGACGAACAAAGTAGCTGACAATAAATTGCGCATTCAGCTTCCGGCGATTGTTGAAGTCACGGCCACGCGGGACTCGAAAGCCGGGGGTACTATAACAGATCAGATGGCTGCGCGATGGCGAAGCTAGTCAGCCTTTGGAAATGCATATTTTTTTGAGCGCCGCGCGTCTCGCGATCAGGCACCCAAGCGCCTGAAAAATTATATTTACTTCAACGCCTTAACCCTAAACTGCCAAGCGGCGGAGCTCCTCGTCTCAATTCTCAGTTCTGGAACGCTTCGTCGCGCCAGTCTTCCTGAATTGGGCCTTTGAGTGCCGCAGACGAGTTCTTCTTCTCAGGCTCTTTCTTCTTAGGCTCCGGCTTTTTGTCGGCCGCTTCTTTGGCCAGGGATTCGCGCAACTGGGCTGCTGGCGGGCGTTTTATGCCGGAGCGTTCCGGCAAAGGCCCTTTGAAGAGACCAGGAGGCGTAATTTTCAATGGCTCGGCAGCGGGAACGTAAGAAGCATCAGAAACGGGCCAGACAATCGACCGCGCTGCAAGAGGGCGACGGGCCGCGATTTTCTTGCGTCTTTCAGCTTCTTTTTTGGCTATCGCGTCGTACTTCGGAAGCGTTTTAATTGGCGTCTTGGGGACGATGTGCACGACCTTGTAGCCACCCCTGGCAAGCGCATCAAGCAACGGCTTGATGCCTCCCGCCGTGGAGCGCTGGATATCATGGAACAGGAGAATGCCCTTACCGCGACGTTTCAGGCCCCGAAGGACCCTATTCATCATCACCGAACCGGATCGCGTGCGAAAATCAAGCGAATCGACATCGATTGAGAAGTTACCAATATCGCGGGAGCGCAGGTAGTCCTGCATCCGCTTGGGGTCGCTCAGGTAAGGAAAACGGAAGAACGGTGCAACAGGTTTTCCAAGAGCGAGTGAGATCGCACTGATCCCCAATTCGGTTTCGCGAACGCCGCTAGCTTTGCTCAAACGACCCTGCATCTTATGCGACCAGGTGTGGGTCGCAATCGTGTGGCCGCGCCGGTCGATCTCGCGGACCATGCTTGGGTCAACAAGCGCCATACGGCCAACCATGAAGAATGTGGCTTTGGTGCAGTGAGCTTCTAACGCGTTTAGGACCGATGTTGTTTTGGGGCGCAGAGGACCGTCATCGAACGTCAGAACGACCTCACCACGTTTGAGGAAATCGATGTCCTTGTATTGCATGTTGCCAAAGCGCGGGCCCTTGGTCGTATCGATTTCGACGACACGGGACACGCCGAGGATGCCCTTGCGCTCGGAACATGCAGGCTTTGTTTTTGCCGCCACAGCCGGGTCCGCCGCAGCTAAACCTGAGAAAACGCCCGCAGAAATTCCCGCCAGGGCCATGCAGATTGTCGCGATCCGCGCCATTCTATTTCGTCCCTCACCGCAATTGTCGCGCCGGAAATGGCGTCGGTGGACTCAGTTTCAAGTGCTACAGAATTAATGGCTTCGCTGCCAAAATACGAAACATCTTGTACTGAAACACAGGATTTCAGGGCAAGTGGTGCTGGATTGCCGCCGAGTTGATGCATCGCTGCGTCAGAATGTGTTATCCACCTGTTTGTTTCATTGACAATTGTCACGCCGTGCATAGACCGGGGGTTACACAGCGCTGGCAATCTGGCTAGAGCATTTCGATCTAACGTGAACGCCGGTTCAAGATGAGGCAATGGCTTGCGCCTGGGCCGTTGCAGTCATCTTCGTCTGGTCAGTGCAAACAGCAAAAGCAACCCATTCCCTATAGGGCCTAAACCCTTACGCAACAGCGATTTGAGGCGGGATATCCATGGACCCACGCGCCGAAAAGGCCGCCCACGACGACGCCGATCGCCATGCCGGATCCGCTGCCGATGCGTTGGTGCGCAGCCTCGGCGATGCGTTAGACTCCGGGGACAGGGACGCCGTACGGACACTGACTGCTGATTTGCGGGCGCCTGAC
Organism: Filomicrobium sp.; assembly: GCA_040219445.1. Taxonomy (GTDB): domain Bacteria; phylum Pseudomonadota; class Alphaproteobacteria; order Rhizobiales; family Hyphomicrobiaceae; genus Filomicrobium. Next base: position 122,401 of record JAVJSM010000002.1, on the reverse strand, counting down.
CTCGCCGAAGCCGTCGAGCTATTGCCGCAAGACGAACGCGTCAAGCTGATCCAGGTTCTCGGCGAGGACTTTGACTACGAGGTCTTTTCCGAACTTGATGAGACGGTCCGTGACGACCTGTCTGAAGAGCTGCCGAATGAGCTGCTGGCCAAGGCTGCGACCGAACTCGATTCAGATGATGCCGCCTATCTTCTGGAGACGCTTGAAGAGAGCGATCGTAAGGAGATCTTCGAACAGATCCCTTACGAAGAGCGCGCAGCTCTTGAGCGGAACTTCGAATACGAAGAAGAGACCGCTGGCCGCATCATGCAGTCCGACTATGTGGCTGTCGCGCCGTTTTGGAGCGTCGGGCGCGTGATTGACTACATGCGTGAGACCGACGAACTTCCAGAAACATTCTCAGAGATTTTTGTTGTCGATCCGGGGTTCCGGGTTCTCGGCGCTGTGCAGTTGTCGCGTCTGTTGCGCACGAAGCGGAATGTGCAAATGACAGACATCATGAATCCCGACCGCCACCTGGTGCTTGCGACAGAGGACCAGGAAGAGGTAGCGCAGCAGTTCCGTAAATACGACCTCATGTCGGCGCCGGTTGTCGATGAAAACGAAAGGCTCGTTGGTGTCGTGACGGTCGACGACGTTGTCGACGTTATCCAGGAAGAAGCCGAAGAGGACATGCTGGCGCTCGCGGGTGTTGGCGACGAGACGGTTGCTGACAGCATCTACTGGACCGTTCGATCCCGCGTGCCATGGCTGGTCGTTAACCTTGGGACTGCGGTTTTGGCTTCGCTCGTTATTCAGCTGTTCGATGCGACCATCGAGCAGATGGTGGCGTTGGCCGTGCTTATGCCGATTGTTGCTTCAATGGGCGGGAATGCTGCGACACAGACGATGACGGTTACCGTGCGGGCGCTTGCCATGCATAAGCTCTCGCGGGTAAACGCGCCGAAGGTGATTACTCGTGAAGCTGTTGTTGGTCTCGCAAACGGGCTTATCCTGTCTGTGATCACAGCAGCCGTTGCTTATGTTTGGTTTGGCTCTGGTCCGCTTGCGGCTGTGATCGCACTGGCGATGATCGTCAACCTGTTGGTCGCAGCTGTCGCTGGGATCTTGACGCCAATTGCGCTTGATTGGCTCGATATCGATCCCGCTCCGTCGTCAGGCGTTTTCGTGACGACGGTGACCGATGTGATCGGCTTCTTTGCTTTCCTCGGACTGGCGTCGATGTGGCTGTTGTAAGCCGCTATCGTGCTTGGTCTTTGGCCCGCTAACGTATATCAACGCTGTCCGCTGTAATGGTGTAGCCGGTGTCCGCCAGCCCTGTGGGCGTAAACTGTGCTGCCATCTTTCCGGTCACATAGACAGGATCGAACTCGCCTCGCACGTGAAAGCCCTCTTCAGCCTTGACGTAGATGATCTGGTTGGCAGGTGGCGGTGGGACGTGGATGCAGGCTCCGACAAACGGGACCAGTAGGAATTCGGTAACTTTGGTTGCTTGGAAGTCGAGCGGAACAACATATCCGCCGATCTTTACTGTCTTCCCGTCCAGTTCCTTTTTGATTTCAGGCGGCGCGGTACTGACGGACTTGACCCGGCGCGACATAAAACCGGCTTCCGGGGTTCGCGGTGGGGCTGCGCCTTTTAAGTCTTCCGGGCGCGAGCGGATATCGTAGCTATCAAGATACGCGCCCCGTGCGTCGCTCCCGGCACCCAGCGGCGCAAAAAAGGTCTTGAGCTGGCGTTTTGCTGCGGCTTTCGTCTTGGGAACAAGATCTGCCCAGGTGAGGGTTTGCGGTGCTTCGGCGGCTGCAGGCAGTGGCATTGCGGCTGCCATGATAAGCAGCCCGCAGACAAAGGATGTCTTTGTGTAGCTCTTCATCCTTTCCACCTCATCTCCGAGATCTCGCCGCCGTTACGGGCATTAGATCGATTCTTCCGGCTTATTATGTGGCGCGCGACATGGCAGGGAAGAGCTGCCGGGTCAAGTTCAATCACATTTGCGCCAATGAGGTTCGTGCGTATGCTGACAAATGGGCGATGGGTGCTGCGTGCCCGCAAGCGCCTGATGCGAAGCGTTTTGCGTTCAAATACGCACTGTCATGCCGTCCGCCAAGGAGCGCCGATAAGCTAGAATAGCGGGAAGCAGCCCGGCCACAATACCCGCCAGTATGATGGCACCCAGCGTTGTTAGCTCGTAGGACGTGAGCGCGTTGAGCGGGATGTTAAGGCCATAGAGACTATCGATGAGCGGACGTATCAGGGCTAGGCCGGCATAGAGCAACGCTGTGCCGAGCGCGACGCCTGCGGCGGTTAGAACACCGGCCTCGGTCGTGAGCAGGCCCAAGACCATTGATGGACTAGCACCAACGGATCGCAAGATTGCCATTTCCCGCCGGCGCTCGTTCAACGTCGTGAGGATCATCGTGACCATGCCAAGCAGCGCGGTAATCACGACCATGGCCGATACGGCTGCCAACGCGGTTTCAGCTACGCCGATTAGTCCCCAAAGCTGCTGCAATGCTGCTCCTGGCAGAACCGCTGTTAGTGGCTCTTCGCGATAGTTGTTGATCGCGCGCTGAACCCGAAACACGGCCAAGCGGGATTTCAAACCGATTAGCGCCGCGGTGATCTCACGCGGCCTGAGGTCCATTTTCCGAACTTCTTCCGCTGAGACGCTCTGGCCTGGTATTGGCGCGCCTTGCGCCCAATCGATATGAATTGCTTCGATGGCTTCAAGGCTGACGTGCACAGTCCTGTCGACCGGTGTGCCGGTTCGTTCGAGGATGCCTGAAATGCGGAATGGCTTATCGTCGTGTTTGAGAAACGAGACGGAGCCCAAGCCATGGCCAATAACAATCTCATCGCCGACTTTGTACCCAAGCGCCTCTGCGACTTCCGCGCCGATGGCCGCATCGAAGAGGTCGTCGAATGGTTTTCCATCGGCAAACTTGAGGAGTTGCTTAGATCGATAACGGTACCGTTCGAAGTATTCGCCCGTTGTGCCAAGGACGCGGTAACCTTTGTGACTGTCTCCCAACGACATCGGGATGATCCAATCGACGTCCGGAAGGCTGGCGATGTCCTCGTAACTTTTCCAGGTGATGTTGTTGGTAGCATTGCCGATGCGGAAGACGGAATAAAGCATCAGCTGCACGCCGCCTGTGCGGGCTCCGACGATTAAGTCGGTGCCCGAGATGGTATCGGCAAAGCTTTCGCGTGCGCCATTTCTTACTTTCTCAACGCCCAGCAGCAGCATCACCGAGAAGGCGATGGCGAGCACTGATAGCAGCGCGGCCAACCAGCGTGCGCGGAGAGATTGAACGGCAAGGCGCCAAACGATCACGACTGGCCCCTTTCTATTTTGACGATGTCTTCGAGTTGGACGACGCGTGTGAAATGCTCGGCGAGGGATTCGTCGTGGCTGACCATGATCAGCGTCGATCCGGCTTTCGAAGCATCATCGAAGAGCAGCTTGAGGAACTCCGCCTGATGGCGACGATCAAGGGCCGAGGTTGGTTCGTCAGCGATTATGAGTTCGGGCCGACCGATTAGTGCTCTCGCTGCGGCAACGCGCTGCTGCTGACCGACACTTAGGCTCGACGCCCGGTGCTTGGTAATCTGATCAGGTGAGAGACCGAGCCGTGCCAGTAAGCGTGCGGCTTCTGAAGGAGGGCTCGACTGGCGCTCGACATTCGCGCGGCGGCGGCGTGAGAAGCTCAACGGCAAAAGCACATTGTCGATGACTGTGCCGTATGGAAGCAGGTTAAACATCTGGAAGATGATGCCGCAGTGCTCAGCGCGAAATTTGTCTCGCGCTGCCAACGAGAGCCGGGTGATGTCGGTTCCTAATACCGACACCGATCCGGTTTGCGGTGTGACGATGCCAGCCAGAAGGCTGAGCAATGTCGATTTGCCTCCGCCAGACGGGCCGAGCAGCAAGAGCCGCTCGCCTCTATAAACAACGAAATCTTTGGCGATCAGCGAAAAGCGTGGTGTGCCTGGCCAAGTGAAGTGAACATCGTGCAGATGGACAACAATTGAAGCACCGCCGTTCTCTCCGTTTTCATCGTCATCTTCGAGCGTAGCATATTCGAGCATGGTCTGGACTCAGACGTAGGCCTATCAGGCGAGATCGCGTCGGTTCCGAGCCAGCCAAACTCTGCTTTGGTGCTCGTGCGGCAGGCGTTTAGTTTAGCGTCAAAGATGGCGAGGAGCGAGACACCGTATAGCTTTTCTGCGCGCTCGCCGTCACGACGTTGACCGTCAAGCTCTCGGCCTTTGCGAAGCGGGCGAAGTAGCCGAATTTCATTGGGCTCAGTTTGTCGGCAGCCTTGCAGTCCAATTTCCATCCTGCATGGAATTCGGCGTGACCGTCTTCGTGGTCATGATGGTGGCCGTGGTCGTGACTGTGTCCGTGGTCATGCCCGTGACCGTCTTTGGCTTTGGCTTTCTTGGCTTTGTGGCCGTGATCATGGTGCCCGTGGCTGTGGCCATGATCGTGATCGCCGTGTTTATGCTTGTCGTGCCCGTGGTCGCTATGCCCATGTCCCTCATGCTTCGCGTGTTCGGCATGCATTTTGGCGTGATCAGGATCTTTCGTGTAATGCGAAAACGCGCTTTCAATCTTGCATCCGGCTGCAGCGGGGATTTCGATCACCTCAGTCAAAGCTTTCAGAGTTGCATTGGCGTCAGCCACGGCCTTTTTGTCTGCGTCGGTTTTCGCTTCATGCTCAAAACCAACGATGTCTACTCCTGGCGAGCGCAATTCCAAGCTGACTTTGCTGCCTTCCACCGCAATGTTCAGTTCGCCTTTGCCATGAACGTGAGCATCTGCCTGACGGCGTTCTTCTGCCTGTGCTGAGACCACGCCAAAGGTCGTGATCGCGAGGAGGGACACTGTTGTGCGCAGACCTGCGATACTTCGAGCCATATTCGAATTCTCCAAATTTCAAAAACAGAGCAGATATTCCGGTGAGCCATATTCGTGGTTTGTGACGAAGTGAGTACGTCGCCGAAAACCACATATCATCGGCTAAGTTGATGCCTCTTCCAACGTAGTGCTGCGGGAGCGAGAATTAAAGAAAATGACGACTGCGAACACTGCGGCAGCGGCCAATTTTACGACCAGTGCACTCGGGTAGAGCAATGCTATTCCGCAGATGCCAACGAGTACGCGGGTCGGCAAGTTTAGCGGCGCTTCGAGATGCCCCTGCATGACGCCGGTAAACGCATAAAGCCCAATTAGCGCGAACAGGAACACTGTCATGACCTCGGTGACGGTGCCGCCAACCAGGGGCGTATACGCGAACAACAGCGGAACGATATAAAGCGCTTTTGCGACCTTCCAAGAGGCGACGCCTGTCGCCATAGCCGGTGTTTTGGCAATCGCTGCAGCAGTGAAAGCCGTGAGGCAAACGGGTGGAGTCACGTTTGAATCCTGGCTTAACCAGAAGATGATCAAGTGGGCTGCGAGCAAAGCGTAAAGAAGCGCTGTCTTGTCGATAACGCTTTCACGAATTGGCGTTATCAGATCTTGCGGAATGCCGTCGACGAGTGCTTTAGCTGCCTCTAGCGACATCGGCTGCCCGAGCTTTGCGGCCGCTTCCGGCGAGACCAGCATGAGCATGGTTTTCGCCTGCTCAGCGACCTCTCCACTCGCGATCATGGATACGAGTTGCTGGTTTGCGATCAGGTTGAAGAGAGCAGGTGCTGAAAGCGTTCCAAGAACGATGTAAGCCGCTGTCACTGGCAACCCCATTCCGAGGATCAGAGAGGCCAACGCAATTAGGACGATCGCGATAAGCAAACTGTCGCCCGCCCACTCGGTGATCATCAAAGAAAACGTATTGCCGACCCCAGACATGGCGATGACGTTGACGATCAGGCCGATCGCACACAACAAGACGGCCGTCATCACCATGTTTCGCGCGCCCAGCGCCATCGCTTCCGCCACGGCCATAGGACCCATCGGCTTTTTTGTCAGCCACGACGCGGCAATGACTGCGAGTATGGAGATGCCAGCCGCGTAGGTCGGCGTGTAGCCGTAGATCAAGAGCGAGACCAAAACGCCAATCGGGATGAGGAAAGGAAGGCCGCCGCCAAGCATCAGCTGCGTGAATGTCAAAGTCTCCTCTTCGACAGCGACAACGTTATGGCGCTTCGCTTCGATGCGGACGTAAAAGGCGATGGAGGCGAAGAACAATATCGCGGGTAGGATGGAGACGGTTACGATCGTCGTATATGGGATCTGGGTGTAGCTCGCCATGACGAACGCGCCGGCACCCATGATTGGTGGCATGAGTTGTCCACCGGTTGATGCGGAGGCCTCAACCGCGGCGGCGAACTTCGGTGGGAAACCCGCGCGCTTCATCAATGGAATTGTAATGACGCCGGTGGACGCTGTGTTGGCGACTGCCGAACCTGAGATCGTGCCCGTCAGTCCTGATGCGAAGACCGCAACGAGTCCCGGTCCGCCGGTCAATCGGCCCGCGACGGAGCGGGCGAGATCGATGACAAAGTCCCCACCACCCGAGCGCAACAGAAACGCGCCAAACAAAATGAACATGAACACAAAAGACGAGGAGATGCTGGCGATGGTGCCGAAGATACCGTCGTCACCGTAGATGGATCGAAAGAGGATCGTCTCCGCGCTTAAACCTGCAAACCTAAAAACACCTGATAGGTGTTGTCCCCACCAGCCGACGTACGTCAGCGCCAGGACGATCATAATGGGAATGATCCACCCCGTTGTTCGGCGGGTGTATTCCAGCGCGCCTAAGATCAGGATCGTTCCGGCAACCCACTCAAGCGTGGACAGCCTGACGCCTCGCTCGTAAACGGCGTCTTCTGCGGAAATCAGATAAAGGGCCGATCCGGCAACCAGCAACCCGAATGCGATATCGAAGACCTTGAACGTTCGACTTTTCGCAAGCGGGCCTTGGAACGCGGGATAGATGAGCGCGCAGAGAAACGCAAAGCCTGCAAAGTGGATGGCGTTGCGCCAAAGGCCGGACAAGACGCCGAAGATGTTGAAGTAAACGTGGATGAGTGCCAGCGCGACACCGAAAACCAATATGACCCGCTCGGCAGTGAGACTAGTTTCGGTGCCGGAAGTTGCTGCGGCAGTTGAGGTGTCGGGACCGGTCGCCATCGTCTCACTTTCAACGGTCAAAAAGTATTCGAAACGGCAAAGGCGGCGCGATCCGATGTGATCTGCGCCGCCTCAATCTTCTAGACTTGAGGCTCGATTACCGGGTCTTTGCTACCGGCGTTTTGCCCCAAGCGGCTCATTATTTGGCCATCAGGTTTTCTGGGATCTTCAAGCCAGCTTCTTTGAAGTAGCGGGCCGCTCCCGGATGCAGCGGAACCGGCAGACCAGCAATCGCTTTTTCGAGCGCCATAGCCTTCGTTGCCGAGTGAATGGCATTCAAGAATCCGAGGTTCTCGTACATCGTCTTGGTCATCAGATAGACGTCTTCTTCCGGAACGTCCTTACGGACTGCAAGGAAGTTTGGCTGTGCGATCGTCATGATATCAGCTGATTGGCCGGGATAGGTTCCGGCTGCGATTTTGTAGGGCGTCCAGAGGCCAAGGCCGCCATCAGCTTTCTTTGCCTGCTCTTCGGTGAAGCTGAGAAGCTTGATTTTGTCACCCATCGCCGCGAAGGCCTTCGTGACAGCACCGGTTGGTGACCCAGCGGGGATCGACATCCCTGACACCTGGCCGTTCTGGAGGGCATCGGCACTCGGGCCGTAACCGACGTGAACGAGGCTGAAATCTTTATCGAGGTCGAGGCCAAGGTTCTTCAGGATCACCCGGTTCGACCCGATCGTGCCTGAGTTCTTTTTGCCGAGGGCCGCTGATTTGCCTTTCAGGTTCGCGACATCATCAATGGTGCCGGTCTTGGCGAGGCCCGAGAGCAGGACGAATTGTTCGACGTTCTGCCAAAGCATGGAAACGGAGCGTAGTTCAGTTTGCGGCCCATCTTTTTCGACCGGGCCTTTGCCGTTCCAGGCATAGTAACCATAGAGGCCCTGCATAATGGCAAACTGGGCTTCGTTGTCGCGCAGGAGTTTGACGTTCTCACCGGAACCGGCTGAGTTGATCGCCGACATGCCGATCTTTTTCTTCGGCTGCAGCTTCACCTTGGTCAGCGTTGCGATGGCGACACCGACTGGGTAGTAGGTTCCGCCGGTGCTGGCAGTTGCCAGGATGTAATCACGAGGCGCGGCAATTGCGTTTGGCGAAAAAGCAGCAATGGCCATAGCTCCGGCAGTTGCCGCAGCAAGCAGTTTTTTCAGCATGTCTCCGTCCCTATGCGAGTTCGGTGGTTGTCGCGGTTCTCGGTCACCGCAGATTGTTGTGGCTTATACTTGCGTATAATGCGGGCGTCCAGCAAGGTCAGGGCCTTAAAGTTTCTTATAAAATCGAGAAAAACTTGATGCCGTGGGTGCTGAATGCTGCTTCTTTCAGCAAAAATTGGCGCAGGCATAGGTTAATTCAGCCGTATTCGAGAATGCCAATGGTTCGCAGACCAGTGGTGGTCTGAGGTCAATTCAAGTGAGTGATTAAGCGATGTCGCTTAGCGGTGATGAAATCGAACGTTACAAACGCCATCTCGTTCTCCACGAGGTTGGTGGGGCCGGGCAGCAGAAGTTAAAGGCCGCACGCGTCTTACTTGTTGGAGCCGGTGGTCTCGGCTCCCCGCTTGCTGTTTATCTGGCAGCCGCAGGTGTCGGGACGATTGGACTGGTCGACGACGATGTCGTTTCGCTTTCGAACCTGCAGCGCCAGATTCTGCACGACACACCGCACGTCGGCGTGCCGAAGGTGGAAAGCGGTAAGGAGGCAATCGCACGGCTTAATCCACACGTCTCGGTCGAAACGCACCCCGTTCGGTTAAACGCAGATAACGCGCTCGACCTTATTTCCGGATACGACATAGTTTGCGATGGTTCCGATAACTTCGACACGCGGTATTTGGTTTCCGATGCCTGCTATCTGGCAAAGAAGACGCTGGTCTTCGGTGCGGTCGGTCCGTTCGATGGCTATGTGACGACCTTCAAACCGCATGAGGCTGGTCCCGGCGGCAAGCCGCATCCCACCTACCGCTGTCTCTTCCCCGAAGCGCCGCCTGCAGGCACAGTCGCAAACTGTTCGGAGGTAGGCGTGCTCGGAGCCATTGTGGGCGTGATCGGCACATTGCAGGCCGTTGAAGTTCTGAAGGAAATCACAGGTGCAGGTGAAAGCCTCGCCGGGCGGTTGTTGATCTACGATGCGTTGGGCACCCGCTTTGAGAACGTCAAAATCGCTTGGGATCCGGGTAACCCTCTGTCTGGCGAAAACCCGACGATCAAGGATTTGTCGATTCATCGAGGGTCCGCGGATACGGCAGCTTGCGGGTCTTGAGCCTGGCATGAAAAAGGCGGCCAACACGGCCGCCTTCGATGTTCTTTATCACGTTGCCGATCAACCATTTCAGCTGCGGCTGTTCGATTTCTTCTTCGTTGCGAAGCAGGACGTTGGGTGGTTGGTGCTTGACGAGCCTGGCATGTAGAGGCAGCTGCAGTTAGAAAGGCCCTTGCAGCAATCGTCGGTGGTTTGCCCGTTACATTTCTTGCGGGACTGGCGCGTTGGAGCTTTCAGGCCAAGCGCCAACTTTATGGGAGCGGTTGCCATCTGAGTTTGAGCAAGCGGCGGGGCGGTCTGTGCATGGAACTCGCCAGCTTGCGATGGTGAGGACAAGATAAACGCAATCATCATGATTGAGCTTACGAGAACGGCAACCAGGCCGGTGGTTTTAAAACTTTCCATCATAGTTAAGTCTCCTCGTCGTGTTGATGTCTGATTTGACGTGATCTGACGCGACGATAGCGACTTGGTGACTGGCAGCTGTTCCCTAGGAGATTGCTGGAAAATGTTGGCGGCTCACCGGGCGCGATCGATATCCATTCGGCCCATCGAGCACCAACATGTATATTGCTGAGCGTTCTTCGCGGCGGCTGGTCCTTGCAGATCGCCACCAGGGCGTTGGGGCGGGCATCATCTTCTCAATCGCCGCCTTGTGGCTTTTTGGTGTGGTCCCCCTCTCGACGATACAGAATGGCATCTTGGCCGGTGTGATCGCAGCGGCGGGCACGGCCCTACCCCTCGCCTGGGGGCTTCTCATTTTGCGTCGAAGTCGTGCGGTTTTTGATGCCGACCGCCGCACGTTGCAGGTTCATCGTGCTCTTGCCAGTCGCGCTAAACCGTGGACCATCCCGTTCGACGAGATCAACGAGCTTTATCTTCACCGCTCAAGCGACGAGGGCGGACCACCAGGATTTCAGCCATTCGTTCGTACGGCCGGGGGCGATGTCCAGTTAAGCCTTGCTGTATTCGATCGCGAGACGGCGGATACCGCGCTGGATGCGGCCGCGTCGTTTTTGACAGGCGCAGGCGTAACGGTGGCGCGCCGGGAAAAACCGAAAGTTTGGCCGGGCATGAAGAGCAGACCTCGCGATCCTTAGGCGTCGATGTTATTGCTCCAATTTGCATCCGCGACTTCGCTGAAAGCTGAGAGTGCGAGCGGTTGCCGAACAGATTTCAGGGGGAATAGAAATGACAATGCGACGAACTCCGACGCCTGCACGAGGTTGTGTCGCTGCTTTCTTCCTGCTCTTTGCATCAGCGTCTTTGGCAATCGCGCCAGCCCATGCGGAGGGGATTTCACTACGAGAGAAACTTGCTGCGTTCCAGGATGCATTTGCCGACAGATTGTCACGCATCACGGAGACACATGTTGAGTTTGTGGATGGGACATCCGTTGTCATCGACGATGGCCGGATGAAAACGCACCAGGAGAAACTCAAAGGCGCTGACGTTGAGGATATGTTTTCGCAGATCTATCCCTTGGGCAAATGCGCTAAGGGAAATGCCGCTCTCAACTTCGATCCCGGCCGTGTTCGCAGCGATGCTGTCATGCGTGCACTCTTTGGAAACACCAGGGCGGAGGCCTTATCCAAGCAGGAGAGCGTCAACTGGTTTGGTCAACGGCTGCCATTTACCCGCGTTGGTGGAGCCGACAAGGCCCTGATGCGGGTCGCGAAGGATCTTGCACAGCTTATGGATGCGGACCCTGGCCTTGCCAAGTTCATCAAGCCTGCGGCGGGCACCTTTGTTTGGCGCAATATCGCTGGCACGACACGACTGTCGGCACACAGTTTCGGTGCCGCGATCGACATTAACACCAAATACTCCGATTACTGGCGCTGGAGCGGCGGCGGCCCCGGTAAAGTCCCTGCCTATCGCAACAAGATCCCGCTTGAAATCGTTGAGGTGTTTGAGCGTCACGGCTTTATCTGGGGCGGCCGCTGGTATCACTTCGACACGATGCATTTCGAATATCGCCCAGAACTCATCGCGATTGGTCGGCTTGCAGAAGAGCGTGGTTGTGCAGGCTAAGCTTAGCGGACCAATTGTATCCGAAATGGATGCAGTGTGCGGCAAACTCTACGAATTGATCAAAATAGTGGGGCAACATAGATCTTAACCCAACGGCGGACAACCCGCCCGCAACCGTTCCGTTGGAGAATGATCATGAGCACGCCCCCTACCATTCTTCGTGTCGACGCCAGCCCTCGCGGCGCAGACTCGGTCAGCCGTCAGCTCGGCGATGAACTTATCGCAGGGCTACTTCGGGAGGACCCGTCGGCTAAGGTGGTGTCGCGCGATGTCGCGGGCGGCTATACAGCCGTCGATGCCGACTGGATCGGCGCAAACTTCACCGATGACGCCGCGCGGACAGCAGAGCAGCGGGCCAAGCTCGCTGGGTCTGATGAGTTGGTGGCAGAGTTACAAAGCGCGGGCACGCTCGTCATCACGACACCGATTTACAACTTCGGAATTCCCGCCGCGCTTAAATCATGGATCGATCTGATTGCCCGGGCGCGGCTGACGTTCCGCTACACTGCATCCGGACCGGTAGGTCTGCTGGAAGGTAAGCGCGCTTTTATCGTTGTCACCAGCGGTGGCACGCCAATTGGTTCAGACATTGATTTCGCCACGGGATACCTCAAGCACATTTTGGGCTTTGTCGGCATCAAAGACGTCACCGTTGTCGATGCAGGTGGTCTTGGTGGTGACGCGGACGCAATCATCGCCGGAGCACGCCGTCAGATCGCAACATTCGATTCACTCGAAACGCAGGAGGCTTGAGCCATGGGTTTGCTGGTTGATGGAGTTTGGAAAGACCGCTGGTACGACACCAAAACGACTGGCGGGCGGTTTCAGCGCTGGACTTCGCCGTTTCGCAATTGGGTAACGCCTGATGGCGCACCAGGACCGTCCGGTGTAGGCGGCTTCAAGGCCGAACCGGGCCGCTATCATCTTTATGTTTCTTATGCCTGCCCATGGGCGCACCGAACGTTGATGTACCGCGCGCTTAAAGGCCTCGAAGGCATGATCAGTGTGTCTGTCGTTCACTGGTTGATGCGTGAGAATGGCTGGACGTTTGCCGCGGATAAAGAGGGCATCGTCGGCGATGACCTTTATGGCTCCGACTTTCTATATCAGATCTACCTCAAGGCTGATCCGAAGTTTTCAGGCCGCGTGACGGTTCCTGTTTTGTGGGACCGCAAGACCGAGACCATCGTCAGCAACGAGTCTTCAGAAATCATTCGCATGCTCAACACGGCTTTCGATGGCGTGGGTGCGAAGCCGGGAGACTATTATCCGGAAGCGTTGAGGCCTGAGATCGATGCGCTCAACACGCGGATTTACGACACCGTCAACAACGGCGTTTATCGCTCCGGCTTTGCCTCAACGCAGGAAGCCTATGACGAAGCGGTGCATCCGTTGTTTGAAACGCTCGATTATCTGGAAGAGCGGTTGGGAGCATCAAGGTTCTTGATTGGCGACCAGCCCACTGAAGCCGACTGGCGCTTGCTGCCGACGCTGTTGCGTTTCGATCCGGTCTACCACGGGCACTTCAAGTGCAACCTGAAGCGGCTTGTCGACTACCCCAACCTGTGGGCCTATACGCGTGACTTGTACCAGATGCCGGGCATCGCTGAGACTTTCAACGCTGAACATGCCAAGAGGCACTATTATGAGAGCCACACGAAGGTGAACCCCACAGGCGTCGTGCCTGCCGGTCCGGTGGTGGACCTCAACGCACCGCATGGCCGCGAGGCGATGTTCCGTAAGGAAACGGCAGCCTGAGCCGGTTCGGCTAAACGAAAAGCTCCCCAGCCCTTGTGGCTCCGGGGAGCTTTTTTTGTTTTTGGTGGTTCATTTGCTGGGTGAACAGCGGCGAATTTGAACCCACCGATGGATAGGTCAAAAGGCTTGTTTAGGTTGGACGATATGAAAAACCCGCTGGAAATGTTGGGCATCGTGCTGTTTCGCTTTCGAGCTGTGCCGCGGGCGTGGGCGATTGCGCTCATTGTGGTGAATCTCGGATCGCTGCTTTTTCTCGATACCCGGTACGGCCTAGTTAACCTTGTGGCGCTGCTGGCCGGGATCAGCGTGATGGCAGTGATCTACGCTCAAGTAGGTTTCGTGCGGCTGCTCGGAATCGGGCATATTTTCTGGGTTCCGATGCTGATCTGGTTTTTGTTCGATCTTCCAGACAGAGCGCAGGACCCAGTGCTTTACTCTTGGGTTCTCACAATGATGGTGTTCAACACGATCTCGCTTGTTATCGACGCAGCCGATGTCGTTCGATACGCAGCAGGTGAGCGCGAGCCGTATTATGTGTGGCGGGCTTGAGGAAGCTGAAACTGCTTCCTCAAACGACGTGGTGCTCTCCCAAAAAAGTCGGGCGTCTGAGGGAGCGCTTAAAACATCGCTGAATGAACGCGGTCGGGTGGGTTGTGGCCGTCCACGAAGGTCTTGATGTTGATAATGACCTTCTCGCCCATGTCGACGCGGCCCTCGATGGTGGCCGAACCTAAGTGCGGAAGCGCGACAACGCGGTCAGATTTCAAAAGTTTCGGATTAATCGCAGGTTCGTGCTCGAACACATCAAGACCGGCGCCAGCAATTGCATCCTGCTCGATGAGGCGAGCGAGTTCGTTTTCGTCGATCACCTCGCCACGCGCCGTGTTGACGATGTAGGCATCCGGCTTTAGCAGGCGCAAACGGCGCGCCGACAGGAGGTGATATGTGGCTGGCGTATGTGGGCAGTTTACGGACACGATGTCCATCCGTGCCAGCATCTGATCGAGGCTTTCCCAATACGTAGCGTCGGTTTCCTGCTCGATCTCTTCGGGCAGGCGACGGCGGTTGTGGTAGTGGATCTGCAGGCCAAACGCGCGAGCGCGACGCGCCACTGCCTGGCCGATGCGGCCCATGCCGATAATGCCGAGACGCTTACCGAAGATCCGCCGGCCAAGCATCCAGGTTGGAGACCATCCGGCCCATTCGGTCTCAGCGTCCTTCATGTAGAGTGTTGCTTCTGCCAGACGGCGCGGCACCGACAGAATGAGGGCCATTGTCATATCCGCTGTGTCTTCGGTGAGGACACCAGGGGTATTGGTGACGATGATGCCGCGATTGCTGGCCGTGTCGAGGTCGATATTGTCGACACCGGTGCCGAAGTTGGCGATCAGACGTAAATTATCGCCGGCCTGCGAGAGCAGCGCCCGGTCGATCCGGTCCGTCACGGTCGGGACGAGGACGTCCGCGGCTTTAACGGCCTCGGTAAGTTCGGATGGCGACATCGGTGTATCGGTAGTGTTCAGGTGCGCATCGAACAGCTCACGCATGCGTGTCTCGACGATATCGGGCAATTTGCGCGTGACAATTACGACGGGCTTTTTCGGGCTGTTCGGCATGTTCTCTTAGCTGGTCCGGTTTGGTCGTTGTGGTTCACACTTCTCAATTATTCCGTGCTTGTCTAACAGATGGTCACAAGCATGACAAAGCTCTGGATTGTTGTTCCAGGCCAGATTTTTGATGATTTCGGGGGATGCACGTGGTGCGAACCGGCAGTATTGTTCGAGCATTGGCTGTGACAGCCTTGTTTTCGGCGCTTAACGCGAACACGGCTGAAGCTCAACAAGCCGCACCGGAGCGCTTTGCTAGCTTGAAAGCAAGCGAGGTCAACCTGCGCAAGGGGCCGGGGACCGACTACCCTATTGCATGGGTTTTCCGCCGGGCCGGGCTTCCTGTGAAGATCCTCCGCAACTACGAAACCTGGCGCGAAGTCTCCGACATCGACGGAACAACCGGATGGGTGTCACGCTCGCTCTTATCCAACCGCCGGACAGCACAGATCGTTGGCTCTGGAAACGGCCAAAGCGCTGCGGCATCACAAGAGCCGCTTACCGCAAGTCCTGAAGTGGGTACGCAAGCTGTAGCCCTCGTTGAAGCGGGTGTTATTGCAGATCTGCATAGTTGCGACGGATCTTGGTGCCAGGTCTCAGTCGGCGACTACAAAGGCTATATCCGTCAAAACAAACTATGGGGCGTTGGTCGTGCAGAAATCGTCAAGTAGCGAACCAATGTCGCTCGCCAGATGTAACCGCTGAAGCTCCAAGGAAAAGGCGGCCTGGAAGCCGCCTTTCTTAATTCTCGTTATCTTTCTCACCGAGTGAGATCATTCGGTTTCAAAGATCTCGTTGCCGCTGCTGTCGAGGGCGATCTTGTCACTTTCGGTCGCGAGCAGTGGTGTGATCCGGCGGATTGCAACGCGGCGGTTGCGCGATTCCGGACCGGATGTCGGCACCTTGAGGAACTGCTCACCATAGCCTTGCGTCACAAGGTTTTCCGGCGGTATGTCGAAGTACTCGGTCAGCGTGTTGGCGACGGAGGAAGCGCGGCGGTCGGATAGGTCGAGGTTATCGATTTTGTCACCGGTGGCATCCGTATGCCCTTCGATGAGGAATACCTCGTTGGGGTTTTCCTTAATCGCTTCTTCCATGGCGGTGCCGATCTCTTCCAACTTGTCGATCTGACGGGTTGGGATCTCGGCGGAGCCAGAAGCAAAAGTGATCGTGTCGAGGTCAATGCGAGGCATGTAGCCACGCAGATCATTGTTCACCAGGATCTGGTTCAAGGTGTAGTAGCGACCCACCTCCGCGACTGGCTCGGCGGTGATGGTGTCGTAAACCGTTTCGATCGGCACGCGTGAGGGTTCCACGATGTAGCGGTCACGCGGGCCGGAGTAGCGCACCGGGTCGACGACAACGTCGATGTCGCCTTCCTGCCACCAGCTCGGCTGGTTGTCGTAAAGAACGGTGACGCGGTTACCAGGATAAACGCGATAGCGGCGCACGATGAAGCCACTACCATCCCTGACAGTTACGACACGGGAGCCATCCGCACGAACGACAACCGAGCGCGTCCAACCGTTGTTGAGGTCTTCGGCGTAGTAGTCGTCGGAGCGCCAGTCGATACGGCGGTCATCGTTGTGGTGAATGAAGTAGGCTGTTGTGGCCGCTGCGCCAATCAGTGCGCCTGCAGCCAGGGCCGTGTAGACCACGCGATCATTGCGCCGTTTTACGACGCGGGCGCGTTCACGGAATGCAAAATCGCGGCGTGCACGACGGAATGCGGCGTCGCGTCGACGCTGGTTGCGCAACCATGTGGCCTGCCGGCGAGCTGCTGCCCGACGCCGGGCGACGCGCAGGTTGTTTTTCTGCTTTCTATTGATCTGGCGACGAAGTTTCTGACGCCGGTCAGCAAGAGCCCGGTACTTCTGGTTGTCGCGCTGGATTCTGCGGCGCTGAACCTGGCGGCGTTTGGCGAGCGCCGCACGATCGCGTGCCCGGTCGGCCTGGAGGCGATTTTGCTTGCGCTCATTGATGGCGCGCTTTTCCTGCCGTTGATCTTGCAAACGGTCGCGGGTGCGCGCGCGTTGTTTCTGCAGGTCCTGGCGGTTTTCCTGACGCTCGCGACGGAGACGGTCAAGGCGACGTTGCCGGTCAGCCGTAGCAGCGTCCTGCTTGCGTTGGTCGCGTAAGCGTTGCTTCTGCCGATCCTTTTGCAGATTTTGATTGGCTCGCAGACGCTGTTGTTGACGTTGCTTCTGCAGGTTCGGGTTCGCTTTCAAGCGTTGCTGCTGACGCTTCTGCTGGAGTGCCCGTTGGCGCTTTCGATCTTCAATGATCTGTTGACGCTTGCGTTTTTGCTGTTCTTTAGCTTTGGCAGCTTCTCGCGCACGGTGCACCTGGCTTGGAGCGAGCCGCTTTTTTTGCTGCGATTGTTTTTGCTGCTGAGCTCGCTTTTGCTGGGCTCGCTTTTGTTGGGCGCGTTTTTGCTGTGCCCGCTTCTGGCGCTGTTGCTGCTGCTGCCGTGCGCGCTGGCGTTGACGTTGCAGCTTCCTTTGTTTGGCGGCTCGCTCACGCTTCAGGCGGCGTGCACGTTGTTCCGGAGTTTCTTTGGCATTCTGCGCCAGAATGATCGGCGTGTTTTTTGACGTCGACGCAGCACCGGGGACGACGGTCTGGGCCACAGCGGGGCCGGCGACAAATGCCAATAGCGCTGCCACACTCCAGATCATCATTTGGATCTTTGCTGTCATGAATGGGGTCCCTTGTTTGTCCGGCGGGCATTGGTCCGGGTGCCACACCCAGCGAATCCGCTGATTTCCTCGATACGACCGCTGGTTTTTGCGGGTTTAGGGCCAACAATGTGGTGATGCCGCGTCTTATCGGCCGAATACGGCAAGAACATCACCCAAAATCAGGCGCATATATGCGTATTTGCTGTTGAGCTGTCCGAATTACGGCGTAACGGTGGCAGGTTTCGCGCCAAAGCGCACGCCCAACCCGCCAATCACCTGATGGCTAACCAGTTGTTTTGACAGGATTCCGCCCGGTGGCGGTTCACCAGACCACCAACGAGCTGCCTGGCGATACAGGTCGGCAAAGAGGCCGATCTTGGTGCCATCAAGTTCGCTCAGCGGTACGTCGTAGTGGGCAAACGTGAATTTGTATTCCAGGAAATAACTCATTCTTGGCACACGGAATTCCAGGCCGATTAAGACCTGAGCGGCAGGGCCGGTGTAGAGGTACTCATAGGTTCGGCCGCCACCGCCCTTCAGCATCTGGATTTCGGAGTGCGGTAAGTTGATGCCTGCGCCCAGGCCACCATAAAGCGACAAGCGTGGGTGAAAATCAAACAGGCGCATCAAGCCGTTGAGCGTCAACATGTTGTGACCGTGACTGGCCTCCAGGCGGCGAAACACCTCGCCGAGCTTGGCTTTACCCGGAGCTGGCTCTCCATGCAGCCGGCCTTGGAAGTCGACTTCCGTTTCCAGGTCACCGATGGTCTTTGAGTGGGTGAAGTCGAGCATGCCCGCGGTGCGGCCACCTTCGAACCAGTTCACAACACGGACGCCGTAATAGATGGGATCTTCAAAGGGCTCGCCCAGCCATTCGACACCGTCGATAGTCAAATCATGGACGCCGTCTTTTTTAAGCGTGACCTTGCTGGGATAGGTATAGGGCGCGCCGGCGTAAAACGCAGCCATCATTTCCTTGGTTGGCGGTGCGGAAGAGTTGGCGGCTGAATGCTGGCGGGCCAGGACATCTTGGTCCTGTTCGATCGGATCTTGTTGAGCGGCAGCCATCCATAGGCCCAAGGCGAGGACGGCTGCGCTTCTGACGACGCAATCGATCGCGAAGCGTAGCCCTTTGCGGCGGCGATTGTCGTTCCAACGGACAGACTGGCCAATGGCAGCGGTATTCGACGTCAGCAACTCGGTTTCCCCCCGGAAGACATGGCGTTATCTCATTTCGCAGCGTTGCTTCTGCGCCGGGCGACCATATCCCTTCTGCGAACAGCTGCAAGACCCGTCTCGCTCGCAAGCAGGAGCTGACGTTCATCAGTCTTCTATGTTTTGGCTGTTTTAACTCTGGCCAAGCCAGCTAGAACCCGGCCCGGGGAGATGCCAAGCGGTCCAGCATCCGACGGACGGCCTGGATCTGCGGGGCGTCTCGCGTCAGGTAGTCGCGGCCTGAATAGCCCCACCAATCCCAGCAGCCCATCGGATTAAACGGAGATTTTTGGACTTCCGGGAACAAGACGACGATATCATTGGCATCGGCCCAGCGCGCATAGCCCGTGTCGCGAATGAAGGCGGCTTCGACGGAGTTGCGGTTTTGCTGGCAGCCGTGAAAGGCGACATGGACACGGCACCTGCCACGTTGGCAGGCCCGCGGAATGTAGACCACAGCGTTCGGCGTTAGGCTCACGTTGCGAAGATCTTCGGCAAAGGCCTGCTGGTCGAAGGTGACGAAGCGACCAGTCGCGTTGCCGCCGGGGGTTTTGGCTGATCCATAAAGGTGATTGAAGATTGCACCGATCTGATCGTAGTCGCAGTCGACGATGTAGGGGGCGGCGTTCACCGAGCAGCTGCTGCCTTTATCCATCGTAATGACGGCGTGGCCTGCGGGAATATCCATCACGGCTTTGATGTTTGCTTCCGGAACGCCGAGCTGACGGAAGAAATCCACCGTTGTGCCAACGATGCGAGGTTTGACGACCTGATCGTTGGTGCCGGAGAAAATGTAGATGCGGTCGTTGACAATGTCCGAGATCGCGCCAATCCGGCCTTCTTCGGCAAACTTCTGGGCACGCTCAGCCAGCGCCTTTGGGTCGGGCACGCCGTATAGCGCCAGGGTGTCGAGCATGCAGCCGCTAGCGGCGCGGGAGGCGCTGAGGAACTTCACGCCGATATCTGGAACGATGCCCGAGAATGCGCTCTCCGCACAGCCATAGGGCCCGCCTGCGACGATCGCAGCGCCCGTTACAATATCGGCGTGAGCGAGCTGAAACTGGCCAACCATGTAGGCACCTGAGGAAAGCCCTGAGAGGGTTGTCCCCTCGAGCTTAACCGCGATAGCAGGCAGCTCTTGAACCTCGGACACCGACTGTTGCGGATCAGAGCAAGAAACGGGGCCGGCGATCAAGAACCAGCCCAGCAGACTCGAAAACAAAACAATTGCGAACCAGCGCCGCCATACGGAAAGAAACGGGTTGCGATTTCCAAAAATCATCGACTTCAATCCGCTCCTGGCAGTGTTGCTATGGCTCGAGGCAGGTCTGGCTTGTGTGAGACGTGCCGGCACCATATGCCGCGATGTCTCAATTCTCCAGTGGGGCGGCGTTGGCCGAAACGCTTATTGGGACAAGCGAACGGTGACGCGGTCAACCTTGCCCTGAGCATCTATGACCGAAACCTTTGTAAATCCAGGCCCTTTGGGCTGCCAGAACGCCGCACGTCGATGCGGATCTGAAGAAATGGGTTTCCCGTCGATCAGCCATGTCAGAGGTAAAGCACCGCCCTCTGCTTTGAGTTGGAGGGGCAGTGCATCGCCGGATAATTCGACGGTCAGCTCCGAGCGGTCGGGTGGGAAGGAGATGAGCAACGGGTCATGCGCAAAGGCAGCGTTGTCAGAATCACGCGCCGTCGTTCTGCCGAAACGCTTGAGGTTTGGTGGGAGGTCAGTGCCACTAACACGCAAGGCCCCGCGGGGCGCGGCAGGCAAGGGCGTGCGGGTGGCTGAGATGCGGGCGAAGGCATCAAAGAGGATGGGCGCTGCGGCGACGCGGCCAATGAGCCCCGGCGTTGATGCCCCGTCAGGTCGGCCGACCCATACTGCGATTGTCGTGCGACCGTCATAGCCAATGGCGAAGGCGTCGCGGTAGCCATACGACGTGCCGGTCTTGTAGGCGATGCGGCCGGAGCGGGCGTTAGCTGGCGCGGGTGCGTCTTTCAGGATGTCGCCGATGTACCAAGCGGCAAGTTGGGACAACAGCCGGCGGCGCGCATCTTTTGCGACCTCACCTGACAGGCGGCGTTGCTCGGCTTCGCCCACCCTGTGGGTGACTTCAACATAGCGGCCGCCTTGGGCGAGACTGGCGTAAAGCCCGGCCAGGTCCTTCAGCGTTAGTCCTAACCCACCAAGCGCAACGGCGAGGCTTGGCCTTGCGGCTTCTGGCAAAACCGGGGTGAGCCCTGCGCGGCGCAATCGACCGATGAAAAAGTCCGGGCCGAGTTCATCAAGAACGCGGACGGCGGGAACATTCAACGACTGGCCGAGCGCCTCGCGGATGGTGACGGTGCCGCGGTAAGTTTCGTCGAAGTTCTCCGGCCGGTAGGTGCCGAAGCGCGTCGGGCGATCCTCGATCAGGGTTTCAGGATGGGCGAGACCGCGTTCGAACCCGAGGCCATAGACAATCGGTTTCAAGGTGGAGCCCGGCGAGCGTAGCGCTTCCGTCATATCAATCGCGCCGAACCTCGACTTATCGAGATAACCCGGTGAGCCGACATGGGCGATGATTTCGCCGGTTGCGTGATCGATGGCGATAAGTGCACCGGAGAGGCGTTGACCGAGTTCCTTTGTGCGGATGGCGATCAGCCGTTGCAGCGCTTGTTGGTGCTTGGCGTTGATGGTCAGGCGATGCACGCGCTTTTGCGGATCGTTTGCGGTTTCTTTTTCTGCCAAGTGCGGCGCAAGCATGGGGAACGCTTTGCGGCGTGTCGGGATTTTCTCGGCCATCGCGCGATCTGCGTCAGCTTGCGCGATGATGCCGGTTTCAACGGCGCGCTGAAGGACGCGCTTGCGGGCGGCTTTGGCGCGCTCAAGGTGACGGTCAGGACGGCGCATTTCGGGCGATTGCGGTAGGGCCACCAGCAAGGCTGCTTGCGCCACCGTCAAGCGGACGGGCTCTTTTCCGAAGTACGCAAGCGAGGCCGCGCGCGTGCCTTCGATGTTGCCGCCAAACGGCGCGAGGCGCAGGTAGAGATCGAGGATCTCAGCTTTCGACAGCTGCCGTTCGAGTTGGACGGCGCGAAGGATCTGCCGAACTTTCACCCACATGGACCGCTCGAAGCTTTCATCGAGCAAGCGGGCCGTTTGCATGGTGAGCGTCGAAGCGCCCGATACGATCCGGCCGTTTGTTGCGAACTGCAGAGCCGCGCGTGCAAGTGCCAGAACATCGACGCCGCCATGTTGCCAATAGCGGCGGTCCTCGAACGCCATCAGCATTTGCAGATAGCGCTCGTCGACATTCTTGTGGGAGACGGGCAAACGCCAGCGGCCCTCTTTGGTCGTGAAGGCACGCAACAGGCGATCGTCGCGGTCCAGCACGGTGACCGACACCTCGCCAGCGGCTTTCAGTGGTAAGGGCGGCAGGCTGCGCACGGCCGCTTCAAAGGATGCCCATCCGGCGAGTGTGGTGATGGTGAGCGCCAGCACCATAATTCCCGCCCAGCGGCGCCAAGAGCGCCGGCTGGGTTTTGTATTCAGGGCTTTGTTTGAAGACACGCGCATGATCTCCGGCCCTTAGTTTGCCACCACCGTCAGACGCCCGGCATCGGTGCGCGCATGGCGTTCGGGCGCGTACATGTCTTCTACGGTTGCGGCCGGGTGGACAAAGCTACCAGGCGTGACCGCGCGAACGATGTAGGCGATTGAAACCGACTGGCCCGCTGCGGCGCGCTTGCCGTAAAGGTTGAAGGCGGAGACAACGCGGTCATCGCGGAACTCGGTGTGTTCTGCAAAGACATCGTTCTTCAGCCAACTCAGGCTTCTGACATCGCCCGATGAGACAAGCCGAGGGTTCTCGACTTCAAGACCGGCGGGCAGCTTGTCGACAAGCAGAACACGGCCACCGCGATGCTTTGTCGTCGCTTTGACAACAACGATGAAGCGCTCGTTTTGTTTGACGGTTGAAGCGCCACCATTGGCGCTTGCTAGGTTAACCGGCGTTCCATCGAGACGATAGAAGCTGCGTTCGATGTCGAAGCCATTGGCGGTCGCAGGCTCTGGCGTGACGGCAGCGCCGACGACTGAGATGACGGCGTCAGTAGCTTTGGCGGATGCGTTGGTGATTTTCAGCGCATTTGCTTTGAGCTGTGCGGCAGTTACGACGCGCGTCAAAGGGGCCTTGTAGGTTGTCTCTCCGATTTTGAGGGCGGAGTCTTTGTCGGTGTCGCCCATGGCTTTGATGGCGAGCAACAACCAAGCCTGTTCCTGGGTTGATGTGTAGGTATCAGCCAGCGCTGCATCAGCGACGCGGTCAGCCAAGTCCGTGGCGGCAGCCGGAGCCATGCCGGTTTCAGATGCGAGTGCCAAGAGTGCTGCACCGTCGCGCAACCAAGACCCGTAATCTGTGCGGTAACCGGTCTGGCTGACATCCTGGACGGCCAGCAGATCGCGGGAGGCGGCCGAAAACGCGGTGGACGCGCGTTCACGATCACCCATCAGTGCCAGTGCCGAACCGAGCTGGGCTTTAGCGATTGGCGTTGAGAAGCGGTCGAGCCGTGCGTCATGGTAGTAGCGCAGCTCACCCATCGGCGCGCGACCGTTACGAGCCAGCACGTAAAGGGCATAGGCCGGCTCACCGCCGCCGGATTTGAAATCCTGGGCGTAGGCGATGAAGTTCGCCAAGCGGTCGAGGGCCGAATTGAACCCACGTGCGTCGACCTTGTAACCGCCTTCGCGAGCGCGCGTCAGGAAGTCTGTGACGTAGGACGTCAGCCAGATGTTGGTGGACGACGGTCCCCACGCTCCGAATGCACCGGAGCTGTCCTGCATTTCGAAAACGCGGTCGATAGCCTTTTGGACATTCTTGGAGATTTCAGGTTCCATCTCAACGCCGGAACGGGCTGATACGGCTTGTGCGTAGACGAGTGGCAACGCCTTACTGACGGTCTGCTCGGCGCAGCCATAAGGATAGCGGTCGAGGCTTTGGATCAGGCCCGCGACATCGAAGCGGGCTGCTGGTCCGATGGAGATGCTGGCTTCGGAGCGTTCCGGGATTAGATCGGCAATCAGGTCGGACGTCAGTTCTACGCTGCCGCCCGCCTTCAGCTTTGACACCGTCGTGCGGCGGATGTCTCCAGCGGGGGCCTTGACGTCGAACTTGAGCTGGCGTTTGACGTTGATGCCGTTCGGGCCCGTGACGGCGACGTTATAGGTTTTGAGGCCGAGCGATTTAGGCTTCATCGTCAACTTTTCGCTGACACGCTGACCGGCATCAAGCGCGACCTTGCGGTTTTCGATTTCGTTGGTGATGCCATCGTCGACTTCTTGGACGACGCTCAACGCGTAATCAGCTTTCGGGCCTTCGATGTTATGTAAGCCAAAGCCCAGTTGCACCTCATCGCCAAGGGTCATGAAGCGAGGGGCTGCTACCGTGAGGGCGAGTGCGTCGCGGACGATGACAGAGCCGACCGCGTGGCCGACTTTGTCTTTCGACCAGGCAACCGCCATCAAGCGGACACTGCCGTTGAAGTCCGGGAGATCGAAGCTGACGGTCGCTTTACCCTGGGCGTCGACCTCGACGATGCCGGAGAACTCCGCAAGGGTTGCTTCGACGGGCGGTGTGCCGCTCATTGCCAGGCCGCTATCGGCGTCGCCACCGGAGCGCAGGGCACCGCGTTCGGCGCGCATGCCGTCGATCAATCGGCCGTAGAAATCACGGATCTCGGTGCCGAGCTTGGTCTGTGCATTGAACCAGGTTTCAGGTGCAGGCGAACGGAACCCGGTGAGGTTGAGGATACCGACATCGACCGCTGCCAATGTTACCCGTGCGGGTTCTCCCGGCGTCAGGCCTTCGACGGTCATCGGCACGCTTAACGTGGTGCCCGACTTCACTTTCTCAGGCGCATCGAGGCGGATTTTCAGTTCCGCGTCCGTTTGGTCGAGTGCGAGGTAGGTCAGGCCAAGCGCGCGCTGCGGCATGCGTTTGGCCGACTTGTTCATGGGGCGATAGAGGAGTGCCGTCGCGTATGCGCCTGGACCCCAATCTTCACCAACAGCGATTTCAACCGAACCGCCGCCGTTGGGGATGTCGACTTCCTGCATCGTGTGCATGGTGCCGCCGAGGACAGCGACGAGGGCACGGCCGCCCAAGCGCGTGGCGATGCGCAGTTTTGCGGTGTCGCCTTTTTTGTAGGTCGCCTTATCGAGGGCAACGTCGAGGATCTCGGGGCTGTCGGGGCGATCCGCGGCTGTGAACCAGCCTGCGTTAAACGCGACCGATGAGGCCGGACCTTCGGCGTCTTTTGTTGAGACTTCGAGACGGTAGCGGCCATAGGTGACGGCGGCTTCGATTTTGCCGAGCACTTCGTCAGCGGATTTCAGCTCGCCGGTTGCCTCACGGCGTTCGATGGTGACGGGTTCATAGGTCCAACTGCCGTTGCGGCTATACCATTGCCATGTCGTTTCCAAACGCTTCAGCGTCCAGCGCAGACCTTCGACGGATTTGGTTTTGCCGTTCGCGCCCAGACGAATGACTTCGAAACGGGCGGCATTGCCTTCACGCAAGCGGCTGACATCGAATAGCGGCTTGATGCCGATGCGTTCCAGGCCGAGATCAACCGGAAGTGTCGTCGTGCGTTCGATGGTGCGGCCACCGGGTTCTGCCAAGCGGACGATCACTTTCGCTTCAAGCGGCTTGGCTGTTTTCTTCAGCTTCGGCAGCGTGCCCGTGATGAAGGCTTCGCCATTCGCTCCTGTATGCGGCAAGCCACTGAGCTGCACTCGGGCCGGAGAGACGAATTCGTCAGCCTGACCGAACAGGAAGCCCTTGTGTCCGGGCACGCCTTTATTCGAAGCACGGACGATGACCTCACCTTCAAGTGCGAGATCCGCAGCGGGTGGGCCGTAAAGGAAGCGGCCCTTGGCGTCGATCTTGAAGGTTTCGCCGCGGCGGGCGACTTCGGACTTTTTCGCCAGGGTCATGTCGAGGCGTTCGGGGACGAAGTCCTCGACCAGGAAGGCGGCTTCGCTGATGGCCGTCTGTTTGGGATCAACGTGCAGCTTAGCGCGCCAGGTTCCTGTCATCGCGCCGCCACTTAATGCGAGCAATGACGTGCGGCCGCCGAGGCCTTGGTCTTTCATGACGATGCGGCGGTGCTCAACACCATCAGGCCGCGAGATGATGAGGGTCACCGGAAGACCGGCCGCGCGGCCTGCGGCATCGCGGACAAGCGCTGTCAGATGGACGTTCTCGCCAGGGCGGTAGACGCCGCGCTCAGTATAAACATAAGCGTCAATCGGGCCGGATGGGTTGCGGCCCTTAACGCCTCGGTCGGTCAAATCAAACGCTGCGGTTGTCAGCTCCAGGAAGGCGTAATCTGTGGTGCCATTGCGGGCGACGAGAATTGCAGGTTGCAGGCCACCCTCGCCTCGGGTCAGGGCGGCATCGAAGCGGGCGTAACCGCGCGCGTCGGTTTTGGCTTCAGCCAGCACTTCGTTGTTGCGGGCGACGAGTTTGACGGATGTGCCTTCCGCTGGCGCAGCCGTATCGAGCGATCGCACGAAGGCATGAATGCCGTCGTCACCCGTAAAGGCCGTTAAGCCGAGATCGGAAACGATGAACCATTGGGTGGCGAGTTGATAGGGGTCGCTGCCTTTGCGCTTGGTTGGTTTCGCCGTCATGGCATAGACGCCGGGCTGCAGCGTTTCGATGGCATCGCTGACGGGGAATGCGGTTGTGACTTCCGCGTTCAGTTTGGTGCCGACCTCAAGCGTGCCGTTATAGATCTTCTCGCCTTTGCGCTTTTTGAGGTTTTCGATCTGCCATTGCGAGAGCCTGCTGCCGAGATCGCCCTTGTCGAGGGTTTCGATCAGGGAGCGGTCACCGATGCGAAACACTTCGACGTTGACGGAATCGGTGTTGATGGTGACGAGTGGGATGCCCTGCTGACCACGGCTTGGAAGAACATACGCACGGCCAGTGAAGCGGACGGAGGGTTTGCGGTCCGGAACATATGCGGCGACGTCGACCGTTTTGATGAGCTTTTCACCGATGTCGGAAGGAAGGCCGGCGCGCAATTTGATTTGATAGCGTTCGCCATGGGTCAGGCCGCCGATGCACAGGCGCGCGCGTTCGGCCTTCACTGACTGTGGGTCGGCCCCATTGACGGTGACGTAATCAGAAAAGTCTTCGACCGATCGCGACAGGCGTTCGGAGAACTCCAAACAGACGCGGGGTTCGGCAGAATCAGATTCCGTCTTGTAGTCGGTCATGCGGAAGCCGTGTTGGGCTTTCAGATCCGCAAGCCGCTTTGCGCGCGGAGCGGTTTCTTCCAAACCGACCGCGACTTTCATGGCCTCGATGGCGGGGCGCCAGAGCGAACGCCGGATCAGCGCGTTGGTTAAGACGTCAAGCGCCTCGGCTTGGTTGTCGGCCCCCTTGGCGTTTTGATAAGCGCGATAGGCTGCACCTGAAGCGTTGCGCGGGACGTTGTAGTGTTCAGAATTCTGCAGGGTCTTTGGGTCGTAAGCGAGCAGCGACTTGGCGAGGCCGAGCCAAGCTTGAGAGCTCTTTGGATTCGCAGCAACCGCGATGGCGAAGATGCGTGAGGCCGCGCGCGGGTCTTTTTTCAGCGTCGCAGTTCCACGCTTCAAGAGCGCGCTCACGGACACCTTCTTTTCCGGCTTAAAACGCTTGAGGTAAGTCTCATAGTTTTTGGCCTGCCGCTCGACGTCCTGATGCGCAAACGGTTTGTCGCGGGCGTCGGCAGGTGAAACTGCAAGGGCTGCGATCAACGCTAGAAGTGCCGCGCCAAGCAGCGCTGTCAGGCTGTAAACCGGTTTTGGGCGAAGGGTTCGAGAGCTGGCCATCGGTGCATTCCTTTTTCGGGAGCCGGCCGCTTTAGGGGGCTGCGGGCTGGAACGGCTTCCCGAATGAAGCTGAACATTTACGTGTTGTGAGGAAAAGACTATCTACCGGGCGTGGCCAAACCCGGGCGGAACGATGGTTTTGCGGATTGTTGCGGGCTATTGCGCCTCGATGCATCCCAGTTCTTTTGGCAGGCGTCCGAAACAATAAAAAGCCGGCCCAACGGAGCCGGCTTGTGCAGTGCTGTTAACTAATTCCGGATCGTGCCTGTGAACTCAGTGGCGAGTCAGGACCGTTGGGGCTGATTTGTCAGAGCCAACTGCCGATTTCGACAACAAACCTGCCGCCTGAGTGTCTTTGAAGCCATATCGCGGGATCATGTGCGCTACTGGTGCGGCTGGCGTCGAGAGCTGCCAGAGGCGCGCAAATGTCAGAGCCGCCGACTTAGCGGTGGCACCGTTGTCTTGGCAGTAGTTTTCATAGGCATCGCATTTGGCCGGCTCACGGCGCATGCAGTCGCCAATCCAGCAGGTTTCACCATCGAGAACCAGCTGCTCGTGGGCTTCGTAGAGGCGCGGATCGCAAACGACGCGAACGGTTGCTGTTTCAACAAGGTCAGCTGAGACGTTTGCTGGAGGCTGGAAGATGCCTCCGTCAACTGCCGTCATAATCATGCGGATTGAAATGCCAGCCTTCTTAAGGTCTGGCAGTAGAGCCGAAACGGCGCGGCAGACAGGGCTCTCGTATGAGCGTGCGACGAGGAGCATTTCGCCAGCTTCTGGAGCACCGGATTGCTCGGAACGGTCCAGGTGAGCCTTCACGAAGGCGGTGACCCGTCGCTCTTTGTCTTCCTTCTTAATAACCTGGAGACCGGACGTGTCATTTGCTTGCATTTGGTAAATCCTATTCATATTGCCGGAGCCAGGGAGCCGGGAAGGAAACCGGCCGCCTTGCAGGGCCTATTTAGACGCCAAGACAGTTAAACATCCGTTGAGATGTGACCCGATCAGGACAGGAAGTTTTGTGATCGTGTTCTGCATAGGATTGGCGCGCCGTCGAAAGCTCAGGAATTCTCGGCATCGGGACGCAGACGTTGGGCAATCGTTACGATTGTTGTGTCGTCTTCATCGTCGTCAAACCCGAACGGATCTGCAGTCAGCTGCCAGCGGCCATCACCCGTTTCTGCGCCTGTAGTAGAGGATTTTTCCTCCACAGGCTCAGCGACCATTTCGACGCTGGCTTCAACGTCGGCCACCTCGTCAATGACGTCAGCCTGGGGCTTTTGCTGCGACCAAGCGGGAAGCGGTGGCGGCGTGATTGGCTTTGGTGCGGCGGCCGGCGCTTCAATTGCTGCATCAACGGGTACTGCAGCCCGCAGCGGGATGACGTCTGAAACCTGCGCTTCGGCTGGCATTGTGAAGGTGGCCGTTTCGCGCGTCAGCGTAACGTGGGTTGTATTGCTTGGGGTCTTGTTGCTAGAGGCAGCCTCCGATGCGGGACCTTGTTCCATTCCATTACTCTCGAAGGAGCTGACCGTTGCTGCTTCTGAAACAATCGTTTCGTCATCCTTTGCAGGAACCTTTGGTGTTAGCTGAGCTGGTGCCTTTTCTGCGGTCTGGGCTTCCGACCGGTCAACACGGCCTTGGCGTTTCGCGTCAAGTTGCAAGACGACGTGGTCGTCTGCATCGGTTTCGACTGCCAATTTGGGGAGGGTGTTGTTTTTCTCTCCACGGTCGTTGGATTTGTGCGATGGCGCAGTATTTCCATTTGCGTGTGACGGCAGCGCAGCGTTATCGTCGCCGTCTACCCAATCGTCTCCGTCCAGTTGGTGGGAAAACTCTGCGGCTGCGACGCCCGCATATTTTCCGAATGCCTGACGCATTGCGGCCGTATCCGCGGCACTTGCGGGTGCCGTTGGTTTGACAGAACGGGCAGCGGGGGCAACAGGCGTTGGGGTTTCCTCGGCGCGGGCCGCACGGCGACGCCGCGTGCGTTCGGCCGTTCCGTTAACGTAGTAGCCCGTCGATGACTTTGGTTTACGTTTTGGTTTGGCCGCGCCCGTTTGACTATCGGCAAAACTTGCTTCGATACCGTCTTGTCTTTTGGCCTCGCGTGAGTTCATGACTCCTGGATGCACATGCGAAAAGCCAGGCGCGGTTGCAGGGCGTTCGACATCGGGGGCATGACGTAGGCCCGTATCGAACCCGCGAAGCGGATCGGTCTGCTCCACGTTGGCATGGCCTACCGTCGTTTCTTGTGGTGTCGGCTGAGGATTGGCCGCGCGCGCTTCAGCCTCGGCTTGCATTCGCACACGATGGTCTTCTTCCGCACGTCGTGCTGCCCCCATGACGGCCTGCAAGATCATGTCCGACCATGCGCCATCGCGGAACCGGTACACACGGAAAGCCTGACATCCGGCGAACTTACTGCCCTGCCGCCAAAGCTTCTTCTGGATCGCCTTTGTGGTCAGGAATGGGTTGTAGACGCGCGAGAAGATGCGCTGCTGCTCAAAGCCTGAGAACAGGTTCGCCAACAGGTGCGCTTCATGTTGCAATTCCTGGGCATCGCTTGATCCGTAGCCAAAGCCCGCCTGTCCGCCGCGTCCGTTCGGACGGTAGGGCGCATCAAGCGGTACGGCGACGTAGTAAGCGCCGTGCATGTCGAAAACGACGTGGCGGAAGACTTCAAAGTTCTGGCGGATGTCAGGATCGCGGTGGATCTCGTTAAAGCGCGAGAGAATCTTGATCATCGGGCCGCGTTCGGCCTCACGCATCACGGGCACCAAGCCATTGAGGCGGTTGATCGGACGACCGATGGAAACCAACAACAGACAGAAGTCGACAAAGAGCGCAATCGTCAAAGGAATGTAGTCACGTTTCGACAAGCCGACTGGTTGGGCCAGGACTGGAGCCGGAGCGGTCGCACCGTTTGAAACTGACTGAACGGCTTTTTTCTGCAGCGCGCGCAGTTCATCAGCCGATGGTGGAAGTTCGAAAACCAGCGCACCCTGCACCGTCGCAGCTAAGCGGCGAAACGCTTCGATGGTAGCTTCAGCACCTTCAACAGCAGCGACCTGCGGCTTCTGCATAACCGGCAACTGGTCGATCGCGCGCACAACACCGCGAAGCGCGGCCTGCAGTTGCGGGTCGGGGCACACAAAGGTTCCGCCCTTGCCATTCGGGAAAACTGTCTTTTCTGCGCGTTCGGCGAGATCGCTACGGATCTGGCCCAGCTGTGGGTCGGAGCGGAAGGCATTGAAACCGGTAACCGTCAGATCAAGGCGGCGATTCAACGCGCGCATGAACTCGTTGCGGGTGCCCGAATTCGGATCGACGGTCGAACCATCGGCGTTCGCGACCTTGATTAACTCCGCATCAAGACCAGCCAATTCCGCCTTGATGGAAGCGGCGCGGCCTTTGACGAACTCCCCGGCGAAGGAGAACTTCTGCGCATCGGCATCGCGCAGCTTCCGGCGGGGACCGTCGCCTGGGCTGGAATAGGGGCATGACGTGCCTTTTTCGCGCTCCTCGACGGCCTTTGCGGTGGAAACCGTCGTCAACTGCGAAAGAGTTTCAGAGAGCTGGTCGAGACGCGTGGATCCCGCGTGAAGTGCGGTTTGCACTTGTGAAATTGCAGATTCTGCAGACCGGGTTGCCTCTCCGCGGCTTTCCAGAACCTTCCAGTAAAAGCCGAAACCGAAGCCGACCGAGATCAACGTCAGGAAGACGTAGCCGAAGACGTAAACGACCTTGGTTGTCAGTGGAATGGGGCTGAAAATCTGGTCCAGCAGCCAGATTATCATGGTCATAAGCATGGCGACCGAAAAGCCGATGATGACCTTATGAACAAGCGGAAGATCGCCCATGTTGGACTGGATCAACTCCAGCATGCCGACATAGGTCGCAACCCACGACAACGCGCCTAGTCCGATAACGAGGAAGACCTTCTTCCAATCGCGCGGTTCGGGCTCGGGCTCATGCCAATCGCCGCTATGACGGCTTGCGAATCCCCCCTCGCCAAGCCTCAAGCTTGGTTCGCGGCGGGTCGACATTGGGTCACCGGTTGCCATGGATCATCTATCCCGTTTGACACGCCGGATGCCAAAGCTTGATAGACCGGTCGCGGGACCATCACCTCGTTACGCTTTGCTGAAGGCCATCGTTAGTGCGGCCTCGAAAAACGTGACGACTCAACATGCCTTGAGAAAGACAAGTTGAGGCTCCCCAGCAGGCGATTGGACCGAGCCCGGCTCGGCGTGCATGTGTTGCCTCTTCAAAATGAGCCGGGATCCGCAATGCCTGAATTACGCCGCCACTTGCCAACACCAACTCCACCTTCTGAGGTAGAGCCGGAGTTGGGCTTGAGGACGGCGCGAATGTGACGCAAACGGGCCACTGTCAATAACGGGAGATGAACAACGCCTCTCAGGCCGCGGCAGACGGGGGCTTTCAGAGCGGCGATTTCGGTGCGGCGGTGTCAGTGGTAGCTCGCGGGAAGCGACGAACGAAACGGCTCAATTGAATTCAAAGATCTCGTTGCGCTCATCTTCCGGGATCGCTCGCCAGCCTGACGTCTTGGCCCCCGTTGACTTGCGCGTTGCACTGACACGCGGAGCTTTGCGGGGCAGTAAATCGGGCCGAGGGTTTTGTTTGGCGTGGTCTTTTAATTCGGCAAGCAATTCGCCAAGGAGTGGCGCGGCGGCCTGAGAGGCGTGAACGGAGCGCGCCCAAGGATTTGTTGCTGAGCCCGTTCCGACGACAACGACGTAGGAATAGGCCGCGCCGTTGGCGAACTGCAATCCACCGGTTGCCCAAGCATCAACCGTTGCATCAGGATCGAGGGTCACCTGGGTGCCAGTCTTGGCGAAATGAAGGCGAAGGTCTGAGCGGCGCTCGGCGCACCATTTCGAGAGGCTTTTGAGAGTTCCGTATGATCTCTTGTTGGCGCGATAACATAGCGGCGACTGCAGCAGCTTCTTGAGCAACCCCTTACCGTTTCTGCGAACGATCGATCTTGGCTTAATCGCCGTTGCTATCAGGTCGACGGAGCGGCCCTTTGTTTCGCTTAACCCGGTTTCCTCGTAACGGCCAATGAGCGTCGGATTGCCGATGAGCTTTGTATCCCGGCCGATTAGGGAATTCAGGATGACCGATGACATTTGATGGACGCGACGCGGTGATCCCGCGATCTGGCCAAGGACGGCGGCCGTTGTGGGAGGTGTTCCTTCACCGTTTGCGTTCTTGGGTGGCATGTTAAAGCCAAGCCGGTCGATAAGGCGTCCGACCGGCTTTTGACCGACCCTGGCCGTGCGCGTCAGCAGCGGACTATTCAATGAGCACGCGAAGGCGACAATTGCTTTGCGGCCGCGCCGGAGTTTGCCTTTGTGGCGGCATGTTTCCAGGCCCCGCTCGGGTGCTTCGGTATCAACATACAGCGACCCGGCATTGTCACGCCCCTCATTTGCGATGGCGATCGCGGCTATCATCTTGCCGACCGATGCGATCATACGCGGCTCGGTTTTGCGAACGTAGAAGCCGGTCTCCTTATCCCGCGCAAAGGGCGAACCGAAGTAGCTGGCGGTGTGTGTGTTCTCGAAGTAGCGAACGATGCGGCCATCAGCATCAGCTGCAACAACGGCAATGTGCGGCAGCTCCAATTTGGCATTTACGGCGCGCCGGGGATCAAGCGCAAAGCGGGGGTCGATTTTTCCCGACAGCGCATCGTTGAGCTTGGCCACAGCGCCGTTCATGCGGGCGGTGAATTCCAGGTTCTCCCCGACATCGAAGCTCGTCTCGATTCCTCGGACATGGTTGCGCCAATCGAACCCGTAGATCTGCTTCATCTCTTCGCGCAGGCCATAGCGGGCCCCTGTGAGCAGCGTGTTTGCGCGAATCACGGGGTTCGCGCGCGCGCGCGCGGCTAAGTTCGGCGCGAGCGTCTCCAGGGTTTTGTCGAGGCCGGGTTGAACGCGTGGGTCAGGCGGACCTCCGGCGAGATCTACGAGTTCGAAAAATACGCCGGAGCGTTCCGCATCGTCAGCGATCAGCTCTTCGGCGCATTTGCGCGCGCGAACCTCGGCGATGTATCGCCAACGGTCGAGGCGGACTTTGTTGAGACGTTCGCTACCTTCCAGGAGGATGATGGGCTTATTCACTGCCGACGCCAGGACGAACTGCTCGGCTACTGTGAGGTCTTTGGCTTCCTTGCCGAAGACGATGCGGCTGGCGAGTTCTACGCCATGTAACGAGGTGCCGCCGGTGCGCTGCGCGAGCCACAGGTGATTGGCCGCCCATTGCTTCAGGCGGCTTTGGTCACCACCTGCGGTCAGCTCGAAATAGATAACCGGGGCCAACCACCATTCGGCCAGTTTACGCTGCAGCTTCGTAATTGGGCTTTCACCGGTATGCGGAGGCGTCTTGTAGATCACGCGTGCAAACTGCATGGGTAGTGTCGATCCGCCGACACCAAGCGATGGGCGGCCACGCGCTATGGTCCGTTTCACCGTGGAATATGGGATCTTCAGGACACCCAGAAGATCAATGCCGAAGGGGTTTAACGCGGTGCCGATGTAGCGGTCTTCGTGATAAGTGAGGCAGCGCCAGTAGTGTTCGGGAACGGTTTTGACGGGGATCGATTTATGATCTGGGTTTGAGGTGTAATCTCCAAGATCAATGGCTTCGCCGGTCCAGTTCACGTCCTGTTTGCTATCCAGGCGTGGATCGAAGGTGCCAACGAAGTTGCCGTTCTTGTCGTAGATCGCGGTAGCGAGCCATCGCTCGGCGTCGTATCGCAGTTTTTCCGACAGATAGAGTTGTCCTGTGTAACCGCGGATCGGTGCGACGACATAAACGAGGAGCAGTGCGAAGACCACGTAAGCCACAGCGGCCAGCACGACGTAGCGCAGAGCGCCAAGCCGCGGATTAAAAGCGACCCACTCGGTGAAGAACCTGGCGATGCGAACGGGTATTCCGACGATCAGCTCGACCGCCCGCATCAGAACTTTGGCAATCTCTAACATCGCCCCCGCTTTGCACGTTTTCGGTGCCAGGGGACGCCTTCCAAGATGTGCCGCAGAGACGGTTTGCCGGGCTGTTGTTAGGCATCAGAGGTCCAGGTTGCCGTCTGGATATCCAAAACCTCGGCAGGGCAAAACGAAGCGGCGCAGCCTGGCTCAAACATCCAGAGCCTTATGCACCACGAGAGATTAAGCGGTTATCGAGCCAATGTGGCACGCTCACGGCTCGAACGCGGCCAAATTGGCAAACCTTTAGTATTTCAGGAAAAATCCTAATGCGGTCGTGACGGGGCCAACGATTGACTACGAGACGCTCGGCCCTTGGCCCAGGTCAAGATCGATCAAAGGCGTTGCGTCACCAAGGACGCTCGCCGCATACGCCTACTACTTGTTGGTTCGCTCACCGAACACGTAACCAGCACCCCGTACGGTACGGATGGGGTCACGTTCTTTGCCGCGGATGAGTGCTTTGCGGAGGCGACCGATGTGAACGTCGACGGTACGTTCATCGACAAATGCATCGCGGCCCCAAACACCATCGAGAAGCTGCGTCCGCGACAACACGCGGCCGGGGCTCTCCATCAGGTATTCGAGGAGACGGAATTCCGTCGGACCGAGGTGGATCTCGCGCAAACCGCGCGTAACCTTGTGAGCGGCACGATCGAGTTCGATATCGGCGACACGCAACACTTCGGCCATGCGATCAGGCACCGCGCGACGCAGGATGGCTTTCACGCGGGCCATCAGCTCCGGAACCGAAAATGGCTTTGTGACATAATCATCTGCGCCGGTGTTCAAGCCCCGGATGCGGTCGGCTTCTTCACCGCGCGCTGTCAGCATCAGAATCGGCAGGTTTTTTGTTTCGGGTCTTGAACGTAGGCGGCGGCACAGCTCAATTCCGGAAACCGACGGCAGGCTCCAGTCGAGGATGACGATATCGGGCGTTTCTTCGGCGACCATTATCTCGGCCTCTTCGCCGGATTCGCACGTCGATACGAAAAACCCTTCCGACTCGAAATTGTAACGGAGCAATTCGCTGATCGCTTGCTCATCTTCAACGATGAGGAGCTTCGCGGTCATCGTTTGATGTCCCATTGTTTTTGTCCGTGGAGCGGTTTTTTCCCATGCGTCAATCATGACTCGTCTCGACCTGTTTCAGCGTTGTGCTGCAAGAGCCGTAACGCCAAGTTGGTTTAACTGCTCTCGCCGTCCGTACCGGTTTTGATCAGCGTTATACTTGTGCGGTCACCTTTTGGACGCTGATCAGAAAGCTGCCCACCGGTCACCACGAAGTAGACGGTCTCTGCAATGTTCGTCGTGTGATCCCCAACCCGCTCAATGTTCTTGGCGCCAAACAAGAGGTGCGTGGACAGGCCGATGTTGCGCGGGTCTTCCATCATGTAAGTCAGGAGCTCGCGGAAAAGCGAGTTGTAGACATCATCGATGTTTCTGTCGGAATGCCAGACAGCGACGGCACGCTCGGCATCCCGGTAGGCGTAAGCATCGAGCACGTCTTTCAGCTGGCGCAGAGCCAACTCAACAATGTGGCGTAGACCCGTCATGAGTGGCTTGGGGTGCGATTCGTGTGCGATTGCCAATGCGCGCTTGGCAATGTTCTTTCCCAAATCGCCAATGCGCTCCAAGTCAGCTGCAATCCGCAACGATGCGATAACCCGTCGCAAGCTTTCCTGCTGCGGCTTACGTTCCGCAATCGTCGCGATGACCTTGGCTTCGATCTCATGCTCGAGGGCGTCGATCTTGCGGTCCAGCTCAACAACCCGCGAAGCGAGGACCGGATCGCGCTGCTCTAACGCATCGAACGCAAGGCCCAGGACGTGCTCGGCAAGCCCGCCCATTTCCGCGATCTTGTTGTCGAGGAACGCAAGTTCCTCAGCATAGCTGTTGTGTACGTTGTCTGGCATCGTAAGTGGCTTTGTTACCAGCTTCTTGGCGGCCCAACCCAGGCCGCCCGGCTGGCCCTTGATTAGCCGAAGCGACCGAAGATGTAATCTTGGGTGCGCTTATCTTTCGGATCTTCAAAGATCTGCTTCGTGTCGCCGTACTCGACCATGTATCCGATGTGGAAGAAGGCCGTCTTGTTGGAGACGCGCTGTGCCTGAGCCATGGAGTGCGTCACGATCATGATCGTGTAATTCTGGCGCAGCTCAAGCATCAGCTCTTCGACCTTTGCGGTGGCGATTGGGTCAAGCGCGGAGCAGGGCTCGTCCATGAGGATGACATCTGGCTTCGTGGCAATCGCGCGGGCGATGCACAAACGCTGCTGCTGACCACCGGACAACCCCGTGCCTGGTTCATGAACGCGGTCTTTGACTTCGTTCCATAGACCCGCGCGCTCAAGGCTTTCTGCGACCAGCTGCTCAAGGTCTGTTTTGTCTTTAACGAGACCATGGATGCGTGGACCGTAAGCGATGTTCTCGAAAATCGATTTCGGGAACGGGTTTGGCTTCTGGAAAACCATGCCGACGCGGGCGCGCAGCTCGACGACATCAAGGTCCGGATCGTAGATGTCCTGACCGTCGATGTGGATCTTGCCGGTGACCCGGGCGATCGGGATGGTGTCGTTCATGCGGTTGACACAGCGCAGGTAAGTCGACTTACCGCAACCGGACGGGCCGATGAGTGCGGTCACCGCGTTGCGTGGCACGTCGAGGTTAACATCGAACAGGGCCTGCTTCTCACCGTAGAACACGCACACGTCGCGCGAGGTCACTTTGGGATCGACCACTTCCGAGCGGATAGTCGCTTTAGCTGGTGCTTCGACTTGCTGATCCATTGTGATCGATCCTTTACCATTTTCTCTCAAAGCGACGGCGCAGATAGACCGCAGCTGCGTTCATAACGAAGAGGAATACAAGCAGAACAATTGTCGCGCCCATCGTTCTTTCAACGAAGCCACGCTCTGCTGAGTTCGCCCACATGTAGATCTGTACCGGCAAAGCCGTTGCCGGATCCATTGGTGTTGATGGATAGTCGACCACGAAGGCAACCAAGCCGATCATAAGAAGTGGTGCCGTTTCACCAAGCGCCTGAACTAGGCCAATGATGGTTCCAGTTAAGATTCCTGGCAAGGCCAGCGGCAACACATGGTGGAAAAGTGTCTGCATCCGCGATGCCCCGACGCCAAGGGCGGCTTCGCGAATGGACGGCGGTACGGCGCGAATTGCCGCCCTTGTGGCGATGATGACGGTTGGGAGTGTCATAAGCGACAGAACCAGGCCGCCGACAAGCGATGCGGAGCGAGGTAGCCCAAAAAAGTTAATGAAGATTGCCAGACCGAGCAGACCAAAGACAATCGATGGGACGGCAGCGAGGTTGTTGATGTTAACCTCAATAATGTCCGTGATCGTATTTTTCGGCGCAAACTCTTCGAGATACGCTGCGGCTGCGACACCGATCGGCACTGCGACAAGTGCAACGATCAGCATCATGAAGAACGAACCGATCAGCGCAACGCCAAGACCAGCAGTTTCCGGCTGACTGGACGCACCGAAGGTAAACAGGCCCCAGTTGAAGTTCTTCTTCAGAACGCCGTCTTCGACGAGCTTGTCGACCCAAGCCACCTGACGATTGTTGAGCTGACGACGCTCTTCAGGAACGTTTCGGTCAATCGAGCCTTTCAACAAGGCGTCGACGTTATCGCTGGCCAAAACCCAGATCGGCACTGTCTGGCCGATAACCGAGCGGTCAGCGTTCACCACATCGCGGATCTGAACGTCGATGCCGCGAGACAAGAGGCGTCTCAGGTCCCGTCGTTCAGGACGCGAGAGCTTCTCCAGACCGAGAGCGTTCTGCAAGGAGTCGCGGGCGAGCTTATTGTAGTTCGCAAGCCGGATGGACTTGTCCGTGACGTTGCCATCGGAATCCGTGAACTCGGATTTGTCGAGCGCCACTTGAAGCTGAACGCTTGATTGCAGGAATGCCGTCCAACCTTGCGAGATGATCGATGAAAAGAGCACCACGAGGAAGAACAAGGCCAGCGAGATCGCAAAGAGCCCGTAAGCCTGGAAGCGCCGTTCGGCAGCGTAGCGCCGACGAAGCAGAGCCGGGTCATTGAGCTGACGGCCTGCCGCTGCGGCTGGAGCATTGATTGTGTCCTGAGTAGCCATCAGTCGTACTGCTCCCGATACTTGCGCACGATGTAAAGCGCGTAGATGTTCAACGCCAGAGTGATGACGAACAGCGTCAAGCCCAGTGCGAAGGCGACCAGGGTCTGTGGCGAGTTGAATTCAAGGTCACCCGTCAACTGGCTCACGATCTTCACGGTGATGGTTGTGACCGGCTCGAACGGGTTGAGGGTTAGGTTCGCGGCGATACCGGCCGCCAGAACCACGATCATTGTCTCACCAATGGCGCGTGATGCTGCGAGCATGACGGCACCGACGATGCCCGGCAACGCAGCCGGAAGGACAACCTTTTTGATGGTCTCAGACTTGGTTGCGCCTAGACCGTAAGAGCCTTCCCGCAGGGCTTGCGGAACCGACGAGATGATGTCGTCTGAAAGTGATGACACGAACGGGATGATCATGATGCCCATGACAACGCCCGCTGTCAGAACCGACGACGCAGCAATGCTGAGGCCGACCATCTCGCCTGTATCGCGCAAGAACGGGCCGAATACGATGAGGGCAAAGAGGCCGTAGACGATGGTTGGGATGCCAGCGAGGATCTCAAGGACCGGCTTGGCGAAGCCACGCAGTTTCGGGCCGGCGTACTCGGACATATAGATGGCAGCGAACAAGCCGATCGGCACAGCGACCAGAAGCGCGACAAACGAGATGAACAACGTACCCCAAAGCAGTGGGATCAGGCCGAACTGACCTTCAGCACCGCTGAGTTCGCGTCCGACGGATGTAAAGCGTGGGTCCCACACCGTACCGAAGAAGAAGTCAGCCGGTGGTACGGACTGGAAGAAGTGGATCGTCTCCCAAAGCACCGAGGCCACGATGCCAACGGTGGTCAGGATCGCGACGGTGGACGCGGCGATCAGAACTCCGAGGATGACGTTCTCGACCGTGTTCCGCGCCTGCAGTCGCGGCTGGATCCGGAAGTAGGCATAAGCCAAGCCGAGGAGTGCAAGCGCCGTCGCGAGGCCAGTAATCAACCAGCGGCTGTTTTGCTTGTAGATGACCTGGTCATAGGCCGCGGAAATGATGAATGGCTCAGGTGTCGACCCGAGCACGACGCCTTTTTCCTGTAGGAGGCTCTGGGCGTCCGACATGGGAGAGAAGCCGAGGCGCGCCTTCTCGATTGTCTTGAATTCTTCGGCGCTGAGCTTTGGGAGGCCCTCAGCAACAGAAGAAATTCGACCGAGTGTGAGAGATTGAAGCGCTGCCGGCTGGCTCTTCACACTGGCGGGAAGATCCTGCTCAACGAGGCCACGGATAACCGTTGGCTCGGCTGCGGTCCAGAAAAACGAGATTAGAAGCGCAGGAAGCAGCGTCCAAACGGCCGCGTAGGAACCGTAATATCCGACGCGTGAGTGAAGCTTTGAAACTTCTCCATCAACGCTCGAACGCGCTTTCGCCATGCTTAGGAAGTATGCCACGGCCGCGGCGACTAGCAGCCCGACAGTGATGATCCAGGTCGACACGTTACCCCCACTTTGCGCGCAATGGCGCGCCAGTAATCTTCGACTGTGTCTCAGTACTCGCGGTCACCTTATCTGCAGGTAACCCAATCGTCGTACCGATGACCCCTTAACTCTTCGGGGCTGGTGGAACTCACTGCTCCAACAAGCCGTTCTTCGCCATGCTCATCCCACGTTGCGCTACGCTCCCTCGCAGCTGTTCTTCTTTTTTGGGATCTTGTCCGGCGTAAACCCAGGGCGCAATCGCAGCGTCCTGGGTTGATATTGCGCGCAAAAGAACACACCGCCTTTTGGGGCGGTGTGTCTGCAGCAATTACATCGTTTTGAGTTCGCTGACTGCTTTTTGCAGTTCGTCAAGCTCGTTCTTTGGCATTGGAACGAGGCCGTACTCAGCGAGAGGACCATCTGGGCCGATCATTTTCGTCGAGGTGAAGAACTCAACGTATTCTTTCAGGCCAGGGATGACGCCGATGTGGGCTTTCTTGACGTAGAAGAACAGCGGACGAGAAACTGGGTACTTACCAGTGGAGATCGTCTCAACCGATGGGCTGATGCCGCCCATGGTGGCAACTTTCAGCTTGTCGGTGTTGTTCTCGTAGAAGGAGAGACCGAAGACGCCAACACCGGTTTTGTTAGCCTGCAGGCGAGCAAGCGTTTCGGTGTAATCGCCGTCGATGTCAACCGTGCCACCGTCTTTACGGACTTTGTAGCAGGACTTCTTAGCAGCTTTTTTGGCTTTCTTGTCGGTGCCGCCGGTTGCTGCGAGGTGAAGGTCATAACCACCTGCTGTTTTACAGCCAGCTGCCATAACTTTCTTCTCGAAAACTTCGCGCGTACCGTGCTTCTCACCTGGGATGTAAGCGACGATGTTCCAAGCTGGGAGGGCGTCGTTGACGTCTTTCCAGGTCTTGTTTGGGTTGTCTACGAGCTTACCGTCGGCAGGAACTTTGTCAGCAAGAGCGAGGTAAACGTCTTTTGCTTCAAGTTTCCATGCGTCGCCACCAGCGTCGGTAGCGAAGACGATGCCGTCATAACCGAAGCGGATTTCCATGATGTCTTTGACACCAGCTTCACCGCAGCTCTTGATTTCTTTGTCTTTGATCTTGCGCGACGAGTTGGCGATGTCGATCGTCTTCTCACCAAGACCCTGGCAGAACTGCTTCAGACCAGCGGACGAACCACCAGATTCAACAACTGGGGTTTTAAACTTATCGAACGACTTACCGAACTGCTCAGCAACGATGTTCGCGTACGGAAGAACCGTGGACGAACCTGCGATCTGAACCTGGTCACGAGCAGAAGCCGCACCTGCGACTGCGAACGAACCTGCAGCTGCAGCAGCAGCTACTACGGCGATGAACTTTTTGTTCACGCTGAATTCTCCCTGGATTGCTCTAGGAGTACACAACAGCCCGACAGCATACCGGACAATTGACCGGCACTCCCCGCGCCGGCGACGACAGGCATAGACTATTGACCTAAAGGCTTTTTGACAGTTCGGGATCAGTTTTGTGACACGCTAAGTTCTTGATTTTAAGAGTCTTATCTAGGATCCGCAAACCTGTTCTAATTTAGACTGCCAAATTCGAGCTTGAATTCGGAGCCTTTGCCGACCTCTGAAGAGATCTTTAGATCACCGCGGTGACGGAGCATGATGTGCTTGACGATGGCGAGTCCCAGCCCCGTTCCGCCTTTCTCCCGGCTGGAGTTGGCGTTGATGCGATAAAAGCGTTCAACGAGGCGTGGGATGTGGTGGTGTTCAATGCCGGGACCGTCATCTTTGACACTGACGCCAAAGGCATTTTTCTCGTCTAACGCGCTTTCCGTTCGGCCGACCTCGATCGTCACGCAGCCATCGGAGCGGCCGTACTTCAAGGCGTTATGCACGAGGTTCTGTAAGGCCTGAACGATTTCTTCGCGATCAGCACGAATAAAGGCTTCGCCGTCGAATGGCTTCAAGATCAGCGTCGCACCTTGCGAAACTGCCAAAGGTTCCAATGATTGCACCACAAACGCGGCAACTTCATTTAAATCGGCTTTGCCCTGAGGTGCCAAGTGAGCCCGCATCTCGACCCGCGACAACGACAAAAGGTCGTCGACAAGCCGAGACATGCGCAGCGATTGGCTCCACATGATGGATAGGAAGCGGTCGCGTGCTTTTTCATCATCGCGCGCTGGGCCCTGCAACGTCTCGATATAGCCTTTGAGCGAGGCCAGTGGTGTGCGCAGCTCGTGGCTGGCATTGGCAACAAAGTCAGCGCGCATCTGCTCGACTTTTTCACGCTCGGTCAGGTCGCGAAAGGTCACCAGCAAGCGGGCGGCGGCAGCCTCCAGTTCGAGGCGCGTGATTGTTGCTTCAATTGTACGGGCGACGGGAACGCGCTCAATAATATGAACAATCATTGTTTTGCCGGTTTCCACGGTCGAGCCGACGGCGCTCGCGAGATCCGGGCTGCGCAGCAATTGGCCCATCGCACTGCCCTGGCGCATTTGCGGAAAGAGGTTGGCGAGTATCTTATTCTGGTGCGTGACGATGCCGTTCGTGTCCAAGGTCAACGCCGGGTAGGGTAATGCGTCGACGATTGCGCGCCAGCTTTCGGTCGCATGGCTCGGCTGCGCGCCCTTGGGATCAACATCAACTTGGTTTGGAAGCGAAGGGGCTTCGCCCTCTCGCAAAAGCGGTTTATCTCCGAGCCCTAATCTAGCGCCAGGGATCAGCGATGCAGCAGCCAAGCCGATTGCGTTACCAGACGATGCAAAGTCCAGCTGGCCGAAGACGACGGCAATCGGCGCCACGCCAAGAAGGACCAAAACCCAGCGAGCTTTGGCTTTGAGCTCGAACTCTAGATCAAACCCTGTGGTTCGAAAGTTCATCCAACGATTCCTCCAGGCCCGGAGACTCATTTCCCTAGACGGTACCATAACACCGCCCACGTTCCCCAGATGCCCAATTTGCAATGTGATTATTGTTAACGCGCTCGGATGGCAGCCAACCGTTTTCGGTCTTATCTCGCAATGGCCCGGCGCTGTATATTC
The DNA here is from genome assembly GCA_040219445.1 of Filomicrobium sp. Classification (GTDB taxonomy): domain Bacteria; phylum Pseudomonadota; class Alphaproteobacteria; order Rhizobiales; family Hyphomicrobiaceae; genus Filomicrobium. Next base: position 79,178 of record JAVJSM010000002.1, on the reverse strand, counting down.
CCTCAACTCTCAACTTCGGTACTCAACCCGTCCGCCGGGCTTGTGCGCTCACAAACTTACTTGCTGAATTGCGGCACTGCGTGGGATTGTTCCAGGCTTAGATGACAACTAATGGCTTCATCAACGAAGGACCAACAAAAAAAATGTCGAAATCCGACAGCAAAAAGACTGATCCCAATCCTGACAAAACTCGGGTTGAGCCGGATTACTCGGCGTTCGACCTAACCAACCCGGATCTGCCTGATTTTATTGCAAACGGCGCCCTCACGTCTGGGGGCTACCCGTATGAAAAGAGGTTGGCTCGAAAAAAGTACGAGAGCGAGCTGCGATTGCTCCAAATCGAACTGTTGAAGCTACAAACGCACGTTCGCGAAACCCATCAACGCATTGTGATCGTATTCGAAGGCCGCGACACCGCGGGCAAGGGCGGGTCCATCGCCCGCTTCATGCAGCATCTCAATCCGCGCCATGCACGCGCCGTCGCCCTCTCGAAACCAACAGAAGCCGAACGAGGCCAGTGGTACTTTCAGCGGTACGCATCTCACTTGCCGACCAGCGGAAACATGGTTCTGTTTGACCGCTCTTGGTACAACCGGGCCGGCGTTGAGCGCGTCATGGGATTTTGCACGCCTGATCAATTGGCTGATTTCCTGCGTGAAGCGCCGCAATTCGAGGGGCTTCTCATCCGCGACGGCGTTCATATGTTCAAATTCTTTCTCACCATTGGACGCGAAATGCAGATGAAGCGGTTGCATGACCGCCAACACGATCCGCTGAAGCGCTGGAAGCTCACGCGCATCGATCGAGCGGCGCTCGATAACTGGGACGCCTATACAGAAGCCAAAAAAGAAATGTTCCGCTTTACCGATACGCCCGACACGCCTTGGACCGTCATCCGGTCGAACGACAAACGTCGGGCGCGTCTGGAGTCGATCCGGCACGTTCTCCGCGCGTTCGACTATGAGGATAAGGACGCTGAGGCCGTCGGAGAGCCCGACGAGGCGGTGATCGGCTCAGGGCCTGACTTCTTCTACTAGGGCGTGCTTGGGGGTCCAGTCATACCAGTTGCATCAGCTAGCTGCGGATGTCGCTGTTGGTTCCGATCAAAGCCGGGTCGGCCAGAAGCGAGAGCCTGTCTGCCGCTGCCCGGCCAAACCTCAAGGTGAGAGCCTTTCGCCGAGCCGCTGGAAGCGCATGCTCAGGGGCTTGACGTTCGAAATCCGCGCCAAATCGGTCCGCAAGAATGAGGCCGGTGTCTTGGGGCAGAATTTCTATTGGAAAATCAGGCGCTACGGCAAAGAACAGACGGTCGCAAAATTCGCGGTACTCAGACCATTTCGTATCAGTACGGAAGTCCGCGACGCTCGACTTGATTTCTATGATCCAAATTGCCGATTTGCCCGAAACAGCAAAGATGTCCGCCCGACGGCCGCTCGGCAAAGTGAACTCTGGCAAACAGGCAAAATCATGCGCGCGCAAGAGACGTGTGGCGCCGCGACCAATATCACGCGCGGCTTCGGATTGCCGACCATCGTCGGGGGGCGTTTGGGTGGGGGATAGCGGATTGTTTGGCATAGGCGTCATGGAAGCGCCCTAAAGTCATTGAGAGAAAGGGTGTGTGGAAGTTTCGGCGTCCGGTGAGCCGCAGAGGAAAGCTGCCGGAGAAGCAGGTATTCCGTCAAGTTGTTCGGACGCGCTTTGCCGATTGCTTGCTGACAGCCGGATTGGGGATGGGGTGAATGATTTTTGGACTGGGGCGCAAGAAAGACAAATCCAGCAACGAGACTAGCGGTGGCGAGACAAAATCTACTGCAAATACCAAAAGCACATCACTAAACGGAAAATCGGCCCCCGCAGAAGGCAACGGTGGTGATGAGCGCAAGCTTTCTGCCAGCCAGTTGCGGCGCAAGGCTGATCTTTCACACATTGCATTCAAGACAACGTCTGATCTTGACCCCTCGCTTGAGCCAATCGGTCAAGAACGTGCGTTGCGCGCCCTCGAGTTCGGCGCTTCGATGCCGGCAGCCGGCTATAATGTTTTTGCTTTGAGTTCAGATCCTAGCGGCACCGCGATCGCAGTCCGGCAACAATTGGAAAAACTGGCTCAAAAAGCTCCAGCGCCTGACGACTGGGTCTATGTGCAGAATTTCAAAGATGCCAACGCCCCCAAATCCATGAGGTTGCCAGCTGGGCGTGCTCTGGCATTTGCTGAAGCGATGGCCGAGGTCGTTGACGAGTTATCGTCCACAATTCCTGCCGCCTTCAATAGCGAGGATTATCAGGCTCGTGCGAGGGCCCTCGAATCTGAACATAGCGGCGCTCATGATGCCCAGCTTCAGGCGCTTTCGCACAAAGCTGCAGAGCGTGGCATCGCGTTGCTGCGGACGCCAATGGGCTTCACCTTCGCACCCATGTTGGAAGGTAAAGTTGTTAAGCCGGAAGCGTTCGAAGCTATGCCGCCAGGCATGCAGGCCGATGTGCGGTCCAACATCGAGACGCTTCAGCTAGAATTGGAGGCCTTGTTGCTTGAAGCTCCGAGGCTCGAAAAGGCGAAGCGCAGGCAGTTACGTCAGTTCAACAAAGAGGTGGCGCTGCATGCCATCGATGCCGCTCTGGTGGACATTGTTTCTCAGTTTGGAGACGTCGATGCAGTAAGCTCATATTTGTCGGAGGTCCGCGAAGACCTTGCCGACCATGCTTCGCTGTTCCTGACCGATAACGCTGCGGGCGCCGAAACCCGAGCGGGAGATCAGTTCGCCGATCTGACGCGCGCGGCATCTTTACGTCGCTACATGGTCAACGTCGTTGTCGCGCAGAAAACCACTAAGGGCGCGCCCGTCGTAGAAGCGATCAACCCGAACTACGGCAGCCTCATGGGCCGGAGCGAGCACCTTCCGCAGCTCGGTGCATTCGTCACGGATTTCATGCTGATCAAACCGGGAACCATTCACAAAGCGAATGGTGGGTATCTCGTCGTCGATGCCCGCAAGCTTCTGAGCCAGCCTTTTGCCTGGGAGGCCCTGAAACGTTCGCTACAATCTGGCGAACTGCATCTCGAACATCCGACAGAAAACGCGGGTGCGGTTCAAATCCAGTCTATCGATCCTGAGCCGATCCCGCTTGAAGTCAAAGTTGTGTTGATTGGTGACCGAGGGATCTACACGCAACTGTCGCAATCCGATCCTGAATTCCAACAGCTCTTCAAAGTCCAAGCCGACTTTTCGAATGCCGTTCCTCGTGATGAAGAGATGGTACGCGCGTTTGCAGAACTGATCGCGGGTCTTGCTCAAAAAAATGCCCTAGCGCCGTTTGAACGTGATGCTGTCGCGGCGTTAGTCGAGCACGCTAGCCGGTTGGCAAATGATCAACACAAGCTGGTGGTTGCAGCCTCGCAAATCGAAGATCTCACCAGTGAAGCCGGTTATTGGGCTTTGCAAGACGACCGCGAGACAACGACGCGGGCAGATGTTCGCAAAGCAATCGCCGAGAAGATTGAACGCATTGATCGTGTTCGGGATCTTGACCAAGAGTCCTTCGAACGCGGATTAATTGAAGTTGAGACCGAGGGAGAGAAGGTCGGACAGGTCAACGGCCTTTCAGTTTTGCAACTCGGCGAGTTGAGCTTTGGCCGCCCAAACCGGATTACGGCACGTACGCGATTTGGCGCTGGGCGCATTGTCGATATCGAACGAGAGGCGAAACTCAGCGGGCCGCTGCATGCCAAAGGCGTCATGATCCTATGGAGCTACCTGGCGGGCACGTTTGCGAAAGACAAACCTCTGGCGCTTTCGGCTTCGCTTGTTTTCGAGCAATCGTACGGAGGCATTGATGGTGATAGCGCCTCCTCAGCGGAGCTTTATGCGTTGATCTCGGCGCTATCCGGCGTGCAAATCCGCCAAGGCATCGCGATAACTGGTTCGGTTGATCAGTTTGGCGAGGTGCAGGCTGTTGGCGGCATCAACGAAAAGATTGAAGGTTTTTTCGATGTCTGCAACTCGCGCGGCTTAAACGGAGATCAGGGCGTGATCATTCCAAAAGCCAACGTACAGCATCTGATGCTGCGCGAGGACATCGTCGAAGCAGTTGAAGAGGGGCGCTTTAGCGTCTTTGCCGTCGACACCATCGAAGATGGAGTTGAATTGCTGACGGGAGTTGCGGCAGGCAGCCGTGGAACCGACGGGACATTCCCGAAGGGCACTGTTTTCGCAAAAGCTGCAGAAACGCTCGCAACCTATTCGCACCGTGCAAACAATCCGGAGCTCCGGGGTGAGGCGAAGGCGGCAAACGGCAAGGGAGCGGCCGTATGATCGGCCACGTTGCTTCCACACATGAAGGCAGTGGCCGAGTGGTTTTGTGTCTGAGGGCTGGGCGGCCGGCTTCTGATGCCGCGTTCGATGCAGCCGCTCGCATCGCAAAAGCTTTCCAATCTGACATCGAAGGTCTGTTCGTTGAAGAGCGACAACTTCTCGATCTTACCGCTTACGGCTTTGTTAAGGAGACGTCATTGTCGGGCGGAATCACAAGGCCGATATCGACGCCCGATATTGAGCGCCAGTTCGAAGCTGCCTGCCGGGCTATGCATCAGCGGTTGAAAGAAATTGGCGGGCGGCTTGAAACCCGCGTACTTGCCTCAACTGTTCGCTCAGACCCCGTTCCAGCGCTCGCACAAACATGCGCGGCGGCAGGCCCGTGGAACGTGATTGTGCGCGGCGAAGCTTTCCAGCCGCAAGACGGCCTGGCGCTTGGCGAAATATTAGCAAGCGTCAGGGATTGCACCGGACTGGTTACGGTTGGACCAAAAGCTGGCCAACGTGAGGGTCGAATTGTTGCTGCGATCGAAGATCCTGAGCGGATGACCGGGCTTGTGCGAACAGCGGAACGCCTCGCAGCTGGCGAGCCCGAGAGTGCAGCCGGCGTCACGGCCCTGTTGATCGGAGATGATCATCAACACCTGCAATGGCTCGATGAACAGGCCCGGTTAGCGTTTCCTGCCGGGCAGGTGCCACGCATCGTTGCAGCACCGCCGACGCGCGGAGAGCCGGGCGTGGCCGCGGAAGCCATCCGTCAACTCGGGCCAGGGTTTGTGGTTGCACAATACGGCGGCGTCACTGTCCCTTATGATGATCTGAGCGCGCTAACAGTGGGGCTGGAGTGCCCGCTGTTTCTGGTGCGTTGAGGATTTCCACTTTTCTGGCGTCGAACTTTTGTTGCCTGCGTTCGTGCTCGCGCCGAAACTCATGAGCGCTGAGTGAGACTTTATCTAGAAACGAGGCGGCCTAGCTCCCGCGCAATTTCACGCTGCATCCGTTCAATCTCGCCTGGATCGGGTAGGTCCTGCATGCTGCCAGAGCCGACATGAACACCCAAAGCACGCATTGCTTCGCGCATCTTGGCCTGAGCTTGTTCGAGTTCCTCAGGCGTCGGCATTGCTGCGTTCCGTCCGCCCTTACGAAGGGCATCTTCGTAGCGCGCCCTGGCGCGCGCACCTGCTGGTCCAGGGACAGCGTCGAGCGCCTCTTTGAATTCCTTACGGCGTGCCAACTTCGACGGACTTGGCAATTTTGCTTTCGCAGCGACCGCGACCTCTAGCTTGTTCAGGCCAACAAGAGCGACAAGTGTTGTCCGGACTTCCGACTTAATGGAAACCTCAATGGCGCGACCGTTCGCTGCCACGTTCAAATCGTATGCGTGATCTTTCAGTTCGTCCGGCAGGTTTGCGCGGAAGGCGGCTTCAAAGGCGGCCTCTGCAGCATCGCGGCCCTCGGGCAACCGGCTGGCCGCGCTTCGCGCTGCGGATTCGGCGGCCGTTTGTAGCTGGCTTTGCACCGACATGGCGCGGCTATAGTCGATACCGCCGAAAACAATGCCAAGCAATGGAACGAGCAACAACGCAAAGAGGATAGCGATCGTTCCGCGTTCCTCTTCAGAAAATCTCGCGATTAGACTGCGCGTTCGATAACGCAAGCTTGCATCCTGGCTTTCCTGCTGCCTCACCCGAAAGTTGCTCATATTGCGCCTGCTGTTCTTGTCGACAAGCCGCCGCCAGCCTTGGATGGCGAGGGTGGACCATTGATATCCGACGAGAGCATTGAGCTTGCGGGATTAAGAAACACGCAAGAACAATTCAGGCCGCGCCACCAATTCCGGAGAGCCTTACCAAAGTGTCAGTGGGCGTTTTGAAACTGGGCACTGGACCGCAAAACGAAAAACGCGGACCCGAGTGACAGGCCCGCGAAATCATTTGGCTGCAAGAGCTGAATTTACTTGGGCGCCCGCTTTGCCAAAATGCGCTGCAGGGTACGCCGATGCATATTCAGACGGCGGGCGGTCTCAGAAACGTTGCGGTTACAAAGTTCGTAAACGCGCTGGATGTGCTCCCACCGGACACGGTCGGCTGACATCGGGTTTTCAGGCGGTGCAGCTTTCGAATTCGGCGGCGCTAGCAAGGCATCGGTGACTTCATCCGCATCGGCAGGTTTTGCCAGATAATCGACAGCGCCGAGCTTCACAGCAGTGACGGCGGTTGCGATGTTGCCATAACCGGTCAAAACGATTGCGCGAGCGTTTGGGCGTAGCTTTGCGAGTTCGCCAATGACTTCCAGACCGTTGCCGTCTTCAAGGCGCATATCGACAATCGCAAATGCGGGTGGCTCCTGACGGATCAGGTCCATACCTTCGGCGACGTTATCGGATGTGCGAACCTTAAACCCTCGCTGCTCCATGGCGCGGCCAAGTCGCTGCAAGAAAGCTTTGTCGTCGTCTAGGATCACGAGTGATGCGTCTTCGGGGAGTTCGTCTTCGCGAAACGAGAGATCTTCGTTGTTGTTTTCCAAGGCTTCATCCTCCAGGGCTGCGACAGCATAAGCATTGGGCGGCGCAGGCCAACTCCTTCGTCCGTCTAAGTGATCAGCAAAATTGCTACAAGTTTAGGTCACTCTAAGTCATTGAGCTGCTTAGACAACAGCTCATCTTCGAGCTCAGCGGAACAAGTCATTTTTGGTTATCTTATCTGCTAACGACCGCCTGTCTTATGGGCCTGCCAACCGTCGGGTGTTGTGAACGCAGACCTTGGCCAAGTCAGGCGAACGTGGGCCCCATGCTTGGGAGCTTGGCGGTTTTCAAGTTCCAACGTCGCCCCAGAACGCTCGAGCAGCGTTTTCGCAATGAAGAACCCCAACCCGAGACCTGACGCTTCTTTTGAGGCTTTGCCAGCTCCTGCGCCGCGTGTCGTTACATATGGATCGCCGATGGAATCAATTAGATCCGGTGGGAAACCCGGACCGTCGTCCAGAATCTCAATCGTCACTTTGTCGGCATCCCACCGCGAGACAACATCAACGTTGAAACGCGCGAAGTCGACGGCATTTTCGATAATGTTGCCCAAGCCATAGATCAGGCCGGGTTGGCGCAAACCGACGGGCTCTGGGGATACGTCTGGCCCAGCGCCGTCAACCGGCTGGGCGTCAATGCGAATAACTTTGCCAAGCTCCAGATAGGGCGCAGCTGCGTCATCGATGATTTCGCGGATCGAAACGGCGGCATGCATCGGGTCTTGCGCATCAGGCTTACGTGTCAACGTACGGAGGATCTCTCGGCACCGATCGGACTGGCTGCGCAGGAGCGCTAAGTCTTCTGCGTTCGGGTGGTCAGGACCGAGTTCGCGCTCAAGCTCTTTTGCGACGAGATAGATCGTGGAAAGCGGTGTCCCTAGTTCGTGCGCGGCAGCAGCGGCAAGGCCATCGAGAGCGTGGAGCTTTTGCTCCCGCGCCAAGATCAGCTCCGTGGCTGACAAGGCGGCCGACATCTCGCGGCTCTCGTGGGCGAGCCGGCGAACGTAGAATGCAACAAACACAAGGCCGGTTCCAACAGATGTCAGGATGCCGACTTTATAGAGAATTGGCAGTTCGAAGCGGATGCCTGAATACCAAGGCAAGGGCCAATAGAAGTAAGTCAGGAGGTACGCGCTGACGATCGTTATGGCGCTGATGGTGAATGTGTAAACGACCGGCAACGTCGCAGCCGACACAATACACGGGGCAATCATCAGCATGACAAATGGATTGCCGATGCCGCCGGTCAAATAGATCAAAGCCGCGAGTTGCAGCATATCGTAGGTCAGAAGCGACGCAGCAAACGGCGCGCTCAAGCGGTGGCGCGGCGGGAAACTGATCAAAAGAAAAACATTGAGCCACGCGGACAATGCGATCAGAGCCAGGCAATAGGGCAGCGGCACATCGAAACCGAGCCACAGGTACGTGAAGCCAATCGTGACGAGTTGACCGGCAACACCGATCCATCGCAAGCGAATGATCGTTGCCAGGCGCATGCTGTCAGCGTTCAGCGGACTGGGATCTATTGGTGGGTTTAGTTTTTTCAACACGTTGCGGCTTTGCTTACCTTTTCTTGTATCCGTGGCTTGCCGTCCCCCTGACGCATCCGGGGTGAAATGAGGTCGGCGGTCAGACTTCGTGAGCCAAGAGATCTTAAGGCTCGACATTCGACCTCGACCTGCCGTCACTCAGCGCAGCGAAACTGCAAGCCGGTTTCCCCGCGCACCCGAATCAGGGCACTGTTGCAGATAGCGGCAATCTATCGACGTCAACGTGGCATCCTCGCTGTGCGTCGAGAGGTCACAACCGACGAGTTTACGAGTGCCGGGACACTGCGTCCAACCAGGACGATCGTGCAAGGGGGAAGCACGCCGTGCTCTATCATCTTTATGAATTTGGCCATGCCGCTGTAAGTCCCGTACGGGCTGCAGCAGGCAACTACGAAGCGTTCTTCAAGAATCCGTTTAATCCGCTGACCCACACGACGATCGGTCGGCACGCCGCCGCCGCGTGCGAAGTCTTCGAACGAACGACCCGCCGTTACGACAAGCCGGAGTTCGGGCTGAAAACCACCCGTGTCGACGGCAAGTTGGTTAACGTTCGCGAAGAGGTTGTCTGGCACCGGCCGTTTTGCCGTTTGCTGCGTTTTCAGCGCGATGTTCCCGCTAAGCGTGCTGAAAACGACACCAAGGTTCTGATCGTTGCGCCGATGTCGGGACACTACGCGACCCTATTGCGCGGCACCGTTGAGCGTTTTCTGCCTGATCACGACGTCTACATCACAGATTGGCAGGATGCAGCGACCGTTCCGCTTGCAGCGGGGCGCTTCGACCTTGACACCTACATCGACTACATCACCGAAATGATCGCGATGTTTGGTGGCGATGTGCATGTGTTTGCCGTCTGCCAACCCTCGGTTCCGGTGCTCGCTGCTATCGCCCTGATGGAACAAGCGAATGACCCGAATGTGCCTGCTTCTCTCACGCTTGCAGGTGGTCCGGTCGATACGCGTGTGAGCCCGACCGCTGTTAACGAGCTGGCTGAGGAAAAAGGAACCGAATGGTTTGAAGCGAACGCCGTTGGCGTCGTTCCGTGGACCAATATGGGTTACGGACGCATGGTTTACCCGGGCTTCCTGCAACTTACCGGGTTCATGACCATGAACCTCGACCGCCACATGACGGCACACAAAGATCTGTTTGTGCATCTTGTTTATGGCGACTGCGACTCGGCTGAAAAACACCGCGAATTTTACGATGAATACCTCGCCGTGATGGATTTGACGGCGGAGTTTTATCTTCAGACGATTGATACGGTTTTTGTTCGCCATGCGCTGCCGAAAGGCGAGATGAGGCATTATGGGCGCAAGGTCGATCTAGGAGCGATCCGCCATGTCCCGATCATGACCATCGAAGGCGAAAAAGACGACATTACCGGTCTTGGCCAATGCCGGGCCGTGCACGATCTGACGCCAAACCTGGCTCCATCTTTAAAGCTCCACTACGAAGCCAGAGGGGTTGGCCATTACGGCATTTTCAATGGGTCGCGTTTCAGAAACGACATCGCCCCGCGCATCACCCAGTTCATTCACACGCACGACCCGCGTGCTGAACAGCTGGCAGCAATCAAGGCGATCAAAACATCTGAGGTCAAAGACGCATCTCACATCAATGGTTGCGACGTCTCTGAGGTGGCGTTCACCTTCGCTCCAGCGAATGACGCGCAACCTGATGGGATGGCACCGATCTTAACCCGCCAAGGCCTACCCGCAGGCACGCATGCCAAGGAGGAAGATGACGCTCTCGCGTTCTTCTCACCCTTCCGGCTGTGGGCCCTTGCATCCCAAATGATGATCGAAGGATTTCTCGGGCCACGCCAGATTTGACGACCGCATACAGGGTGTGCGGTAGAGTTGATTAGGCAACCGAATCATGTGCAGCGCACCCAACGGTGCGTTGCATATCGACCTTGTCGATTTGGAGGCGTGTCAAGAGGTGCGCAGCTATCACTGCGACCTCTGAGTTACTTATGTGACCTATGGGCACCTCGGAAAAGATGCATCAGCATTTTTATTTTTTATAATATAAATCAATATGTTGAGATCTTATTTGGTTGCGCTCACACCTTTCGAGTCGCTGCTCCGGCAGAAGTGCCACAGTGCTACGAGCTGGCAATCTTGTTTTTTAATGCCACTGGCGTGGTCGGCATTGAGGCTCTAAACTCAAGTTATTGATCCGGTCTGCCGGAGCTCGTGCACTACGGAACAAGCGCACTAAATTGCGCCTTTGACCGCGACCACGGGTTTCCTACAAACCCGGTCTCCCAACAAATTTAGCGGTTCTTGTTGCAAGGTTTCCCGAATGTCGCGGGTTTCAGATGATAAAAACGGTACGTCTCTTGAAGACCCAAGGCTTGGTGACCTCGGGGCTCCTGTTGAGGTGCGTCGGCACCCCAAAGCACGGCGCCTGACCCTGCGTGTGAGCCGGACACGGCGCGCTGTTATTGTGACGCTACCTACCCAATGCGACTTGGGCGAAGCTGGGTCATTTGTGCACCGGCACATCGACTGGGTGAAGGAGCGCCTCGGCAACCTTCCCGACCCGGTACCGTTTGCCCACCGCCAGGTGATGCCGCTCCGGGGCACGCCGCACCGGATTGTATTCGTTCAGCCGCAACGCGGCCGGGGCGTGGTGCACATGCACAAACCCACGCGCGGCTTCAAAGAGATCCGGGTGGCTGTCAGCGACGACAACGGACCGCAGCGTCTGCGCCATTGGCTCTTCAAGCAGGCCCGCAAAGATCTTGAAGCACGCGTTCTGCTACACGCCGAGCACCTGCGGGTGCGTCCGAAGAAGGTTTCGGTACGCGACCAAACCAGCCGCTGGGGCTCCTGCTCGTCCACGGGTGCGCTGTCGTTCTCTTGGCGGCTCGTCATGGCCCCCCCATTCGTCCTTGATTACGTGGCGGCTCATGAAGTTGCTCACCTGCGCGAGATGAACCACGGCCCTCGCTTTTGGGCCCTGGTCGATGAAGCCGTGCCGTACATGGACGAAGCTAAAGAGTGGCTGCAGATCTACGGAATGGATTTGCATCGCTACGGTGTTAGCGACTGACGCGACGGGCCTCCCAGCTCCCCTGGAATGTAATTTCGCCCTGTCTACCTCACGCAGAATAACTCGCTAAGGTGCGTGGGTCTGGTCGATGTGATCGGCGTTAGCGCTCGGACGCCACTCTCTGTTGGAAACAGTTGGATTAGCGATCTGGCCGACGTCCTGCGCCGAGAGCCATGTAGGGCTCTCTGGCCAGAGCAGGCTTTGGTGCTTTTCGGTCTTCGCTTTGCAAGCGCCGGCGAATCTCATCGATATCGAAGCCTTTCGCCCCGCCTGCTAGATCAGTTTCACGTTGCGGCTTTGCTGGTGCGACCGAGTTCAGTGCGCGCGCGATGAAATCGCCACTGATTGCATCTTTTGGGTGGATCGGTGTTGGTGGTCGCCCGCTTTTCCCCGGTAACGGCGGGGGCGATTGCGGGGCCAGTGCCTTGGCAACGATTTTGGGCGGCCTAACGATGATCCGGCCAGACGGGCTTTTAGTTCCTTTAGACGAAAATGCGGTCTTCTTCCTTGCTCGCTGTACCGCTGCTGTCGGAGGATTTGACTGTCCTTCAAAGCGCGCAACAAATGACTCACGCCCAGCGCCGATGCGGGTGCCTGGTCGGAACGTTCCAGGCAAGGGCATCTGGGGCAGTCCACGATGAGACTGCTGCATGACCTTACGCCAGATCTTCGCGGGAAGGCTGCCGCCAACAACACGATCCATTGGCTTGCCATTGTCGTTACCAAGCCAAATGCCAGCCGTCATATGTGCGGTGTAACCAACAAACCAAGCGTCTCGGAAGCCTTGGCTCGTCCCCGTCTTGCCTGCGGCTGGGTGCTTCGCGAGTGCGGCTTTGCGCCCGGTTCCCGCAATCAGGGCTGCGTTCAGCATGTCGTTCATGGCGCCGACATGGCGCAGCTTTGCGACCTGTTCGTTGGAGCTGCTGGCATTGGCATAGAGCACGCGGCCAGACATGTTACGGATCCTGCGAACGATGTGCGGCTCGACGCGGCGGCCACCGCTGGCGAATAACGCATAGGCACCTGTCAATTCGAGCAGCGTGACTTCAGATGTCCCAAGCGCAAGTGAGGGATCTTCGCGCAGATCCGAAGCAATACCGGCGCGTCGCGCAACGGACGCAACCCGGGCGGGTGTGGAATCCAATGCCAAGCGCACGGCGACAGTATTGATTGAACGCGCCAGCGCTTCACGTAGGCTGACTTCGCCGCGATACTTGCCGTTGATATTGCGTGGAGACCATCCGCCAACGCTGAGCGGCAAATCTAGCGTTGTGCTTGTTGGTGTCATGCCGCTTTCGAGGGCGGTCAAAAATACGAAGGGTTTGAATGTCGATCCAGGCTGACGTTTGGCCTTAACGGCACGGTTGAATTGGCTCTTGGCGTAGTCGGCGCCTCCGGCCAATGCCCGGATCCCGCCCGAGCCATCCAGCACCACGATCGCACCCTGGCTTGCTTTTTTCTTGGTCCCCTGGCCTTTCAGAGTTTCCGACAGTGTGCGTTGCGCAAGCTTTTGCAATCCAAGATCGATTGAGGTCTCAACGATCAAAGCCCCCTTCTGCGGGGACATGAGTTGCGGCATGCGCTCGAGGATGTAATCAACCGCGTACTCTGTTCCGTTGATCTCTCGTGAGCGGTGAGATTTGGCAAATCGCACGGCACCCTTCTGAGCCTTCTTGTATTGTGGCGTGCTTAAATAACCTGCATCGCGCATGCTGCGGAGGACAACACGACCGCGTTTTCGTGCTGCTGCCGGGTTGGTGTATGGCGCGTAACGGGAAGGAGCTTTAAGCAAGCCGGCGATGATGGCGCTTTCAACCAGGGACAATGCGCGAGCAGACTTGTTGAAGTAGCGTTGGGCTGCCGCCTCGATGCCATATGCGCCGGAGCCGAAATAGACTTTGTTCAGGTAGAGTTCGAGGATGTCGCGCTTTTCAAGGCGCATCTCCAGCCAGACCGCAAGGCTGAGCTCTTCGAACTTGCGCGTCAATGTCCGCTCGGACGAGAGGTACATGTTTTTTGCAAGTTGCTGCGTGATGGTGGAGCCGCCCTGGGCATAGCGCCCGGCACGCAAATTCGCGAAGGCCGCGCGGATCAACCCACTGAAGTCGACGCCGCCGTGTTCGAAAAAGCGGCGGTCTTCAATAGCGACAACCGCTTGGATCACGTGGTCGGGCAGAAGATCGATTGGGATGTAAGGATGCTTTGCACCGCGCTCTGCGAGCAGGCTGCCATCTCGTGCCAGGATACGAATTGTCGGGGCCTTGCCCGATTGAGCCGCCAGCGGATCAGGAAACTTGGCCGAGTAGTAGATCATCATCGAGCCAAGCCACACGCCGCCCAGGATCACAGCCGCAACAGCAAGTCGTGCAAAGATCGATGCTTGCGGCCGGGATGATCTAGGGCTGTCGCTCATCTCGTATTCGCCGGTTTCACCCACGCCGTGATCGTCAGCAATTTCCTCATCTTCATAGTAGGTGTCTTCGTCAATCGACTCTTGTGCTGCCGATGCTGAAGCATCCTGGGACGATGGCGTCCTTTTCATTTCTCGCCATTTTGCCCAGGCGATCCCCCAAACGGACCGCGCGCGTTTTTGGTCGGGCGGGGCTTGCTCGGGGCCATTGCCTGTATCTGCGGTTGCATCGTCATGATGGTCGGGTTTATCGACTCCCACTTCGGACTTAACCGCATGACAGGTGCACGCCGGTCCGGCTGCGTGCTGAGGGCAAGGAGCTCCCGTTGCGCCGTGCTGTGCAGCAGTGGGGGGAACCGCAGGCTGAGTAGGCATGGCCGACGGAGCCGCGGGATGCATCGGCTGCCCTGTCCAGGTCGGGTAAGGCTGTGAATGACTTGGACCGGTGGGGAACGGGGCTGCAGGTGCTGGATATGTTGGATGCGCCGCGTGGGCGTACGTGGGGTGCGGCGGATGCTGAGGTGGCGGCGCGCTTACAGGAGGCTGCCAGTGCGGGCGCGCTCCACCCACGCCATGGCTCTGCGGTAAAGGTCCAAGCGTTGGTTCTAAGCGGTCATCCTTGACATCACTGTCTTCAGAAGCGCGTTTGTCGCGAAAAAATCTCATGTCTTAGGACGGCGCCCCACACCTCTAACGGATAAAGAATACTCCTATTGCGGTTAACGAGGCGTTGATGGCCGTCCCGGAGCTTGGGCGCGTCAGGCGAGGACATACTTCTGACCGGTGTTCTTAATTTACGGCGCGATCGTTGTTCCATCCCATGCGATGAGTTCGCCGCTTCGCGATGTGGTCACGCTGTCGATGACCTTGAGGAGACGCTCGGCAGAGAACTGCGGCGTGAAGAGTTTGCCTTCGGGGACATTACCTTGAAACGGTCGCGACAGGCCGCTGTCAACGGTTCCAGGGTGCAAGCCAATACAGATCGACTCGCGACGCTGACGGGCAAGTTCAATGCTGAGGGTTTGGATGAGCTGATTCAACGCTGCTTTGGATGCCCGATACCCATACCACCCCCCGAGCCGGTTATCAGAGATGCTGCCGACGCGCGCCGATAGCGCAGCGAAGACCGACTTGCCTTGGCGCGGGAGCAGCGGCAGCACATGCTTGGCGACCAGCGTCGGACCTATTGCATTGATTGCGAAGCTTTCGAGCAGCTGTTCTTTTTCTAGCGCACGCCACGACTTTTCGGGCTGCATTCCATCCTGGTTGTGCAACCGTCCGATCGAGACAATGGCAAGATCGATGCGCTCTACACCCGCCAATGCTGAAGCGATGCTCCCTTCGTCCAAAACATCAATCGGTTTCGCAGTTACCTTTTGGCTGGCGTGGGGCAAAGGCTGACGCGCGCACGCGAGGATGCTTTCAACGCTCTGGCAATCTGCGAGCAAATCAACCATCGCACTGCCGATGGCACCACCTGCACCAACCACGACGACCTGCAACGGACGATCAAACGAATTTAGAATTGTCATGGTCGGAACATAGGGTTTGCGTTCTGATTTATCCAATCTCTCCGACGCGTTTCGAGGCCCCTGGTGATCTATCTCGGGATCGGCGGCGTTACACGAATTGCGACCGCTATAACAAGATAATCAAGCATGAATAGCTCAACCCAAATACCACGTCCGGCATTGCTTCTCGGCTGGTTCGGAGTCGTTCCGTTCGCCGTCTTTTCTATGTTGACCATTGCTGGGTCTGTATCATCAAGCGGTCCAGCGATGTCGGCCCTTATCCTCTATGGCGTTGTCATCGCGTCTTTCATGGGCGGTGCTCAGTGGGGCTTGGCCATGGTTGCCACCGGGGATGACATGGCACTCATGGGCAGGCAGTTGGCGATTAGCGTTCTGCCCGCATTAGCTGCATTCGGTCTTTGGTTTCTGCCAGTCACACTGACCTTGTTTGGGTTAGCAGCGTTGTTCGTTGCGTTGTTATTCATCGACATTGGAAACTCGCGCACGGGGTCGACGCCTGCGTGGTACCCAAACCTTCGCATCCAACTGACAATCACAGTCGTCTTTTTTCTGTTGCTGGCCGCTTTGTTTGGTGGCTAGAGCGGCTAGACACCAAAACAAGAACCTTGGCTCGGCGTTGCTCGCTCTACGGTTTGGAGAAGACCGATGAAATCGACGGGTTACATCAAGGCTGCGGCGGTTGCGCTGATGCTGACAGCGACGCAAGCGCAAGCCATGTCAGGTTACAAATGGAAGAACCGTCCTGTGGTTGTGTTTGCAGGACCCGGGGGCGAAGCTCAATTGGCGGAGCAGCGCCGGCTTTTCTCAGGCAAACAAGCTGGCCTGAAAGAGCGCGACATCGTTGTCATATGGGTAGATCATGACAGCGTCCGCACCCAGTTCGGTCCTGGGCCTGGCTTGTCGGCGGCACAGCTACGTACGAGATTTGGCGTTGAAAATGTGAGGTTCCGCGTTGTCCTCGTTGGCAAGGATGGCGGCACTAAGATTTCCCAGTCACGACCGCTCTCGGTTCGTCAGCTATTCGCGACAATCGATGCCATGCCGATGCGCCAGGAGGAAATGAGACGCCAGCGATGAACTCAACAGTTGGCCTTGACGCGAGTGAAGTATAGACGCTGCACGTTAAGGAAGCCCATTCGCTGTACCAACACGCTTCGATGCGTTGAGTCACTTCGCAACTTTTTGCGATCCCAGCTCCAAAGGTTTGAGTTCGGCTTCGGTTAAAACTGGGCAACCGAGCGTTTTTTGAAGTGCTGCGACCAGCTCTTCTGCTGTTTCTGTCGATTCAAATTTACCGCCCGTCATGTCGGCCATGCATTGCGAGGCTGTTTGTCCGCCAACTTCGCCGCCGCTTTGCGATTGCCACTGAAAAAACCGGCCACGGACCTTGAACCCGATCACATGCACGGTAATGGCTGCGGCCTCACTAACCAGGCGAGACGCCATTGTGCACGGTGCCCCACCGCAGGTTTCTTCGCCATCGGTCACCAGCACTACGACAGCGGGCTTCTCGCGAAACGCTAAGGCCTCGGCGGCATCGCGGACAGCCTGGGTCAGCGGTGTGTTTCCATCAGGCTCGGTTCGTTCGAGCTCTGAGATGATCCGTGTCGCCGAATTGAATGCGGGTGCCAACCGCAGATCAATGTTCTGGCACGCGTCGCCAGAGCCAGGGCCATACACGACAAGTCCGATGCGCCGGTATGGCGTGACTTGTGGCAGCACCCGGCGTACGGCACCTAGAGCCTCAAGTATCCGGGGATTTTCCAGTTCATTGTAGCCGGCACTTGCCATCGATCCGGATGCGTCGAAGACGAGAATGGCGTCGTCCGTGCAGTTCGTATCATCACCCACTGGACTTGCGAATTCGCCGTAGTTTTGGGCACTCGCGTTGGAAACAGCAAAGCCCGCTGCGGCGAGAAGAACCGCAGATGCGATAACTACGAGTTTTCCTGCCCCCATCATGTTTCTCAACTCCGCCTCGTATTAATGCCCAACATCTCCACTCCACTGTATACAGTTTCGCGCAGTGTTTGGTTCACTTGGCGGTGAGAACACTCTGGGATCGGATGCCGAGCGCAATAATGGGTCGCGCGAGGGCGGGGCGGTTTTGGTGCTGCTTCTTCATTGGCATTAAGAGCGCTGCGGCTTTAAGAGATCTGCGCCGATGTTAAACGACGGGTGCACCCAGGCCATAACTGTAGGGCACCGGCCCGGACAGAGCGATGACGTCGCCATCATCGAGCGCGCGCGCTTGGTTGATCGGCGCGCCAACCAGCCCACTTGTAATGTCTCGACCGTTGCAGAAAACGACAAAGATCTCGTGGGCGGGAATTCCTAACTGCTTTACGAGATCGCCAATGGTTGCGCCAGCTGGAAGCTCGCAATGCGTGCGCCAGCCTTCGGGCCCTGCGTGTTTTTGCAGCGAATTGAATAGACGCACTTCAATTTTGATCGTGATACCGCTTGCGTTGTCACCAATTGGCGGCGCGATCGTAGCTATCGTGTTTTCGAGCGTCATGCCGTGCTCCGTGTCGGCTCGGGCCGCCATTGTGGCGGAGCGTTGAACGGATTGCCGAACATGGCTAGCCACAGGCTGGAGGCGATGCGTTCGGCCGTTTCGATAACGTGTGGAGCTGCGTCCGGATGGAAGGTGTTGTTAGCAACTTTTCGGAACAGGCCCAACCAAACTTTGAAGTCGTCACCCTCGACGTTTTGGAGCTTCATATGCGCTGGCACAGGCCGGCCCTTATAAGCACCTGTCTTGAGCAACACCGATTCCCAAAACGTTTTCATTTTTGCTAGATGCTCAGGGCGCTTGCCGTCGAGTTCGCCCGCGAAAATTGGACCCAATCGCTCGTCTTTCCAGACAAGCTCGTAAAAGTCGTCAACGAGAATGCTGATTTGTTCTCGAGTGATTGACGGATGGAGCGGATCTCGCGGGCCCGGCCTCACATCCAGCTCGTCTGCATTCGCTTGCGTATCCGCACTGTCCGCTGACTGAGAACGGGCATCATCACGGTGCTCTGACATGCCAACTCCAATTCATTCTTTTCGTATGCATCTTTTCCTAGCACACCAGCCATGCTAAAACAACATCTGATATGAATGTTATCGACGAAAGGCCAGTCTCGTGCGTCTCAACAGAGCCAGCGACTTTGCACTCAGGATCCTTATGCTCCTGTCAAAAACCGCAGAGCCAGTGTCGGTAGAGGAAATCTCCGAACGGCTTCTACTGCCTAAAAGCCATGTGATGAAGATTGTCGCCAGACTAGCTGCCGCGGGGTTGATTGCCACGCAACGCGGGCGCAGCGGTGGCGTTAAGCTGGACCGTGCTCCGGAAAGCATAAGGATCGGGGCGGTTGTGCGCGAAATTGAGAATGATTTCGCGGTTGTTGACTGTTTTGTGGAAGGCGGAGCTGGCTGCGTTTTCGATGCGCGCTGCGCACTCAAGCCCGCTATGCGTGAAGCGACCAATGCGTTTCTTATGGCACTCGACCGCTATAGTCTTCGCGACGTTGAAAGAGGTACATTGACGCCGTAGGGATCAGTGGTCTGTGATGATTGCGCCTATGCGCTGCCGATCAAAATGCCCGCCGCGAACACCAAGGCGCCGCCGAGCACGACTTGGAACGTCGCCCGCCAGAACGGCGTCTCCATGTATTTGTTCTGGATCCATGCGATAACCCAAAGCTCCAGAAACACGATTGCGATGGCGATACTCGTGGCCGTCCAAAAATCTGGGATCAGATACGGCAGGGCGTGTCCCAGTCCGCCCACCGTCGTCATGATACCGGAGGCAAATCCGCGCTTTACTGGTGACCCCCGGCCTGAGATCTGACCGTCATCTGATGCCGCCTCAGTAAAGCCCATCGAGATCCCGGCACCAACCGATGCCGCAAGCCCGACGAGGAAAGTTGTCCAGGTATCATGCGTGGCGAATGCGGTGGCGAAAATCGGCGCGAGGGTCGAGACCGAACCATCCATCAAGCCTGCGAGGCCCGGCTGCACCCAGGTCAGAATAAACTGGCGATGTGCGGTTTTTTCTTCCTGCTCGCGTGCGTCTTCAGATAGGTGCTGGCGTTCAAGTTCCGCGGAAACTTTTCGGTGACGGTCTTCGTCTGCTGCGAGATCGCCAAGAAGTTTACGCGTGTTTGCGTCGCTCGTTGACTGAGCGGCTTTGAGATAGAAGTTGCGGGCTTCCTCCTCCATCCCGACGGCTTCGTCGCGAATACGTTCAATTCCCAAGTTGCCTACAAGCCAAACTGGCCGGCGGGCATAAAAGCCAGCGACATGCTCGCGTCGGATCAGTGGGATTGTTTGCCCGAAACGTTTCTTGTGAAGCTCGATAAGGCTTTTGCGGTGGTCGTCTTCTTGTGTCGCCATACTGTCGAACACGGCAGCCGTATCCGGGTAGTCCGGGCGCAGTTGTTCGGCATAACTTCTGTAAATGCGCGCATCGTCTTCTTCTGAAGAGATAGCAAGCGCAAGGATTTCTTGTTCCGACAGATCGGAGAACCGACGCCGACCCAGGTTCAGACCCGGTATCATCAAACCGCCCCAGAGTTTAGAATCACTCTAATCTAATTAACGCAGGGTTCGCCCCGCAGCAAGTTGAGAGCTATCTCAGCTGCGAAGACGCTGGGCAGGGCAAAGCGTTCGGGCACACTTTACGCGTACGGGACGATGCCCTAAGCGCGACACCCAATTTTGTCTTATCAAGAAACTTCACTGATCAGCTGATCGAGCAGGCGAACGACTTCACCGGAGTGTTTTTCCATTTCAAGAATCTCGGAATAAGCCCCTTCTCGATCTCCCTGCGCGAACAAAGCGGCTGCCTTTTTGCCATGCCGATGTACACGTTCATGGGGTGCATCTATTTGGGCGAACGTTGGCAGTCGTCGAAGGTCCTCTTCGGCACGGTTGAAGTACCATTTGCCAAGGCGGCAATTGTGGTGATCGCTTAATTCTTGTTCGGTCAGGTTGTTGAGACCGACGAACATCTCGACCAGCTTCTTCTTCCAAAGGAAGTGATCCGACTTCGCCAAATACAAGACGGCGTTTGGAATATTCAACTCAGACATTCTCTCTAACGCAGGTCCGATGACCGCTTCCGAACGTCTTACAACTTCGACGGCAGTTGTCGCATGTGACGCCGCTTTAGCGCTGAGATCTGCGGTGTCAGAAACGCATTGGGCGAGCTCACCTGTTGCATTGGATTGTTCTGAGATAACCTGGGCGACGGCGATCATCTCGTTAGAGGCTTCCTGCGTGAGCTCGCTTACCTGTAGCAGAGAGTCCTGAATCTGCGCCGTCATGCCGGTGGCTATCGAAGTCTCCTGTCGCGATGCTTGGGCTGCGGCGTGTAGATTATCGACTACCGTTTTGAGCTCACCCATCAATCCGTGAATGTCACGGGTCGCAATGCCGGTTTGCTCTGACAGCGACTTCACTTCTGTTGCGACGACCGCAAAACCACGACCAGCTTCTCCGGCGCGTGCTGCTTCGATTGTAGCGTTCAACGCAAGCAGGTTGGTTTGCTTCGCGATCTTATCGACGGTGTCGACAAACGACTCGATCCGGTGCACGGCTTGCAGAACCTGATCGGCCTCGGCCATCGTTGATTCCATTGCCGCGTCGCTCGATTGCACGGCTTGGTTCGTCTGCGAAACTGTGTTGACGGTTTCGGACATCAAATTCGAAATCCGCTCGACGTTGGCCGACGTCGTTTCAGCACTGCGCGCGACGTTCGAAATCGACGCGTCGAGCTGTTCGATGCCTGCGGCAACCGATTGTGTGTTGGAGCTGATATCACGGACATCGCCTACAATGCGCCCGACCGACGCCATCGCCTCGCTGGCATGTAGCGACAGCGAAACGGTGTCCTTAAGCTCGTTCTCGTCGCGCTCAAGAACAGATTTTGCCAAAGATGCCATGGCCTCAGCAACGTCGGGCGGCAGCTTTGAGAAGTCAGGAAGCTGGTTCGCCTTGATGGCTTTGAGCGCCGCACAAATGTCTTTGGTGTCCGCGCTCGGCACTTCCGGCGCGTTTGCGTTTGACTTGTCGATGTTAGTCCGTTTCGCCGCGAGCTTCAGCATCTGACACCCATTTAGTTGGTTTACTGCTTTTTTCTCGCTGGTTCGGGTTTTTGAGTGGTTAACCCCTGCTCCATACCTTTGGACTGTGGCGAAAAGGCCATCCTCTGAATGATGAATGTTAGAGTGATTTCTGAGGCTTGCTCGTGTTGGTACGAAGCAACTGGAGAAGCACCACGAAGCCGACGAGTGCGACCACGAATAGGCAGCCGAAGTAAGTGCGGTAACCCAGGTCGACTCCGAAGGCTTCGACAAACCTGCCGGCAATCGTGTGCATGAATACATCTGGTGCGTATCCGACAACGGAGATGAACCCAACCGTCATGCCGGTCTGCGATAGCGGAACGTTGGTCTCCTGCAACAGGGCGTAGAATACAGCGCGCAAGGCAAACCCGGCGGCCGCGGCGACGGCGACCTGGCCCCACAACAACCAGAGCAAACTGGGCCCGGCAGGCAATAGCGCCAGCGTCGCGTAAACGAGCGCGAGCAGACCGAACGCTACCCCGATCACCCGCGATGATGCGAACCTGTCGGCGAGCAAGCCTGCGGCGATCGCTGCGAATGGACGCATCCAGTCGCGGAACGTTCCAAGCTGAGCACCAAAGAGCTTTGTTTGATCGAAACCACGTTCGGCGTATGCAGGGAAATCGTAAGTTCCAACGTAGAGCAGGTACGCGCAGAATATGACAGCTGCGAGATACCAGCTGCGACTGGTGGAGAGAACATCTGACCAGTGTGCAGCGTGTTGTTCTTGCGCTGGTGTGGCGGCTGCGGTTTCAGCGTGTTGGTAAAGCTCATCCGGCACGAGAAGCCACACCAAGACACCGGCAATCATCGCGGCGGTTGAGTAAAACCAAATAACTGAGACGAGACCGACGCTCGAACTCGTTGAATTGGCGAATACGATCAGGGCTAGTGAAGCTAACACCGCGGCAACGATACCTCGGCCTGCTTCAAACATGCCAAAGCCTGTTCCTTGCTGCGTTGGGCCGCTCCAATTGCGAACCGCTTTTATGAGAGCGGCCCAGAACGTCAGGATTGACGTGATACCCCAGAATGCGTGGACGGCGACCAATCCTCCATGGGAGGGAATGGTGGCCATGTAAATGCCGCCTGCACTTGTCGCAAAAAGCGAGAACGTCAGAAGTTTGCGCGCCGAGAAACGGTCAGCAAGCCAGCCGCCAGGAAAGTACGCGGCCAGGGCAATCAAGCCGTACATGGAATTCAGCAAGCCAAGATCAACGGCACCCAGGGCAAAGACTTCTTCCATGGACGTTTGGAACGTCTTGCGGAGGTAGGGAAGCATGTAGATGCTTTCGGCGGCCAGCACCAAGCTGACGAAGTAAAGCCATCGCTGGAATGTTGGATTCTGCAAGGCCTGCCCCTTCGCGTGCCGATTCAAAGTGCGCACGGTAGCGCTTTCGTCCGCAAACGGAAACAGGCCCCAGCCGGTTCGCTGGGACCTGTTTCTTTGACGCGACTAAAGAGGTGGGGGATCGGTTAGTCGCGGCAGGGGATCATGATTACACGGTCGACGTAAGGGATGCGGAACTTGCACTTGCGCTCTAGTTTGCCCGTGTACTCGTTGGCTCTATCGATCAGCGTGTCGAGAACTTCGGTGACTTCGTTTTCGACTGGGCCGTCTTCAGAGCCGCCTTCAGGCTCCATGCCCCATTCCTGATCGTCTTCCCTTTTGGCCTGGCGGTCGTTGGAGCGAACTTCTTCGTCAGCCGTCGCATTGCGCTCAAGTTCAGCTTCTTCTTCAGCCTCAATGTCGCGCTTGGATTTGTTGTAGCGGCGCGGCTTAGGGTTTGAGACGAAGTCACTGATCAGCGGATCACGCTCGACCTTCGAAGCCCGGCGTTCGGTGCGCTTTACTGGCTTCTCTTCAACGACTGCTTCCGAAGTGGACTTTTCAGGTGCGTTGTTGCGGCTCGCGTACTTACCGCAGAGCTGCAGATCTTCCGGTGCACGTTTCCAGGTGAACGTCTTGGAGAAGAAGCGCGATGAAGCGTTGCCGACGACGCGAAGGTTGTTGTCGGACAGCCGCTTAATGCGGACGGTGAACTTGCGACCACGGCTTGGCGAATAGATCCAGCCTCCACCTTTCGACGTGACGTTGCCGAGGATCTGCAGGCCGCAGCGGGAAGCATATTTCTGTTTCTTGACATGAACGACGTAGCCGCAAAGGCCACGACCGTTTTCACAATCGGCAATCTCGACGGCGCCGCGGCCGTTGTGATCGAACCAAATGCCTCTTGGATCAGAAGCAGCCTGAACCGAAGTGGCGGCGAATACGGTGAGGCCAACTGTAGCAGCCTGAATTACGCGGGTCGTGACTGACATGGTGAATGATCCCCTTGGTTAATCTGTGTTGATAGGACCATGCGTGATTTTGCACGTCTCTGCTGTATCACACGGAACAAGCCGAATAATCTTCTTCAACCCATTAAGCTGAATAGCTTTTTTGGGACCCAGCTTGGCTTGTCATCCTGTTTTTTTCTTGGCACCGCCCGGGTTTCGCGGGAACGGGCTGTGTTTGGTGGATCGATTGGTTATTGTCGCCACGCAATGGCTTGGCGGAAGGGGGATGCGTCAATGATACAGCACAGCTGGCGCGCGGTTCGGCCACACAGGAACGCAACGGCGAGGTTTGGACACTCTCCTAAACGCCCGTTTTGCCCAGCGTCTGTACGGCGGGAGGGCCGCCGATGAGCGCAACCCTTATCGGCATCGGCTGTTACATTGCCATTCAGTTTGCGATCGGCATCTGGGTAGCGCGCCGGGTCAAGCTTGAGAGCGACTACATTCTTGCCGGACGCAATGTTGGAACGGCTTTTGCCGCGTTTTCAATTTTCGCAACTTGGTTTGGCGCCGAGACGGTAATCGGTGCCGCGGGCAGCGTTTACTCCGATGGGCTCTCTGGCGCGCAAGGCGAACCGTTTGCCTATGGCGTCGCGATCATTTTGATGGGGTTGCTGTTTGCCGTGCCGTTGCGCCGACGCGGCCTCACCACCTTTGCGGACCTTTTTGCCCAGCGTTACGGCCCGAGCGTCGAGCGGCTCGTGGTTTTGTTGCTGATCCCTGGCTCGATCTTGTGGGCCGCCGCGCAGATTCGTGGTTTCGGGCAGATCTTCAGCTCGGCCTCAGGCGTCGACGTGACAACCGGCATCATCGTCGCGTTTGTTGCGGTTGTCGCCTACACGATGATTGGCGGACTGCTGGCTGACATCTACACCGACTTCGTGCAGGGCATTGCGATCCTTGCCGGCCTTATCGCGTTGCTGGTCTTCGTTCTGCTAGAGGCTGGGTCACCGGCGACAGCGCTTGCGCAAGTGGATGCGCAGAGGTTGGCGATCATGGGTCCGGAACAATCGCTGATGGACTTCATCGAACAATGGGCCGTCCCGATTTGCGGATCACTTGTTGCGCTTGAATTGATATCCCGCTTGCTGGCCTGCCGGACTCCTGGCGTTGCGCAACGAGCGAGCTTCTTCGGCGGAGGCGCTTATCTCCTGGTTGCGCTCATCCCGGTTTACATCGGACTGATCGGGCCGTCGTTGCGGCCCGGCCTCGACGAGTCCGAGCAGCTCATTCCGCAACTTGCTGAGACGTATCTACCAACCTTCTTTTACGTGATCTTTGCGGGCGCGCTGATTTCGGCGATCCTTTCGACTGTGGATTCCGCGCTTCTCGCATGCTCGGCCATGCTCTCTCACAACTTGGTGCAACACGTCGTCCCCGTGAAGAGCGAAAAGGGTAAGGTCTGGATGGCACGTGGTGGTGTGGCAGCCCTCGGCACGATTGCGACTTACATGGCGCTAACGTCTGACAGTATCGGTGACCTTGTCGAATTCGCGTCGGCGTTTGGAACAGCTGGCGTTTTTGTCGTCACTCTTTTTGCATTGTTCACCAGGATCGGTGGTCCGATCAGCGCAATTGCAACAATGGCCACCGGCGCTCTGGTTTGGGCCTTCTCCGGGCCGTTGTTGTTTGACGTGGCGACGCCGTACACGTTCGGGGTCGTTGCGGCTCTCATCACATATCCGCTCGTCGCGCTTGTCGAACGGCAATGGCAAACGCACATACAATAAAGCGCCGCGTGCGATCACCGATGACGCGTGCTTTCGCGGTTAGCCGTATTCCAGATGGAGGAGAGCCCGATGGGATCTGATGCGCACAGAGCCAAGGTTGTCGCCCCCGGCCAGACCTATGTCGGCCAACAAGGGTTCACCTATCAAGCCGGCGTCTCGCGCGGCACGGTCGGCGAAACGGATGTTTGCATGAACGTTCTACCTATGCCGCCGGGGGCACGAGCGAAGTCCCACTATCACAAGGGGATCGATACGATTGCTTATCTCTTGGAGGGGCGCTGCTCGGTCTACTACGGTGACAAGCTGGAACATCGCGCTGAGTTAAAGGTGGGCGAGCAGATGTTCATGCCTCGCGATGTGCCCCATGCGCCGCTGAACGACAGCGGTGCGCCGTGTACCTGGATCGTGGTTCACTCATCGGGTGACGACCAGGACGACATCATCATGACTCCGGAGCTTGATGCGTTGCTGCCGGAGGTGTGAACCACGCCGATCACGGAACTGACACACAGTCGTGAAGTGAGCTGATCCAACTGGAACAGTCTCCGATCCTTGCTGCCCGCATTTGTTTGTCCCGTCGCAAGACGGGAAACAAATCAACAGCAAGGACAATGATCATGACAAACGACTTAGATTCCGTATTCAGCTCCCTCAAAGCAAAACAACAAAACGCATGGGCTTCGGGTGACTACGCCATCGTGGGCACAACGTTGCAGATCGTCGGTGAGCAGCTTTGCGAGACCATCGATCTTCGTGCTGGCACCAAGGTTCTCGATGTCGCGGCAGGCAACGGCAATGCGACGCTGGCTGCGGCGCGGCGTTTTTGTGAGGTCACCTCAACGGACTATGTCCCCGCCCTGTTGGACAAGGCACGCGGACGCGCCAAAGCCGAGGGTGTGGCGGTCGTCTTTCAGACTGCAGATGCCGAAGACCTACCCTTCGAAGACAACAGCTTTGACGTGGTCTTGTCGACGTTTGGCGTCATGTTTACTCCGAACCAGCCAAAGGCCGCTGCTGAAATGATGCGCGTTGTACGTCCAGGTGGAAAGATTGCTCTGGCCAATTGGACGCCCGAAAGCTTCATCGGGCAG
This sequence comes from Filomicrobium sp., assembly GCA_040219445.1. GTDB lineage: Bacteria > Pseudomonadota > Alphaproteobacteria > Rhizobiales > Hyphomicrobiaceae > Filomicrobium. Next base: position 52,516 of record JAVJSM010000002.1, on the reverse strand, counting down.
ATCTTCAAGACGATTGGCAGATATCTGCCGCCACCTGCTGGTGTGCAATCGCCAGCACTCTGGGGTACTGAGGCGCGACTTGAAGAGTTTTACGCTAATGCCGCGAAGTCGATCAGCCTCGCACCGCGCAGCTTCATGTTCCGGTATCGCACAGCGGACCACTTCATGGATGTGTTTCGCACCTATTATGGACCGATTCACAAAGCATTCCAGGCACTCGACAGCGAAGGAAAGCGCGGTCTCGATGCCGACCTTCGCAACCTAATCGACGATCTAAATGTGGCGACAGACGGCACACTTGTTGTTCCCGCGTCTTATGTTGAAGCGGTGATCATAAAGGCGTAATCCATCTTCACACGTCGAGAACAAGCATAGTTCGGGCACAGGGCTGCCCGAGCTTTTTTGGAGGGCACTCACCTCTCGCCCAGATGCGAGACGATGGTGTCGATGAGTTCGAGCATGTCGTTGGTGGAAAGCTGCGCGCCGCGCTCGGCTGCTTCGCGACGGAATTCGGGTGTGTCGGAGCCCGCGAAAATCAGAAACGGCAGATTGTTTCCCTGCATGCGGATTGCTTCAAGCAGCTCGTAGCCGGCTGTCATGTTGTCTCCGCGGCCCATATCCGAAATGACTAGATCGAAGTGGCGATGCTGCATGGCAGCGAGGCCTTCCTGGGTGCTCAGCTCTTGCACGACATCCAGTTGTAGTTTGCGAAGCGCGCGCACGGCGAGTTCATTGTTGGATGGGTTGTCATCGACCCAAAGCACGGATCGACCCAGAAGGTTATCTGAAATTTCCGGAGAGAATGCCCGCCCAACCGTCTCGCGGATCCGCTGCACATCGACCGCTTGGCCGCCACCTTTTGCCTTCCAATTGCGTGAGGCCGCCGCAGCTGCTTCGACGGCCTCTTGTTCCATTCGAAAGCTGATCGGGCCGACTGAGACGCTCTCGATCGCGTTTCTGCGCCAGGCGCGATAGAGCAAGATCCCGCCGAGGGTCCAACCCAAGAGGTTGATGACGGAGCTTAAGGCCCCGACTGCTTCGATGTAGTCCTGGTTGGACTGGATGAACTGCCGAATGCCTTCCACGACTCCCCCAAGTTTTACGCGGCGGTCTCTACCGGCTTGTTATTACAGACGATTGGAACCGCCAACAACCGGTCTCAGCAGGTTGGGCGCACCGCGCCTCGGCTTGCCTTGGTAGGTTGGAGAAACGTGGGCCGAGCGAGGGGGTGGTGAGGCGACCAGCCTGCGTCGAAGCAAGACAATTCGGGCATCGCGGCATCAAAGCGTCACCGTTCGGCCACAGCCTACTTAGAACCCGCTGGACCGATCTCGACAGCTATACCGGATACTATAACATCCAGTCGTTGTTAGATTGTTGGAGGTAAGCGTGCGCCTATTTCGGCGTCAGCGGTGGTTAGCGTTTGTGGGGTTTGCGGCACTGGTTATCCAGCTCACGGCAACCTTCGGGCACCATCACGCGCACGTTCCACCGGGCCCGACTCTCGCCAGCGTGCTCGACCACGCCCAGGCAGGGCACGATCACGACCATCATCATCACCATGGCTCCGGGCACGATGATCACTCCGCTCATCATGGTGATGATCACCGGCATAAACACGCATCCATTGCTGCTCATGATGCTGGCAAATCTCTTCCCAACGCCCCCCACGGCGACGAAGATGACTGCCAAACCTGTTGGACGATCGGAACTCTTGCGGGGCTGATCCTACCGGAACAAAGCAACGAACTTCGAGTGTTTTGGCCACACTCCCGGCTGGTTTCCGCCGCAGACACGTCAGGTCACGCGTTGTATTTGCGACGCGCGCACCTGCCTCGTGGGCCGCCCCTCCCGCTCCTTAGCTGAACCAAACTGCACCCAGGCCGCTCATCGCGCTGATTTTCATCGCTTCGGACGCGCGCCTCGGTACCAATCCAAACGAGTTCTTTAGGAGCGCCCAACCATGCGTGCGCAAATATATGCACGTCCGATTCCAATAGCGGCGATCGGCTTTCTCTGCCTCGTCCAGCCCCTAAGCGCGCAGCAGCCGCAGGAGCTGGAAGGCATTGTTATTTCTGCACCGTCTCCGATTGCGTCAGGCGGTCCTGTCAGCGCACCGGGAGATGCAGTGCCAGGCAGCTTAATCGTCGTCGATGACGCCTTCGTGCCGGTGACTGTCGTGACGGAGCGCGATCTCCAATCAGACAACGGCGTCAGCATTGCGGATGCTCTCGACAAACGGCCGGGCATCATCGGCTCGACGTTCGCACCGGGCTCTAGCCGGCCCATCATTCGCGGCCTTGATGCGTATCGCGTTCGGGTTCAAGAAAATGGAATTGGTTCGCACGACGTATCGGCCTTGTCGGAAGACCATGCCGTGCCGATCGACCCGTTCGCTGCAAAGCAGGTCGAGGTTATCCGCGGGCCAGCAACATTGCGCTATGGCAGCCAGGCCATCGGCGGCGTCGTTGCTGTCGAAACGGGCCGTATCCCGACTATCATTCCAAAGGGTGGTTTCTCGGCTGAAATGAAAGGCGACCTGACGTCGGTCGACAACGGCCGAAACGGGGCCTTCCGCGCCACTGCGGGTGCTGCAGGAATCGCCGTTCATGCCGACGGTTTCCGTCGCCGTACCGAAGATTACGACACGCCACGCGGTGAAGTGTTCAACTCGTTTGTTGAAGCTGACGGCGGTGCGATTGGCGCATCATTCATTGGCGATCAAGGTTTCATCGGCGTCGCGGTATCTCGTTACCAAAGCTTCTACGGCATCCCTGGCGAAGAAGCGGGTGAATTGATGCCGCGGATTGACCTGGAGCAAGAGAAGATCCAGGCGCGCGGTGAATGGCGTGTCGGCGGCATGGGCATCGAAGCTGTTCGTTTCTGGTTCGGTGCTTCGGACTATGAGCATGACGAAGTCGTTGATGAAGGTGAGGGCGACGAAATCGGCTCGACGTTCACGACGGACGTTTACGAGACGCGCTTTGAGGTTCAGCACGTTCCGATCGTCACGACACTTGGACAGCTGCGCGGTGCAATCGGCGCTCAGTACGTCGACAGCAGCATTCGCGGCCAGAGCTTTGAGGGCGACTCTCTCCTAGAGCCCGCCGAGACCGAGAGCATTGCAGCTTTCTGGTTTGAGGAACTCGATGTTACACGCCAGCTGACGTTGCAGGCGGCCGCTCGCATTGAGCACACCGAGGTCGACGGCTTCGGTCGCTTATCGCCACTCGACCCTGACGTGCCTCTAATCGGCCTGAGCCGTAGCTTCACGCCGTTCAGTGCTAGTCTTGGCGGTTTGTACAAACTGCCGGAAGGCTCGGTCTTTAGCCTCAACGGTCAATACGTTGAGCGCGCACCGGATGCTGCCGAACTGTTTTCCGCCGGCATTCACGAAGCAACCGGCACGTTCGAGATTGGTAACCCTGACCTCGATATCGAGAAAGCTGCTTCCGTAGAAGTCGGATTCCGCAAAGCGCGTGGTCCGTTCCGTTATGACGCGACCGCGTTCTACACACGCTACGACGGCTTTATCTTCCGCGAACTCACCGGTCTTGCCTGTGAGGGCACGCTGGCGAGTTGCGAAGAAGAAGGTCGTGAAGAAGACCATGATGACGATGACCACGACGAAGCTGGCCATGATGAGGAAGAAGAAGGTCACGGCCATGAAGAGCTGGACCAGGTTCTCTTCGGCCAGCGCGATGCATCCTTCTTCGGCGTTGAGATCGCTGCTCAATACGACGTTGCCCGGATCTGGAATGGTGTCTGGGGCATCGATGGCCAGTACGACTTCGTCCGCGCAAAGTTCGACGAAGGCGGTGACGTGCCACGCATTCCACCGCATCGCTTAGGCGGTGGCTTGTTCTACCGCGACGCGAACTGGTTCGCACGCGCAGGCGTGCTGCACGCGTTCGATCAGGATCGCATTGGCGAAAATGAAATCGAAACGCCGGGCTATACGCTGGTGTCTGCTGAGCTTGCCTATAAGGTCGAGCTTGAAAACGACGCGGGCCTAGGACCGTCAATGATTATTGGTGTCAAAGGCGAGAACCTGGCGGATGAAGAAGTGCTCAACCATGCCTCGTTCAAGCGTCGGGAAGAGGTGCTCTTGCCGGGTGCAAACGTTCGCTTCTTCGGTTCGCTCAAGCTGAACTAGATACGAGTTCAATTCCCCCCCGACCCGGCCGCTCTTGAGTAGTTTAAAGAGCGGCCGGGTGCTCTGGGAGGCGGTAAATAAAAGAAACGGCGGTGCCAATGGTGGTGCCGCCGTTTCTTGTGTTTGCGTTACAAAGGGATCTGGCGGCCGTTGTCACTGACACCTGACACGGCAACGTGAACACGGCGTGATTTGATCTGCCGCTATTGTCCAGACTTGGCGCCATCTCGCAGATGTCAGGTCCCAGACATGAAGAAAACACACCAGCTTAATCGCCGGAAACTCCTCTCAGGCCTTAGCGCTACCGCGGTTCTGCCTCTGGCGGCTAGCATCCCCTTCTCTCACGCGATTGCTCAAGACCTGCCGCGCGCCGCACCGCAATGGGATATCCTGGAGTGGATCAACGGTGATGGTGGGAATGTCGAAGAACTGCGTGGCAAAGTCATTATCATCGACTTCTTCCAGCTGTGGTGCCCAGGATGCAACGAGTTTTCGGGGCCGTTATTGAAGAGCTGGCAGACGAAATACGGCGATGCTGTCGCAAGTGATGATCTGGTTCTTGTGAAGATTCATACGGTTTTTGAGGGCCGCAACTATCAGACCGTGCAGCGCCTTAAACGCTACGTCAAAGAGAAAGCGATCACGATCCCGGTTGGGGTCGATCGTCACCGCGATAATGGTGACCGCATCCCAATCACGATGCGCCGGTATCGCACGCGCGGGACACCGGAGATGGCGATCATCGACCGAGAAGGAATGATCCAGTTCCAGCAGTTTGGCTACTTTGACCCACCAACTGCGGAAACTCTCATCGACCGGTTGCTGGGCGCTAAGCGGGCATAGCACCGAAATCTTATTTTCGGCAGAGTGATCGTTTGCGCTCGTCGCCGCGTAGTACGTCTATGCGGCGGAATAGATCAAAATCTCGGGTGCAAATTGTATGGTTCAAACGCGATTTGCGCATCGTGGACAACCACCCGTTGTGTCTCGCGCTAGAACAAGGGCTTGTCCTTCCGCTGCTGGTGATTGAGCCGGAGTTCTGGAAACAGCCGGACGTATCTGCACGGCATTACGATTTCTACCGCGAATGCGTTGAGGAACTCGCTTGTGACCTAGAGCGGCTTGGCCAACCGCTCATTGTTCGCGTTGGCGACGTCATAGTGTGTTTGAACGACCTCCACGGCGAAGTTGAGATCGGCGGACTTTGGTCCCACGAGGAAACCGGTAACGCCTGGACTTTTCAGCGTGACATTGCAGTTGCCGCGTGGTGCCGGCAGCATGGGGTTGCTTGGGCGGAGATCCGGCAAGACGGCGCAGTTCGGAAACTGAAAAACCGTGACGGTTGGGCCGAGAGGTGGGACAAGAAGATGGCGGCCGAGGTTAGGCCAGCGCCGTCTGCTTTGCCGGCGTTGCCAAAGACCACGACCACGCATGCGTTGCCGACAGCTGAGGCGCTTGGGTTGATGCGGGATCACGCTCCATTGCGCCAACTCGGCGGGCGGGTTCGCGCGCGCACGACCCTCTCATCATTCCTCAACGAGCGGGGCGAACCCTATCGCGCAGCCATGTCGAGCCCGATTGCTGGTGAGCAAGCCTGCTCGCGCCTTTCACCCTATCTGGCGTGGGGTTGCCTTTCGATGCGGGAAGTCGCGCAGGCAACATGGCACCGACAGCGCGAACTGAAACAGATCGGTGGAAAATCTGTCAGTGGCTGGCGTAGCTCTTTGGTGTCGTTCAACGGACGATTGCATTGGCATTGCCACTTTATGCAGAAGCTCGAAGACGAACCGCGGTTGGAGTTTGAGAATCTGCACCCAGCTTACGACGCGCTCAGGGCTCCTTCCCAATCTGATGCCGCACGGTTGGCCGCCTGGGAAAAGGGCGAGACCGGGCTTCCTTTTGTCGATGCGTGTATGCGCTATCTGGCGGCGACGGGGTGGTTGAATTTTCGCATGCGCGCGATGCTAATGGCGACCGCAAGCTATCACCTCTGGCTGCATTGGCGAGCGCCCGGCCTCCACCTCGCCCGCCAATTTGTGGATTACGAGCCGGGCATTCACTGGCCGCAGGTCCAGATGCAGTCCGGCACCACCGGGATCAACACGGTTCGAATTTACAATCCCATCAAACAAGGCCACGACCAGGATCCAGGCGGCTCATTCGTACGCCGCTGGGTTCCTGAACTGGCGAGTATCGAAGGTAGCGCCATTCACGAACCCTGGAAATCTGCTGAAGCCGGGCGCCTGCTCGACAAGACCTATCCGATGCCAATCGTCGATCATATGGAGGCTGCGCGTGAGGCTCGCCAGAAGATCTACGGTGCACGCAAAGGCGACGAATTCCGCGACGCAGCCAACGCGATCCAGGAGAAGCACGGCAGTCGAAAGAGCGGGCTTGCCCGGTCGGGAAACAGGGCAAGCAGACGTACTAAGAAATCGCAGACGGGTGCTCAGCAAGTCGAAATGGAATTTGGCTCGGAGAAGCGGCGCAGCGGAAAGCGTGATGCGTGAAACCCGCTTCTGACAAAACCATTGCTAAGCGCGACCTGCCGCAAAAGGTTTGTGCCACATGCCAACGGCCGTTTCGATGGCGGAAGAAATGGGCAAAGGTCTGGGCTGAAGTCCGGTATTGCTCGCTTCGCTGCCGACGTCAAAAGCTGCAGGGTGGTGCCGACCGACCTTCTCAACAACCACGTGATTAAACTCGTCGTCATTCCAGTTGTTCCAGAAACGCTGCGGCTGACGTGCGATATTCGTTACGCTTGGCTTCAGACATCCGTCGCCAAGTTGCATAGGGGTTCCGCAACCTCGCATTGCCTGACAGCTTGTCTTCGTTTCGCGCCAGGAAATCCCAGTAGAGTGAATTGAACGGACAAGCGCCTTCGCCCGTTTTCTTTTTCACATCGAACCGGCACGGAGCGCAGTAGTTCGACATCTTGTTGATGTAACTCCCGCTCGACGCATAGGGTTTCGAGCCAAGCGCACCTCCGTCGGCAAACTGGCTCATGCCAATGACGTTTGGGAGCTCGACCCATTCGTAAGCGTCAGCATAGACGGCCAAGTACCACTCGTGGACTTCGTGTGGCGATATTCCGGCCAGCATCGCAAAGTTGCCGGTGACCATGAGCCGTTGAATATGGTGGGCGTAGGCATCTTCCTTTGTCTGGGAGATGGTTTCGGCAAGACACCTCATATCTGTCTTTCCGCTCCAATAAAAGCTCGGCAGTGGCCGATCAGCTTGGAAGAAATTCTCATGCGCATAGTTCGGCATTCGCATCCAGTAAATTCCCCGAACGAATTCGCGCCAGCCGATGATCTGACGGACAAACCCCTCGACGGCATTGATTGGAGCATGACCGTTCTCATAAGCCTCGGCTGCGCGGTGACAGACGGCAAGCGGATCTAAAAGACTGCAGTTGATGTAGTGCGACAGGACTGAATGATAGAGGAAGCGTTGACCTGTCAGCATCGCATCCTGGAAATCCCCGAACCGCGGCAGGCATTCTTCGATAAAGTGGTCCAGCGCCTGGGTTGCGTCCTCCCGTGTGACGGCAAACCAGAACGGTTCAAGATCACCGAAATGATCTGGAAAGCGCTCGCCGACAAGCTTCAAGACGTCTTGCGTAGTGGCGTCGGGTTCAAAGCGCGGGGGTTGGGGCAGAAAGAGATCATCCTCGGCAGGCTTCCGGTTTTCACTATCGAAGTTCCATTTGCCGCCAGCGGGTTTGCCGCACTCCATAAGCAGGCCCGTTTTCTTGCGCATCTCGCGATAGAAATATTCCATGCGCGTCTGTTTGCGCCCGTTAGCCCACGCCGCAAACTCTTCATGACTTGCGATGAAACGTTCGTCCGCAACGATGTCTACATGGCAGCCAAGGCGTTCGTGCCAGGTGTGCATGGCATTCAGGAGCCGCCATTCCCCGGGCTCAGTGACAACCACGCGTGAAAGATCATACCGCTTCAGCGCCGCTGCGACTTCGTCTTCCAGGCTACCGGCGTTGTCTTCGGCATCGAGCTTTTTGTATTCCACACTCCATCCGGCTGCCGAAAGTTCGGCAGCGAAGTGGCGCATGGCGGCAAACACGAAAGCGATCTTCTTTTTGTGGTGGCGGACGTAGGTCGCTTCCTCCATTACTTCCGCCATGAGGACGATGTCCGTGTCTTTGTTGGCGGCTCTTAATGAAGAGATCAAATGGGACAGCTGGTCTCCCAGAATCAGAATGAGTTGTCTGTTTTCCACCGCTCACCCAGTCAAAGCGTCTCCATCAGCAGTCGACGAGACGTCCAAGTTTATCCGGCCCACCAAGGACCTATGGGGACACTTGCGAACTCTTGCGTGCGGTTTCTGATTCAGGGCGATAGAGATCACCGGCGCACATCAGATAAGCTGAGCGAATGCTCTGCGAGGCAGGTCCCGAGATTGTCCAAACGTGCTTTTCATTCGCGGTGGAAATCGTAACACGCGCACCACCAACAAGCAGCTGTTGGAACAAGCCACCGAATTGATGGTCATCTCCGATCTTCTGCGCTTGAAACGTGCCCGGCTTTTCGGCGGCGATATTTTGTAAGGAATTTGCCGTCGAATGATCGGCTGTTTCAAGAAGGGCATTCTTTAATTCAGCAATCTCTCCGGTTTTATCATTTCCGACTCCTCGAACCGCTAAGCGGGTCAACTTTCCTGCGGAAGACTTCTCGTTCGACAAGATGAGTTCAAACGATGTGTCCGCGTTTTTCAAATCAAGCGCCACACCGCATGCGGTGATCTCGTTCGCTGCCGTCGACATGACAGGGCGCATTTCATAGGTGCTTCTCGCGGCATCGGTTTCCGCGTGCGCGGATGACCCTGCTACGAGGTAAAAGGCGCAGGATATCAATAACGCACCAACCGTAGTGTTTGGAGATACAGATTTCGATGCATTGTCCATGCTATGTGTCCCTCGATTCGTCGCGCGATGGGCCTGGCCCGTAATCTCAGTCGGTGCCTTTGCGCCGCGTGCATCGTTTTGAGAAATCATCAATGCCGCCCGCAAGTTGTTCCAGCGCGTCGATGTTAAGCGGGATGTGGCCGGCCTCTGGCAAAACCGCAACTTCTGTTTCTCCTGCAATCTGCGTCACGAAACGTGTGTTTGTGGAAGGCGGGATGTTTCGGTCTAGCTCACACTGGAACAGGGCGACCGGGCAAAGGTCATATTGTGAGGGCGGAACTGAATGTTTGTGCTGCCGGATACTATCCAAAAACGCCAATGGAAACGCGCCGCCTAGAGATGCGCGATCATCTGCAAGGACCTCGTTCAATCGCGGATCGTTCGAGATTGTTTTTGGGCTTGCGAACGTTTTCAAGGGGATGTCGAAACGCAGCCCTTGCTTCAGGAGAAACCCACCCAGCCCCTCCATAAACATGCTCCACCCGGGATTATCGGCAATCTCTCTGCGGACCGTTTCGCAGTTTAGGTCGATAAAACACGACCCGCAGACACCTGCGACGCGATGGTTGATGCAGCTGACGTCATAGCTGAGCATCCCGCCCACGCTAAAACCAAATAACACCACCGGCCTATCATCACGGCCTTGGTCTTTGTTGATGAAGTCGCTTGTGAGCTGTATCCAATCTTTATATTCGAAGCGCCGGTGCGGTGAGGTCGTTGCTCCGACGTAAGGCATATCAATCGCCGCGACATCATGGCCGGCTTTGGCCAATGCATGCCCCGCAATCATCGTCATGATCCGCGCGTTTGTGCCGAGACCATGAAGCAGGATGATCCGAACGGGCGCGCTCGCATTTTCATATCTGTCGACATGGACCGAGCATCCCCGCCAGAAGTAAGTCGTTTCCTCTGGCAGTTCCGGCTGCGGGATGTGCCAACGTTGTGGGAAGAAGCGCGCTATTTTCTGCCAAGTTGGTAAACGGTCATAGCTCGTCTCAGCCAGGCTGGTTTGGCTGGCATGCATCTTCGTCAGTGACGAAAGACCATCGGTTGTTTGAGCTGTTGTTACCGTCATCATCTCAGGTTCGCTGAAATACCATTAGTACGGTATCTCAACGAAGCTGGATCACGGCCCGGCCTTGCTCGCTCGATGTCCTGGTTGGTTTAAGCGCGAAAAAATTGCGTTACTTTGTGGGCGGTGATCGCCAAAGACATAAGGATTTCTGACGTTCCTGGGCCACGACTTGATGGCGAATTGCAGATACCTGTTCAAATTGTGCCGCGCCATCGTTGACGCTGCCGCTCGCCTCGGATCAGACTCCGTCACACTTTCATTTGACGAGCAATAGAGATCAATGTGGCGCAAGCCTTCCTCTCCCACGGTAGAGCCGCCGGCCGGCACAACGGAAACTCAGGTTGTCGTCACGTTGGTGCATGGCACGTTTGCACGCGGCACCGGCTGGACCCAGGACGGCTCGACACTACGCAGGGCAATCTCGAACGCCCTCATGGCGGATGCTGAGGCCGCACCTCCTGACATCACGTTTGATGTTTTCGAATGGAGCGGGCGCAATACACACAAGGCTCGTACTAAGGCTGGCCACCAACTGGCCGACCACATTCGCCAGCTCCGCAAACGCAATCCGCACTGCCGACACTTCATCGTTTCGCATAGCCACGGCGGCAACATTGCGTTGTTTGCGCACAAACACTTGCCCGAAGATATGCATGCGCTTGGAATCGCAACGCTCGGCACACCCTTCGTATTTGCACGGCCGGAAAAACATATGGCCGGAAAGTCGCTTGATGACCTTTTGAACGAAGCCCCGAAACACACCGATAACCTGGCTGGTGGTTTTGCCTGGGTAGTCGGTCTCCCTGTGGCGCTAACGGCGGAGAATTGGTTACCCAGTCTGGGCTTCACGGAATTTTACTGGGAGATCCTTTCGGGCATCATCGCAGGGCTCCTGGCCGCACAAATTTTTCGGATTGTCTTTCCGCCAATAGCTCGGTTCGGTCATCGCTTCGGGGCAAAGCGCTCGGCGGCTAAACTCGCCCAGGCGATTGCCTTTCCCGAAGTCCCGCGCACGCACCTCCTAAGTTTCACCTACCCCGGCGATGAGGCGCAGCGCCTGCTTGATGCGCTCGAGGCAACCACGTCTCTGCCGCAGCGTGGCATCCGTTTCATCAATGCGATTTCGGAACCTGGTTTGGGGATGCTGTTCTTGGGGCTCATCGCGGCGGGCATTCTGTCGGCGATTGTACAGTCATTCATCGACTTTGACGGCGAAGCTCTGGCAGATGGCGTGGCGAGCGTGTTCACCGCAGTCATCATGACCGTCATTATCTCGTGGATGCTACTGGTTACAGTCCGGTTCATCTTGAGCTTTGTGCGGGGCCATCCCTGGGGGTTTGGTTGGGAGCGCCCGTCTCTCCACGCACATGTGGCGATTGGCGTTGAACCCAAGGCTGACGTGCCGGTCTCCAAGTCACACATTCACGAGACCGTGCCGCTTACCGACAAAGCGGTTCCGGGTGGCGGCATGCGGCACGTTGGGCTTTACGAAGATCAGCGGATTTTGAAAGCCCTGGGGCATTGGATGGCCAATGTTCGGTAGCGCCACTAGCTTCGGCTGCGAAGGTTCTGGCGTCTGATCGCTGGTGGTGGCATTTTGCGACGCTGATCGATCATCCACGCGTCACGAGTTGGCGTTGCCGCGATGCCCTTTAAGAGCCTGTGCCCGTTTGAGGAGTTTTCTATGGCCGCGCTGTTCCAACCCCTCACCGTGCGCGATGTCACCGTCAAGAACCGCATTGCCGTCTCGCCGATGAGCCAGTATCGCGCGGTGGATGGCCACGCCAACACCTGGCACATGGTTCACCTCGGGCGCTTTGCGCTCGGCGGTGCGGGGTTGGTGTTTGTTGAGGCTACGGCCGTCGAAAAACGTGGCTTACGAACGCACGGCGACCTTGGGATCTGGACCGACGCCCATGCCGCAGCCCTGCAACCCATCGCCGAGTTTCTGACGCAGGAAGGCGCTGTGCCGGGCATCCAGCTTGGGCATGCCGGTCGCAAGGCTTCGGAGCGCCGGCCGTGGCATGGCGGCACTTGTCTCAACAGTGAAGACGTTGAGGAACGCGGTGAAGCGCCTTGGCCCACGATTGCCCCGTCGCCGTTGCCATTCGCGGAGGGTTGGCCGACGCCAAATGAAATGAGCGACACCGACATTGCCGACGTCATCAGCGCGTTTGGTGAAGCGGCGCGGCGTTCGTTCGAGGCGGGCTTCAAGGTGATCGAGGTGTACGCGGCGCACGGCTTTCTCGTTCACCAGTTCCTGTCGCCGATCTCTAACAAGCGCACTGACAAGTGGGGCAACGGGCCTGAAGGGCGGCGTCGGTTCGCGGTGGAGGTTGCGCGCGCCATCCGCGCGAACTGGCCGGACGGCCTGCCGTTATTGTTCCGGCTGTCTGCAACCGATTGGCTCGATGGCGGGCTGGAGGTCGAAGACACCATTGAAACTGCGCGGGCGTTGGCGGCCGAAGGCGTCGATATGATCGATTGCTCAACCGGCGGCATCGGCGGTACGGAACGTCCGCGGCGGATGAAAATCGAACACGGGTTTCAGGTTCCGTTTGCGCAGCAGGTCCGCGAAGGGGTCGGCGTGCCGACGATGGCGGTTGGGTGCCTCTGGGACGCGGCGCAGTGCGAGAGCATCATTGCCGAGGGGCAGGCGAACATGGTGGCTCTTGCGCGGGAACTGCTCGATGATCCCAACTGGCCTTTACGCGCCGCCCAAGAGCTTCGCGTTGATGAGGACCGATCGCTCTGGCCTGTAGAAGCAGGCTGGTGGTTGCAGAAGCGGGATAGCCTGTTGCGGAAGCTTGGGGTGCGGTGAGGTTGTGGGGCCGGTTGCAGGTTGCGGCGAGTTGGGGTGTGGAGCGTTGCAGTTTACGGCGAGGCGGGTGAGTGACCTGCGGCGTAGCGGATCATAGCGACGTTGGTTCCGGTCGCTTCGCGAATGGGCTGCCGCCCAAACCCGCTCGGGGGATGGCTCCCCCGATCCCCCTCTTTTTTAATTGCTAGCCGGGGGGGGTGTCGGCTAAGGGCCAGAGGAGGACATTGGCACATGACGCTTGATTGGCTGCGTCTGCGCGTCACCGACTTTGGCGCATTGCGCAGAACAAGCATGCCGATCCTTTCGAAAACACCTATCGGCATTGAGCGCAATTCTGAAATCGCTCAGCGTCGGACTCTTGCGTTGGTCATGGCCTCTTCTTTTATCCAAGACAGAAACCGCCTCACTTTTCCGACGCCTGCATGGGCATGGGTCGTTACGGCGGAATAGTTGAATCCCTTGAGCATGATTTCAGGTCTGTATGGCGTTAGCCAGCCGCGATGCACCATATCTTCCACCAATAGCGTGCTCATCAAAATCAAACCCTGCCCCGCTAATCCTGCCTGAATGACCTGTTGTTCCTGATCGAACTGCCGCTGGCTGGCTTTTGGTGCCGGTTCAGATGCGGCGTCAGCCCAATCGTTCCAAGTGAGTGCGGGCAACGTCCTTGAAACCCACTTGGTGCTGATTAGCGCCGCATCTGAAAATCCGTTTAAGCTGCGTACGTATTCTGACGACCCAAACGCGGCCAGTGTTTCTCTTGCAATCGGTGTCGTCTCGAATCCCGCGTAGTCGCCGCCACCATAGCGAATGGCAAGATCGATACGGCGATCGCGGTTGAGATCGACAATTTCTGACGATGTTTCCACGCGGACGCTGATATCCGGATGCCGCGCTTCGAAATCATTGAGTTTTGGAGCGAGCCAAAGCGCTGCAAATGCCGGTGCCGTCGAAATCGTCAGAGTGCGTTCTGAAAGAGTCAAATCCTCAAGTGCATCATTGATTTGCTGAAATGCCACCGACGTGGCTGCCGCCAATGTCGCGCCCGCATCCGTCAACTCAACCCTGCGCGTCATGCGAACGAACAGCGCGAGGGAAAGCTGGTCTTCAAGCGACCTGATCTGATGGGACACCGCTGTCGGCGACACGCCTAATTCTTCAGCGGCGGCTTTGAAGCTGCCGAGCCGGGCGGCGGCGTCGAAAACTCGCAGAGCTGAGGCAGACGGAAATCGCATCGGTCGATCTTATGGATGAGCTTATTAGTTTTATAGGTGAGGCCTTTCCTTTTGTCACGGCTTAAATTTTTGCCAATTTATCCTTCATTGAGACTGCTACGCCTACAAATTCCTCATCTTTGGTTTTTGAAAAATGCAACCAAGAGAAATTCCATGACCACGATCCTTCGAATCGACGCCAGCGCTCGAAAGAGCCGGTCACTAACGCGCACCTTGAGCAAATTGTTCATTGACCATTGGTTGAAGGCTGAACCCACCGCGCGCATCATTGAGCGCGATGTCGGGACGAATCCGCCGTCATTGATCACAGAAGATTGGATTGCTGCCGTCTTCACCGACCTAGAGAAACTGAGCCCAGAAAAACAGGCGCTGATCGAAGAATCCGACGAATTGATCGATGAGATTAAAAGGGCCGCCATCATCGTCATCGCCACGCCGATGTACAATTACGGCATGCCGGCACACCTGAAGGCGTGGGTCGATCAGGTTGTTCGGATCAACAAGACATTTACATTCGACCTCGCTAGAGGCGATCAACCACTGATGCCGATCCTGAGCGGCAAAACGCTCGTTATGCTGACATCCTGGGGCGAGTTCGGCTTTGGGCGTGGCGAGGCCAATGAACACTCTAACCACCTAACGTCGCATCTAGAAACAGTGTCGAAATACCTCGGTGTCGACGACATCCATCACATCGGCATTGAATACCAAGAATTTGGCGATGAACGTTTCGCCGCCTCGAAAGCCAAAGCTATTGCGGCGACGCCAGCGATCGTGTCGAACCTGGTCTCTCGAGCAACGACTCCACATGCGGTTTGAGTGGGCAGCTACATCGATACTGACAATGTCCGCTTCGGGTCAATTGCCGACAAACCCTGAGCAACCCGGTGCCTCGCTGCCGTCACCCCCCACCATACCGCTCCACAAACCCACGCAGGATTGCGGCGGGGACGTGGACGTGTTGGCGGTGGCACATGTCGATGAGGGCTTGGGCTTCTTCGGGCGGGAAGTAGCCCTTGTCTTTGTAAATATTGATGCGGACTTCAAACCCGTGGCTGTCTGCTTCGGGGTGGAACTGCGTCGCGTAAACGTTGCGCTTGTAGCGGATCATCTGGAACGGGCACGGCTCTGATCTGAGCAGCGTCGCGCAACCTGTCGGTTGTTCCTGCACCGCCTCCTTATGCCCGACAAAGGCGAGGAAATTGTCCGGCAGGGCGCTTGTCAGAGGATCGCTTCTTCCCTCGTCAGTGACGACGCAATCAACTGCGCCGACGGGTTCGCCGTAGCGCTCTTTGGAGACTTTCGCACCGAGGTGATGGGCGAGGATGCCGATGCCGTAGCAGCAGCCCATGAAGGGGAAGTCTTCGGCGGTGATGGCCGGCATCAGACCCAGGATCGAGGTTTCAATGCGCTGCTCGGCTTCTGTTTTTTCGTCTGCTGGATCGCTAACGCAGCCAGGTCCGCCGCCGACGATGACGCCTGCGTAATCGTGCAAGCGGAGGTCAGCGGGGATCGGCTCCTGGTCCAACCGGACCCGCACGACGTCTGACGCGCTGAGGCCCGACTTCTCCAGGATGGCCTCGAACTCGTTGTCCGAAGCAGCCGTTTCAGGCCGCAGTTGCAGGATGAGGAACGGCTTCATTGTCAGGTGGTCTGCCCCTCAAACATCCAAGTTCTCGACGCTCAAAGCGTTGGCCTGGATGAATTCGCGGCGAGGTTCGACGACGTCGCCCATCAGCTTTGAGAAGATCTCATCGGCTTCGTCCAACTCGCCGATCTTGACCTGCAACAGCGTGCGCGTGTCGCGGTCGAGCGTCGTTTCGGCAAGCTGGTCGGCATTCATTTCGCCGAGGCCTTTGTAGCGCTGCATGGAGATGCCCTTGCGGCCGCCGGCATAAACCGCCTCCAGCAAATCACGCGGGCCGTAGATGTCGAGCGTCTCGGCTTTGCGGCGCAGCTTGGCGGGGTTGTTGTAGACCTCGGCCAGCTCGGCATGGCGCTCGTGCAGGCGGCGGGCATCGATGGAACCCAGCAGCGCCATGTCGAGGGCGTGGGCTTCGGTGACGCCGCGCACCTCGCGGGTGAACAAGAAGCCATCTTCGCCAAAGACGCCTTCCCAGCCTTTTTCGGTTTCTTCGGCGAGCGTATCCAGGCGTTCGGCGACGATCTTGGCGACTTCGACGGCCTTGGCATCGTCATTCAGCAGTTCCGGATCGAATGCGCCTGCGATGGCAGCCTGCTCGGCGAGAAAGCGGGCGTAGCGATGGTGCAAGTCATCAATGAGGCGAACGGTTCTCCGCGCCTCGATGACGATGTTGCGCAAGTCTGCGCCGCCGCGCTCCTGACCCGAGCCGTCAAGCAAGGTGCTGTCTTCCAGGCCGGTGTCGATGAGGTAATCCTCCAGGCCCTTGTCGTCTTTCAGGTAAGTCTCGGACTTGCCGCGCGCGATTTTGTAGAGCGGCGGCTGGGCAATGTAGAGGTGGCCGTTCTCGATCAGCTCCGGCATCTGGCGGTAGAAGAAGGTGAGCAGCAGCGTGCGGATGTGGGCGCCGTCGACGTCGGCGTCCGTCATGATGATGATCTTGTGGTAGCGCAGCTTTTCGATGTTGAAGTCTTCGCGGCCAATGCCGGTGCCGAGCGCTGTGATGAGCGTGCCGATTTCCTGGCTGGAGAGCATGCGGTCGAAGCGGGCGCGTTCAACGTTGAGGATCTTACCTCGGATCGGCAGGACGGCTTGGAACTCGCGGTTGCGGGCCTGCTTGGCGGAGCCGCCTGCAGAGTCACCCTCAACGATGAAGAGCTCGGTATTGGCGGCGTTGCGATCCTGACATTCGGCGAGTTTGCCGGGCAGGTTGGCCATATCGAGCGCGCCTTTGCGGCGGGTCAGTTCGCGCGCCTTGCGAGCAGCTTCGCGTGCGGCGGCGGCTTCGGCGACCTTGCCGACGATGATCTTTGCTTCCTTGGGGTGCTCTTCGAACCACGCGGAAAGGGTTTCGGAGACTGCCGTCTCGACGACGGGGCGCACTTCAGAGGAAACGAGTTTGTCTTTGGTCTGGCTGGAGAATTTCGGGTCTGGGACTTTCACCGAAAGCACGCATGTGAGCCCTTCGCGCGCATCATCGCCGGTGAGCGAGACCTTCTCTTTCTTGGCGATCCCGCTTTCTTCGGCGTAGCGGTTGACGACGCGGGTAAGCGCACCGCGGAAACCTGCCAGGTGGGTTCCGCCGTCGCGCTGCGGGATGTTGTTGGTGAAGCAGAGGACGTTCTCGTGGTAGCTCTCGTTCCACCACAAGGCGACCTCGACAGAGATGCCGTCGCGCTCGGTGCCGATGGAGATCGGATCGTCGATGAGACCGGTTTTGTTGCGATCGAGGTATTTGACGAAGGCTGCGATGCCGCCCTCGTAGCAAAGCTCGACCGACTTGGCGTCGGCGTGGCGTTTGTCTTCCAAGATGATCTTGGCGCCTGAGTTCAAGAACGCCAATTCGCGCAGGCGGTGTTCCAGTGTGTTGAAGTCGAACTCGACCTGGCTGAAGGTTTCAGGCGAGGGCAGGAACGTGACCTCGGTTCCGCGACGGCCATTGGCGGGGCCGGCGATTTTCAAAGGCTCAACCGTGACGCCATCTTTGAACTCAACGACGTGCTCTTGATCGTGACGCCAGACGCGGCATTGGAGCCAGACGGATAGCGCGTTGACGACGGAGACACCGACGCCGTGCAAGCCGCCGGAGACCTTGTAGGAGTTTTGGTCGAACTTGCCGCCTGCGTGCAATTCGGTGAAGACGATTTCAGCCGCTGAGCGCTTGGGGTCGTGGTCGTCGTCTTCCTTGATGCCAACAGGGATGCCGCGGCCATCGTCGGAGACGGTGCACGAGCCATCCGGGTTGAGCGTCACGTGGCAGCGCGTGGCATGACCCGCCAGAACCTCGTCGACGGCGTTGTCGACAACCTCGTAGATCATGTGGTGCAAACCGGACCCATCGTCGGTATCTCCGATGTACATGCCGGGGCGTTTGCGAACGGCCTCCAGGCCTTTCAGCATCTTGATGGCATCTTCGCCGTACTCAGCGGAAGCGGATGGGTTCTCTTGCGGATTGTCGCTCATTGACCGACGTGTCCTCGTTGTTGTTGTTTCTGGCGCGCAATGCGGGATCAGCGCCTTGTTTGCCCCAGTTGCTGCAAGCGTTTTGCGCGCGCCGCGTTGCTCGAATCGTGCTTTTCAACACCGGGCCACGATGTGCTGAAACAGGGATTGTCGCTGTTCTGCCCGTCTAGCGAAAATTCGGAATCGCAACACCTAGCTGGAAGGTAGCATAAAACGCGTCAAGCAGGTGAAAAAACAGCGCTTTTTTGCCCGCCGAATCTCAAAAATTATCTTTCAAATTCATGCGGTTGCGCTTTGGTGGATGCGACTATTGGAAGCTTTTGCAAAATGGCTTCACCCGAACCCTAGGATAAGGCCATTACTTGCGCGCCAGAGACCTCGAAAAACGCTGCCCGGCCGGTGAGTGCAGCGAACGCATCGCGGTCTGTTCCCGTCATCCAGGCTTGGCCGCCGAGACGAAGAATTTCGTCAAACAAAGCAGCACGGCGATGCTCATCGAGGTGAGCTGTGATCTCATCAAGCAGGATCAGCGGGCCGGCACCGGAATGGCGCGCTGCGATGAGTTCCGCCTCGGCCAGTATGAGGCCAATGAGCAGGGCTTTCTGCTCGCCGGTTGAACTGAGACGGGCGGGCATTTGTTTCGGTCCATGGTGTGCGATGAGATCGGAGCGGTGCGGGCCTTCAAGCGTACGACCAGCGGCGCGATCACGTTCACGGCTTGCGGCGAGGCGTTGGGCGTAGGCGTCTTCGACATCTATCGCCGCGCTATTGCCGAGTTCATTTTCGAGCGTTCCGTCGATGCGGATCTCACTCCACGGAAATGGGGAATCGGGGGCCCGTTCGGTTCGCGATTTAATGACGGCTGCCAATTTCGCAACCGTTGCATAGCGGGCCGCCGCAACGGCAGCGCCAGCTTCGGCCATAACCATCTCGACCCCGCGCAGTTGGGCATCGTCGCGGATGCCCTCGGACAGCAGCTTGTTGCGGTTTTGCATAGCGCGCTCAAAACGGCTGGCGAGCGTTCGGAAACCAGGGTCGAAGCAAAGAACGAGGCGGTCGAGGAAGCGGCGGCGTTCAGCGGCAGGTCCGGTGAACAAGCCGTCCATGGCCGGTGTCAGCCAGACTGCTTCGAGGTATTCTGCAAGCACGCCTGAGCCGCCTTGCGGGTTGCCATCCAGGCGCACGAGCCGACCCGTTGGTGCGCGGACACCCGGTTGCGGTGCTAGTTGTCCTGTGCCGATATCGACCAAGCCATGCCGGGTATGGACTTTGGCGGCTACCGCCCATGCGCCATCGCCGCCCATGCGCGCGATATCGGCATAAGCCGCGCGGCGAAGGCCTTGGCCCGGCACCAGTAGGGATACAGCTTCAAGCAGGTTGGTTTTGCCAGCGCCGTTTGCGCCGACGAGCACAACGCATTGGTTGCCGGGTGCAATCGATATTGCGGGATAACTGCGAAACGACGTTAGCGAGAGGCGCTCGACCCACAGTCCTGACGTCTCATGATCGACGTCGGCCGGACTTTCCTGATCTGGGTGTGGCGCTGCGCTCAATTCCACCCGCCCAGTTAGACGCGCATCGGCATCACGACATAAAGTGCGCCGTCGCCGCTGGAATCCCGGACCATTGCTGGAGAGCCGGGATCGGAGAGCAGGAACTTTGCATCCTCGCCTTCAAGCTGGCTGGCAATGTCGAGCAGGTATCGGGCATTGAAGCCGATTTCCAGTTCATCGGCGGCGTACTCGACACCCAGTTCCTCGGTCGCACTGCCGCCCTCAGGGTTGTTCACCGACAAGACAAGCTTTCCGCTTTCGACAGCTAGTTTCACGGCGCGTCCGCGCTCGGAAGCGATGGTCGAGACGCGATCAACGGCGCTCATGAATTCAGCGTTCGAGACACGCATTTCTTTGTCATTGGCTTGCGGAATGACACGCGCGTAGTCCGGGAACGTTCCATCGATCAGCTTGGAAGTCAGCGTTACTGTGCCAATCTCGAAGCGGACTTTGTTCTCCGACACCCCAACGGTAACAGACCCGCCTGAAGCTTCTAGCAGGCGATGCACCTCGTGCACGGTTTTGCGCGGAATGATGACGCCTGGCATACCATCTGAGCCATCGGGCAACGGCAGATCGATTTGCGCCAGACGGTGTCCGTCGGTGGCAACCGCGCGCAGGACCGGGCTATCCGGATCGGCTTCAGGCACATGGAAGTAGATGCCGTTTAGATAATAGCGGGTCTCCTCGGTCGAGATTGCAAAGCGTGTCTTGTCGATCAGGCGCTTCAAGTCGCCTGCACTAATCTCGAACGTGAAGGGGAGTTCGCCGATGGCGATGTCCGGGAAATCTTCTGGCGCGAGGGTTTGCAAGGCGAAGCGCGATTGACCGGCGGTCAAAGTCAAGCGCTCTTGTTCGGCATCGCGATGAAGTTCGACCTGCGCGCCATCGGGAAGTTTGCGGACGATGTCGTGCAGCAGGTGGGCTGGCACGGTGAGCGACCCGGGCGCGTCGACGGATGCGGGAGCTTCCTCGACGACTTCACGCTCAAGATCAGTTGCTTTGAACGATAATGAAGCACCAGAAGCCTTGAGCAGAACATTCGAAAGGATCGGGATTGTTGTCCGTCGCTCAACAACGCTGGTGACATGGCCCAGCGCACGCAGCAGTTCCCCTCGTTCTATGACTAGCCGCATGGTCGGTCCTCGCAAGTCCCGTTGTGTGTTCGTTCCATCATCGCACATCTTCTGCCAGAACACCGCTCCAGCAGCGCAAGCCCCCATCGCCAAACGAAACGGCCAACAGGTCCCAGGCTGAAACGAATCGTAGCAATTACAAGCTTGATTCGGCGGACGCCCAATTGACCCGATAAGTCAGTGTTTTTCAAGTGGCTGGGATGGCGAGCGGAAAAAGTAGGAGAAGTCGGCGGACCGAGCGCGTTGGATTCTGCACCCTTGAGGCCGGGAATTGGAGTATTTGCTCATTTATTAGGGCTAGGGGAGGTGCTCATCAAAGCTCCTCCCCTGCCTGCCGCAGCCCGCGGAACCGCTGCCCTAGCGGGTCCTAAGGCGAGAACGAAACGGGGCCCCCGCTTGCCCGGTCGCTCCTGCAGCACAAAGATGCGTACCAGCTGGCTACTACCGCGTTGCCAGCTGCTGCTTTGAATTAGTGATTGAGCTGTTTCTTCAGTTCCTCCAGCTCATCGCGCAGGCGAGGGTTGTCGGTCAGTTCGCCGTCAATCTTGCGAATTGCATGAAGAACTGTTGTGTGGTCGCGATTACCGAATCGGCGACCGATTTCTGGAAGTGAACGCGAAGTCATTTGCTTTGCGAGATACATCCCGATCTGGCGAGGCCAGACAACCGAGCGGTGCCGACGTTGCGACAGCAGATCGCTGCGCGAGACACCGAAGTGACGTGAGATGATCCTAAGGATGTCCTCAATCTTGATGCGGCGCGGCTCAAGCCCTTGAACCAGATCGCGGATTACGGTTTCGGCAACTTCCCGGGTTATTGGTGCACGAACGTACTGCCAGTTTGCGAACAGGCGGATAACTGCGCCCTCAAGTTCGCGGCCATTGTCTGTGAGACGCTCAGCCAGCAGCTCTACAACGTCGCGAGAGAGGCTAAAGGACGCGTCCATGACCCGTTTTTCGGCAACACGCATTTCAATGACGTTTACGCGCTGCTCATAGTCGAATGCGCCCAGCTCCGTGACGAGGCCACGCGTAAGACGCGAACGCATACGCTCATTCAACCGTTCGATCTGAGCTGGTGGGCGCGAAGAGGCGACAACGAGTTGGCGACCGCCATCCAGTAACGTGTTGACGATATGATCGAATTCCGTCTCGGTCTTGGCGCCGTGCATAAACTCGAGATCGTCGATCAGGAGAATGTCCACCTGGCGGAACTTTTCCTTGAAGGCCAACGGATCATCACCGCGCATGGCTTCGACGAAGCGATAGCGGAAGCTATCGGCCGTCATGTAGAGCACCTTTGCGTCTGGGCGTCGGCGTGTGACCTCCCAAGCCGTGGCATGAAGAAGGTGCGATTTGCCAAGCCCGACGGGGGCGTGAATGAAGAGTGGATTGAAGCCGGGGCTGTCGAAGCCAACCGACTCGGCAACCCGTGTGGCTGCTGCGTGGGCGACACGGTTCGATGAGCCGACGATAAAGGTGTCGAAGGTGTAGCGCGGATCAAGCGGTGAGCCCTCAAAGTCGCCGATACGGGTAGTTGGCGACGGCTTTGGCAACGTTGGCACTGCGAGCGATGATGTTTGGCTGACTGCGGTCGGTTGGCCCATCGTAGAACGTGCTACTGCAGCGTCGTGTTCTTTGTTCTTGGTTGGCTGCTGCTGAGGTTTTGCGCTCGCCACCGGACGTGGCTGGCGCAGTTTGACTTCAACGCGCTCCGCACCTTTGAATTCCGCCTGACAGCACTCCAGCAAGTCTTGTAGATAGTGGGTCTGGATCCAATTGCGCAGGAACTTTACGGGCACGGACACTTCTACCGTGCCAGCTTCGAAGCGTTCGAATTCGATAGCGTTGAACCAGCTCGTGTAGACGTCTTCGCCGAGCCGTTTGCGCAACATCGTGCGCACCTTCTGGCCTTCAAGTTTCGCCGGTTGAACTGTTGTCGAAGGGGTGGTGGCTTTTGTCTCTAGAACCGCCCCGCCACGTGTCACGTTGTTCAGGTCGACGTCCGTGTCCTGCGCTTTCGCATGACCGTTCTTGATGATGTCAGAATCGCCCAACCATGTTGATTGAATTGCCATTTTTGAAGTCCCCGCACTGAAGTCCAAAGTGTCTGAAATCGGGATTTCGGCTGCAGAAGGTCGATCACACCTTGGTTTCAAGGTGATGCAGCTGGCTTCGCCAGTCCCGAAAATCTGTGAGTTTACGCGTGCCCCAACACAGGCACCCACAAGTCGACCTAGTCGCCCTAAACCAGATCACGTGCAGTCGATGCACCGGTCCCGCCGGACAAACAAACTGCTAGGCCGCCGAGCTTCGCCATCGCGCGGCCCGATCAGGACGCCAAGATCGTTCAAACGTCTGCGCGCACCACACCGCCACGGTGTCGTGGTGGAGCCCTTGTGGATCGCGCCGAGAGGTCAGGCCGCTAATGCGGCTCGAACGTTTGAACAGCTGGAGCTGTCCCACTCTTGCATTGCACTTGCCCATATCACGCAAATCAGATAGCCAAACACTATCGATTCGCGTTTGTTCATTTTCCAACTTCGACACACTGCTCGCGCCCAGTTCGTTTGCAATGTTAGTCGTCACGAAGAAGGTATTCTGAGACCCCACTACTCCCTCCAAAAAGTAACTGGTACGCCCTGTTGCCCTAACTCCGGACCGACAGAGGGATCGATCCGAACAGAACGCACTTCTCTCATGCTCTGTTGACGCAAGCCAGCAAAGCCCTCAAAAAAACAAGTCTCGTTTTTTGACAATCCATCCGGGATAAGGAATGCAAAACAACCCGGGACTGGAACTCGTCTTACTCAAAGACTGTTCGGGATATGCCTCGTTTTGAGACCCCCGATAGGCTTAGGTGTTGTCCACCATCAGCGGAATTCCTAATAGCTCGTTAACAGGCGCGGGGCAAGCAACTTCGACTCTGCTGAAATCCTCGCCAGCTGGGTTTGCTTGGACTGTTCCGCACCCGCCATTTGCCACCTACTGAATGTGCAAAAAGCTGTTGAATCCACAGGGCTTGGGAGCGTTTTGAACAGGCGGTCGAAGACCAAAAAACGTTGAATCGGCGAAAGACCTTTTCTGAGATGAAAATTACTTGGTGGCGCTCTTCCTTGTGTGAGTCTTACGCCTTGCCGTCGTGTTGACCCGACGTCACAAAGTGTTGGAATCCATTGTGAAGTAAATGCCTCACAAACCATGGCCGCGAGAGCTGCAGAAAGCCAATGCGTGGCGAAGTAGCCACAAGGCTGGTGTGAGTCATAAAAATTTCATGGAAGGGAAATTTGCAAAAATTTCCCTGGCCATCGGTCGTGCAGGAACGCGTTTTGCTCTCGTTTGTCGTTACGTGATCCGCGCACATTGGTTCAGGTCAGATTTCCCTCTGTCTCGCTCACTCGCATCAAGTTCAATATGGCGCCTGAGTCCTATCAGCCACCGCTACTGGATGTGGTTGGGTTGCCGACGCTACAAGCTTCGATGCGGCAACGCTCGATAGCGTGTGACGGATCTGCTTACGGACCACGCAACGCTGCGGTTGCGGGTTGGCGAGGTCCAGAGACAGTCGGCAAACCCAAACCCGCGGTTTAGCGGCTGCGTTTCGTCCTGCTCGGCAGGTCTGTGTGAGATGATTAAGGCGATGCCGCTCTAACGCGTTGCGCCACCATCGTTTCGCTCAGCCATTGTGACCGCGCTTCAAACAACAAAAAACCGCCAGAGCATTTGCTCTGAGCGGTTTTGCGTGCTCGATATTCCGCCGCGATCGTCGCTGGCGGAAGCAGATTTGTTGGGCCGGTCAGGCGCTCATTGCTTTGACACGACGGGTCAGGCGCGAAATCTTGCGGGAAGCCGTGTTGTCGTGGACGATGCCACGCTGAGCAGTTTTGGCAATCAGCGGCTCAGCCACCTTTAGAGCTGCAAACGCCTTATCTTGGTCACCAGCGGCGATGGCTTCTTCAACGCGGCGGACTTCTGAGCGCATACGTGTGCGGTGGTTTTTGTTGATCGCAGTGCGAGTTTCGATCTTGCGAACGGCTTTCTTAGCCGACTTAGTGTTCGCCATCCGTAGGCTTCCTTTTTGTTCGGGCTTCTTGTGAGCCGGAGCATCAAGCGTCGCCTCAAAACCCCAAGTGCGTTGCGATCGAAGGGGAGGCGACCAAAAACAAATGCCGCCCGACGGTTGGTCGAGCGGATCCAGATTTGCCCTTATAGTGCTGGGCCTTTGTGAGGTCAACGCCTGAATTCGGGTTTGGTCGCGCTGATGTCCGCCGTCGGCGCTTTGGATGCTCTGGCTGTCCAATACATCAGTCTTTTGGCCGGGCATTGCCGCTCAGCGGTCGTTGCTTACATAAAGTCCGCGAACTGCCATGTCCCGTTCTTGGATTAACGATGATGCGCCCTGGATTGTATGTCGCATCAATTGAAACGTTCGTGTTAAGGGGATGTGAACGCGGTTACGACTAACGAATGAGCATAGATTTGACGCCCAGTTTTTTGTGCGGTTGGGCGCTTAACGCAAACGGGGGTTTGGGTTTCATGGCTTCTCTCGCCATCTGGATGATAACGCTAACAATTAGTCTGGCAGCGATTATTCTAAGTGCCGCAGGGGGGCAGGATGCCGTCCATACAGCGGCAGCTGCGTTGATCGGATTGGCCATCGCAGCGATGGCGGTTGCTGAGAACTGGAAGCAGCGCAAAGCCGGTGCCAGTGAGAACGTTATATCGGCATCTACAGCGCGCCAAATGGGACTTGTTTGGGTTTGGGGGGCGTTGAGCCTGTTCGTAACCTACTTCTTCATATTGTCTTGGAAGGAGTGGCTCGTCTTTACCGGCGCGTTCGCCGCTGTGGGCATTCTTTGCCTATTGTTCGCTGCCGCTCTCGACAACGATGAAAAAAAGGGTCGCACGGACCCGACGATGCTAAATCTCGCGTGGTATCTGTCTATTGGCCAGATCATTGGCATGGTGCTGGCGATGGTCGGCCTTGTCATCGACGGCAAATTCCCAGTCACCACAGAGGCCAACATCGGCTGGCAGGACTGGGCGGCCAACAACATCTTCTTCTTTGGCGCGCTGTCGATTGCAATCATCACCGCAAACGCGCTTTACACGCGTAAGCAGGCTGAAACCGCCGACCAACAAAATGTATGAGCTTGTTGCTTTCAGCGTGTGAACGCGGTAGCCGAGTAAACAGTCAGAGCGAAGGGTGGACCACGTTGGGCTCCACCCTTTTTTATTTGGATGGATCGTCTTACTTTGGGGGGCGCATGTCGATTTCATCGCGGCTACCGGCGCTTCTATTTGCGATGGCGGCGACAACGGCAATCATGGTTGTTGCTGCCATGCTTGGCGCGAAGTTCACGAGCCTTGGAGCTGCCCTTGGTTTTGCTCTCATCACGGGGAACTCTGCGCTGGCGCTCAACCAGGGCTATCTCGGCAATCCATCCGCAGCCTTGCTGGCAAATCCTGATGCGTTCTTGAGGGCGTCACGGACCAACGCGCGCCTGATGGCGCTCATTTACGGATGGGGCGCGCTGGCAATTTTCGCAATCTATGCGCTGACCGAGTTGTGGTGGTTCCATAGTTGGCAGTACGCCTCAGCGATGGGACTTATTGCTGCTTTGCTGATGGGCTTTGCATATCTTCTCAACGACCCTGCAAGCCAGTTTCGCTCGCCGATTGCTCTCGATATTTCTGCACTTCTGGCTGTTGCGCAGGCAACGGGCGCGGCGATGGGTCTCTTCTTCCTAATCAATTCAGGCAAGCTTGCGAGCATCAAATCAGATTGGCCTGCCAATCATGTATTCGTCGGTGGCGGTCTTGCGGTTATCGTGGTGTCGATCGTTTCGGCACTGACCCATCTTCGGCTCAAGCGCGCTGCCACAGTCGGCAGGTCTTGATTGGACCTGCCGCATACTTGCGCTCGTCGGCCGCTTTAGCGACAGGTTTCCTCATCGATGCTTGAACTGGGCTTTGCGCTTTTCGGCGAATGCCGTCATGCCTTCTTTTTGGTCTTCGGTCGCGAACATCGAATGGAAGACGCGGCGCTCGAATAGTAAGCCCTCAGACAGCGGTGTCTCATAGGCCCTGTTAATCGTTTCCTTGGTCATCATGGTTGCTGGCAGCGACATGGATGCAATCTTACCGGCGATCTTTAAAGCTTCGGCTTCGAGCTCTGCTGCTGGAAATACGCGGGCGACGAGACCGGAGCGCTCGGCTTCTTCGGCATCCATCATGCGGCCTGTCAGGCAAAGCTCCATGGATTTGGCCTTGCCAATTGCCCGGATCAGACGTTGCGTTCCGCCGATGCCCGGCATGATGCCGAGCGTGATCTCTGGCTGTCCGAATTTGGCCGTTTCTGCAGCAACAATAATGTCGCATTGCATAGCAAGTTCGCAGCCGCCGCCAAGGCAATAGCCGGAGACCGCAGCGATGGTGGGTTTCCGGCAATGGGCAGCGATATCCCAATTGGCGGCAAAATCCTCTCCATAGACATCCATGTAGCTCTTTGGTGCCATCTCCTTGATGTCAGCACCGGCAGCAAACGCTTTTTCCGATCCGCTAATCAGGATCGCGCCAATGCTGTCGTCGGCTTCGAACTTGGCGAGCGCGTCGGTTAGCTCCGAGATCAATTTGCTATTCAAAGCGTTGAGTGCTTCGGGACGGTTCAGCGTGATCTGGCCAACGCGCTCAGACGTGGCGACGATGATGGTTTCATAGCTCATGATTGTTCTCCGATGGCAGAAGACGCCGATTGACCGTTTGCTCTACCTACCAACAACATATGGGTGTGCTCAAGATTGGCAGGAGGGGCAGTAAAACGTTGAGCGACCAGACTGAACGATGCGCTTAACGGTGCCGTTACAGGTTGGTTTTATGCAAGCCTGGCCTTCCCGGCCGTAAACTGAAAAGGAATGCTGGAAGTAGCCCAGCGCGCCGTCGGCTTGGCGGTAATCTCGTAGCGATGAGCCTCCGGCTGCAATGGCATCGGCAATTGTTGCGCGAATGGCAGGGGCCAAGCGTTCGGCGCGCACTGTCGGTGTTCCAGATCTTCGTGCCAGGCAACTTGCAACGCGTTTTGGCGACAGACCTGCACGAAACAGTGCTTCGCAGACATAGATGTTGCCGAGCCCCGCAACATTCCGCTGATCCATCAAGAACGCTTTGAGGTCGTTTTTTCGGCCTGCCGCGCGTTTGGCGAGATGGGCCGCATTCATTGCATTGCCGAGTGGTTCCGGACCGAGGTCGCGGAGTAACGGGTGCTGATCAAGGTCATCACCGGCGCACATCACCATAAAGCCAAAGCGGCGCGGATCGTTATAGGTGACTGTCGCGCCGTCTTCGGTGTGGAAGACGACGTGGTCGTGCTGCGGCCGGTGTGTGGCGACAGGCACGGGTTTGGCCTCTTCGCCTGGCTTTTCGATCAGATAGCGGCCGGACATGCCTAAGTGCATGATCAGGGCTTCACCGCTATCGAAGCGCGCGATGAGATATTTTGCACGCCGCGCCAGTTGCTCGATGCGGCAGCCAGCAACCCGCTTGGCAAACCGTTTCGGGAAAGGAAACCGCAGGTCCGGGCGTCGTTGCTCCAGCCGGTCGATGCGTTTCCCGGATAAGACCGGCTCCAGGCCACGTCGCACGGTTTCGACTTCGGGTAACTCAGGCAATCTGTGGTCTCGTTGGCAAATTCGCTGATTTCACTCGGTCCATGAAGCGACTATGGCCCGCCGTCGGCAAGCCCGATCTATGCGCTGGTTTCCGCCACCAGATCAGCAGCGGCGATCCCTGCGACTGCTGCGATCTCATCGTTCTCGCTGGTGTCGCCGGAAATGCCAATTGCACCGACTAACTCGCCAGCGGCGTCACGTATTAACACACCGCCCGCGACAGGAACCATTTTGCCACCTGTGATGTGGCTGATGGCGGCTACGAAATAGGCTTGCTTTTCGGCTCGCTCGCCAATCGAACGTGAGGGGATGCCAAGCGAAATCGCGCCATAGGCCTTGCCGATTGCCACATCACCGCGATGCAGGCTGGTTCCATCTTCGGCGATGAACGCCCGAACGGCGCCGCGGGGATCAAGCACGGCGATGGCCAGCGGCTTCATGTTTTCCGCACGTGCCTTGGCTTGAGCTGCATCGAGAATGGTTCGGGCAGTTGCGAGCTTCATGGCAGTCCTCCAGGTCGTGATTATCGTTGTTGTTCGGCACGGCTTGCCAGCCCGGCTTTTTCGCCGCATGGATTGATGCCGCCGTCGACGTAGCAGCGAGCACACAGATTGGCTATTGTTGTGCGGTAAGTTTTTTTAGGATTGGGTTCCGTCACATGGTCGAGAGAGTAAACGAAACCGGCGCAGAGCCACAGGCGAGTTTTGGCTTTCAAGACGTTCGCGAAAGTGAGCGCCAGGGGCTCGTCAACGGGGTTTTTGCCAACGTCGCCGAAAACTACGACCTGATGAACGATCTCATGTCGGGTGGCATGCACCGGCTTTGGAAGAGCGACTTTCTTGCCTGGCTATCGCCGCCGCGCGAAGACAGTGCCCGGCCGTTCCGTTTGTTGGATGTGGCCGGTGGCACGGGCGATGTGGCAATGAGCTATGCGCGGATGACAGGCGCATCAGCGACAGCCGTGATCTGTGACATCTCACCTGAAATGTTGGACGTCGGCCGCAACAAAGTGGAAAAGGCCAACCTTGCAGATCGGATCGAACTGGTTGAAGGCAACGCGGAAAGCCTACCGTTTCCGGATCGTTCGTTCGATGCTTATACGATTGCGTTTGGTATTCGTAACGTCACGCATATCGATAAGGCCTTGGAAGAAGCCTTCCGGGTGCTCAAGATCGGCGGCCGGTTCATGTGCCTGGAGTTTTCCCAAGTCGATGTTCCCGTCCTTGATCGGCTCTACGACCTGCATTCATTTGAAGTCATCCCGCGGCTTGGACAGGCCGTCGCCGGTGACCGCGAGAGTTATCAGTATCTGGTTGAATCGATCCGCAAGTTTCCCAATCAGGAACGATTTGCCGAGATGATCCGGACCGCCGGGTTTGAGCGCGTCAGCTACCGGAACATGACCGGCGGTGTGGCTGCCATTCACTCCGGCTGGAAGCTCTAAGGCAATCGTGAGTTTGGCCCGCGCTTGCGGGCTGATTGCGTCGTTAGCCGGCCACGACAGCTGGTTCCACAGCCCGGCGATAAAGGTGCCATGACGCGTGGCCGACGACGGGCAGGACAATTAGAAACCCAAGAAACGCTGTTGCCAGCGATGCCGCCGTAAGCAGGCCGATGATTACGCACCAGATGAGCATCGTGAGCGTGTTGCGGTTAACGAGGCGAACGCTCGTCACCATACCTGTGACGAAATCGATGTCCCGGTCATAGAGCATCGGGAACGAAATCACGGAAATTGAAAACACAAAGAATGCGATTAGTGCCCCTGCGGTGTTGCCAACGATGAGAAACGTGAGACCGTTTGTCGTGAAGAACAGTTTCTCAAGAAAATCCGGCCCGAAGCCATCAAGCCCCATGAAGCTGAAAAACAAAACCGCGGCGAGATCGAGCCAGATAACGAGAGCGAAACCGGTCACCAGGGCCATCCAGCGGACATCGCGTTTGATCGAGTCCTTGATCGCACCGAACACGATGTTCCAGCTGAGCGGTTCGCCTTTTTCAAGCTTATCGCTGACGGCGTAAAACGCGACACCGGCGAACGGAGCGACAAGGGCGAAACCCATGGCGAGCGGGTAGGCCAAGTAGTGCAGGCCAAACTGAAACAGCATGGCCATAATCAGCCAGCCCGCCAAGACGTAAATTCCAGCAAAAAACATCCCGTACTTGGGCGCGTTGCGGAAGTCCTTGAACCCTGCTCCAATTATCTCGATGAGATCGTTTGCGGAGATATCACGGACCTCGGGCCATTGCTGCTTTTTCGCAGTCGTCATTGTGCGTCTCCCCGTCTGCCGTTTCTCTCGCGTGTTGCCACTATAGGTTGCCGCTGAAGCCGGAGAAATTGAAAACGCTTCGTTATCGGCCAAAGTTGCAACGTTCGGCAGTGATGCTGGGCTATGACCCTGGGGAAGGACTGATGTTCGTCAACAAATGCAATGTTGAAGGTCTGAGCGTGTTTTAGGTTTTGCGGCGGAACACCAAGGTCAGGTTGTTGGCAGGCATGGCAATCTCCTGGGCGAGTTCAAGGCCGAGGCGTTCTGCTTCTGCACCGACGTCAGCAATATCGCGCACGCCAAAATCGGGATCCATCCTCTTCAAAGACGCATCAAACGCCGCATTGCTCTCAGCTGTATGAACGCCATTTCGCTTGTACGGACCATAGGTGATGAGCAGACCATCCTCGGCAAGGTACTTGGAGGCTCCAGAAATGATTGCTGTGGTGACCGGCCAGGGCGATATGTGAATGACGTTGATCGCTAGGAGTGCGCTTAGCGATTGTGGCGCAAGACCCGCGACCTGGGTGCTCCAATCTGATGCCAACGCGTCGAGCCGTTGGGCTTGCTGTAGGTTTGAGATCTCGCTTGCCTGGCGCCATGCTTCAATCGAGCGAATATGATCTTCGTGCAGATCGGTCGGCTGGTAGGTCAGGCCTGTGAATTTTGATGCAAAGTGGACGGCGTGCTGACCTGTGCCGCTGCCGATCTCCAAAAGGTTGCCTGTGCGATTCGAGAGGTGAGGTGCGAGTGCCGCGAGCAGGGCGTCTTTGTTGCGCTGGACCGCAGGAGCGTTCAAAGCCGCTCCGGGCAAGTCTTGCTGGAGGTCTTTTGCGAAATTCTGAACTGGTGTCGGCATCAGGCGTCCATGGGTAACTCTACTGCGGGGTCCAGTCGGCAAATTCGCACTGCTCACACTCTTCGGCAAGCTGCAGCACAAAAACGTGAGGATTTGCCGGGTTGGCGCGTCCCTTGGTAGGGCTGTTACCACCTCAGACTTGACGCGGATAGCCAGCAGGGGTCATGTGCTCGTCCCGTCGCTTATGTTTCCTCACATGGAGCTTTGATCCACGCCATGGCCGGTGCGGTTTTGAATTGCCTGCGGCTGATGCGGGCCGGCATTGTCCTGGCGCAGCACGGCGTGCGTTTCTGGCCGAAGGGCATGCGCGTTCCGCTCGTGCTACATTTGGCACGCATCGCGACGTTGCCGATTACCATTCTCACCTGGCCGTTCCGGATTGGAAAACCTCGCAACCGGCGTATTTCCGATGCGCTTGGCTCGCTCGGACCATCCTACATTAAGCTGGGGCAGTTCCTCGCGACGCGCGCGGATGTTATTGGCTCGGACCTGGCAAACGATCTTTCATTTCTGCAAGACAAGATGCCTCCATTCTCTATGGGGGAAGCGCGCCGGGCAATTGGTGAATCTCTGCAGGGTTCGCTTGAAGATAACTTCATTGCCTTCGGTCCGCCGGTTGCTGCCGCGTCCATTGCGCAGGTTCACAAAGGCAGAGCTCGCAACCGCAAGACGGGCGAAGAAGCGGACGTGGCTGTTAAAATCCTGCGTCCAGGAATTGAGCGCCGCTTCAAAGCGGACCTCGACAGCTATTACTTCGCAGCATCGATGGTGGAGCGGTTCCATGCACCATCGCGGCGGCTCAAGCCGCTTGCGGTGGTCGACAACCTGAAACGCACGACTGATCTCGAAATGGACCTGCGCCTCGAAGCGGCAGCTATTTCGGAGATGGCCGACAATATCTCCAAGGCGGGAGAAACCGACTTTCGCGTCCCGAACGTCGATTGGCAACGAACCTCGAAGCGCGTTCTCACACTGGAGTGGATCGAGGGTATTCCGGTGGCAGACCGGGATCGTCTGCGCGAAGCGGGCCACGATCTGGAACAGCTCGGACTGACGATCCTGCGCACGTTCCTTCGGCACGCCATGCGCGATGGCTTTTTCCACGCCGACATGCACCAGGGCAATCTCTTTGTCGATAAAGACGGTAAGGTTGTTGCGGTCGATTTCGGCATCATGGGCCGCCTATCGCATATTGAGCGCAAGTTTCTTGCCGAGATCCTGCACGGGCTGATCACACGCGATTTCCGGCGTGCGGCGGCGATCCATTTTGAGGCTGGCTATGTGCCGCCGCATCATTCCATCGAGACCTTTGCGCAAGCCATGCGGGCGATCGGAGAGCCGATCCATGGGCGTACGGCTGAAGAGATCTCGATGGCCGATCTCCTGGGTCAGCTGTTCGCTTACACCGAGCTCTTTGACATGGAGACGCGTCCGGAGCTCATCCTTCTGCAAAAGAGCATGGTGATTGTTGAGGGTGTGGCGCGGTCTTTGAACCCGAACCTCAATATGTGGACGGCCGCTGAACCGGTGGCGCGCGAATGGGTGGAAGAGAACCTCGGTGTTAGCGGTCAGATGCGGAACGCTGGCGCGGGGGCGGCCGATCTTGGCCGCGCCGTTGGGCAACTGCCACAGATTGCATCGCGCGCGCAGACGACGATGGCGGCGATCGAAGACATCGCGTCAAATGGCGTCAAGCTGAATGAAAAGGCCGTCCGGAACTTCGCTAAGGAGCAAGCGCGCACGGGCCGTTGGGGCCGCCTTGCCCTATGGGTCGGCGCGGCCGCACTGGTAGCTATTGCTTACTCCAATTTTGCGGGCTAGCAGCGCTTACCGGGTGCGTAGGCACTATGACCGTTTACGTGAGCGTTCAACAAACGACCATTTCTTGGGATGATCCGACTCTTGCTGCGCACATCTCCAATTGTCGAATCTGAGAACTATCTCCGGCACGTCGATGGCCTGCGTGCGGTCGCCGTCTTGAGCGTGATCTTCTACCACTTTGGCATACCCTACATGGATGGTGGTTTTGTCGGCGTTGATGTCTTCTTTGTCATCAGCGGATTTTTGATAACGCGTTTGATTTGCGACGAAATTCAAAAAACCGGGCAGTTCAGCTTCAAGCGGTTTTACGCTCGGCGCGTGCGTCGGCTTGCACCAGCCCTTCTCGTGGTTCTCGGCTTCAGCGCCATTTTCGCGATCGTCCTACTCACGCCCGAGCACCTCTATCACTTCGGGCGATCGCTGGCCGCCAGCGCGCTCTCAGTCTCCAACGTTTTGTTTTGGACAGAAGCTGGGTACTTCGATGCCGATTCCCACACAAAACCACTGCTGCATACCTGGTCACTCAGCATCGAAGAGCAGTTCTATCTCTTGTGGCCTGGGCTTATTGCCCTCCTCATGGTCTGGCTGCGGCTTGGACAAGGTGCTTTGGTCGTCGTTGTGACGGTGCTGTTTTGTGGCAGTCTTGCGTTGAACCACCTCTGGGTGACGGGCTCATTCGACGAGAACTATCGCTCCACGATTTTCTTCTTGCTGCCATTCCGAGTTTACGAGTTCGCGATTGGCGCAGCCGGAGTATTCGTACTGCCGTTCTTTCGAGGCCGGCAACACGTGCAAGAAGTCTTGATGGTCTCAGGTCTGGCAATGATCGGATGGTCGGTCATTACCTATAACGAAGACGTCGTGTTTCCTTACCTGGCGGGTCTCATTCCATGCCTTGGCGCGTTGTTTGTGATTGTCAGTAGTGAAGCCAAAATTGCCGGTCGCCTGATTAGCAACAACGTATCAGTCGCAATCGGACTGATCAGCTATTCGCTTTATCTTTGGCACTGGCCGTTCCTGGTCTTCTATGGATTTGCAACCGGCTCGACTCCCTCCCTGGTTGGTGTCTTGATATTAATCGCCGCTACCTTCGCCGCAGCGTTCCTGACATACATCTACGTTGAGACCCCATGTCGGCGTGCTGCCCCTTCTCAATCCGCACGAAGCGTAAAGTTCAACACCGTAAGCGTTAGCCTTTTGGCCTTGGGTCTTGTTGTTGTTGCCGGGGCCGGTACATCGCACGCGCTGCGGCTGGAGTACTTGCCAAGCGGGTGGGCGTTAAGTGCGGGCGATATCAAGCAGGGTATGGCCCGGCGTCTTGAGATTGCGGGGCAGTCCTGCAAGATCGCAGCACTTGACGACACCACGAAATGCGATCTTGCACGGCCGAACATTGTCTTGCTCCTCGGCAACTCCCACGAGCCCGATGGCTACACGGCGCTCCATAAGATTTACGGGCAAGATCCCTCGGTTCAGCTCATTTCGTTTGAGTCTATGAACGGCTGCAAAATCCAACTGAAAGACAGAACTGCGAGGTCTGATGTTGGGTGGGGCAACTGCAAAGAGCGTGTAGCGCGCCTTATGGAACCGTCGTTTATTAAGAAACTCGACATCGTCGTTTATGCTTCTCATCAGCCATTTGCAGGAAACAAAGCCAAGGCGTGGCGGGTTCTGCAGCTCATGCAACAGCTCAACCCGAATCTCAAAATTCTCGTGCTAGGAGGATTTCTCCAGACGCGGGCTCCATGCTCGCAATTGATCAACGAAGCTGGGTCATTTGAGGCGTGCACACAAACTGAAAATGTCACTTACAAAGGTTTGGACGAGCAGAATTTCGCACGCACGAAGGCCCACCGAAACGTGGCCTATAGTTACATCGATACGTTTCGCCTGCTTTGCCCCAACGAACGCCTCGACTCTTGCGTAACTAAGATCAATGGAGAGCCTGTCTTCTACGACAAACATCACCTCTCTTTCAGTCTTTCGCAGCGGCTCGGGCGTTTAATCGCAACCAAATATTCGGACATGCTTGTCAGTGCCGGACTGCCGCCGCCGGTTGTCGGCCGAAACGAGCAATAGCGTTGCTTCCAGGAGTCGATGAGCTCAATAGCTCTCGAAACCATTTTGCTTGCAAATGATTGCGTGCTGATGTGATGCCAAGACGTTCGTCGACACGCGCGCCATTCTAATTGGGAAAACAAATGACCAAACGACTTTGGATCGGGGCGGCGATGGCCGCTATTTGGGGCTTGGGGTGTTTTGGCGTTGGACTGACATTGGCGCGAGCCCCTGATGAGGGTAAAGCCAAAATCGATCTGCTGCTGTCCACCAGCAAGACAATCATCGGCCAGCCGATTTCTTATCCGACATCTGCGCCTGCGAAAATCACCGCGGCGATTGTGACGCTGAAACCCGGCCAATCGACCGGCTGGCACAAGCACGACGTTCCGCTGTTTGGCTACATGATGGAAGGCGAACTGACGGTGAATTACGGCCCGCACGGCACACGCGTTTATCGCCCCGGCGACAGCCTGATGGAGGCATTTGAAGCGCCGCACGACGGGACCAGCACAGGGCAAACGCCAGCCAAGGTCCTGGCTGTGTTTATCGGGGCAGAAGGCATCAAGAATACGGAACCCGTTGCCGCTCCCGCCAAGTGATCTTACAGCAAGACGGATTTAGGGCGACGGACTGGGGCAGCGTTTGCGGCTTCCCCAGCGTCCGTTTGTGAGGCCGGTTAAACCAGCCTGTCACCGGGTTCACGGCCTGCGAAAAATGCATCCAGGTTATCAAGCGCACGAAAGCCCATCGCGTCGCGGGTCTCACGGGTGGCGCTGCCGATATGGGGTAGCATGAAGACGTTATCGAGCTTGGAGATTTCCGGATTGCCGCCAGGCTCGGTCTTGAAAACATCAAGCCCGGCTGCAGCAAGCTTCCGAGATTTTAACGCTTCGACGAGTGCGGGCTCATCGACCAATGCGCCGCGCGCGGTGTTGACCAGGATCGCACCATCGGGCAATAGCGCCAGCCGCTCGGCGTTGATGAGATCAGTCGTTTCGGGCGTGGCCGGGCAATGCAGCGAAATGAACTGGCAATGGGGTAGCAAGCCCTCAATCGTGTCGTGATAGATCGCGTCGCCTGCCAACTCCGGGGCAAGCGGTTTACGATTGTAATAGTGGATTTCCAGACCAAAGCCCGACACGAGT
Organism: Filomicrobium sp.; assembly: GCA_040219445.1. Taxonomy (GTDB): domain Bacteria; phylum Pseudomonadota; class Alphaproteobacteria; order Rhizobiales; family Hyphomicrobiaceae; genus Filomicrobium. The sequence goes on along the minus strand of JAVJSM010000002.1, from coordinate 15,689 downwards.
TTGGCGAACGCCTGACCGACACGGCCCATGCCAACGATGCCTAGTTTCTTGCCAGTCATCTGGGTGCCGACCATAAATGCAGGACTCCAGGAGTCCCATTTTCCGGTACGTACGATTGTGTCGCCCTCATAGGCGCGGCGGGCTGCGCCCAGCATCAACAGCAATGCGATTTCTGCGGTGGCATCATTCAAGACATCGGGTGTGTTGGTGACGACAACGCCTTTCGCGCCCAGGGCTTCAAGATCACAGTGGTCGACACCGACGGAGTGGTTGGCGATGATCTTCACGCGTGGCGACATGCGCGCGACGACATCGGCATTAAAATGCTCAGAGTGGCACGGCAGGATCGCGTCGACCTCGTGGCTCATCGCTATGATCTCTTCGGCGCTGAAAACCCGGTCTTCGGGGTTGAGGCGAGTGTCGTAATCGCGCATCGCGCGGGCCTCAGTTGCGTCTGACAGTTTCCTTGTGATCCACAAAACCGGCTTGTCGGCCATGATCGCTCCCATTTCTGTTTTCGGGCACTTCAACCCTTGTCATCATTATTTTGTCGGGTTTCGGATAACATTTGGACGCATGAACGTCGATGCGGCGCTCAAAAACTTCGCGGAACGGGGACTGGGCTGAAGTGGGGACCGCCTTGATTCACTTTGATATGAAGCGTGCCTGGAACGGCTGGAGCTTAACGCTTCTCGCCACAATTGCGCTCGTGATCGCCTTCGCAGCCCCTGGGCACGGCGTCGAGAAGCGTATTACAAGACCAAATGCGGCAAACATTCCGCTTCCGGTGCTCGCGCCATGGCATAAACCGCGTAAACCCGCAAAGAATGAGCGGCCTGCGCGTAAGGCAAACTTGCAGAAGCCGAAGAAAACCCTACCCAAAACGAAACCCAACAAAGAAAAAGCGCCGATATCCGTCACCAAGGAAGACCCGCCACCGCCTGTTGATGAGTGGTCAGAAACAGATGTTCAAGCAGATCTCCTGCGCTGTGTGGCAAAACTCGCTGCAATCCAAGCCAAGGTCGAAGTCGCCAAGCCATTCCGCAAGGGGCGTTGTGGTGCACCGGCTGCTGTTGCTGTCAAGAAAATCGGATCTCGTTTTCCGATCGCGATGGCACCTGCCGCCACTCTGCGCTGTAAAATGGCGGTCTCGCTTTATCGTTTCATCGAAGAAAGTCTTCAGCCGGCAGCGGTGGAGATTCTCGGATCACCGATCGTGAGCTTTCGTGGGATTTCGACGTACTCGTGCCGTAACCGCTATGGACGCAAAACAGGTCGTTTGAGTGAACACGCGTTAGCAAACGCGCTGGATGTTGGGTACTTCAGGTTGGCGAACGGCAAGAGCGTCAGTGTGTTGAAAGACTGGGGGCCGACCAAACGCGACCTTGAAGCTCCCAAAGACGCACCGGAAGGAAAAGAGCAGCCGAAACTGGTCAAGGCCGTGAAGCGATGGCCAGTCTTGCGGCAGCCAAAGCCTCGAAACACGCGGCAGGCCCGGCAGATCCCGCCTGTTCCGATTAAGAAGTCACAAGCGCTTCGGCAAAAGAGGGTGACAAAGGTTGCCGTCAAACGCGCTCCACCATCGCCGAAACCAAAGCCCGTCAAGAAGGCGGCAGCGAAGCCTCAAAAGCTGAAACCCTCTCCTCCAACCAAGAAGTCGATCTTTCTGAAGCGCGTACATGCCGAAGCCTGCCGTTACTTCGGCACGGTGCTCGGCCCGGAAGCCAACGAAGCGCACCGCGATCACTTCCACTTCGACATGGCACCACGCAAGCGTTCCAATTACTGTGAGTAATGGGGCCAGCCAAGGCTGGACTGCTAAAGCGATGGAAAGGTGGACCTGAGAGGCACTTTCCTGCCGGTTGGCTGACCGATCCCGCACGGGTGGCGTTGCATTGTTGGGTATGATCCGTCGCTTGCCCGCGCAATGTCATCACAAACCACTTGCCAACTCGCGACAACGCTCGCAGCATGGATCTCAATTGACGATAACACCAGCGCCGGTTCCTATGAGCCTCACGCTGGAAAGGGAGAAGATCCGCCCATGGAAGTGCGACGACTGGGGACGCTGGGCCCTCGCGTATCGTCTGTCAGCCTGGGGTGTATGAGCCTTTCAGGCGCCTATGGCACAATTTCCGAAGACGATGCTTTGCGCCTCCTCGACAGCGCTATTGATTTGGGCGTCACGCATTTTGACACCGCCGACATCTACGGAATGGGCCTCTCAGAAGAGAAGATCGCCCGGTTTTTGAAATCGCGACGTCCGAGAATTACGATTGCCAGCAAAGGCGGTATTCGTTTCATGCGAGCGACGGGGCAACGCTACGTCGACAACTCACCTGAATATCTGCAGTCGGCCATCGACAACTCTCTTCGGCGTCTCGGTATCGATCGCATCGATCTTTACTATGTTCATCGCCGAGAAATTGACCGCCCTATTGAGGAGGTCATGGAAGCGCTGGCCATGTTTAAACGATCTGGAAAAATTGGTGCTATTGGGCTGAGCGAAGTTGGACCAGAAACCTTGCGGCGTGCCCACCGCGTGGATCGTGTGGCAGCCGTGCAGAGTGAATTCTCGTTGTGGACGCGGAAGCCTGAGCAGGAGATGCTGAAGTTGACGGCCGAAGCTGGCATCGGCTTTGTGGCTTCTAGCCCGCTCGGGCGCGGCGTGATGACGTCCCAGCCACCTGATCCCGAGCAATTGTCGCAGCGTGACTTCCGAAAACGCAACCCGCGCTTTTCTGAAGAGAATTATCCGCGCAACTTGGCCGCGATTGAACCATTCAAAGCGATGGCGCAAAAGCACGGCGTTGACCCTGCGACGCTTGCAATCGCCTGGTGCCTGGCAAAGGGCTCGCACGTCGTCGCAATTCCAGGGACGCGCACGCCTGAGCATTTGAAGGCCTGTATCGATGGCGCTGGCTTGCGATTGAGTGCAGCTGATGTTGAAGCCATCGAAGGCCTATTCCCTGATGAGTTTCCTTGGGGCAACCGATATGGACCGGCGCAGATGATCGGGGTTGAAGAGGCGGCTTAAACGGATTCCCTACCGGGACGGGGATGTGGCCGGCAGCCAAGCACTCAGGACTTACTGGCGTTTGTGTCTGAGTCGGGCTGAGGAAGATTGTCTGAACGCTTGCGAATACCGATGGCCAGTAGTGCGGTTGCCATACCGAATGCCGCGGTGAACCAAGTCTGCCAAATACTATAGCTGAAGGCGATCATAATGCTTGTCGTGACAAACATTGCGATCGTGATCGGCTGCAGCTCCGACTTCAATCGCGAGATGGCATTTAGCGTTGCCACGCCCATCGCCAAGAAGAGCAACGCACCGATTACGCCGAGCTCGTACCACACCTGGAGGTACGCGTTGTGGGCGTGGTTGGCGTAACCAGATTGGAATTCTCCAAGATCTCGCCGGTGCCCTTCTTGTTTTTCACGGTCGGTCGCCATCCGCATGGCCTTGCGGGTTGCATCGGCGCCGATGCCCACGACCGGTGAACGCATCGCTTCATCGGCTGCGGTTCCCCAAATGACCACGCGGTGGCGAGCGGAGTGAAACAACCAATCGGCTTTGTGCAGGCCCGCGTTGAACGCGCCAAGGGCAATCGGAACGGCAAGTAGGACAACTGCAGCCCAAACTACAATCAATCCCTTGATGAACAAGTGCCGGCTGAGGAGCAATGCCAAGAGAAAGGCTATTAGCCCCCCGGCAATGGCGACTTGCGATGACTGGTGCGTACCGAAAAACAATATGACCACGGTACCGAACCCTACGGCTGCGAACCCAAAGAACTTCCGCAAGCGGTTCGGATCATACGCTGCAAGGAGCATGACGGGCCAAAAAAGCCAGATCAAAATCGACATGCGGCGGTTGAGGTTCGAAATCGTAATTTCGAGAACGGTGCCGTCGGCAGCAACCAATACGTGTTTTGAAATGTTGGCATATAGAGCTGGGAAGACCGTCATCAATGAACGGGTGATGAGCTGGTCCGACAGGATTTCTATAGCGACGAGGATGTAAGCGATGCTGGCACCGACGAGCGCGCCTTCACCGATGTAATGCACGGCGGGCCGCGTCGCTGTCGATGCGCTGCGGATAGCAAGCCAGACTGCAAGTGCTACGACCATCAAGAAGACCGGCTTCAAAAGGCTGTGCCAAAATTCGACCGACCAGAGGGACGAGGCCATCGCCCAAATCGCAAAAGCGAAAACCGCGGCAAAAGGAGCGATGAAGGTTTCAGGCCGACGCGCCAGTTTCGGGCGTATTAGATGATCTGCAATTGCAGCGGCTAGAACGAACAGGATTAGGAATGTCGAAGTGCGCGGCGCAATGATTGCCGTCAGAACAATTGTGCTGGTGGCTATCCCCCCCCACCACGCCTTGGAGAACGGCTGCATTCGTGACGTACCACCCCGTTGTTGTGCCTGACGCTTTCGGCCCAACTCAACTGCTACGTTGGCCCGCATTGGACGCGTAGCGGTTCTGACCAGACCATGGCTATACGCCAGTGGCTCGCGGCAGTGTCAAGCTCAGGTGGCGGATGAACAACAGCTACCGGTTTCCTTATGGGTCTTCATTTGGGTAAGCTTCGCTCCCCACACCTCATGACGGGAGCCCATGTTTCGTGAACCTCATGCCGCTGTTAGATGCTCGACTCGATAAAAACTCGCCTGTTCAGGTTGGATTGATTGGGGCTGGGAAGTTCGGATCGATGTTCCTGGCGCAAGTGCCCCCTATCCGGGGACTTGAGGTTACGGCGATTGCCGATCTCTCGGTAGAACGCGCCAAGCGCGCTTGCAAGACCGTTGGATGGAGCGATGAACTCATTGAAAAAACTTCATTTCTTGAGGATGGCGCAGAGCTGGCGCGGCGCAGTGACGTCGAGGTTGTGATTGAAGCGACCGGACATCCTGCGGCCGGTATCCGTCATGCGGTGTCAGCTTTTGCAGCCGGCAAGCACGTCGTGATGGTCAATGTTGAGGCCGACGTTGTGGCCGGTGCCGCACTTGCGCAGCGGGCGCGTTCGGCCGGTGTTGTCTATTCGATGGCGTATGGCGACCAACCTGCGCTGGTTTCTGAAATGGTGGATTGGGCGCGCGCGGCCGGGTTTCAGGTTGCAGCCGCTGGCAAGGGTACGAAGTATCTTCCTGCCTATCACGAGGTGACGCCTGAAGGTGTTTGGCCGCACTATGGGCTGACGCCGGAAGAGGCAGCGTCGGCCGGAATGAACCCGCAGATGTTCAACTCGTTCCTTGATGGGACGAAGTCGGCCATTGAGATGTGCGCGATTGCCAACGCCTGTGATTTGCAGGTTCCCGGAGATGGACTGTTGTTTCCGCCGTGCGGTGCCGATGACCTGGCGCAGGTGTTGCGGCCCGAGGCGATTGGCGGCGCCCTGCCCGGCGATGGCTTCGTAGAGGTTGTGTCGTCACTAAATCGCGACGGGTCGGAGGTGGAGCGCGACCTTCGGTGGGGTGTTTATGTCGTGCTGAAAGCGCAGAACGATTATGCGGCTGCTTGCTTTAAGCAATACGGCCTGACGACGGACCCAAGTGGGCAATACGCCGCGATGTTCAAGCCGTTCCACCTGATCGGCTTGGAGTTGTCGATTTCCGTTTTGAATGCTGCCTTGCGCAAAGAGCCAACTGGAACAACGCGGGATTTTGTTGGAGATGCCGTGACGGTCGCAAAGCGTGATCTTGCGGCCGGGGAGATTCTAGATGGCGAGGGCGGATTTACGGTGTGGGGCAAGGCCCTGCCTGCGCGGCGCAGTCTTGCGGAGGACTGCCTACCGATTGGTCTGGCGCATGGCGTTGCCCTGAAGCGGCCTGTCGCTCGTGGACAACTGGTTCGCAAAGGAGACGTCAGGCTTTCCGGTTTGCCTGACCAAGTGCTGCTGTTGCGCGGGGAGACTGAAGGATTGGTTGCAGACGTGTAGACGGTCCGGATCGGGGCGTGCCCTAGTTCAGCAGAACGCGTGCCATGTCTTGGTTTGAGGCATGGCATCCCGGACAATACGGCGCGATGTGGCCGTCGTGCTCTTGAGCAATCGTCAGGCCTATGAGTATCTTAGGTCCATGACTACCAAGCTCGTTAACCTACCGAAAAACATAGCGTATCCAGTTCGCGTCATCGAAGTACACGTGAACGCACAGCAAAGCGTGTCGGCTGGTGACCCGCTCTATACGCTCGAAACAGCTGATAACAAGCGCGGTATCATACGTGCTCCGTTTTCCGGCCAAGTGAGCCAAGGCCCGGTCGAGCCGTTCACCTCGTTTGCCCAAGTGATGGCCGTGATCGGCATCGATGTCAGCGCTGTGCCCGCTAGCAATGTCGACGTTGCACCGCCACACGATAGCGCATCTGTCAGAGCCCCCGAACCAACACGACCCGCAACACCGGCTGTCCCAAATATACGCCCAAGCTATGGTCTTGCGCTGCTCGCGCTTGTGGGAGGGGTCGTTCTCAGTGCGGTCTATGCTGCTGCAGTCGCTTTTATCCCCTTCATCTTTTTCAGCATGTTCGTTCCGCTCACGGTCGCGTTTTTTCTGATGATCGTGTTGGGACGAGGGCTTCGCGGTCCGGCCGCCTTTCGCATTACGGTGACAGCGGTGGGATGGGTGCTCAACATCTTGACCATCTGGTTTACTGTTTTCTGGATCCGCCTGGGATTGGACGAAGCGATCGTCATCTTCGCTAAAGGACCGCAAGCCGTGCTCGATACGATCGTCATGCTATCGCGGCTCATGGAGTTTAAGTTCGGCGACGCCAAGGACGTACTCGGTGGTTCGGGCATACCCGTCACGGGTCCTTGGTTGCTCGCCATTTGGGCCATCGAAGCTGCTGCTTTCGCAGCCGCAGGTGTTCTGGGTTACGTTGCCGGATCAGAGCGGCAACACGAACCGGCTGGTGCGCAGATCCGCGAGAGCATCGCCAAGCACAGCGTGCCGTTTGCAGCGGGCATTCTCATTGGACTCCTCAAACTGGCGGCGAAACTCGCGTTCGTCGCGGTATTTCTCGCGCTGATTCTCTATCTGTCCGGCCATCCGATTGAAGGCGGCTTCGGCATTTGGTGAATGTATGGTGCCTCGGCCTGCTCGCCGCTCACGCGCGCTGTCACGGCTGGTGCTCATTGTGCTGTGTAAGGCGTCGCCCCACCTTTAGCTCGCGACACCTGCAGTTGTTGACTGCGCTTCGAGCAGCGCTTGAAAGTCTTGAAGACCGAGCGTTGCGAGGGTGTTCAGATCCGGATCTAGAATCTCATAGATCGTGCCGTCCGTTCCCCGATTGGAGAAAAACACAATCGCTTCGGTGTCGCCGCCGCCTTCGGTATGCGGTTCGCCGCCAGCATTCGACATGACGTAGCTGCCAACCGGCCGAACTTCCCTCAGCGTTTCATCGGAGCCGTAAATACGCAACTCACCTTGGACAACGAACGTGCAGTAATCCGCGTGGTGCCGGTGCAAAACCACCTTTTGGTTCGCGGCAAACTTGAACAGCACGTCAACGATGTTGCGTTCGGCCGATACATGGAAGATGTGATACTTCAGGTGCTCGATACCTTCGAGTTCGTGCCAGGTGATGTTTTTGTCGTCAAAGAAGCTCTGTGTTGGCAAGGTATCCTCCGTGGGCAATGCTGCTCTGATCTTTGTTTGCCTTGCGGGTCTAACGCGCTGACGGAGACGGTGCTTGCCATAACGCGCCAAAATCGTTGGCGATTGTTTTTTGCTTGTTGAGCCAGAGGTGAAATGGCGGTCCGGCAATCAGGCTTTACGCGGGCAGCTTCGATGGGGCCCATCGCACGTGTCGTCGAGACGTACGGCGGTTCGATCGACCGCGTGTTTGCGGCGACTGACCTTCCGACGGCCTTACTCGATGCCCCCGACCTCCCGCTTCCGCTGCGCGAACAGTTTCGTGTCTTGGAGCAATCAGGCCGTGAGGTTGGCGAACGCTTTTTCGGTGCGCGGCTTGGTCAATCGGTGCGCGTTGCGAACTTGGGCGGGTTTGGGAAATGGATCAGTTCCGCCGACCGTCTTGAGGGCGCGATCGCGCGATCGAACGCAGGCATTAATCAGTTCTTACAAACCGCGACAAATCTTGAGCTGAAGGTGGACGGCCGACGCGCGATCTGGTCGATTGAATTTCTCGACCCAAGTTGCGAAGGGCGGCTGCAAAACGAACTTTTGGGCGTGAGCTACCTTATTGATCTTGTTCGCTATTATGCCGACTCGAACTGGCAGCCCGACATGGTGCATACAACAGCGCGTCTCGGATCAAGCCGCAGCGAGTTGGAGCAGATCTTTGGGGCTGAGGTCACGCTTGGGAACACGGTCTCTGCGGTCGAGTTCGATTCCAAGCTGCTGCTCAAGTCGCACCCGGAGACTGAAGCGGGACTGCCTACTCTATTCGACAGTGTGGCTCAGGATCCGCCCGTTCCGCGTGACAACGATGAGCTTCAGGCGATTGTCGCCGTTTCTCAGATTGCTTTGGAACGAGGTTATCCAAAAGCCGATTGGGTCGCGGATAAGCTGGGGCTTTCCCGGCGTTCCATGCAACGAAAACTGCAGGCCAGTGGAACCAGTTTTGCGGTGCTGGTTGAAGCACTGATGGAGGGCCGCGCACGCGCCTTACTAATGTCTAGCGACCGCAGCGTTACTGCGATTGCCCATGATCTTGGGTACTCGGACACGGCACACTTTACACGTGCATTTCGCCGCTGGACCGGCATGACGCCGAGCGATTTCCGCAATGGGTGAAGCTTGGCGAATAACTTGAGCTGGTCCGACTTTGGATGCGCTGGGTGTGAGAGCCGCTGGAGTTACCGGCGTCCGTGGAGTATGGCGAAGTCATTCAGCTTCTGAAGTAAGGCGGTGTGTTGCGTTTTGTTCAATGCTTCGCGCTGTTTCCTTGTGAGGTCGTCTGGATGTTGAAAGGCAAGTGAGAAGGTCTCATCTTTTGCAAGAACTTTAATCCGCCCTTCAAAGCTGGTCACCGCTCGGATATCTCCAATATAGACCGAGAAGCTTGTTTCACGATCGAGGCCCTCCAAAAGTGTCTCCGGGGGGTGATCATCGAGAAAAGTGTTCGTCATTTCTGCCGAAGCTACCAACAGGTCACTGATGCCGAATGTCGCCTTCGACACCAGAGAGACCAAGGCTTTCTTTGCCAGCTTGTTTGGTGTCAAAGACCCAGTATCCCCTACGAATACAAGGTGAGCCGGTGTGAGATAAACTGCACCTTTGACGGGCTCTGCATTTTCTTTCCCAGCGACCGCGTAACTTGAGGCTTCCACGATTAGCTTGTGGACCTCTCGTGATTGAAGATGAACACGCGGATCGCGGGTATGAAGCCAGGGACTATTTTCCTTCAACTCCTTGAGCTGGCTTTGCCGTTCGTCGCTCAGCCCGCCTTCGCGCCGACTTTCATTGCTCACGTCTGACGCTATAGCAATGAGTGCGTTTTTGGTGTCAAAGCCCTCGTGAGATAGCGCATGGCAAATGTCTTGTAGTGAAACTTGCGTTTGGAGAAGTTCTTGGATTTTGTCGGGAGGTAATTTGGCAATTGTTTGAATGTTTTGTTCGAGCTCGGTTCGTTTGCGCCACTCAAACATTGCCCACAAGATCAGAAAGATACCGAGAAGCGCCATGCCAAATTGTTCAGTCGACGGGTTGGCGCCAAACATGCTGAACGTGATTGCTGCTATGATTGCTCCGGCGGCGCCACGAATGATCAAGCCGAGACGCCAGGACAAAGCAAAAATGCCGTTGTGGATGAAGATTGCGCCGACGAGAAGTCCGACGCCGGACCCAATAATGCCAACTGCAGAATTCGGCGTGTTGATGGTTAGGGCGGCCAGCCCAATCGCGGCTGCAGCTATTACGACTCCCAGAATAAGACTTCTCATTTGCCTTGCGCTCGTACCATGTTGAGTGGAAGTTGTTTATTCGACGGGCATTCAAAGGATTGGGCGTTTACGGTTGAGATGCGCCTGGCTCTTGATTGCTCTTAAGTCAATTGGCTCGTTGCTTCAGTGTCCCACCTTGCGAAGCTGAAGCATAAGCGGACCCCGGTCGGCACCGCAAGCTGCGTAGCGCTGTTCGCCATTGGGTCACTTGCGGCCGCAATGGTCGTTTGAATTGAGTCCTGAAAAACGAAAAACCACCCGGGCATGTACCACGGGCGGTTTTGGTTTCTTTGCGAACGGGAGAACCCATGACGAAACGGGCGTGAAAAGGATTATGATTTCAGGTTAGAATTCACCTCACGGCTCGGCAGACCTGGCAAAGACCTACTCTCTCGCGCCGTGAGACGAAGAACTATCGGCGCTGCGGCGTTTCACGGCCGAGTGCGGAATGGGCCAACACCAGACCAAGCGGTAGACAACTGGTAAGGTTCCAAGTCGTGACGCACTGTTTTGAGCTTCGTAGGCCCCCGCCAGCGGATCGTCTCATCTCTTTGATGTCTGTTCGGTGTCTTCGAGAAGCTCGATCCGCCGCCTAATTTCCGCACGGAATCTCATATTTTCTTCGAACTGACGCTTCTCCTGGTACTGTATGAAAATTACTGTTGCAACGCTTCCAATGAGTGCAGCACCCATTTCAAAAACCAGATCGGACAGCACCGCAAAGACAAACTGATCGTATTCGTCACCGTACGTAATAGCTAGGCCCTTTGACACTGCGACAAGCGCCGCCGCAATCCAGAGAATACGCCACAGGTTCCGGAGATTGAGTGTTTCTCGATCGCCGATTAGGTCAAGCAACGCAGGGTTATCCCGAAATTGCCGAATGTGATCATCGGTGAAGTCTGTGGCGTCTCCCGAAGTTATGATTTCGGTTAATGGTGTCTCGGGCATATCTGTCAGCCTTTGTCTTCAATACAGAGCTTTTGCGTTTTTTCTTGATCGTAGTAGCGGTCGTAATCGGCGCAATGCACAAGTGCGATTGTCAGCGGCTTAAGAAGAATGTGGAGGGGGTTTGCTCTGTCAGCTCGCTTAGGGGATCGCCCTGCGATTGACCTCGAGCGTCCGGTGTTACAACGGCGGAGCTTTGTAAAAATTCCCGGAACAACTCATCGGCCAGCGGTATGAACGGCCACCGTGGAAACACATCCCTTACTGGCTGCTGGTCATTTGGGGTAGTGGCGATCAGTTGTAGCTTTCTTAAATCTAAGCTCAGAGCAATTGAACTGATGAAATTCAGTAGTCGTGTTTGATTTCGCTCCTATCTCTGTTCACAGAATAAAAAAACCGCCCGGGCGTGTGCCTCGGGCGGTTTTGATTTGTTTGCCAGCCGGAACACGGGTGACGAAACAGGTGTGAAGAGGACTATGATTTCAGTTTAGAATTCACCTCACGGCTCGGCAGACCTGGCAACGACCTACTCTCCCGCGTCTTAAGACGAAGTACCATCGGCGCTGGGGCGTTTCACGGCCGAGTTCGGAATGGGATCGGGTGCAGCCACCCCGCCATAATCACCAGGTCAGCGGAGCCGTGTGGGTAGATTTCTGATTTTCTGTATCTGGTCTCACGAGCAGACCATTCATGACGCCTTCGCGCCGATGAATGGGCATTGCTTAATGAGAGTGTTCAAGCCGATCGAGCTATTAGTACCAGTAAGCTCCATGCATTGCTGCACTTCCACACCTGGCCTATCAACGTGGTGGTCTTCCACGGCTCTCAGGGAGAACTCGTTTCGAGGTGGGTTTCCCGCTTAGATGCTTTCAGCGGTTATCCCGTCCGCACATAGCTACCCTGCTGTGCCGCTGGCGCGACAACAGGTCCACCAGAGGTGCGTCCATCCCGGTCCTCTCGTACTAGGGACAGATCCTCTCAATTCTCCTACACCTACGGCAGATAGGGACCGAACTGTCTCGCGACGTTCTGAACCCAGCTCACGTACCTCTTTAAATGGCGAACAGCCATACCCTTGGGACCTGCTCCAGCCCCAGGATGAGATGAGCCGACATCGAGGTGCCAAACGATTCCGTCGATATGGACTCTTGGGAATCATCAGCCTGTTATCCCCGGAGTACCTTTTATCCGTTGAGCGATGACCCTTCCACACAGAATCACCGGATCACTATGGCCGTCTTTCGACTCTGCTCGACTTGTCAGTCTCGCAGTCAGGCGGGCTTATGCCATTGCACTCGACGGTTGATGTCCGACCAACCTGAGCCCACCTTCGCACGCCTCCGTTACACTTTGGGAGGCGACCGCCCCAGTCAAACTGCCCACCATGCTCTGTCCTGGAACCGGATAACGGTCCGCAGTTAGACAACCATGATCATAAGGGTGGTATTTCACATTGCGGCTCCACCTGAGCTGGCGCCCAAGCTTCAAAGCCTACCACCTATTCTACACATGTAATCACGATTGCCAGTGCAAAGTTGCAGTAAAGGTTCACGGGGTCTTTCCGTCTAACCGCAGGAACCCCGCATCTTCACGGGGAATTCAATTTCACTGAGTGTATGCTGGAGACAGTGGGGAGATCGTTACGCCATTCGTGCAGGTCGGAACTTACCCGACAAGGAATTTCGCTACCTTAGGACCGTTATAGTTACGGCCGCCGTTTACTGGGGCTTCGATTCGGAGCTTGCACTCCTCCTCTTAACCTTCCAGCACCGGGCAGGCGTCAGGCCATATACGTCGTCTTGCGACTTAGCATAGCCCTGTGTTTTAGGTAAACAGTCGCCACCCCCTATTTTGTGCCCCACCCAATCGGTTGCCCGAAAGGATGGCCTGCTTATCCCGAAGTTACGCAGGTAATTTGCCGAGTTCCTTCAGCATACTTCTCTCAAGCGCCTTGGTATACTCTACCTGTCCACCTGTGTCGGTTTAGGGTACGGTCTATGTGGGGGCTATTTCCTGGGACGCCTTCGCTGCCAAACCAATCCGATAAGGTTTGACAACACACGGAATCCGTCACTCACCCACTGGCCCACGAATATTAACGTGGTTCCCATCGACTACGGCTTTCGCCCTCGCCTTAGGGGCCGGCTAACCCTGCGCAGATTAGCTTTACGCAGGAACCCTTGGACTTTCGGCGGGAGTGTTTCTCACACTCCTGTCGTTACTCATGTCTGCATTCGCACTTCCGATACCTCCAGACGCCCTCGCAGGTCGTCCTTCACTAGCTTACGGAACGCTCCGCTACCGCTCTTACGAGCCCGAAGCTTCGGTGCATGGCTTTAGCCCCGTTACATTTTCGGCGCAGAAACCCTTATTTAGACCAGTGAGCTGTTACGCTTTCTTTAAAGGATGGCTGCTTCTAAGCCAACCTCCTGGTTGTTTTGGGATTTCCACATCCTTTCACACTTAGCCATGACTTAGGGACCTTAGCTGTCGGTCAGGGTTGTTGCCCTCTCCACTACGGACGTTAGCACCCGCAGTGTGTCTCCCGGATAGTACTCCCAGGTATTCGGAGTTTGGTTAGGTTTGGTAATCCTGTGGGGACCCCTAGCCCATCCAGTGCTCTACCCCCTGGGGTATTCGTCCGAGGCGCTACCTAAATAGCTTTCGCGGAGAACCAGCTATTTCCAGCCTTGATTGGCCTTTCACCCCTATCCACAGCTCATCCGAGACTTTTTCAACAGGCACCGGTTCGGTCCTCCAGTAAGTGTTACCTTACTTTCAACCTGGCCATGGATAGATCGACTGGTTTCGGGTCTAGTCCGACGAACTGAACGCCCTGTTCAGACTCGCTTTCGCTACGCCTACAGCTATCGCCTTAAGCTTGCTCGTCAGACTAAGTCGCAGACCCATGATACAAAAGGTACGTGGTCACCATTTCAGGCTCCCACTGTTTGTAGGCATTCGGTTTCAGGTTCTCTTTCACTCCCCTCGTCGGGGTGCTTTTCACCTTTCCCTCACGGTACTGGTTCGCTATCGGTCGGTAAGGAGTACTTAGGCTTGGAGGGTGGTCCCCCCATGTTCAGACAGGATTTCACGTGTCCCGCCCTACTCAAGGCTCTCGTTCGGCATTACCTGTACGGGGCTGTCACCCGCTTTGGCCCAACTTTCCAGATGGTTCCAGTTGTCCTTACTTGAGCACTGGCCTAGTCCGCGTTCGCTCGCCACTACTAGCGGAGTCTCGGTTGATGTCCTTTCCTCCAGGTACTTAGATGTTTCAGTTCCCTGGGTTTGCTTCTATTCCCCTATATATTCAGGGATAGATACCTTCTAGTGATAACGAGAAATCCGAAGCCGGACACCTCGAAGCCATACGGACAGCGAACTGTCCGACCTCGAAGTTCTCGTTATCGAAGGTGGGTTGCCCCATTCGGAAATCTACGGATCAACGGCTGTTCGCACCTACCCGTAGCTTATCGCAGCGTACCACGTCCTTCATCGCCTCTTACCGCCAAGGCATCCACCAAATGCCCTTAGGTCACTTGATCACTCTCATTAGCAATGCCCATCCAGGTCAAAATCAATCAAGGTGGGTAGGAGAACTCACCTCTTTCGATCCCGACCCTTCGGCAGGATGTGCACTGCTCGAAAAGACCAGAAAATCATATTAAGACAAACCCAACTATGGCCGGTGCGGTCACACCAACCAAAACCCGGGGAGGGTGATACCAGCCTCATAATGGCTAACTGGCATCCCAGGTTTGTCTTCCTCTTCACGATGTCAAGAAAACCGTCTGCTGAGCGCGATACGCTTCAACGACGGAAACTGTTGTTTTCTTCAATCACGGGATGAGATAGGGCCAAACAACCAACGAACTGATTTGCGCGTTGAGAAAATTTGGTGGAGCCAGTCGGGATCGAACCGACGACCTGAAGCTTGCAAAGCTACCGCTCTCCCAGCTGAGCTATGGCCCCGATCCAAAAACGGCTTATCACGTTGGTCGGAAGTAACTCAAGTGCCTTCAGAGGCCGCATCACCTCTTTGGAAAGAAGCGAAGTGGTGGGCCTGGGAAGATTTGAACTTCCGACCTCACGCTTATCAAGCGCGCGCTCTAACCAACTGAGCTACAAGCCCTGAAAGCGATGTCCCGTGAGAAGAAAGAGAAACGAAGGCGGCGGTATCCCGCCTTAAATTTCAAAGATCAGTTGGCGACAGAACCAATTGATCCGTTTTGTTCCAAGATAAGCGTGAATGCTTATGGCGAACCATGAAAGCAAATCATGCTTTTCCTTAGAAAGGAGGTGATCCAGCCGCAGGTTCCCCTACGGCTACCTTGTTACGACTTCACCCCAGTCGCTGACCCTACCGTGGCCGGCTGCCTCCTTGCGGTTAGCGCACCGTCTTCGGGTAAAACCAACTCCCATGGTGTGACGGGCGGTGTGTACAAGGCCCGGGAACGTATTCACCGTGGCATGCTGATCCACGATTACTAGCGATTCCAACTTCAAGGGTTCGAGTTGCAGAACCCTATCCGAACTGAGACGGCTTTTGGGGATTGTCCCACTGTCACCGCCATTGTAGCACGTGTGTAGCCCAGCCCGTAAGGGCCATGATGACTGGACGTCATCCCCACCTTCCTCCGGCTTATCACCGGCAGTCCCATTAGAGTGCCCAACTAAATGATGGCAACTAATGGCGAGGGTTGCGCTCGTTGCGGGACTTAACCCAACATCTCACGACACGAGCTGACGACAGCCATGCAGCACCTGTCCTGGCGTCCCCGAAGGGAACCATCGGTCTCCCGATGTAGCACCAAATGTCAAGGGCTGGTAAGG
>JAVJSM010000001.1:0-124955 GCA_040219445.1 Filomicrobium sp. | reverse complement strand
AGCGCCGAATTTGTTGGCCCAGACCGCAAGACGATGAGCGGCGAGGAAGCCGACCCTGGCACCTACGTCACTATCCGTATGGACGACTCGAATGCGCAGGTTGGCGCTGGTCGCGTCACCGTGACCTGGAAGTAAAGGAGCACATGGTGTCGAAGTCACACACGCCCGGCCCTTGGAAATGGTGGACTAGCAACAGCTATCGCAGGTTGACCAGCGAGGCTGAGCGCACAGGCCCTGATGGTGGGGTGTTGCGCGCCACTCATCAACGGGACGGCACTGGCGACGTTCTCGTTTCCGAGGCCGACATGGGGCTTATTGCGGCATCCCCGGATCTTCTTGCTGCATTGCGTGATTGTCGTACCTGGATGCGTGAACAGCACGATGAATTCGAAGGTGATTTGCACTTTGATATGGCGCTGGAGAAAGCCGATGCAGCCATCGCGAAGGCAACAACACCAGTTCACAGGTAAGGAGCCTTGAGCAGTGGACGCGAAGAGCATCGCTGACAAGTATATCGGGCCTCGTGGGGGCAAGCCAAAGAAGGCGCGTGCGGCAAGGCCTGCGAAGAAAAAAACTACATCGCGAGATGATGTGACTCTGCCCAAGTCCGACTATCAAATGCTGCTGGAGGCGGCCGGTGTGGCGAGCGACTTCACGGTATGCGAGGCGTGCGGCGCCTGGATGTTCGAGTACGAAGATGGTGTGCATTTAGGCGACGTAGTGTCGTGTGATTACTACGCCTATGACAATGACGAGCGGTCCAAAAATACTTGTCGCCGATATCGTGCGGCACTCACATCATAGGAGAGTACGTCAACGGCGCACTACGCCAATGGCGGACCAAACGAATAGAAGAGTTTGGTGGGGCGTAAAGCGCGACTTCTCCCACGCGGGAGATGTTGCCCAACCGTGAGGCGGCAACACACGCCCCACCATCCAGAAAAGGAGGGCCAACAGCTTGGATAAGGACGATTGGCAGAACTTCGCGCTCTTCTTTGCTGGGCTCGCGATGGGTTATGCAGGTCTTGCATCGGCGGCTATGTTCATTGCCGGTTTCATTATCGCTGCGCTCTTGATCGCTAGTGCTGAGAAGCGAAAGAAGTCGGAACCATAAGGGTGAGTGATGAGAACGCCACTGCTGATTCAAACGGCACTAGCATGCCGCGTCACCAGCGATCCGATGAGCAACGTTCCGTTCGACTGGTTTAGTGAGCCAGCCAAAGAGGCGCGAGATTGGATGCGCTCGGAAGAGCTTTTAGACGAATCCGGCACCAAGCTGACAGAGCGAGGCGTCGTTTGGGTTGAAGCAATTTGCAATACCCCTCTTCCTGTGAAGACGTGGGTGATGCCAGATCGAAACTAAAGGAGAAGTCGGTGGTCGGCGGCAAAGTTATTGAAATCAAGCCGAAGGGGCCGGAGGTAACGCGACTGTGGTGCATCGGAACCGGCTCCGAAAAGTACGACGAGTGCGCAGTCTACGTTGAGACGCCCGCAGACGGAATTTTGCCGGGCATCGGGGACGAGATTTGGTGGCAGGCAGGCCGCGTTTATTTCGACAGTGATCGGAGGTCCCTCAAGAAAATTGGAAACTCCCATGATCCGCGAAGCTGGTTTTACTAGAAAAGGAGCGAAAAACATGGGCGATCTGCGAAGCGATGGAATGATCCCAAAAACCAACGCCGATGGATATGAGGTCGACCAACTGCGCAAGCGTATATCTAAATACTTCGGTATCGACACGTTCACATGTGACGAGTGCGATGCGAGATACACATGCCCCTACGCCTTCGATCCATACAACACAAACGGCGATTGTTTGGCCGAGAAGTAAAGGAGAAGTCGGCGATGGCCGAACTGAGCACAGAATACGAGATCGCTGTCGACGGCATGACCGAGGCTCAGAGCGACAGCTATGAGCAGATCATGCACTACTTCCGTCAGTACCAGAAAGACGGAAAGAAAGTGGAGCTGTTGCGGGTGACGAGGCGAGTGCTTTTGACGTCCCACAATCCAAACTACGATCCCCTAACGATCTTCAGGGGGCAAGACACTTAAGGAGCGGTGAAAATGGACCATGAAGCATGGCTGGGATTCAGCGCTTTTTTCCGCTATTTTATTTCAAATTCTTCCGATTGATCTGGCGCTCCATGAATTTTGACAAGTCTCCAATACCTAAGATATACCTGCTGGACGCGCGACACGGATAGGCCGTACTCTCGCGCCACGCTAGCATATGTCGAGCCCGTGTTTATCATCTCAATCATACCCTTATTACGCAACTCATGCTCACCGTAATAATTCACTTTCGTGCGTAACGACATTGGCGCATCGAGGCGTTCAGAAGTTGTTCTCTTCTTGCTTTTTTTCATGACGACTTCTGCTCTTTCGCTACGAGTTCGCGGATCAACTGACTGGCCATATACAACGCTCCGAAGATACTGAAGCGCCAATGCAGCCTGAAGCCAGGCGAAGGTCAAGGCCGTGACAGCTAGGCTGAATCTATCTCCGCCCTATCGTCTGAATTGGGCAATCTGTAGACAGCTTTTCGACTGCCTGGAGCGAATGCTCGCATCAACCGACCATCACCGTACAGATTTTTCAAAGCCAGTCCGGCATTGCTTTCGTTCTTCCAGCCCATGTGTTCAGAAATTCTTGCCTCGCTGGGAAAGCCTCGACCAGACTCGACCTCCGCGAAGATAAAAGCAAACACCCGATCTGATGTCGGCGCTCGTCTTGGGACGTTGTATTTTGTGGCGTAGGTCTTTTGCTTCTGACGTCGCCACCTTTTTGTCTTCTGTCTCATCCAGCCGCATTCCAACTAAGGCCATGATCAGGCCACCATCTTGCTGACCATTTTGCTAGTTCGCACATTTCGCTTTTTTCGTTTTGTTCGCGCGCCACGGACACTCAAAAGCTCTCGAAAACCCCATATTTCATGGTCTTTTTGGCGTTTCTGCTGTTAAATCCCACGGACTCTGACTCCGTTAGTCCTGGTTCGAATCCAGGTTCCCCAGCCAAATCTCACTGTTCGTTCGATTCCTCCGCGCCTCATCTGCTGCTAGGCGGTCCCTTCACGCTATTTCCGCAAACGACAACTGCTGTGAACGCAAATCACGTCGCAGGAGACGGCTTCGCGTCATCTGCTTTAGGCGGCGTGATACCCATCGAGACATACACGGTGATCAAATCATCGACATAGCCTGGCGCTGGCTCCACCCAAGATTCGGGGACATAGATGAGGGCACCGCCAAATGGCACGGGGGCGGAGGGAATGAGCACGCCAAGGTAGTTTGTGTCGTCGTGAACCACAGGTCGAGCGGTCGGCATAAGCGCCAGCACCGCAGCGCCGGGCTTGCCGCCAAAGAAACACCAGACCGGTTTCATATTCTTCAGATTGGCTTCGTTGTCCTTGGAACCCACAACCGACACGACCCGGCTGGACAAATCATAAACGGTCGAGATCAGCGGTGTGCGGCGAACCAGTCCCTCAAACAATGAAGCAATCCAGGCGCCGATTTGGGATTCGACAAGCATGCCCAGCAGGTAGATCGCCACGACGATCACGACGAGTCCAGCGACATAAGAGGCCGTGGCGCTAACCCCCAGGCCAAGTGAGATAAGAAAGCTTCCGAATTCACTGCCCGGGCCCAGGTACTCGTTTATCAGCGCAAGCGACCATCCCAGTACGAAAATAGTCAAAGCGAGGGGGAGGGCGGCCAACAGGCCAGCTAGAAAAACGCGGAAGGCTCGGTTCATAAGGAATGTCTCCGGAAATGGCGTATCGGGGCGGGGACGTGCACTGCCACACCAATAAACACCATCCGAGATCAAGCAATAACTGAATTCCGATAAGCGATTTCTAGCGCGCTGACTGCGGCCCACGTTGGATCGAGTAAAACAGAATGGGCTGCAACGAAAGCCACGCTGAAAATCGGTTCAAAGGGACGATTGGAAATGGCGTCCGAAATCCAGAAGCCTATTGGCAGATGTATCGCCGAGTACGATGAACTCGTAGCCGTCCTTCGCCCAGACCACAGCATTCAAACCCGAATACCGGCTGGCCGTCACTTCGGTCTGTGGATCGCCGGTCTTGGTGATGCAGAGCGCGATTGGCACACCGTCAGATGTAAGAAACGCCAACTGGACAATTGGATTGCCCTCATATCCCAGAACTTGCGCGCGCTTGTAATCCAGTCCGGCCACGCCGTTTAAACTGTCAGACCGGATCTCACGTTTAAGTGCATTTGATACTCGGGCGAGCTGATCCGACTGTTCACCCGGTGCAATAGATACGCTTGCGAGCGTCTCTTCGACATAGAGCATGTGATATGTCGCAGCAGCGGTTTTCCAATCCTGAAGCCGGCTTTCAGACGCCATCCATCCGATCCCCACGCCAACAAACATCATAACTGCGGCGCATGCGGCAAGACCGATAATGTAACGCCGGGCAGCAGGCTGCTCTGTTTGTTGTTGGGACAAGAACGCGGGCGGTTCTGGAGCGTGGCCGAGCAGCCCGCCGAATGCGTCACGCAACTGGGCGCGATCAATCTCAAGCTGCTGCAGGCGCGCGAGAAGCACTGAATCGCTCTGCTTCGCCAAATCGATTCGGTCGCGCAAAGAGGCGTCAGCTTCCTCATCAAGGTAAGCCGTCAACTCTTCATCCCTGAAATCTTGACGCTCGCTCATGCCTTTTTGCTCGATCTCTCATTGTCTGCTGCAGTCAGCGTTTTGCGAGCCGATGCCAGGCGGCTCATTACTGTCCCGATTGGGACCTCAGCAATTTCTGCAGCTTCTTTGTATGAAAAGCCTTCGACATAAACGAGCAAAACCATGATCCTTTGGGCTTCTGGCAAGCGCATCACACTACGTAACACTTCTCGAGCCGAAATATTCATTTCGACATCCGAGGTTTCATCGACCAGATCGAGATCTTCGATCGGTGCAATCCCGCCGCCGCGCCGTATGCGTGCGGCACGCAACTCGTTCAGCCAAATTCGATGCGCAAT
The DNA here is from genome assembly GCA_040219445.1 of Filomicrobium sp. Classification (GTDB taxonomy): domain Bacteria; phylum Pseudomonadota; class Alphaproteobacteria; order Rhizobiales; family Hyphomicrobiaceae; genus Filomicrobium. The sequence continues at coordinate 119,949 of JAVJSM010000001.1, read as the reverse complement.
GCAAAAGACCCAGCTGTCGAGTCTGGTCCCCGGTGTAAATTTATCGAAGCGTTCAAGGGCCCGCAAACAAGCAGCCTGCGCCAGATCGTCTGCGTCCGGGCGATTGACTGTCAATGCGATGCAATAGCGCCAGAGGCGCGGAAACAGCTCGCTCAACCCGCGCCGGAATTGCGCATCTGAACTTTTTTTCCCGAACATCTGAATAAGAACGGCCCCTGGGGTGTTTGTCCAGATAGGCGCACCTAAGCGCGCTTATTCCAACGACTTTAAACGAGGAACCCCGAATGAAGAAACTCGCAATCGCCATGGCCCTGAGCCTACTTGTGCCGTCTGCACTCCAAGCTGGTGAAACGAAAGCCGCTGCGGAGGCCAAGGTCTACTTTATCAACCTGAAAGATGGAGACACGGTCTCAAGTCCGTTCAAGGTCCAGTTCGGACTAAGTAACATGGGCGTTGCGCCGGCGGGCACTGAAAAAGACAACACGGGTCATCACCATCTTCTGATTAATCGCCCGGCGTTGGGCAAAGGGGAAGACGGCGCGGATGAACTCACCAGCCCGCTCCCTGCTGATGACAATCACAAGCATTTTGGAAAAGGCCAAACCGAAACGGTCTTGTCGTTAAAGCCAGGCAAGCACACACTGCAGCTTGTCCTCGCGGATTGGTCGCACATCCCGCACAGTCAGCCGGTCATGTCTGACGTGATTACAATCACGGTTAAATAGATCGACGATCGCCCGCATCACGACTTGCTGCACCGTGCCGGCGACGGTGCTGTAGGAAGCTCACACCCCAAGACGGATGACACCCGTCTTGGGTCAAGAGGGCGACTGGGCGGGCCATCTTCAACAAGAGTCTGGCACACGCGCACGCGAGTTGACTGAGACGCCAGCGCGCCGAGGTTTCAACGCAGATGCGCCGATCCGATAGCATCGAGCCGGCGCACAGCGAAGAGTGCCTTGGAAAGTTAGTTGATTGCCGTCGAAGATTTAGCTGGCAGTGATACGGCCACGGCTCTCGGTTTTCCGTCTTTCATTGCGACCCCGCTCCAGCGTCCATTTGCATCAGGACGAAGGTGCGACACGTTTGAATAACCCTGCGACATGAGAAGCTTACGAACCTGCTCCGAGTTGGCGTGAACAGTAAGCTCGTCCGAGTGCCCGGCAACAATCCCAGACTTCGTGTTGGATTTGGTTGTGCTATCCGCAGCAACAGCTGGGAGCGAAAAGCCTAGTGCGATAATTGCGGCAGTCGTTAGCGTCTTTTTCAACGTACGTTCCTTCTTGATTTGTTTCAGGGACAAGAAGCGCGTTTATGTTTTTCCTGCGCTCCGCAACAAGTAGGCAGTCGCAGCGCGCCGACCACGCCTGATAACGCGTTTGTTAGATCGGTTGAATTCCGGTGATCAGTGGGCTTCGAGTGCCGGGACAGGGAATACGCAAACGACATTCATCTACAGGTTGCCCGGCGTCAGCGCCACCTCCTGAAGTGTCCTAATACGATCAAAAGCCGAGCGGGGTTTCGCAGCACGCTGCGCACGTCCACCTTCTGCCAAACGCAAAGCTAGCCTCATTCAGCGAGGCTGATGCTCCGCGTCGAGTAGCCGATTTTCGCAAACGCCTGTTTGAGTTCATTGCCGGAACCGGTTTTGAAGAAGTTGGAGATGTCGCTTGCGCAACCCTCCAGCGTCTTCAGCGTCGTTGAAGATGAAACGTTGAATGCGACGGAGAAGACTTCGATACCATCCCCTTTGATTTTATCGCAAAGGGAAGTCGTCAACGCATCAGCGTCGCTTTTCGAAGTGCCGTCATGTTTCGGCTGGTCCATCAACTTGGATTTGGTGTTTTCCCCATCGGTCATCACGACCATGATCTTCTTAACGTCACCGCTGGTAACGGCGGACTTCGCCGCGCCCTGATCAAACGGCGCAATGCTGGATAACGCACGCCATCCCCAGATCAACCCTGCAGGGATGTAGGTCTCGTACTTTGCCGCCATTGATTGCAGTCTTGCTTTGATGGCAACTTTGTCATTCGTCAGCGGCAGCAATTCATCCGAGCAAGTGACGTTCATGATGCCGGGGATACGCGTCGAGTACTGTTCGTCGCGTGCATTTAAAGGCGCGTTGCGCGAGCCCACGCAGCCATACCACTTTGAACTTGTCGTCACGTCACTACATTTCGTTTCCGTGGGGCCGTATTCGTAGTCGCAGACCTCGTATTGGTAGGTGCTGGTGCTGCCATCGTTGCTGGTCGTACCGGTCTGCATTGAGCAGTTGCTCTTCCCAATGATTGGCTTGTGCTCATAGCACTGATGCGTGGTCGACGATGTGTCTGCAGCAACATCGATCCAGCTCTGATAGCGGTTTGCCAATCCCACGTTGACGTATTGAGAAAACGGGATAAGCGCGACTTTCACGTGATCCTTCGAGCCGTCGAGCTGGTAGACAATATCGATCAGTTTGTTCGCTGCAGTCTTAAGATCGACGAGCTTCTGTCCTTCCATTGAACCGGTCGTATCAAGGACGAGTGCAATCTCGACGTCGTTGCCGCCAACGCTCACTTTAGAAACAGCCTTTGCCGTGCCCTCGTTGACGCCGAAGAGCTTCATGAGTGTCATGGGTACTGGGGTATTAGCGGTCGCAGAAATTGTGTTGTCTGCGCTAGACAGGGAGACGTTGACTTTGCCGGATTGATGAGTTTCGCGCCAGTTATCTCCAAAATAGACGTCAGCGATCTCTTTCGCCGTAACGTTCTCGCTCATCTTCGTTGCGCTTGCCAGAACGGCCGCATCAAGGTCCCGTTGCAGCGCGGTTTGGACGCTGTTTAGCCTTGCAAAATCAAGGCTCGCACCGACCGTGATCGCAAGAACCATGAACACGCCAGCGAACATTATCATTGTTGAGCCGGAACTATCCGAAACGAGGTTGGCCAGCTTCGGATAAAGCTTTTGACTCAGACGTAGCCTGCGTTCGAGCGGCATTGAACTTTCCCTTGGTCGGTATGCGTAATATCGTTTTCAACGTCTGTTAATTACGTTACGAGTGCGTAAACCGGCGGAAAGCAACGCGCGCAACTAATAGTCTGAGTTGAGAAAAGTTGGCGGGCTGCCTCAAAATGATCCGGTCACTGAATTGGTTTGAAGACGCGCCACCTCAACCATGAACGAATGTGAAATGACATGACCGGAATGGGACAGAGTCAATCGACCCTGCGGAAGACGCTTCGTGTCGAGCTCGCCACCTATCAAAGTCGAACGAGCAAGGCGCAACCGCACAATTCTACATTCGAAATTGAAGCTGCGCCTTGGCAGCAAGGAGCACATTTCCAAAATTGTGACGTATCGACTCTGTGCGGCTGAGGGACAGCCACCCAGCGATAGTCGCGCCGCCGCACAACGAGCCAGAACCACTAGGGAGCCAATCATGGACGAAGAAAAGTTCAACATCTCACTCAGAAAGTTCCTCAAACAGGTCGGCATCACGTCGCAGCGGGAGATCGAAAAGGTTGTCCGTGACGGCGGAGCTGGAAGCGCGCCGCTCAAAGTGAAAATTGTCCTCACAGCGGAAGGCACAGATCTCAACCACGTCGTCGAAGGCGAGATCGAAACCGGTTGAGGTAAGCCCTTTCTTGTTGGGGCGCGTTGCTGAGAATTAGCGCGCGCCGGCTTCCCATCAAAAGATCCAGTATGAGCGTAGCACCCCACAGAGTGCCCTAGGACTAGCAGGGGCGCGAAGCGTGTCTTGAATTCGCGTGCCATCTATTGTACCAAAAGGTACAGACTTATCCGCTTGGTACAAAAGGTATGAGCATGGCAGAGCGTCCTCCACTCCCGCCCTTCACGCATGAAACGGCAATTCAGAAAATACGACTGGCAGAGGACGGTTGGAATTCCCGAGATCCATCCAAGGTCGCGTTGGCTTACACACCAGACACGCGCTGGCGCAATCGGGCGACCTTCGTTAAGGACCGTGGTGAAGCAGAGGCTTTCCTTAAGGACAAATGGACCAGAGAGCTCGATTACCGCCTGATCAAGGAGCTCTGGGCCTTCACCGAAAACCGCATTGCCGTCCGCTATGCCTATGAATGGCACGATGACAGCGGCAATTGGTTCAGGTCATACGGCAACGAAAACTGGGAGTTTGCACCTGATGGTTTGATGCGTGTGCGCCATTCCAGTATCAACGACCTGCCGATCACCGAAGTCGAGCGCAAATTCCATTGGCCTCTTGGGCGTCGGCCTGACGACCATCCTGGTTTAACCGAATTAGGACTCTGACCAATTGGCGCGCCTCGTCTCAGAACGCAGCGATATCCTTCCTGTCCTGGGCGAGGTGTTCCGCGAACACGGCTTCGAAGGCGCTAGCTTATCGATCATCACCAAAGCAACCGGTCTGGGTAAAGGCAGCCTTTACCACTTCTTCCCTGGCGGAAAAGAGGAAATGGTTCAGGCTGTCTTGGCGGAGATACATGGCTGGTTTGAACGCGAGGTATTTGAGCCGCTGGAGAAGACCAAGGATGCAGACAAGGCCATCAACACCATGTTTGATGCCGTTCTGAAGTACTTCAATTCCGGTCAGCGTGTGTGTCTTGTCGGCGCTCTGGCACTGTCCAATACCCGCGATACTTTTGCCAACGCAATCCGCCAATACTTCAAACGCTGGGTCATGACTTTGGCCCGCGCGTTGGAGAAGTTGGGTCACTCCAAGCCGGAGGCAAAAGCACTAGCCGAAGTTATGGTGCTCGGCATTCAAGGCGGCTTGGTGCTAGCGCGCGCAAGTAACGACGCAACCATCTTTAAGCGTGCGATCAAGCGATTGCGCCTTAGCGTCAAGCCCACTTGAAAAAATGGCTGGCGGGTCTTCCGTATTCGACCAACAAATGGTCGCCGGGAACGTGACGGCGAAGCTGTAAAGTATCCCCGCGCAACGCAGGAGAACGCGCTTTGGATCACGCAAACATTTGTTATCGCATCAGCCAGTGCGACGGGCATCCAACAAGTTGGAGGTCCCGTAAACCGTCGTGTTAACCGCAAACACACGAGGATCGACAATGCGTAAAACTCTCTCCGCACTTGCACTTGCCGCAGCTCTCGCCATGCCGACAGCAGCATCCGCTGCAAACATCGTAGAGACCGCAGACCGCGCCGGCGTCTTCAATACCTTGATCGCCGCAGCAAAAGCCGCAGGTCTTGCGACGCCGCTATCAGAAGGCGGTCCGCTCACCGTATTCGCACCGACCGACGATGCTTTTGCAAAGCTTCCAGAAGGCACAGTAGAAAATCTTTTGAAGCCAGAAAACAAAGATCAGCTTGCAGCCATCCTCTCCTATCACGTGCTTCCACGCCGCCTGACCTCGAACATGCTTCCGCACGAGCGCATTCACGTGAAAACGATCAAAGCTGACGGCGACCGTTTGCTGTCTGTCACCAAATCAAAATCCGGCGTTAAAGTTGACAACGCCCGGGTGATCGATGCCGATATCAAGGCGAGCAACGGCGTCATTCACATCATTGATTCCGTGATGTTGCCTTCAAGCTGAGTTGCCATCAGCCACACCATCAAAAACAGGGCCGTTCGCCGGCCCTGTCTTCATTACGGAGTTGGAGATTTCTTGGCAGTGCGGTTCACTTTTTGCGCTGGGCATAGAAGCGATCGATCGCGGCTGTGTACGGCGTGTGCATCGTCAGGCGACCGCGAATGAAGTGGATCCACGCAACCTCAAACTTGGCGGTCTCAAGCATGGCAACGCGATAGGGGCTTAGTTGAACGCGACGCACTTGACCCGCCGCGTGAAAGGCTTGTCCTGCAAAAACGGAGTTCAGGATATAGGCAAGTTCAACTTCGCTGAGGCCATGTTCTGCAAGCTCTGCGCGGTCGATGCCATGCAGCTCGATCAACTCAGGGTGCTGAACCAGCATCTTGATTTTGTCGTTCAGGAAATGCGTGTTGACGACCAGCTGCGCTTCTTTGCGCTGCTGCAATAACGAATAAACGGCAACGACTGCGGCAAAGATAGAAACAGCGGCCGTAACGAACATGATGACAGGTTCCATAGAGCGAAGTCACTTTGATTGACATTGTGGATAGCCCGGCGCTCGACCGGAGCACTCAGGGTTTTTTCCCTTATCGGAGAGAACCTCGACACCCGTGTGACCGAACCTGGCACCCGCTCATGAATGACGTTTCAAAACTCATCCCAGGAGGGCTTTTGTCCAAACCGCTCGCGCAGAAAATCGATCAACACACGTGTCTTGGCTGCAAGATACCGGTTGGGCGCGTAAAGCGCGTAGATACCAAGCGGCGTGGGTTCGCACTCGGGCAGAACCTGACGTAGCGCACCATCGGCTATGTCCTGGCCAATGATAAACGTTGGCAGCAGCGCAATGCCTGTGCCTTGCAGGGCACCTTTGCGAAGGATGTCACCGTTGTTGGAACACATAACCGCCGTTACCGGAACGGAAGCCGGCTGCCCATCAACCATGAGCTGCCAACGCGGCATGGACGTCGTATGTCCGTAATGCAAACAGCGATGCTCTTTCAGGTCATCGGCTGACTTTGGCTTCCCATGCGCTTTCAAGTAGTCCGGTGAGGCCGCCAGCACCAAGCGGGCCGGCGCAAGTTTTCGCGCAATCAAACTGGAATCGGCAAGCTCCCCAATCCGGACGGTAACGTCCACGCCTTCTTCGATCGGATCAATGAAGCGATCCGAGAGCGCCATCTCGATGGTCAGCTCAGGGTACTGCCCCATGAATTCTGAGATCGCAGAGCCCAGGTAGAGCGCCCCAAAGGACATCGGCGCGTTGACCTTCAAAACTCCCCGCGGCTCATCGTGCAAACGGGCGATCTGCAACTCGGTTTCTTCGACGGACGCGAGGATATCGACGCAGCGCTCGTAATAGGCGCGCCCGGCCTCAGTCGCACTGACCCTTCGCGTGGTCCGATCCAACAAACGAACACCCAAAAGCTGTTCCAGCTCCTTGACGGCCTTGCTTACGGCCGACCGCGTGAGCCCCAGCCGACGCCCCGCTTCCGCGTAACTGCCGTGCGCCACCACTTTGGCAAAGGCGTTCATAGCCTCCAGCTTGTCCATCTCATTGGTTCCAAAATAGATACAGATAGCATCAAATATAGAGGATTGGCACCAAAAGGGAAGCGAACTAAATCTTCGGTCAACGGCGGGATCAACACCCGCACAAACGAAACTCAAGACGCAATCGCGCCATCGCGAAGTCGCGAACGTCGCAACCCAAGAGGTAAAGCCATGCTGACGCTAAGACGCGCCGAAGAAAGAGGCCGGGCCAACCTGGGTTGGCTGGATAGCCGCCACACCTTTTCTTTCGGCCACTATTTCGATCCCAACCATCTCGGATTTGGACCCTTGCGGGTCATCAATGACGACCGTGTTGCTCCAGGCGGTGGGTTTCCGACCCATCCGCACGCCGACATGGAAATCATCTCATATGTCCTCGAAGGTGCCTTGGAACACCGCGACAGCATCGGAACAGGATCGGTAATCCGCCCCGGAGATGTGCAGAGGATGTCGGCGGGAAGCGGAATTCGCCACAGTGAATTCAACGCTTCGCAAACCGAGCCTGTGCACTTCCTGCAGATCTGGATCGTCCCTGAAAAGGAAGGGATCGAGCCAAGTTACGAGCAGAAAAACTTCAGCGATGAAGAAAAGCGCGGTCGCCTCCGGCTCGTCGGTTCGCGCGACGGTCGCGAGGGTTCGGTAAAGATCCGCCAAGATGTGGACCTTTACGCCGGCCTCCTCGGTGAAGGCGACACGGTTCAAAAAACGCCGCGTCCAAACCGCGGCGTCTGGCTTCAAGTGGCCTCCGGCAGCGTCGTCGCAAACGGCACGACGGTCACGGAAGGCGATGGCATCGGCATTCAGGATGGCACGCCGTTGAAGCTGGACGGCACCACTGAAGGCGCAGAGGTCCTGCTCTTCGATTTAGCTCTCTAACAACAACACGAAACAGGCGGCTTCAAAGCCGCCTGCCATTCCCCCCAAAAGGTTTGATCCTCATCAACGGAGAACTCAAAATGTCCACCACAACTTATGCAAATGACGTGAACGTTCCTGCCAGCAACTCGAGTGCTGTAGGCAATATCTCTGCCGATACCGTCAGCTGGACCTTAGTCCGCGTGGCAACCGGTGCCATCCTTATCCCGCACGGCGCTCAAAAGCTTTTCGGCTGGTTTGGCGGTCACGGCCTTGTCGGCACCGGCCAATTCTTTGAACAAAGCCTTGGGCTTGCACCTGGTCTGCTCTTCGCGGGCCTCGCCGGATTGACAGAATTCGTCGGCGGCTTACTGCTCGTCTTCGGTTTGCTGACCCGTTTATCCGCCCTGGCCGTTGTCGGCGTGATGGCCTACGCGGTCTTCTTTGTCCACCTCTCCAATGGCTTCTTCTGGACGAACGGTGGCTACGAGTTCCCACTACTTTGGGGCCTAGTCGCAATTGCTCTCGTCATCCGTGGCGGCGGCCCGCTCTCAGTCGACAACAAAATCGGCTGGCGTTACTGAGCAGCTACGCCGCGCCCTGCTACGCCGCGCATTGACATCCTCCCCCGCAGCCTGAGCTCCCCTCCTCCTCAGGCACCTCAACTGACCGGCAGGCCTTGCCGGTCAGTTTTTTGTTGTCGAGGGGCAAAGGCGAAACAGCTCAACACTGACACCGGTCAAGACGGGACATTAAAGATCCGCCATTTATCTGGAAGCGCTGGGCGCAGCCTGCTTACGCCTTGAAAAGACACCCAGCTTTCGGCAATTGTGGGATCAGCCGAACAGGGGGGACGCTAATATCATGGCAAAGATCGTAACCGTGCATGGCACATTCGCTAGTGGACCGCCTGAAGGCAGCAAGTGGTGGCAAAGGACAAGCCCCTTCACCGCGCAGCTACAGCAATGGGTCGAGTCAGATGACGGTCCGGTTTCAATCGAGCCGCACATCTGGGATGGCAGTAACAGCGAAGCCGCGCGCCGCGCAGCAGGGGAAAAGCTTGCCGATAAGCTCAACAATATCGAAGCGAATAACGAACCCTATGTCGTGATCGGTCACAGCCATGGCGGCTCTGTGATCAGCGCCGCACTGTTAGGACTTGCCCGCCAAAAACTACCGCTTTCGGGCCTCCGCCAATGGATCACTATCGGCACGCCGTTCATTGAAACAAAGCGACAGCGCTTCTTGTTCTCCCGACTTGGGGTCTTCGGTAAGGCGGTTTACCTGACGCTTTTAACATTTCTTGTGCTGGGAACATTAGCGCTGTTCGTTCAGGCTGAGAGCCGCCCACTCCAGGGCTGGCTTATTGCCGTCGTAGCCTTTGTTGGGCCGTTGTTCTTGTTCTACGTGATACTACGCTTTCTCGAACAACGTCGAACCTTGCGTTTTAATCCGGCAGTACTTTCTTTTGCTAAACGAGATTACGCGGGGCGCTGGCTCTCCTTATGGCACGCCAAGGATGAGGCCGTGCAAAGTTTGAAAGCCGTAAAATCACTCGATGTCGAAATTTTCTCAAGGAATTTCGCCGCATCGACCTTAAACCTTCTCGCCGTCGCGATCGTACCATTGCTTTGCATTTATACGCTGAATTCAGAAGTTATTATGGATGCCATTGCGCAAAAGGTTTTCAGTATATTCGATGTCGTAGCCGACGATGAAATCTATGCCAGTGGCGGAACCAACATTTTTGAGAACGCTGCGATTTTATTCATGGCGCTGATTATTGTGCCGGCCAGTCTCATTTTTCCCGGAATAAATTTCGCCAATGATGTCTCACAAACAGGTCAGTTGGGACTATTGGCGTTCGGTATTTGTGTTTTGCTAGCGGGAGCAACGCTCCTGACTTTCATCTTCAACGGCTTGTCCCGGATCTTAAGTCATGGGCTAAGCCATGTTTTGAACCCCCTTACGCTGACGCAGCTCAAGGCCGTGGCTTATGGCTCAGACGCCCGCGAGGATCGCGCCATCGACGCCCGTGAATGGCCGGTTTGGATGCAGCGCGGATTTCCGCCATTGCCGCCCCCGATTGCTGACCCTATCGAGTACACCAGCGATACGGCAATTGGCCGGGCGATACCGAAGTTTCGCAATGTGGTGGAAAGCCTGACAGCGGCAGATAGCGCCGAGGCAACCTCAGATGTCCTGGCTGATTATCTTACTTGGAAAGAACTCATCCACACATCCTATTTTGATGATCAACGCTTCGCAAAACTCATTGCTTATGCAATTTGTCAATGTGATGGATTTCGTCCAACCGAGGCGTTGCTGTCAGATCCAGACATTTCAATTATTCAGATTTGCTATGGAGAGTTAACGAGGAAAGCTGTTTGAGCCGCGTTTGAGAGCCTGCTGCTTATCGTATGAAATCGAGAAGGGCGCCCAAAGTCTTTCCAAATAATTTCCGAATCACAAACAAATTGACGAAACGTATTTGGGTTCGCTGAAGAATATATTTCAATTATCGTGGTGGTAGAGGTTAGGCGGTAAGCTACAGCTGTGCTAGCCGTACTTACATTGCATCCGGAGCCCCTCCTGTGTCGGCCAATCCTCCCGAACGAACGCGTAAGCGCACGCGCGCAAAGAGCGCGTCGACAATAAAGTCGACCGGCGCTGAGTTGTACGAGATCAAGCGCGGACAACTGGCGGAGATGCTGTGTGAAACATTCGAAGACGGATTGGCCGTAATCGATCCGATGGGGCGCTATCAATTCGTCAATGACTCCTACCGCTCAATGCACGGTAACCTTGAAGACGTGATCAAGATCGGCGCCTGTTATGATGCGGTCCTGCGTGAAGGCTTGAAGCGCGGCATCTGGAATATTCATCGCCAAACTGAAAAGTCCTGGCTCAGCCAGTGTGCCTTTATGCCGGGCGCGGAACGCCGCGAACAGACGATGGCATTGTCTGACGGGCGTTGGCTGATGCGCCGGTTGTTCCGCCATGCCTTTGGGAGCGTGCTGGAAATCTGCGTCGACATAACCGCATGGAAGACGTCCGAAGAAAGTTTGAACGAGGCCCTTCGATGTGCCGTTGCCGCTGAGCAGAGGGCTCGGCGTGCGCTGCAGGCTGAAGAAGTGCGCAAGCACGAACAAGGCCTGTTATCCAAGCTCAATCAATGGCTGCATTCCTGTAAGAACATTTCCGAACTCAATTCCGTCGTCCTGGCATTCATTACGCGCATACTGCCAAACTCAACCGGCACGCTCTACACCTACAACAATTCCCGCGATATGCTCGTGCCGTCCTGTTCTTGGCCCGCTGGCCGCACGGATGAAGAAATCCGTCCTGACGCATGTTGGGGTTTGCGTCAGGGCCGCGCTTATCACTACGGCCGTGAAGGTTGGCGTTTCGAATGTGAGCACTCCAAGCTTGACCCCTGCGAGGCTGCCAGCGCGCACTACTTTTGCATCCCTATTCTCGCGCACGGCGAAACGGTTGGCATGCTGCACGTTTGCCCGGACACATCCGATATGACCACGGAGGCCGACGAACAGCGGTTGTTCATCTTAGCTGGAAAGTGCGCTGAACAGATCAGCCTGGCAATTGCCAACATCAAGCTGAGCCAGGAGCTACAGGATCAGTCGACCAAGGACCCGCTCACCGGATTGTTCAACCGCCGCTACTTTACGGATAGATGCTCCCGCGAAATCAATCGCGTGAAACAGACCGGCATACCTTCGTCATTGATCTTCCTCGATGCCGATAACTTCAAATCCTACAATGACAAGTTTGGCCACGATGCCGGAGATGCCGTGCTGAAAGGCCTCAGCCGCGTATTGATGGACCACTTCCGGGAGAACGACATTGTTGCGCGCATTGGCGGGGAAGAATTCGCCGTACTTGTTTGCAATGCCTCATTGGAGGTCGCTCAGGGGCGCGCTGAGGCGCTACTGCCAAAAGTCGACGCAATGAAGATCCAGTACGGTAATGAAATTCTGCCAAGCATTTCCGCATCGGCCGGTGTTGTTGAGATCCCTGAGAGGGCCGAAAGCTACATGGATATTGCGCCCGCCGCCGATAAGGCGCTTTACCGAGCCAAGAAGAACGGTCGCAACAGAGTTGAGATCGGTTAGGCGGCTCGAGGGCCGGCATCAAATGCGCTGGCATAATCGGACCCCTCACACGCGCCCCAGCACACTGGTGACGGTCCAGCAACCACTCCAAAAACGCAGAGCTCCGATGCAAAAACCAGTTAGCTCTGTTGCCCGACGTTGAACTTGGTTGGGCATCCGCCTAAAGTCCCAAATTGCATACAATTCGAACCGGCCCGCTCGGCAACCCGGCGGCGCTGCGTGGCACCGGCAGGCGACGCGACTTAGCGCACATTGGTCAACTCGGTGCCCGAGGAATGCGCCCGGACTGGTCCGACACCTGGCTATCCCAAATTGGAAGCCGGCAAACAAAGCGATGCCAAGACATCGCGACACACGGAGCGAAACGAAATGAACGTGCACGTCAGCGACGACAGCATTGCGACGGTCTCCAACTTCATCGCAGGTGAAAGAACGCCGGCATCCGGCAATCGAAAACAAGACATCACAAACCCAGCCACGGGGACGGTCACAAGTCGCGTCGCAATGTCGACAAAAGCCGATGTTGATGCCGCCGTCAACGCAGCATCGGCAGCCTTTCCCGCGTGGGCCGATACACCGCCCATCCGTCGCGCCCGCGTTATGAACCGCTTCCTAGCTTTAGTGAACGAAAATCGAGATGCCCTCGCCAAAGCTATCACGTCCGAGCACGGCAAGGTGTATTCGGATGCGCAAGGCGAAGTGGATCGCGCCATCGATGTCATCGAATTTGCATGCGGTGCGCCCAACCTCCTGAAAGGTGATTTCACCGATCAGGTCTCAAGCGGCATGGACAACTGGACAATGCGCCAGCCGCTGGGTGTGGTTGCCGGAGTTACTCCGTTCAACTTCCCCGTGATGGTGCCGGCGTGGATGTTCCCCGTTGCCATCGCATGCGGCAACACTTTCATTCTAAAGCCAAGCCCAACCGACCCGACACCCTCGTTGATGATCGCGGATCTTTTCAAACAGGCAGGTCTGCCCGATGGTGTGTTCAACGTTATCCAGGGTGACAAGGAGGCCGTCGATGCCCTGCTCGAACACCCCGATGTAAAAGCTGTCTCGTTTGTCGGCTCAACGCCGATCGCAAACTATGTTTACGAAACCGGTGCGCGTAACGGGAAGCGGGTCCAGGCGCTCGGTGGCGCGAAGAACCACCTTGTCGTCATGCCCGATGCTGACCTTGAAAAAGCTGTCGATGGACTGATCGGTGCAGCATACGGCTCAGCTGGCGAGCGGTGCATGGCGATCTCGGTTGCAGTACTGGTCGGCGATATTGCAGACCCAATCCTTGAGCGCCTGCAAGATCGCGCAACCAAACTCAAAATTGGAAATGGTCTCGACGCGGCGAGCGAAATGGGTCCGATCGTGACGGGCGCCGCTCGGCAGCGCATTAGTGGTTACATCGACAAAGGTGTTGAAGAGGGGGCCAAACTTTTGGTTGACGGCCGCGGTCTCAACGTCGAAGGTCATGAAGCCGGCTTCTTCCTCGGTGCAACTTTGTTTGATGGCGTAACCCCGGAAATGACCATCTACAAGGAAGAAATCTTCGGACCAGTTCTATCGTGCGTTCGTGTCCGCGATTTCGAAGAAGCACTCTCCCTTATCAATGCTCATGAGTTTGCAAATGGCGTCTCCTGCTACACGCAGGACGGCAACATCGCACGCGAGTTTGGCCGCCGCATCGAAGTCGGCATGGTTGGGATCAACGTGCCGATCCCAGTCCCGATGGCTTGGCACGGTTTTGGCGGCTGGAAGCGTTCGCTGTTTGGCGATATGCACGCTTACGGTGAAGAAGGTGTTCGCTTCTACACGCGGCAGAAATCAATCCTGCAGCGCTGGCCTGCCAGTATGTCTAAAGGTGCCGAATTCGCGATGCCGGTATCGAAGTGACAGGGGCAGGGCAAGCGGTTGCAGCTCCGCATCAACGCGATGTTGTCATGGTCTGATAGCGGGCCATGACATCCTCGGGGACGGTCTTGTCGATGTCCCAGTAGCGCGTCGTCGAACCTGTCAGGCGCGGCTTGAGAAGGAGCGACCTGGCAAGATGATATCCGCCGCGCACGCGCCATCCGCTATCGAGACGCGCTCGCGCAAGTTTCAATTCTAGATAGCTTTGCAGCGTCTCAGCGTCAGTTTTTGACAGCCCGAGCTCGACTTCGCTTTCAAACTTTTTCCTCAGGACGGTTACGGCCTCTTGAACCGTTTCCAACCCGACACCAATCGACGGCGCGATGACAACACCTGCATTGCGCGCCACGCGTAACTGGCCACCATCGGCAGCAAACCTCAACATCCAATCAAAGTCTTCAAGCCGCCTTAGGCGTGGATCAAACCCACCCGTGCGCGCAAACACCGAACGATGCGCAAACATCGTCGAACCCGGGCACATCCAGCAACCGCCAACAAATTCGGACAGCGAACCCGCTTCCTTCGGCACCCGCGCTTCGAGCTTTCCCCCGAGTTGGTTCGCTGCGTAGAAGCCCGTAGCAATAACCATGCGCGATTTGTCGGCGTTGCGGCGTGAACTGACGCGCATGGCCAAATCCACCTGCCGGGCAAGCTTATCGGGGAGCCATATGTCATCAGAATCGAGGAACGCGATGTACTCGCCACGGCTGGCCTTTAAGCCCGCATTCCGGGCGCTTCCAGCACCGGCGTTTTCTTCGAGCCTAACAACACGCACGGATGCGCTGTAGCTGCCAGCAGTCATCGGATCTGGCGAGGCATCGTCGACGACAATGATCTCAAGTGACGTTCGCGGGTCGAGGTCTATTTGAGACTGGACGGATTGTAGGGCGCGGTCGAGATTCTCTTGCCGGCGGTAGGCCGGGATGATGATGCTTATGGACTGCGGACCATTCGCCAAAGTGCAAAAGCTCCAACTAGCTTCCAAGCGCTACCGGCACTCACCTGATCACCGAGAGCCGCCGCCCATAGTCTAAGTCAATCGGCGGCGGAAAGGTGATGTCCCAAAAAGTTGTAGACCACCTGCCGCCGGGTCACTTGGTTTCGTCGGCGCGGCGTTGGTAGATGTCATTCTTGCGCAGAATGTCATCTTCCCCAAGGTACGACCCAAGCTGAACCTCAATGATCTCCATTGGAACCTTGCCTGGATTTGCGAGTTGGTGCCACTGAGTTGCGACGATGTAGACCGACTCATTTTCACGCACGAATTTCTTTTCGTCACCAATGGTCACTAACGCCGTTCCGCGCACGACGACCCAGTGTTCGGATCGGTGATGGTGCATTTGTAGCGACAGCTCCGCGCCCGGCTTGACGTGCAACAGCTTCACCTGGAACCTGTCGCCGATGTTGAGCTGCTCGAAAAATCCCCATGGACGGTGATTGCGCAGATGCTGCTCGTGCTGGTGCGCGCCGTCGGCACGAAGCTGCTGCACGACTTTCCCAACGTCTTGTGAGCGCGCCTTATCAGAAACAAGCAGCGCATCTGGCGTCTCAACGATCACCACGTTATCAAGCCCGATGGTCGCCACCAAGCCGCGAGTCGAGTGAATGAAAGTGTTCTTGGTATCGTGCATAACGGCCTGACCGGGCTGCGCGGCCAATCCTGCGGTCACGTTGCCGTTGTCATCCTGCTTGCCAATATCCCAAAGCGAAGACCACGAGCCGACGTCGCTCCACCCAATATCAAGCGGCAACACGGCCGCCTTGGATGTTTTTTCCATCACCGCATAGTCGACCGAAATCGAAGGGCTATCGCCGAAGCGTTCTTCATCCAGTCGCAGGAAGGCAAGGTCAGGTGACGCACCCTCTAGTGCGGCTTTGGCAGCTTCCACAACGGCAGGGTTGAAGCTGTTGAGTTCGTCGATGAAAGTTTGGGCATGCAGGACGAAGATGCCGCTGTTCCAGTAGTATCCGCCTTCAGCCAGATACCCTTTTGCGGTTTCTTCATCTGGTTTTTCACGGAAACTATCGACGCTGTAAGCGACATTAGAAAAGCCATCTAGGTCGCCCCCGCGACGGATGTAACCATAGCCCGTATGAGGACTTTCGGGTGGAATGCCAAACAGCACTAATCGACCTTTTGAAGCGACTTCGGCGGCCTGCTTAACGGCCTCCTGGAAACCTGCCTTGTTTTGAATGATGTGGTCGCTTGGCATAACGACAAGGATCGCGTTTGGGTCTTCTGCCACCATAGCGAGCGCCGCGACCGCAATGGCAGGAGCCGTATTGCGGGCGACCGGCTCAAGGATCATCTGGGCTGGTTCAACGTCAGCGCTGGCAGCAGCATGCGCGACCAAAAAGCGATGGTGATGGTTGCACAATATAACGGGTGCGTCGAAACCCTGGTTTTTGGGCAGTCGCTTCAGCGTGGCTTCAAGCAGGCTCTCTTCCTCGTTGCCGAGATTGAGAAATTGTTTTGGATAAAGAGAACGCGATAGCGGCCACAACCTGGTGCCTGCGCCGCCGGAGAGAATGATCGGGAATATCCGCATGATGGTCAGTCCTAATGCGAGCTTGATAGGCCTAAGGCGAACAACCAGAGTTGACCGGCCAATGTTGAAGATCCGCCTTGGAACGGCGACGCGCAAACCCAGTATCGCGTGCTTCCATAAATGCTCTTTGGGCCCCAATCAACGCCACGTTCGGAATTGCTCTGTTACCACACTGCGACAGCGGCGCGTTGCTCCTAGCGGGAAAATACGTTGAAACCCAGGGTCGGGCGAACCAGACAAGCCGTGTTCAGGAAAGTGGAGCTACGTAAATACGTCGCCCATCAAGTGCGAAAAGTCCGTGGAAAACCGTGTGTTATCCATAAAGTCTGAGGAACTGCGGCAAAAGAAGGATTCGACCATCCGGCTACGAAGCGCTACTGAGCCATGAAATTATACGGGCCGGAAGTGGCCAGGGTGAATCCCACTTTTGTTGACGCCCTTTCCGACGTCGCACAGGTGTTGATTTCCCACAATCAGGCGAACGACGAACTCAACAAGGAAGTCTCCTACGACGACTTCGCATTTCATCCACATAGCACTTTGGAGCTTGTGAATCTGCTGCAAGATGCCTATAGCGACCTCAACGCATTGTATGAGAAGCAATTTGTCATAGCCTCTACTTTGGCGGAACGCCGAAGTTGGGCCGACTTACGCGAAGACTACGTTGACGTCTTCAAGGCCGCCGTTGGACTGCATCGCATGTCCCGGCAGGATCTTAAGCTGGCGTCCCGCTAGCTGTGATCGCGTGAACCATCAGGACGGGTCAGCAAAATGACGGACGAGACAAAAAGAGCCTTCATTACAGGGATCACCGGACAAGACGGTGCATATCTTGCTGAGATGTTGCTCGACAAAGGCTACGAAGTGCACGGCTTGCGCCGCCGCTCTTCCAGCTTCAATACCGGCCGCATCGATCACATGTACCGTGACCCGCACGATCATCGGGCACGGCTGTTTCTCCATTATGGCGATCTCACTGATGGTTCATCGTTAGTCCGCCTTTTGGCCCGGATCAAACCGCACGAGATTTATAACCTCGGCGCGCAGAGCCACGTGGCGGTAAGCTTTGAATCTCCAGAATACACCGGCAACGCCGACGCCTTGGGCACACTTCGTATCCTCGAAGCGATCCGGCTTCTTGGTATGGAAAGTGATACCCGGTTCTATCAGGCCTCCACGTCAGAGCTCTACGGCAAGGTTCAGGAAGTGCCGCAAAAAGAAACGACGCCATTTTATCCGCGCAGCCCCTACGCCGTCGCTAAGCTTTATTCCTACTGGATCACGATCAACTATCGCGAAGCCTACAACATGCATGCCTGCAATGGCATTCTGTTCAACCACGAAAGCCCGCTACGCGGCGAAACCTTCGTCACACGCAAGATCACCCGTGCGGTGTCGGAAATCCACCATGGCGCGCGCGAGTGTCTCTTCCTTGGCAACCTCGATGCTAAACGCGACTGGGGTCATGCCAGAGAATACGCCGAGGGTATGTGGCGAATTCTGCAGCACGACACGCCTGACGATTACGTACTTGCGACCGGCCGGACCACAACCGTTCGAGACTTCACACACATGGCGTTTGCTCACATCGGCCGTGACATCAAGTGGGAAGGCGAAGGAGTTGATGAAATTGGTCGCGATGCCAAGTCTGGCGATATTGTTGTTCGCGTCGACCCAGCTTACTTCCGACCGACAGAAGTCGATCTTTTGATCGGCGATCCAACGAAGGCGCGCGAAGTTCTCGGATGGGAACACAAGATCGGCCTAGAGGATCTCGTCAAAGAAATGATGGAGCATGATCTGAAGGTCATGGCACCGTCTGATCGGATCAACGATCATTGGTAGTTTGAAGCCCTAGCAAGCCCGGGCGCTAAGATGTTGGGCGGCCAGTAAGAGGTCGCCCTGCTCGGTCGTTGGACAGGGAAATGCAACTTCTCGGGCAATGGAAAAACACTAGATTTCTAGCCCGCAGCCATAGCAATGCGAGGGACGAGAAGACGAGTGACACGGTCCTTCCTGGTCAACTTGATCCCGACGCTCCTGTTCCGGTCCGGACTATACCGTGTCTGGCAGAATATCCCGCGCGCGGTTCGCAGCCCGATCGTCCGCGCGTTCACAACACGCCTTCCAACACGTCCTCGGCGACCGGAAGGAGATCTTCATCGCCCTCCATATGCGATCATCGGTATGCATTCCAGCTCAACCAGTTTCGGTTGGGGAGTTGGTGCCACGGTCCGCCATCTTCGCGAGCAGGGGCATGAACCGTATTTGGTTGACGTCGCGCCGATTTTCGGACTTGGCGACGAACCTGCCGTAAGCGTCCTCAACGGGACCTGGGATGATGTACATAACGCCCAAACAATCATCCTTCACGTTAATCCCAACCAGACAGCCTATGCGATCTCCGGACTGCCGAAAATCAACTGGTTGAGGCCTGTTGTTGTTGGTTATTTCGTCTGGGAGCTCGAAGAAGTCCCAGATGATTGGCGCGACGTATTTGAGTGCGTCGACGAAATCTGGTGCCCTTCAACATTCGTCCGGGGCGCATTCCAGAAGAGCGGCTTCGAAAAACCAATCAGCGTGATCAGCCACGAAATCACGGTCCCCGACGACACCAATCCTGATCGTTCCGGGTTCAGTATTCCTGCTGACAAGAAGGTCTTCATTGCCGCGTTCAATTACCGCTCCGGCTTGGCGCGCAAAAACGTGTTCAACACAATCCGAACATTCATTGAAGCCGCAAAGAAGCAGCAGGATATCTATCTCGTGCTAAAGACGCATGGTTCCGAATTCGTGCCGGCTGAACATCGTCGT
This sequence comes from Filomicrobium sp., assembly GCA_040219445.1. Taxonomy (GTDB): domain Bacteria; phylum Pseudomonadota; class Alphaproteobacteria; order Rhizobiales; family Hyphomicrobiaceae; genus Filomicrobium. Next base: position 100,599 of record JAVJSM010000001.1, on the reverse strand, counting down.
CTGCAAGATTACGTCGGAGACCACCCGCGCATTCAGTTCATCAATGACGACCTGACGAACGAGCGTATGTGGTCACTCGTTGCTTCTGTCGACGCGGTCTTGTCGCTCCATCGTGCTGAAGGCTACGGCCTATTGTTGAAACAAGGCCTGTTGCTCGACAAATACGTCGTGGCAACCGACTGGTCCGGTAGTAAGGACTTTATGACGGGCCCAAAGGCGGTACCCGTGCCGTACAAGTTAGTGCCCGTCGATGATCCTGACGGACCATTTGCAAAATACCCCCATCTGCGCTGGGCCGAACCAGATTTCGACGCTGCGGTGGCCCAGATCATCGAAACAGCAGAAAAAATCGAGACCGCGCCGCCAAGCTAAATGTGCAACAACTTCAAATTGTTTTCGCAGTAATGTTTGGATCGAATTTGGCGGAATTGTCTGAAGCATTTAGGAAATCAGAAGCAATGGATATAGAAATTGGCAACTAGGCTATTGCCGTGCCCCGCTGAACAGTACAGGTCCGACCATGCAAAACACGCCTATTCCAATCTATCGTCCCTCCCTTCAGGGAAACGAAAAAAAGTACCTCAACGAATGTATCGATACGGGTTGGATTTCAGGCGGACGCTTTGTCAAAAACTTTGAGCAGACGTTTTCTGAGTTCACCGGTGCAAAAGAGGCCATCGCAGTCAGCAATGGTTCGGTGGCTTTACACTTGGCACTCCATTGCGTTGGCGTTCGGCCGGGTGACGAAGTCCTTGTTCCCACCTTCACCTACATAGCAAGCGTCAATGCGATTGTGACGGCGGGCGCCGTGCCAGTGTTCGTCGACTCGAGACCCGACACGTGGCTGATGGATGTGACAGATGCTGCCAAGCGCATCACTCCACGAACAACAGCGATCATGCCCGTGCATCTTTATGGCTTTGCCTGCGATATGGTCGAAGTCCAAAAGCTGGCGGATGCGCATGGTTTGAAAGTTGTGGAAGACGCAGCAGAAGGTTTTGGTGTCCGTATCGATGGTCAGCACGTTGGCACACGCTCCGATGCGGCAACATTCAGCTTTTACGGCAACAAGACGATTACGTGCGGCGAAGGCGGTATGGTGACCGTGAAAGACCCCGACATGGCCGAACATATGCGCGTCACCCGAAACCAGGGGATGTCTCCGGCGCGCCGCTATTGGCATGACCGCCTCGGCTTCAACTACCGTATGACAAACATGCAGGCTGCTATCGGGCTGGCACAGATCGAGCGAGCTAACGAAATCATTGGCCGCAAGCGTGAGATTTATCAGGCCTACCGCCAGCGACTGGAAGGTTTACCGCTCAACTGGCAGGAAGCCCCGTCGCGGTCATTCGAGAGCTCGTATTGGCTAGTCTCTTTGTTGGCCCCATCCAGTGAAGCAAGGGATCGAATCTACAACGCGTTGGATGATGGCAAGATCGAACACCGCCCGGTATTCATCCCCGCCCATGAGATGCCGATGTACGACGCTGGCAGCGAAACTTTTCCAGTGGCCGAGGACCTCGGGCAGAGAGGCTTCAGCCTTCCAAGCTTCCCAGATTTACAGCCGGATGAATTGGACCGGGTCGCCGCCGCGGTTCGCCGCGCCCTGACTTAAGCCCAATACGGCCAAGCATTAATTCAACGCGATTGCGGTGTTTTGACGAAGCATTAGGTGTGAGATCTGGCCAGTCACTCGCTGAGACCCTGCGGTGCAGATTTGGCTGATGCAACTCAAACATTGAATTCAGTGCAAAAGAGGCTGAACGAAAACAAAGGGCGGACGTCTGCAGCCGGAAAGCAGCCGGCTCAAAGAGGACCAAAGCCCATGGCACAGCTCGAATTGGAACGTCCGGCGCCGATCGATCCAAATGGCCAAATTTTCTTCGTTCATATCCCGAAATACGCCGGCACATCTTTGGGCGAACGACTAGCAAAACAGGTTGATGAGAAGCTCGTGATCCGCTCGTTGGCATACCCGTACGACAAACTTGCAGCCCTGAGCGCCGAGCATTTTTCAATAGTTCGCTATATGAGCGGACATTTCGCGGAGGTCTATCGTCGAACTTACCTTCCAAGTTCGAAGGCCATTACAGGGCTGCGAGATCCTTATTGATCTTCCCCCATTGAATTGGTCCACCTGCTAGTAAGCATCAGGAGGACATGAGATGGCGAACAAGCGACATAAACCCGAAGAGATCGTTTCGAAGCTGCGTCAGGTGGATGTGCTGCGCGGACAGGGGCTAAGGACAGCGGATGCGATCCGCCAGATCGGTGTAACCCAGCTGACTTATTACCGCTGGCGCAAGACCTATGGCGGCATGGGCAGCGATCAGGTCAGGGAACTAAAGCAGCTTCAGAAAGAGAACGAACAACTCAGGAAGGCGGTTGCGGATCTGACGCTGGATAAGCTGATCCTGAAAGAGGCTGCCAAGGGAAACTTCTAAGCCCCGCCCGCCGAAGACGCTGCATTGATCAGGTGCGAGGCAAGTTGAGCGTTTCCGAACGCCGGGCCTGCAGCGTGCTTGGCCAGCACCGCTCGACACAGCGCCATGCTCCCAAAGGGCGTGATGACGAGGATCGGCTCGTGACTGACATGATCGAACTTGCCCGGCAGTATGGCCGATATGGCTATCGCCGGATCGCAGCCCTTCTTCGCGACGCGGGCTGGCAGGTCAACAACAAGCGGGTGAAGCGGCTTTGGCGGCGTGAGGGGCTGAAGGTTCCAGCCAGGCAACCGAGGAGACGGCGTTTGTGGCTTGGTGACGGATTGTGCGTGAGGCTGCGCGCATCGCATCAAAACCACGTCTGGTCTTACGATTTCGTGCATCACCGAACCGACGATGGTCGTGCGTTCAGAACGCTCAACCTGCCCGATGAGTTTACAAGAGAATGCGTGTCGATCCGCGTGAAGCCGAAGCTCAACTCAATCGGCGTGATCGATGTCCTGACCGATCAATTCATTCTGCGCGTCGTACCATCCTACATCCGCTGTGACAACGGACCGGAGTTCATTGCCGAGGCGGTTCGCAAATGGATTACCGCCGCGGGGGCCAACACCGCCTATATCGAACCGGGTAGCCCATGGGAGAATGGTTATGTGGAGAGCTTCAATGCTCGCCTGCGAGATGAGCTGCTCAACGACGAAATATTCTACTCGCTCAAAGAGGCCGAGATTATCATCCAGGGATGGCGCCAACACTACAATCAGATACGCCCACATTCATCGCTTTGCTACCGACCCCCAAGCCTCGGGAACGATGATCCCGTTGCCGCCGAGGCCGACAATGAACTAACATTCAAACCGGTTCAGTCAGTAGGGGCAGGTCAGACACCGTTCTCGCCCTGCTTCACAACAAACGCCTTCTGTGAGCCGTGAACAGCGATGTCTTCATCTCTTCGCTCCCGCCCAGCCAAAATGAATCCCAGGAGAAAACTCGATCCACAATCGACGGCATTTTCAGGGAGCAGACCAGAATACGGTCGAGGTGGCCCTTGATACGCTCCTCGTCGATCCTTACACCGTTAGAAACTGACGTTGGCTTCTCCGAATCCATGCAATAGTGCGCTGTGGCGGTGCTCCTCTTGTCTGATCGATCCGTTTCATCACAAACCAATCAAGACCGAGTCGCGGAGCCCTCGACCAGAATCAAAAATGCGAAAAATCCAGGACAGTACCCAGCCTGGTCCGGCAGTTACGAGATCGGAGAACAAGCCCACGCCGCGCTTGCTGACAATGCAGATTCCTGAGATAAGACCCATCAACGCCTTGGCGATCTTGGCAAAAGCAGGTGATCTACAACGACCCGAGCCTGCTCTACCTTTGTCTTGACATTTCGCTCGAAATCTCAGCTCTTTCTCCTCTCAACCCAGTCACCGCTTATCCAATCGGCGTTATCTAGGCCGGCTTTGTCGCGTTCATATGCTGAGCACAAGAATTCTTCAAAAGTGCGCAGGGATCTATGGTTTGCAATCAACTTGGATCGTTTCGATAGGATTTCTTTGCGTTTTTCTTCTCGCCACGCGCGGTCGTTGGCAAGCTGAAAAGCGATTTCTGCGAATTCTTGAGCACTACGTGCGGTCAAACCTTCGACGTCAAGATATTCAAGAACAGCACCCATCCATTTCCCGAACGGAATATCTTCAGCCAAGCTTACAGTCGGCGTGCCAAGGAGTGCTGCCGCAAAGCTCGATGACATGCCACCCAAAGGATAGCCATCGATGACACAGTCAGCAGCGCCAAGAATCGAGTGGGCCACATGTCTAGGTTGGGATGGCAAGAACAAGGCCCGCGACGAAAGCTCACCACCAAGTGCACTCTGTATTCGTGCACGCACAGTCGGTCCAATGGGCAGATCTACACGCAGAAATACCAAAACACCATCTTTATCCTTTTCAAGAATTTTTGCGAAAAGCTCATCACCTTTGGGATGCAGCTTCGCCAAGGTAGTCGGGCACAAATACAATCGTTTGTCAGAAGGTAATCCCAGCTGCCGCTCTAATTCTACGCGGGCCAGCTTTTCACCATCTTCCAATGGCTCCTCAATCCAGTATGGCGGGTCATCCAAAAAAGCTACCGCGCTGTTATAGAACTTTTCATGATTAGTCGGCTCAGCTGGCTTCCAACTGATGTAGTAATCATGTGTTGGAAATCCATCACACCAATTTGGTTCGATGAGGATCATTTGGAGTTTTGCAACCCGTCCAATCATCGGAAACATGAGACTGTAACCAGCACAACCCGATATAAGGATATCCAGCTCTTGTGCGGCTAATATTTTTTGAGCATTGCCGGCGTGGTCGATTGGTACTTCAACGACCCTTTCCGCTCGTTCAATCCACTCGGTTCTAGTTCTGGACGGCGGCAAACCTGGGACCGTTGGATGCAAATAAGCACAGGCAAATCTGGACGAATCTAATCGTTCCATGAGCCCTGATACCATTGGTATAGTATCAGGCATCATAAAACCAACAGAGATACGCTGGTCGTCAGTTTTGGCCAGGCCTTTCGAGATAAAAGGAGCGGTGAAGCCTAGAGATGGCCAAACCGCCAATGACAGATCATTCAGTGCAGACATTGCAGGTCGCGCCAAATGCGGAACGCCGCGGCAGAACACAGCTTGCCAGGGAGACGTCCAAGGATGAAGGTCAACAACCGGATCTTCGAGCTCGACAGCATCGCTCGCCAGCGCGCGCCATGACTCAATTAAATCGTTTATGAATACCTCGTTATCTGGCTCGCTCACATCCCGTAACGGAGTTAGCAGTGATTTAATAAGCTGCGCTTTAAACGCTGCGGTTTTGTCCTTGCCGCCTTTTTTCTCGTGAAGGCTTGGATGAAGGGTATACAATATCTCATCGCAAAGCCCGCCTTGACCGTATGACGAAGCAGTGGCGATCATTTGGCAGGCGACGCGTTCATCCTCTTCTCCGGAAATCCGCGCAAGCATCCCCAACTTAGCTTGCCGTGCGAGATCAGAGAAGCCACCCAAATCGGCAAGGTGAAAAAAATTCACGGAATCAGCCGGAGGAAGATTTGCAAATATGTTGCTCAAGCCTCGTTCACCTGGAGAAAACAAGCTAACTTGGCTTTGAAATAGTTCAATACGCTGAGCCGCAATTGCGCACGCTGCTATCGACGCCCATGCTTCGAAATTAGTCGAATCAGCTTCAAGGGCCTGTTGATAAGCCTGAACCGCCTGGTCCCAACGCTTCAAACGCAACGCAGCGTGCCCGACATAACAGTGTTCCTGACCTGACTTTGCATCCCAGTCAGAGGCTGCTTTAAAATACATATGTCGTGCTTCGAACTCATCCGAAGCATTGCACAGATCTCCGGCCCGGAACAACATGAACAAATCATTCCCGCGCTCAAGAAAAGCAATCGTTGGTTTTTTCGAATGCTCAACAGGCCCAGCCGCCCAGAAGTGATCAGACGCAGACTTTAAGAAATCAATTCCGCATATGCGCTCCTGCAAAAGAGCGTCGATCAAATCTTCGTACTCGTCTCGACGCGAAAGAGAAGAAAAACGCTTTATGTACTCAAGAAACAGACCGTCCCATAGGCTTGTTTCCCCTTCTCGTGGGAATTTGTGATAGCTTTTTAGATGTTTTCTTATTTCCTCCATCAACTGCTCAGCGCTTAGTTCAAGCAATAGCTGAAGAGCGCCATCACGCTTTTCTTCGTTATTCAAAAATTGGTGGATTGCGATTTCAATCACATCACTCCTATGAGCCCGCGCTGAACGAGGTCTTTGGAATGAAGGCTCTTCTCCAGGAGAAACTTTGCGCCTCGGGTCACCAGACGAAGCACTGAAGCGCCTCAGCACGGAAGAGAGAAAGCTCGAGCGCTTCTTAGTCATTTTTTTCTACGTTGCTGTCGGTCACCGAAGCTTTCCTCAAGTTGATGCTCGAAATTGACAGAACTCCAAACTACGCGACGCGCATAGTCTGTGTAACTCATGATTATCCGCAAGACCTTGTCGGAGACGTTGTCCATGGAATAATCTGACACTTGGCGCAGCAATCGCTTGGAGCCGCGCGGCTGATCAGCCAGTATATCAATGGCCTGAAGTATCCGTTCATAATTGAATCCCGTCATCATGACCGCGCCTTCTTCGAAACCCTCGGGGCGTTCGTGGGCATCGCGAATATTTATGGCAGGAAAATTAAGGATTGAGGACTCTTCAGTGATTGTCCCGCTGTCGGAAAGAACAACAAAGGCATCTGCTTGCAGCCGGACGTAATCGGGGAAACCAAAAGGCTTTAAAAGTTTGACCAATGGATGCAGCTCTAGACTTGCTTCCGCGAGTCGTTGGCGAGTTCGCGGGTGGGTGCTCATAATCACGGGAAAATTGTAATGCTTCGCCAATCCATTAAGAATTTGAGCAAAGCGTGCAAGATTGACAGGGTCATCAACGTTCTCCTCGCGATGACAGCTCACGAGAATGTACGCGTGTTTTGCGATGTCGAGCTGCTCTAGGGCCTCAGAAGCTTCAATCTTGTCACGATATGCGTTTAGAACCTCGTACATCGGGCTACCCGTCTTGATGATCCGATCAGCAGGAAAGCCCTCAGCTAACAGATACTCGCGTGCGATATCAGAATAGGTGAGATTCACATCAGCCAGCGTATCGACGATACGGCGATTGATCTCCTCGGGCACACGCATGTCAAAGCATCGATTACCCGCTTCCATGTGAAAGATTGGGATCTTTCGTCTCTTCGCTGGCAAGGCCGCCAAACAGCTATTTGTGTCTCCCAGTACCAACACCGCGTCAGGTCTGGATACTGCCAGCAAACTATCAAAACGGATAATTACGTTCCCAATCGTTTCGGCGGCAGATTGACCGGCAGCGCCGAGGTAATGATTCGGCTTCCTTATCTCCAATTCTCCCAGGAATATCTCGTTTAATTCATAGTCGTAGTTTTGCCCGGTATGAACGATCGTGTGATCTGTATATTTATCCAAGCAGGCCATGACCCGGGAAAGCCTTATCATTTCTGGGCGCGTTCCCAGTACTGTCATGACATTGATGCGTTTCATTTCAGACCTTCACGGAGTATGTGTCTGGAGCCGCCGGGTCGAAGACCTCGTTCGCCCAAAGAAGGCAAACCAATTCGACACTGCCGGTATTCTCAATCTCGTGTGCCCAACCGGGAACGGTTTCAACCACAGTCGGGCACGAGCTACAAACATTTAGCTCAGCAACTTCGTTGGTTGAGATGTTCCTGAAACGAAAGCAGCCTTGACCTTGAACTACGACGAATTTCTCTACCTTAGTGTGGTGATAATGACTACCTCGCGTGACACCAGGATGAGAGGTAAAAACCGAAAATTGACCACAATCACGTGACTTGAGAATTTCGGCAAACCAACCTCGTTTGTCCTCGTTCGTTGTTAAGCAATATGAGAAATTCGTTGGCTCGAGGTAGCTGATGTAGGTTGCATAAAGCGCCCGCTGGAAGCCGGTGCCCACGCGCTCGATCTCAAGCCTTTGGCGTTTATCGTGAAAGGAGTGAAGTGTCTCAGCAAGTTGACCAACCGTCGTCGAATAGACCGGTTCGACTTCGGCAAGATGAACGCCTCTAGCCGGGGCGCTCAGGGTACCAATCAAACTTTGAACCACGTCATCTATGTAGACCAACTGTAGGTCGGCATTCGCGTCATGCACCGTAATCGGCTGCCCGCGCGCAATGTTGTGGCAAAACGTTGCGACAGCAGAATTGTAAAATGGCTTGCACCATTTGCCGAAAACATTCGGCAATCGGTAGATTGAGACGGGATTACCATTGGTGGCGTTCAGCTCGTGCAGGACACCTTCGCCTGCACGTTTGCTTTTTCCGTAAGGCGTTTCTTCCTCGGCCCTGATTGACGAAGCGTAAATGACCCGCGCGGTATTTCCTGCCACCTGTAGCATTTCGCAAAACCGGCGCGTCAGCTCAACGTTGCCCGTCTCGAATTCAAGCTCATTATCCGGCCTGTTGACGCCAGCCAAATGTATCACTGCATCTGCCAGCTCTATATATTCTCGTACCTGGGCATGCGGAGTTCTTCGCGAAATCGGAAGCGCTTTAAACGCTGGCGAGGTTTGAAGATGGTACAATAGATTTTTGCCAATGAACCCTTCAGGGCCGGTTACAGCCACCTTCATGGGACTTTCGCTCACGAACTGGACTCCATCTTCCCGGTCTCAATGGCGCTACGCACAAAGCCTAGCGTGCCGACGATCTCCATCGTTTGTTCGACGTTGAGCAGGCCAGAGTTCTCCGAGTTGTAGTCCTGGGCTTCGTTCAAGCCTAATTCGCCTGAGCTAAAGAAGCGCTCGTAGTTGAGGTCCCGATTGTCGGGTGGGACGCGGAAATAATCTCCCAAATCCTGGGAGGTTATCATCTCCTCACGGCTTAGCAAAGTTTCAGCCTTCTTCTCGCCGTGGCGCGTCCCGATGATTTTGATGGGATGGTCTTCCTTGCCCATCAAGCGCAAAATTGCTTCGGCCAGCACTCGCATTTTGACGCCGGGCGCCTTGCGAACGAATAGATCACCGTTTTCCGCGTGATCAAAAGCGAACAGGACAAGGTCAACCGCTTCATCGAGGGACATAATAAATCGTGTCATATCCGGGTCTGTGATAGTGATTGGCTGACCCGACTGGACCTGGGAAATGAATAAAGGAATGACCGAACCGCGCGAAGCCATAACGTTACCATATCTGGTGGCGCAGAACACGTTACGATTTTCGTCATTGTTGCGTGACCGGGCGACCACGAGCTTTTCCATCAACGCTTTTGACTGGGCCCATCGCGTTTATTGGATAGACAGCCTTGTCGGTTGAGAGGCAGACAACGCGACTAACGCCGTTGGTCACGGAGGCATCCAATACGTTATCCGTACCTACGATGTTCGTGCGAACCGCTTCCATAGGATAGAATTCGCATGAGGGAACCTGCTTCAGGGCGGCGGCGTGGAAGATCAGATCGGCACCACGGGTTGCCTCCAGGATCGAACCAGCATCTCTGACATCTCCGATATAGAATTTGACCCGGTCGCTTTGAAACAAACGCCGCTGGTCGTCCTGTTTTTTTTCGTCGCGGCTGAAGATACGGATCTCTTTCAGGTTAGAATTCAAGAACCGTCGCAACACAGCGTGGCCGAAAGACCCGGTCCCGCCTGTGATCAGAAGCGTACATCCATCAAACATAGAAAAAAACCTGTCTTTAGAGCCGCGAGGAAATTCTTGAGGCGGAAGTGTGCTTGACCATGACCACAACGGCGGCAAAGATAGTGCGAGAGCTACTTGAAGGCAACGTCAGCATATCGCACAGAACCACTTTGGCCAACGGCATGGTTTTTGCCGCCCTGATAACACCGTCCTGTTGGCTTCCTCGATTTCTGATTTGCGCATCCGCCTTACCTGTTTGCAGTCAAAACCTATGCAAAGCGCTGAGCGCTCATGTCCAAACCCAAGATCGATGTCCTACCGCGAACTTTTGGACAAATTCGCACCGTAGTTGGCGGCGAAAACCTATTGACTTGTCTGCAAGTTTGCCAAAGCAGTAACCGGAATGTACTGGATCTTACATAAGTAACTTTGAAATCTGTTGAGCGTTGAGCCAAACCATCAGTTTTCGAAATAGCGGTCCTGCATTGCTGCCAATCAGCCGCTTAGCCGGACCAGAGCTCAGATAGTGCCAGGGCAAATACGCCAAATCCGTCAAGTTCGGTTTACCGGACTGGCGAAAGCATAGGGGGCATCTTGAACGAACTTCCATCGCAGATTCTCGAGTGCACACTACGAGACGGCTCTTACGTAATCGATTTTCAGTTTACAGCCGAGGAGACGGCGCGCATTTCGTATCAGCTCGATGCGCTAGGGTTTCCATTGATCGAGGTCGGACACGGCATCGGGCTAGGAGCATCGGCAAAAGGGCTGGGAGCGGCAGCTGCGACCGATGAGGCCTATATGGCCGCTGCCGCTGAATCTGTTCGAAAAGGCAAGTGGGGCATGTTCTGCATCCCTGGAATCGCGGAATTGGACCAACTCAATATCGCAGCCGAACACCGGATGGACTTTATCCGTGTTGGTTGTGAAGTCGAAGACGTCGCGGAGACGCAGCGCTTTATCGAAAAGGCGAGAGAGCTCGGAATTTATGTTTTTTCTAATATGATGAAGTCCTACGTCAGTGCGCCTGGCTATTTCGCCAAGCAGGCCACCCGCTGCATCGAGTTTGGCGCACAGTGCGTATATATAGTAGACAGCGCTGGCGGCATGCTCCCTGACGAGGTTTTGAGTTACGCGGACGCCCTCAGACAACAGCAACCGCAAGTAAAACTTGGCTTCCACGGTCACAATAATATCGGTATGGGAGTCGCCAACGCATTACATTGCGTTGCCAACGGTTTTGATGTCATAGATACATCATTGCAGGGGTTTGGCCGTTCGGCCGGCAATACGCCAACCGAGCAGTTCATCGCAGCGTTGCTCAGGTCCGGTTTTGACGTTCCGTATGATGCGGTTGCCGTGATGCAGGCTGGCGAAGAATTCATTCGCCCGCTGATGCGAGAACCTGGAATCAGTTCCCTCGATCTGACGGCAGGCTTGGCACTCTTTCACACGAGTTATATGCGCCGCGTTTTAGATGCTGCCCGAGAAGCGCGCGTCGATCCGCGGCGGCTGATAATTGCGATCTGCGAAGAAGATAAGGTCAACGCACCCCAAGATCTCATCGCGCGTTGCATCAGCAATCTCCAAGGCAAAGTACCGGCGCGAGGAGTAGCATTCGTCAAGTCATATTACGGTGAGGAACAGACGTGAGTCAGGGACTGCAAGAGCGATTCCTTCAGTCTTGGACCGACGTAGCACTGATTGACGCGGTCCGTGAGCGCGAGTTCACCTACGGCGAACTTTGGTTGCAATCGGTTGCCGAAGCAGACTCCATGGCGCAACGCGGAGGTTCCCGTGGAGATACGGTGGCCGTAGCCATGAGCAATGGTCCGGACTTCGTGCGGTGCGCTCTTGCATGTTTCATTGGCGGCTACGTTTTTGTCCCGGTTAACCTGGAACTATCAAGTGGCGATGTTGAAAGCATATTGGAGCTTGCCAGGCCCAGTCTAATCGTCCGCGAGGTAACTGTTGCCAATGACGCTAATTCACTTGATCCCCCCCCCAAGCCGGACAAGATACCAGAAATTGCCTTTCCAGGCGATGAGGTTTGTGCAATTTTCTTTACGTCGGGTACAACCGGTCGCCCAAAGGGCGTTAGACACACGCTCGATTCCATGATCGGAAATGTCGGGAGCTTCAATTCCTTTGTCGGGCTCGACCGCGATACACGCATGTATCATACGCTTCCGATCGCCTATATGGCAGGTTTCCTGAATACGATTCTTTCGCCCCTCATGGCTGGTGGCACAGTCGTCTTCGGGCCAAGATTTGCTGCAAGGAACGCGCTTGATTTTTGGTCTTTGCCAAAACGGCACGCAGCGAACACCCTTTGGCTGACGCCGACAATTGCTGCAACCCTGCAACGCTTGGTACGCGACCCGGAAGCCGCGAAAACCGACGCGTCGGGTTTTTTTCAGGTGTTCTGTGGAACTGCTCCTCTGCACGACGCCCTGCGCCAGTCGTTTTACAAATCGTTTGCCCTCGCATTACAGGAAAGCTACGGCACAAGCGAACTTTTGTTGATCTCAACACAACGACACGATGAGGGGATCTCAAAGACAGACGTTGGCGGAACGCTTGCCGGAATTGATCTAAACATTGACCGCGATGCAGATGGAAATGATGAACTCGTGGTGCGATCGCCGTTTGCCTGCAAAGGTTATTTGACCGAGACAGGCTTGCTTGACCTTCCAGTCACTCCGGACGGTTGGGTCCGCACCGGCGATGCGGCTCGCATCGATGACGGGCGCCTGACGATTACGGGCCGACTTAAAGACCTCATTATTCGCGGCGGTGTCAACGTCTCTCCCGTCGCAATCGAGAATGCATTTGCCGATATGGGCGGCATCCGAGATGTCGCGGTCGTCGGCTTGCCACACGCGTTCTGGGGCGAGACTATTGCGGTATGTCTAGAACCAGAAGATGGTGCGGATCATTGCAGTATCATTGAGGGAGCTAAACGTATCGCCCGCGAACGTCTCGGGCAGGCACAGAAGCCCGACCAATTCGAGGTCTACGATTCCTTGCCGCGCTCAGTCAACGGCAAGATCCTGAAAAACAAAATTCGCGCGGATCTCAGCAAATGATCATCGGCTTCGCGCACCTGACGGTCGCAGCATCGGACGCCAACGCTGAGGTTGCAAAATGGATCGCAGCCGGTTGGGAGCCTAACGAGACCTTCGAGGGTATTGCGAGCGCCGAAGAGAAATTGCCGCTGCTGCACGGACAGGCACGCCGTCACGATCTCGTCTTGTTGCGCGGCAAGCCAACGGTGGAAATAGTCGCGCACGACACGGGAGTCTGCCCAGGTCAGGGTCCTTACCGGCTCGCCGCAAACGGGGTCATTGGTGCTCTTGCGCGCAACGTCGAAAAGGAAGCTGAGTTCTATTGCAGGGGCCTTGGCTTCGTCCTAGTTGATCTTGAAGAAACGACCAATGCCGCGCGCCGTCTGGAACTGCGTAGCAGATTTCCCAACTGGTGCGTTTCGTTGGAATTGGAGAACGATCCGGCAGCTCCGATCGATCCGCCGCTCGACTGCGCAGGCTTCCCATGCCTGGCCTTTTACTCGACGGATCTCGCGGGTGATCTCGACAGGTTGTTGAGCTGTGGAGGGCGCGATCCCACAAACCGATTTGAATTGATTCTTGGCAACCGCCGGGTGTCGGTGCATATGTTGCGAAGTCCGCAAGGCGCGATCATCGAACTTGCCAAGATCCAGAGGTATGAATGAGACGTTATGTCGATCTGACCATGCTGATGCACGAGGGCATGCAGACCTTTCCGACACACTGGCACCCGAATGTCGAAATTTGCCAGCTGGGCCGGCACGGGATCGAAGATCGCGAGACCCGCAAGCTGGTTTTTGGCACGCATACCGGCACGCATATTGACGCGCCGCGCCATTTCGTAGCTGGTGGAAGCACGGTTGAGAATATCCCGCTGGACAAACTGAACGGTCTCTGCACCCTGATTGATTTCTCCGACCTGCCCGAACGTTCCGGGGTCACCTCGGAAATGCTGGAAATCAGGGCCGCGGGTGCGCCGGTTGAGCGTGTCCTATTGAGGTTCGATGGGGAGCGGCGCCTTGGTACGATGAGCTACTATGACGACCAGCCCTGGCTGACCGACGAAGCAGCTCAGTGGTTGGTTGACAAGGGGTGCGGGTTGGTTGGACTTGATGTCGCCATGCCCGACAATCCTCAGAATGGGCGAGGCAGTGAGCGGGACTCGCCTGTGCACAAGATTCTGCTCGGCAATCAGGTCGTTATTGTCGAATACCTTGTAAACTTGGCTTCCATCTGCGTTACGAGATTCGAGTTGATCGTGGCACCGCTGAAGATCCGCGAAGGTGATGGTGCCCCAGCGCGCTGTTTCGCCATCGTTGAGGACTAGGGGGCATTATGCGGGACGGCAGTGAAATACTGATTGAAGAAGATTGGCTTTTGGCGTGGTTTAGCGAGCGTGCCGACGACATCACGCTGCATGCCGAAGACAACTACTTCGACAAGGGGGTTATCGATTCCTTCGGAGCCATTGAGCTCATCGAGGCCATCGAAACCCACTTCACGATTCAATTAACCGAACATGATTTTCAGGATCGTCGGTTCACGACGATCAACGGACTGGCGGCAATTATTCGGGAACGGAACGGAAATTGACCGGAACCAGCTACACTCGCGCGCACTTGCGTCAAGCTTTGCTCGACTTGCGCCTTGAGCGCGGTGACGTGGTATTCAGCCACAGCAACATCGGTTTCTTCGGGCGCCCGGCGGATGTCAACGATGCTGACGATCTGTGCCGAATGTTCTCAGAGGAGATCATGAACTGCATTGGACCGGACGGGGCGCTGGTCGTCCCAACGTTCACGTATTCGTTCCCCAAGAAAGAAGTATTCGATGTCGAAGGCAGCCCGTCCAACATGGGCATGTTCGCCGAATGGGTTCGCAAGCAACCCAATGCACTGCGGTCCGCCGACCCTTGCTACTCGGTTGCCGCCCTTGGCGGCCGTGCGGCAATGCTAACGGATAACGCTCCGGTCAACAGCTTTGGGCAGGAGAGCTTCTTCGACCGCTTTTATTCGTGTGGCGGTAAGATTTTGAATCTCAACTTCGACGCTGGCTCCACATTCGTTCACTATGTCGAACGCTGTATTGGGGTCCCTTATCGCTTCGAAAAGACGTTTTTGGGACGCGTTCGCCAGAACGGGCAAGAACGAGAAGCGCAGAGCACGATCTGGGTCCGCTATCTCAGTGACGACGCGCTTATTGCTGCCTTCGAACCATTCGATCGCCTGGCACGCGAAAAGGGCCTTGTCCGGACGCATCCACTTGGGCGCGGTGAGATCGTACTGATGAGGGCTGAGGACACCTACAACCTGATTGCCGACACCCTGCCAAACCGGCCATGGCTTCTGACGCGGTGCGAAGAACTCGGTATCGGCCAACCGCGGATTGTTCCTGAGGGCTGATCGTGACGACACCAACTAGCAAGCCGCTATCGGATAGCGAGTTGGCATGTGTCGGCGAAGAAATGCACGCCTGGGCGTCAGATCTCTTTCCGATCTGTCGGAGCTTGACTGGTGAGGGTGTGCGGCAAACCTTAGCCTGCCTTGGCAAGTTGCTGCCGGATCTTACCATCCATGAAGTGACATCGGGAACCCAAGCATTCGACTGGACGGTGCCAGACGAGTGGAACGTCTCGGAAGCCTACATCGAGAACTCCAATGGCGAACGCGTATTGGACTTCGCGGACCACAATCTCCATTTGATGGGCTACTCTGAACCGGTCGATATCGAACTTGACTGGGAAGATCTGGACAAGCACCTCTATTCGCTTCCCGACCAGCCCGACCTCATTCCCTACACTACGAGCTACTATAAGCGCCGATGGGGATTTTGTCTGACGCACCGCCAACGCGAGGCAATGCCGGCGGGCCGCTACCGTGCCGTCGTCCGCTCAACGCTCCAAGCCGGGTCATTGACCTATGGCGAGTTGATCCTGCCCGGGACGTCAACGGACGAAGTCTTGTTGTCGACCTACATCTGTCATCCCTCGATGGCCAATAACGAGCTATCGGGGCCTGTGGTGACGACTGCGCTTGTGCGCTGGCTCGCGTCATTGCCGGAACGCCGGCTGACTTACCGGATAGTCTTCATCCCTGAGACCATCGGGTCGCTGGTCTATCTCTCGCGCAATCTCGCAACGATGAAAGAGCGCACAGTTGCGGGCTTTGTCATTACCTGCGTGGGCGATGAGCGCTCTTATTCGATGCTCGGCTCGCGTCTAGGGGCGACGAAGGCCGACCGTGTTGCTGCGCATGTTCTCGACCATGCGGTTGAGAAATGGATGGCCTATTCTTTTCACGAGCGCGGCAGCGATGAGCGGCAGTATTGCGCCCCGGGCGTCGACCTCCCGGTCGTATCGGTGATGCGGTCCAAATACGGGACTTATCCGGAGTATCACACGTCGGCAGACGACCTCTCTCTGATTACCCCGGCGGGGCTCGCAGGAAGTTTGCGGGTGTTGTCGCAGTGTTTGCAGGTCCTTGAAGCCGACGGCCGGTATCGCGTCACGACGCTCGGAGAACCACAACTTGGCAAGCGTGCGCTTTACCCGACGTTGTCGGCAAAAGGCTCGGCGGATGCAGTCCGTGACATGATGAACCTCATCGCATATGCAGATGGTACGCGCGATCTTGTCGGACTGGCGGAAGCCGCGAAAGTGCCTGCCATCGACGCCATCGCCATTGTCAGAAAGCTGATTGAGCATGGCCTGTTTGAGAACATGGGGTGACGGGATGACGTACGACGCCGCCAAAGCATGGACGAAACTATATTCGGGCAAGTCAGATATGGCTTACCCAGCAGAAGGTGTGATCCGAATTTTCAAGGGTCGGTTTCCCGATCTCAAAATGCCTGGTCCAGCGGCGCGGCAATCCGTCATCGATGTCGGCTGCGGTGACGGCCGGCATCTTCCGTTGTTTCATTCCCTCGGAATGGAGATCGCCGCCGTTGAAATTTCCGATGAGATAGTCTCAGTCCTGAAGGAGCGGATGAATGCCTTGGCCATCCCTGTCGACATTCGCGCAGGCACAGCCGGTTCGCTTCCTTTCCAGGACGAGAGTTTCGATTATCTCCTGACTTGGAACAGCTGCTATTACATGAGCGCCACTCAACTAAATTTCATGGCGCATGTCGCCGAGATGGCTCGCGTTATTCGCCCTGGGGGCTGGATTGTAGCTTCCATCCCCAAAAAGACCAGTTTCGTTTTCCAGGGCTCGACTGCCCACGAAAAGCCAGGTTACAGAATCATCGGCGACGAATTTTTCGGTGGCCGCAATGGCGAAGTCATGCGCTGCATGGCCGACAGGAAAGACTTAGAGACATCATTCTCTGGCCAGTTCGAAGACTTTTGCCATGCGGATCTGGACATGGATTGGTTTGGTCTTGCCTACCACTGGCACGTCTTTGCCGCCCGGCGGCGCAATATTGTCTAATGTGAATCAGGTTAGATCATGAGCGCAAAGAAACCGGGCTCTATCGTCCGAATTTCTGGCCGAGTCGCACATCTTGTCTCTCCTGCTGGTCAGGGGCTTGAGATGTCAGCCTGTCACGCGCATTGAAAAGTGCATATCTGCCGGTTGACAGTGTAAGCAATTTTCTGCGGTTAGTTGGCTTTAGTCTGGCAATGTATTCGTTTCAAAGAATGGCCGAGTTCGACGTCATTAGCGCGGTTGGAGTATCGGAACTGAAATGAAAATGGCGATCATCCCTGCGCGTGGGGGCAGCAAACGCATTCCGAAGAAGAACATCAAGCCGTTCGCCGGGAAGCCGATTATCGCCTATTCAATCGAAGTAGCCCAGAAGTCCGGGCTTTTCGACCGGGTCATCGTTTCAACCGACAGTGACGAGATTGCCGACGTTTCGCTCCAGTCTGGGGCTGAAGTTCCATTCCGCCGTCCCGCGGAACTTGCTGATGATCATTCAGGGACCAATGCAGTAATGAAGCACGCGATCCAATGGGCCGGGCGGCAAGGGCAGCGCCCCTCCTATGTTTGTTGCATCTACCCGACCGCTCCGCTTCTTCGAACGACAGACATTGTTTCTGGCTTCGAGAAGCTATCAAGCAGCGACAAGCAGTTTTCATTTTCAGTGACAGAGTTTCCATTTCCAATCCTGCGATCGGTACGTTTGAAAGAGTCTGACACGATCGAAGCGATCTGGCCGGAACACGTACCCAAAAGATCGCAAGATCTCGAACCGGCCTTCCACGATGCAGGACAGTTCTATTGGGGCCGCCCGGAAGCTTTCTTGAATGAAGTGATGTTGTTTTCAACGCAGTCGATCGCGGTCGTGTTGCCGACGTTTCGAGTGATGGACATCGATACGCCCGATGATTGGCAACGCGCCGAGTTGATGTACCTGGCGCTCAAAGGCACCGGCAATATCGATTGAAGGCGGGCGTGCTGCTGCCATTGTCCGGCCGCATGCACCGCCGCAACCAACGGTCACAGCAAGCCGGCCTTCCGGCGGACGCACCGGATTTGGCTAGATTGTCTGACGTCTGTGGTCGAGATTCACAAAACTTTTCGACTTGCTCCTTGGCAACCGGCTCGTTGTCAAGGCATATGTTTTTGGCTCGACATTACTGTCGTCAAGTGCGCCAACAGCCCAGAACTGCAAACACACATGGCAGAGGTCTAGACTGAGAATCAGGGCCAGCGCCCCTCCGAGAAAATGCGCTCATTGAGGACTCGCAGAGAAATTGAGAGGAAACAAAGCATGCGCATTCTTGTCTACTCGATTTACGGCTATGTGACTCCCCATTTCGAAACCGAAATGGAGCTTGTCAAGTCGCATATGGAAAAGGGCGACGACGTCAGTGCCGTCATCTGCCACAAGACTTTCGACTTGTGCATGTGGAACCCCAACAAGCATCCGGGCACCTGTTCAAATTGTCAGCGGCGGATCTATCGCGGTTTTGAACTGATCGGCTTGTCCGGTCTCAACGTCTATCCGCTGCATGACTTTGTCCCCGAAGATTTCGCACTGCCCGAAATCAGTACGGTCGCGGATCTAAAAGCCTTCACCTACGAAGGCGCGGATGTTGGAATGGCCGCGGCATCTTCCTTGATCAGCCAGGCACGAGACCATGGCTTTCCTTTCGCAGAGAGAGCAGAACAGGTCCGCAAGACCTTGAGAGCCGGTATCAATGCCTACGAAAATGGCCGGTACTACGTCGAGGCTCTGAAGCCGGATCTCATCTATGTCTTCAATGGCCGTTTTGCAGAACAGCGGCCATTCTTCCGAGCGGCGCAGCAGGCAGGCGTCGAGGTCGCGTTTCACGAACGCGGCGCGACCTATCACAGCTTCCATCTCTTCAAGAATCGTATGCCGCACGAAATCAGCCGTTTTGTGGATGAGGCAAGGGCTGACTGGAATGCCGAAGAGTCTCTGAGTGAGAAGTCGAAAATTGCCGAAGACTGGTTCTTGTCGCGGCGCAATCGTTCTGAAACTACTTGGCACAGCTATACCAAGAAGCAGCAGGAATCCCTTTTGCCGGAGGGCTTCTATGAGCACGAACACCGAATTGCGATCTTCAATTCGTCCGAGGATGAATTCGCTGCCATCCAAGGATGGGAAGATGCTCTGTTTGAAGACCAGGACGACGCAATCAACTGGCTGTGCGAAACCTATGAGCATGACAAATCAAGGCATTTTTTCTTGCGCGTGCACCCCAACCTTGGCGGTCTGGAAAATACCCAGGCCAAGCAGATCGCGGCGCTCAACCATGAAAACCTGACCATTATCGATCCACTCTCGCCAATCGACACCTACGCCTTGATGGAAGCTTGCGAGAAATCGATCACGTTTGGATCGACGACCGGCGTGGAAGCAACCTATTGGAACGTTCCATCTATTCTTCTCGGTTCAGCGCTCTATCGCGATCTGGGCTGCGTTTATACCCCCAAGGACGAGGAGACGCTCAAGGTGCTGATCGAAGCCAAAGACTTGAAGCCTTGCGAGAAAGAAGGGGCTTATGTTTACGGCTACCATTCAGCAACGCGCGGCCAGCCGTTTGAGTACTTCGAACCCACCGGCCTGTTCACAGGGACGTTCTGCGGTATCAAAGTGTCGCCCGAGGACGGATTTAAAGAAGGGGCAATCAAGGTCGATGAACAGTCGCCGGTCATGCTCAGCCTCAAAGCTCGCAATCAGGCAAATGGCGACGATGCCCATGCATTGCCGCCGCTCGTTTCTATTGTCGTTTTCAACGACGGAGATACCTCGGCTCTGGCAGAAAGCCTTAGCGCAATAGATGCGCAGACCTATCCCAACTACGAATGCTCTATCCTTGATCAGACATCTTCGAGCGAGCTCGACCAGAATATCGCTACAACGCTGAAGCGCTTGAACAACCCGCGCGTGATATTTTTAAGGTCAACCGCACCAACAGGGACGTTCGACGCATATAATCACGGGCTAGCGGTTGCAGACGGAAGCTATGTTGTATTCCTGCATGCGGGCCAGTCTCTGCCGCCGGACTTCCTGGAGCGTTGCCTTGAACAGCATCTGACTGTTGCAGCTACCGCCGGTTACATCGCTCTCGATCCAGACAGCGAGCGCTCAAGCCTGGCAATGAAGATGTTCCCTCGATCGGTGCTATCGATCACCATGCCGAACAATTTGAAAATCCCGACTCAACAGATTGATCCGGAGAGCTATTTTGTAAATTTCGCGAAAGAGCTGTTTGCACCTAGCTTCGTCTCTCGCCCAGCTGAGAATGTAAGCGGCGTACTCGCTTCGCAAGCCTCAGATCTGAGCCAGAGAGACATTATGTCCTACAAGCTCATACGGCGGATACTCAAAAGCAAACACCGTGATTTCGCAGAGCAGCTGGGAGAAGAGGGCGCCGTTGCACTCAATAAAAAAATCAATATGGAGCTCAATAAGAATAAGCCGCAGCGGCGGTCCAAGGGCAAAGCAGCGATTGGTCGACTGGTCAAATACGTCGCAGGCAAGTTCCGCGCGAGCCTTTGAGCTACACGGTCTTATTCCGCTGAAGTCTGCATTCCGAACTTGCGGTGGTTAACTGCTGACTAACTCCAAGCGAGCTTTGGTTGGGGTTAGAGCAGGTTTTTTTAGAGGTCCAATTCAGCGCAACTGGGCGCAAAGGCTGGGTGTTGGTGGCATCTGGGCCTCACTTTGCCGCGTGTTGGCGCGCTATCAGCCTGCAATGTATGGCTGCTGGCGGTTGCACTGTGGTAAGCAGTTGGCTATGCAAACGGCCAAGATTTGATTTCGGGTGCAGGCTTGCAAGTTGTGCGCAAAGAGGACCACTATGGAATAGCGCGACAGCATGCCATGAAATTCAATCGCGCGATCGGGACGAGGTTCTGAAATGGCTAATTCTTACCTGCCCAATGAGTTCCTTCCTTACGGCCGTCAGGATCTGGACAATGACGACATCAAAGCAGTTGAGGAAGTCCTGCGTGGCGATTGGCTGACAACTGGTCCTACCGTTTCGACCTTTGAGTTGGCATTCGCCAAGAAATCGGGCGCAAAGTATGCGGCTGCTTGTGCCAACGGCACGGCGGCTTTGCATTTGGCGTCACTTGCAATCGGCTTGACCCCGACGGATCTGGTCATCGTTCCAGCCGTCACATTTCTGGCAACGGCGACAGCGCCGCACCACGTCGGCGCGGAAATTAAGTTTGCTGATGTCGACCCGGTTACGGGGCTGATGATGCCGGAACACGTCGAAGAGGCCCTTGCGGAAACAGAAGCGGGGTCGGTCAAGGCCATATTCCCAATGCATCTGGGCGGCCAATGCGGTGATCCGGCAGGGATCAAATCCTTGGCTGACCAGTTTGGGCTGCGCGTTATCGAGGATGCCTGTCATGCGGTCGGCGGCAGCTACCGGCACAATGGGCAAACCTTCAACATTGGCGCCTGTGCACATTCGGATATCACGGCGTTCTCATTCCATCCCGTCAAGACCATCACCAGTGGCGAAGGCGGCATACTGACGAGTCGCAGTGATGACCTCATCGAATGCGTTAAGAACCTGCGCAACCACGGCATCGACCGTGACCCTGAAGATTTCCAACATCACGAGCACGCCTTTGACGCGAGTGGCGAGGCGCATCCTTGGTACTACGAGATGGCGAGGCCGGGCTTCAATTATCGGCTGAGTGACATCCACTGTGCGCTTGGCCTTAACCAGCTCAAAAGGCTGGATGATTTCGTTTCGCGCAGATTTGAATTAGTCGCACTCTACCGAGATGCCCTAGCCGATCTTGCCCCGTTAGTGCGTCCCGTCGATCAGATTCGAAGTTGTGATCCGTCGTGGCATTTGTTTGTCGTTCACATCAACTTTGAAAAAGCCGGGAAGTCTCGCGCTCAGTTGATGCGAGACCTGACAGCTCGGAACATCGGCACTCAGGTGCACTATATCCCGCTACACAAGCAGCCCTATTTTGCGCGCCGCTACGGGGCGCTTCGGCTTCCAGGGGCAGAGCAGTACTACAACACTTGCCTGTCGCTCCCGTTATTCCCGAGTATGACGGACTCTGACGTCATGAGAGTCGTCGACGCGCTGCGGTCTGAGCTGACCTGAGCGCCGTGACGGGCTCGTCGACCAGGCGATTGCGCTTCGGCCCTGCCCAAGACCGCTAACCTGCATTTGAGTTATACGAAGCGTACGACGGCATCGAAAACATGGAACTCAATCGAGTGGTTTACGGCAAGAACGACGAGCCGATAATTTGACCGGCTGGAGCAGGTGCACGGGGCATGACAAATTCCCGAGTGCAAGCAAAGCCACAAACGATGGGCTCGTTCTTCGCAACCAGGGACATTTGGAAAGCTTCAAGAAAATGACGCCAATGATTTCAATTACCGGGCGGGAAATCAGTTCCGAGCATCCGCCTTATATCGTCGCGGAACTGTCGGCAAACCACAACGGCTCGCTGGAAAAGGCGCTGCAAATCATGGAGCTCGCCGATGAGGCCGGCGCCGACGCGGTCAAGTTGCAGACTTACACCGCCGATACCATGACGATCGATCATGATGGAATGGCATTCAAGATCAATGGCGGGCTGTGGGACGGGTACACGCTCTACAAACTTTACAACGAAGCCCACACGCCCTGGGAATGGCACAAGGCGCTCTTTGCCAAAGGGCGTGAACTGGGTTTAACGGTATTCTCTTCTCCGTTCGACGAAACGGCTGTCGATTTTCTCGAAGATCTGGATTGCCCGGCCTACAAGATCGCATCATTCGAAATTGTCGATCTGCCACTGATCCGGCGTGTTGCTGCAACGGGTAAACCAGTCATCATGTCGTCAGGGATGGCAAGTGTGGAAGAGATCAGTGAAGCTATCGGTGCTGCACGCGATGGCGGGTGCGATCAGATCGTTCTTTTACACTGCATCAGCGCGTATCCGGCCCCGCCGGAAGAGGCCTGCCTTGCGACAATTACGGATTTGGCGAAGCGCTTCGGCCTGCCTGTCGGACTTTCCGACCATACGCTCGGTTCAGCCGTTTCGGTCGGCGCCGTCGCGCTTGGCGCATGCGTCATCGAAAAGCACTTCACGGTGTCACGCAGTGACGGCGGGGTCGATTCCGCTTTTTCAATGGAGCCACACGAAATGGCAGAGCTGGTGCGCGATGTTCGGACCGTCCAATCAGCGATCGGGAAGGTTTCCTATCAGCGCAAGAAGAGCGAGATGCAGAATCTCAAATTCCGCCGCAGCTTATACGTTGTTGCTGACATTGCCGAAGGCGAACCTTTGAGCCGAGAGAATGTCCGCTGCATCCGGCCGGGTCATGGACTGCATCCCAAGCATCTTGATGCAATTCTGGGCCGACGAGCAAAAGCTCCGATTGCGCGTGGAACGGCATTACGCTGGGATTTGGTAGGGTAGGCGCGAACCTCGAAGTTTTGCACTAAGCTTCAAAGACAAGCCCACCTTCGGCCCCGTGACAACAATCAATCACCTCCACGGATTCCGAAGTAGCGGGCCGTGGAGGCGAACTTGTCGCGCAATTTCCAGAACCGGCTTGCTTCCATTCTGTTGATCGTATTCTTCGCTTGAACGAGCTGTCTGGATTTGTCGCCAAGCTCAGCCCTTGCGGCGCGGAACTGATGCGTGATTTCCTCCATTTGGTCCATCGCCTGCACTAGCTTCTCTTCTGCCTCACGGCCAGAATCGAACGGCTTGATATTGTACCGTTCCCAATCGGCAATCTCGTCAGCCACAGCGTTCCATGCCAGAAGCTGCGGATGCTTCAATGGGAATTCAAGCTCTGCTGCCGGCTGATGGGAAAACCAATAGTCGCCGGTTGTTGGGTGGGCGCCGGTCGGCCCGATCCCCACGTTGGTAACGAGATTGCGCACGGGCGTGCACGTCAGGCCGTTGTGCAGCCAGCCAGTGAGGATCCATTGGTAGTCCCAGGTATCAACTTCCTTGTCAGCGGTCTTGTCCATCACCAAAGTCCAGTAGTCTTCGAATACCGGATTCCCAATCGACCACGCGCGCAATCCGCCGCCGTCACGGAAAGCCGGCCAGTGCGACATTTCAAAGTCATACTGGTTCCAGGCACGCCGCCAACTCGCCCACCCCCAGCAATGCGCCTGCCTTGAAAAAAAGTAGCTGTCACTCATGACAGGCTGGCCACGCTGGAAATTGCTTCCGGAGATTGCAAGAACTCGAGGGTCGTCCCGATAGGTTTCGAGCAGTTCCTCGCAATACCGGAAAAACGACATCGAAGGCAGGCAGTCGTCTTCGAGGACAATACCGGCTTCTTCGTTCTCGAAAAACCACGAGACGCCGGAGCTTACGCCCTTGCCGCAGCCGAGGTTTTCGTCGCGGAACAGCGTCTTGACTTCGCATTCCCAGTCAACAGCCGTCGTGACCTCGCGTACCTTGGCACAAAGCTCTGCTTCACCGGGGCGGTCTCTTGGCCCATCCGCGGCGATATAAAGACGCTGTGGTGCGGCCTGCCGAATAGCCTCAAAAACGACGCCCGCATAATCGGGTCTGTTGAAGACCAGGAACAACACTGGCGGACAGTTGTTTGGCCGAGCCATCTTCGGTGTCCTCGTCTTACGGGCCTAATTTCCGCAAGGCCAAAAGTTGTTGGACCATGGCGGTTCACGCAACGGACAACGTGTCTACGCCCGCAGTCCCGGCCGCAGACACACAAATACTTGCATCGGGAATTACACGAACTAAATCTTTAGGCTATTGGGCTATGTTCTGTGCTTGGCCGCTAGAACGGACCGCAAACGAATTGCAATTCGGCTCCCGCCCCCCTACTAGCGGGATTGCACTTTAAAGTAGTCAATCGTGCACTTCAACCCCTCTTCAAGCGCGACAGTCGGCTGCCAATTCAACATCTCTTTCGCCAGACTGATGTTCGGTTGCCGCTGTGTCGGGTCGTCTTGCGGCAGCGGCCGATATTCAATGACCGATTTTGAATGACACAGCCGCACTATCGTCTCGCTGAGATCCCTGATCGTGAGCTCCGCGGGATTACCCAGGTTGATCGGTCCGATCACTTCGTCGGGAGAGTTCATTAGACGCACAAATCCTTCGATCATGTCGTCAACATAACAAAACGACCTTGTCTGGCTGCCATCGCCATAGATTGTAATCGGCTCTCCCAACAATGCCTGAATGATGAAATTGGAAACGACCCGCCCGTCATTCGGGTGCATGTTGGGCCCGTAAGTATTGAAAATCCGCGCGACTTTGATCTTCAGATTGTGCTGCCGGTGATAGTCGAAAAACAGGGTCTCGGCACACCGCTTTCCTTCATCATAGCAGGCTCGCAAGCCTGTCGGATTGACCCGCCCCCAGTAGCTTTCAACTTGCGGATGTATCTCCGGGTCTCCATAGACTTCTGATGTCGATGCCTGGAATATCTTGGCGCTGGTGCGTTTGGCCAGACCAAGCATGTTGATTGCACCATGCACGCTTGTTTTCGTCGTTTGCACCGGATCGTGCTGGTAGTGAATCGGACTAGCCGGGCAAGCCAGATTGTAAATTTCGTCAGCTTCGACGTAGAGCGGAAAAGTCACGTCATGCCGCACCAGCTCGAAACTCGGATTCGTCAGAAGAGCCGCAACATTACGGCGGCGACCGGTGAAAAAATTGTCGACGCAGAGAACCTCGTTGCCGTCCTGCAGCAGGCGCTGGCAAAGATGCGACCCCAGGAAGCCACAACCGCCAGTGACGAGAATGCGTTTGGGTTCGTTAATAATGAGGGCTCTCCTGATCTGCCACAGCTGCAATTCCGCTTCCCTATCATCGTTTGAGTGACAGTTCCAGCACGCGTACCAAGGGATCTTGTTGAGTTGTCTCGCTGGCGATCAGTCCAGGCCGATGGGACGAAGAGCCATACAACTGGCACTTCGGACGAGGCTGCGCTAAGGGGTGCCGCTGAAGCAGGGGGTATGGGCGAGCCGCGACGCCATTGCGAATGTCCGTCCGAATCAATTTCTATTCCCGGTAACGGCTCAGTTGAGTGAACTATTGTTAGGGTGCTAAAGCAATGAAAGTTGCCTTCCTCGGATATGACCGGACAAATACCTGTCTCGTCGAATATATCGAAGAGCTCGGCCATGATGTTGAGGAAATCCAAGGGGAAGTTAGTGATCTATCCTGGGTCGATATTGTCATCAGTTTTGGTTATAGGCATATTCTGAAGCCTGACGTCTTGCGAACCTCGCAGCGCCCGATTCTCAATCTTCATATCTCGTACCTGCCATTCAACCGAGGCGCACATCCAAACTTCTGGTCATGGATGGAAGGCACTCAGTCAGGGGTCTCGATCCACGAAGTCGACCGAGGCGTCGACACCGGACCGATCGTCACGCAAGAGCTGGCTGCCAAACTCAACAGCGAAATGACGTTCCGCGAAACGCATCTGCAATTGACCCGGCAGATCGAAAACCTATTCAAGCGCCAATTCGACGAGATCTTTGAGGGAACCTACAAGGCAGTTCCGCAAGACGGACAAGGTACGCATCATAGAACCGGCGATCTGCCAAAATGGTTCACGAATTGGGACATGCGCATCGCGGATGCAATCGAGGAGTACAACCGACATGTCTGACTGCAAGCGGGTCGTTCTGGTCCTTGCAAATCTTATGACTGCCGACGGCTGCCTCAATGCCGAGTCAGCGGCGCGCGTTGAGTTGGCGACCAGGATTTTTACCGGTGGCCTGCACGACTATTTGTTCTTGATCGGCTGGGACTATCGGCCAGACAGTTCGCTCGCCATTGCCGACGCGATGAAAAATCATCTCGAAGCTAAAGCCGAGCTGCGCCAAGAACGAATCCTGATCAACCGTCTGTCACGAGATTCCGTGGGGGACGCGATCTTTTCGCGGCGCGACCTGGACCGCTTGTTCACTGACTACCGTTTGACGGTTGTAAGCAGCGGCTATCACGTTCGCCGGCTTGAGCACATATTCTCGCGGGTTTATGGCCCGGAAAAAGACATCGACTATTTCGCCGCCGAGACAGAGACGACCGACAAAGTCCTTCAATCCGAGCAATCCAGTTTGCAGGCGTTCGACAATACATTCGCAAGCGTTGCGTCAGGCGACTTGGACGGCTTTCTTGAACGGCTCATTTGCGCCCATCCCTACTACAACGGTGAGGTTTATCCTTTGCTGGCTCTTGACGAACCGCTGTGAGGACGGACCGCAGCTTTCAACGCGCTGCTCGAAAAAAGCGGCGGAAGTTACGGTTCGAAGATTGCTCGGTCCAATCCTCGATCGTCCCTATCTGCCAAGTTAGGGCCACACGGTCCTGCAATCGGCGACATCGAGTTTCAGGGCTATTCATGGACCGCTTCTAACGTAAGAAATCAGCTCGGCACTTGATGAAGTTTTGTATCATCAGTTTTGCGAGGATCACGATGTTCGCTTCTGACCCTGTCCCTATTATGTACTCACTCATAAGTTAGTTCTGTTCGCGGTTCATGCCTCTAGAACCTCTTTGCCCTCGGCTTGCGTTCCGAATCATCACGCGCAATTGGTACAATTACGCGTGTAGATCAACTTTCTTCCACCCGGAAGAAACTTTGTGGATTAAATGCGGCCATCGAGTCGCTTTCAAGCTTGGTGTTGCCAATAGTGGCAAGAGTAGGCCAATTAAACTCTAGGTGCTGGTTTCTGATTCGTAGTTACGGCAGCACACAGTGCCGCGATCGTCGGGCCATGCTATCCTAGAACTGGCAACAAATCCTGGTAAGAGACTGCGAATGGACTGATGAAGCTTATGGAAACTATCCTTGTTGGCGAGTGTTCATTTGCCGACCAACACACAGCTCGCTAAGACAATAATAAAGCTTCAGCTGATGCAATTCCAGCTACTGGATTGGTAGCTTTACCCGGCCCTGGAGCTGCCGGCACGCATCGGCAAAACAAGCCTCAAAGAGGACCAAAACCCATGGCACAGCTCGAATTGGAACGTCCAGCGCCGATCAATCCTAATGGCCAAATTTTCTTCGTTCATATCCCGAAATGCGCCGGCACGTCTTTGGGTGAACGACTGGCCAAACAGGTTGATGAGAAGCTCGTGATCCGTTCGTCGGAATACCCGCACGACAAACTTGCAGCCCTGAGCGCCGAGCATTTTTCAAAAGTTCGCTATATGGGCGGGCATTATGCCGAGGTCTATCGTCGAACTTACGTACCAAGTTCGCAAGCCATTACAGGGCTGCGAGATCCTGTTAAGCGCCTAAGATCCATTGTTAGGCACGGAGCCCGAGGACAGAGGTTCAGGAGCTGGATGGCACCTCTGTATGAAACACAAGATCCAAATTTTCTCATGACTGACGAGTCACGACGCAACTTTCTCCTCCACGCTTCCCAAGTCATTTACCTTCTGCCAAATGCGCTTGCGGATTTGACGCCCGAATATGGACTTAGCGATGAAGCTTTCGAGAAGGCCAACGAAACTCTTCGCAACTGCGCTTGCGTGTATACGGACGAGTCTTTCGATGAATTTTCAAGAAAGCTGGGGGGATTGTTCAACGACCCACCCATCGAGCGAGCCGAGCGTCTTAACTCCGCACCGAACAAGGAGCAATGGATCGAAGACCTTGATTTCGTAAAAATTGCCGATCACCTCTGCCCATGGGACGTACACGTTTACGAACTAGCTCAGCAGCGCGCTGCTGAGACCCTTGCCGCTCTTGGCAACTCGACAAGTCCCGAACAGTACGCGGCTTGGTGGCAGAAACAGCCTCAAAACAAACAGGTAGCAGTCGACTTCGGTGCACCCTACAAGAGCCAAGGTCTCGGCATTCGGCGCAAGATCCCATATGGCCTGTCGCATGTCGTCAAGTCGCGTCGGATGGTCGAGCTCGCAGAGAACAACGCCTATATTGATGTACGCCGGCCGAAAAACTCGCGCAAGTTAACGCTATGGCTGACTGGCGGCGAATGCTTCGACAACCCACCCGCCATCTCATGCGATGGTGTAGAGCTTCAGACATCCGCGACCAACCTCGCTGGGGTCATTCGGCATTCCGCAAAGCTACCGCGTGTCGGCGACGATGCGCTGCCATATATTCGCATCGGATTGAAGTTCAAGGAACGGGCAGCCACGGCAAGGCGAGGTCATCTGTTAAGCGTCACAATATCCTGAAGTCCTAAACGTTGCGTCGTGAAGTTGGCGCTTGGTCGAGCTGAACAGTTTTCCGTGCCGATGCACACCCGACAAAAGCAAGGTCGACAATGGCCTCCACTGTGGCCCTATCGTCTTATGCGCAGCTTAATCGGCCCATTAGCAAGGAAGCGCGCTTCGACAAACCCATTTAGCTGGACAGCAATTCAGCTTCATATTTTTGTATAAGGTCCTGTCGTCGCTCGCGCAGGCGCCGTGCAGGCACACCAGCACAAATGCTCCACGGTGCAAGGCTCTTGGTGACGACCGAAAGCGCACCGACCGCAGTGCCCTCGCCGATTTCGGCTGACGGCAAAACAATACTACCAGAGCCAACAATCACATGACGGCCCAACCTGACACTTCCCGCTCGGATATTTAGATATTTTTCCGGGACAGTCGGGTTTGTCAGTCCACCACCTGCATAGTCGTCTGTTGCGGAATAAATCTTGACGCCCTGTGATAGCCCCGCAAAATGCTGCATCTCGATACCGGCGGTGCCTGAAAGATAACAGGATGCTCCAATGTGCACGTAATTACCAATCTCTATTCGCCCCCTGGAAGCGGCGAGAATGCACCATGGATCTATCCGGACATTATTACCTAGATAAATATTTTCGGCCCCAACTAGTTCACAGCTTTCATGTACCATGACGTTCTCGCCACAATTCTTAAGGCCCAATTCGCGCAGTGTCATAGAATTGAGATAAGAGCGGCCAATGACTAACATGTCCAAGCTTCCCACACGGAAAATTAAGCGCTCAACAAACGCTAAACAAATTAAGCACGCTTTCTTTTATCGTCAGGTGCGAAAATTCCAGAAATTTGATGAGCTTCCTCAAAATCGGCGCTTTGTTGGCGAGCAGAATTCCATTCGAAAGGGTGCACAGCAAACTTCTTGTCCGACGAGGGCATGCCGAAATCGTCAAGCCAAGCGTCATCACGCCCAGCAGCACGCAGCATGACCC
The DNA here is from genome assembly GCA_040219445.1 of Filomicrobium sp. GTDB lineage: Bacteria > Pseudomonadota > Alphaproteobacteria > Rhizobiales > Hyphomicrobiaceae > Filomicrobium. The sequence goes on along the minus strand of JAVJSM010000001.1, from coordinate 70,279 downwards.
GCAGATACTCCACCGAGGCGTATTCCCAATTCCAGCGGCCATGTTCATCAAAGATTGGTTTCTGAGCGCGATAACCGCCATCTGAATCCTCAATCAAGGCAGCGAGCTTTTCAATCAGCTCACCATCATCCATGACGTCAAAAAGGATGCTGTCGTAGTCAGAGTGCAGGCGATTACCTTCGACCGTGTAATCGGCTCGGGCAATCAGCCCAGGGCAGCCCATGACCATGCCTTCCAGAAACGGATAAGCACTTACGCCACCTTCAGACAGTGAGGGGTGAACCGTTGCTCTTGCGCAATGATACAAGGACGCATGTACGTCTTCGGGGACTCTAGGCAAGCAGAAGACGCGATCATATGCATTTTGAGAGTGGATGACTTCAGCTATCTTATCAGAGTCATCGGCGAGATCGAATGGTGAGGTTAGTATAAGCCGCGCATCAATTGATTTTTCAGAAACCATCTTCAAAAATGCTTTTACTGCAAAAAGCAAATTTTTGTACGGACGGTTCTGCGTTGAAATAACAACATATGGCTGTGTCGCAAAATCAAAACTCAGCAGCCGCGAAAGATCGATGCCGCGCGATGCAAAGTGGGCGTGGTTAATGTTTTTGAGGAGTTTGCGGACATGCTCTTGAATGATCCGGGAAGCTTCGGCGCGAGATTCTGCCGACCTCACACGTGTTTCATCGAAGGAGCGGATCAATTCGGCATAGTGATCTGGGTGAGCCAGATATACAATGCTCACGCGAGAGCGCTCGACACCAAAGCATGGAGCAAGTTTCAAATTATAATTATGCAGCGATTGCGTAATCAAATGCGTGGAATTACTCGTCGCTGCTTGTAGCCTTCGCTGAAAAATGTCGACATCGCGTGGCGGCCAAAGAAATCCGAATTCGCCAGAAGCAAAATCCCAGAAATTGACGACCAAGGGTTTGGGCAAGAATTCCAGGCCGAACATCGCAGGATTAATGGCCCACCAAACGTCGACACCGCTTTTTTTATCAAGTTTAGCCGCGGCCAAAGCGTATCCGGCTTCGTCCAACGTAGTTATGGAAGGTAACACGCGACGGACAAATGGAATACGCCTGATAACCTTCCCGACTTTCGAATCAGCTGGCGTCGCAAGCGGACGAGCTTGCTTTACATCGTCCTCAATATTCGAGCCGTAACCGCCGCGTCTGTGATAGCGCATCAAAGACCAGAGACTGACGTTTTCACGTCTTAAGGCTTTAGGTTTCTTGTCCCTCCGACGCAGCTTCCCGAACATGACAAAGGGAAAAAAGATCACACCCGCTACGTTAGAGACGATTGCCTCAAGTTTGGCAGTTCTTTTGGCAACTGACTCAACTTCAACATATTCTATCGTCTTGGCTTGCACTCCAATGAGTTCTTCCAGCGAGTCGCGAACATCGTCGATAAGCCAAGCAGTCGTGTAAATCTTGATCTTTACGCGGGTCCCAAGGAGCCCCTGCGTCGCCAAGCCATTCAACAAAAACACGATTGTCCGAGCAATGCCCTCGCCACGCCAGTTCGTACCGGGACCGAATGGCATCCACAATCCAATGCAAATCGGCTTCGCATTGGGTGCGCTTTCAAGATCACGCATATTAAACGAACTCCATGACGGTTGTGAGCCCCTAGCGAGCGGTGGAAGCTGATTGGGACCTTCTTCCAACGAAGGCGAATTTGAGATCTTCTTGGGCGCTCAAGGCGGCATATCCTGCCAGTGTCATCTATCGGCCGAGACAGGCGATTAATTCTCCGACGAAGCACATCCAAACGCAGCGGCAACAAACCAGCAAAACGCTCAAATAAAAACCACCGGCAAACAGACCAAAAAGAGTTTGCGTGCCTAGACGCACGCGGCGAAAAGAAGTCCCCCAATAAGATCTAGAGGTGCAGTTCGGATAGTCGATACCCACCACTGCGTCAATGGCACGACGTCAGCCTTCCGGGGACGAAACCTGAGTGATTTGTACGGCCTTAGGCCAAGACCTTCAACCAAGAAAGCGTGAGCAAAGCTCGAATGCCTGAACCGCCGCAATTCCCAACGCCGGCTATCCAAGCACAGTACGTCACAGTCAGATTTGAGCAATCTCCAGAATTCCGAGCACCATCAACGTCACAGAGAGCAAAGCCATACTCGCCTTTGCCCTCCTGGTAACGCCGGCACCATCAAGTGCTATCAAGGACAGGATCACAATCACCGAGACCAGATTGATGATGGCGCACCCGGCCATGCCCAATCCACGCAGCTCTGTACCGCCTTCGATGTAAGTCGCACCGGCAAGGCCCAGCAACACCGCACCCAGAAGTCGCGGCCACAAGCCGGATTTTGGTCGCGGCAGCCCCAGCACACGACAAGCCATCAGCGGCATGAAGACTAACACAAGGCCGCCAGTCAGCTTCAAGACGGTTTCGATGTATAGGAGCTGCTGCACAGGGCTTACGGAAGACTAGGGATCATGCGTCAGCGCTTGTTGTCACGCTGGGCGTCCCACCAGTCGCCAGAGCCGAATTTGGGCCCCTTGTCGGCAACCACATCCTGATCGAACAAGCCACCAAAAATCCCACCATCAGCTTCCACTTTGCGTGGTGGCGGTGAATAGTCTCCTGCCAGGGCCTTGTTCAGCGCGGTTTTGATGACTTTCGTGCGTGCCGTGTTGCAGTACTTGGGGTCTTTGGTGACTGAACCCAAAGTGCCGCGGTAGCCGGTATCATAGATCCGCTCAACCCTTGCAAGATCAGCAACCGCAAGCCCTGAGGCGGCCTCGGCCGCGAGGTAATTGCTCCGAAGCGCCGCCGCATCGAAGTTATATCCGCAATGGGTGGCCCGTGCAGCAATGCGACCAACGTGAAGTGCCCGCCCGGTTGGCGTGTTGTTTGACGTCGGTGAAGGCGGAGCCGGTTTTTCGCCACCACCAAACAAGGAGCCCGTTGTGAGGCTAGGCCCGCCAGAGCACCCAGCCACCATGATCGCAACGGCGCCCAATAATGCGGTTCGCAACAGCCAGTAGGAAGCCTTCATCCCACAATCCCCGGAATCAGATAAGGAAATTCACCCTCGACATTGAGCGTAAGCTCCCTGCCTGGTCAATCCATAGGCAATCTGAAAAGGCGTGGCAAATCCGTCAAAACAAAGGCTTTTCCACGTCTCATTGCTTGGTAGAGCGCACCGTTGCCCAAAAGGCCCGCCTGCAGGCAGGCTCCTAGCTAGCGTTTGAGCTCGCGGATCGCCCGCTCCAGCCCGTCTATAGTTAACGGGAACATGCGCCCGCCGATCAGTTCGTTGATCATTCCAATAGATTGCGTCCACCGCCACTGCTCTTCAGGAACCGGGTTTAGCCACACGCAGCTTGAGTAAATGTCGGTGACCCGCTGCAACCAGACCGATCCGGCCTCCGGGTTCATGTGTTCCACCGAACCACCCGGAATAACAATCTCATAGGGGCTCATTGAGGCATCGCCGACAAACACGACTTTGTAGTCAGCCGGATAGGTGTTGAGCACTTCCAGCGTTGGAATAACATCGGTGCGCCGCCGCGAGTTATCCCGCCAAACGCCTTCGTAGATGCAGTTGTGGAAGTAGTAATATTCAAGATGCTTGAATTCACTGCGCGCCGCCGAGAATAGCTCTTCAGCCGTCTTGATGTGCCAGTCCATCGAGCCGCCGACATCGAAGAACATCAATACCTTGATCGCATTGCGCTTTTCAGGTCGCATCTTGATGTCGAGGTAGCCACGGTTGGCCGTAGATTGGATGGTGTTGTCGAGATCGAACTCTTCTGCCGCCCCATCGCGTGCAAGTTTTCGCAGCTTCCGCAAAGCCACCCGGATGTTGCGCGTGCTGACCTCAACGCTGTCGTCAAGGTCACGGAATTCACGCTTGTCCCAGACTTTTATCGCACGCCTATGCCGGCTTTCCTTCTGACCAATACGAATGCCAGCCGGATTATAACCATATGCGCCATAGGGCGACGTACCACCGGTCCCGATCCACTTGTTGCCACCTTCGTGCCGCCCCTGTTGCTCTTCCAAGCGCTCGCGCAGCGTCTCCATGATCTTTTCCCAGCCACCGAGCTCTTCTATGCGGGCTTTATCTTCGTCAGTTAGGTTGAGTTCGGAGACGACACGTAGCCACTCCTCTGGAATCTCCATTTGTAGCTCTGCAGTTTCTGCAAGCGAGGAGAGCCCTTTGAAGACCTGACCAAAGATACAATCAAAGCGGTCAAGATTACGCTCATCTTTCACAAGTGCAGAGCGGGCAAGGTAGTAAAAATCCTCCACCGTGCGGCCGCCAACACCCTTCTCCAACGCCTCCATAAGCGTCAGGTACTCGCGCAAGCTAACAGGCAGTTTGGCTGATTTGAGCTCGTGGAAGAACGTGATGAACACAGGTTGCCAGATCCAATTGCTGCTGGGAGTACCCAACCTAGCTCAAAGCGCAGGAACCGCAAAAGCAAAGAAGCCGACCCGAAGGCCGGCTTCCCTGGAAATGGAGGTTGTTACTAAGATCAGAAGTTGATCAGAGCACCAAACTTGACAACGTCGAACTCTTCGAGGTCGTTGGAACCTTCGGCGAGACCGAGATCACCGCAGCTGCCAGAGACGGCTACAGCTGAGTCACAGGTCACGTCGCCTTCGTAGTGACGCCATGCGAGCCACAGCTGCATTGCAGCAGCGTCGACGTTCTGAACGACACCGATGCCGAAGTGCTCAAGCTCAGAGTTGTTCACGCCGAGGTCGTACATGTCAGAAGTGAACGTGTCGTCTTTCTGACCGTACTCACCGTAGAAGGTCGTTGAACCAAGAGCGACAAGCTTACGCTTCAGACCAGCCTTCAGGTAGAACATGTCACCGTCTGGGTTGGTCGTGCCACCGCCACGGATCGACGAAGTAACGTCGTTGTAGGCGTTTGCGTAAGCACCGTAGAAGAACAGACCCGAGGAGACGTGCTCAATGTAACCACCCAACTGGAGGTGACCAACGTCGAGTCCGCCGTTAGCGGCTGCTTCAGAGTTCGTGACAAGACCCGTGCCACCTTCGTCGGTGATTTCGTGGTAAGCGATAGCACCGGCGAGTTTGATGCCGCGGAATTCGCCAGCATAACGACCAGAAACCGCCCAAGTATCGTCTTCACCCCAAGAAGCCGACATGGAGAAACCAGCAAACGTTGGTGAATCGTAGCGGATGTTGTTGTGTGGAACACCGTCACAGTCGCCGAATGCACCACCGTAACCGTCAAGACCCTGACAGTTAGCAAGAGCACCCCAACCGAAAGCGTTGTAAGCACCGTTCGAGCGTGTTGTGAAGCCGTTTACGTCATACAAAACGTAGTTGGCTTGAACAAGCGAACCGGAACCATCTGGAAGGATAGCTTGGTTATCTGCAGCAGAAGACTGCTGACCAAGGCTGACGCGACCAAGACGGTTGCTCTTCAAGTACCAGTAGGCGCTTTCAAGACCGACAACACCGCTGGAACCCTGAAGGATTGCCATAGCGTTCGGGCCTTCGTCGCTGTTCTGACCAACCGTCAGCGAGTCATCGTTCATGACTTCGAGCTTGATCAAGAAACCAGCCGACCACTCGCTGTTGATCTGGGCCTTACCAGAGAAAGCGAAGTGTGTACCGATCGAAACCGAACCGGTGTCTGTGACGTAAACGTTGCTTTCTTCGCCGTCATCCCAGATCAGGACCTGCTTGGCGACAAAACCCGAAACCGTGAGAGAAACTTTGCGGTTGCCTTTACGAGCAGTGGTTGCTTCGAGCTCAGCAACGCGCTCCTCAAGGTCGGCGCAACAATCCCCACCAAGGTCAGCTGCTTGCGCCCCTGTTGCGAGGCTGCCCGCCAAAAGGCCGGCCGCCAACAAGGCGCTCAGGCTGTACTTGTTCATTGACTATCTCCTAGTCTGCGTTGGTTTTCTATTGGCGGACGCTTCACTCAACGCTGTACCTTGGCCGCACTAAACTTCAGCACGGCAGGTACTCGAACAACTTTGCCGCTTGGTGAGCGAAAGTCTCCGATTCGCAGGAGCGCCACAATCGGGTGATGACTTATCCAGCAACGAGAAGGGTGTGTGTGACCGTCATGCCACTTATTGTGCAGGTTGATCACAATTCCAGCAGAACTTGCAGAGGGGAATAAAAATATAGTGAAATCTATTTCAGTAGAATAAATTACCATATAAGACCTTATTTTTCAGGAAATGCACCTAAGACGGCTGGTTTTTCGGCCTTCTCTCACCGACTGCCTGCCAGCGTTCGATTCATTGAAAGGTTTGGGCAAAAAAGCTGTGTGATCGCTGTTAAGTTTTTGTTTCTTATTCGCCGAAGGCCTTTGCGGCGTTTCTCTCTAGAGATGAAGCCAAACCAAAAGCGTCACGCGTCCGGTGCTTGGAAAGTGAAGGAAAAAATCCAAATTCCAGCGAGAACTGTGGTGTGGGAACTTGCCGATAAGTCCTGGCATTGCTCGCTGAGCCCCTGGGCAATCGGCTTAAGCAGGCCTGTGCGGCAGCAATAATGCGCTTCACACCATCTGTCGGTGCGGGTCCAATGAAAGTCTGAAACAGAACAAGCGCTTTAGATGTGTGCGTTCAACCATGTGTAGCCTGGCAAATGGCCCCTTACGCAGTCTCACGCGCGCTTTCGAGCTGACCGCACCATGCCTCCATGCGTTCCCACAACTCTGCGTTCCACCACTTCCCAAAGAAAGAACCGCCCCGGTTTCCCGAGGCGGCTCTTAGTTTTCTAACTCTGTAAGTCTTTGGTGCGACTTAGAATGGGATCAGAGCACCGAACTTGACGAGGTCGAACTCTTCCAGAGAGTTGTTGCCGCTTGCGAGACCGAAGTCTGCGCAGCTTGCACCAGCGATTGCAGAGGCGTCGGCGCAACCAACGTCACCTTCGTAGTGACGCCAGGAGAGCCACATCTGCATACCAGCTGCGTCAATGTTCTGAACGATGCCGACACCGTAGTGCTCAAGCTCACTGCTGTTCACGCCAGAGTCGTACATGTCAGCGGTGAAAGCGTCGTCTTTCTGGCCGTACTCACCATAGATGGTGGTGCCGCCAAGTGGAACCCACTTACCTTTGATACCAGCTTTGACGTAGAACATCTCGCCGTCTGGGTTGGTTGTGCCGCCGTCGCGGACCGACGAAGTTACGTCGTTGTAGGCGTTAGCGTAGGCACCGTAGACCCAAAGACCCGATGGAACGTGCTCGAGGTAACCACCAACTTGGAGGTGACCGACGTCGAGACCGCCGTTGGCTGCAGCTTCGCCATTCGTGGCGAGGCCCGTACCGCCTTCGTCAGACGATTCATGGTAAGCGACAGCTGCGGCGATCTTGATGCCGCTGAACTCGCCGGCGTAGCGACCGGAAACTGCCCAGATGTCGTCTTCACCCCAAGAAGCAGAAGCCGAGAAGCCTGCGAACGTTGGTGTGTCGTAGCGTACGTTGTTGTTTGGAACGCCGTCGCAGTCGCCGAATGCACCACCGTAACCGTCAAGTGCGTGGCAGTTTGCGAGGAAGCCCCAGACGACACCGGTGTAAGCACCGTTCGAACGCGTGAAGAATGCGTTGGAGTCGTAAAGAACGTAGTTAGCCTGAACGAGCGAGCCGGAACCGTCTGGCAGGATGGCTTGGTTATCCGCTGCCGATGACTGCGTACCGATGCTGACGCGGCCGAGCGTCTTACTCTTAACGTACCAGTAAGCGCTTTCCAGGCCGATCGGACCGTCCGAACCGGTGAGAAGGGCTTGCGCGTTGCCGCCTGGGTTCAGGATGCCATCGTCGGAGCTCTGGCTGACCAGCAGCGAGTCATTGTTGATGACTTCAAGTTTGATCATGAAGCCGGCTTCGGTGTCAGGCGTGATCTGAGCCTTGCCCGAGAACGCAAAGTGCGTACCGATCGAAACGGAGCCGGTGTCCGTGACGTAAACGTTGCTCTCTTGGCCGTCGTCCCAAGCGATGATCTGCTGAGCAACGAAGCCCGATACAGTCAGGCTAACTTTGCGGTTGCCCTTACGTGCCGTTGTCGCTTCCAGTTCTGCCACACGCTCTTCAAGGTCTGCGCAGCAGTCCCCCCCGAGATCTGCGGCCGATGCACCCGTAACTGCAAAGCAGCTAGCCAAAAGGCCTGCTGCAGCAAGGGCGCTTAGGTTCTTCTTCTTCATTCCCCTACTCCCGTCTAACGGTGACAGGCTGGGAGCACTCAAACAATGCTGACGCCCCACAAACCCAGTACGTAAACTCGCGATCTCCGGCGCAGGCCGCACCCGCTGACCTTTGATCGTCGAGCATACCTATGCAGAATTTTTCCCATTTGGATACGCTTCGGGCGGCTTCTGCACATTAATCAGGCTTACTTGTTGCGAGATTGCCACGTAATTGATTCGGGCGAGGTCTGATCAATTGTGGTGCGGAAAATGCCTAGTCGTTTTTCCAAACCCGCTTCATGAGCTCAGGCCTAAGGTCCGGGAAAACTTGATAAAAAACATGACGGGCCCGGGGTGGTTTCGCTTCGATGAAAGGCAGTGGACGACAGATTTCAAGCGCTGCTACGCCCAATCTGGCGGTAAGTGCCGCATTAAAGGCACCTTCGCCCAGTTTTGCCGAAACTCGCCGTAACATATCTTGACCAAAGAACTGTCCCCACAGGTCATCGGTCAATGCGATAGCCCCGCTGGCAGCAACATGACCGATGATCCAGGAAAATAGACGTAACCCGCCGAAGAATCCTGGTCTCCCGCCATATGCGCCCGCCAGACGCCGGACCATTCGCAGGTTTTCAAAGGTCACAAACAGCATGACGATAAAGGCGATGGGGACCACAGCGGAAACAATCCCGACGCGGCGGGCCGACTGAAAAATTAGCTCTTGGGCTTGTTTGTCAGCCGGTTCGAGCAACACCCGGTCGGCGAGACCCAAAAGCGCAGGAGCATCGCGCATGTGCCGCTCCTGTTCCCGAAACCGGTCGAGTGACCAGCGCGCGTCGCGCCGCCCGGAAAGTTGCGATTTCAGCCGACTGACCGTCTTTTGAGCGAGCTTGAAGTCGCCGGCAGTCTGCGCCTTGTTGGAATCCCCCCTCAGCCGCCCGAGCCGGTTCAAGCGCATCATTCCGAATACTTCGCGCAGCAGCATAACGGTCAGTGAAATGGCGATAAGGGCGGCAAGTCCCCGCGCCGTCCACCCGAGCCAGTCGTCCCGCATCAGTGCGACAGAGACAAAATTCGCATACCAAAGCGAAAAGGCGAGCCCGGCCAGCGCGACCAAGGCAGATAAGAATACACCGAACCAACCAACCCCGCCGCGCTCTTGAGGCGGGGTTGCGGCGACAAAGCTGTCTGCGTCGCCGAGGCCAGAATGTTCTTCGTGGTCGGTTTGCTCATGGTTTTCCGCGTCTGTTTCGTCCTCAGGAGCGTCTGGAGGAGGATCGGACACCTTGATTGTCGGATCATCGACGTCGAAAGCACGCGGCCGCCGCGTTTTGCCATCCGAACTCATGAGAATTGGTCTCCGAACAGGAAACTGACAGCGCGGCCGAGCCCAATATGCGGCCAGCGCGCATCAGTGTGTGTCCTTCCGGAGGCACCCAGTCCTGGCGGGCGGAACCGCACAAACTGATAATCCTCCGGACGGGCTTTCAAAGGATCAAATGCATCCAGAGGGTCGGCAGGAAGATCACCTGGAAAAACCACAGCTGGACGGCTGCCGTCAAAACGCTTCCCGCTGACGGTCTCTCCCTCGGCTGGAATGCCCCGGATACAGCGATAGGTTTCCTGACCTGCGATCTTATCTACATCTTCCGTGGCTCGAAGTGCCGCCAGGGCGACGCAAGAGAGCTCTGCACCAGCAGTTCCTGCGCGCTCGGCAGCGCGTTGCACAGCCTTTTCAAGCACTGCTTCGAGACGGTCGTGAGAGCTGTGATGGATATGGTCAGCTTTGGTAGCAGCAAAGACAATCCGGTCGATCCTGCGGGGCAAGAACAACGATAGCCAACTGTTGGTGCCAGGCCGAAATGCCTGCATGACACCATCCAGGCCATGTTCCAGGTTAGCCAACGCTTCAGCTCCGCCATTCAAAGCCGAGAGCACATCGACAAGAACGATCTGTTTATCGATGCGGCTGAAATGCTGCTCGAAGAATGGCCGTACAACATTGTCTTTGTATTTTTCGAACCGGCGGTTCAGTAGCCCGGCGATGGTCTGCGAGTTGGCAGCCTCAATGTCTTCTGCAGTGCCGGTCAGCGGAAAGAATGTCAGCTGCGGCGAACCTTCAAGATCGCCGGGTAGCAGAAAACGTCCTGGCCCCAACGCAGCTCGTGACGGGTCGGACTGGCGGGCTGTCGTGATGTAATCGGTGTAGAGCCTCGCCCCTTCAATCGCGATCTGCTCATCGAGTGGTGCTGTCGGCTCAACGCTGCCTTGAAACTCTAAGAACCGCTGGGCATAAGGCTTTAGGCTCTCGCTTCCCGCATATGACAGTGTTTCTGCTGACCACTCGGCAAACGATTGACCCAAGAGCCCCAGATCGATCAGCCATTCACCTGGATAATCGATAATGTCGATATGCAACCTGCGCGTGATCCCGAGCGTTTGCCGAATGCTATCTTCCGCGTTCCATTCAAGGGTCAGCCGCAGTTGGCTCACCCGCCGCGTACTCTCAGGCCAGAGAGGAGGATCGTCTGACAACGCTTCAAGATGCTCTTCGTAGGCAAAACGTGGCAGCTCATCATCGGGCTGCGGCTCAAGATATGCTCGAAAGCCCTCCCGACCCTGCACCACACCGAGCGCAGGCTCGGCAATCCCATCGCAGAGGCTTTTGACAAGGCCCGTGATAAAGACCGTCTTTCCAGAGCGCGAAAGCCCCGTTACGCCAAGCCTCACGACTGGAGTCAGCAGATCACCGACCTGCAGGCCCAGTTCGGACATGAAAGCCGTTGGGTTAGTGGTCAGCGTTGAAAGTTTCAAAAACTGCCTCGCACGATCTTAGAGCGGCGACTGCGAGAAACACAGAGCGCCCGCCCTTTAGCGTATGGCAATGCCAGACCCTAAGTCTGCTCTGATTTGCGTCGCGACAAAAACGCCAATCTCTCGAACAGCTGGACGTCTTGCTCATTTTTGAGGAGCGCACCGTGCAGAGGCGGGATCAGCTTGCGCGGGTCGGTTTCACGAAGAGCCTCCGCATCGACATCTTCGTTCAGGAGTAGCTTGATCCAGTCAAGAAGCTCAGACGTCGACGGCCGCTTCTTGAGGCCTGGAACATCGCGCAATTCATAAAAAACCCGCAACGACTGCGCAACGAGCCGCTTTTTCAGCCCTGGAAAGTGGACCTCGACAATATCTTCCATCGTCTCCGGATCCGGGAACTTGATAAAGTGGAAGAAGCATCGACGTAGAAACGCGTCGGGCAGCTCCTTCTCATTGTTAGAAGTGATGATCACAATCGGGCGGTTTTGCGCTTTGACCGTCTCACCGGTCTCGTAGACATGGAATTCCATGCGATCGAGTTCCTGCAGCAAATCGTTGGGGAACTCGATATCCGCCTTATCGATTTCGTCGATCAGAAGCACGGGACGCTTTTCCATTTGGAAGGCTTCCCACAACCGCCCCTTCTTAATGTAGTTGCCGATATCCTGGACGCGTTCATCACCCAGCTGGCTGTCTCTGAGGCGGGACACAGCGTCATACTCGTAAAGGCCTTGCTGGGCCTTTGTTGTCGACTTGATATGCCACTCGATCAAAGGCACATCCAAAGCCTTGGCAACCTCAGCTGCCAGCACCGATTTACCGGTTCCCGGTTCGCCTTTGATCAGCAAAGGGCGTTCGAGCGTGATGGCCGCGTTGACGGCGATTCTGAGGTCGTCCGTCGCGATGTAGCGGGAAGTGCCTTCGAATTTCATATCCGGCCTTAATTCTTGCAGCTTGTTTACCTAAAAATCTGCGCGGATCAGGCATCGCCGAGATCGTTTTATCTGGCAATGTGGTTGCTTGACGCCAGTCCTGCCCGAGCAATCGGGAAATTGGAGCTTGTGATTGAAAATGCAAGGGAAACTAGAGCGTTCTCCGTCAAGCAAGCCCCGGAGCTGATCTGCCCAACGCATGCAAGCGTTAATAAGTAACAGTTTGCCAGCGTTATCAACAGGGACAGGGTTTTCCCTAAACGCGAGAGTGCCTTGACACCACCCCTGGCCCGCATACATACCGTGCCCACGTGTTCGAGAATCTGTACGAACGGCGAACCCGATGATGGTTCGCTCGGCTCATTGGACTGGTGACGCCTCGCACACGAAAGATTGGTGCATCAAGGAAGCAGACAATCTTCGCATTGGTGAATACGGCTTTTCTTTAAAAGCGCAACCAGATTGGTTCTAAGGCGCCCCATCGGAGGCTTTTATGAGCAAACGAAACGGTCCTGAAAGTACCGAAAGCCGGAAGAGGGCTACGAAGTCTGGCAAGGCCGGTGCAGATAGCGCAACGGCACCGACGATCGATATGGATGACGGATACCGGCCATCCGACGATGAGCCCTTTATGAATGACCGGCAGAAAACCTATTTCCGCACCAAGCTCAAACGCTGGAAAGAAGACATCATCGAAGAAACCAAGACCACGCTGGTCGAGCTGACGTCCCAGTCACAGCAGCACGCTGATCTTGCAGACAGAGCAACGTCGGAAACCGATCGTGCCTTGGAATTGCGCGCTCGCGATCGGCAGCGAAAGCTCATTTCCAAAATCGATGCCGCCTTGGCTCGGATCGACGACGGAAGCTACGGATATTGCGAGGAAACAGGTGAGCCGATTGGCTTGAAACGCCTCGATGCCCGCCCAATTGCTACGTTGTCGCTGGAAGCACAAGAACGGCATGAACGCCGGGAAAAAGTCTACCGCGAAGATTGATTTGCACACCACCGGCGCGCCCAACCAGGCTCGGCCTCCGGTTTCCTAAGTCCTGTCACGGCTTTGGCTTAAGCTTGTGTTAAGCCGAATCTAGCACGCTCTCCGAATCGCCAGGATGATCCTGGCTCTAACCGGAGCGCGCGCCAATGACCGCCAAAATTGCACGGCAATTGACCCAATACCCGCGCGCGAGGGCCCGCGTTGTCCAGGTCTTTGCCGGTAGCGCAGCCGCTGTTTTAACGATTGTTCTGGCCGTTGTGTCAGGCCGCGCACCGCAACAGCCGCACCCAATTTACGCCCAGCAAACTCTGAAGCACGAACAACCGGGGAAGTATTCAAGTGCGCGCCAAACTCTCGCTGCAACTGAGCAGTCGCGAAGCCTAAGCAATAGCGATGCATCATCAACCAAAAGTCTGCTTCGTCCAGCTTTTAAACCCGGCAAAGCAAATTCCTCCTCGTCGTCAAACTGGGTCGCCCAAATAAATTAGGCCCCAGATAGCGCTCTGGGCCAAAAAAGTGATAACGCCGTGAAGTCTTAGCGCCCGACAAAATCTGCAAAAGACAACAAGCCCCACCGCACAGTTTCGCGGATGCCCTCGGCAATGCTCCGGTCAGTTGCAGCAGAAGCAATCAGCCATCCAATGACTGCGAACGTCACAACAGGAACGGCAAAGATCTGAACCGCGCGCAACGTTGTCATGGCGTCGCCGCGGCTTTTGTCGTCCTCGCCAGCGCTTTCCCGGACCTCAAAGATCGACAATGCGATCATCAACGAAACAATTGCGTAGGCGCTGACAAATATCTTGTCCGAGAGCGTAACCTCGTCGGAATTGGGTTGATTGAGCGCGAAGTAAAGCGCGATCGCTGACAGGAGCGCCGTGACTTGGATGGCGACCGTTGCATTGAACTCATGGCGCGGAATAAAGGCGGCCAGATACGCAACGATCAATATGAATGCCAACGGCACCAGAACCCGCACGAGATAGTCGATCACTTCCCGCCGCATCACCCAGGTGTAGTTGAAGTTGTAGTACGGGATGACGTGCTCTTCGAGTTCTTGGCCGCGGATCGAAGTGATGATCCGATCGGTTGTGCCGACGTAATGGCTGATCAAGCGCCAGTCCTCGACCCGAAATGAGCGGTTGCGTAAGTCGGCGCCTGGCGGCTGCAGAATGAAGTTCGATTTGCTGTCGGCAGGCTGAAACGTAATCGTCGCCAGCTGCTCATCGAACGGATACTTTGACAGATCTGGCTCAAAAGCAAACCGCCCATTGACGTGATAAATCCGGCGCGGTCCAAGCCCGCTTTGAATGTCATCGTTGAAGCGCGCGACTTCCTTCCAGCGGATCGGTTCGGCAGCTTGGTTAGAACTGCGGTACGCATTGGTGAAGTCGATCGCTTCAAGTCCGAGATCGTCTTGTGAGCGAAGTGTGAGATAGAACTCCGCATCGAAGCGCCGCATGTTGGTGTCGATCTCAAACATCCGGACCATATCGAGGTGTAAATAAAGAACCGGCACTTCCTTCATCACGCCATCAATGTGCAGAAACTGCCGCGGAAATAGAACAGGGTCCTTTTGACCCGGATTGCGCCACAGCAACAACGCCCGTTCCGAGGTCGAACGGTCATTTGAGAAGGTCCAGTATTGTGCGCTGCCTTCCCAGTAACGCTGTCCCTCCCTCAGCTGTCCGAATTCTTTTGTGACGCGGGCGCGGACAGCTTGCAGCGCATCGTCGAGCTTGCGGTCGACAGCAGGCGGTTCTTCTCCTGCTCCGCGAAGCTGACCTGCTGCCGCTTGCGCAACCATTTCGACGAGGTCCGCGTAGCGTGCCCCATACGCCAGTTGCCGCGCATTAAAGCTACGGCCTTCGCCGCGATCTTCGCGCACCTCCACACCAAGGTCGCGAGCAATGCTTTCGATGCGCTCGTTGTTAAGGTTGGCAACACCGCCCGTCGACAATTCATAGATGTCGCCGCGGTACGCGTCCGCACCTTCCCCGCTTTTGAGGACACTTCTGATATTGCCGTAGGAAACAAATGCAGGAAGTGTTAGCCCGCGCTCCGCCATGCGACCAAGAAATCGAGCGCCAAGCCGTGACCCTAAAGCCATCACGACCAGCTCTGCGCGAGAGGCGACGATGTCGTCAATCGCCTTGTCGTAATCGGCAATAACGGTGGCTTCGCTCTCCCAAAAGGAGGAGACGATACCCGGGCCGTCTTTGGTATCAATCAGGTGGCCGAGGTAGGCGTTGGTGAAAAGGTCATCGCGAAATCCGGCATAAGCGATCCGCGTGATCTTGCGTCGCTTGGCCAGCTCCAGAAAGACGTCGACCTCCGCCTTTACAGAGTGCGCCATCGAATAAACGTTCGGATACTGCGAAAACAACGTGGCAACCGACATCTCCGAAACAAACGGCACACCAGCTTCGCCGATAGCATCAACCACAAACGAGCCACGCGAAGAACTCCAAATCCCGACGACCGCAAGAAGTCGTGGGTCTTTCAGCGTTTCGCGAACATTTGCGATTGTGTTTTTTTCTTCGTCACCATCATCGAAAAAACGCGCCTTCAGACGGCGTCCAAGAACGCCACCGGCCGCATTGATCTGGGCAACGCGATGTTTGACGAATTGGCGGATGGCTTCGGGTTCGCGGCGTTGACCGTTGGAACTGGTGTGGACGGCGATCGTAAAGTGCGCCCCATCGAGATCCGGATTTGAGGAGGGTGTTGTGCCCTGAGCTAGTACCGAAGCGGGGCCACCCACCAAAACCAATAAGCTAAGTACGACAACCGTAAGGATCAGAGGTTGGCCACAGCCCGGCATCAAGGGCCGCAGCAATGCAATCGCCAAACGCATGACTCCCCTCACCGGCCCGGAACTCCAAAGAACCCAATAAAGTGCTCACAATGCCAGCTCCCTCCCGGCGTTGCGAGCTATCTGCAACGATTGGCAGTGAAAGACTTACCCTCCGTGACGCTTATGTCACCAGCAACACGCGGTTAATCGCTCGGGCTCTTTGGCTTGGAGGCCCCTCCACCCTTTTCAACCGGTGGGTCTGCCTGCATGGCTCCAAAGTCTTCCGGCCATTGCGACATCCCCTCAACACTCTTCACGTTGAGATCATGCTGTGGGAATGGAATCTCGATGTTGTGCTCACGGAACTTACTCAAAATGCGCTTGCGCACATCGGTCTGCGTCGACAACGAGGAGGACACATCGGGCACATAGATGCGAAGGGAGAAATCAAGCGAACTATTGGCGAAATTCTCGAACACGACAAACGGTGCCGGGTGGCGCGCGACGAGTTCGCTTTCATCGGCGGCTTCCATAAGCAAGCGCTGCACGAGATCTGGATCACTGTCATAGCTGACGCCCACAGGTATGGTGACCCGTCCAAGTGCGTTGCGTAATGTGAGGTTAGTGACCGTGCCTGTGATCAGCTCCGAGTTGGGGATAATAACACTGGCCCGCTCGAAGGTTTCGATTTCGGTGGAGCGAACCGAGATACGCCGGACATGCCCCTGCACACCCGCAACTTTGATCCAGTCTCCGACGTTAATGGGCCGCTCAACCAGCAGGATCAGGCCGGAAACGAAATTGTTGACAATGGACTGCAGGCCAAAACCAATACCGACCGACAACGCACCAGCGACGATAGCCAAGTTGGTGATGTCGAGACCGGCATAAGACAGACCCGCCAAAACGGCGACGATAAAGCCGATGTAGCCAACGCCTGTGCGAATGGAGTTTCCAAGCCCCGGTTCAGTGCGGGTCGGATGCAAGACGGTTTCGCCGAGCCAGCGCTGAAGCATCCGTGCCAGAAACAAAATCGTCGCAGCGATTGCGATCGCAATTCCGATTTCAGCCAGCGAAATTTCAACCCCGCCGACCTCAAATCCAAAAAGGGCTCTGTTGGATAAGGTCGCAATCTCTGCTGGCGCAAAACCAATGGCCAACAAGAGAAACGGTATGGCCAGAAGAAAGAGCGCGATGTCGAGGACGATTGAGAGACCACGTGCCAACCGTCGGCGGACTTCGATTGGGATCGTCGAGTCTATGGACGTCGCAACGCTATGCGCCTCATCTGGCTCTCTCGCGATGGCACGGTTGGCGAGATAGACAGCAACCAACAAAAAGATGGCGGTGCCGACAATCAGCAATCGGGTCGCAACGAAATGCGCAAGTGCGACATAGCCTAAGGCAAGACCAATCGCGATAATGGCGATAGCGAGCGCCAGAGGGAATTTGTGGGCGTGCTGCGCTAGAAACGCGACCCTCGGCCCAACCTCTTCAGAAAGAAGAACGTCGATTTTCAGCGCGCGATAGAAAACCAACGCAAAGATGACAGAGGCGATTGCCGTCCAGGCGACACTAAAAGCGAGCGGCAAATACAATTCAATGATCACAGCCCGCATCACGACGTCGAGCGCAAAGACCGTTGCTGTAAGACGGATCACTTGCCTCAGTTGACGGGCCGCAGAATCCTCAATGGCAAAGACCCGCCACGCCGGTCGAGCGGGCTGTAGATACGCTGTTGCAAAGGCACGACCGCCTGCGAGAATCGCAACGGCCTTGTAGGCTGCGACGGCCAAGCCGCCGACCTGGAGATAAAGAAGACTCAGTGACGCCAATCCAGCGTAGATCACCGCAGCGACAGCAATCTTCGGCAGCATACGCAAAACGGCTTCTAACCCGGCTACCAAAACCCGTCGGGAAAACGGCGGCACGGCATCAGTGGTCTGATCGCGCAACTTACGCCGAATGCGCCGCGATGCCATCTGCAACACGAGTCCCACAACGAAGGCCGCGGCCAAGACCCCAAGCACATTGCCAAACTGGCTTCGCACGCGTGCAAACCAATTTGCAAAGATGGTTCGTAGTTGAGTAACCGCTCTGGGGACCTCGGAGAGCGTTTCTCCCCACAATGCAGGTGAGAACAACGAGGGCGAGCGTTGCAGGAGGCTTTGCCGGAATCGGTCAAGCCGAAGCGTTTGGATCCGGGCCGACAATTGTCTCGCCCGGACTTGTGTAAGCTCAGCCGTTTTTATCGCGGCATCGATTTCATCAGCCGTCGCATTTAGTCGTGCCCGCTCATTTGCAATAGCGTCGGGTTCGGTCGCTGTGCCTTCCGGCGCTGGGCCTAGCCGTGAGATCTGTGATTTGATATCGGCGAGCGCTGGTTCCAGAAGCGTCGCCTTTTCGCCTGCCGCATCAAGGATCGAATCGGCAAACGGCAGCTGCTGGGTAAGTTCGTCCTCGCGATCCTTCACGCGTTCGACGGTCTTCTCAAGCAGAGTCAGGCTGTCGGCAAGCCCTCTTGCGTCATCAATAACTTTCGCAACAGCAGGGTTGACGTTGAGCTGCAGCGCATCCTTGCGCTGAGCGACGGGAGCCCCAGGTTTGTCCGTTGGTAATCTAGACTTTGATGCGCCGTCTGCTTCGTTAGGTTCCGTCTTTCCGGCATCTGCAGCAACAGAGCCGTTGCCAACTACGCCTGTGTCCTGAGCAATAGCCGTTGTCGCCAAGAACGCCCCAACGAGCAGCGTGGCAAAAATTCGTAACAGGTATGGCAACAGACGAATGGACATACAGTCTCCGAGCAGCAGGCGAGACGCCTAATGTATCAAGATCGGCGCGGGCGGAAGTAGAAAGAGCGGCACGCTAAGCCTCATCGCTTTCCGACCTGGCGCGGCGCGGGCTGTCTATTCCAGTCTCAATTACGACATCCACGGGACCACCCGTCATAATGAGGTGCTCCTTATCGTCACGGCGGATCATGACAAGCTTACGCCGTCCATCGACCATCGCCTGATCGACGATTTCCAGTCGTCGCTCGACTTTCGGCTTAAAGATCCGAGATCCCGTACCGCTTCGCTCGACATATGTCTTCCAAAGCAATCCCCCCGCAACGATCGCGGCTGCGACGAAGACAGCCATCAACAGCATATATGCGATTTCCCACATCGTGCCCTCATGACGCATTGGTTTCCCTGCCTGTGCGCAGCTCCTAAGAAAACCGCAAACAGACCTATTTCAATGCGGGCAAGGCACCGGCATCGAGTGGAAACGCGTTTAATATCTGTGTCTTATTGACTCAATCTGACGCTTTTTTTGGATGCCGGGCCGTCCCCGACCGGAAAACTTCATACCATGTTAACCGTGATGGTCGAGTAGTTGACCCAGCGCTGGTGACAAACGATCCGCAGCAGTTGAGACGAGCGTTTTTTTGCGGCGTGAGCCAGGACCACACTAAAAATACGATTGTGGCAACTGACCACTGTCAGATGTTACTTAACCGCCTAAGAGTATGAGTAAAAAGTCCATTTCTATCTCGGACCGAACGCCCGTGTGGGCGGAGAATCATGTAGCGTCCCGCTTCATGAACGCCTTCAAGTTAAACAGCATTCAAACCGCTTCCGGGGAAGTGCTGGTCTCGCTTTATGAAACGCGAGGCTTGACGGCCCTTTTTTGTGCCGTCGTAGCTGCCGGTGCGGGGCTGTTTGCGTTGCTTGCTGCAGGTGCCGCCGAGCCGTTGTTGCTGACCGTGCTTGCTGTGCTCGCAATGCTTGGCATGTTCTTTCTCTTAGGCCTTGCTGCTGGCAACGTCAGCTTGACGGACCGGCTAGAGCCCCGCGACATTGCAGGCATGGTCGCCGATCAATCCGCAGAAGCGATGCTCCTGATGCGCGCCAGCGGTTCAATAATCTGGACCAACAAAACGGGTCACACCCTACTGGGCAATACGGCCCTCTCTGAAATCTCGGACTTTGAAGCCGCGCTGGGCGCCACACCCCAGGTCTCCGAGGCTCTCTTCCGTTTGATGCGCGCAGCCGAAGTCGGCAAGACGCATACTGAAATTGTTGAAACCCGATTATCAAACGACGCGTTGGGAAAATCTGACGCTGTCGAGTGCGTCCGATTATCTGTCGCACCGTTTAAGGCTCCAAGAGGCACGTTTGCAGGTCAGGGAGCGTTGGTGTTGTGGCGAGTCAGCAATGTCACGGCCGAACGCGCGGCACGTCAGCGCGAGTTTGAATCGCTCAATAGTGCGCTTGAAGCCTACGATAGTATTCCGGTGGGCCTGGCGCACGTGAATGCAGACGGCACGCTGCATCACATGAATAAGGCCCTGTCCGATCGCCTGGGCTTCGACAACGTCGACGCAGCAATCTCCCGCGGGCTGAAACTGTCCGAATTGTTAACCTCTGACGGTGCCGAATTGCTCTTTGCGATGGCACGTCGCAAAGCTGAGGATGGGGAAGGCGTATCAAACAGCTGCGAGCTTGACCTGATCCGCGAAGACGGTTGCATCGAACCAATGCGTGTTATCATCCAGCCTGCCCCCGACGGGTCCGGCGGTATGATCTTCGCGGCAGTGGAACGCGATAGCGCCGAGTTTGACTTCGCCGCGTCCGAAGGCAGCGTCGAACGCTTCCAACAGTTCTTCCGCTCCGCACCACTGGGCATTGCCACGATCGGGGAAGACGGTCGCATCATCGCTGCCAACACCTCGTTCTCGCGCATGATCGTCGACGGTAGTGGTGCGAAGTCGAAACTGGCGCTTGAGATCCTATCCCGCTCGGTCGACGCAGATGTGCGCAGCCAGATCGCAGATGGCCTCACCAAGGTGACGGCTGGCCAAGGGAACATCCAGCCTGTCGAGATCACCGCCGGCACCAAGGATGAATACACGCGCCGGCTTTACATGAGCCCCCTCGCCCATGCCGGCGACGCACCGGAAGCCGCGATCGTTTACCTGATCGACGTCACCGAGCAAAAAGCGCTGGAAGCCCGCTACGCGCAAAGCCAGAAGATGGAGGCCGTAGGAAAACTCGCGGGCTTCGTCGCGCATGATTTCAACAACATGCTGACGGCAATTATCGGTTTCTCGGACTTCCTGTTGCAAACACACCGCCCTGGTGACCCGGCGCATTCCGACATCATCAACATCAAGTCATCCGCCAACCGTGCCGCAGGGTTGGTGGCCAAGCTTCTGGCACTCGCCCGTCAACAGACGCTGCTCGTAGAGCCGCTCCAGCTGGGCGACGTCATGACGGATTTGGCCCCGCTGCTGAAGCGCTCAATTGGCGAACGCATCAAGCTCAAAATCCACTCCGGTCGCGATCTTTGGTACGTCAAGACGGACAAGCTGCAGTTGGAACAGGCAGTCATCAACCTTGCAGTTAATGCACGCGATGCCATGGCAGATGGCGGTCAGCTGGCGATCCGCACGCGCAACGTGAGCGAGAGGGAAACTCAAAAGCTCGCCAACACCGGAATGATGCCCGGCGAATATGTCCTGATCGAAATCACAGACACCGGCACCGGTATGTCGCCTGAGGTGCTCAACAAAATCTTTGAGCCTTTCTTCACGACGAAAGCGCCGGGTAAAGGTACGGGGCTAGGCCTCGCAACCGTCTACGGCATTGTCAAACAAACAGGTGGGTTCATTTACCCAGAGTCCACGGTTGGCGAAGGCACAACATTCCGTATCTATCTGCCGCGTCATCACCTCGATGAAAAAGATACAGCACTCATTGCCGAGCGGGTCGAGGAGACCGAGAAGGTCAACACTGCCGACATGACTGGCACCGGCCGCGTCTTGTTGGTGGAAGACGAAGATGTTGTCCGCTCGTTTGCCGTTCGCGCCCTAAAGCGGCAAGGCTACGAAGTCCTCGAAGCTGTCGACGGTCTCGACGCGCTCGAAGTGATGAAAGATATCGACGGTGAAGTCGATGTCGTTGTCTCTGATGTCGTTATGCCTGGCATGGACGGGCCGACAATGCTCAAGGAATTGCGCAAGTCGAACCCGGATCTCAAGATCATCTTCGTTTCAGGCTATCCCAACGAAGCCTTCCAGCAGGCCCTGGGTGAAGAGACCTTTGCCTTCCTGCCGAAACCCTTCTCCCTGCCTCAACTCGCCGCCAAGGTGAAAGAGCAGCTGGAGGCATGATCGCCTCTCAACGCGCGTCGCCACGACCACGGAAACCAGTCGCCAGCACATAAAGCTCAGCTGAATCAGACCGGCTTGCTGGCGGCTTAACGTGACGGACGGTTTTGAAGTTACGCTTGAGCAGGTCCAGCAGTTCTTTTTCAGCCCCGCCTTGGAACACCTTGCACAGGAACACGCCGCCCTCTTCCAGGATATCGATGGCAAAGTGCGCGGCCATTTCTGCCAAGCCCATGATGCGAAGGTGATCGGTCCTCGTGTGGCCAACGGTCGGCGCTGCCATATCCGACAACACAACTTCCGCGCGGCCGTCGCGTAGCTGTTCTTTCAAACGGTCTTCCGCGTCATCGTCGGTGAAGTCCATCTCCAGGATCTTGACGCCCGGCAGAGGGTCGACACCGAGATAGTCAATGCCAACCACTTGTCCTTTGCCTGGACCAGCCCCATCGACCGCCTTTACCCGCTCGACGGCAATCTGACACCAGCCACCCGGCGCCGCGCCAAGGTCGACCACCCGCTGCCCGGGTTTGAGGAACTTATACTTGTCGTCGATCTCCAGGAGCTTGTAAGCCGCGCGAGACCGCATGCCCTCACGCTTGGCCGCTGCAACATAGGGGTCATTCAGTTGACGTTCCAGCCAACGAGCCGACGAGTTTGATCTTTTGCGCGCGGTCTTCACCCGCGTCCGCAACTGCCGTTGTCCGCCGCCGGGACCCTGAACACGGCCTCCGCCGCCCGTTTTCTTTGCCATTTCTTTATCGCTTCAATCGATTTTCGTGCCATCCCTGCGGCAAGTCAGATTGCCCTCAAGAGTCGCACAACTCCCAATGATCCGCTAAGTTACGCCGCGCGTAGGCCGATAGCACGCCGAATTAGAAAACCAATGCAGATCAAGGGCAGATAATGAACGAGATGACCAAGCCGGATGGCTTTCAAGCCGACACCTCGACGTGGCCGAAAGACCACCCGCGTGTCAACTACGGTCGCATCGGCGTGCTGCTCTTGAACCTCGGCACGCCCGACGATACCAGCTACTGGCCGATGCGCCGTTATCTGCACGAGTTTCTCTCTGACCGCCGCGTCATTGAAGAGCCGCAGTGGAAATGGTGGCCGATCCTTAACCTGATCATCCTGACGACGCGGCCTTCGCGCAAAGGCAAGGATTACGAAACGATCTGGAACAAGGAACTCGATGAAGGCCCGCTCAAGACCATCACACGCAATCAGTCAAACGCCCTGGCTGAGAGACTGTCCGGCCACCCTGAAGTCATTGTCGATTGGGCCATGCGTTATGCCAATCCATCGACGGAGAGCCGCTTGCGCTATCTGCAAGAGCAAGGCTGCGAAAAGATCCTGCTCCTGCCGCTCTACCCTCAGTACGCTGCCGCCACCACAGCAACGGCGTGCGATCAGGCTTATCGGGCGCTCATGAAAATGCGCTGGCAGCCGGCCGTCCGTGTGGCACCCCGCTACCATGATGACCCGGCTTACATCGAAGCCATTGCCACATCGATAGAGACGCATCTTAAAGGCATGGACTTCAAACCAGAGAAGCTGATCGCGACGTTCCACGGCATGCCGAAGAAGTACCATGAGAAGGGCGATCCCTATCACTGCCAATGTCAGAAAACCTCACGCCTTGTTCGCGAGCGGTTAGGCTGGCCCGCCGAAGATTGGCTCACCACCTTCCAGTCACGCTTCGGCAATGATCCCTGGCTCCAGCCCTACACCGACGAAACCGTCGAACGCCTCGCGAAGGAAGGAACGAAGAAACTGCTGCTGGTCGCACCAGGGTTCTCAGCGGATTGCCTCGAAACTCTCGAAGAGCTTGAAGGTGAAAACCGTGAGATCTTCGAGCACAACGGTGGAGAGCAGTTTTCTTACGTCCCCGCCCTCAACGATAGTGAACTCGGCAACAAGGTCATCGAAGCCATTGTCCGCCGAGAGCTCATGGGTTGGATTTAAGTTTAGAGTAAGGTTTAGAAAGAGCGGCGACATCGTTCGCCGCAATCTATTCCATATAAATCTGAAATTTGCCGACAATCAGGCAAATTTAACCAAGTATTATCTATAAATTCACCAATATTTTTCTGCTTACTCCTTAAAACAGAAGTGTACGACCCCCATATTTCCTTATAGGGGCGATAATTCTTTTCGGGAGTTGAAATATGATCGGCGATACTCTGGGCCTGCTTGGTCTTGTTATGATCTTGCTGGCCGCAGCCGCTTTGTGGTCGACAGTCAAAATCGTGCCGCAGGGCTATAACTTCACGGTTGAAAATTTCGGACGTTACACACGCACTCTAGTTCCCGGCCTCCACATTCTCGTTCCCGTCGTCGAGCGTGTTGGTGCCAAGATGAACATGAAAGAGCGCGTCCTCGATATTCCTTCGCAAGACGTCATTACTCGAGACAACGCCATGGTCCGCGTCAACGGCGTCACCTTCTATCAGGTGCTGAACGCCGCCAAAGCAGCCTACGAGGTTGATCTACTCGAAGACTCGATCGTCAACCTAACGATGACCAATATCCGTACGGTAATGGGTTCGATGGATCTCGACGAGCTCCTGTCCAACCGCGATCACATCAACGCACAGCTGCTGACCGTCGTTGATGCGGCGACAGAAAGCTGGGGCATCAAGGTAACGCGTATCGAGATTAAGGACATCGATCCTCCTCGCGACCTCGTCGATGCCATGGCCCGCCAGATGAAAGCTGAGCGTGAGAAACGTGCCCAGATCCTAGAGTCTGAAGGTTCCCGCCAGGCTGCAATTCTCGAAGCCGAGGGTGAAAAGCAGGCCGCTGTTCTTGAAGCTGAAGGCCGCCGCGAAGCTGCCTTTAAGGACGCTGAGGCCCGCGAGCGTGCTGCCGAGGCCGAAGCCAAAGCGACCTCTATGGTCTCCGAGGCGATTGCCAAAGGTGATGTCCAAGCCATCAATTACTTTGTCGCCAACAACTACATGAAAGCGTTGGAAAAGCTTGCAACGTCGCCAAACCAGAAAGTCCTCATGATGCCGCTTGAAGCGTCGTCCATGATCGGCTCCCTGGCCGGCATCGCTGAGATTGCCAAGGACACCTTCGGCAAAGATGGTGACGGCACAAAACCGCGTCGTGGCGGTTCAGTTCCAAGCGTCTAATCGCGCACCCCCAACGTTGCCGGCCGGTCTGAAACGGCCGGCAACCTTCCCGACAAAAGAGCCAGCACCGCAAAAGCAATTGGCAACGTCCGCCCGTGGGCTTAACAAAGCCTGGCAGACGACGGCACACGCGGCGGTCGCTCGATGTTCACACCGCCCGCGTTAGCGATGCCGGTTTTGAAGAGGTTTCGTCATGGAGACAATTTACGAACTGCTCAGCCATTTGGGTGGCTGGAACTGGATCATTTTCGCGCTGCTTTTGTTATCCCTCGAAACAGTCGTCCCAGGAGTGCATTTCCTTTGGTTCGGCTTGGCCGCTTTTCTGGTCGGCATGGTGACACTGGTGCTTAATGCGGCAAGTCCTGAATATGCCGAGGTTTTCGTTTGGCAGTTTCAGCTCATTTCTTTCGCGCTGATCTCCATGGTGACGGTCTTCTTTGTTCGACGATATGCCGCTGGCTTTATCGGTGACGAAACGGACGCACCCTCGCTCAACGTCCGCGCCGAGCAGTATGTGGGCCGCACGACAACCGTGATGACACCAATCCAGGGCGGTCGCGGCAAGATCAAAGTCGGCGACAGCTTATGGCAGGCTGAGGGCCCTGATCTGCCGGCAGGTGCGAAGGTTCGCGTTGTCGGTGTCAATGGCACGGTCCTGGTCGTCGAGGCGGTGTAAGCAGAACTTATTCGAAAAGTCTGTCGGGCAGTCGTGACACAATGAACCAAGAGCTGCCAGACAAACCGGCGCGAAAAGCAAAACAATCATCTCAGCCCAGCGATCTTATTTGGTTGCTGGCGACTTTGAGTTTGATCCTGCCTTGGATTGCTGCGGCCTGCGCCGCAGTCGGCATTTGGCGCATAGTCGATGGCAATACACATGGATGGGCCCTCGTCGCTTTCGCCGCCGGTCTCCTTGTCCTCGATGTGGCAATCGACCTTTGGCTGGCCAGCCCCAAGAATCAAGTTTCTGATGATCCTGATCTCAACCGCCGCGGTCAACAAGGTATAGGCCGCGTCGTCCCGCTCGTCTCGGCCATTGAAGATGGTCGCGGGAAGGTGAAACTGGGCGACAGTGAGTGGATTGTTGAGGGGCCAGAAGGCTTGGCCGCAGGTTCCAAAGTCCGCATCATCGGCAGCGGCGGCACAATCCTCAAAGTCGAAGCCGCTGATTAAGGCTCAGGGACGCGGCTAGGTCTCACTTGTCAAGTTCAGTCAATAACGGACACCCCAAGACCTTGCGGAAGGCCTGAACCAACTCGTCGAGCGTTTCGACTGGCACGTATGTCCCGCCCGTCCGGCTAGCGACACAACTTGCCCGAAACGGCGCACGGATACCGTAAGGATCTCGGATCGCATAGTTGATCACGTGAATCCGCAGCGCTTTCGACTGGCGTAGTAGTTCCCCAACGCGCGAGCACGGTACGCCGCCGCACGTCTCCTGCCCATCGGTGAAGAGCACAATCTCAGCCGGGCTATCGCGATAGTTCAAGGCCTCAGCGGCCTGGGTAATGGCATCTGTCAGAGGCGTCACGCCGGCAGGGACAAGTTCGTTGACTTCTTTGATAATGCGCTGGGCTGCGCGCGGCATCGGTGAAAAACGCAAGTTGATATTTTCGCATTGCGCCTCTGCTTGGTAGTTGACGTCGTACTCAGGGCCATAAACGATTAGGCCCAGTCGGCGATGGCTTTCGATTTGCGGTAAAACAATTTCGAGCGCTTTGCGAACCCGATCGATACGGGATTCCCGAACGCCCGTGCGCAGCATCCCCGACATCGATCCCGATGCGTCGAACACGATCATCGCATCGTCGGTGCAAGCCGGACGACCGTTCGCCGAAGCGTGGCTTGCCGACACCAAGAACACGACCAACCAAGCAACCCAAAATCGTATGACGCCCAAGTGCCGCAAGTGCGCAAGCATGAACCTACTCCGGAGCTTTCTTCACAAGTGGCTCCTTGCTCTTTCGAGTTACGTCGGAACAACCCACTGTCGCCTCTTCCCAGGACTCGACGTAACACGCCGCGATGCGGTCCGGACCTAGAATACGGCCATGATTATAGCCTTTTGAATCTGAGGCGACCCAAGTGAACGAAACGTTATCGGGATAAACAACACCAAAGAATTTCTTGGTCCCGCCCGTATAGGTGAAGTGCCCGCGAAACCGCCGGTCGGTTTGCTCAGTGATGTGGATTGTTTTCTTCCAGGTCCGTAGACCTTTCTTGTCTGAGATCGTCTCGTTCTCACCAACCCACGTGCCCACCAAATTGGGGATGTCCCCAGCGATGGCTGCAGCCGTCGAAACGCACAGAGCGAGCCCGCTCAACAGTAGAGACAACTTCATGCACGGTATCCTTGCACAATGAACAGGTCGGATAAGACTGCCGCGAAACTTCCTGCCGCGCCAGCCCGATCTCTCAAAAGAGTTTCCGGCCCAAACAACACAGGACTTACAAAACAGCTGGAAACCTGCAGGCGACAATTGAAAAGCCACGCGGCACTAGCCTGATTGCCCCTCAACAACACGCTTCAAATTGGCAAGGCCGGTCTCGTACTCCTGGCCGATCATGGCTTCCAGGTCGACACCGAACAGGGTCGTAAAAAAGCGCTCTGTAAAGCTCTGATCGCCAGAAAGAGTCCAAGTGACCTCTGTGTCGGTACCGTTGGGCTTGAATTGGAAGCTTGCGTAGCTCGTGCCGGGAAAAGGCTCTTCAAAGTCGAGCCGGATCTTGATGAGCTCTGACGGAGTGCTTTGCTCAATCTCCATTTTGCCTTTGCCGATCTCAGAGTTCCCAGCCCAGCTGAACTTCGCACCTTTACCTTCTTCCGGGCCTTCATAGTTGGTCTTTGCATTTGGATCGCGCTTCGCCCACGGGGACCAGTCATCCCATTTGCGGAAGTTGTTGACGTTGGCAAATACCGCATCAGGCGCAGCTGAGATCGTTGTCGAACGCGCCACCGAGAAGGACGAAGGCAAGGTTGCGATGTATCCGCAGTAAACGGCGACAACCGCCACAAGAACGAGCAGGATTTTTTTTAGCATTATTTTGTCAGCTCCTTGGTGCGCAAAGAAAGTTTCGTCAGGGGGCGTGCATTGCAGATTTTAGGCCGTGGTTGCAAGGTTCAAGTTTCGCTCCGATGCAACCGCCTCTCGCATATGGCCGTGTCCTGACCGTGACAGCAAGTCGTACGAAGTCGCTCGCTTGGTCAGCTTCAATCGCCCGATGAAGTCAAGATCCCTGATGTTCCCCACGTGACATCGTTAGAAAGCCCGCAGGCCTAGTCTCCCATCATCGGCATCACACTGTGATGCAACAAGATGGAAACGGAGACCAACAAACCATGAAGATCATCCTCAAGACTATCGTCATCTCAGCCCTCGTTGGCAGCATTGCAACAGGCTCGACGCTCTCTGCGCAAGCCGGTCAGGACTGGGGAAACAGCTGGGGTGGAACGAGCATCCATTCTGACGTCTTCAAGGGCGATTGATCAACGGATCTTTGAGAGCTTCTTCCCCTGGAGTGAAATGGCCCGCCTACGCGCGGGCCTTTTTACATTGGCGGGAAGGTAGAAGCTGATTGGAGATCTCAACCCGGCAAGCCGTGAGGTTTTCTAAACCACACCTGCGCGAAGCATATCGTGGACATGCACGATACCGGCGGGCTTGCCCTTCTCGACGACAAACAGCGCGGTAATGCGGCTCGCATTCATCACCTCAAGAGCCGCAGATGCCAGAGTTTTTCGAGAGACAGACTTCGGCTTCTTCGTCATCACTTCGCCAGTCTTGGCGCGCAGCAACGCATCACCCATGTTGCGCCGCAAGTCACCGTCCGTAATGACCCCAACAAGCCGGCCCTTCTTATCTACGATGCCAAGGCAACCGAACGCCTTCTGAGTCATGACAACAAGCGCCTGGCTCATGTCTTCGTCATCGCCCGCGATAGGCATATCATCGCCGGTGTGCATCAAGTCATCGACGTACTTCAACGAGGCACCGAGTGATCCACCTGGGTGGAAGACCTTAAAGTCATGCGCGGTGAAGCTTTTCGTTTCCAGCAGAGCGATCGCGAGACAATCGCCGATCGCAAGCTGCATCGTTGTCGACGTCGTCGGGGCGAGGCCATGCGGGCACGCTTCTTTTGCGCGTGGCAACTCCAGGCAAACATCAGCTTGCGAGCCAAGCGTCGACTTCTTGCGTGATGTCAGAGCAATGAGCGGAACCGAAAACCGACGCGAATAGGAAATGATGTTGGAAAGCTCAACCGATTCTCCCGACCACGAGATCGCAAGGATCACATCATCGCGGGTGATCATCCCCAAGTCGCCATGCGAAGCTTCGCTTGGATGGACGAAAAACGCTGGGGTCCCTGTAGAAGCAAAAGTCGCGGCAATCTTCTGGCCGATGTGCCCGCTCTTGCCGATACCACTTACGATAACGCGCCCACGTGCCCCGGCTATTGTCTCCACTGCCGCCGCAAAAGGCGCTTTTAGGCCATTATTGAGGGCTGCAGTCAGTTCGCTTAGGCCCGAATTTTCAAGTTTCAAAGTCCGCTGCGCCGATTGAATGGGCGTAGGTTGCGATTTCTTAGACGCTTTGCCGGATTTCATCTTAGGCTCGATGTACTTCGCATCGGCCTTTCTGCGGGCGGCCGACGATTTCCCTTTTTGGGCAGCAGGTTCGGCTTTTACGGAGTCAGCGCGCGCTTTCTTGGTTCCGCTTGCCTTGAGATTCGCTCTGCGATCAGCCATCTGGACCCCTTCTACCCTGCCGCAAAAGACCATTCACCAGCGCCGGTTGCCCCGAATAGTCGCGTGGGTTTCCTCCAACCACCTTCTAGCAAATGCCCACCCTCGGGGAAATCAGGCATTTTCGCGAGTTCAAGAAGCTCGTTAACACTGGCCAAAAGCCGCTGTTCCGGCACGAAACAGGCGTAAAGGACTGATTAACCCGGGTCACCTAGCCTTCGAATGTCGGGCTGCCTGCTGTCAAGGCCGTCCGTCACGTCATTCGGAGGCAGGTAAAAGGTGGCTTTTCGCAGCCCAAACCGGCAGGTCAGAAGCGTTGTTCTGGCCTTGCTGCTGGTGTTCGCGCCGGCCGCAACGGCTGATGCGCAATCGCTGCTGCGCGGGTCGCAAGACGAGCAATCTACAAGACAAGGCCAGAATTCAACGCTCCCAGCCTCTCAAACATCATCGCAACCGGGTTTGCAGCCCTCGTTTCCCGCACCGAGACAAACCCTGCCCGGACAGCCAACAGTCAGCACAAACGCTAATTCCTCGAATGCTCCAGACGCCACGACCTTAGGTGTTCCACCTGATGGCGATTTTACCTCCGGCAATGCTCCTCAGATATTCCGTGATGGCGTCTTCGACGCGACCCCGCCGGCACCAACGCCGGAAGATGGCCTCGATGCGCGCCAAAACGATCTTCGTTCACAAGAAGAGCGTCGCAACTTTGCGTTTGATGCCAATCCCGGTCAGCCCCCTGAAGGCGATGCGCTTTTGTTTCAAGTCGAAGACATTACCCCGCTTGATCCGGCCGCTAATCGCCGTCCGGCACGTTTCGCAACACTGGAACCCTTCGACCCGGTCGGGATCAGGATCGGAACGTTCGTATTGTTTCCCGAAGCGGAGCTGGCCGTCGCACGCCAGTCAAACGTCTTCTCAAGTCCAAACGGCGAATCCGACATCGTCGGGCAGTTCACGCCAAGTTTGCGGCTAGTTTCAAACTGGTCAAACCACGCGCTTGAATTTCGCGCCGAGGGCGATCTGCAGAACTACCGTCAATTCGGAAGTGAAAACGAGCGCGGATTTCTCGTTGAAGCGCGTGGCCGTCTCGATATCACCCGCCGTACGAATATTCAGGCGTCGCTCAGTCGGCAATCTGCGCAGGAAGACCGCACAGCTGTAGACGCGAGCACGGCAGGACCGCGTGCGAATGACAAGACCGATGCCTTTACGGCTGCTTTGAACCACCGTTTCAATCGTCTAACTGTGCAGCTTCGCGGCGGTGTTACGGATCAGAACTTTTCAAGCAGCACATCGGATGACACGACGCCTGGTGAGCCAGATACATTTGCCGATCGGGACGAGCATGAACGCAATGCAGCTGTCCGGGCGACGTGGGAGTTCAAGCCGACGTTGCAGGTTTTTGCCGAAGTCGAAGGTAACCATCGCGCATTTGAAACAGTCTCCAGTGCAGATGGACTCCGCCGCGATTCAACGGGCCGACGTTATCGTGCGGGTGTCAGCTTCGGTGAAACCAATGAACGATTGCGTGGCGAGGTGAGCCTTGGTTACGCGACACAGGATATTGAAGACCCAGGTCTGCAAGATGCTGATGGCTTTATCATCGACGCCAACCTGGCCTACCGCTTCAACGGTTTGACCTCCTTCCTGCTTACAGCATCCTCTGACATCGATTCAGTCACCCAAACTTCTGGGTCCGGCGCTGTTGTCGAGAATGTCGTGGGCCTGGAAATGCGTCACGCCTTCAGACGCTACCTGATCGGTAGCGCCTCGATTGAGGGAACACGTCGCGACTATGCCGGTATCGATGTCGATGAATCCGAGTTCGTTTTCGGGCTTGGCCTCGAATACTTCCTGAGCCGCGAGGCCGTGTTCTTCAGCAATTACGAGCACACTGTCTCACGCTCGGATTTCGCCAACAGCGATTTTGAGGAAGACGAAATACGCGTCGGTATTCGATTGCGTCGATAAACGCTGCTGCGGTTCGCTAAGACCGACAGAGAACAAACATTGACAGCGCTGAGTGGCCACCCGATAACGCCGCGGCAATGATCGATCAGAACCCCGAACACATAACCCCACCCGCCGCGGACGCATTCCGCTTTGAGCTTAATGCCATTGACGGCAAAGCTCGCCTCGGCGCAATCCACACACTGCGCGGCATGATACGCACGCCAGCGTTCATGCCCGTCGGCACAGTTGCGACCGTCAAGGCGCTCTACCCCGAGCAAGTCCGTGACGCAGGTGCCGATATCATCCTCGGCAACACCTACCACCTGATGTTGCGCCCAGGCGCAGAGCGCGTCGCAAGGCTCGGCGGATTACATAAGTTCATGCGTTGGGATGGCCCGGTTCTAACCGACTCTGGCGGGTTCCAGGTGATGAGCTTGTCGGCCAAGCGAAAGATCACCGAAGACGGCGCGGCATTCTCCTCTCACATTGACGGCTCGCATCACATGCTGAGCCCCGAGCGCTCGATTGAAATCCAATGCCTTCTCGGCGCGGATATTCAAATGCAGCTGGATGAGTGCATTGAATTGCCAGCCACTCGCGATGAGGTCCGCCGCGCGATGGAGCTCTCGTTGCGCTGGGCCGAGCGCTCGCAGGCAGCTTTCGAGGCGCAACGCGCATCTGGCGGAGCGGGCCCAGGCCAGGCCCTGTTTGCCATCGTCCAGGGTGGCATCGATGAAGAGCTACGCCGCGAATCTGCCGAGGCCCTGGTTGCCATGAACTTTCCCGGTTACGCCGTCGGTGGACTTGCTGTCGGCGAAGGCCAGGAGGCGATGCTCAGAACCCTCGAAGCCACTGTTCCATTTCTGCCCGCTGAGAAGCCACATTACCTGATGGGCGTTGGCACACCCGATGACCTCATCGAAGCGGTGGCACGCGGGATCGATATGTTCGATTGCGTCATGCCGACCCGCAACGGGCGTCATGGGTTGGCTTTTACATGGGACGGACGGGTCAATCTGAAAAACGCCTGTCACGCTGAAGATCCCGCACCGCTCGATCCTGAAAGCTCCTGTCCCGCCGCGCGCGATTACTCCCGCGCCTATCTGCATCATCTCATCCGGTCTGGCGAAATGCTGGGTTCTATGATCGTGTCGTGGATCAACACCTGCTTTTACCAGGACCTGATGGCGGGCATGCGCGGTGCCATTGCGGACGGCAGGTTTGCCGAGTGGAAGAGCGCAACCCAGGCCCGCATGTCGGGCGACAAGTCTGCCCGACCGTGAGCCCGGTCGCCATTCAGCCACCGCCTTGTTTCACGATTTGCTCGCGGTGGAACAGGTAAATCCCAGAGCCAATAATCACCGCCGACCCCAGCACCGTCCAGATGTCAGGCAGGTCCCCAAAAACGATGTAGCCAAGGGCCGCCATGCTGACGATCTGCAGGTAGATAAAGGGCGTGACGACACTGGCAGGCGCCATCTTGTAAGACAGAATGTAAAGGTAGTGCCCCGCCCCGCCGAGTACGCCAAGCGAAAACAGTAGACCGATGTAAGGCAGCGAGATATCCCATCTCCAGTCGACCGCTGCGAACGGCAGCCCCAAGACAACGCCCGCAAACAGCGAAAAGAACAGCGTTACGAGCGGCGGGTCATCAGCCGCGATATGGCGCGTGATAAGCGCAAAAATCACAAGCGCCGCCATCGCGCCGAAGGAATAAAGGAGGGCAGGGTGCACCTCAGCAAACCCTGGACGCACAACCAACAAGATCCCGGAAAACCCGACAAGAATTGCGACGAACCTGCGCCAGCCGACCCATTCACCAAGCAGTGGCCCAGCAGCGAGCGCCACAAACAGTGGTGATAGAAACATGATGGTGACGGTCTCATCCAGCTGCAGGTACTTGAGTGCCAGGAAGTTAAACGCCGTCGTCAGCGCCATCATGATCGAGCGGAGCCACTGCCAGCCCTGACGTTTAACACGGAACATGTTGGGCAAGCTGACGACACCGAACGCCGGGACAAGTATGAGCAGCAACATAAACTGCGAGAAGAACCGCACCCAAATCACCTGGGTCACTGGAATCTCAGCCACCGTCGCCAGATACTTCGCAGCCGTGTCGAGGCACGAAAACAGCGTCACCGCCACGATCATCAGAATGATCGCGAGGGAAATGTTGTCTCCGGCAGCTTGGGTAGGCCCGGCTTCGGCAGGCGTCGCAGGCTCGGTCATCTGGTCCTTATCGGAGGTTGGACGGGCTCAAGGGTCGTTAACGGATTGCGGTGCGTAGTCAGACCACTGCTAACACCTCGTCCTGCCAACGAGCATGGCAGAGAACAAAGGCGGTATCGTTAGCAGTCTGAGGGTCAACAAAGCCGACCGCACCCCAATCAACTGGCCATCTGATAGCATTCACAAACAAAGATTACGATTGCCTGAGATATAGCTCCACATCGGCCTGCCGAATGTGGACCAGAGCAGCTCCACCCCGGCTTACCGAGTGTGGACCAAGAGTGGCGACTAGCCTGCCTATGACTCCTCGCGCAGCCCGTACCAGCAGGCCTTCTCACAGCATTCACAAACAAAGATTGCGATTGCCTGAGATAAAGTGACATCCTGGCTTGCAACGCTGCGCCGACCGCGCTAGAAAGCCGCCTCGCTTCGCTCTTCCCGGGCGGACGACGCGGTCCTTTGTGCCGACTGTGGGCGGGTAGCTCAGTGGTAGAGCATTCGACTTTTAATCGAATGGTCGAGAGTTCGATCCTCTCCCCGCCTACCAAAAATATTTCACGATTTCAAAGAGCTAGATGGCGTTTCACCAAATCCGTGCGGTCGTCAGTTTTACAAATTTCCAGGCAGTTTTACAAAACCGCTCGGTCGATGTTCCTCAAAAGTTAGCTTTTCGTCAGCTTCACTATGGCAGCAGAACTCAATCGCTTCTGCTCTGCCTTCTTCGTGTAGTGCTGGACCATCTGAAGTGTCTTGTGTCCAAGCACGGCAGCAATCTCATTGGGCGAGCAGCCAGCTTCCGCGAGCGCCTTTCCGGCCGTGTGCCGCAGTCCGTGCAACACCAGATCGTCTGGCATTCCTGAGGCCACCAGGTGAGCCCTGAGAGCCCGTGAAACCGTCTCTGGCTTGAACGGGCCTTTGGCATGGGAGACCAGGTAGAACTGCGCCCCTAGTGCGTCCAGGTAAGCCGTCAGCTCGGGGTGCTCGGGAACCCACACTTCATTGCCGGTCTTCTGACCTTGAACCCTGATGAAGCCGTTCTGCCGATCATTACCCTTGATGGCGACGATATCGCCACGCCTTGCGCCTGTGTACTTGGCCAGCTTGTACGCCGTCATGAGCCACAGAGGTGGGTTGGAAGCTTCAAACTGAGCTTGCTCCTCAGGCGTCCAAGGGCGGAACGATTTGGAACTCGACTTGCTGGCCATCATGCGGGCCGGGTTCTCGACTTCGAGATCCAGCTCCCTAATACCCCACCGCCATAGGATTGAGCACACCTGCGCAAACATCCGCGCCATTCGTGGCTTGTCCTGCAGTGTATCCTTGATGGCCTTAAGGTGTCGCCGCTTAATGTCTTCAATGGGAAAGCGTGAGATTGGCTTAAGCCTGTCGATCTCGCGGCGGTAGCTCATCTGCGTGCGTTGTGCGAGGCTATGGAAGTCGTCTGAAGCAAGATAGGACTGCGCAAGCCAAGCGACTGATCCGTCGGCTGCTTTGAGGGGTTTGGGATCATATTCAACCAGCCGTCGCGCGGCCGCATATTCCTCAGCAAACTGCGCTGAATCCGTTTCGCCGTGGATGCGGATCTGCGTCTTGCCCCTGCGGACGTAGTGGTACCAGCGGCCCTTCCGGTAGACGCTCTGAAGGTACTTGAGCTTAAGACGCTTGGGCATTGGCTCGCCTGATTTCTTCCATGATTGGATCAGCAACACCAGCTTGCTCGCCACGAATGGCCGCGTCAATCTCTGCTGGGTCCCATACCCGCTTTCCACCGGTCTTGCCGTGACCGGCTGGCATCTTCCCTTCGCGGATTCTGCGCTGGAACGTGGCCAAGCTCATGCGAGCATGTTGGGCAGCCTCCGATCTGGTGAGCCAGCGAGTCATCGCGTTTCATCCATGCGCGATGGCTTGACGCGCTCGATGATAGCGTCACCTAGCCTTTGCCAGAACGTTCTTGGGGCCTGCTCCCAAAACTTCCCATCCAGGCCACATACACCATTCGGTTGCTCACGGTCCCATGAGAGCCATTGGCCTGTGGCCCGGCAGGTTCCGAACTTTAAGTCTCGCGGTCGGTGTCGACAGGTATTGCAGGCACGCACGATGCGAAGCTTTGCTGCATCCTGTTTCAGACTCTCTATGTAGTCCATCACCTTCTCTCCCACGAACCGTCCATCTTTTGCTTCCATCCGCTGGTACGAGTCCCAGGCATAGGCCTGCCTTTTCTCTTTCTCACACCAATTCGCTTCTCAAAGCTTCTGCGGGTCTTGTCTAATTCCGGTCTGCGTTCTTCCGTCTTTAGCCGGTGACATTTCTTCGTCATCACCCTGCAGTTCTCTAGATCATTTCCACCATCAATCATGTCTTCTATGATGTGATCGTATTCTGGTGTTCCGATGATCTTTTGATTGCAGCCGCATTCGCAATAGCCGCCTGATCTTTCCCAGGCTGCCAGTTTTGTTTTCTTGCTGAATTCAGAGCGGGGCATCTTCGTCACGCCTTTTAAGCATTGCGTCAGCGACATCGTAGGCGACCGCAGCAATGCGCGTAGGGTCTCCAGTATTCGCCAAATTCGCCAAATACGTTGCGTTGCCAGCGAGAATCTGACCAGCGAACCAGTCACGTAGACTCATTCCCTCCGAAGCCCACTGGAACTCTGGCGCGACAGCCAATGGAAACGCAGGCTCGAGTTCTTTTCTTTTGTCGCTCAAACCACTTCCTCCACCGCTTTCATGACCTCATCAGCTTTGAGGCCGGTTTCTGCTTCAAGGGCTGCCTGCACATCATCAAAAACTGCACAGGCTTCCTGATGGCTCATCTCTGAAAACGAAATCGACTTAGGAGAGAGGATCACAATTGCTCCTTGGTACTCCGTCGAAAACACGTAGCCGCCTGGAGATGGAATGCAGGTCATCCCGTCTCCAATGTCGTGGATCGTGACGTTGCGGTGCTTGGCTCTCACCAGCGCCCACGCTCTCAGATGATCAACGTTGTCAGGTTGGAAGTCTGCGTACTCAGGCCAGTGATCAAAGAACGCCTTGAGCAACCCAAAAAACCTTCGGTGCTGTGGCACTGATCTTTTTGACTGGCGCTTATCGAATCCGCAGACAGGGCAGCTCATGACGCTTTCCCGTTCGCTTTGCTTTGGTCTTGAACCTCAGCCTTCACTGACGTGTAGTGTGCCAGCAGAAGACCGCGCTCTTCCTCAACCAAGGCACCACTGCGTTTCTTGAACTTCGGATCATTGATGAGCTTCAGAAGGTCGTCTTCCTTCGTGCACTTCGACATCTCAGACTTGAGGCCCAGGAGTGCTTTGCTGTCACCATTCGATCTGTCGAAGTCAAACGGCATGGCGTCGGCGCCATCGTCGTCCGCTTCATCTGTCGCAAGCCCGAGCGCAGCAGGGATGCCATAGCGGCGGCCATACGACACCGCGGAGCCCATTGCTTTGGGCGTCAGGTTGCCAAGCGGTATTTCCATGACGACACGCCGGAACTCGCCTGTCGGCACGTGCACAAGGTCTGTGTAAACTGGCACTATTCGGGTCTTTGCACCGCCGCCTTCATCAGCGGAATAGCTGCGCAAGCAACCCTGCAGCAGCATGATCCCGCACTCTGCAAGCTTCGGCTTAACGGTCTTCAGGATGTCTTTCAGGGACGCGTATTTGTACCGCCCCTGCCCCTCTTGGCCGTCAGTAGCAGCTTGTATCCAGATCGGCATCTCTTTGACGGCCTTCTCAAGGCTGTAGAGAAGCTGCGTTGAGTGGACACCCTCAAAGTCACGCGGCGCTGCGACATTGGCCATCGCTCGCGAAGATATCGATCTATGTTCACCGAGTTCCTGATCCATCTAAATCACTCCCGTCAGTACGAGACAAACTGCAATCAAGGCTATGGGCCAGAGGGTTGCTTCAGGCATCTTCAAGAGCCTTGGCTGGGGTAGTCTTGCGCCGGGAGGCTGGAACCTTCTGTCCAATCAAGCCCTGCAGCGCGTAGAGGAAATTCATGGTGTCCAAGATGTCGGACTCTTCCGAACCAGGAACGATGTCGTCACACCCTGCCAGACGTTCTTCAGCCAAATCATGGGCTCTGCGAATATGCTCGTGCATTTCATAGAGATCGGCCGGGCACTCGAAGACGATTACCGATATGTCATCCAGCACTTCCATTTTTGTTTGCCTCTTTCGCCTTTACGCGTTTTGCTTCTAATTCCAGAAGGTCGCTAATAAACTCGGGGCTGTATTTCTGCCCGGCCCGATCAATCAGGCGAATTAGCGACTCATGCCATTCATTCGGTTGGGTTGTTTCACCCATTTCTCCACCAAGACACGCCTACGCTGATACAAACGGCTGCTCCAATTGCTGCTAGGAATGTGATGGTTGCCATTGCGGAGGCTCCTCAAGAGTGAGCATCAACCACGACAACGTACTTGTCGGGGTGTTGCTTGAGCGCCTCTGACAGCTGCCCTTCAAAATCTTCATTGTCCTTGAAGGTTTCTCCGTCCCAGCTTTCCTTTGCGACCCACTCTTTGCCGACTACGAAGAAGTAGATGCTGCGACGATCTTTAGGGAGATCGGAGACCTTGACGCTGTTGCGCGCAATATCCGTGTGAGCCGGGCCGAAGTTGAAGCCACCCTTCGTTTCACGACGAAGCATTTCACCGTCACTCACGAGATAGCCGTCGTACCTACCGCCGACACGAAACCAGTCCCACTCGCCGTAGCCTGTGTCCGTTTCACTGTCGTAACCCTCACGATGGGGCTCCATCGCCGCGTTCACGGCCTCATTCGTCGGCTGGTCGACGATTACAAATCCTCTGAAGTGCATCGCTCAACCTCACAATCTGATTGGCTCGTAAGGACGCTCTGGCGCGTGGAGGATCGGAGGGTCCGTGAACCCGATCTGCTCCTGCACATGAGCAAGCCAGCCATTGTCGCTGCGGATACTCTCGTTGAGAGCCTTGCAGGTCACGTCATCATCAAGGGGTTCGCCCCAGCCGAATTCCATGTCAGGCCCGAGGCTGCGGAACTGAGCGCTTGCCACAGTCCATTCACCACTGGCGTCAACATCAATCTCAAGAATGCAGTCGTCCGTGGCGTTCGCCAGAAGACGCCCGTCTGGGAGCGGGTAATGCAGGTCGCTTAGCTCTACTGAGATCATTGCCATTGTTCGTTGCCTCCTAGGTTGCTAGCCGGGCGGAACGAGAAGGGTCGCCAACTGTTCCGCCCGGTGCCCCGCTGTGCAGCTCCGGTTTTGGGCCGCATCATCACCTTGCCGGTACGGAGTGCCCTCATCGGCTGTGGTGATGCCAATGACGCTAAGTCATTACAAATGACACGTCAACAAGAAAAAGTCATCCGGCATGACATTTTGTGATGACGCCTGTTGATATGTTTTGGGGGGGGATCCCGGGCGCGCTTAAGCAGCCACTCAATTATTTCGAAACAATTCAGTCTTTCGGACGGGGAGATGGGCAACAAAAAAGGCGGCCTCAAAGGGCCGCCATTCTGACATCCAATGTATTGGAGGCTTATGCAGCCTGCGGAAGCTCTGCGGCTGCGGGGCGGTGGTTCCGTCCGAACCAAGACATCTTCTTGATATCATCACCCAACTCATCTGCTGCCCTCTTGCAGGCTGCAAGGAGTGCCAGCTCCAGTGCTTTTCGCTTGTCCATCGACCCTGTCTCTCCGATTCGGCTCATTGCCGGATTACGCATACCTTCGAGCAAATCTATAATGCGTGAAACTTGCCATAGTATGACGTGCGTCACACAGCCCCAACTTTACGGCGTTAGGTGCAGCCAAGCACCCTTAATCGAGGCCTCTTTCAGGTGTTTCGTTGCTGCAAGTGCAGCTGCCACGCTACTGAAATAGCGTTTATCGACGACGTTACCAAGGTGAATCTTAATGTGTTCTAAATCGTGATCTTTAGCGAATTCCATTACGTCCATGATTAATGACGTCGTGATCTGACTAAAGTCGTGCGTACTGACGTCCTCAAAATCGTACCGCGGTGCCAGTAGGATCCAGACGATGCGAAGTGTTTTACCTTCTGTCTTGGGAAGCCGCGCGGCATTGGCATGCATCAGGCACATATGATCTTCTGCTTGACCTACCAAGCTGCAGATCCAATAGCTGTCCGCGGGCGGATTGCCTGCTTTCTCGCGCGCAAAATCGACAGAAGGCGTAGCGTAATCCGCGAAGTCTTCACTGTATTTGTCGCACTGTGCGGACCAATCCTTTTCAAGCTCTGCGAACGTCTTCGCGTCTAGCTTCTTAAGCATAGCAACTCCTGAGCTAAATCGTTTGTTTGCTTGGACTTTGGATGGATTCCTTGCTCGTGCAACAGTACGCACCCTAAAGGCTGTGGAGGATTACTGTAGTGTATCTTGGGGGTGCGCTTTGGCGAGGATAGCTAAAGCTGTAATTTGTGCGTACACCAATAAGTTGCAAAATTCGCCGAAAAATAGACGGAAAACACTAGAGTTAAGCACAAAAAACAGCTCTAGGTAGAAAAAAATTGCATAGAATCGTAAGTTTAAGACCTTCAACGGGTTGTCATAGTATCTACAATATTCAATATGGTGGAGCGCATTTGCGCACTATGAAGTGCATGGGAATTTGTATTTTTAGTTTGGAGTTAGTCATGTTCGTTCAGCTCGTGTCGCAAGTACCTTATTTTCCGAATGGCGTCAGAAGTGGCGGTTCTCAGTCCGCTCATCTCACCAAAATAGATCCAATCGAGCGTTAGGTGATAGCGGTCGCACAGTAACGTTGCGGCTTCAATCGACGGCATATTCGTGCCGTTCTCGATCATGGTGTAGCGCGTCCTTTTAAGGCCAGCCGCTTCAGCAAAAGCATTCTGATCGAGACCTACAGCCTGCCTCGTTAAGCGGAGGCGTGCGCCGACAGCCTTTCGGCTCCGTCCATCATACTCATCGGTGTCAGGCATTGCGTGTTTCATGCCGCCGTATAGCACGGCGCATTGATTTGTGCATGACCTACTGATGTGTGTTGACGGTAGTCATTTAAAATGACAATGTGGCATCCATGAAGAAGATACTCACGATTGAGGAGCTTGTCAGGGAACTTGGTGGGCGAGAGGAAATTGCTCTCCGCTTTGGCATCGTGCCTGGCAATATCTCGAACTGGGAGGCTCAGGGTTACATCCCGCAAGGGTGGCACTTGAGGCTTTGGCTCTGGGCCGTAGATAAGGGGCTAGACGTCCACCCTCACGTCTTCGATATGCGGGAAGATGCATTTGCGCCAATCGCCAAGCTGAGGCCTGACCATTTCAGCGCAAAAATCAATCATGCGCCTGCGGCGCTGTAACCGCCCCAGCTCCAAGCTGGCGGCGGCTTTTTTGTAAGTACAGAGGGCAAAGCGGGGGCTTTCTCTCAGCGTTATCAGCAACCCGAGCCTTAAGGCTGGAAACACCTGTTTTCCGGCACGAGAGGACTCATGCCTGAGGAGAGTTGTTTAGATGCGGGCAGATTTCACAGACGACCAAGTCTTGAGGCTTCGCAACAGCGGTTACAGCAACAACAAGATTGCTGGTGTCTTCAAGGTGCCTGTGAGTGTGATTGACCGTGTGGTTCGGGCGCTAGCAAAGCCAGTACCACCGAAGCCAAAACCAAAGCATTCCGCGATCTGGAGCGAGCTTCGCGAAGCCTTGCTGAGAGAGCTTTGGGCTGAAGGTCTATCCGGCTCGAACATCGCGGCAGAGCTGAACCGAAAAACGCGACCGCCCAAGCCATTCACTCGCAACGCGATCATCGGCAAGGCAGACCGCATGGGCCTTCCGCCGCGAGGCAGGGAAAGTCGGCACTGGGCCGGTGAAAGACGGAAGTCTCGCAAAAACAAAAACCAAGGCGCAGTCAAGCGTGCAACCGTCAAGTCATTCGGCGGGCCCCTGCAGACTCCAAACCGCCTCGTTGGCCTCGCCACACTTCCAAATTCTGAAAACGTTCCACTGCCCTTAGAGCAGCCCGAGGACATCGCCAGAGTAGCCTCTGTAGCGGACCTAGAGCCCCATCACTGCCGCTGGCCCATTGGAGACCCAAAGGGGAACTTCAAAGGCTTCTGCGGCTGCAAGAAAGCGCCTGGCTCACCCTACTGCGAGCATCACACGCTTCGCGCCACACAGCGCGGCACGATCCTTTTGCAGCAACCTCAAATCTTAGAAGCCGCCGAATGAAAAAGCCGCCGCAGTGAGAAAACCTGCGACGGCTTCGGGGGGTCTCAAGCAACTAGGCGAGAAAAGTCATGAATCATGAAAACGGAAAAAGCAAGGCAGAAGCGAAACTATCCACGCTCGCAATGCTTGTCGAATGCCTGATGAAATACGAAGGCCTGAAAACGACAAAGGCGCTGGCAATTAGAACAGGTCGTCACGAAAGACAGATCTGGAAAGCTCGTGCAGAACTGTCAAATATGGCAGATGCCAAATGTGGCACCCTGCCAAATAAGGCAGTGCCAAATAAAACAGAACAGCTGCCAAATGAGGCAGGATATAAAGCGGCCCCCTTCCCCCCTGAAAAAAGAAAGGTCCCCCCCTGCACCCCCCCTAAAGAAAAAACTAACCCCCCATCCCCCGCGACTCTTTTTTTCGATCCGATGGCGAGTGAGGCTTGGTTTGAAAAAGGGACAGGACGCCTGCGGCTTTCAGAGACCCAGAGGGAATTTTGGGTCAAGCAGTTTGGTGATGAAGAAACGCTTGATCTCGCTTTGATCGAATCCGAAAACTACGTTCAGGAAAACTCCAACCGCAGCCTGATGGTCCAGGTCAGCAACCAGCTGGCCAGACGAGCCCGAGAGAAGCGCGACCGTGACCAGCGCTACGAGGCCGCCCGTCAGAAAAAGCAACCCGACAACACCCACAACCGCGAGCGCATCAACGAGCTTCTCAGCATGGTCGGAGGTGCCCCGCTATGAGCACCCAGCTGATCAATCTCCTTGTCCGCCGCTACGGTGAGCCAAGCGTTGCCGACCCGAAGTTCTTCATCGATACCCTGAAAACCGTCACCTCAGCCTACGACGACGACCTTGCGGAGCGGGCCTTTCAGATCCTCGTCACCGGCCGGAAGTACTCGACCTTCCCAAGTGAGGGCGATGTGCTGGAGTCCCTCAAGAAAGCGCATGCTGAAGTCCACAGCGACCGTGACAAGCCGAAGTTGTCAACCGTCCAGCTCGACATGGAAGACCAGGCCAAGCGCTTCGCAGCTGACTGGCTGAAGCGGGATCGCCTCGGTCGCCTCGCGCTCATTGAGGGGTGGGGCCGCCAGCTGCGCAACGATCTGATCCAGAAATTCAAGATCGCCAAGCGTTACGGCGTGCTTGACCTCAGCAACATCGAGGTCGATCCCGCCCGTATCGCAGCTTATCGCAAGCAGGCGTCGAACAAGT
The DNA here is from genome assembly GCA_040219445.1 of Filomicrobium sp. Classification (GTDB taxonomy): domain Bacteria; phylum Pseudomonadota; class Alphaproteobacteria; order Rhizobiales; family Hyphomicrobiaceae; genus Filomicrobium. The sequence goes on along the minus strand of JAVJSM010000001.1, from coordinate 26,962 downwards.
GCGTCGACACCGAGCTTCTGGATCTCTCCGTGATCTTCGGGAGCAAAGACGAGGCGGAGCACTGGCAGCGAAAACTCAAGGAAATCCGTCAGCAGAACGCAGCAAGGAAAACGCCTAGCGAGGTGTCCACCCAATGACCAAGCCAACACTCGCCAAACAGATCATGGAACTCAATGACGGCGTGCTGACTACGCGACAGATCGCCGACCAACTAGGGACATCGGATAGCTACGTCCGTGTGGTGCTACGTCAGCGTAAGGGCTCAGGGATGAGCGACATAGATCACAGATACCAGGACAGAAACAGAGCGACTCTGAACGCGAAATCGAAAGCATATCACAACACATTTCGGCGGACTGGCGACCGCGAATTGGCTCGTAAAGCTGCTCGGGAGGCCACCTGATGGGCATCTGGGGCGCAATGAGGGCCAAGAGAAAGCCAGGGGATGGTGAAGGCCAACGCTACGTCAGAGCAACGCGAGCATGGAACTCAAGCTGTCCCACCAACAAGGTCATCTTCGCCTCAAAGAAGATGGCGATGACCGAGGCAGCACGGATCAGCGCGAGGGTGCCACCGAACGGCCCTCATGTTCCAGCCGAAGCCTACAAATGTCACCACTGCGGCAACTGGCATATCGGCCGACCCAACAAGAGGGATTTCAGACGATGAAAAACAGGTTCGACAAAGCCAAGGTTCTGGAACTCTGGAGCGACGGCCTAAACACCTACGAGATACAACAGGAAACAGGCTGCCCTGAGAACATCGTTGCAGACATCATCCAGGAAGATCGGCAGGCCAGAAAGCAAGCAATAGAAGACCTGTCGGAGAACGGTCAGGAGATGGAAAAGGGCGGAGTCTTGGCCTGGGATCAGACAGAGGGGTAGGCGACTGATGACCAGAATCCTTGAACCAACACCAGAGCAGATCAAGAAGATGGGGGATAGGTACATCTCCCCGCTCACGAACGGCAAAGTCCGCAGGCCCTACGGCTCAAAGAAGCGCGCTCTAGAGCTGATCCGCGATAAGTCGTCCCGAATGACAGATGACGAATATAATGCGCTCTCTCAGCTCAGAACGTACCTGGACGGCGCTAAGCGCTACATCGGCCTTGTCGCCTCCTACAACGACAACAGAGCCAGTGGCACGCCTATTTCGCAGCAGGAACGCCTTGCAAATCGCCTCAACGGAGAAATCCAAGAGGAATGGCCAATCTATTGCGGGCAGAAAGTCACAGAAGCTGAGTTTTGGGTTGATCATCCACAATCATGGGGAGTCATCGTTATGGTTCTGCACGAGGATAACAGCTTTGTTGATATCGGATTGATGCTGGGAGCCAAAGGCGAGAAATACGCCCAAGAGAAAGCTTCCAAATTGTTTTGGGTTGGGGTGCCAAAAATTCGCAGCCTATATTATCCCCATGCACCCCCTTAGCCCTTGACCAAACCGGGGAAATCAAGCATAACGTGCTCAACTGCAGAAAAAGGCTCGAAGCAAATCGCTCCGGGCCTTTTTTGATTCCGGAGCGCCAAATGTCCGACGATCTTCCTGTTTTCGTGGACGTGGAAATAGAACATCGCATCGACGGTTATTATCTCGTCCTCGCGCACAGCTCCGATGAAATCGAAGATTACGAAGAGGGTCCATACGACACCTTCGAAGAGGCTGAGCAGGTTGGTAGCGAGTGGCTCGACCAGTTTGAAGCTCTAGCAATCACGAGGCACTAGATGACTGAGACACGCATTGCACTCACTGCAGTTGCGGTATTCGCGTTTCTTGTTTCCATGGTCTTCCTGATGGCATCAGCCACAAACGCTGAAACCGTCGAAACCATGCACATGGGCGGAAACACAGAACTCCACATCACATATGAGGATATCTGCGGATGAACGGAGTACCCCAAGACCCGGCCTTCTGGCAGGCGCTCTTCATTGGAGTTGTCACTGTCGCCTTGGCCCTGGTCATCTACCAGAACCGCAAGCATCTCGCTTCCGTCAACACGCCTTACATTGACGAGCTAATCAGCAAAGCCATCTACTGGCTTGTTGGTCTTGTCATCCTCACCACCATTGCAACAGCAGCACTCAGCATCTTTGGGGTAACGAACCCTATTCGTGTTCTTAGCGCTGAATCCCTCTGCTATCTCGCCGTAGCATATGCACTGGTACGGTGGGCGCAGAGGTGAATCGCAGCCATGAGTAAAACAGCCTCAAAAACGGCTGCCAACAGCCAACGCAACCCAGCCGACCATTTGAAGCAACATAGGTTCAAACCGGGCCAGTCAGGAAACCCGCGTGGCAGACCTAAAAAGGTCGTAGATGTTGAGGAGAAAGCGCTCGAAAACGCAGAGAAGGCGCTAGAAAAGCTCATCACTCTCATGGGCTCTGCTGACGAGAAGGTCGCCCTGCAAGCGGCGCAGCAAGTCCTGGATCGCGCCGTAGGAAAAGCAACGCAGCCAACCGCGGATGTCACAAGCTCTCATGAAGAAAAGCTGCGAGAGCTTGAGGATCGATACGAGGTCGCAACGGCAGCGAATGAGGACCACAAGGCAGCCTAATGAGCGGGCAAGAACGCGAGCTTGAGCTAAGGCGGTCCCTTCGGGATGACTTCCTAGCCTACGCGCCAACATGCCTGATGATCCGCACCAAGGCTGGCGCGCTTGTTCCGTTCACGCTCAACAAAGCCCAGCAGCACGTTCACGAACGCCTAGAGCAGCAGCGCAAAGAAAAGGGCTACGTTCGCGCCCTGATCCTCAAGGGCCGACAAATGGGGATCTCAACCTATGTGTCCGGCCGCTTCTACTGGCGCATCTCACATACGTTTGGCTTCCGCGCATTTATTCTTACGCATCTCGACACAGCATCTGCAAACCTGTTCGACATTGCAAAGACGTATCACAACAACTGCCCGAAGCTCGTTCAGCCTGCGACCGGATCAGCAAACGCCAAAGAGCTGTCCTTTCCCGCACTCAACAGTGGATACAAAGTTGCAACTGCTGGTAGCGCTGAAGTTGGACGCTCTGAAACAATCCAGATGTTCCACGCCTCAGAGGTTGGCTTCTGGCCTCATGCTGATCGCCACGCCGCTGGTATCGAACAAGCCATTGCTGAAGCTGAGGGCACAGAAGACATTCGAGAGAGCACAGCCAACGGCATCGGCAATGCCTGGCACTCGATGTGGCAACGCGCCGAGCGCGGAGAGAGCGAGTTTATCGCAATCTTCCTGCCGTGGTTCTGGCATGACGAATACCGTAAAACACCACCGGAAGACTGGAAACCAGAAGGCGCTTGGGCTGAGTATCAAAGCCTCTACGATCTGGACGTTGAGCAGGTTTATTGGGCCTTCGTCAAGAACCGCCAGCTGGCTGCTGTTGCAGGCGGTTCTCCCGACGAGCCTTGCCCCAAGTTCAAGCAGGAATACCCAGCCACTGCAGCTGAAGCATTCCAAACCTCTGGTGACAGCTTCATTGAGCCTGAAGACGTTATGCGGGCTCGTAAGAACATCACAGCCGGCTATGGCCCCGTTGTCCTGGGCGTTGACCCAGCAAGGGGCGGAGGAGATCAGACCGGCTTGATTGACCGTCAAGGCCGAAAGCTCGGCAGTCACATCTGCAAGCTCATCAACTCTGGGGATCTGATGGCAACGGCTGCTGAGGTTCAGCGCATCGCCAAAGAGATCAACGCAGCCAAGGTTGTCATCGATACAACCGGCCTTGGCGCTGGGCTCTATGACCGTCTGAGAGAGCTGATTGGATCAACTGTTGAAGCCGTCAACTTTGGTGAGAAAGCCTTTGAGCCCGACCGATACAGAAACCGCCGCGCAGAGATGTGGGACAAAATGCGCGAGTGGCTTGGAGACAAGGCAGGCGTCGATATCCCAGACGACGACAGCCTGCACAAAGACCTCTGTGCTCCAACCCGTGGACCGGGCGCAACTCACTTCGACAGCTCATCGCGGCTTGTCCTTGAGCCTAAAGACAAGATTAAGGAACGGCTTGGCAGCTCGCCAGATCTTGGCGATGCGTCCGCGCTAACGTTTGCAATTGAGCTATCCGATGAAATGGAATCGAGCGACTGGGATTCTTATGCTTCAGGCGGTAACTGGCTAGGCGCATGATTGAGCTAAACCGCCCCGATTACGCAAAGAACCTCGATGACCATCAAGGCAACATCGTTGAGGAAGTGCGCATTGCGATCGAGGACGCTTGGGATCATGAGCGGGAAAACCGCCGTGAAGCCTCCCTCGATATGCAGTTCCTCGCAGGCGATCAGTGGCCTGAAGCGGTGCGCCGTGAGCGTGAGGCGGAAGGCCGCCCAATGCTCACGATCAACCGGCTGCCTCAGTTTGTCCGCCAGATCACCAACGACATCAGGCAGGCAGAGCTGGCGATCAAGGCAAGTCCCGTTGATGATCAATCCGACGTTGACCTTGCCCGGATCTATGACGGCCTCATGCGCCAGATCCAGTACCAATCGAGCGCACAGCACGTCTACGCGACAGCAGCAGAGCATCAGGCCAGCTGCGGCATTGGCTGGTTCAGGATCACGACCGAGTACATTGATGACGCATCCTTTGATCAGGAAATCCGAGCCGAAGCGATCCAAAATCCGCTCTCGGTTTACTGTGATCCGGCAGCCGTGCTTCCAGACCGCTCCGATGCATCGTGGATTGCGATCACGGATCTGATCCCCAAGCGTGCGTTTGAAGCCATGTATCCCGACATCCCGGCTGAGAGTGTGTCAGCGCCAACGGATGAGGACACAGAAACAGATCGCTCGTTCTGGGTCTCAGGCGATCAGGTGCGAATTGCCGAGTATTGGCGAAAAACCCCGATTGACAAGGAAATTGGCCTTCTTTCATCAGGTGAAGTCATCGATCTTGATGGTTTCCCGAAAAAGCAACGCGCCTTCCTCGATATTGTGCAAACCCGCACTGTCAAAACACACAAAGTCGAGTGCTGGATTGTGACGGGCCAGCATGTTCTCTCTGGTCCACACGAATGGCTGGGCAAACACATTCCTGTTGTGGCTGTTGTAGGTGGCGAGTTTCCGCTTGAGAAGCAAACGTATCGCTACGGCGCGATCCGCTTCGCTCGTGATCCGCAGCAGCTCTACAACTACTACCGGACAGCATCCGCAGAACACATCGCCAAATCGCCAAAGTCGCCATTCGTTGGCACTGAAGATCAGATCAAACCCTACAAGCGCATGTGGGACACGGCAAACAACCGTGATCGCCCGTATTTGCTCTATAAGCCTGATACGAAAGCTCCTGGACCTCCAAAGCGTGAAGCCGCTCCCGAGCCGCCGGCGGCCCTTGTGCAAGAGGTTGGGCTTGCCTCCGAGGATATGAAGGCAACCACCGGCATTTATGATGCTGGATTGGGCGCACGATCAAATGAGACTTCAGGGAAGGCCATTGTTGCCCGAGATCAGCAGGGCGACGTGGCCAACTACCATTTCATCGACAACCTGAAGCGTTCGCTGGAGCACGCAGGCCGGATCATGTTTGATCTGATCCCCAAGGTTTACGACACCGAGCGCGTTGTCCGCCTGATGGGTGAAGATGACAGCGAGGAAGTCGTCCGCATCAACCAGACCATCTACATGGATGATGGAATGCCGGTGATGATCAACGATCTGTCAGCCGGTCGCTTTGATGTGCGCGTGACCATCGGCAAAGCCTACACCACCAAGCGGATGGAGCAGGCCGATAGCATGATGCAATTCTTGCAGGCCTTCCCAGATGCCGCAGCAATTGCGGGCGATCTCTTCGCCAAGGCATTTGATTGGCCAGGCGCGGAAGAGCTGTCCAAGCGCCTCAAGGCAACGGTGCCACCTGAAATCATCGAAGCAGCACAGAACGATGGCCAACTTCCGCCGCCGCCCGATCCAGCCCAGCAGGGCCCTGATCCAGCGATGGAAGCAGAGATGGCTAAGGCTCAGGCAGCCACCGAGAAGGATACCCAGCAGGCTCGCAAGTATGCCGCAGAAGCGGACACAGCAGAGCTTGAAAACATGATGGCGGTTCAGGCTATCGAGAACGGTTTCGCGGGAGGACAACCCGTCGCTCCTCCTGACGTTTATTAGACGGGACATCGGCCGCGACACGCAACGTCGCAATGAAGGAACTCTCAACCCATGCAATCAGAAACTCTGGCGGATCTTGAATTGATCCAGTCGGCCGACCCTGTGTTGGCTGAAGAGAATGCGTTGAAAGAAACTGCAAAGGCGAAGCAGGAAAGCGCACCTGCTGAAGACGATGCAGAGCACGGTCAGTCGGATGCCGAACAATCTGACAATGAAACCCCAGAAACCCAACAGGAAGACACGGAAGAGCCTCAAGGCGAGGGCAACGACCAGGAGGTTGAAGCCCAAGCCGAAGAGGTAAAGCAGCGCAAAAGCCGCGCCAAAGAGCGAATTCACCAGCTATCGGAAGAAAAGCGCCAGAAGGAAGCCGAGCTTTCCGAGGCGCTGAATCGTGTCCGGTATCTGGAGGGCAAGCTCAGGCAACAGCCCGATGTTGATCCAGAAGACTTTGAGGCTCAGCAGTCCCAGAAGACACTGCGAACGCTTCAAGAGGATCAGTACAACGACGCCGTGCAGACAGCCAAGCAGATCAACCAGCAACGTGCCCAGACAACCGTCAACACGCTGCAGGCCAAATGCGACGCTGCCAGTGACAGGTTCCCAGGTGTGTTCGATAAGATTTCGACACTCCCAACCCTGTCATACGCAACGCTGGAGCTGGTCTCTGATAGTCCTCAGGCTGCAGAGATTGCCAACTTCCTCGCTGCTAACCCAACGGAAGCAGCAACGCTGGCACGCAAGAGTGATGCTCAACTCGGGCTCGCGATTGCACGGCTTGAAAACCGCTTTTCTTCCGCCAAACCCAAACGGGTTTCTGATGCTCCTAAACCGCCTCCAAAAGTCACGCCCACATCAGGGCGTGGCAAACGGTCTTTCTCCGAGATGAACTTCGCTGAATACGAGAAGTCTCGGAAGGCCGGAGGCTAGCAGCCAAAGGATCTGATTGGATATGGCTAACGCCCTAATCAATGAATCGAATGTCATGGGTGTCATCGCGAAAGAGGCACTCATGCAGCTTAAGAATAAGCTGGTCTTCGCCAACCTCGCACGGAAGGAATTCAAGAAAGAATTCGTCAAGGTCGGTGATACCGTGAACATCCGCAAGCCGGTGAAGTTCTACACCGCTGATGGTGCAACGCGGGTCAACCAGGACGTGACCGAAGGCAATACGTCGATTGTTATCGACAAGCGAAAGCACGTCTCCTGGGGTTTCTCGACCCAGGACTTGACCCTGACCATTGAGCAATACTCGAAGCGGTATATCGAACCCGCGATGATCACGCTGGCTCAGACGGTCGATAAGCTTGGCTCAAGCCGCTATGTCGATCTGTGGAACTCGGTCGGTACGCCTGGCACCACGCCGAATAACTATGCAGCGATGGCGGCGGCAGCACAGCGTATGACTGAAATGGCGGTGCCAAATACCAGCCGTCATGCAGCACTGAACTCAGCTGCTTTCCATACCATCGCTGGCACGCTCACCACTCTCAACATGCCGCAGCAGGCTGCTGAAGCATGGAAAACCGGTGAGATCGGCAACCTTGCAGGCTTCCGAACCTATGAGACGGTGAACCTCGTCAACCACACCGTTGGGGAGCACTCAGGTACACCACTCGTCAATGGTGCTGATCAGGATGTGACGTACGCCTCCGTTAAGAGCACCAACTATCAGGACTTGGTGACTGATGGGTGGGGCACGTCGGCAGCTGTCCTGAAGGCAGGCGACGTCTTCACGATTGATGGTGTCTATGCCGTCAACCCGGTTCCGGGTGAAGGCGCGTCCGGTAAGACGGTGATGCCATACCTGCAGCAGTTCACTGTTCGCTCAGACGTGACGTCTGATGGCTCGGGCAATGCGACCATCTCAATCTCGCCAGCAATCATCGAAGACGGTCCATATCAGACGGTGAGCGTCAAACCGGCGGACAATGCGGGCATTACGGTTCTCGGTACGGCTGATACCGCATACCCGCAAAACATGACGTTCCACGAAGACACGTTCGCTCTCGTCACCTGCCCGCTGGAACTTCCAGAAGGTGCGGCGATGAAGGCGCGGGAAAGCTCTGATGGGCTCTCAGTTCGTGTCGTCAAGGATTACGATATCGACAACGACACCGACATAATCCGTTGTGACATCCTCTTTGGATGGAAGACGGTTTACCCGGAACTTGGTGTCAGACTCTGGGGCTAAAATGGCCGTTTGGATGTATCGAAAGGGTGAGGGAAGGTTGTTTTCCTCACCTGAAGAAATCCCACAGAACGAGGGCTGGGTTGATAGCCCGGCTCTCGTCTCTGAAACCGAAAGCACGACCGAAGAGCACAGTCGCGAGTCTCTTCTGGAGCGGGCCGAAGAGCTTGGGATTAAGGTCAATAAGCGCTGGGGAACTCAGCGCCTAGCTGACGAAATCGCGAAAGCAGAAGATGACGACAGCGCGTGACATCATAACCCGCGCGCTAAAGCGTGCATCGATCATTGAAGCCTCCGAGAGCGCCTCTGGGGCCGACAGCAAAGACGCTCTCGAAGCGCTCAACGACCTTCTCTATGAAATGGCCGCCGATGGCTGTGACATGGCGCATGGCGGTTGGACAACCAACAGCAAGTTCGCCCTCTGGATACCGCCAGAATGGGACTATGAGGATCTCACCAGCGAAAACCGCTTGGCTCGCGCTCTTCGCGCACAGTCCTATCAGGGCACGTGGGACGCGACTGCAAACACGCCAACACTGAGTGACGAGAGCGGTACGCTCGGGCAGCTCTACAAGGTCGCGACAGCAGGCACCACGGCGCTGGGCAATGAAACCAGTTGGGCCGTTGATGAATTCCTGATCTTCGATGGTTTGCGTTGGCTCAAAGGACAGCCTGCAGCCCGCTTTGAAGGGGCAATCTCCGCCATGTTGTCGGTTCGGATTAGCGGAGACTACGGGCGCGAGCCAAAGGCTGTGGTTGTGCGTGATGCTGAAGACGGAATGCGACGCATTGGGGCGGCATTCTCTCCCGTTCCAAGCTCTCAGTTCGACAAAGCGCTTGTGCGCACTCAAGGACGTTTCACCTACTTCTCATGATTGTTCCCATCTCGCTTGGCATGCGCTCGAACAGGTCGCGACACGGCCACGAAGGCGGCTCGGGCTTCGTCAACTGCTATGCTGAAAACATCGGTGAGGAAGGCAAGTCGCAATATGCGGTCTATGCCTGCGATGGCCTCGATAGTTACGCGACTGTGACGGGCTCAGGCGTTCGAGCAATGCAGGGTGTTGAGGGTGAAGGGCTTTATGTGGCGGCAGGGCGAACAATCAACCACATAGACCCGGCTGGCAACGCGGTGCCCATAGGCGGCATCATCAGCGACGGCCTTGTATCCATGGCCCGTAATCGGGCAGCAACCGCTCAAGTCGGCATTTGCTCCGATGGCATCTTCAAGATCGCTCAGGGAACGGCGATTGCGTCCGTCACGGACCCAGATTTGCCGCCAGCAAACTCTGTTTGTGGAATGGATGGGTATTTCATCCTGACGACACCGGATGGAAGGTACTTCATCACCGAGATTAACGATGGGTTCTCCATCGACGGTCTCGACTTTGCCAACGCTGAAGCCAATCCCGATGGCTTGGTGAGGGGTTTTGTTCGCAACCGAGATCTTTGCCTGTTTGGCAATCGTTCAACTGAATTTCACCAGAACACAGGCGGCTCAGACTTCCCATTTACCAGAACCACCTCAACGGATGTTGGCTGCCTCTCGGGTGCATCTGTTGCCACAGTCGATCAAACCGTTGCCTGGGTCGCTCATGACGGCACTGTGCGGCTTCTCAACGGATATCAGGGCCAAATCATCTCGACCCATGAGGTTGAACGTCTGATTGATGGAGACCCGAACAAAGACAGCATCGTTGGCTTCTCTTGGGCGCGTCGTGGCCATGTCTTCTACACCCTCAACGGTACCAACTGGACCAAGACATTCGATGTGGGCACGAACCGTTGGCACGACCGCGAGAGCGACGGCTCAAGCCGCTGGCGCATCGGATCTCAGCATAACTTCGGCGGCCAAGACATCTTTGGAGATATCGAGACGGGCGAACTCTTCACGATGAACCCAGACACGTATTCTGAAGGCGGCAACCCAATCATCATGCAGATTGAGACACCTCCCGTTACGTCGTTTCCACACCGCATGATCCATAACGAGTTGATGATTGATGTGATCCCAGGTGTTGGCCTCAATACGACGGATGAGCATAACAGAGACCCGAAAATCATCCTCGATTACACCGAAGACGGTGGCGCGACATGGAGCACCGAGCGGCATATTTCGGTTGGTGTGCAGGGGCAGGTGAAGCGGCGTGTCCGGGCTCGCAGATTGGGTCTCGCACGTGAAGACGGGCGCGCCTATCGCCTCACCATGAGTGCTGAAGTTGTGCGCGGCGTGATGGCCATGGCCGTTGATGCTGAAAGGTTAGCGGCCTGATGGATGCGCAGCCGCAATCCTCTCCAATTGACCCGAAGACGGGCGAATGGCGGCCGGAATGGCGTCGCTACCTCCGGCAGCTTGATGCGGCTGTCAGGGCTTTGCAGCAAGGATCTTAAACGATGAGCTTTTGGGGTGAATTGACTGGCTCTGCCGCTGCGGACAGGGTGGAGGCAAGTGCTGGCCGCGTGCGCGGGCTCCGAGATCAGGGCCACCAGAGCCAGACCCAGGGCATTCAGAGCGGACGAAACGCTATCCAGGGCGGTTATGGCCAGGGTCGCAATTCGCTTCTGTCAGGCCGTAACGCGGGCAATCGGGCAATCCAACAGGGTAGCAATCGCTACCTGCAGCAGTCCGGCAATGCCATCCAAAACCTACGTACCGGCGCAAACCAAGCCGCGGGCACCATTCGCGGTGGCGTCTCTACAGCCAACCAGCACCTTCAACCCTACGCATCATCAGGCAATGCCGCACATCAACGCTATTCCGATGCGATTGGGCTTAACGGCCGGGATGCTCAGCAAGGCTACGTCGATGAGTATATGGCAAGCCCGGTGCAGGATCTCATTCAGAGGAACATCGCACGCCAGTACAATGCACGGGGAATGTCGGACTCTGGCGCAAGCCGGTTGGCGGCCTCACGGGCGTATCTTGAGGACTACAACAGCAACCTTGATCGATTGCGCGGTCTTGGGGATCGCGGATTTCAGGCTTCCGGGCAAATGGGAGCCAATGAGCTTGCGGGCGCTGGGCAGATTGCAGGGTATCAGGATGGCGCTGGACGCGGCGTCGCGAGCGTCTATCAGAACCGGGGCAATGTGCTGAACAACAATGCTGCGAACATTGCGAGCAACTATGCCAACACAGGCAACGCGCTTAACACTTCCTACCAAGGTCAGGCGGGACTTGAGAACCAGAGCTTTGTCAACGAAGGCACGGCGGGGCTCAACTATTACGATGCATTGGCAGGTGATGAGGTGAACTTCACCAACGCGATCAATGCCGCGAAAGCTCAGGGCGTGAACAACATCATGAGTGGTCTTGGGACGCTTGGAGGCTCGGCCATTTCAGCGTTTGCGCCTGGTGCTGGAGGTGTCAGCCCGGCTGGCAACTTCCTGCAGTACATGCAAGGGGGGCAGCTCGCATGAGGCAGCTTCCGGCCTGGCAGGTCAACGTTCCGAACGTCAACAATCTGGTGAAGCCTATCGGTAACGCCTTGGCGTTTTATCGCGAGTCGATGGACAAGCAGGTACAGCACAATGCGCTCCAAGATGACCGCGACCGGCAACATGAGTTCCGGCAATCGCAGGCTGCGCAGCGTCAGGCGAATTCGGATCGGTCGTTTGGCCTTCAGCAGCAGCGATTTGATGCAAACCGCGCATATCAGAACCAGCAAATTGGTTTGCAGCAGCGCAAATACACCGACGAACAGAAACAACAGCGACTATCTCAAGCAGGCCGGCTTGCGTCGCACATCAAGGGCATTGCGGATCCAGCACAGAAGGAAGCGCTCTACGGTCAGTTCATGGCGGCTGATCCTGATCTTGCACGCACACTTGGTAGCATGCCGATGGATCAAGGGTTGGATTGGGTGATGGCAAAGTCCGGTGTTGGCAGCATCTCTCCAGTTGACCAAGCCAAGATCCAGAAGCTGAGAGCGCAGACAGAGAAGATCAAGGCTGGTGGGCAGACGGGCTTCCCGGACTTCGGAGCATCCGGCCTTGATGCGGATGGCAATCTTATTCTTGCGCAATACCGGAACGACCTAGAGGGCTCACCTTACGCAACCCCGAACATGCCGAATGGTGCAACGAACGACACGCCGAAGCCAAGAGCAATGAACCCGGCTGACGTGCCAGGCGTTGTGGTATCGCCCCAATCGGGCAAGTCAGACCAGTTCGCAACGCGAGAGATGCAGGCCCAGAAATCCTACAAGGGCGCATCACCAGAAGATCAGGAGAGGTTGCGCCGTCACATCGCGACGCAACGACTCTGGACCAACATTAACGGCAAGGCTCCTGCAGGGTTTACCTATGCGCCGGATGGAACGCTTCTCGATTTGAAGGACAAGCCACCGCTTGATTTGAAGGTGGCATTGCCACGGGCCAAGCAGGCTCTTTCGCTACTGGATAATGCGGAGAAGACGCTAACTGGTGGGACATTCGGCAGCTACCAAGCCACTCGGACGCCCCTGATGCAGCTCAATGCTTGGGACGTTGGCCAGGCTGCGCAGGATGTGAAGATGGCAGCCATGCAGATCGTCTATTTGCTATCGGGCAAGCAGACGTCGGCATCAGAGATGCGGGAATTCACGAAGACCTATGTGCCTGAACCATCTGACTCGGCTCACAGAATTAAGCAGAAGATCAGCCGCGTTCGGAACATGCTGCAAAGTGTTGTCGATGGTGTCGAGAGTGGACAGACTTACGACGAGGCCTTCGCGAGCGCACACGGCTCGATCTTCGACAAGCCTGATGATCCAGACGCCGAAAAGAACCGCCTCTACAACAAGTACGGCCTTGAGTGATGCAGGACTTAAACAAGGTTCGGCGCAACGTGCGGCGCATGCTGAAGGCTGGCGCGCCCGATGAAGATCTTGAAATGTACCTCTATATCGAGGGTATCACCATCGATCAGCTGGTCGGGACCAAGGCGCTACCAAAGTCCGACTACGAGGAGATGGCAGAAGCGATGGAAGACAAGACGCTCCTCAAGATCGATTACCCTCCCGGCGAGCGCATCGTTGAGCCCTACGCACTGGGCCGAACTTCGCAAGGCAACGAAGTGCTGAGAGCCTATCAAAGATCCGGGGCGTCAGAATCTGGCGAGCCGACGAACTGGAAACTGTTCCGGGTTGACCGGATAGACGACGTGGAGCCAGTCGACCGGCGGTTCAGGACTCGCAACTCTTACAAGAAAAAAGACCGCGCAATGCGCAAGGGCATCATCGATCAGGTTGGGAAGTAGTCCCGCGGAGCTCCTCGATGCGCCACGCGATTAATCTGCAGCTTCCGTAAATTGCGCAAGCAACCAAGATCAACGATAGTCCTAGGAATATATCGCCAGGCATGACCGAGCTGCCCCAGATCCATTTATTCGTCTTTAGCGCGACAGCAAGCCAACCCAAAATGGCAAAGGGTGCGGCGACACGAAGGCCTATGTTGTGCCACTTCCGCACCGTCTCTGAGTATGGCTCCATCATCCTCCTCCATCGAGGTAAGTCGTCGACGATCACTGCGCCTCAACGCAACTATAGAGATTGCTTGAGTGTATCTTCGCGTAAAGATCGGCGATCTCTTGGCAGAAGCCGCCGTTGTCGGTCAGTCCGAAAACAAAAGCGATGCGGTCGGGTCCTCCTGGCGTCAGGGTTCTATTGCGGACAAGCCAATAGCCGGTGGAAATCTGATCCCCTCCACCCGTCACATATGATGGCAGCCTGTCTAGGCGTTCCTCGTAGCTATCAGAGCACCCTGCCAAAGCAAAGCAAGCTGCAAAGATCATGAGCCGCATCATCACCCCCATCGAAAGCATAAATAAAAATGGATTTTGACCGCATCCGGCGCAACGTCAAGCGCATGGTCGATAAGGGCGCGCCGGAAGCAGATATCGACTCCTACCTCGACACCGAGGGCTTGTCAGCCGAACAGCTGAAAACGGGGCGGAAAGAGAAGCTGCTTTGGGACGCCAACCGACCAGCGGTTCGAGCCCAATCTTATGCATTCATGGGCTTCGATGACGAGATCCAGGGCGGTCTGATGACCCTCCCGAACGTCATGGGGCAGATTTCCCGTGGCGAGCCGATTGACGTTGGAAAAGCCTACACCTCAAGCCGGGATCATGCGCGCAAGGTCAAGAAAGAGGCGTTCGACAGCTCGGATCGTTCCTGGGGCGGCTATGCAATGGATGTTGTGGGTGACACGGCGGGCCTCACAGGCCAGGCCGTCGCAACGCTCCCATTCCTGCCTCAGAGGGCTGTCTCTGCAGCGCCTCAGGTCGGCAACGCCATTCGACAAGCCGGAGAGCGCCTCGCCTTCGAGTTCGGAAAAGGCACACCACAGCAGACCGCTGCAGCCGCAACGGCACAGGCCCTAAAACCAATGACGGGTGCGCAAGTCGCAAAAGAAAGCGCGCAAGTCGGTGGGGCCTTCGGTGCAGCGAACGCATACGGAGAGACTGAGGGCAACGCAATCCAGCAGACGCAGGATATCGCTTATGGCGGCCTTGGTGGTGCGGCACTCGGTTACGCCCTGCCAGCTGCGGCAAACGCTGTTGGAAACTACATCACACAGCCAGTGCAGAAGGCGACGCAAGCCGAACGATCCCGTCTTGCAGCACAAGCAAACCAGGCCGCAAATGACTTCAGTCAGGCTGGTATCGACCCGAAAGAAATCCTTGGTCCCGCGTTGGTGAAGGGTGGGCCAGTTGAGGGTGTAGCATCGCACCTTGAGGGAACAATCTTCGGCGCTCCGCTTCGAGAAGCTGCAGGCCGGTCAATCGCGGCAGTCGAACGCAGGCTTGGTGATGAGCTGGCTATGGCAGGCGGGGCGAAGACGCCGGCCGAAGCAGGCCAAGAAGTGCAAGGAATGCTGCGAAACGCATTGACCGAGCGCAGCATTCCATCAAACGAAGTTCCCAAGCTTTCCCCGGAACGCCTGCAGGAAATTTCAGGCATTGCGCCGGGTCCGAAGTTCGATCCGCCACGCCCTGTTGTTGATCCCATCCCACCGCAACCAGTCCGGCCACAAACAGCCGATGATGTGATCCGGGCTGCGCGCGATGAAGTAGCTCCGGTCGAGCCGGTATTTCCTCCAGCGCGTGAGCCGCAGTATCCCCAACAGGCAACGCCGAACTATCCACGACCGAAGTTTGAAGATGTCCCAACGCCAGCATCGATTGCGACCAGCCAGGAATTCCTCGCATCCAGGTTGGCTGGAGCCGATGAGGCGTACAAGGGCGCAACAGCAGCACGCGAGCAAGCCCAACAGAGGCTTGAGGCGGTTCTGAATGAGCAGGGCACCGTCAGTGGTTATATCGGCATTGCGCGCCAAAAAGCACCGAATGAAACAGCAGCGTTCGAGCGGGCTTTGGCGGCCGAGAAAGAGGCGGGCCAGCATTTCGTCTTTGCCCAAGAGCGCTTGCAGAAGTTCGAAGCAGACATGCAGCGCCAACAGCAGAAGGCCTACGCAGATTACGTCAAACAACAGCGGTTGAGGGAAGACGAGCGCGTGGCCACAGCCAACCGGGATTTGCCGCAGCGCCGCCGCCAAGCCGAGCAGACAGCACAGCAGTTGACCCAGAGCGATAGGCGGTTGGCACAAGAAAAGGCGGATCTGGAAACGCTAAGGCTCCGAGAGCAGGCCGAAGCGCAAGCCCGCACTAACGCCGACGATCTGGCGCAGCAACGCACCGCCAAGCTTCAATATGAAGCCGAGCAGCAGGCGGCCACGAGAACCAAAGAGGCTCAACAACAGGCCGATCTCGAATATGAGCAAGGGCTTGCGCAACGCCGGGCTGATCAGGATCGACCATTCGAGCTTGGTGTGAGCGACGAGAGCTTCGTTACTCAGCTAGATGCGGCCTACGAGGCAATTGCGCGCAACGCGCCAGCTATTCAGCGCAACCCGCTTGGCAGCCGCCAAGACCCGGGCCGAACCAGAACAGCACAGCTGCTTGATGAATTCGCCCAAGAGGGCCGCCGCAATATGAAGCTCCAAGGCTACCGCGATGGCCAGGTGTTCGATGAGGCTGGAGGTGTGCGCCCCGATGTAATGACCCACCTCGAAGACCGTCTGGGGTCAGAAGTGGCAAGCCGCATTCGCGCATTTAGCGATGCGAGGGCAAAGGGTCGCTTTGTTCCAAGCGTTCAGGGCCTCAGAGACCTTCGAACGGCCATAGGCAAGGAGATCGAGGCTGCAGGAAAGCAGCGCGCGCAAGGTGAGACGAAGACCGCTGATGAAGCCATGCTTTCCCGGCTTTACGATTCACTGTCGCAGGACATCCAAGGGTTTTTGAGAGCGGCTGGGCCGGACGGACAACTCGCGGCTCGCCAGATGATGGAAATCGACGGGGCCTATAAGCGTTACCTAAGAGATCTGCGGGTGCCACTGTCCAAGGTTTTTGGAGACAAGGTTGCACCAGAGCAGGCCATTGCCACGCTGCGCAGAGCAGCCCGAAAGGAAGGTGGCGATGCCCAGCTGCTTAATCGGTTCTATTCGGTTGCTTCCGCCAAGGGTGACAGGCTTAGAGCGACCAACTCCATTCTAAATGGCATGACAGAGAACGGGCTTGCTGGTTTTCTTGATGAGTGGCGCAATCTGTCGAAAGAAGCCAAGGATATCATGTTCGCGGGCAGCGCCAAACACTTTGGCAAGGCGCTGGAGGATCTGGCCAAGGCTGGAGGACATCTAGAGCGCTATACGAGGAACGCCAATAGGACTCCGAGGCTGCGTGAGACGATTTCTAACCCGGGCAACATTCTCGCTGTTTTGTCCGGCATTTTGCATGTCCATACAGCAATACTTGGAATAGCGGGTGCTGCATCGACATCCCGAATCCTAGCCTCTCCCAAATTCACAGCCTGGTTGCGTCAGGCTCCAAAGAGCATCCACAAGCCGCAGAACTGGCGTCGCCATGCAACCCGGCTTCGCAACTTGCTGCAGGCCGAAGCTGGCATCTCAGCCTCAGCGGGCCAGCAGATTGAAGAACTCCTGGTTGGCCAGCTCGTGGGCCAAGAGACACGGGAGGCCCGTGTTCCTGCGGTGGTTCCCCGACACAGAACCCGCCAAGACGTAATTGAGCAACTTCAATATGGGGTGGAGTGATGAGGTTACCTGTCAGGGCCTCAAATCAAAACGCCCTGTTGAACCTAGCAACCTTCGTATCAGAGGGGAGCCAATCGGTCCCGCCTGAGGTATGGAGCCGCGCAAAGGATCTGGAGGCAGGTGGGGCGACACCCAAAGAGGTTTGGGACCAAACAGGCGTATATCGAGATAAAGACGGTCGGTTGCTTTTTGAGGTGCCGGACAACGAGGCGTCTCTGCGCCCAGGGGCAGCAGCGCAAACAGGTGTTGTGCCTCTAGGGAATGTGCTGAGCCATCCCGAGCTTTTTGAGCACTATCCGGCGTTGGAAGGGACGCCAGTTCATATCAGCCCACCTGGCCGCAACGGTGTTCTTGGGTCAACGACGATGAACGGCGAACGGATGGAGGTTAGCGCTCCTGAAGACCGTCTGTTGGATACGCTTCTCCACGAAACGCAGCATCTCGTGGACCGGCAAGGGACCGGCGCGCGTGAGTTTATACCGCCCATGCGAAGCGGCAACGCGGCCCGCCAAATGTACTACCGTTCACCCGGAGAAACACGGGCTTTTAATGTCGAGAGAAAAAGGAAATTCACGCCAGAGCAGCGTCAAGCGTTTCCACCGATTATGGAAGTGAGCCGGGATGGCAACCAAACTTTCTTAGAAAGGTCTTCAGACGACCCCGGCAAGATCACTGGTCCAGACAGTCAAAATGACGAACTGGCACGAGCTCTTTATGAGCCGATGACACCAGACCGAATGAAGACCCTGGTTGGCGAACTAGGCCCAAGTTACGAGAGATTTCTGCCAATTATTGATGAGCACGCAGAAAGCCATGACGAGGCGGTTCAGGCAGGCGCAAACCGCCCCCTGCCTCTCTCTGAAGATCTAGCGAGGCCCCTCTATGACATCCTGCGTGCTCGCGGGAGGTATGCGCCGGTATTGGACGCCGAGGATCGGAAAGAGAGAGATTCAGCGCTTCGGAAGATGCAGCGAGATATTCGCAAGCTAGGCACGTCACGCAGAGAGGAAGGTGAAGACATGGACGGCAAAAACGCGCTTGCCGACATAGCAAACATGGCCCAGCCACCGCTGCCAGAGCCCGCACCTTGGGCCAACGCAATCCAGCAGTTAAGGCAGCCCGACGCGGCCAACATGAGCAAGAATGAATTCGAGAGCCTGGCGGAAGATCAACGCTTTTTGCCAGATCTTCATGGCTACATGGCCAATCAGTTCGGTGTTTCCGACGATATGCTGGAAAACTTCTCTTTTGACGACGTTATGGCCTGGCCAATGTGGGCCGCGATGGAGGCGGGATTGGACGGGCCGGACAGCCCAGGCGCGCGACTTATCCGCCGCCGGATGGGCCGCGCGTTCTATGAGCCTCCTTCACCCAACGCGATCCAAGAAACGCAAAAAGCTCAGTCGCAATTCGACATCAATTCAGCGCTGAAAGCTTACGGTGGTCTTGTCCGTGACATGGATGGAGACGGCGATATCGACGCTGACGACATCACCCTCATGCAGAACCTGAGGTAACTCCCAAAAATGCCAGACTCAACAGCGGTCTTTGCGCCGGGATTCCGAATCCTTGACGCAAACGGAGAACCTGTGCCTGGAGCCAAGCTCAACTTCTTTGATGCTGGCACCAGTAATCCCAAAACCGTCTATGCCGACAGCGGTCTCGCTTCAGCGATTGGCGTCACAGTCTACGCTGATGATGGCGGCTATCCCGTCACCACACAGGGCGGCTCCACCAAAACGCAAATCTACGTCGGAACGTCGGCTTATAAGCTGATCATCACCGACGCGGATGATGCAACGATTGCCACGCATGACAACATCGTCGGCGCTGTCGCTTCAGCATCGGCAACGGAGTTCGCCAAGGCCCAGGAGCCGGTTCTTTCCGAAACGTCATCGCGCGCCATCGCATCCACAGATTACGGCAAGCTGATCAATGCCAACCCTACAGGCTCTGGCACCATCGTTCTGACGCTTCCTGAGGCGTCGGTTGCTGGAGACGGAACCAGGGTCCGCGTGCGCCACAGCGGTGCTTCTGGCTCCGTTTCCATCAAGACAACTTCAGCACAAACCATTGATGGACCTCAGGGCTCCACAACGTCTTACAGCCTTGTCGTCTCTGGTGATGAAGTTCTGTTGATCTCGACGGGCGCGGGCTGGGTCGCTTCGGCTTACTACGTCAAAGCGGGCTCGATCACAGCAGACAAGCTTTCCAATGCGATTTCTGGTGCATTCGTCCAGACCGGATCGATTATCTCCTGGCCGCACACGACGACGCCAACCGGCTATCTTGACTGTGATGGCTCAGCTGTTAGCCGCACGACCTATTCTGAACTGTTTGATGTCATTGGCACGTCCTACGGCAGCGGCGACGGCTCCACGACGTTCAATCTGCCTGACTACCGCGGCATGATTTGGCGCATGTGGGACAACGGTGCCGGTGTTGATCCGGACGCGGCAAGCCGGACAGATCGTGGTGATGGGACCACGGGCGATGCTGTTGGCACACGGCAAGCTGAAGCCCTCAAGGACCACAACCACGGAATCACCAATCTAACAGGCGTTACGGACAACCCAGGCGGACACCAGCACGGCGATGGAACGCTTCAGGCCGCATCGGCTGGGACGCACAGTCACACACTCAACAACATCCGGAACATCGGGACGGGCGGAGGCGGCTCTGGCTCTGCAACCTATGGGCCCGGCAGCGGCGACACGCCGGTGGTTGTCAATGGTGGGGCCCACACTCACACCGTCACGGGCACGACCAGCACTGCGGGTGGGCACACGCACGCGACAACATCGAATGGAACAACGGACAATCAGGCCAGCGGCGGCAACGAAACCCGCATGGCCAACGTTTATGTCCGGGCACTCATCTTTGCCGGTGTCTCAGCGGCCTCGGGAGCCTCAAGTGGTGTTGCGACGCTCCTGCATGGGTCCGGTCCTCCCAACAACGAAATCGGAGCCAACAACGATTTCTACATCGACGTGGACAACTTCCGCGTCTACGGGCCTAAGGCGAACGACGCATGGGATCTCGTCGACTTCGTGCGGATGCACTTTGAGTGGAAGGCTGTCTGGGCACTCTCCACAGGATATCTCGCTAAGGATATCGTGCGAGCCTCCAACGGCAACCAGTACCTGTGCATCGCAGACCACACATCGACTGCAGCGGATGAACCGGCTGTTGGGGCGTCTTGGGAAACCTATTGGGAGCTTTACCTTACCAAAGGCAATGACGGTGCGACGGGCCCGAGCTTGGGGCAGGACTTCGCCTTTAACTCAGGCACGACAGATGCCAACCCGGGCAGCGGTAACTGGCGTCTCAATAACGCGACACCAGGCAGCGCGACGTTCCTCTACATTTCGAAGACAGACCGGAACGGCGGCGATCTCTCCAACATCATTGACCAGTGGGACGCCTCAACGTCGACAACGATCAAGGGCAACCTGAAGATCGTTGATCCGAGCGATACAGCCGAGCAGTTCGATTGCCAGATTAGCGGTACCCTCGTCGATGCAACCGATTACTTTAAGGTCCCGATCAGCAATGGTGTGTTCAACGGGTCCGGTTCCAACTTCACCGATTCAACCGTCACGAGTATTCTGTTTACGGCGGCGGGTGATGCTGGCTCTGGTCTTGCGAACGCCTATTACCGGATCACAGACGGCTCCACGACGGCGGAATCATCGGGGCCGGACACCTTCAAGCTGCGGACGGGAACGGGCCTAACTGTTGCCGTCACATCGAACGACGCCACGCATGGCGACAATGCTCTCATCTCTCTGAGCAACGATAGTCTTGAAGCTCTCAGAGACCTAACCGGAGCAGCAGACAAAGGTCTCTACTTCACCAGTGCCACAGCGCTGGCGACCTATGACCTTTCAAGCTTTGGCCGCACGTTTGGCGGGCTTGCTGATGCAGCTGCAGCGCGTACGAACTTGGGCCTCGTCATTGGCACGGACGTTCAAGCCTATGATGCCGACCTGGCCGCACTGGCGGCCCTAAGCACACAGGCCTATGGCCTCTCGCTCCTAGAAACCGCCAACGAGGCAGCGCTCAAGACTTTGATCAACCTAGAAATCGGCACCGACGTTCAAGCCTACGATGCCGACCTTCAGGCCATCTCTGGTCTCTCGTCTGCAGCGGATCGCGGTATCTACTACACCGGCAGCGGCACGGCCGATCTGTTCACTCTCTCAAGCTTTGCCAGGACGTTCCTGGATGACGCGAGTGCTGGTGATGTTCGCGCCACGCTTGGCCTTGCCATTGGCGCTGATGTGCAAGCCTACGACGCTGAGCTGGCAGCCTTTGCCGGGCTCTCAAGTAACGGGTTTGTAGCACGTACAGCTTCCGGCACAGCAGCAACCCGAACACTGCAGCAGGGCGACGGCATCGCGGTTTCCAACGGCAACGGTGTCTCTGGCAACCCCTCTGTTGCGATGGATATCGGCAGCCTTTCAGATCGGCCGTCTTTCGGCTCTGGCGCAAAGATCCCGGTTGAGGTTGGGGGCAGCACCTACAAGTTCGACTATGACGATTTGCCTGGTTCTGGTGGCGGTATTTCAAACGGCTATGCCAACATCACTGATGGCAGTGTGACAGCGAATGCAAGCGGTGCTGATACGTTCAAGGTTCGCTCTTCGTCTGGGGATGTTACGGCGACAGTCGCAAACAATGATGCGACGCACGGCGATAATGTCGATTTGGGTCTCTCGGACAGTGGCGTGAGTGCAGGCAGCTACACGCTGGCCAACGTAACCGTTGATGCAAAGGGGCGGATCACTTCCGCAAGTAATGGTGAGGGTATCCCTGACGGGACCATCGTTGCGACGCTCGATGCTACGCCACAAAGCGGTTATGTCGAGCTTGATGGCGCAACGATCTCGGGCGGTGCTGCAACCTATCCTAACGTTGCGGCCCGCTATCCTTGGATGGTCAGCAGCGGCAACATTGTCCTACCCGATTTCCGGGGCCGGGCGCTCCGTGGTTTTGCAAACGGATCCGCGACCGATCCGGACAGAGCGTCGCGTACGGCTCGTGCTGGCGATGGTGCGACGGGCGATAATGTCGGCACCTACCAGGCCGACGAATACGAAAGCCACACCCACGGCATCTCGGACAACGCTCTGATCCTGGCCGCAGGATCGGCTGCAAACCGAATTCGATTGCTGGCGAACAACACCTATCAATCGGCAGCAAGTGGCGGCAACGAAACCCGCATGAAGAACATTGCGGTCATGTTCGTAATGAAGATGGGATAACCAATGATTGTTTACTCTTACGCAGAAGACACCGGTGAGCTGGTCGGGCAGATGCAGGCCCGCATATTGCCCAAGCGCGAGAACTTGCCCGACGAAGACGCGAGAAAATGGCAGATCCCTGCTAATGCGACACGACTCCAGCCGCCAATCGCGGGAGTTGGGCAGGTTGCAGTGTACGGGGCAGGGGCCTGGACAACGCAGATCGACAAGCGCGGCGAAACTTGGTGGACGGCGACTGGTGAAGAAAAGGTCGTCGACTTCATCGGAGATCCTGCGGCGCAAGGGCTACTGTCAGAAAAGCCGGAAATCGCTCCAACCAATGAAGATGTAAACGCAGAGCGAGACCGTCGTATTGCGCTGGGTTTCACCTTTGAGGGCCGGAGTTACCAGTGGAACGAAAGCGCCATTACGAGCGCAGCGACTGGCGCAACTGTTGCCATTGGGAACGGCGTCCAGGCCGGAGACCTGCGTTGGCATGGCGGCGATAGCGATTTCTATTGGACGGATGAAGATAACAGTGACGTGCCAATGGATGCACCGACCGTTCAAGCTCTTCACGCCGCGATGAGAGCGCATCAACAAAAGCTCCACGCAGCAGCACGAGCCCTAAAGAGCATGCCCGGCGGAATACCCGGCATGCCCACCGACGACAGCTACTGGACATAACCCGCCCCTGAGGCGGGTTTTTCATTTAGGAGGCAACAGTGATTGCAGGGATCACATGGGTTTTCGTTCTCGCGGCAGTTGCCGTAGGAGCGATGCTGATCTTCTGGGGCTTTGACCGCACCCGGAAGTATTTCCAGACCACAGGGGAGAAGGTCGAAAACGCTTACGACAAGCTCGAAGATAAGTTTCGGGCAGAGTGGACCGACGCAGATGAGTATGTGGCCCGAGCCCGTCGTCTTTGGCCGTCTCTCCAATCCAACCCGTTCTTCTGGGTGGGCGTTGCAACATCAACGATGATCTGCGTCTTGGGTATCTTGGGTGCGACCGCACTCAGCCAGGGCGTGTTTATCCTAACTGCCCTTTGGGTTGGCATCTTCGTTGTCGCAAACCTTGCACAAGCGGCGATTGCAGTTCTAGGCGATACCGGTCACGGCGAATGGTATGAATTCAAATCAACAGACCGCCCACGTTGGCATTGGCCGGTTCTCGCTGTTCTCCTGGCAGTCAACTTCATTGCTTCCTTCACCGGCTCATCCAACGTCGCTGAAGTCCTCACCACAACATCAGAGATCAACGCTTCAAGCCTGGAAGGCAAGCAGGCCTCTCTTAAGCGCTTCAAGGCCGATCTAGACGCCTTGCGCACGCGACGCCTTCAGGAAGCCCCAGGGCACTCTGCTGAGGCCATCCAGGCCAAGGCAACGGAGCTTGAGAGTGCTGCGGAACGTGAAGCCGGACGCGGCGGCTGTGGCCGCAAGTGTGAAGCCATTCGCCGCGATGCTGTGAAATGGCGCGCGCTTGCCAATGATGCCATTCGGGAGCGCAAGCTTGGAGATCAAATCGCCATTCTTCAGGCCGAGCTAAAGGGCCTTGCCGCAGATGGTACAGCCCGCACGGTGGCAAGCCCACATGCTGCGTTGGTTGAAGATGTAACGGACGGTGCTGTTACTCAGGGCCAGGTCAATCGCTACCTTGCCCCGCTCTTCTGGCTGATGGTTTCCGTTGTCGACATCGCCCTGTGGCTATGGGCTGGTGACTACGCGGGCCGCTATCGCCAGGAGCAGTACAAAATCCGTGCTGAAGCAGCGAACGCTTGGCTTGAGAACGGAGGCTTTGCGCCTCGCTACAAGATCTCAGAAGACGGCGTTGTTGAGGATGTGAAGGCCCTTCCAGCCCCACCTGGTGAAGGCGATACGTTCCATATCGATTTGTCGGAAAGCGCCCAAGCCCGCATCGACAAGAGTCCGCGCCTGCAACAGATTCAGGCGCTGTTTGATGCTGTCTTCATCCAAGCGGAAGGCTCCAAGATTTCTGTTGGTCAGGCATATGAGCTGTTCGCGAAGATCCGCTCAGAGCAGGGCGAACGCAAGTATATGGCTCAGCCTGAATTCCGATCAGCGATTACCGACTACTGCGAGATCCTCGGGATCGAACTGATCTCCAATCAAATCATTGGCTACAAGGTCGGGCTGGCCTCAACCCAGGAGGCAGCAGAATGAACGACCACTTTGAACCTTGGCTCAACCTCTTCACCGGCATTGGGATTGTTGCCCTTTGCTGCCTCACCCTGTGGGGTGTCGCCAACGAGCGCGCCTACTCCGAGGTCAATCGTCTCTACCACCACGACGGTAAGCAGTGGGTCTTTCAGGAGGACTTCAAATGATGGGATTGCTCAAGCGGTTCGTACCCGTCTGGGTCTATTGGGCTGCAGGTGCAGGTGTACTCGCGTTCGTCGTCGCGTTCGGCTCGTACATGTACCTCAAGGGCGGATGGGCCAACGACGTGAAGTGGGTCCGCGCGGTGCTCGGTTGGGAGCGCAAGCAGACTGAAATCAACCGTCAGTTCGACGAGATCACCGTCAAACGCAATGGAACCCTTTTCGATCAGCTTCGGGAGAACGACGAGAAATGGAAAAAGCAGCCGCAGTAATCCTGGTCGGTCTCCTGCTTGGAGGGTGTGCCAACTGGTTTAAGGACGACAAAGACCTTCCAACGGTCCAGCTACCCCAGAAACCGGCTTCAACCAACGTTCCGACAGAAGACCTCTCAGCACAGCAGGAAGCAGCCTGCTTGCAGCAAGACAGTGCTCAAGCCCGCGACGTGTGCCGGAAGGTGCAGAAGAACAAGATCATCGCAGACGATCTGCAGAAGTCTTTTGACCGTCTCTACGAGGCAAGGGATGGCAAGTGAGCCTCATCAAGTCTGCCAGACACAATCCCCTAGAGGCGCTGTTTGCGCTCTCACTCAGCGCCGCTCTGGTCTCCGGGGCGGCGTTGTTGGTTTTGAAGTCCAGGCCGGGGTTTGCGATCCCGCCTGTACCCTCTCGATATGACCTCAGGCCGCCTGTCGACTGGCGTGATGACCCACGGGATGTGTTGACGGTGCCAGGGTATCATGTGGCCTACTGGGGCCGTCCTATGGGCGATAAGAACCTTGTTAGTGCACTAGCCTCCAAGCGTGTTGAGTATGGCCGGAAGGTTTCACGTGAAGCCAAGCCCTATCGGGGAGTGGTGATCCATTACACCCGACCAAGGCCAGCAGTTCAGTTCGTGAAATACCAGCATAACGGGGACCGCAAACGAGGCGGATCATTCGGCTATCACATCTACATTTCGAAAGAGGGTTCCATCATCCAGGGCGCACCGCTCAGCGTCAGAACCAACCACGTTAAGCGTGTTGGCCACAGGCACCGGAAGGTTGGAATCGCCAAGGGTATGGACAGCCGCAACCTGATAGGTGTTTCAGCAGTTGGAGCCTGCAACGTAGCAGGTCGCGCGATCACTTCGATCTGCACTGGTTGGGACGCCACGGCAGCGCAGGAAGCTGCGACCATAGCCAGCATCAAAGCACTGCAAGACCGCTTCGACCTCCCCTGCCAGAACGTCTGGGGGCACGGTGAGCTGCAGCACGACCGCCGGAGCTATGAGGGGACGGAGTTAGCAGAGCGGATGCGCGCGGAGTGCCGCTAAACCGGCCTTTCATGACGTTGTTGGCAGCTTCTCATTCCATGCCTCGTCAAAGGCGTGCATTGCCTCAGCTGGGCTGTTCCCAAAACCGGCCACGCCATCATGCAGATTGTCGCCATACAGAGCGCACCATTGGTTGCCGTCGACAAATAGACGCGGGCGGTAAAGCACTGACGGCAACTGCCGCATTACTTCGCTGTTGAAGGCGGCATTCATAACGCTCTGCTCGGTTGCAGCGTTCAATTGGCTGACCAAATCATCCATTTCCATCGGGCCTTTCTTAGAAGTTTTTGTCACGCAGCGTTACGAGGTGATCGATGGCCTCGTCTATATTGCCGCGCCAGCTTCTCTCGGTTTTCCGAAATACCATTCCAACCAGGACGGCAAACCCAAGAATAACCACGAGTGAGTCAATCCAGGTCGAACCACCACCCCAGCGGTGATTGGCGATCGAGACGCCAGCAATTACGGCAAGGTTCGTAAGGCCGGACAGCCAGTCATGCCAGTTGGACTGGAACACTATGACGTGCAGCTCTTTCGTCTCGTCCGACATCCACTTGGCCTTTTATGACGTTGTTTCATCTCGGGCCAACGAGGCCCCGTGGTGCAGTCCTTCAATGTAAGCTGCGGCAATTACCTTCCACAGTTCCATCGGTCGTGGACCAGCCATGTTTCTCTCTACGCTTGGACCGCAGACGCT